>CAVSOA010000007.1:0-753866 GCA_963729505.1 uncultured Solirubrobacterales bacterium
GCCTGATTAGGAGACGTGAGATGAGCAGCCGCTTCATCATGTTGAGCGTCGCGGGAGTTGTGGCCGCCGCCGTGTTGGTGCTGCCACCACGAACAGCCGCCCGCCAGGCGTCCCAGGTCGGGACGTCCGGCGCGGCCGCCGCGCCGGCGCCGCAAGCATCCGAGCCGGAACATCGTTGCGCTTCCGACGACCCGGCTCTCTTCTGGCGATGTGCCCAGCAGACGGCAAAGGCGTTCGATCCCCCTCGGACCGTGAACGGCACCCCTGACTTCAGCGGCTACTGGAGCCACGCGACGGAGGCCAAGGAAGACCTCGAAGTGCCGTGGGACAACGCCGCGCGGCTGGGAATCCGTGGCAGAGGCCGAGATTTTCCTCCCGGGCCGGGAAAGAGCCTCGTGGTCGACCCGCCGGACGGAAAGCTTCCGCTGCAGCCGTGGGCGGCAGCCCAGAGAAAAGAGAACGAAGCCAAGTACATCGACCACAACGTGCACTGCTTCCTGTCCGGCGTGCCGCGCCATATGTATGAGGGGGGGACCTACCAGGTTCTCCAGAGCCCCGAGAACATCGCGATCCTGTCCGAAGAGGCGCACGCGTTTCGCGTCATCACCATGGACAGCCGTCCGCAATCGCGCCGAACGTCCGGCTCTGGCTCGGGGACGCCCGCGGCAGGTGGGAGGGCAACACGCTGGTGATCGAAACCAGCAACCACAATGGCCGCGTGTTCCTGGACCGGCGCGGGTACGTTTTATACGGAAGGCGCCAAGGTGACCGAGCGCTTCCTAATGCTCGATCGGAACACGATCGCTTACGGAGCTACCGTGGACGATCCGCTCGTGTACACGCGACCGTTCACGATCGCGTTCATGCTGGCACGGAACACGAGCGAAGGTTTCGAGATCTGGGAGGACGCCTGCTTCGAAGGTGAGGCAAACGTACAGGAGCTATACAAGCTCGGGTTCAAAAGGTACCCGGGAATCACATCCGAGGACGTTCCTGCGTTGAAGGGTCGCACGACTCCTTCGCGTTAGCCAGATTGTTCGACGATCGGTTCCATCGCCCCGCCAACCCATCTGAAGTCGTAAGACCCCTCTTCTATGGCGACTTACGCCGCGCGCTTCAGTGCCGGCCGCTCTGCACCCGAGATGTCCGCATTGCGCCGCGTATTGCGTTGATATCGATAGGGTCACCGATCGCGACACGCGTCAGCACCTGGCCGCAGCCAGATGCGACGCCGAGTGATCCGACAGCACCGATTCAAATCGGAAAAGAGGGATCACCATGCCGACTCAGGTCGAGACAGCCGATGTGCCGCCAATCGGTCACCGCTTCTCCATGTTCCTCACGGGCGCCGCGCTGTGTGCAGCCGCCATGTTGTGGCACATGTCGCCCGTCCACGCCGCTCGCGACGTCGCGCGCATCGACTGCAGCACGGAGACCTGCGACTCGCTCGATCAGCGCCCGCTGCTCGGCAGGCAGATGTTCGACGAGCGGAACTTCACCACTATCGTCGATGGGTTCGGGCGCGCCCGGCAGTTCTACGTGCACATTCCCGCGACGTACGACGCAGTCGACGGCGTGACTCAGAAGATACCGCTCATCTTTGCCTTCCATGGCGGCGGCAGCCAGACGCCCGAAGCGATGATCACCGGCAAGTGGGAGGAGTACTTCGACCAGGACTACGCTTTCGCGATACCGCTGGCCGGCGCGGACCCCTGTGAGAATCCGGGAGGGAACGGCAAGTCCCACTGGATGCAGGCGGGCATGGCCTTCCGCACCAGTCCCGCCGACCCGAACTGCGATCCCGCGACAGAAGTCGTCAACGGCGCCGGGGGCCACGCGGACGTACTGGAACACGTCGCTGCCCGCGACATTCACGGACGTGCTGTTTGTCGAAGAACTGCGCGCCATGTTGCTGGCACGTTTCCCCAAACTGAACGCCGGCAAGGTATACGCCACCGGGTTCTCGTCCGGGGGCGGGATGACCTACATGCTGGCGTGTTACCGCGCGTCGCTGTTCCGCGGCTTCAGCGTGGTCGCCAAGACGCTTGGCAGCGACAGCGCTCGCGGCGACTACGACCTGGATGGGGTCATCGACGTCGATCCTGAGAGCCTGGTCGCCACCTGCGGCAAGAACGAGCGCGACCAGGGCCATGCCACGGGGATCGCGGCGCCCGAGATCTGGGGCACCGGAACACACGCGATTACGTTGCCGGGCGGGATGGTCGTCGTGGTTCCAATCTACCGGCCGAAGCCGCTGGCGCTGTTCGCGGGAGATCAGGACAACACGATGCAGGAGATCAACGACACGGGCGATTTCGTCCGCGGCAAGAACAACCTCAACGGCGTGTTCTTCCTGCAGAATCCGTTTCTCGACGTCGCCGCCGACCTGGCGACGACGCAGCGGCGCACATTCAGGTTCCGCCGCCGCGGGTGCGCTGCCCTCCGCCGCCTTCCGGCGGTTCCTGGTCCAGGGCATCGCCGGATTGTCGGGCACGCACGCGATGCCCGACGCCGAGGAGTGCGGCGCCGGCACCTACCACATGACCTGCGACTACAGCTACACGACCCAGACGAAGGTGTTCTTCGAGGAACACGCCGACCTGAACCTCAATCCATGAGCGCAGGCGTCCAGGCAAACGTCTCGCCGGCTGGCCGATACGATTCGGCCGGCCATCCCGGGACGAAGGTCAGGGCGAATCGGCGGCGCACAGGTGATTCTTCCGGCTGAAGCCGGAAGCCACAGCGGGGGTCGCGACGTCAATTGTGTACGTTCGGCGAGCCGGACTATGGGTGACGATTCGTCGCGTATCTCAGCGCCTGGAGACTATCGCAGCAATCTCTTCCGACGGCAGCACGGTCACCCCCTCCGGCGCGTTGAACGCGAGCCACACGAGGCCCTTGGCGACGGCACGCGCGTCGACAGGGCGGTACCGGCGCAGGGGGCCCAGCATGAGCGGGCCGAGGAGACGGCCGATCGCAATCGCCGTCTTCTCACCCGGGCGTGCCTCGGTACGTGTTCCCACCAGGAACGATGGCCGGAGAATGCCGACCACCGAGAACCCCAGCGAGCGTACTCCCGCCTCGGCTTCGCCCTTCACCCGCGGGTACAGCAACCTCGATTCGGGGTTCGCGCCAAGAGACGAGACGAGGAGGAATCGAGCAGCGCCGGCCTTCTTCGCCGCGCGAGCGTACGCCATCACATAGTCGAGATCGACATGGCGGAACGCGGCGTCGCTTCCGGCGGTGCGGCGTGTCGTTCCGAGACAGCAGAACGCGTCGTCGACTGCGGGAAGATCGGATCGCTCGAGGTCATCGAACGACACCACTCGGTTCTCCACCTTTCCTGCGTCCGCAACAACGCGGCGAACAAGGCTCGTCACATGGCTGTACCGAGTGTCCTGATCGAGCAGCCTGAGCAGCTCGCGCGCCGACCAGCCCCGTGCCCCCGGCTACCAGCGCGCGTCGAACGGGTGGCATACCCTTTCCTCCTTCGAGTGGATCGGGAGTGGATCGTGATCGATGCCGGAGCCCCGCTTGCCGGTGCCAGGAGCTCAGCGCATCGAGACGCCTCACTCAGCCCCGGTGGCGACCCTCTGGAGAACGATGATGGTCACATCATCGGCGGGCTCGACGCCAGCCCGAAAGACGTGGAGCGCTGACGTCGAGCTGAGTGCCAAACGCTTCGGCCGTGCTGTGATCGAGGCCGCGCGCGATCTTCATCAGCGCCTCGCGACCGAGTTCTTCGCCTGCAGGATTGGTCGCTTCGGAGACGCCGTCGCTGTACAGCACCACCAGGTCGCCGACTTCGGCTTCGACGACGATCGCTCGTAGTTGATGTCGGCCATCAGGCCAAGCGGGATACCGGCGGGCCGCCCTCGTTCCACGGGCTTCCCCGTTTCCAGCCAGCTCCATTCCTCGCGTGCGGCGCGATACCAGAGTGGCGGCGGGTGCCCTGCGTTGGTCACCACGAGCAAGCCTCTGCGGCCATGCCACCCGACCGCGACCATCGTGGCGTAGTGGACGTCGTCGAGCTCCTCCCGGACCGCCTCATTGAGATCGCGCATGAGTCCCACTTGTTCGAGCGCGCGAAGATAGCGTCCCATCAGCGCTCGAAGTGTTTCCCCCAGCGCCGCGACAGCCTGTCCATGCCCGCTCACATCCGCAAGCGCAATACGGGAGACGATGCAACTGGGGCAGACCGAGACGTAGTGGACATCGCCGCCGGCGTCACCCGGTCCCGCCGGTGTTGAATGCACCCAGGCAATCAGACCCGGCAGCTCGATGAGACTGGTGGCCCTTTCGTTGCCAGCCCATGTTTCCGCGCATTGAAGGATTCGAGCGGGGGGCGTATCGGACGTCATCACGCGACCGATCCTGCGTTCACCACTCCGGCCGAAGGCCGCATCTGTCCCTGCCGCGGTGGCTGCCATCCCATCCCCGTTACGTGCCAGAACGACGGGCTCGCGAGCGATTACGCCTGCAGCACCTTGTGCACGAATGCCACGGCAATCGAGCCTTCGCCGACGGCTGAGGCGATCCGCTTGACGTTGCCGGCACGCGCGTCACCGACCGCGAACACAGCGGGAAGGCTGGTTTCGAGGAGTTGCGGCGGCCTGGCCAGCGGCCACCGCGCCGCCTCGAGATCCTCGCGTGACAGATCAGAGCCTGTCTTGATGAACCCATTCACGTCCAGGGTGACGCATCCCTTCAGCCAGCCGGTGTTTGGCGTCGCGCCGGTCATGACGAACACATGCCTGATGCCGGCGGTGTCGACCTGGTCGGTCTGCCGGTTGCGCCAGCGGACATGTTCGAGGTGGTCGCCGCCGTCGAGGCCGACAATCTCGGTACGTGTCCGGAGCACGATCGCCGGATTGTCTTCGATCCGGCGAATCAGGTAGCGTGACATGCTCTCGGCCAGGCCGTCGGACCTGACGAACATGTAGACGCGTCGTCGCCGTTTCCGCGAGGAACACCGCCGCCTGCCCTGCGGAGTTACCTCCTCCCACCACGATGACCTCTTCGCCGCCACACAGCTGCGCTTCGACGAACGTCGCACCGTAGTAGACGCCGGCTCCTTCGAACTGCGCCAGGTTGTCGACCGGGAGGCGGCGATACTCGGCGCCGGTGGCGATGATGACGGTGCGCGCTGGAACAGCGGGCCCTCCGTCGATCTTGATGCGGTACGGTTTCCGATCGCAGGTGAGCTCGGTCGCGCCCTTGGCGATGAGGATTTGCGCGCCGAACTTCTGAGCCTGTGTGTACGCGCGTGCCGCGAGCTCCTGGCCTGAAATGCCGGTGGGGAATCCCAGGTAGTTCTCAATCTTCGAGCTCGCCCCGGCCTGCCCGCCCGGCGCGTTCGACTCCAGCACGAGAACATCCAGTCCTTCTGATGCCGCGTACACCGCGGCGGCCAGGCCGGAAGGACCGGCGCCGATGACGACAACATCACGGATGTGGGTCTGGTCGATGGCGTCGTTGAACCCGAGGCACTGGGCGATCTGCTGGTTGCTTGGACTGCGGAGCACCACGTCGCCGCGACAGATCAGCACCGGCACGTCTGCAGCCGCGACGTGGAACCGGTCGAGCAGCTCCTGCACGTCGCGATCGCGATCGAGATCGATGTAGGCGTAGGGATGACCGTTCCGGGTGAGGAACTCCTTGATGCGCAGCGTTCCGGCTGAATGCGTCGAGCCGATGAGCACCACGTCACCGAGGCCGCCGGCGATCAGCTCGACCCGCCGGAGTATGAAGGCCCGCATCAGGATCTCGCCGAGCTCGGAGTCGGTCTGCACCAGGGCCAGCAGTTGCTCACGAGTGAGCTCGATCACCTGGCCCGTCTCGGCCACGCGCGCGCGTACCAGCGTGCGCCGGCCGGAGAGCATGTTGACCTCTCCCGTGAACTCGCCGGGGCCGTGGACGGTGATCACCGTTTCCTCGCACCGGCGGGCTTGACGATCTCCACAGAACCAGCCGTCACCACGAAGAACGGCATGACGTTGGCGCCGGCCTCGACGAGCACCTCTCCGCGTGTGACCTGACGGGTGTGCCCATGCAAACCGACGCGTGCGATCTGAGCCGCGGTCAGCTTTGGAAATACGTGATCGGCTCGAATCCCTTGCCGCAGCGCGACGCCTGGCGACTTGGCGGTTGTCATCAGCTCCTACGGACTTCTGTATCGATGGCAAAGAACTGTACCAGGAGGATAGACTATGCGCGATAACCGCGGCGCGACGCATCATCCTTCGAGCCCTAACGGTCGCACCGTGGCTGATCTCGTCCGCGCCGACTCCACGGCCTCAAACGGGAAGTCTCCTCTGATCGAGCTGCCCGTGCTGATTCTCCACGGCACCGCGGACAAGGTCGCGAAGCCGGGCGGCAGCCAGCTGTTTTACGATACGTCGGTTCCGCGGACAAGACGCTCAAGCTCTACGACGGGCACGCTCACGACCTGCTCAACGACGTGGACAAGGAGAATGGTGCTGGCCGACATGGTTGCCTGGATCGACGCGCGATTGCGGAACCTGCCGTGCATGTCGGGATGCGATTCGCGACCGGGGGCGGCGAAGTCGCCCGACACGGCGGCAGCAACGGCAAGCCTGCTCATGGCGCCTCGCCGATGACTACTCGACAGGTGTCTCGAGCGGTGCGATACGTCCGGCGTCACCGCCGCCTCGCATTCTCAAGATCTCAGCCTGCCTTCACGGGTTCCCGTCCAAGCTCCCTGAGGACCCGCGTAGGTCGGACTCGGCGCCGATTTCACGGCCTACCGGAACCACGCCTACCGCGTGGTGAATTTCTGTGTCGTGCAGTCGTCCTCCGATCCGAGCAGGTCGAGAAGATGGCGATCGCGGCGGGATGTCACGACCTTGGCATCTGGACCGATCGGACATTCGACTATCTCGGGCCTTCGGTGCGGTTGGCGTGCGCGCACCTGTCGAACTCAGGCAGGGCGGAATGGACCGATGAGATCACAGCCATGATTCTCGAGCATCACAAGTTGTCGCGATACCGTGGCGACCCGGGGTGGCTCGTTGAGCCATTCCGCCGCGCCGACTGGGTGGATGTGTCGAAGGGCTTCATCGCGTTCGGACTGCCCGGTGCCCTGGTACGGGAGGTCTTGTCGGCGTGGCCCAGCGCCGGTTTCCACAGACGCCTCGCCCAGCTGGCGTTGCAACGCCTGCGCACCCACCCCTGGCATCCCCTCCCGATGGTGAAGCTCTGACCGGATGAGCGAGCAGGTTGGTGGGATGTCCGTGTGATTTTCAGAGCGGGCCGCCCGCTGGTTGGCCCGCGAAATCGCTGTCGAAAGGCTGTCGTGGGCACTACAGGTTCAGTTGATACAGTCCACTGGTATTGGGCTGAGCGGCGGGACGTCACAGGCGAAGACACCCACCAGGTCTTCACGCCGCGAGTGTCTTTGACGGAGGGCTCCGTATGCGTGGCATTACGCCTGCTGCTTTGAACGCCACACTTGTGACGCGCCGCCGGTGAATGGTCAGGAAGCACGTAAGACGCTGGTCACCGTCTGGGCTCATGCTGATGACGAGACGCCGGTTGCGCCGATTCTCGCGCGCTACGCGCGCGAGGGCGCGCAGGTCTACACAATCCTCGCCACAGATGGCGCCCAAGGCGGGACCAATACGTCGATTCCGCGCGGTCCGGAGCTGGCGCGCGTCCGCGGCGATGAGGCGCGCTGTGCTTCCGAGGCGCTCGGAATTCATCCGCCGATCCTGCTTGGGTTTCCGGATGCCGCGCTTGGCAACTACGCGGCCGATCCCTCTCTTCTCTACCGCTTCACACAACGCTTGCAGGAGGAACTGCAGCGGCTTCGCCCTGATGCCGTGATCACGTGGGGGCCAGACGGGGGAACTGGTCATTCGGATCATCGAATCGTGAGCACCGTCGTGACCCAACTGGTCAGGGCTGGTGCGCCTGGAGTGCCTGAACGGCTGTTCTATGCATCGATCCCCGCCGGGTTTTTTCGCGCGCTGAATCCCGCACGCGGTGTACCGCCATTCCTGCTTCCACAACCGAAATATTTCAGCACTCACGTCCCATTCACCGCCGCGGACGCCGGCGCCGCCCGGCGCGCGATGGCCTGCCACAAGACTCAATACTCGGAAGATGTCGTCCAGCGTGTGTCCGACGCGATGGGAAGCGCGTCGCGGGAAGGACTGCCGCTGGCGCCGGCGTTCTCAGGAGCCGGCGCTAACGACCTGTTCCGCTGAGTCCGGGCGGCCACCGTGATGGCCCGAAGTCGTGGCCAACGGCCGCGACCATTCCGTCGACGTCGCAGATGTGAAGCTGTACCCACGCCGAACCACTGAAATTACAGAGGCCCAGACGCACAGAGGCCTTGACCCCATGTTCTTCTCTCTGTTTTTGTGCCTCTGTGGTTTGTGGAAGCCGAGGTCTCGCGCATCGACACGGTTGTCGCTCCCAGCCGGAAACCGGGCAGGAATGTCGGATCCCGGTCGTCCTCGTTCGTGTCTCGCGAGCGGCAACCTCCCACCTGGATAGTTGGCACGCCAAGAATCGACGATTCCGTCGCTCCTCGCCCTGGCGAGGCTGCATGGATGTCGGATTCCACCGCGCGATCGTCTTCGCGTTGTGCTCCCGGTGTCGGGGTTTCATTCATCAGATCACGCAGATGTCGGTGCGGCACGCCGGTTGCTCATCGACGCCAATGACCCAGCGCCAGTCAATCGCGCCGCATCGGAAACAATTCGGCGTGTGCGTCGCGGGTTCACAAGGAGGCGTACGTAATGGATCAATTGGCGAGGGTGCTCGCGGTCGCCGTACTCTGGGCCGCACTGACCGGTAGCGCCTACGCACAAAGCGGGATCGCCGGCGTGGTGAAGGACTCCAGCGGCGCGCTGCTGCCCGGTGTGACGGTCGAGGCCGCCAGTCCAGTGCTGATCGAACAGGTCCGGTCGGTGGTCACCAACGAGTCCGGCCAGTACAACATCGTCGACCTCAGGCCGGGCGTGTATTCGGTGACGTTCACGCTGCCGGGATTCGCTCCCGCCAGGCACCAGGGTGTCGAACTGCCGGCGACGTTCACCGCGACCGTGAATGCGGAACTGCGTGTCGGCGCCCTCGAAGAGGCGGTGCTCGTCGTCGGTTCGGCGCCGGTCGTGGACGTGCGCGCCGCCGTGCAGCAGTCGGTGATGAGCCGGCAGGTTCTCGACACCATCCCGACCGGCCGCAACATCTTCGCGCAGGCAGCGCTCGTCGCCGGGGTGACGACCAACCGCCCCGATATCGGCGGCTCGGAGGGCATGCAATCGATCAACGTGCAGGTGCACGGCTCCGACGGTGACGACCTCGCCTACCAGGTCGATGGGATGTCCGTGAACTCGATCAACAACGGCGGCGGCACCAGCGGCCAGTACTTCAACGACGCGATGATCGACGAGATCAGCTTCCAGACCAGCGCCATGCCCGCGGAAGTGGGCTCCGGCGGCATCCGCATCAACATGATCCCGAAGGATGGCGGCAACGAGCTGCACGGCGGCCTGTTCGTGAGCGGGTCGGAGCACGCGCTGCAGTCATCGAACCTGACCGACGATCTCGCCGCCGGCGGCATGCGCGCCGTCAACGGCGTCGACTCGATCTACGACGTCAACGTCTCGCTCGGCGGGCCGATCAAGACCGACAGGCTGTGGTTCTTCAGTACCGTTCGCCGCTGGTCGTCGAACAATCTGATCGCCAATACCTTCAACCTCGACGGCTCGCAGGCGATCGACGACAACCGGCTGACGAGCGTCGTCGGCCGTGTGACCTGGCAGGCCAGCCGCCGCAACAAGTTCGCCTTCTACTACGACGACCAGAGCAAGTATCGCGGCCACCGGCGCCCCGGCGGCACCGACTTCATCACGCCGGAAGCCACGTGGGTCCAGAAGACGCCGCTCGGGTACACCACTCAGGCCAAGTACACGTCGACGCTGAGCAACCGGATCCTCCTCGAGGGCGGCATGTCGATCTACTACCTCAACTGGACGCAGGAGTATCGTCCGGAATCGACGGAGCTGAGCGCCATCGACTTCGTCACGTCGGTGCGCTCGGGCGCCGCGTCGCAGGACTTCGAGCAGACCAACGCGCGCCGCACCTACGCCGGCGCGCTGTCGTATGTCACCGGTGCGCACGCGTTCAAGGCGGGCATCCAGTTCTCCGAGGGACCGTTCGAGGAAACGCGCGAGATCCGGGGTGACCTCGTCCTCCGGTTCAGCAATGGCGTGCCGAACTCGGTCGACACCTACAACAGCCCCGTGGCGGTGACAGCAGCGGCTCCACGCCGACATGGGTGTTTACGCGCAGGACTCCTGGACGATGAAGCGTCTGACGATCAATCCCGGCGTTCGTCTCGAGTACTACAACGGCTCCATCGAGGAGCAGTCGGCCGCCGCCGGGCGGTTCATCGGCGCCCGGACGTTCCCGGCCGTCAGCAACGCGCCGAAATGGACCAACGTCGTGCCGCGGTTCTCGGCGGTCTACGACGTGTTTGGCACCGGTAAGACGGCGATCAAGGCGAGCGCCAGCCAGTATGTCAAGAACGAGGGCATGGGGCTGACGACGCTGGGGAACCTGATGGGCCTGAGCTCGAATCGGCGTTCGTGGACCGATCTCAACAACGATCGCCAGGCGCAGGACAACGAGCTCGGGCCGAGCACCGGTTTCAGCGGCGGCTCGACATCGCGGATCGATCCGGATCTGACGCGTCCGTACAACTGGGAGTACACGGCCAGCATCCAGCACGAGCTGGCGCCTCGCCTCTCGGTATCGGCCGCCTACTTTCATCGCGATTACACGAACCTGTACGGCGTCAAGAACACGCTGGTGACGCCGTCCGACTATTCGGCGGTGGCGATTACCAACCCGCTGACCAATGCGCCGCTGACCGTCTACAACCAGCTCGCGGCCACGCAGGGGCGGGTCGATCTCCTCCTCAGCAACTACGACGAGCTGTCCCGCTCGTATGACGGCGTGGAGCTGAAGGTCGAGAAGCGGTTCGGCAATGGCGCCAACGTGTTCGGCGGCGTCACCTTCGGCCGCAACGAGGGGTCGATTCGCGGCACGAGCGACGATCTGAACAATCCGAACGTGCTCATCAATCACGTCGGCGCCGTCGGGTTCGACGCCCCGTACCAGGGCAAGATCGCGGGGCACTATCCGATGCCGTGGGACATCAACGTCAGCGGCGCGGTGCAGATCACGAGCGGGCTGCCGCTGCAGCGCGTCTACACGGTGACCAGGACGCAGGTCCCGACCCTGACCCAGGTCACGCAGGCCGTCGACCTGCTGCCGGCGGGTGAAGAGCGGCTGCCGAGCCGCGCGCTGGTCGACGTCCGTCTTTCGAAAGGTTTCGCGATGGCCTCGACGCGCCTGCAGTTGATGGCGGATCTCTACAACCTCCTCAACTCGGACGCGACGATCGGTGAGGTAACGGCGGTCGGTCCGCGGCTCGGAGCGCCCTCCGAGGTGGTGCAGGGACGGCTCCTGCGGCTGGGGCTCCAGTGGCAGTTCTGAGGATCACGATGCAACAGCTGGCGCTGACACTCGCGCTGATCCTGACGCTGTCAGGGTCGGCCCTCGCGCAGGACTGGATGGAGTACAACAATCGCGCCGACCGGTTCAGCGTGGCCTTTCCCGGTCAGCCGACGGTGGAGACGACGACCTACACGACCGAGTACACCGCGGTTCTTCCTTCGCGGATCTACAAGGCGACCGCCGGACGCCAGCGCTACAGCATCGAGGTGGTCGACTACACCGATATCGAAAATGTCCACAAGGAGCGCGTCAAGAGCTGTCCGAAGGACGTGCACAGCGAGTGCGCGGGCGCGGAGGGCCCCATCGGCGTCGGCTCGTGGAAGTTCGACGTGCTCGCTGCGCTCGACAACGCAACCGCGCGCTTTCTGAAGAGCGGCGCCAGGGTGACGCACTTCACGTGGCTGGTCATCGACCGCGTGCCCGGCCGCCAGATTCACCTGACGCACCCCGATGGCTCGCGGGAGTTCGTGGCCATCCACATGCACGAGAACCGCGTTTACATCCTGGACGCCGTCGTGCCGGAGGGGGATCCAGAGCCCGGCCTCTTCCAGCAGTCGCTGCAGTTTCTCGACGCCGACGGCAACGTCATGCGCTATCACGAGGTCTACACCGTGGGCCATCCCCCGCCCAGCCGGCTCAGATGACGCGCCGTCGCGGCGCGTCACGTCACTCACGTACTCGGAGGCTCACGATGCGGTTGAAGCTCGCAGGTGCTGCGGTCATCGGCACGATGATGCTGACGCTGACGGCGTCCGCACACCATTCACACAGCAATTATGAGATCACTGAATTCCAGCAACTGGAAGGCGTTGTCACGCAGGTCCACCTTCTGGTTCCACATTCCTGGGTTTACCTCGAAGTGAAAGACGAGAAAGGCGTGCCGCAGCAGTGGGCGCTCGAGGCGACGGGGCCGCGCGGGCTCGAGCGGAGAGGGATCAAGCGCGAGGACGTCAAGGTCGGCGACCGCATCCAGGTGAGGTGCCATCCGCTGCGCGACAAATCACGCGGCTGCCTGCTCGGGTTCCTGACGCCCGCGCACGGCGACATGGCGCGCGGCCACGGCGTGGAAAAGGAATGGGACTGAACCTCCCGGGTCGCGGCCGCTGAAAACTGGTGCCCCCCACCAAGGTGGGGCACCATTTTTTGCAGCATTGGGTTACGCTCCCTCTTCGGCGACTCGTGGCTCCCTCCAACGAGTTCACCAGGGAGGAGTTCACCATGCATGTCCGTAGGCGGATCGCGTGTCTGGCAGGAGTCGCGTTGCTCGCAGCATCCGCGGTCACCGTGCAGGGTCAGGCGACCGTGAGATTCGTGGGCATCGACGATGCCGTCCCGTCGAGGTTCTTCGATCCCGCGACGTCGCAGGTGACGGGCAACAAGCTGATCATCGGTTTCAACACGGGGCGTGATCCCGCAACGTGGAAGTTGAACGATTTCATGGCTTCCACGTCTGCGTACCGCCATCTCTCGGCGATGGACACCCTGACGTTCACGGTTCAGGCGCCGTCTGGCTACTACATCGCCAAGATCACGTATACGCAAAGAGGCACCGGATCGGCCACCGGCACCGGCAAGGCATCGGGTAATGCGACGTGGGTCGTGGGCAACTTTGCCTACCAGCTTGGCGCCTTCAGCACGAAGCCGAGCCTGTCGAAAACTCTCGACCTCAGCCACCTGCGCTGGACGTCGGTCCCGGTATCCATCACGCCGGCCCTCTTCGTGTTCGCGACGCCGGCGCTCGGAAGCGCAACCGTGTCCATCACGAGCGCCGACGTGGTCGTTGAGGTGGCGCGGAAGTAGCGGAAGGTGGACTCGGCACGACGCGAACACATGGCCGGCTTGCGAGCCGGCCGTGGTTTCATGACGGGTCGAGGGCTTTGTCTTTACCGTCCCCTTGGCGACGCGCCCCTTTGTCCTCGCCCAGGCGTGCCTTCAGCGCGTCACGACTGTGGCGCGCGTCCTGCTCGGATGGCTTCTGATGGGTATCCGGGTAGCGGTGTTCGCCTCGTTGATCATTCTGGTGCGACGTGTCGCTCGTCTTGCGTGTATCCATGGCATGACCCTGCTTTCTCTCGTCGGGTGCAGTCGTGCGTGCAGGGCCTGCTGCAAGGGTCAGACCGATGGCGGCCATGCGGCTGAACTCTTCACAACGTGCGTTCCCAACGGTGCGTTCGGTTTGAGGATTCCTCGAGCGGGTCGTCCTGCCGGCCTTGTGAGCAGCGCAGATCCCTCTTGTGGGCGGCAAGGCGTGCCGAATGCTGATCGTGCTGGACCTGATCGAATGGCTGACGGTCCAACGCGAGGGCGGCGTGCGCTTCTCGCAGCTCGGCTGTACGTCGCTGGAGACGTGCATGCTCTTCGCGTGTGCTTTCGGTCATGGCTCCCCGCGAACCATCAGCGATGCTGCGCACGCGCGCCACGATTCCGGACCGAGGGCACGTGAATGGTCACCGAAGGTGTCAACGTTCGTCCCGCTGGGACATTGGCGGCGAGGAGTCGTGCCGACTCGTGCTGCGCCGGCTGCGGTCAATCGGGCTGCCGTCACCGGGGCACCGCTGGCACTGGTAGACGATCCGCCCGTGGCCCGCGCCGGCGGGAACCGGCCCCCACCGCTCCTCGCGCCAGCGAGATGTGTCCGGGTCGGGCGCATGCTCCGCGCATGCAATCTCTCCGCGCCGCGACCAGAACAGACGCTGCCGAAGCAGCCTGGACATGTGATCGCGGGTCGCGTCGTTGTCTTCGACGACCAACACCGACGCTGCGCGTATTGGAGATGTTCCCGGTGGCGATGCGTCAGGATTCTGCACGTTTCGGCTCCTCGCGAGTGATGAACAGTAGACGGCTGAGGGGCAGAACGGGCAGCGGGGAGGGATAGACCCGAGCGTGTCGCGCGCGGTCCGTAAAGGACCCTCACCCACGATACCCACGCGAGGTCTTTCCCGCTGTCCTGAACAGGACAGGTTGTCTCGTCCCTCTTACCGGTCGAGGTGCATACGAGGGCGGTCCACCAGCCCAGGTGCGCCTCGTGTCCAACGACGAGACGCGTCTGGCCGAGCGTCGTCGCACAGCGAGCGCCGGTGCACGCGGATGTACAATACCGGCTCTTCCGGCCTTTACTTTCCTCAATGATGGAGGTGGATATGGCACCAGGACGTACGGTGATGGCTCTCGCGCTCGCGGTCGCCTGTGCCGCCTCGGCTTACGTGGGCGCGCAGACCGGCGGCGCGGCTGTTCCGTTCAAACTCGGCACGTTCGAGCGAACGGCCGGGCGTTTCTCGGGTTGGTTCTCCGCGACACCCAGGTCGTCGACATCGCCCAGGCCAACACCGCGTTCGAGGCGAGCAATGGTTCCGCGCCGCGGCTGACGGCGCCGGCCGACATGAAACAGCTGATCGCGCGCTACGACGCCGAGTGGAAGCCGCGGCTGGCGGCGATCGCCGGACGGTCTCGACGGCCGGCAGCGCGCCGGCGTACGCCTACGCGCTCACCGCGGTCAGGACGCTGCCTCCGGTGCGGCCGTCAGTGCAGCTCAATGCCGGCGGCAATTATGTCGAGCACGAGCAGGGCATCGCGACGCAACAGGCGCGGGCGGCGGGGGCGGAGCGGCGCCGGCAGCCGCAGCGGCTCCGTCGCGGCGGTGTCGGCGCCGGGCATCTGGGAGCGCAAGGCGGGTGATACGCGCGACAACCCGTACCTGTTCCAGAAGCTGCCGACCGTCATCATCGGCAACAACGATCCGCATCGTCGTGCCGCGCGGGCGCACCAACATCGACTTCGAGTGCGAGTTCGCCGTGGTCATCGGCAAACCGGCGAAGTACGTGCCGCTGGCCAATGCGCCCGACTACATCTTCGGCTACACCGCGCACCACGACGTGTCGGATCGCGGCGGCCGCGGCGATCGGAAAATGGGTGGCTCGGACTGGCTGATCGGAAAGAACCACGATACGTTCGGTCCGCTGGGGCCGTTCATCGTGCCGAAGGAGTTCGTCAAGGATCCGATGAACACGCGCCACACCATGTCGCTCAACGGGCAGGTGATGCAGGACTCCAATACCAACCGGATGAGCCACAACATCCACGAGCTGCTGCAGTACGCCTCGAACATCGTGACCCTGAACCCCGGCGACGTGATCGCCGGCGGGAGTCCAGCCGGCACGAACATCGAGCGCGCCGACCCGCGCTGGATGCGAGCCGGCGATACGGCGAAGTGCGACATCGAAGGAATCGGCGCGCTGACCAATCCCGTCGTGGCCGAATCGACCGTCTCGACCCGGTAGTCCGGGTCATCGTCATCGTGCAGGCAGGAGCGGACGAGCGCTTTGTCAATTGGCCGGAAAGGAGGGTTCTCTCCTGCCTCCTTGCACCCCCGAATCGACATGCACGGCGAAGCGCAGGTCGGATCTAGAATGGCGGCGGCTGTTTATTCGACCGGGCGCGACGCGATGCCGCGCCAGGACGCCACCGCAAGATTTTCAAACGCAGCGGCAGCTGGGGAGGGCCACGTGAGACACCGATGTTTAGCTTCGCTGGTGGCTCTGGCAATCATGACGGGAGCGCCAGGCGCGGCGGGTCAGGCTCCGAATCCGGAATCTTCAATCGGAGGCTGTCCGGCCGAGCCTATTGTGGCGTTTCACAAGTGTGCGCTGGAGAAAGCAAAAACCTTCAATCCACCCCGTACACCGAGCGGTAAACCCAACCTGCAGGGGTATTGGCGCAGCCGGCTGATCACGGCCTTCTCGCTCGAAGGCGTCTCCAAGGACGACCCGCTCACGAAGCTGTCCGTCATGCCGTGGGAGATAGCGCCCACCGTGATCGTGGACCCGGCGGACGGGAAGATTCCCTATCAACCGTGGGCCGCCGAGATCGGCAGGCGCGGGGTGAATTTCCAGAAGTACCTGGACCCGCGGACGGCGTGCAATACGGCGGGGGTACCGCGGCTGGCACTGCAGGACCCCAGCCAGATCGTGCAGGCGCCAAACGACAGTCAGATGTTGTGGCTTCACGACGATCATCATGTCAATCGGGTGATCGCGATGGACGGTCGTCCGCGGCCGGGAGCCGACGTCAAGCTCTGGAACGGCGTGTCACGCGGCCGCTGGGAAGGAAACACCCTGGTCATCGAAACCACGAACCTCAACGGGTACACCTGGATTGACGACTCCGGAAACTTCTACACCGACGCCGCGCGTCTGGTCGAACGCTTGACGATGTTCGCGCCCGACACCATCCACTACGCGGTGACGCTCGAAGACGCGAAGGCGTATACCAGGCCGTGGACGGCCGTGTGGGCCCAGGTTCGCGTGACGGAACAGGGGTTCGAGCTCTTCGAAGAGTCGTGCTGGGAAGGGGAGCGCGATCTGCCCCGTTTTCGCGAGCTGGGCTACCGCGATTACTACGGCGAACCGTGGAGGCGCAGGTAACCCGATGTGATTGGGCGGGCGGACATCTGGCAGCCGTGGGCCCTGCGCGAACGCGCAGGGCCCTTCAGCCGTGGAAACCGACGGGACAGGGCTGGCCGACGCCGGCCTAATACGGTTTCGCCGGGGCGCCCGCTCCGGTCTGAGGCTCGCTCGCTCCGAGATAAAAGTTCCGCCCGTCGGTGAAGGTCAGTTTCTCACCGCTGGCCACGGGTTGTCCGTTCTTCGCGCGGTAGCCGTGAACGACGAGTTCCCTGCCGACCGGGAAATCAGTCTGTCGGAGGCCGCGGCGAAGCAGACTGTTCGGCGTCGCACCTTCGATCGCCCAGGTGACGACCTTACCGTCAGCCTCCTTCACGTCCACGTGGATCCACGTGTGTGGGTTCAGCCATTCCATCTTCGACAACGTGCCCTTGATCTCGATGGGTGCCTTGTCGTCGAACTGAGCCGCGAACGAGTGGTGGGCGCCCAGGGGTGCCGCAGCCATCACGACGCCAAGACTCGCTACAGCAATGAAAAGTCTTCTCATCAAACCCTCCCTCGAACAGTCGTATCAGTAGGGCGAGAATCTGAGGCCGCGCAAAGAAGCGGCCGTCGTGAGTCGGACGGTACACCACTACTGGCATGTATCACCCAAGTCGGTGGCGGGCGCTCTGTTGTCGCCCCCGGAGAAACCGCGCTTCAAGGCTTGCTGTGACTACGACACCAATCAGTTGATACGGTCCAGAGTGGCGCGGCGGCTGCCTAGACTCTACACCGCCGCCCCGCGGAGGGCAACACGGGGCGGGGGAGTGGACGCGGGCTGACGCTGTCAGCACAGGTGGCCGCCCAATCGCGCAGGGACGAATGTTTCCAGCGCGATTTGAAGACGGCCCTGCGCTATGCCGGGGTTCGACGCCGCCGCGCGTCTGGCGGACGGCCGCTCACCTTGAACGGAAAATCAATGTGCAGCGGCGAGGCGGCGCGTCTGGTGCCGTCCGCGCCGCGCGTATGCCGCCAGGCAGACGCCGGTGGCCAGCACGCTGGCGCTGACGAGCGCGCGGCCGGCCGGCAGCCAGCGGCGCTGCCTGACGACGGCCGTCGATCGTGCGAGCAGTTCCTCACCGAGCAGCGACGGGATGCCGTCGCTGCTCTCGTGCGGGTCCAGCTCGTCGATGACCCGCCGCACGCCAGGGACAGACGCGACCATTGCCTCGACGCGGTCAATCTCGCTGGCGATCACGGGCCCACGCAAGGTGATCTCGCCATCGTGGGCGAGCACGTCGATCGCACGCGGGTGAGACGAGACGCGCCCCAGTTTGGCGCGCACGCGTTCGATGAGCCGCACGTCGCTCACTTTGCCGGCGCGGAACGGGCTTCCGATCGGATCGAGGATGAACGCGGCCGCCGCTCCGATGCTGGCGCCCGCGAGTACAGCCTTCCTATTCATGAGCTGCTCTCCTGTTTCCGTCACTTCTCGCAAGCGCGGTGCCGGCGACGGCGGGGCGAACGGCGATAGTTATGCTAGAGGCGGTATTCGAGACGTGGGGAAAAGAAGAAAGGGAGAAACATGAACCGTATCGGGGTGGCGCGGGGGACTCTTGGTATCGCCGTTGTTGGATTGACGATGGTGCTGGGCGCCGCCAGCCCATCCGCGGCACAGGGGTTCATCAGTCCGTTCGTCGGGTACGACTTCGGCGGCGACGCCGGGTGCCCGCAGGTCAGCGGCTGCGAGAACAGGAACCTCAACCTTGGGGTGGCGGTCGGCGGTCTTGGCAGCCTCATCGGCACGGAACTGGAGTTCGGCTACGCGGGCACTTCTTCGGCGAGACCCCGGGGGTGTCGTCGAGCGTGCTCACGCTCATGGGCAACGTCATGGCTGGCGCCGCGGTTCGGACCGGTGCAGCCGTACGCGCTCGCCGGCATCGGGTTGATCAAGACGAACGTCGAGTTGACGCTGACCGATCTCCTCGAGAGCGACAACAGCCATTTTGGCTGGGACGCCGGCGGCGGCGCGATCGTCTTCTTCGGGCAGCACATCGGCGTGCGCGGTGACATCCGCTACTTCCACGCCTTCCAGGATCTCGACGTGCTCGCTGGTGTCCTCGGCGACGGGACCAAGCTCGATTTCGGCCGCGCCAGCGCCAGCGTCGTCTTCAGATTCTGACCGGCGCGAACGCCGCGGCTGCGCCTCGCCAGAAATTGTGCATGGACCTGAGAAAGTTGAGAAGCCTTCACAGCAACGCGGATATGCTGTCGAACGATCAATCGATACAACTCACCGGAGAGCGCCCGCCCGCACGTCAGTGCGCGCGGGCCTGGATTCGATTTGTCGAAAGCGTTCGGGCCTGCCATGCGCGACTTCGTTGACTGTTGGTACTCCATAGGGTTTCTAGCGCCGCGGCGCGGCGCCGGCCCGGCGCCCGGCCGGCGCTGGAGCCGGGCGCGATGACCCGCGTCGTGATCACCGGCATGGATCTCATTACGGCGCTCGGGCCGACGCTCGAAGCGACGTGGCCGCGTCTGCTCGCCGGCGACGCCGGCATCGCGCCCATCACCTACTTCGACGCCTCCGATATGGCTGCCGCGTGGCCGCCGAGGTCCGCGACGCGCACGCTGGCGAGTCAACGGCGTGCCGGCCACGCCGCTCGAGCACTGCCGGCGCGGCGTGCGCCTGTTCGCGCAGGCGGTGCACGGCGCATGGCGCGACGCCGGGCTCGACTGCGAGCCGCCGCCGCCGGAACGCGGCGGGCGTCGCCGCCGGCGTCAGCGTCAACTACGTGAACATGGCGATGCTTCGCCACCACTTCCGGTTCCGCGCGCCGGGCGCGCCGGCGTCGATCTCGAGCGCTTCGCACGCGAGGGCGGGCACGAGCCGCCGCATCTGTTTCACCGGCGCCAGGGCGATCTCGCGGCGGCGCTGCCGGCGCGCGCCCTCGGGGTGACCGGTCCGACGATCGCCATCGATACGGCGTGCGCGGCGAGCGCGTTCGCGATCGGCGAGGCGTTCCGCTCGATCCAGCGCGGACGCGCGCAGGGTGATGGTGGCCGGCGGCGGCGCCTCCATCGTCAGCCCGGTCGGCATCCTCGCGTTTTCGGTGCTCGGCGCCTTGAGCCGCAACCCGGATCCGGAGCAGGCCTCGCGCCCGTTCGATCGCGATCGTGACGGCTTCGTGATGGGCGAAGGCGCCGGCGCGGTCGTGCTCGAGGACCTGCGACACGCGCGCGCGCGCGGCGCGCGCATCTACGCCGAGCTGTGCGGATACGGCACGACGCTGAGCGGCTACAACCTCACCGACCCGTCGCCCGACGGCGCGTGCGAGGCGGAAGCGATCCGCCTGGCGCTCGCCGACGGCGGCGATGGCGCCAGAGGAGGTGGGCTACGTCGCCGCGCACGGCACGTCGACGGCGAAGAACGATGCGGTCGAAACCGCCGCGATCAAGCGAGGTGCTCGGCCTGCATGCCGCCCGGGTGCCGGTGTCGTCGAACAAGGGGCAGATCGGCCACACGATTTCGGCGGCCGGCGTCTGCAACCTGATCTGTCGCGACGAAGGCGATCACCGACGGGTACGTCCCGCCCACGGCGCACTATCGCACGCCCGACCCGGCCTGCGACCTCGACTACGTGCCGAATATCGGCCGCCCGGCGCGGGTCGGCGCCGCACTCGCCCACGCGTTCGCGTTCGGAGGTCAGAACGCGGTGCTCGCGGTCCGCGCGGTCTGACGTTCCCAGCGAGTCCCAGGAGAGAGTAGCATGAGCAATCCCAGAGTGGCCGATTCCGAGATTCTCGAACGATTCGCCGGCATCGTCGCCAACAGCCTCCGCATCGAGCCGGAGCGCGTGACCGCCGACGCGTACCTGAGCGACCTCGGCGCCGAGTCGCTCGACCTGCTCGAGATCACGATGGAGGTCGAGGACGAGTTCGGCATCATCATGCCGCAGAAGGACATCCTGCAGGTCGGGCAGGAAGTGGTCGGACCCGATGTTCTCGTGCGGGACGGCCTGATCACCGAGGACGGCGTGAGGTTTCTTCGCAGCCGCCTTCCCGCTGTCGATCAGCGAGGCGCTCGCCGCGGGCATGCCAGTCGCCGACGTCAACCGCATTTTCGAGCGCGTCGGCACCTGGGTGCGCGTGATCCAGGGGTTGCTCGATCACGCGCCCACCGCCTGCCCGTCGTGCGCCGGTGCGCTCTCGAAGGCACTCGCGGGGCGGCAGCGATGCCTGGTGTGCGCGACCGAAGTCGATCTTCCCGCTGGCGACGATCTGAATCGCCGCTGGGTGGAACAGTACCTCCGGCGCGAGCAGGCACTCACATCCGCCGAGGACACGCATCTCCCCTGACGGGGGTTGGCGGTCCTCGACGTCATGAGGGCGTTCCGGTGGCCTCATCGACGAGCGGCAGCAACTCCATGACGGCGGCGAGCGTCGGAAGCGTCGCGTCGCGCGGCGACAGGAGCGGCGCCGGCGTCGGCCAGTCGATCGCGAGTCGGGGTCGTTCCAGATGATGCCGATCTCCGCCGCCGGGTCGTAAACGGTCGGTGCACTTGTATTCGACTCCGCGCGACTCGGCTGACCACGCAGAATCCGTGGGCGAAGCCCGGCGGCACGTAGACTGGCGGAAGTCCTCGGCAGAGAGCCTCACCGCCGACCTGGCGGCCGAACGTCGGCGGAGCCGGGCCGGACGTCGACCGCGACATCCAGATTCCCCGCGCGTCGACGCGAATCAGCTTTCCCTGCGGCTGGCGCCGCTGGAAGTGCAATCCGCGCAGCGTCCGCGCCACCGACGGGAGTGGTTGTCCTGCACGAACGACGTCGGATCCCGCCTCGCGCGTAGCGCCTCGTGGTAGGTCTCGAGGAAGAAGCCGCGCCCGTCGCGAAACACGTCGGGCTCGATGATCAGCACGCCGGGCAGGGCCGTCGGCATGGTTCGCGGCACGCTCAGTCCCCGGTCGAGGAGCGCAGAGGTAGCGGCCGTATTCGTTCTTCGGCATCCCGTGAGCGAGACGCGTCACGTGCTGCGGCGTCGATGAAGCCCATCCGGTAGGCGATCTCCTCGAGGCAGGCGATCTTCAGCCCCTGCCGCTCCTCGATCGTCTGGACGAACTGCGACGCCTGCAGCAGCGATTCGTGCGTGCCGGTGTCGAGCCACGCGAAGCCGCGGCCGAGCCGCTCGACGTGCAGCTCGCCGCGTTCGCAGATAGTCGCGGTTGACGTCCGTGATCTCGAGCTCGCCGCGCGCCGACGGCTTCAGCGCCGGCGGCGATGTCGAGCACGTCGGTTGTCGTAGAAATAGAGGCCGGTCACGGCGCAGTTCGACCGCGGCTGCGCCGGCTTCTCCTCGATGCTGACGGCGCGGCCGCTGGCGTCGAACTCGACGACGCCGTAGCGCTCCGGGTCCTGCACCGTGGTAGCCGAAGACCGTGGCGCCCGCGTCCGGTCGCGGCCGCGCGCTGCAGCGCATCCGGAAAGTCCTGCGCCGTAGAAGATGTTGTCGCCGAGGACCAGGCGCACGCGGTCGTCGCCGACGAAGTCGCGCGCCGATGACGAACGCCTGCGCGAGGCCGTCCGGGCTCGGCTGCACGGCGTACGCAGATGCTGATGCCCGAGCTCGGCGCCGTCGCCGAGCAGGCGCCTGAAGCGCGGCCTGTCGTGCGGCGTGGTGATGATCAGGATCGTCGCGGATGCCGGCCAGCATCAGCGCCGACAGCGGGTAATAGACCATCGGCTTGTCGTAGACCGGCAGGAGCTGCTTGCTGACACGGCCCGCGTGAGCGGGTAGAGCCGCGTGCCGGTTCCGCCGGCAAGGATGATGCCCTTCATACGCAATACGTCAGCGCGCGGGCTTGTTGACTGCCGCGGTCGTCCCGCGTCGCGCGCTCCACTGGCGGCGTCACACTCCCCCCTCGGTGCGCATGGGGCTGTCGGAGCGTCCGCGGCGCGAACGATCTCGAGGCCGCAAGTAATCTGCTTGTGAGCGGCGTAAGCCACGTTGATGATCATGCGGGCGAGTCGCAATAGTCCCACGCCGCATGACAGCACGCAACCTGGTAATTTGTCGCGGCGTGGTGCCCGCCGACGCGGCGCCGGTCAGGCGGCGATGGCGCGCGCGGCCACGGCCGAACACTGCCCGGACCACGACCAGCTCAACGCGAGGAGCGAAGGCATGTCGGCCGCGAGAGGCCGCGGCGCCCCCGAGACGAGATCGAGCGGACAGCCCTCGTCGGCCGCCTCGAAGCCGCGCGACCGGCGGAACGGCGCGGCGCCGCGCGCCAGGATGCCGATGCAGAGCTCGGCGACCGCCGTCGCCGCGCCGAGGTAGCCGGTGAAGCCCTTCATCGCGGTGATCGGCGTACGGCCGAATCCCAGGTCCGCCAGCATGATCGCCTCGCGCGCGTCGTCCTCGCGGGTGCCGATGCCGTGCGCGATCACCATGTCCGGGCGCAGGTCGCCGGCCGCGTCGCGAATGGCCAGCCGCGCGGCGTCGGCCGCCATCGTCGGCGACGGCCGATTGTCGATGCTTTGCGCGAAGCCGACGCCGAGGACCTCTGCCAGGATGGGCGCGCCGCGCGCCTCCGCGACGGGCGCGGCGTTCGAGCACGACGAACGCGGCGCCCTTCGGCGAGCACGAGGCCGTCACGGGTCGCGGTCGAACGGACGATGGGCCCGTTCCGGTTCGCTCGGTGACAGCAGGCCGGCGCGCTCGTAGGCGAGGTAGGTGGACGGTGTCAACAGACAATCGTATCCGCCGGCAAGGGCGACGTCGCAGCGGTCCTCGAGCAGGTCGAAAAAACCGGCGGCCAGCGCCTGCGCCGACGCCGTATCGCCCTGCACGTAGTTGTTGCACGGGCCGCGCGCCGACAACTCGGCGGCGAGCAGGCCCAGGCCGGCGTTGGCGAGCGTCCGCAGCGACCAGTAGCGATCCACAAGGCGGGCGGCGCGGCCACCCAGCTTCTTGTAGGTGAGCTGTTCATCGCCCGCTTCGGCCAGCTCCAGCGCGGCGAAGAACTCGGAGGGCTCGAGGCCCGTCTGCCCGCTTCCGGTGTAAATGCCGATGCGGTCGGGATCGAGCGTCGCCGAGGCTGCCGGCGGCGGCCACCGCTTCTCCCGCCGCGATCACGGCACACTCGACCGACCGCGACATGAACTTGGCGTTCTTGGGAGGCGCAGCGAAGCGGCGAGATTGAACGCCGGCACCTCGCCGCCCGCGGCGCAGGCGTGTCCGCGCGTCCCGAGGCGCCGGAGCCGGCCGATGCCGGAATGTCCCTGCAGGGCGCGCGCGCCCACGTCCGCGGCGCCAACGCCCGGTGGAAGAGCCAGGCCGATTCCGGTGATCACGACGCCATCGCCGCCGGTCATGTGTTTGTCAGCTCGTCCGTAGCACCGTAGACCGGAGACCGTAGACCGGGACCGGAGCCCGAGACCGAGGCTACTCCTGCCCGACGATGTTCTTGAGTGTGGCGCCCGAGTGCTCGGGCAGCAGCGCGAACTCGACGGCGATGTAGTAGTGGGTGAGGCCGGTCGGCGCCACGCTCGCGTCCACCGGCGACGGCGTCGATCGCACGACGCGCCCGGCGAGCAGCAGCGTGGCATGTTCCCACTCGACTTCGAGCGTGATGGTGGTGTGGATCGTCTGCGGCACCGGCAGCTGCACGAGCGCACCGAGCTCGCTGATGTCGATGAGGATGCCGTCCCACGTTCCCTCGAGCCGCACGCGCAGCGGTCCTGGCTCGATTCGCACCGCCCGCCGCCGCTCCTCCGAACGCGGAACAATCTTCATGGCTTCGTATTGTGGGACCGATCGCAACGCGCAGGCAAACGCTGTGGCCGGCGCACTCGCGCAGCTCATCACAGTGTCATGAACTGATCGCTATCGTCGCTCCTTCCGCCGTTCGCTCCCTGCAGGCAGACGGAAGCCGCGCCGCGCGCAGACGAGGTCGGCCCGGAGGCAGACTAAAGTCGCGGCCTCGCGACCCTTCTGCCCGTCACCGATTTCACGCCATCGAAAAATGTGTGGAACCGCAACGAATTTGCTGATTTCGTCTTGGACAACGCGTTGGCGCAGCGTATGATTTCGCTTCCGGAAATCACGTCATCCCAGCACGGCGCGCCTCACCCGGCGCGCCCGCGCCTGCACACACACGACGGAGCATCTGTGGCTGTTACTCACAACGGTCGGTTCACTCTTCTGCTCGCCGCCCTGCTCATCGCGATCTGTCCGCGACTCGCCGGCGCGCAGACATCCGATCTCGTCGCCGCGTTCGCGTTCAACGAAGGCGTGGGCGCCACAGCCGCCGATGCGTCGGGCCGCAATCACACGGGCGTGATCTCCGGCGCGCGCTGGACGACCGGCCGCTTCGGCGGCGCGCTGCTCTTCGACGGCGTCAACGACATGGCGACGGTGCTCGACTCGCCGGTGCTCGACCTGACGACCGCGATGACGATCGAAGCGTGGGTGTACCCGACCTCGAACAAGGACGACGGCGACGACGGGTGGGGCGCGGTCGTGCTGAAGGATGGCGGCACGGACCCGGTGTACGCGCTCTATGGCGTCGGCCGTAACGGGCGGCCCACCGCGACGATCGCGACGCCCACCGAGATGGACGTGCGCGCCGGCTCCGATCCGCCGCTCAACGCCTGGAGTCACATCGCCGTCACCTTCGACGGCGCCACGCTGCGGTTGTACGTCAACGGCGTCCAGGTCGCCACGAGAGCGCGGAGCGCCAGCATCCGTACGTCGGCGAATCCGCTGCGCATCGGCGGCGCCAGCATCGGCAGCGAGTACTTTCCCGGGCGCATCGACGAGGTGCGCATCTACCGGCGCGCGCTCACGGCAACGGAGATCCGGGCCGACATGCTGACGCCGATCACGCCGGTGAATTCGGCGCCCGCGGACACGACGCCGCCCTCGGTGTCGATCTCGAGCCCGGCGAACGGCACGACCGTCGCCAGCACGATCGCGGTGACGGCGTCCGCCACCGACAACGGAGCGGTGGCCGGCGTGCAGTTCCTGCTCGACGGGCTGCCGCTCGGCGCCGAGGACACGAGCAGCCCCTACTCCGTGACGTGGGCGACCGGGACCGCGGCCGACGCGATCCACGTGCTGTCGGCACGCGCGCGCGACGCGGCCGGCCACACGAGCGTGGCCTCGAGCGTGCTCGTCACGGTTGACAACATCCTTCCCGACCTGACGCCGCCGGCGATCACACTGACCGGGCCGGCTGACGGCGCCCAGGTCTCGGGGGTGGTCCTCGCCGCCGCCAATGCGAGCGACGACGTGGCGGTGGTGGCGGTGCAGTTCCTGCTCGACGGATTGCCGCTCGGCCCGGAGGACACCAGCAGTCCCTACGCGGTGACGTGGGACACGCGCACGTCCACGAACACCACGCACACGCTGTCGGCGCGCGCGCGCGATGCGGCGGGCAACGTCAGCGTGCTGTCGAGCGTGCTCGTGGCCGTCGCCAACCCGCCGACGCTCACGATTACCCGCCCGTTGTCCGGCGCGCCGATCAAGGGAGCGATCGTCGACGTTCAGTACACGACCGCGGGCGATCTCACCGGGGTCGCCTACGTGCACTTCCGCCTCGACGACGGCAGCGTGGTGATGGACATGTCGTTGGACGGCCTCTTCCAGTTCACCGACGTCGCCGCCGGATCGCACGTAGTGAACGGCTACCTCGTGCGGAGCGATCACTCGAAGATCGACGCGACCGACGCCCAGCCGGTGTCGTTCACGACCACGATGCCCGACCTGACGCCGCCGGCGATCACGTTGACCTCGCCCGCCGGCGGCGCCGAGGTATCCGGCGTCGATCGTGGCCGCGGCGGACGCGAGCGACGACGTGGCGGTGGTGGCGGTGCAGTTCCTGCTCGACGGGTTGCCGCTCGGCCCCGAAGACACCAGCAGTCCGTACACGGCGACGTGGGACACGCGCACGGCCACCAACACCACGCACACGCTGTCGGCGCGCGCGCGCGACGCGGCGGGCAACGGCGGCATCGCGCCAGGCGTGCTCGTGACGGTCGCCAACCCGCCGAAGCTCACGATCACCCGCCCGGCGGCCGGGACGTCGATCCAGGGCGCGGCGGTCGACGTGCAGTACACGACGGCCGGCAATCTGACCGGGGTCAACCACGTGCACTTCCGCCTCGATGACGGCAGCGTGGTGATGGACATGTCGTTCGACGGCGTGTATCGGCTCACCAACGTCGCGCCCGGCTCGCACGTGTTGAACGGCCACCTCGTGCGCAGCGATCACTCGAAGATCGACGGCACCGACGCCCAGCCCGTGTCGTTCACGACCGTGATGCCCGACGTGACGCCTCCCGCGATCACGCTGACCGGCCCGGCCGACGGCGGCGAAGTGTCGGGGCTCGTCACGGTTGCGGCCGACGCCGCCGACGACACGGCTGTCGCCGCGGTCCAGTTCCTGCTCGACGGCTCCGATCTCGGCGCACGGGACACCGCCGCTCCATTCGCCGTCTCATGGGAGACCGCGGGCGCGGCAAACGGACCGCACGCGCTCTCCGCGGTGGCCTACGACTCGTCCGGCAATGCCACCGCCTCCGAGGCGCGCACGGTTACCGTGGCAAACCTCGATCCGGCCGCGCAGACCGGCAAGTGGAGCAGCGTGATGAACTGGCCGCTCGTGGCCGTGCACGCGACGCTCATGCACACGGGCCAGGTGCTGCTCTGGGACGGCTGGGAGGCGCCGGCGCTGGCGACCGTGTGGAACCCGGCCACCAACTCCTTTACGAGCGTCCCGAACCAGTCGGGCCTCTTCTGCTCCGCGCATTCGATGCTGCCCGACGGCCGCATCCTGGTCACCGGCGGTCACGCCGGCGGCGAGGTGGGCATCGTCGATGTCAACTCCTTCAATCCGGTGTCGCGGACATGGACGATCGACGCAAACATGCGCTCGCCCCGCTGGTACCCGAGCAGCACCACGCTCGGCGATGGACGCGTGGTCGTGCTGAGCGGCCAGATCAGGCCCGGCACCTGGGCCGACACGCCGGAGCTCTACGATCCCGCGACCGGCGCCTGGACGAGGCTGACCGGGATCAACACCTCTGACGTCCACGACTCGGAGTACCTCCTCACCACGTTGCTGCCGGACGGGAGAATCGCGGCGATTGCCGCCTCGACCGGCCAGGTCAGGGTCCTCGACATCGCCAAGTCCACGTGGACCGACGTCGGCTCGAATCCGAAGCTGCTGAAGACGTCCGCCGCGATGTTCCGCCCGGGGCAGATCCTGGCCACCGGCGGCGGCGAGACGCCCGGCGGCAGCTCCGAGGCGCGTGCGTCGCTGATCGACTTCAACGATCCGGCGCCGGCGTGGCGGGAGATCGCCCCGATGGCATACCCGCGCTTCAACCACAACATGCTGGTTCTCCCCGACGGCGCCGTGCTGGCGGTGGGCGGCTCGACGATCGTGAACCAGACATCGACGACCGGCACGCTGGCCGCCGAGCTGTGGAACCCGGTCACCGAATCGTGGCAGACGCTGGCGTCGATGCGCGATCCGCGGATGTACCACTCGATCGCGCTGCTGCTGCCGGACGGCCGTGTGCTCTCCGCAGGGGGCGGCCGGCTCGGCGGCGCCCGCGACTACTTCACGGCGGAGATCTTCTCTCCCCCTTACCTCTACAAAGGCACGCGGCCGTCGATCCTCTCCGCGCCGTCGGTGCTCCCGCTTGGGAGCACGGCCACGATCCAGACGGCGAACGCGGCCGACATCGCCACGGTGTCGATGATCCGCCTCGCCTCGGTGACGCACACGCTGGACATGGATCAGCGTTACCTCCCGCTCGACTTCAAGGCCGGCCCGGATCGGCTGACGATCACCGCTCCGGCGAGTGCCGAACTGGCGCCGCCGGGTTATTACATGGTGTTCATCGTCAACAGCCGCGGCGTGCCGTCCACGGCGGCGATCCTGCGCGTGCCGTCTCCGCAGGAAGACGTCCAGGCACCGCTGGCGCCGCAGAATCTCACGGCCGCCGGCGGGCTGAGCACGGCAACCCTGACCTGGGACGCCGCGAGCGACGACAGCGGCGTGACGGCGTACAACGTCCACCGTGCGCCGGCGCCGGGCTTTGTTCCGTCGCCGCAGAACCGCGTGGCGCGGGTTGCCGGCCCGGGCTTCACCGACTTCGTCGCCTCGGGCATCTACTCATACGTCGTCACGGCCGAGGACGCCGCGGGAAATGTCAGCGAGCCGTCGAATGAGGCGATCGCGTCGGTGACGTCGGACACGACTCCGCCCGCGGTCGGCATCACGCAACCGGCGATTGGCGCGATCGTCTCCGGCGAGGTCACCGTGTCGGCCAATGCCTCGGACGACGTCGCCGTCGTCTCGGTGCGCTTCTTCGTGGACGGCGTCGTGATCGGGAGCGAGGCGCCTGACGACACGGTGGCGCCGTACAGCGCAACCTGGAATACGCGCACCTCCGCGAACGGCACTTACGTCCTGACGGCCGTGGCCCGGGACGCCAACGGGAACGAGACGAGGTCGGCGCCGGTGACGGTGTCGGTCAACAACGTCACGGCGGCTGGCCTCGTGGCGGCGTTCGGCTTCGAAGAAGGAGCAGGGACAACGGTCGCCGACGGCTCAGGCTTCGGCAATGCCGGCACCGTGTCCGGCGCCGCATGGGCTGCCGGCCGGTTTGGCAGAGCCTTGTCGTTCGACGGCATCAACGACATGGTCACGGTGCTCGATTCGCCCTCGCTGGATCTCTCCAGCGGGATGACGCTGGAAGCATGGGTCAATCCCCGAGCCCTGAGTGGGTACGTCACCGTCGCCATGAAGGAGCGTCCGGGCCACCTGGCGTACGCCCTCTACGCCAATACCGACACCAGCCGCGCGAGCGCGGAGATTGCGGTCGTCACGAATCTCGACACGCGCAGCGTGGCGCCGCTGGCGCTGAACGTCTGGAACCACGTCGCCGCGACGTTCGACGGCACGACGCTGCGGCTGTTCGTCAACGGTGTGCAGGTCAGCACGCGCGCGATCACCGGAACCATCATGCAGTCGTCCAACCCGCTGCGGATCGGCGGCAATCTGGTCTGGGGCGAGGACTTCAACGGCCTGATCGACGAAGTGCGGATCTACAACCGGCCGCTGACGGCGCTGGAAATTCAGGGTGACATGAAGCTCGCGGTCACCCCGTGACGTACGCCAGCACGACCGGCGCCGTGGCGCTGACGAGCGCCGTCATCATCGTGGCGGCGATGTCCGTCCGCGGCGGCGCCCACCCGACGGGAGCGGTGACGTGGTCCACCGTGTCGCGCGTCCTCGACGAGCGCTGCCTGTCCTGTCATGGCCCGGGGGGCGGCGCCGCGCCGCGGCTGGATGGCTACGAGCACGCGCGCCTCGCCGCCGATGACATGAAGCGCGCCGTCCTCGAGCGGCGCATGCCGCCGTGGTATGCGGTCGAAGGGTTCGGCGACTTCGCGGGCAATCCCACGTTGACGCAGGTGGAGGCCACGTGGCTCGCGGACTGGGCCGATGCCGGCGCGCCGGACGATCCGGCTGGTGGGGAGGTGTCGGATCTTCCGGCTGAAGCCGGAAGCCAAGGGGCAGACCAGGCCGGAAGCGGCAGCGCGGATCTTCCGGCTGAAGCCGGAAGCCACGGCGGCACACCAAGCCGGAAGCCACGCGGCACACCAAGCCGGAAGCCACGAGCACGCGCATCACTCGCAGAGCGAGGAGCTGGTCCTGCGGACCCCCGCCTATCCGATCGAGCAGCCGTCCCACACCTTTGCGCTGCCCACGGGGCTGACGCGCGACCGCTGGGTTCGCGGCTGGGAGGTCCGGCCGGGAAACCGGGCGCTCGTGCTCGGTGCCGTGATCGCCCTCGCCCCTGGAACGACGCTCGGCACGTGGACGGCGGGCGACGGGATGACGATGCTGCCGGACGGCGTCGCTGCGCGGCTGCCGCAAGGCTCGACGATCCAGCTCACGCTGAAGTACCGCCGGGCGTCGAGCACAACGGCCGATGAGAGCAGCGTCCGCTTCGTGTTCGCGGACTCTCCCGGGCGTCAGCTCAGGACGCTGCCGCTGCCGTGCGGACCCTCGCGGATTCCGCGCGACATCGAGGCGCTGGCGATCAGGTCCGCGCGCGACCTGCCGGGCGAGGCGTTGACCGTCGAGGCGCGGCGCCCGGATCGCAGCGTCGAGCCGCTCGCCTGGTTCCAGAACTTTCCCCGCGCGCACGATCGGACGTACTGGTTCCGCCGTGCCGTCGCGCTCCCCGCGGGCACCTCGATCTCCGTTGCCGCCTCCGATGCGCACTGTGGCGCCGATCTCGAGTACGTGACGAACGATGAGAACGCTCGCCGCCGTCCTGCTCGCACTCTTCTCGGTCGCGGCCGGCGCCGCGGTCGTGGCCGGCGCCCGGCCGCAATCGGCTTCGTACGTCTGCCCGATGCATCCGCAGGTCCGTTCGGAACAGGCGGGGAAGTGTCGCACCTGCGGCATGACGCTGGTCGATGCGGCCACTGTCGTCGGCGGCCGCCACGCGCTCGACGTCGCGTGGTCGCCGCGCGTACCGCGCGCGGGTGAGCCGGCGCAGCTGCGTCTCCTCGTGCAGCGGCCCGGCACGAACGAGACCGTCCGCGCGTTCGAGGAGGTTCACGAGCGGCTGTTTCACCTGTTCGTCGTGAGCTGGGACCTCGAACACTACGCGCACGTGCATCCGGTCCTGCAGGACGGCGGCGCGATGGAGGTCACCACCACGCTGCCGCGCGCCGGCGCGTACCAGGTCTATGCCGACTTCCTGCCCGCCGGCGGGTTCCCGCAGCTCGTGCAGACGTCGGTGTTCACCGACGGTGTCTCGCCCGCCGCCGCGGCGCTGGCCCGGACGCGGGCGCAGCACATCACGCAGGAGGTCCGCGAGGGCACGGACCATGGGCTTCGCGTCCGCATCGAGCCGGCGACGCTTGTCGCCGGGCGTGTCGAGGTGGTCGCCGCGACATTCGAGGATGCGCCGACGGGTACGCCCGTGACGGATCTCGAGCCTTACCTCGGGGCGTGGGGCCACGCGCTGATCGTCAGCGCCGATCTGGCCGACGCGGTGCACAGCCATCCGGTGACGCCGCTGACGAGCCCGGGCGGACCGCGAATCTTCTTTTCGCAGCGCTTCCCGCGGCCCGGCTTTTACCGCATGTGGATCCAGGTCCAGCGCCGCGGTGAGGTCGCCACCATCCCGTTCACGTTGAAAGTCGACGCCACGACCTGACCTCACCGGCACTCACGTAGCGGCCGGCTTCAGCCGGCCCTCTGCGGGCATGTCGTTTCAAGTTCCGCCCCCTCCCGCCGATTGAGATGACGTGGAGCCGCGTTCCTCAGTTTCGCCGGATGTCCCCCAGCGCATGGGGTGGCCAGCGGCCGTCTTCGTGGGCGCCACGATCCTGCTTGGTACCCTGGTCTGCGTTTACTCCGGGTGGCAGCTGGCGTTCCGGCCGATCTCGTGGGTATGGGTCGCCCTGCTGGCCCTGACCGTGGTCGCGGGGTGGGCGACGCTGCGCTTCCCGGACGTGCCGATCAGCTATTCCGTCTCCGACACCTTCAGCATCATCGCCGCACTGGTCGTGAGCCCGGCCGCTGGCGCGCTGGCGGCGGCGCTCGAAGGTCTCGTGCTGTCGTACCGCATGGCGAACGTCCGGCGGTCCGCCGATCGGGTCCTCTTCAACATGGCGGTCCTCGCGATCGCGACGTGGGCCGGCGGCGAGGTCTTCTTCATGCTGGCCGGGCCGGACCCGATCATGGAGGGGCCGGCCGGCGCCCTGCGCCTCGTCCTGCTGCTCACGGCGTTCGGCGTCGTCCACTTCGGGCTGAACAGCGGCATCGTGTCGATCGTCATCAGCTTCGAACGGCGCGCCGCGATCCTGCCGATCTGGCACGTGCTCTTCCGGGAGCTCTGGGTGTCATCGCTCGGCGGCGTGTTCGCGGCGATGCTGATGCTGGCGCTGTCGCGCTACAACGCACTCGAGACGCTCATCCTCATCGCGCCGCTGCCGGTCATCATCCACATCACGCTGCGGCACGTGCGCGGCCGGGCGGAGGACCAGATCAACCACCTCGGGCAAGATGAATCGCGTCTACCTCTCGACGATCGAGGCGCTGGCGCAGGCGGTTGACGCAAAAGACCACGTCACCCACGACCACGTGCGGCGGGTGCAGGAGAACTCGCTGCGTCTGGCGCACGCGCTCGGGGTACGTGACGAGGCGGAGATACAGGCGCTCAAGGCCGCCTCGCTCCTGCACGACATCGGCAAGATCGCGATCCCCGAGCACATCCTCAACAAGCCCGGGCGTCTCACCGCGCCCGAGTTCGAGATCATGAAGCGCCACGCCGCCATCGGCGCCGACATCCTCGCCGTGATCGGCTTTCCGTATCCGCTGGTGCCGATCGTGCGGCACCATCACGAGAAGCTGGGACGGCAGCGGCTACCCTGATGGCATCGCCGGGGAGCAGATCCCGATTGGCGCGAGAATCCTGCAGGTCGTCGACTGCTTCGATGCGCTGACCTCCGATCGCCCGTACCGGCCGCGGCTCGAAGACGCCGAGGCGCTGAAAATCGTGACCGATCGAAGCGGCACCATGTACGACCCGCGGGTCGTGGCCGCCCTCGTCGAGCTGCGTATGGCGGACGCCGTTCGCCCCGCTGTGGAAGCGCCGCCGGCGAGCGTGCCCGCGGCAGCGCCGGTCGCGCTCGCGACGCCGGAGCAGATCCTGGAGGGCGCCGGCGAGCAGCTTTCGCTCGAAACGTTCTTCGATCTCGGTCGCGCCCTCGGCTGCACCGCTCTCCGCTGCGCAGGTCGGCGACACGCTGTGGTCCCACCTCCGCGGCCACATGCCCGGCATCCGCATTCGTCTTCTACGTGTACGACCAGGCGACCGACGCCGTGACGCCGGCATTCAGGTCGGGCGAGCCGACGGTTGCCGCGGGTACGCGCGTCCCGCTCGGCGATCGCCTCAGCGGCTGGGTGGCTGCGACGGGCCAGCCGATCGTGAACTCCGATGCCCGGCTCGATCTCGACGCCGACGTGCGCGACGCGCACCACGCTGCAAAGCGCGCTCGCCGTGCCGGTGTCGCGCGGCGGCCGGACGTGTGGCGTGCTGGCGTTCTATTCGCGCCGCGCGAACGCGTTCGACGAGCGGCATCAGCGCCTCGCCGAGGCCGCGGCGTACGTCGCCGCCACGGCGTTGCACACCGTTGCACCGCGGCTCACCGCCGTCGCCGTCTGACGTGTCCTCTTCCGGCACGCGGGTGTTCCGTCCTGTGCCGGCGTGAGCACACGCCGAAGGGTCATCGCCGCCGGGTCTGCCGCGGCGGCACACCCGGTAAACGACTGATTCGACTGTGCGTTCACCGATCGAGTTCGTTCGTGCGCCATCGTGGTCTCTTAATTGCTGAGCTGTACACCGATCTACCGCGCGTGTCGCGGTGCTACGTCCGATTACTCATAGACGGAAAGGTCATCATGAGAGCGCCGTTCGCTCGAAACTGGGGGCTCCGCCTCATCGTCGTCATCGCACTGGCGTTGACGAGCCTGGGAGACGCGCAACTGTTCGCGCGTCAGACCCGCGCGGGGCGGCAGCACACGCGTCTGGACATGAGGCTGAGCGAGGCGGTTGACGCCCGCCGCACGCGAGCCGCAGCGCGTGATCATTCGCGTCCGCAGCGGCCAGCGGTCCGCGATGCGGCGCACGCTCGAGTCCCATGGCGACCAGATCGTTGCCGAGCACGCCTCGATCGATGCGCTGACGGCCGTCGTGCACGGCGACGATCTCGCCGCGCTGGCCGGCCGCGACGGCGTCGTGTCGGTGTCCACCGATGCCGTGGTCCGCGCGCGCGGCGGCCTGCTGGGCGGCCTGCTCGGCGTGGTCGGCGGGCTGGTCGGCGGCGTCGTCAACACGCTTGGCGTCGTCGTCGGCGGCGTCGTCGGCATCGTGGGCGGTCCCGCCGACGAACACCGAAGGACCGGCCGTGCCGCCGCAGCGTGCTGCGCGAGACGCTCGGCCTCGAGCAGCGCGCTGGCGGGCCGCGGCGTCGGCGTCGCCGTGATCGACTCGGGCCTCGAGATGTCGTCCGACTTCCAGGGCCGCGTGCTGGCGTTCTACGACTTCACCGGCGGCAAGACGCTGCCGACGTACGCCGTTCGACGACTACGGCCACGGCACGCACGTCGCCGGCACCATCGGCGCGTCCGGCGCGCAACTCGAACAACCGTGAGTACCGCGGCCTGGCGCCGAACGTGAAGTTCCTGGTGCTGAAGGTGCTCGACGCGCAACGGCGCCGGCTACACGAGCGACGTCATTCGCGCCGTCGACTTCGCGGTGGCGAACCGCGACCGCTTCGGCATCGACATCATCAACCTGTCGCTCGGCCACCCGATCTACGAGCCGGCGGCGACCGATCCGCTGGTGCAGGCGGTCGAGCGCGCGTCGCGCGCCGGCATCATCGTCGTCGCCGCCGCCGGCAACCTGGGCAAGAACCCGGAGACCGGCCTGCCCGGGTACGCGGGCATCACCTCGCCCGGCAACGCGCCGTCGGCGATCACCGTCGGCGCGGTGAGGACGCACGACACCGTCAGCGCGCAGCGACGATCGCATCCCCGACTACAGCTCCGCCGGCCCGACGTGGTACGACGCGCTGGTCAAGCCGGACCTCGTCGCGCCCGGGCACAACATCGTCGCGCGCGGCGCGAAGCACGGGCACGCTGTATCGAGAACTATCCGCAGCTGCAGGCGGCCGACGCCGACTACATGCGCCTGAGCGGCACGAGCATGGCGACCGCGGTGACGCTCCGGCGTCGTGGCGCTGATGCTCGAAGCGCACGACGCGGCGCACCCGTATGCGCCGGCGCTGACGCCGAACGTGGTCAAGGCGATGCTGCAGTACACCGCGTTCGCACGTCCGCGACGACAACGGGCATCGACTACGACCCGCTCCGGCAGGGCGCCGGCGCGCTGAACGGCAAGGGCGCGATCGAGCTCGCGCGGCCGATCGACACGTCCGGCGCCGGCGGCACGTTCTGGCTGACGCCGACGCCGTCGCCGTGGACGACGATCGGCGGCGAGCCGCTCGTCGTGGAACCAGGGCGATCATCTGGGGCAACGGCGATCATCTGGGGCAACACCGATCGCCATCAATCAGACGGCGTGGGCGGCCGGGCATCATCTGGGGCGACACGCAGTCGACGCTGGGGCAGACGGCATCATCTGGGGCAACAACATCGTCTGGACCGACTCCGCAGTCGTGGGCGAGCGGCTCATCTGGGGCAACGACGCCATCGGCGAGACGAGCGGCGAGGGCGATCATCTGGGGGAACAGCGGAGCCACCCCGGCTACCACAGTGTGGAAGAGCCTGGAAGACAGCGAGGGAATCCCTGACCCAGAGTGAGGTAGGGAGAGCACCCGAAAGGTGGCGCGGAATCCTACAGAGAAGGCGCTGCTAACTGTGTAACTTCGGTATCAGGGGAGTGGCGCTCGTAGACGTCGCCGCGAACATCAATCCGGTAGTCTCCGACGGCGTCGTCGATCTCGTTACCGTAGAGGTCGACGCGCGCGATCCGCGCCGCGCCTGCGTCAAACGCGTCTGAATGATTCAGCGTCGTCGAGCACCCGGGTCGTCCTGCGCTCGGCGGCGCGGACGCTCGACAGTACGGCGCGAGAACCCCGCAGTCCAACGCACCGGCGACGACGAGTCGCAATCGCCATCCACAACAGCCCAACAATTACACGCTTCGTCAGCGGTCGTGTCACAAGCCCTCACGGGAGGGTTAGCAACGCAGGTGCCACGGCGATCGGCGCCATGGCACGGCCGTTGCGACATTGTTGCCGGAATCAAAATGCATGCGCAGCTCCCTTTCCGAGAAAATCGCCTCGGCCGTTCGAGCTCATCGCGGGCTGTTCGTGGCGGGCATCGTGACGCTGACGGTGGCGATGTGGGTCACGGTCGGCGGCGCTGCTCTGGTTCGTGCGCGACACGGTGACCGGTCTGCCCGACAGCGAGGCGCTGCGCGGCGTCGGCACGATGGCGCAGGCGACGACGCTGCTCGACGTCAACGGCCGGCACGGCGTTCACGATCTTCAAGGAGCAGCGGATCGAGGTGCCGCTGTCGCGCGATGTCGCCGCACCTCGTGCGCGCCATCGTCGCGGTCGAGGACCAGCGCTTCTACGACCACGGCGGCGTCGACGTCGTCCGCGTCGCCGGCGCGGCGCTGGAACAACGTGCGCGCAGCGGCGCGCGGCGCAGGGCGGCAGCACGCTGACGCAGCAGCTCGCGCGCCAGAGCTTCCTCACGCCCGACAAGACGATTCGCCGCAAGCTGAAGGAGATCGTCGTCGCCGCGCGGCTCGAAGCGCGAGTTCACGAAGGACGAGATCCTCGAGCTGTACCTGAACAAGGTGTACTTCGGCGACGGGCTGTACGGCGTGGAGGCGGCGTCGCTCGGCTACTTCGGCAAGCACGCGGCCGATCTCGACGTGGCCGAAGCGGCGCTGCTCGCCGGGCTCGTGAAGTCGCCGTCGACCTACGCGCCGACCGTCAGCCTCGAGCGCGCGCGTCGCGCGGCGGAACGTCGTGCTGCAGGCGATGCGCGACGCGGGCGCGATCGATCGCGCGGCCTACGACGGCGCGCCGTCGAAGCGCCGGTCACGCTCGAACGACGCGCTGCGCCGCGAAGAGGCGTACGGCCAGTACTTCAAGGAAGAAGTCCGCAAGCAGCTCGTGCGAGCGGTTCGGGTGGGAGCGCGTCTACCAGGGCGGGCTCAAGGTCTACACGACGATCGATCTCGACATGCAGAAGGCGGCCGAGGCCGAGGTGGCGCGTGCGCATCGCCGAGATCGAGCAGCGGCAGGCGAAGCGCCGCGGCAACCGGCCGCCGGCCGACGACCGAGCCGCTGCAGGCGGCGCTCGTCGCGATCGATCCGCGCGACCGGCGAAGTGCGCGCGATGGTCGGCGGCCGCGATTTCGACGAGAGCCACTTCAACCGCGCGACGCAGGCGAAGCGGCAGCCGGGCTCGGCGTTCAAGCCGTTCGTCTACGCGGCGGCGCTCGAGCGCGGCTACACGCCGGCCACGCTGATCACCGGCCTCAACGACCCGATCGATGACGCTGCAGGGCGCGTGGGTGCCGGAGGACGAGCATCTCGACGAGCGACGCGATGACGATGCGCGCGGCGCTGCGGACGTCGAGCAATCGCGCCGCCGTGCGGATGCTCAGGAGGTCGGCATCCCGACGACCGTGCGCTACGCCGAGCGGCTCGGCGTCGGCTCGGTGCCGAGCGTGCCGTCGCTGGCGCTCGGCTCCGGCGAGGTGACGCTGCTGTCGATGACGGCCGCCTATCGGCGCGTTCGCCAACGAGGGGATGCTCGCCGACGCCGACGCTGATCCGCCGCGTCGAGACGCACCGACGGCGAGGTGCTGTATCAGGCGACGCCGCACGCCGAGCGCGCGGTCAGCGAGGCGACGGCGTTCCTGATGACGTACGATGCTGGCCGACGTGATCAACGCCGGGCACGGCGTGGCAGGCGCGGCAGCGTCGGGTTCACGCTGCCGGCCGCCGGCAAGACCGGCACGACCAACGACTATCACGACGCCTGGTTCGTCGGCTACACGCCGCAAGCTGGTGACCGGCGTGTGGGTCGGCTACGACCAGCCGCGGACGATCATCGGCAACGGCTACGCCGGCGACCTCGCGGTGCCGCTGTGGGGGCGCTTCATGACGGCGGCCACGCGCGGCGACGAGCCGGACTGGTTCCGGGCGCCCGCCGACGGTCACGTCGGCGACCATCTGCCGGCTTGAGCGGCAAGCTGGCGACCGACGGCGTGCCGCGCGGCGCCGGTGATCGACGACCGACGGCAAGGTGTCGAACCGGTCGATGGTCTACACCGAGTACTTCGTCCGCGGCACCGAGCCGGTCGACTTCTGCCCGTATCACACGCGACCACGTTCCCGGCATCGCTGGCGACGTCGCCGCGGCGACCTGCCGGAGCCGCTCGTCGCCGATCGCCGTCCGCCGGCGCGGCCGCGCCGGCGACGTCACCGGCGGCACGGTCGCCGACCGACGGCGCACGCACCGTGCGCCAGTCAGGCGCGCATCGGCGGCCGTCGCCGGACAGCGGACGCCGCCGCGCCGGACGGAAGCGCGGCTTCTGGTCGCGGGTCTTCGGCCGCGGCGATGATCGGCGACGATGAAGCGAGAGGAAGTAACAGCGGACCAACGTAGGACGAAGCACCGAGACGGTACGCGGCCCGAGCCCGAAGCTCCGAGCTCGCGATATCCTGTCGTGTGCCCTTCCGCGACATCGTCGGCCACCGGCGGCTCGTCTCGCTGCTGTCGCGCGCCATCGCCCGCGACACGCTGCCGCCGTCGCTGCTGCTGGCCGGCCCGCGGGCGTCGGCAAGCGCCGGACGGCGGTCGCGCTCGCGCAGGCGATCAACTGCCTCGACCGCATCGCGCATGGCGCTCGGGCGACACGGTCCTCGAGCGCGACGCCTGCGGCGAGTGCGCCGTCGTGCCGCCGCATCGCGCGCGGCGTGCATCCCGACGTCATCATCCTCGAGCCGGGCGACACCGGCACGATCAAGATCGAGCAGGTCCGCGACGTCATCGATCGAGCGCCGGCTACCGGCCGTTCGAGGCGCGCCGGCGCGTCGTCATCATCGACGAGGCGGACGCGATGGTGCGCGCCGGCGCAGAACGCGCTGCTGAAGACGCTGGAGGAGCCGCCGTCGGCGTCGGTCTTCATCCTCGTGTCGTCGATGCCGGACGCGCTGCTGCCGACCGTGCTGTCGCGCTGCCCGCGCCTGCGCTTCGGCCCGCTGTCGCCGGCCGAGGTCGCCGAGGTGCTGATGCGCGACCACGGGTACACGGAGCCGGACGCGCGGGCCGCGGCGGCCGACGCCGACGGCAGCATCGGCCGCGCGCTCGCGTGCGCAGTCGGCGGACCTCGACCGAGGCGCGAGAGGCGGCGCAGCGCCTGCTCGAGCAGACGGCGCGCGCCGGCGATCCGTCGCGGCGCATCGACGTCGCCAAGGATCTCGCCGGCAAGAAGGGCACGCCGGCCGGCGAGCGCGACCAGCTCGCCGTCCTGCCTGCGCGCGCTGGCGTCGCTGCTGCGCGATCTCGGCATGCTCGCCATCCGGCGCCGATCCGCGCGCTGCTGGCCAACGCCGACCTGCAGCCGCGCGCTCGGCCGTCTGGCGACGCGCCTTCGACGGCGATCGCAGCCTGCGCGCGTACGCCGCCGTCGACCAGGCGCTCGGCGCGCTCGAGCGCAACGCCAGCCCGAAGGTCGTGGCCGACTGGCTGGTGCTGCAGCTATGAAGCCGCGCGATCGCGATCACCGTCGGCGATCCGGCCGGCATCGGGCCGGAGATCGCGCAGAAGGCGGCCGACGATCCGCGCGTGCGCGCGGTGTGCGAGCCGGTCATCTACGGACCGCCGGCGGGCGCGCGCTTCGAGCCGGGCGTGCTGTCGGCGGAGGCCGGCCGCGCGGCCTACGACGCGATCTGCGCCGCGGTGCGCGACGCGCTCGCCGGCCAGGTCGCCGGCATCGCGACGGCGCCGGTCAACAAGCTCGCGTTCGCGCGCGCCGGCCTGCCGTGGAAGGGGCACACCGATCTGCTCGGCCACCTCACCGGCAGCGGCCGCGTGGCGATGATGTTCTGGTCGGAGCCGCTGAAGGTGGTGCTCGCGACCGTGCACGTGCCGCTCGCCGACGTGCCGCGCGCTCCTCACCCGCGAGCTGCTCGACGGCATCATCGACGCTCACGCGCCGCGAGCTGCCGCGCTTCGGCATCCAGCGAGCCCCGCCTCGGCGCTGGCCGGCCTCAATCCCGCACGCCGGCGAGGACGGGCTGCTCGGCGACGAGGAGATGCAGACGCTGCGCCCGGCCGTGGACGCGGCGCGCGCGCGCGGGGTGCGCATCGAGGGCCCGTTTCCCGGCGACACGGTGTTCGTGCGCGCGGCGCGCGGCGAGTTCGACGCCGTGATCGCCTGCTACCACGACCAGGGACTGATTCCGGTGAAGCTGCTCGCGTTCGGCCGCGCCGTGAACGTCACGCTCGGGCTGCCGATCATCCGCACGTCGGTCGATCACGGCACGGCGTTCGACATCGCGGGCAAGGGCGTGGCCGACCCTTCCAGCATGGTCGAAGCGGTGCTCCTCGCCGCCCGACTGGCGCGCAACGGATCGTGATGGCGGGTTTCGTCGCGCGGCTCCGTGCGCGCCTGCATGCGACGGAGGCCGCTCGCGGCGTCGCGGCGCAGTGGCGCGCCCGCTACGACGCGCTCCGGACGAAGATGCGCGAGCGCGAGCGGCGCGAGCGCAGGGAGCGCGATGCGCTGAAGGCTCAGAGCGTGCGCCGCGCACGCCGCGTTCCTTCCACCGAGACGCTTCAGCACATGCTGCGAGTCCGCACGCCTCTGGCGCAGCGGCGTGCGGCCCAGGTCCAGCCGGCGCCAGCGGAACCGCCGATCGTGAATCTCGACGGCTGCGCGCGCCGCGTCGCCATCGACGGCCTGACCTGGTGGGTGCCCGTGCAACCGACACAATCGGCCGCGTCGGTCGAACGGATGCTGCTGAAGCAGCGGTTCCCGTATGTCGGCATCGCGCAGACGCGCGACGTGTCCGTAGGCGGCGTGATGCTCGACATCGGCGCCAACGTGGGACGAATGGCCATTCCGCGCGCGGTCCTGGGCGACTCGACGCGCGTCGTCTGCGCCGAGCCGGACGAGCTGAACTACCAGTGCCTGTGCGCCAACATCCGCGATAACCGTCTCGCAGGGCTGGTGATCGCCGATCGCGTCGCCATCAGCGACCGTACCGGATTCCTGCCGCTGCAGCGCGGAAGCGTGTCCGGCAGTCACCGCGTCGTCCATGCGGCGCCTGCCGCGGAGGGGACGGAACGGTTCCCTGCACGACGCTCGACGCCTGGGTGGAGCGGCACGGGATCGACCTGGCGGAGGTGACCTTCGTGAAGGTGGACACCCAGGGGTCGGAGCTGCACGTGCTGGCCGGCGCGTCGCGGGTGCTCGCCCAGCCGCACATCGCGTGGCAGATTGAGATCGCCCCGGGACACCTGCGGCTGGCCGGGAGCGAGCCCGAGGCCGTCTACCGCCTGCTGACGGAGCGATTTTCGCATTTCTTCGACCTGAATCCCGACGCCGGCGGCCCGCGGCTGCGCCCCATTTCGGAACTGTCCTCGGCCCTCGCATACCTCGATACGGCCGGCGCGGCCCAGACCGACGTCGTCGTTTATTCCTCCCCGGCGGGGTGACCCGATACCGGCGCGGACGGAGAGTTCGGCTACAATCGCCGCCTCCGGTCATGCGTTTCCGGTGGCGTTCGCCGCTTGCGACGGCACTGTGGCTTCCGTCCTTGTGGCGGAAGGAACGAGGGCTCCCCCATGTTGAGTGAGTTCAGCGCACGGCTTGCGCTCTTCCGCCCCCGTACGTTGGCGCGTACGAGCAAGACCATCGAGGATCTCGCCGTGGAGATGCGCGACCTCAAACGCACGGCGAAAACGATCGTCGTCGATCAGGAACGTCGCGACGAGCTGCTCAAGACGCTCGTCACGAGGCTCGACACCCTGGCCACCGAGGTACGGCACATCGGAGAAACGGTGAACGCGCTGGTCGCCCGCGAGGCGCAGTTGCGCGCCGTCCTGCGCGCCGACGCCAGTCTGCAGAACGCGGACCCCTCGCTTGCCGCCATTCTCGATGAGACCCGCATCGTGTCCCACATGCGTGCCGCCGTCGAACGCGCGCCGGTTCGCCTCGACCCCTTCCCGCACGCCGTGGTGGAGGACGTCTTTCCTCGCGACTTCTATGCCGCTCTGCTGCGCGCCATTCCGCCGGGCGAGTTCTTCGGAGACAAGAGCCGGAACAAGGAGCACGTCAACGTTCCGCTGGCGGTGGCGCCTGCGTACAGCCGGCGCGTGTGGAATTTCCTGATCTACGAACTGCAGGACGCGCTGCAGACGCTGCTCGTCGAGCGGTTCCGCCAGCCGATGGGCCAGTGGATCGCCACGCAGTGGCCCGCGCTCGAAGCCGATCCGTTCGCGCCGCCGATGGAGTTCAACACCGCCGACGGCCGCATCATGCGCCGCGGCCGCGGGTATTACATTCCCCCGCACCGTGACCCCAAGTGGGGGTTCCTGACCGGCATCCTTTATCTCGCGACTGCCCGCGACAGCGAGCGGTGGGGCACGCAGTTGTTTGCCGTGGACACCGATGACGATGCCGTGGGCGCGGCGCCCCACTGGATCGATCCCGAGCGGTGCCGCCTCGTGGTGGATGTGCCGTATCGCCCGAACACGATGCTTGTGATGCTCAACTCGGGCGGCGCGCACGGAGCGAACATCCCCGGCGACGCCGAGCCCGCCGACCTCTGCCGCTACATCTACCAGTTCCGTATCGGCCCCAGCACGCCCACCATCCGCTGGCTGACCGGGTTGTTGTCCGAAGAGAGGCGTCAGTTGTGGGCCGGCAAGGTGTCCACCGCATAGGGCGCCACGCGGTATACACTCGGGTATCCGATGGACACCAGAGGTGACCTGCGGGCGCTCGGCTCCGCCGTGGTCTGTTATGCGCTGTTCTACGCGGCCTTCTTTGCCCAGGGCTTCCTCACGTCCAACCTGATCGCGCCGAGCGACTCGCTCGATTTCGGTGTGGCGGCATTCCTGTCGGCGCCGGCGCTCTGGACCGGCGGCATGTTTTCCGGATACCCGATCGCCGCCGACCCGCAGGCGCTCACGTGGTATCCGCTGCTGCATCTGGTCCGGGCCACCGGTCTCGGGTGGAACGCCTTCCTGGTGGCGAGTTACGTCGTGGCCAGCGCCACCTGCTTCCTGCTCGTGAGGCGGCTCACGGGATCGACGCTGGCCGGCGCGTTCGCCGGCATCGTCTACGGATTCAGCGGCGTGATGCTGGCGCACATCAGCCACTTCAACCAGATTCATGCCGCGGCGTGGCTGCCGCTGGTCGTCTATGGGCTCCAGCTCACGCGAGAGGGCCGGCACCGCCGGGGCGTCGTCGTAACCGCGACTGCGTATGGCTTGATGTGGACCGCGGGCCATCCGCAGCTGGCTGTCTACACGGCGTACCTTTCAGTGGCCCTGATCGCGGGATGGTTGATGCTCGATCGGCCCGGGCGGCCGCTCCTGCTCCGCCGGCTGGGATGGTCGGCGGTCGCGATGGCCGCCGGTGTAGGCATCGCGGCGGTGAGTGTGTTGCCGATGATCGAGCTGGGTGAGCTCAGCCGTCGTGCGGGCGACACCTGGGAGATCTACATCTCCAAGCCGCTGGCCCCCGACCACCTGTTGTCCCTGCTGTTTCCGCTGGCGTTCGGCGGATTCGTCCAGTCAGACGGCTCGCATCTCGCCTTTCGCGGCGACAGCAGTCCCGGCGAGATGACGGGTTACCTGGGGATGCTGCCGCTCGCGCTCGGTTTCGTCGCCCCCTTTCTGATGCCGGGCATCCGCAGGGAGTCGCGGCTCTGGGTCGTCCTCGGTTTCGCCGCCCTGTTGCTGTGCCTCGGCGCGGCGACTCCGCTGGGCCGCCTCTTCTACTACGCGCCCGGTTACGCCGCGTTCCGCGTGCCCGCGCGTCACCTGTTCGTGGTGACGTTCTGCGTCGCGGTTGCCTCGGGGTTCGCGTTCGAGCAGATCATCCGGCGTACTGTGGCTCTACGGGCCGCGGCGGTCGGCGATTGCCATCACCGCGTTGATCGGCGTCGCCGCCGGAGCACTGTATCTGGCTTACGATCCCGCGGCGCTGGCGCTGCTCCTCGACCACCACGAATACGCGGTCCGGGCCGCGGCGTGGCCGTTGACGCTTGCGGCCGGCCTGGCCCTCATCGCTCTTGCCGGAAGCCTCATTGGCGGCCGGGCCGCGGCGGCCACGGTCGTGGCCGCGCTCGTGCTCTGCGTCGTGCACGTGGCTGAAGTCAGCGCCTTCCACTACGTGATGCCGGGCTATCGTTTCACGTACGCGGAAGTGCCGCGCGAACGAACCGAGCCGCATCCGAGCGTCAGCGCACTCGGGCGCGAGCTCCGGCGAACGGGTGACCGCGTGCTCGCCGCTGATGGCAGCAGGAATCGTTTTCTGCTCCCGAACCTGCCGCGTGCGTGGAACGTGCCCGCCGCCAGCGGCAGCGGCGCCCTCGGGATCGAGCGATACCTCGACATGTTCGACATGGGCGGTCCTGGCGACGTATCCGCACGTACGCTGTCGGACCAGCACCGCGCTCTCGACCTGTTCGGAGTCCGCTACGTGTTCGTCAGCGATGTCTCGGGGCTCGCACATGACCTGCAGAAGCGGCCCGAACGGTGGAGCGCCGTTGACCGCGTGCAATACAGCGATACCGATCCGGACACCGCCTATACGATTTTCAGGAACGCGCGTGCGCTGCCGCGCGCCTGGTGCGCACAGCGGGTCGTTGCGATGAGCGGGAACGAGGTGTTGCAATCGGTGCGCACCGGCGACCTGAGTGGCGTGGGCGGCGAGTTCGACCCTGCGAAGATAGCGCTGGTCGAAAAGGGCGATGCGCCCGAACGCGTCCTGGCGGCGTCCGATGCGCCACGAGGCGAAGTGATCACGGTTCCCCGCGAAGGGAACGGCGCCTACCGGTATCTCGTGACGTCTTCCACTCCATGCTTTCTCGTGCTGAGCGAGGTGTCACTACCCGTGGTGGCGCGCCTCGGTGGACGGCACACACGCGTCCCTCGGTACGCACCAACCATGCAATGCTTGGACTCTCGCTGCCAGCGGGCAGCCACGTCGTGCGGCTATGGTTGCAGCCCACGTCGGTCTGGGCAGGTGGTGCAATCAGCGTGCTGACACTGCTGGCGCTCGTGGTCGTCGGCAGCGGCCGGCCAAGAGCGCTACGGAGGACACGCTCGTCCATCGATGCGGATCCTGTTTTTTCTTAGCAACATCTCGAAGACGCGCCATTTCGACGGTGTGATCGCCGCGCTCGCCGAGCGCGGCCACTCGGTCGTTCTGGCGTCGGCGCGCCAGCGAAATCGGCCCCTGTCTCTGCCCAAGGCGCTCACCATTGTCAACCGGCGGCTCATTGCGCAGGGGAGCGACGCCCGCATCGAGATCACGTCGTGCCCGGTGCGCCGCATCGACGCGTGGCGGAACGTCGCACCCGCCCTGCGGCAGGCCCGCGACTACCTCCGGTTCCAGGATGCGCGCTACGCCCGCGCCGAGAAGCTGCAGCGCCGCTCGGCGTCAGCCGCCCCGCGCGACTGGCCGCGGTTCGTGCGGCGGCACGGGTGGGTCCGGCGGCATTGGCGGCTCGTGTCCGCGGACGCTGGCGACGGCGGAGCGCCTGATTCCCAGCGAGCCCCTGTTCGAGCAGTTCATCAGGTACGAAGAGCCCGACCTCGTCCTGATCACGCCGCTCGTCGATTACGGTTCGTACCAGACCGACTACGTGAAGAGCGCGCACAAGGCCGGTGTGCCCGTTGCGTTCCTGCCCTTCAGCTGGGACAACCTGACCAACCGCGGCCTGGTGCGGGTCGAGCCGGACCGCGTGCTCGTCTGGAACGAGATCCAGAGAAGCGAAGCGATCGATCTGCATGGCGTGTCCGCCGACCGCGTCATCGTCACCGGCGCGCCGCGCTTCGACGAGTTTTTCGCGATGCGGCCGGCGACGAGCCGCGAGGAGTTCTGCCGCCAGAACGGGCTCGATCCCGCCGCGCCGTTCCTCCTCTATGTGTGCTCGTCGGAGTTCGTGGCGCCACGCGAGGTCGAGTTCGTCAAGGAATGGATCCGCGAGGTCCGCCAGGCGCCGCAACCCGCCGTCCGGTCGTGCGGCGTCCTCGTGCGCCCGCACCCGGCGCATCTGAGTCAGTGGAAGAACGTGAGCCTGGAACCGTGTCCCAACGCCGCGATCTGGACGGAGACGCAGACGATGAACGCGGATCAGGGGCTGTACGATTCGCTGCATCACTGCAGTGCCGTCGTCGGCCTGAACACGAGCGCGATGATCGAGGCGGGCATCCTCGCGAAGCCGGTGCATACCATCATCACCGGAGGCGTTTGCCGGCGGCCAGGAGCAGACGCTGCACTTCGATTACCTGCGCGCCGACAACGGCGGTCTCCTGCACGAGGCGAGGACCTTCGACGAGCATCTGCAGCAGCTGGACGAGTCGCTGCACGGAGGCCAGGCGGCGCGCGAGCGATCGCTGCGGTTCGTCGAGCGGTTCGTGCGGCCGCGCGGGCTCGGCACGGCGGTGACGCCGATCATGGTCGAGGAAATCGAGCGGGTCGCGCGCATCGCCAAGCGCCCGCGCCGGCAGGCCCTCTGGCGCCACACCGCCGGCTGGGCGCTGCGCGTCGCCCTCGCCGGACGCCAGATTCTTACTGCTCGCGGAACGCGTTCGTGATCGGGTAGCGGCGATCGCGGCCGAAGCTTTTTCGCGTGATCTTGACGCCCGGCGGCGCCTGCCGGCGCTTGTATTCCGCCGCGTACACCATGCGCTGAACCCGCGTGACCGTGTCGCGCGCAAAGCCGGCCTCGACGATCTCGGAGACGCTCAGCTCCTCTTCGATCAGCCGCATCAGGATCGCATCGAGCACCTCGTACGGCGGCAGCGAGTCCTGATCCGTCTGATTCGGCCGCAGTTCGGCCGTCGGCGCCTTCGTGATCGACGATTCCGGGATCACGCGGCCGCGCGGACCCAGGGGGTCGCGCGGCAGCTGCTCGTTCCGCCAGTGCGCGAGCGCGTAGACCTCCGTCTTGTAGATGTCCTTCAGCACGGAGTAGCCGCCGCACATGTCGCCGTAAAGCGTTGCGTAGCCGACCGACATCTCCGACTTGTTGCCCGTGGTCAGGAGCAGCTCGCCAAACTTGTTGGAGAGCGCCATCAGGAGCACGCCGCGGATGCGTGCCTGGATGTTCTCCTCGGCCGTGTCCCGCGGCCGTCCGGCAAAGAGCGGCGCCACGATCTGCTCGACGGCGTCCACGCCCGGCTGGATCGGCAGCGTCTCGAGCCGCATGCCCAACAGCGCCGCTGTGTCCGCGGCGTCCTGCATGCTCGCCTCTGTTGTTGCCAGGGGGGGGGGGGGTCTACTTCGTTCCGTTCGTCTTTGCTGAAGCCGGACGACGAGCCCGAGCAGTCACCAGAGCAGCTCGCGGCACAGCAGATGATCGACTCCACCGCCTCCGGCCAGCAGTACGCGGCGGCGATTCATCGAGCAGGGGGGCAAGGACCTGAAGTTCCCGGTGCTGTACCCGACGCGGATCATGCCGAGCGGCAACGCGACGATCAGCGACGACAGCCGCTACTTCGGGATCGACGGCGGCAACGGCAAGCTCTACCACGGCTACAAGTTCGTGATGACGATGCAGGGCACCACGTACCCGACGTCGCCTACTACGGCGTCTCGGCCACGGACTGGCTCGACGCGCCGCTGTTCGCCAACCCCAGCGAACGGCGCAAGATCGGCGAGCGCGAGTACTCGTTCTACCGGGACGGCGGCCAGCTGCGGATGCTCGCCTTCGAGCGCGATAAGACGATGTACTGGGTCACCAACACCCTCGACAACCTGCTCACCGAGGCGCAGATGATCGCCATCGCACAGAACCTACGCGAGGTTGGGACCTAGACTCCCGCCTCCCGGGGACGCCCCCGTGGAGCCCCCGATGAGCGATTCGAACGATGCGATAGGAGTGATCGGCGTCGGCTGGGTCGGCCTGGTCACGGCCGCCTGCTTCGCCGATCTCGGCCGTGACGTCGTGGCGATGGACGTCGACGAGGCCAAGGTCGCCGCGCTCAACGCCGGCGAGGTGACGATGCACGAGCCCGGCATCGAGGAGCTGGTCGAGCGCAATCGCGAGCGCCTCACCTTCACCACCGAGATGGACGACGTGCTCGGCCGCGCCCGCCTGCTCTTCTGCTGCGTCGATACACCGCCCACCTACTCCGGCGACGCGGACCTCTCGCGGGTCCAGGCGGTGGTCTCCAAGCTCGCCGACGACGGCCCGCACGCGCTCGTGATGAAGTCGACCGTGCCCGCGGGGACCGGCGCCACGATCCACCGCGAGAGGCCGTCGCTCGCCTACGTCTCATGTCCCGAGTTCCTGAAGGAGGGCTCGGCGGTCGAGGACTTCCTGCACCCGGACCGCGTCGTCATCGGCGCCAACGAGGGCGCGGAGTGGGCGGCCGACGCCGTCGAGGAGCTCTACCGGCCGCTCGGCGGCGAGCTCGTGCGCACCGACGTCGCCTCGGCGGAGATGATCAAGCTCGCCTCCAACGCCTTCCTCGCCACGAAGATCTCGTTCATCAACGAGATCGCCAACGTCTCCGAGGAGGTCGGCGCCGACGTCACCGAGGTCGCCCGCGGCATGGGCCTGGACAGCCGGATCGGCCCGTCGTTCCTCAGCGCCGGGCTGGGCTTCGGGGGCAGTTGCTTTCCCAAGGACACGACCGCGCTCAAGCAGCTCGCCGGCAACTCCGGCTACCACTTTCAGCTCCTGACCTCGGTGATCGAGGTCAACGAGCTCCAGAAGCGACGGGTGCTCAAGAAGCTCGAGAAGCACCTCGGGGCGCTCGCGGGCAAGCGGATCGCGCTGCTGGGCCTTGCCTTCAAGCCCAACACCGACGACATGCGCGAGGCGTCCAGCCTGGTGCTGTCGGCACGCCTTCAGGGCGAGGGCGCGAAGGTCGCCGCCTACGACCCGGTCGCGGCCGACCGCGCGCGCGAGCTGCTATCCGACGTCGAGTTCGCCGACTCGGCTGCGACGGCGCTCGAGGGGGCCGACGCCGCAATCCTCGTGACCGAGTGGCCGGAGTTCGCGGAGTTGCCCTGGGCCGAGCTCGCGTCGACGATGGCGACCCCCCTCATCATCGACGGGCGCAACTTCCTCGATCCGCCGAGCCTGCGGGAGGCCGGCTTCACGTACGAGGGAATCGGCCGCCCCGGCTGAGCCATGCAGGCCGTCGTACTCGTCGGGGGTGAGGGAACCCGGCTTCGCCCGCTGACGCTGGGGAGGCCGAAGCCCGCGCTGCGCCTGGTGGATCGCCCGTTCATCCGCTTCATGGTCGATTGGCTCGCCCGCCACGGGGTCTCGGAGGTGATCATGGCCTGCGGCTTCCGGGCAGAGCTGCTGCGTGATGCGCTGGGGGACGGCGGCGGCGAAGGTCCCGCGATTCGCTACGTGGAGGAGCCCGAGCCACTCGGGACGGCCGGGCCGATCAGGCTCGCGGCCGACGAGGTGGGGCTCGACGAGCGCTTCCTGGTGCTGAACGGCGACATCCTCTCCGACCTCGACCTGACCGCCCTGATCGCGGCCCATGACGAGGCGGGCGCCACCGGCACGCTCGCGCTCTACCCGGTCGACGACCCCAGCCCCTACGGCCTCGTGCTGACGGGGGAGGGCGGCGCCGTTGAGGCCTTTCTGGAGAAGCCCGACCCCGTTGACATCGCCACCGATGAGATCAGCGCGGGCGCCTACGTGCTCGAGGCCGGGGTCCTGGATCTGATCCCCGCGGGCACCGCGATGTCGATTGAGCGCGAGGTCTTCCCGCGACTCGTCGGCGAGGGCCTATACGGTCACCGCCTGGAGGGCTACTGGATGGACATCGGGACACCTGAGCGATACCTGCAGGCGAGCTGGGACATCCTGGAGCGCCGCGTCGCCACCGACGTCGAGATCGCGCCGGGGATGGAGCGACGCTGGTCGAGGAGGGGTGCGAGATCGCGCCTGACTCGACGGTCGGCCCGCGCGCCGTGATCGGCCGCGACAGCACGATCGGCGCCGGCGCCACGGTCGTCGGGTCGGTGCTCGACACGGGCTGTCGCGTTGGCGAGCGAGCCGCCGTCGCGGGTTCGATCCTCGCCCCGGGAGTCGACGTTGGTGCGGGCGCGAGCCTGGAGGCCGGAGCGGTGATCGGCGAGCGCGCGCGGATCGCCGGTGGGGCGACCGTGCCAGGCGACGCTCGCATCGCTCCCGGCGAGGAGGTCGCGGCGTGAGCGACGATCCGCTCGCGGCGATTCGCGAGGTCGACAGCGCCGGCCAGCTCGACGACGTGCTCGGGCTCCCCGACCAGCTCGGCGACGCCCTATGGCGCGTGGAGTCCGCCGGCATCGCCGGCCTCGAGGCGAACGGCCTGGCCGTCTGCGGCATGGGGGGCTCGGGAATCGGTGGGGCGCTCGCCCGCGCCGCGCTGGGCGACAGCCTCTCCCGTCCCCTCCGAGTGGTCCGCGACTACGAGCTCGCTCCCTGGGCGAGCCCGGACAACCTGATCCTCTGCATGAGCTACTCGGGCAACACCGAGGAGACGCTCGCGTGCTTCGAGGGGGCCGAGGCCCTGGGCGCGCAGCGGGTCGTGGCCACGACCGGCGGCGCTCTCGCCGAGGGCGCGCGAGCCGCCGGCGTCCCGGTGATCGGCATTCCGTCGGGCCTGCAGCCGCGGGCCGCCGTCGGCTACATGTTCGCCATCGTCGCCGAGACCGCCGCTGTGATCGAGGCCAGCGCTCCGATCCGAACCGACATCGACGCCGCCGCAGCGTGGCTCACCGAGCAGCGCGACTCGCTTGTCGCCCGCTCGGCCGAGATCGCCGGCCGAGCTCGACGGGACCGTCCCCATCGTCTACGGCTGCGACCTCACCGAGCCGGTCGCCTACCGGTGGAAGACGCAGATCAACGAGAACGCGAAACAGCACGCGTTCACGCACTCCTTGCCGGAGCTCGACCACAACGAGATCGTCGGCTGGGCGCCGCCCACCAACGGCGCCCGGTTCTCGGCGGTCTTCCTGGAGGACTCCGATCAGCACCCGCGCTAGCGCCAGCGCGCCGAGCTGACCGCCAAGCTGATCGAGCCCGGCGCCAGCGTCGGTTCTGCGGGTTGAAACCGACGGGCCCAACCGCACCGCGCGGATGCTGTGGGCGGTGATGCTCGGCGATCTGGTCTCGCTGCACCTCGCCGCGGCTCACGGTGTCGACCCCTCGCCGGTCGAGGTGATCGAGCGCCTGAAGGAAGAGCTGGGCCGCCCCTAGCGCCGCCGGCGCGCCGCCAGGGCGATCGCCAGCCCGCTCAGGATCAGCAGGGCACCCGCGGCGCGGAGCGCCTCCTCCGGCGCCTCCTCATCCATGATCTCGCCCGAGGTGCCGCCGGACATCACGGAGCCGAACGAGGCCGCTGAGAAGGCCGAGGCGGCGGACGCCGCAGAGCCGACCGAGAAGGCCGAGCAGACCGAGCAGACCGAGCCGACGGACAGCATCGAGCCGAAGGAGCCGATCGAGAGGAACGAGCCCTTCGACGCGATCGAGAGCATCGAGTCCTCCGACCACAGGGAGAGCTTGTTGGAGTCGTCCATGAGGCGCGATGCTACGACGCCGGGGCCGGCCTCGTCACAATGCTCCGGATGGAGGGCACCCCTGAACCCGCTCTGCTCGCGCGCGACCTGGTGAAGGTCTTCGGCGAGGGCGACACGGCCGTCCGCGCCCTCGACGGGGTCTCGCTGGAGGTCCCGCGCGGCGAGATGGTCGCGATCATGGGCCCCTCGGGCTCGGGCAAGTCCACGATGCTCCACCTCCTCGGGGCGCTCGAGACGCCCGACGTCCGGTGAGATCTCGCTCGGAGGAGAGCGCTACGACGGCCTCGGCGACGTCGGGTCTCACGCGCCTACGCCGCGACCGGATCGGCTTCGTCTTCCAGTTCTTCAATCTGCTTCCCGCGCTGAGCGCCACGAGAACGTGCTGCTGCCGGCGCTGATCGCCGGGCGCCGCGACGACGCGATCCGCGAGCGCGCCTCGGAGCTGCTCGACCGGGTGGGTCTCGGCCACCGCACCGCGCACCTGCCGTCGGAGCTCTCCGGCGGCGAGCAGCAGCGGGTCTCGATCGCCCGCGCGCTGCTCACCGAGCCTGAGCTGGTGCTCGCCGACGAGCCGACGGGGAACCTCGACTCGCGCTCGAGCGCGCAGATCCTGGACCTTCTGCGCGACCTCAACGACGCGGAGGGCCAGACGCTCGTGATCGTCACCCACGACTCCGGGGCCGCGGCGATCGCCGAGCGCGTCGTCTTCCTGCGCGACGGCAGGTGGCCGACGAGATCGCGGGCGGCGACCGGCAGGCCGTGGCCGAGGCGTTCGTCGCGCTCGGGGCCACGCCCGCCGAGGCCTAACCCGTGCGCTCGTTCTCCGGACTCGCCCTGCGGCGCGTGCGCGCGCGTCGCGCCCGGGCGCTGCTGACGGCCGCCGGGATCGTCCTCGGGGTGGGGATGATCCTCGGCGTCCTGCTGTTGGCGGCGACCATCAATCGCACCTTCTCCGACCTCTTCGACTCCGTGTACGGCAAGACCGACCTCGTCGTCTCCGGCGACGGCGAGGACTCCCTGAAGGCGGACACGTTCAACCGGGTCGTGAAGACCCCGGGTGTCGAGGATGCCGCCGGCAACGTGCAGAGCGTGTTCACGCTGGTCGAGGACGGGCTCGCCTCGCCGGACGCCGAAAAGCAGCTCAACGTGGCCGGTCAGGACCCGGGGGCCGAGGACCTGACCGACTCGCAGACGGTCGCCGGCCGCCAGCCCCGCCGCGGGCTCGAGATCGCGCTTCAGGAGAGCTGGGCGGAGGCGAACGACCTGAAGGTGGGCGACACGGTGCGCCTGGCCACCCCCGACGGCACCAAGCGGTTCGACGTCGTCGGCCTCTTCCAGTTCTCGACGGGTCTCGACTTCGGCGGCGAGGGGTTCGCCGCGATGCCGCTCTCGCAAAGCGCGGGACGTGATGGACAAGCGGGGCAAGCTCGACGAGGTCAACGTCGTCGTCTCCGGGGGCGAGTCCGAGATCGACGAGGTGCAGCGGCGCCTGCGACACCGCTTCGGGGGCGGCGTCGAGGTGGACACGCCCCAGGCGAAGAGCGACGACGTCGAGTCTCAGCTCCAGGCGTTCAACGCGATCCTCTACTTCTTCGCCGCGATGGCCCTCTTCGTCGGGGGCTTCCTGATCTTCAACGCGTTCAACATGAGCGTCTTCCAGCGCACCCGGGAGATCGGGATGCTGCGCACCCTCGGGGCGTCCCGCGGGCGGATCGCCTGCGTCGGTGCTCATCGAGGCGCATGGTGCTCGGGCTCCTCGGCGCTGTGGTCGGCCTTGGACTGGGCGTCGTGCTCGCGCTCGCCCTGATCGAGCTGATGCGCTCGCTGGATTTCCCGGTCGGCGACCTCGTGTTCACCCCGCTGGCCCCGATCGCCGCGGTCGCTCACCGGGCTCGTCACGGCGGTGGGCGGCGCCTTCCACCCCGCTCGCCGGGCTGGGCGCACCTCGCCGATCCGGGCGGTGCTCGGGACCGAGGGGCTGCGCCCCCGCCTGCGAGCGCGCCGCGCCGTGCTCGGGCTGGTCCTGATCGGCGCTCGGGCTGGCCGGCGCGTTCTGGCTGGGCGCGGCCGAGGAGGTGACCACGGTCGTGGCCGCGGCGGGGATGACGGGCACGATCGCGATCTTCTTCGGCATCGCGCTCGTCGCGCCGTTCGTGATCCGGCCGCTGGTGCGGGTCCTCTCGCTGCCGCTTCGGCTGCGTCTTCCCGGTCGAAGGGCGCCTGGCGGCCGACGCGGCCCGCTCGGACCCGGGGCGCACGGCCGCCACCGCCACCGCGCTGATGATCGGCCTGGCGCTGGTGGTGGCGGTCAACAGCCTCGGCTCCAGCTTCCTGAAGACGATCTCGGACGAGTTCGACCGCAGCTTCGCGCGCGACCTGACGGTCCAGCCCACGGGCTTCGCCCCCGGCCAGGGGCCGCAGCAGACGATCGCGCGCAGCCTGCGCGACCGCCTCGTCAAGATCCCGGAGGCCGCGGTGGTCGCCCGCGAGCGCTTCATCTTCACCTCCAATCTCCCCGGGCCCGAAGGGGAAGACGACCGAGGACGGGCTGCTGTTCGGCTTCCAGCCGGTCCCCTACGAGAAGGTGGACACGACCGACGTCGAAGGGGCGCCGCGCGAGGAGGCCTTCCGCCGGATCGCGGAGGGCGAGGTGTCCGTGGGCAAGGCCTACGCGGAGGAGAAGGACCTCGCGGTCGGGGACACGCTGAAGCTCGAGGGCCCGTCCGGCACGCGGCAGGCCCGCGTCGCCGGGCTGGTCGAGACGGTCGTCTTCGGCGGCCAGACGGTTGGGATGTCGCTGGAGACGATGGAGAAGGTCTACGGCGCCAGCGGCGACTCCGAGCTGGCGCTCAAGGCGACCTCAGAGGACGCGCGCCCGGTGCTGCGCCGCAAGGTCGAGCGGATCGTGCGCGGAGGACTACCCGAACCTCTCCGTGCTCTCGAACGAGGAGCTGAAGGCCGACGTCGAGGACCAGGTGAACGAGCAGTTCGGGATCTTCTACGCGATCGTCGGCGTCGCGATCTTCGCCAGCCTGTTCGGGATCGTCAACACGCTCACGATGTCGGTGATCGAGCGCACCCGCGAGATCGGCGTCCTGCGCGCGCTCGGCGCCTCGCGGTGGCAGGTCCGCCGCTCGATCGCCGACGAGAGCCTGGTGATCGGGCTGATCGGGGCGCTCCTCGGGATCGCGGTGGGCACGGGGTTAGGCGCGGCCCTCCTGCAGGGACTCTCAGCCGGGGTGCCCGGCGTCGTCTACCGGCCACCGGTGACGACGATGATCTGGGTCGGCGTCGCCGGCCTCGTGCTCGGGCTGATCGCCTCGATCATCCCGGCCCGCCGCGCCGCGCGCCTGGACGTGATCAAGGCGATCTCCTACGAGTAGGGTTCGCCGCATGAGCGATGAGATCGTCGGGTTCAAAGAGGGCGACAAGGTCTGGGTCGAGGACGGGGACGGCAAGCACCATCCCGGCGTCTTCGTTGGTGCGAACGAGGCGGCGGGCTGGTTCGGCGGCGGCCCGAGCGCCTACGTCGTCCACCCCGAGGCGCACCAGGCCGAGGTCGTCTCGATGTTCCGGATCACTCCTCGCGACGAGTAGCCCTGAACGCGGTCGCCTGGCGCTAGTCGCGCCTCGGGGTAGGATCGCCTTTCGGTCGGCTAGTTGCCGGAGTAGCCGACCGCGCCCAGGAACGGGAGCACCGGTGCGCAGGGCACCTCGTGCTGGCGCGAGGCGGGCTCGAGCGCGTTCCAGATGTCGGTGGCCGTCGTCGGGTCGTAGATGATCGAGAGGTGCTCGGACTGGTCGAGCGCGCACTGGTCCTGGACGACGAGGTTGTTCGCGCCGTCCATGTAGCCGCTCTGCCACGGCGAGACGAGCTCGTCGTTCTTGGTCATGATCATCGTGTAGTCGACGCCCGGCTCGGCGGGGCCGCCGCCCGAGTTCATCTTCGTCATGAACTTCGAGCCGGTGAGGAACTGCGGCCCGGACTCCCAGACGGGCGCGAGCGTGTCGATGGCGATCTCGGTGATGCCGAGCGCCTCCCCGATCTGGGTGATGGTGGCGAGGCCGGCGAGGTTGGTGCCGTCCCACAGCGGGGTGACGCCGACGTAGTCGTCGACGTACCTAGCGCCGCCCAGGAACCTCACGTAGTAGTTGGGCATCAGCGAGCCCTCGGAGTGGCCGACGATGTCGACCTTGCTCGCGCCGGTGGCGTCGAGGACCCGGGCGACGAAGCGCTTCAGCTCGCGCGCGCTTTCCTGCATTCGCGTGAGCCCGCCGGGCTGGTAGACGCCGAAGTCGCTGTTCTTCATGGTCCCGTAGGTGATCGCGAACACGCAGAAGCCGCGGTTGGCGAGAAACGGGGACATGGTCGGGAAGTTCACGGTCCTGTTGGCGGCGAGGCCGTGCACCAGCACCACGGGGTTCGGGTGCTTTCGCGACGGCTCGCAGTGCATGTCGTTCGAGCCCGCGGGCGGCGAGTTCGGGTCCTCGCCCTGCTGCTGGGCGACGCCCTCCGCCGTCCACGGCACGGTGTACTCGGCCGCCTGGGCCGGCCCGGCGAGGGCCAGCGCGGCAAGCACGGTCACGAGGGTGAGGATGCGTCCCATCGCCCTGAATTGAACTGAACCGGCGCCTCGCGTGCGCCGGTTCTTCCTACCGGCTAGTAGCGGTAGTGATCCGACTTGTACGGGCCCTCGGGGGTCACGCCGATGTAGGCGGCCTGCTCGGGCGTCAGCTCGGTCAGGCTCACGCCGAGCGCGTCGAGGTGGAGGCGAGCCACCTTCTCGTCGAGGTGCTTGGGGAGCACGTGCACTCCCATCTCGTACTCCTCGTGCTTCGAGAAGAGCTCGATCTGGGCGATCACCTGGTTGGTGAACGAGTTCGACATCACGAACGAGGGATGGCCGGTGGCGTTGCCGAGGTTCAGCAGGCGACCCTCGCTCAAGACGAGGATCGAGTGGCCGTCGGAGAACCGCCACTCGTCGACCTGCGGCTTGATGTTGATCCGCTCGATCCCGGGGGTCTTCTCGAGGCCGGCGATGTCGATCTCGTTGTCGAAGTGGCCGATGTTGCCGACGATCGCCTGGTGCTTCATCCGGCCCATCTGATCGGCGGTGATCACGTCGCGGTTGCCGGTCGCCGTGACGAAGATGTCCGCGGTCTCGACGACCTCGTCGAGCGTGCGGACCTCGTAGCCCTGCATCGCCGCCTGGAGGGCGCAGATCGGGTCGACCTCGGTGACGATCACCCGGGCGCCCTGGCCGGCCAGCGACTGCGCGCAGCCCTTGCCGACGTCGCCGAACCCGAGGATGACGCAGGCCTTACCCGCGATCATCACGTCGGTGGCGCGGTTGATGCCATCCACGAGCGAGTGGCGGCAGCCGTAGAGGTTGTCGAACTTCGACTTGGTGACGGAGTCGTTGACGTTGATCGCCGGGAACAGCAGCTCCCCGGCCTCGCCCAGCTGGTAGAGCCGGTTGACCCCCGTCGTCGTCTCCTCGGTGACGCCGATGATGTCCTCGGCGGCCCGCGTCCACCGCCCAGGGTCGGCCTCGAGCGAGCGCTGCAGCAGCTCGAGGAAGACGCGGAATTCCTCCGACTCGGCCGAGGACGGATCGGGCACGGAGCCGGCCTTCTCGAACTCGACGCCCTTGTGGACGAGCATCGTCGCGTCGCCGCCGTCGTCGAGGATCATGTTCGGGCCGTCGGCCTCGGGCCAGGTCAGCGCCTGGTCCGTGCACCACCAGTACTCCTCCAGCGTCTCGCCCTTCCAGGCGAAGACCGGGACCCCGGCCGCTGCGATCGCCGCCGCGGCGTGGTCCTGCGTCGAGAAGATGTTGCACGAGGCCCAACGCACGTCGGCGCCGAGCGCGACCAGCGTCTCGATCAGGACGGCCGTCTGCACTGTCATGTGGAGCGAGCCCATGATGCGCGCGCCCTTCAGCGGCTGCGCAGCGGCGAACTCCGCGCGCGTGCTCATCAGCCCGGGCATCTCGTGCTCGGCGAGGGTGATCTCCTTGCGGCCGAACTCGGCCAGGCCGATGTCCGCGACCTTGTAGTCCTGCGTAGCGTGGGTCATCGTCGTGCTCATACGTGCGTTGCTCCTTCTCGGCGGCGGCAAGGGAAGCATAGGAGGCCGCACCACCTGGCGTCGTTGGTCGCTAGCCTCACGCCGCGATGCGCGCAATGGTCATGGCGGCGGGTCTGGGCACGCGCCTGCGTCCCCTCACGTGGGAGATCCCGAAGCCTGTCGTGCCGGTGGCGAACCGGCCGGTGATCGAGCACATCCTCCGCGCGCTGAAGCGCCATGGGGTCGATCAGGTGGTCTCGAACCTCCACTGGTTCCCCGAGACGATCCGCGGGCCTCTCGGCGACGGCTCCGCCCTGGGCGTCGAGCTGACGTACGTCGAGGAGGAGAAGCTGCTGGGCACCGCCGGCGGCGTGCGCAACGTGGCCGACCACCTGACCGCGGAGGGTGGGCCCTTCCTCGTCATGGCGGGCGACGCCCTGACCGACATCGACTTCACGGCGCTCCTGGAGGCGCACCGGCGAAACGACGGCATCGCGACGCTCGCGGTCAAGCAGGTGGCGGACGTCAGCCAGTTCGGCGTGGTCGTCACCGACGGCGAGGGGCGCGTCCAGGGCTTCCAGGAGAAACCGGATCCTGCCGAGGCGCTCTCGGACCTCACCAACACGATGATCTACGTGTTCGAGCCGGAGGTGATCGAGCACTTCCCTGCGGACGAGGTGATCGACTTCGCGCTCGACGTGTTCCCGGCGCTGCTCGACCAGGACGTCCCCTTCTACGTCCATCGCTTCGACGAGTACTGGAACGACGTCGGCTCGATCCCCGAGTACCTCCAGGGGAACCTCGACGCCGTGACCGGTGCCGTCGAGCTCGACGTCGGCGGGGCGCTGCTGACGGGCGGGCCGAGCGAGGAGGAGACGGAGGAACAGTCCGGCGGCTGGGAGCTCAGCGGGGCGGTGCTTCTGGGCGAGGGGGCGAGCGTCGGATCGGGCGCGCGCATCGACGGCCCCGCCGTGATCGGCCCCGGCGCGAACGTCGGCGCGAACGCGATCGTCAAGGGCTCGGTCCTCCTCGCGGACGCCGAGGTCCCGGCCGACGGGCTTCTCGTCGAGGCCGTCAGCGGGCGACGCGGACGCCTGGCCGTCACCTGAGGCCGAGATGGAGCCGACCGTCGAGCTCCTGTGGTGGCAGGAATGCCCGTCCTGGGAGCGGGCCATCGGCATCGTCCGCGAGCAGATGACCGATCTCGGGTTCGACCCGGATGCGCTCCAGGTGACCGAGGTCGAGACCGAGGAGGACGCGTCACGGGAGCGGTTCGTCGGCTCCCCGACGATCAGGGTGAACGGCGCGGACGTCCAGCCACCGGGCGACCAGCCGGCCGGGCTAACCTGCCGCGTCTACCGGCGACGCGACGGCCGCATCTCGCCGCTGCCCGACCCCGAAGACGTCCGCGACGCGCTCGTGGCCGCGAGAGGAGATTCCCAGTGACCGAACCCGCCAGCCTCCAGATCGGCGATCTCGCGCCGCCGCTGGAGCTGCCGGACACCGACGGGCAGCTCACGACCCTCCCGTTCCCGGGCGAGGCCACCGCGACGGTCGTGGTATGGACCTGCAACCACTGCCCCTACGCCATCGCCTGGCACGATCGCCTGATGGACGTCGCGAGCGCGTACAGCGCACAGGGGGTGCGCACCCTGCATGTCAACTCGAACGACGCCGAGCGCAAGCCCGCCGACTCCTACGAGGCGATGAAGGAGCGGGTCGAGGTCGAGGAGTGGCCGTGTCCATATCTCCACGACGCCAGCCAGGACGCAGCGCGGGCCTGGGGCCCGCTGACCACGCCCGACGTGTTCGTTCTCGACTCCGACCTGACGCTGCGCTATCGCGGGGCGCCCGACGCCGACTACGACGATCCCTCTCAGGAGGCGGCGTGGCTGCGCTCCGCCCTCGACGCTGTGCTCGCGGGCGGCGCCCCGGACCCGGCCGAGACCACTCCGGTCGGCTGCTCCGTGAAGTGGAAGGAGTAGCCGCGCCATGACGGATCGCCGCCGGCTGGTTCGTGTTCCCGCGTCATCGGCCAACCTCGGCCCGGGCTTCGACGTGTTCGCCGCGGCCCTCACCGTGCACCTCGAGCTGGAGGTCACCGAGGCGGGGGAGTTCTCCGTGGATGCGGGGGCGAGGGCCTGCCGACCGACCGGTCGAACCTGTGCGTCCAGGCGTTCGAGCGCCTCCATTCCGCCGACGGGCTGCGGTTCGAGATCACCTCCGAGATCCCGGTCGCCCGCGGCATGGGCTCAAGCGCGGCGGCGATCGTCGCGGGCCTGATGGCCGCCGACCACCTCTACGAGCTCGCCCTCGGAAAGGACGAGGTCTACCGCCACGCCGTCGAGCTTGAGGGGCACCCGGACAACGTCGCGGCCGCGCTCTTCGGCGGCATCACGATCAGCCCCCGCGCGGAGGGCGACGAGCTTGCGGCCCCGCTTCGCCTGGAGCCACCCGAGGGCGTCGAGCCCGTCCTGGTGATCCCGCACGAGGAGGTGGCGACCGCGGAGGCGCGCGCGGCTCTGCCGGCCGAGGTGGCGATGGACGACGCCGTCGCGAACGTGGCGGCCGCCGCCCAGCTCATGCTCGGAATCGAGCGCTCCGACCTCGCCCTCATCGGCCGCGGGCTCGCCGACCGCCTCCACCAGCCACACCGGGCCGACCTCTACCCCCGCTCGACGGAGCTGGTGGCCTCCGCCAAGGACCTGGGCGCGATCGGCGCGACGATCTCGGGGGCCGGCCCGACCGTGCTCGTGTGGTGCTTCTGGCAGGACACCGGGAAGGTCGTGAGCGCGCTCGAGGAGCGCGCCGAGGGCTGGGCGGACGTGCTCCGCGCCCCGTTCAGCCCCGAAGGCGCGGACGTCCCCGAGCTGTAGTGGCACGGCGGCTGCTCGCGGTGGGGCTCGGGGTCGCAGCCCTCTCGACGGGATGCGGCGGCGACACCGACCCCTACACCCAAGTGGACTCGAGTGAGCTCTCCCCGAGGCTCCAGGAGGCGCAGCAAAAGCTCACCGACGCCGGCTATGAGGCGATCGGCGCCGACATGCGCGGCGCCGAGACCGAGGCGGCTCGGGTAGTACTCGTCAACCCCGAGTCCGACGACGCGCTCATGGTCGCCGAGGGCGGGCTCGGCGACGTGCCGCTGGTCCCCGCCAACGTCGTCAACGTGGAGGTCGAGATCTTGTGCGGCCACCTCATCATCGGCGGCCCGGACCGTCCGCCGCACGACCACCCGGTCGGCGAGGCCCGCACGCGCTCCGGCATCTGCCGCCGCTGAGCTGGGGGGGCGCAGGGGTGGTTCGGTCCACCCCTGGGGCCCCTGTTCGGAGGGACTCCGGGGAATGAAAATTGTGGACACACAACCCCCCAACTCAAGGAGAGATCAAGTTGTCCACAAGAAAGATCCAGACCCTGCTCGCCACCGTCGCAACCGCGTTCGCGGTCGCCGTGGTGCCGGCCAGTTCACAGGCGGTCAAGGCCCAGCCGACCGGCGATCGCGCGCTCGACGACTACTGCAACAAGGCCGCGGCGTTGATCGACCGGGCGCTGACGGAGTCCCACCTCGCCCTCATCAACGGCGACGACGAAGGCTTCGCCGAGTGGTCCGCCCTCGTGGTGGAGATGGTCAAGCGCTCCGAGGCGCGCGGGTGCTCGTTCTCCGCCACTCGGAAGATCCGGCGGATCCTGAGGGAAGCGGCGCCCGACGTCGGGCCCATCCAGACCGAGCCGGGCACCTCCTCCGGAGGCACGTCGACCGGAGGCACCGGCCCTCGCACGCCGGACACCTCCTCGCCGCCCGTTGGCGGCCCGATGGGCTGAGGAGACCGCCTACGCAGTCGGCCGGAAAGAGAGCCCCCGCCTTGTGCGGGGGCTCTCTCTTTGGTCAGCGGCGCAGGCGCGAGGATCAGCCCGAGATCGTCTCGGCGATCAGGGCCGCGATCCGTTCCGGCTTCTGGGTCAGCGTCATGTGTCCGGCGCCGGGGATCGTCTCCAGGGTCGTCGTCGGACAGCCCTCGATCAGGTTCCGCTCCTCGTCCGTGATGCCGACCTCGCCCTTGTCCTCGCCGTAGACCACGTGCGCTCTCACCCCGGAGTCGCACAGTCGGGGCGCCACCGAGCCGTGGCGGTCGAGGTACTCGAAGTAGAGCTCGGTCTGGGAGCGGACAAAAGCCGGATCGTTCTTCTTCATCTCGGCAACGAGCGTCTCGTACCGGGCCTCCGGGATCTCGCTCTTCATGGCCGGTCCGATGATCTTGAACATCGCGGCGTAGGGGAGCGACCCAAGCACGCGAGCGGTCTGGGCCAGCACCCGCAGGATCAATGCCTCGTCCGCCCACGAGAAGGACGGGGAGAGGACTACGAGCGGTCCCGAAAAGGCACCCGAGCCGGCCATCTCGATCGCCACGTTTGCGCCCAGGCTGTGCCCGACGATCGCGTCGCAGCCGAGGGTCTCCGCCAGGCTCGTCGCCCCGGCCGCATACCCCTCGATCCCGTAGTCCGAGGTCGGAGCCGAGGCGGCGTAGCCTGGGAGGGTCGTCGTCACGAGGCGGATCCCGGCCTCGCCCAGCGAGGGTTCCGCGAGAACGTCGGCGAAGAACTCGTCGCTGCAGAGTGCTCCAGGCAGGCAGAGCGCGCTGTGTGATGCGTCCGGGGGGCCGTGGTCGTGCACCTCCCAGCCATCGACGATTTTCTGCTCTGGTTCGCTCATACCGAACGGTCTCGCCGAGCCGGCTTGCGTTACAGGTGCGGCTAGTCCAGGAGGCCGACCTGGCGCAGAATCGAGACGGAGTCCGAGTAGACGTCCTTGCGCTTGACGAGGCCGTCCTCGAAGGGGATCACGTCGAGGCCCTTCCAGGTGATCGTGTTGCCGCTGGGCTCGGCGACGATGTCACCGCGGCGCATCTCGTTGGTGTGCGTGGCCGTCGCGGTCCACTCCTGGACGACCAGTCCGTCGCGGCAGTAGGTGCGCCGGCCCTCGAAGTGGATGTCGGGCCAGCCCTCGAAGATCTTGCCGATGTGCTCACGGACCGCCTCACCCTCCGCCACCTCGCCGGCGGTGTGGTTCTCGAAGACCATGTCATCGGCGTGCATGGCCATGATCGCGTCGAGATCGTGGGAGTTCCAGGCGTCGTTGTAGCGGGCGATCGCCCCCTCCAGCGCTTCGGGTGAGTCTGTGTCCTTCATCACCAACGCAGCCTATCCGGGATAGTTTCCTACCGACGGTCAACCGGAGGAGGAGCACATGGCATTCGAGGAGCTGAAGGCGAAGCAGAGCGTGATGTGGGGGAGCGGTCCCTACCAGGGGATCAGCGACCACCTCGCGATCGCGCACGACCATCTGATGCGGGCGATCACGCCGCAGGCCGGGGAGAAGTGGCTGGACGTCGCGACCGGTACCGGCGAGATCGCGATCCGGGCCGCCCAGGGCGGCGCTGACGTGACCGGGCTTGACCTCGCGCCCGACCTGCTCGAGACTGCCCGCTCGCGTGCGGCCGATGCGGGCGCCGAGGTCTCCTTCGAGCAGGGCGATGCGGAGAACCTCCCCTACGAGGACGGCAGCTTCGACACCGTCACGTCGTCATTCGGGGTCATGTTCGCGCCCGACCACGCCGCGGCCGGTGCCGAGCTGGGCCGAGTTTGCAAGCCGGGCGGCCGCCTGGGACTGCTCACCTGGCATCCGACGGACGGGGTCGCCGCCTTCTTCAAGATCATGGGCCCGTACCAGCCGAAGCCGCCCGAGGGCGTCGGCAGCCCGTTCACCTGGGGCGACCACGCGCATCTCGAGGAGATCCTGGGCGACTCGTTCGAGCTCACCTACGAGGAGGGGGACTGCCCGCAGCCTGGCCCCTCGGCAGAGGCGGTCTGGGACCTGTTCTCCGCGGAGTACGGGCCGACCCACGCCCTGGCGAACTCCCTCGACGACGAGAAGCGCGAGGCGCTGAAGAGCGACTGGATCGCCTACTTCGAGCAGTTCCCCGCGGAGGGCGGCGGCGTCAGCCAGCCGCGGCCCTACGTGGTCGTGATCGGCAAGCGCCGCTAGATCGAGGACATCTGCGCCGCCATCCGTTCCGCGATCGCGATCGTGATCAGGTTGGTGTTGGCCCGTGGGATCACGGGCATGATCGAGGCATCGCAGACGGACAGCCCGGCCACGCCACGGACCCGGCACTCGGCGTCGACCACGGCGGTCGCGGGATCCGCACCCATGGCGCACGTTCCGACCGGATGGAAGTAGCCGCGGACGTTCTCCTCGGCGAACCCGTGGAGGTCGTCCACCTCTGGCCCGGGGAGGACCTCCGCCTCGATCAGCTCGGCGAGCGGCCCAGCCGCGGCGATCCGGCGGGTGATCGCAATGCCCTCGACGATCGCGGCGAGGTCGGCCCCGGCGGGATCTGACGCGTAGCCGAGGTTGACGTCGGGATGCGAGGCGGGGTCGCCGTCGCGCAGTCGCACCGACCCGCGTGAGGCCGGATTCATCAGATAGGGGCTGAGCTGCACGCGCCAGTCCTTCCCCGTGATCTCCTGGGTGTCCAGTGCCGCCCACGAGACGAGGTGCAGGTCCCACTCCCCGTCCGGGCATCCCGATGTCGCCACCTTGACGATCGAGCCGCTGGCGGTCATCGGCCCGTCGCGCGACTCCCGCGCCAGATCCTCCTGGAGTGCGTCCGTCGCGCGGAACATGACGATGACGCCGAAGTGGTCCTGGAGGTTGGCGCCCACGCCCGGCACGTCGGCGACCACCTCGACCCCGCGGTCACGGAGATGCTCGGCGGGCCCGATCCCGCTGCGCAGAAGGATGAGCGGTGAGCCGTAGGCGCCGGCCGCCACGATCACCGTGCTCGCCGTGAGCTCGGCGCCCGTGCCGTCGCGCTGGATCGCCGCGCCGACAGCCTGGCCGTCCTCGATCAGGACCCGATCGACGACGGCGCGGTCGAGGACGGTGAGGTTCTCGCGGTCGCGCGCGCCATCGAGGTACGCGAACGCTGTGTTCCAGCGAGCGCCGCGCTCGACGTTGAGCGGCAGGACACCCGCGCCCGGGACGGGCCGGTTGAAGTCGTCCAGCACCTCGATCCCGCTCGCGCCCGCCGCCTCGACCACGGCGCGCGACCAGGGTCCCACCTCCCCCGGCGCCGGGGGGCGGGCGTGGATGGCCCGCTCGGCGGCCCGCAGGTGCGGGTCGAGCCCGGCCTGATCCCAACCCGGCACGCCCCAGGCGTCGTAGTCCGACGTGTGCCCATGCACCACGAAGCAAGCGTTGTGAGACGAGCAGCCGCCGATGACCCGTGCGCGGGCCAGAGAGAGCTCGGCGCCGGACTCCCAGTCGTGGGTCGAGGGCGGCGTGGTGGGGTCGAGCATCTCCTCCGGCCACGCGCCGGCGTCGAACGCCCCGTAGTCGGGGCCGGCCTCGAGGAGGCAGACGCGGCGCCCCTCCTCCTCGCTCAATCGCGCTGCGAGCACGCACCCGGCAGTGCCGCCGCCAAGAATGACGACATCGAACGGCTTCGCGGTGGCGTTCACCCCGTCACCTGCCGGGGTCAGATCCCTTGGGGTCTGACCCCTCAAGGAGTTCCGACAACACGTCAACGAGCAGGTCCACGTCGGCCTCGGCCGTCTGCCAGTTCACGATCGCCGGCCGCAGGGCGACCTTGCCCTTGTAGTTGGTGGTGCCGGCAAAGACCCGGCCGTCTTCCAGCAGCGCCGCTCCCAGCTCGGTGTTGATCCGGTCGAGGTCTTCCTCTGCAGCACCCCGCGGGCGAGCGCGGAAGCAGACGATGTTCAGGTTCACGTCGGCGAGGCGCTCGAACTCGGGCTCGGAGTCGACGCGCTCGCCGAGGCGGCGGGCGAGGCGCAGGTGGCGCTCGACCATCTCGCGGTGGCCGTCGCGTCCGTACGCGCGCAGCGTCGCCCAGATGGCGAAGGCTCGGGCGCGGCGGGAGTTCTCGGGGGTCAGGAACCCGGGGTTGGGACGCGGGTCGTCCCGCGAGGGGAGGTAGGGGGCGGCGACGTTCAGGCCACGGACCAGGCGCTCGGGCTCACGGACGAACGCGAACCCGCAGTCGTAGGGCACGTTCAGCCACTTGTGTGCGTCGGATCCGATCGAGTCGGCGCGCTCAATGCCCTCGGTGAGGTGCCTGCTCTCCGGGGCGAGCCGGGCAAAGAGGCCGAAGGCTCCGTCGACATGAAGCCACGCGCCGTGCTCGGCCGCGAGGTCCGCCATCGCGGCGATCGGGTCGAAGTCCCCGGTGTTCACCTCGCCGGCGTTGGCGATAAGGATCGCCGGGGTGTCCGCCTCGCCCAGTGAGGCCTCGAGCGCGGCGAGGTCGAGCGCCCCGGTCTCGTCGCGCGTGAGCCGGCGCACGCTGTCCTGGCCCCAGCCCAGCATTCCGACCGCCTGGACCGCGCTGGGGTGGACGTGGCCGCTGGTGAGGATCACCGGCGCCGGCAGAGCGGACAGGCCGTCGAGGTCGGCGTCGGCCCCCTGACGCTCGGCCCACCAGCCGCGGGCTGCCAGCAGGCAGGTGAAGTTCGCCATCGTGGCGCCGCTAACCAGGACCCCGGTCATCTCGTCCGGAAGCTCGAACAGCTCCCGCAGCCATCGGGTCGCGACCGCCTCGAGCCGGGACGCCAGGGGAGAGGAGGCCCAGCCGAAGGCGACCTGGTCGAGCGCCGACGCCAGCCAGTCGGCCCCGAGCGCCGCCGGGGTGCCGCCGCCCATCACGAAGTGAAAGAAGTGCGGGCCGCTGGAGCGGCTCGCGGCCGGGATGAGCTCGATCAGCTCGGCGAGGGCCTGCGGCGCCCCGTCGCTGCTCTCCGGAAGCGATGGATCGAAGGCGAGGACCGCCTCCTCCGCCCCGGGCCGCAGGACGGGCTCGTCCGGGAGTGCCTCGGCGTATGTGATCGCCTCGGCCGCCGCCCACTCGAGCGTCGCGCGCAACTCGCCGCGGAGCTCAAGCGGGTCGGTCATCGCGCCGCCGGGCTCAGCCCCGGGCGCCCGCGGGGACCAATTGGGCGCTCAGTTCGTCGAGTGGCTCGAGCAGCTCCGGGCGTCCGAGGCGACGGAGGATCTCGCCGGCGAGCGAGAGGTAGTCCGAGCCTCGGTCGGGGCGGTAGTCGAGGATGGGGATCGCCCGCTCGGCGGACTCGGCGTAGGCGATCGATTGCCGGATCACGGTGCGGAACATCTTGTCCCCGAAACGCTCGGTTCAGCGATTCCAGGGAATGGCGGGCGTGCTTCGTCCTCATGTTCGCGATGTTCAGGCACACGCCGAGCAGCTCGAGGTCGGGGTTCAGGGAGTCCTTCGCGAGGTCAACCACCTCCATCGCCTGCTCCATCCCCTGCAGCGAGAAGTACTGGGCCTCGGTCGTGAGGATCGCGTGAGTCGCGCAGACCAGCGCGTTCACCGTCAGCAGCCCAAGCGTGGGCGGGCAGTCGATGAGGATGAGCTCCTTCTGGCGCTTGAGGTCCATCAGCGCTCGCCGCAGCGTCACCTCGCGGCCGATCTTGCCCGCCAGCGCCAGCTCCGCCTCCGAGAGCGCCAGGTTGGCCGGGATGACCGAGCCGTGGATGGCGTCGGCCGCGCGCGCCTGGCCCTGGAGGACGTCGCCGAGGGTGGGGGAGGCGTCGTGAGCGGTGTCGAAGTAGTCGGAGAGGTTGCCCTGCGGGTCGGCGTCGATCGCGAGGACGTCGATGCCCAAGGCGGTCGAAGACGTCGGCCAGCGAGCGGACCATCGTGGTCTTCCCGGTGCCTCCCTTCTGGGAGAGAACGGCGATAGTCGTCGACATCGCGGGCATCTTCGCAGCCCCGGGTCAGGGCGGTCGCGGGGGCGCGCTGACGACTGAATTTCCCTCAGTCGGCGAGCCGGTTGCGCCCGATAACGGCCGTATACTTCCGCGCTCCCTGTCCGTCGCGCGCCCGCTCGAAGAAGGCGCGGAACCGGAGGTAACGACTTGTCCTCGCCGCAGCGTTTTTCGCCCGAGCTTCCCTGGCGCCCGCTCGTCTCTCCTCCATCGGTGGAGGACAAGGACGCGTGCGCGATCTACGCGTCCGTCCGCAAGGACGCGACCCCCAGCCACGAGCCCGTCGCGCTCGCGCTGGAGAACCTCCAGAAGATGCTCCACCGCGCCGGCAACGTCGACGGCGAGGGCGACGGCTGCGGCGTGCTGGTCGACATCCCGCGCAAGATCTGGGCGGAGGAGGTGCGGGCAGGGGGCCACAACCCGGCCCTGGTCCTCGACGACGGCTTCTGCGTCGCCCACGTCTTCATCGAGCGCTCTCTGGACCTGGAGAAGCTCCAGCACGACGCCCGTGAGGTCCTGACCTCCGGCGGCTTTCGGATCCTCGCCGAGCGCGTCGGCAAGGTGAACTCGCCTGCGCTGGGCGCCACGGCGCGCGAGGAGGAGCCCCACTTCTGGCAGATCGGCGGCCTGGTGGCCGATCCGAGCGTTCCGAGCGAGTCTTCGAGCTGATGATCGAGCTCGAGCGCGAGCTCGGGTTCCACATTCCGTCGTTCAGCTCGGCGACGTGCGTCTACAAGGTCATGGGCGCCCCCAAGGTGCTCGGCGAGTACTACCCGGACCTCCGCGACGAGCGCTTCGAGACGATCGGGTGCTTCGGCCACAACCGCTACTCGACGAACACCTGGCCCTCGTTCAAGCGGGTGCAGCCCTTCTCGGTGCTCGGCCACAACGGCGAGATCAACACGATCGCGCAGCTCCGCCAGGAGGCGAAGATGCTGGGCGTCCCGATCGAGCCCGGCGCCTCTGACTCGCAGGACCTGAACCGCGTCATCGACACGCTCATCCGCCGCGACGGCCTCTCGCTCGCCGAGGCGATGGAGATGGTGGTGCCGCCGATCGTCAACGAGGTCCGCTCGCTGCCCGCCGAGCTCCACTCCTTCTACATGTACCTGCGCCAGACGATGGGCCCGTTCGCGCAGGGCCCGGTTGCCCTGATCGCCCGCCACCGCGACGAGTGCGTCTTCAGCGCCGACGCGCTGGGCCTGCGCCCGCTGTGGAAGGTCGAGACGCCCAGCGACTTCATCTTCTCCTCCGAGCCCGGCGTCGTCAGCGTTCACGACATGGTCTCCGAGCCGCTGCCGCTGGGCCCGGGCGAGAAGTTCCTGGTCACCATCGACGAGGAGCGGCGCAAGGCCACGCTCCACGAGCACGTGGACATGCAGCGCCTGGTCGCCAAGCGCTGGTCCGAGCGCGCGGGCGGCGAGCCGTGGAGTGGGATCGCGCGCTCGTCACGGGTGGGCCCCTGGAGGGCACCGAGATCCCGGGCTACACCTCGGCCGGACCGGCCGATCCGGTGCAGGTGGAGGACCGCGTGCTGGCCGGCTTCGGCTGGCAGCGCGACGACGTGAAGCTCTGCCAGCAGATGGCCTCCAACGGCGCCGAGCCGATCGGCTCGCTCGGCTACGACGGTCCGCTGGCCGCGCTCTCACCCGAGCGCCAGAACCTGGCCGACTACTTCAAGGAGACGGTCGCCGTCGTCACCAACCCGGCGATCGACCGCGAGCGCGAGATCGAGCACTTCTCCACGCGTGCCGTGTTCGGCCGCCGGCCCGCGATCGACGACCTGGCCAGCGACACGGGCATCGTCGAGACGTCGTTTCCCGTGATCCTCGGCGGCCACCACGACCTGGCGCCGCTGTCGGACTCGACCTACCGCCAGATCGCGCGCGAGCACAAGACCTACCTGCTCGAGGACCTCTGGGAGCAGTTTCGCGACCGCGCTGCGGCGCTCGACATCGCTCTGCTCGAGTCCGAGACGACCCGAGGCGCGATCGACCGGCTGCGCCAGGAGGCGGTCAAGCGGGTCGCCGACGGCGCCGAGCTGCTCGTGCTCACCGACCGCGTCGTCTACGACGGCGAGCGGCGCTACCTGGACCCGCACCTCGCGCTCTCGGCGGTCGACCAGGCGCTGAAGGGGTTCAAGGTGGGGCCGCGGGGAGGAGAACCTCCGCCGGCGCTGCTCGATCGTGCTGCGCTCGGCGTCGGTGCGCAACGTCCACGACGTCGTGCTCTCCCTGGGCATGGGCGCCAACGGCGTCTGTCCCTACGTGATGACCGAGGTCATCTGCGTCGACGACTACGCCGAGGACGTCTCCAACCTCTGCGCGGCGCTGCGCAAGGGGATCGAAAAGGTCATCTCCACGATCGGCATCCACGAGGTGCGCGGCTACGCGCGCCAGTTCTCGTCGATCGGCGTCCGTCCCGAGCTGGCCGAGATCTTCGGCACCCAGGCGTTCGCCGCCTCCGAGAAGGGCGGCGTGGGCTTCACCGCACCTCGACTCGGACTCAGACGCGCGTCACCGGATCCTGAAGGGCGACGAGGAATCGAAGCCCGCGAAGACCTTCCGCTTCTACCCGAAGGTCTACAAGGCGGCGGTCGCCGCGGCCAACGGAACCGCCTCGTATGCGGACTACTCGCGAGAAGGTTCGCGAGCTCGAGGCGGAGAGCCCGATCTCGATGCGTCACGTGATGAAGCTCTCCTCCGACCGCGAGCCGATCGACCCGGCCGGGGTGGACCCGGGCGCGGGCCAGCACGACTACCCGATCGTGATCTCCTCGATGAGCTTCGGATCGCAGTCGGAGCCGGCGTTCCGCTCATACGCGGAGGCCGCCAAGGCGACGAACATCCTCTGCGTCAACGGCGAGGGCGGCGAGATCCAGGACATGTACGGCCGCTACCGCAAGTGGCGCGGCCAGCAGGTTGCATCGGGCCGCTTCGGCGTCTCGGCCGAGATGCTGAACGCCTCGTACCTGGCCGAGATCAAGATCGGCCAGGGCGCGAAGCCGGGCGAGGGCGGCCACCTCCCGGGCAAGAAGGTCTCCGAGAAGGTCGCCGCCGCGCGTAACGCCGCGCCGGGCACCGACCTGATCTCGCCGTCGAACAACCACGACCTCTACTCGATCGAGGACCTCGCGGAGCTGATCGACGAGCTGAAGACCGTCAACCCCGACGTGCGCGTCTCGGTCAAGGTGCCGGTGGTGCCGAACATCGGCACGATCGGCCTCGGCATCGCGAAGGCGGGGGCCGACATCATCACGCTGTCCGGCTTCGAGGGCGGCACCGGCGCCGCGCGCCAGCACGCCCTGCGCCACGTCGGCCTGCCCTCGGACATCGGCACCCGCCTGGTCCACCAGGCGCTGATGGAGGCCGGGATCCGCAACCGGGTCGAGATCTGGGCCGACGGCGGCTACCGCCACGCCCACGACATCGTGAAGCTGCTGTGCATGGGGGCGAACCGCGTTGGCTTCGGCACGCTGGCGATGGTCTCGCTGGGCTGCACGATCTGCCGCGGCTGCCAGCTCGACACCTGCCACGTCGGCATCGCCACCCAGATCGAGACGGAGGAGGCGGCGCAGGAGCACGGCCTCAAGAAGTTCACGCCGCAGGCCGTCGACACCGCGGCCGAGAACTGCGCTCGCTTCTTCACCGCCATGGGCGAGGAGGTGCGCGAGCTGGTCGCCGAGATGGGCTACGAGCGCGCGCAGGACCTGGTCGGCCGCTACGACCTGCTCGAGCAGGCTTCCCACACCGAGGTTCTCGACCTCGCGCCGCTGATCACGCCGCTGGAGGAGTACCTCGAGCTCGCCCCGGTCGACCTGCCGGTCGCCGAGGACGAGCTGGTCGCGGCCGAGACCCGCGCGGAGGCAGGCCTCGTGAGGGCGCGGCCGATCCGCATGGAGCGCTCGGACGCCTCCGCCCAGATCGCTGCGCTGGCGGGCGACGTGTGCGGCGGCACCGCGGTGCGCCAGGAGTTCCCCCGCCCGACCGACGCCCACGACCGCGTGCTCGGCGCCGAGCTCGCCGGGGCGCTCTCGCGGGCGCGCATCTACGACGGCGCCGCGGAGGGTTCCGAGGACACGCTCGCCACGCTCGAGTTCAACGGCGGCTCCGTCGCCGGCCAGGGCTTCGGCGCGTTCAACGCGTGGGGCCTGGTCGTCCGCGTCGAGGGTGGCGCCCAGGACGGCGTCGGCAAGGCGATGCTGGGCGGAACCGTCTCGATCATGAAGGGGCGAAACGACGCGGGCCGAGCGGGTGAACGGCTCGGTCGGGAAGTCGTTCGCCTACGGCGCCCAGCGCGGCCGGCTCTTCGTTCAGGGCTCCGCCGACTCCCGGTTCTGCATCCGCCTCTCCGGCGCGGACGTGGTCCTCGCCGGCGAGCCGGCCCAGCCGCTCGACGACTCGCGCGGGTGCCTGGTCGATCGCGCGAACGCCAAGGGCTTCGCGTTCGAGTACATGACGTCCGGACGCGCCGTCGTGCTCGGCGACATCGGGCCCTGGGCCTGCGCCGGAATGACGGGCGGCCGCGTCTACGTGCGCGTCAACGACGAGTGGAACCTCGACCGTGCGGCCATCGAGCGCCGGCTCGGCGAGGGCGCGAAGGTGTCGATCGACGAGGTCGACGCCGAGGGCATGCTCGACCTGGAGGACCTCCTCGGCCACTACGCCGAGGAATTGCGGGCGACCGATCAGGCCGAGGAGGCCGAGCGAATGGTGGCGCTGGCCGCCGCGGCCCCCGAGAACTTCCTGACGATCATCCCGGAGAAGGTCCAGGCCGACCCGAACATCTCGACGGAGTAGCGTCCGGCCGCGTGGCCGAGGACTTCGACTCGAAGCTGCGTCCGCACCTGGAGACCCTGCTCGAGCCCGGCGAGACGCTCGAGGGGATCTGCGCCGCCTCGCGTCAGAAGGGCATGTTCAGCGGCGACTCGGTCGCGCTGGGCATCACGACCAACCGGTTGCTGATCCAGCCGCTCAGCCGGCGAGGCGACCCCGATGGCGATGCGATCCGACTGACGCCGTCCGATATCACGGAGGCGAAGGCAGAGGGCGCGGGCGGCGGCTGGGCCGAGATCGGCGCCGCGCTGATGGACGAGCACGCGATCAAGCTCGAGCTGAAGACGACCGCCGGCGACAAGCAGAAGCTGATGTTCATGCGCGCCGAGGGGGGCGGCATGATGGCGAAGCTGGGCGGGGGAGAGGGCCAGCGCCGCGGAGTCGAGGCCCTGGCCGCGTGGTTTACCCGCGCCGAGGGCTCGTAGGCGCCTATCGCCGCTGCTGCGCCGCGCTGTATCGCTCTCCAGCGCGGTCCAACGCCCAGCCAATCAGGAACCTGCGCTGGCGCGTGGGCTTTCGTCGTCGGGCGAGGAGCCTGCGTTGACGCCGCTTCCAGGCCGCGCTTCGCGCCAGGCCAGGAACGGAGCGCAGTCGCCTGTGGGCGCGCTGCGCCAGATCGTTCCGCCACCAGGCCAGCGCGTCGAGCCGCTCGCTGACCAGGCGGGGGGCGGGGGCGAGGCTCTCTCGGTTTCGTCGCAGCCAGCTGAAGTAGTCCCGCTGGGAGGCCGGACGCAGGAAGCGCCTGGATCGGTGCGGCGCTGCCCGCGGTGTGGCGCGCTTGCGCTGCCCGAAGCGATCGCCTGGGACGCCCGCCTCCTCGAGCGATGCGCCTCGGCACCGGCCGTTGGTAGTCGCCTTCTCCGCGCCAGGGACGCATCTCGTCGGCGTTCGCGAGAGCGACCACCTCGCGGACCTCCCGCGCCGCCCAGAAGGTCGCCGGGCAGTTCACGAAGCCGGCCCACAGCCGGTACTCGGACAGCCCGAGCCCGGAGGCGTCCTTTCGCACGACCCCTGGGCCCAAGCGCCGCCAATCCGGGTTCCAGATGGAGTCGCCGTAGAACCCGGTTACGAGCACCCGGTTTTTCAGGTGACGGTGAGCGCCATGGAACTCGACCAACCCGCCGCCCCCTTGGCCCACGGCGAGGAACGGGACCTCCGGGAGAAAGCCATCGGCCGGCTCCTCGCGCCACGCCCCGCGGTCGATCACGATCGGCTCGACCCCCAGCGCCTCGGCCACCGCCACCCCGCTGTCGGCATGGCCCATCGCGCTCGTCTCGAAGCAGATCGCCTCCCCGCAGCCCGCCTCCGTGGCGAGCGCGGTGCAGGCGTTGGCGTCGTAGCCCGACGAGAGGGTGCCGAGGAACGAGAACGGGCTTCGGCGCTTCGGGTCCGCCATGTTGGCGGCGAGGGCGCCGAAGCCCTCCGCCAGAAAGCCGCGGTAGGCGGAGAAGCTCGCGAGCTCTGTGGCCACCGCAGGCTTGGGCACGGGTGTGAGCGTGGCCCCGTCCCATCGCAGGTTCCGAAAGTAGGTCAGGCGAAGCGGGCCCTCGGTGGTCGGCAGCGAATCGACGCAACGCTCCAGGCCCCGGGAGATGGAGCGCATCGCCTTGGGGTAGGACTCCGGCTCGGCAAGCTCGGCCCCGGTGGCGGCGAGCACGGCGGGGAGCGAGTTGGAGACCACGGCCCTGCCGGCCGCGCTCTGCATCCAGCAAAGACGATCCACCGTCGAGGTCGGCGGCACGAACAACGCTTCCGCGCCGCGCACCCGCACCCCCGATCCAGCGACGATCGGGCAGCGGTCGAAGTCTCCGGATGCAAACGGGCCCGCCCAGGCCCCCTCGAAGGCCCATTCGGCATCGGACTCGACCATCGCGCCGCCTGAGACCTCGACCCCATCGGGCCCGCAGCGGGCCAGCCAGGCGAGCGGCGGCCAGCCGGCGATCTCTTGGAAGCTCAGGCCCATGGGCGCGGTAGCTTCGCACCTCGCTGCCGTGGGACTGGACCTGCGAGCCGGGGCCGGCGGAGAGAGTGGACCGGCCCCGGCTCTGTGGTCTAGGCGCGCGCCGTCTCGGGCTCGCGCGAGTCGTCCTGGACGAACGGGTCCGCCGGCATCTCGGCGTCCGGCTCGTGCTGGAGCCGCGGCAGCCACTCGAGCCAGCTCGGCAGGTACCAGTTCCAGTCGCCGAGCAGCTTCATCGTCGCCGGCAGGAGCACCGCCCGGACGATGGTGGCGTCGATCAGGACCGCGACGGCCAGGCCGACGCCGAACTGCTTGAACTCGACCATCGACAGCGTGGCGAAGATCGAGAACACCGCGATCATCACCGCCGCGGCGGCCGTGACAACCGAGGCGGTTGACTTGATCCCGTGGCTGACGGCGTCCGAGGTCGTCATGCCGTTGTCGTAGGCCTCGCGGACCCGGCTCAGGATGAACACGTGGTAGTCCATCGAGAGGCCGAACAGCATCACGAACAGGAACAGGGGCAGCCACGAGGTGACGCCGCCGGTCGACTCGAATCCGAGCACCGACTCCAGGTGTCCCTCCTGGAAGATCCAGGTGACGATCCCGTACGCCGCGCCCACCGACAGCAGGTTGAGCACGATTGCCTTGATCGGGATCACGATCGACCGGAAGGTGACCAGGAGCAGGAGGAACGCCAGCCCGAGGACGAACGCGAGCACGATCGGCACGCGCTCCGCCATCAGGTTGTTGAAGTCCTCCGTGCCGGCGGTCAGGCCGGTGACGTTGGTCTCGACTCCCTCGACCGCGCCGAGCGTCGCGGGGATCAGGTCCTCGCGGAGCGTCGTCAGGGCCTCCTTGGACGTCTCGTCGGTGCCGTCACCGGCGACAGGGGCGGCCACGAGGGCGACGGTGCCGTCCTCGCTGACCTTGTCGACCTCCAGATCCTGCGCGAACAGGTCTGGGCGGGCGGCGACCTCGTCGCCCAACTCGGCGATGGCCGCCTTGACCTCCGGCGAGCGGACGTCGTCGGCCTCGACGACGATGTCGGCGGGAATCGCCTCACCCGGGTAGGCCTTCTGGATCTCGTCGTAGGTCTGAACCGTGCTCAGGTTGCGCGGCAGCGAGTCGACGCCTGGCACGGCCAGGGTGATGTTGAGCGCGGGGACCGCGAGGGCGACCAGCAGGCCGCCGGCGGCGATCGCCGAGACCAGCGGGCGCCGCAGCACCGGGTCGAGGATGCGCGACCACACGCGGGGCTCGCGGCCCGCGCGCTCCTCAGGCGAGGAGAGGAACGGGATACGGCCCTTGTTGACGCGGTCACCCAGGGCCGACAGCGCCGCGGGCAGCACCGTGAGCGAGCCGAGTACCGCGATCGCGACCACGAGCATCGTGCCGGTCGCGAACGAGGTGAACGTCGACGCTCCGGCGAGATACATGCCGGACATTGCGATCAGGACGGTGATGCCGGAGACCAGCACGGCGCGCCCCGACGTCGCCGCGGCAGCATCAAGGGCGGCCTCGGCGCTTCTGCCCGCCGCTCGTTCCTCGCGCTCGCGGCGCAGGTAGAACATCGTGTAGTCGACGCCGACGGCGAGGCCGATCAGCAGGATCACCGACGACGCGGACTCGTCCACGGGCCAGATCTGGCTGAGCGGGGCCATCAGGCCCAGGGCGACGGCGACCGAGGTCGCCCCCAGGAGCAGCGGGATGCCCGCCGCGACCAGGGCGCCGAAGGCGAAGACGAGGATGATCAGGGTGATCGGCAGCGACGTGAACTCAGCGCGCTGGAAGTCCTCCTCGAAGGCGCCTCCGATCTGCTCGTTGGCGCTCGCGTCTCCGAACTCGCCGACGAAGAACGACGGGTTCTCCTCCGCGACGCCCTCGACCGCCGCCAGGGTCTCCTGCGGCGGCGTCGGCCGACGCGTCGTCGGAGCGCGGCAGCTCGAAGTTGATCAGCGCGGAGTGCCCGTCCTCGGAGATGCCTCCGCCGTCCTTGGAGTCGTAGGGGCTCTCGATCTCCCGGACGCCGTCGACGCCCCGCAGCTCCTGCGTGGTCTCGTCGACCACGGACCGGAACTCCGCGGAGGCCGCGGTCGCGTCATCGCTCTGGATCAGGACGACCTCGGAGGTCTGCTTCGGAAAGGCGTCGGCCAGGATCTGGTCGGCCTGGCCTGACTCACCGACCCCGTACTCCTCCTCGGCGAGGGTCTCGGTGCCGATCGCGCTGCCGATCATCACGGCGGCGACGACCAGCGCGATCCACCCGAAGATTGCGGTCTTGCGGTGCCGAGCGCTCCAGCGCCCGGCTCGGGCGGCGATGTTTCGGGACGAGTTCATGCGGGGGCTCCTTTCGGTCTCCGGGTAGCTCCTGAAATATTTTCAGGACGATCCGGATCTGTGTGTGATCTCCGCACGAAACCCTGACGGCGCGGGGCGCGCACGTCTATTGGGGATGACCCCACCCGACCCCGGGACGATCCCGGGGGTGCGAGCTGGCCTAGGGGGTGATTACGTAGAGGCGGAAGCGGCCGATCTCGAGCTCGTCGCCGTCGGCCAGACGGGCCCACTCGACGCGCTCTCCGTTCACGAAGAGGCCGTTCAGGCTGCGGTCGTCGAGAGCGCGCAGCCCGTCCTCGGCCGTGCGCACGATCAATGCGTGGCGGCGGGAGACCGTCGGATCGTCGAGCCTGATGTCCGCCGCGGCGCTGCGGCCCAGACGGCTCCAGCCCATCTGGAGCTCGGCGACAACGTGCTCGCCGTCGGCGTCGAAGGCCAGGCAGGGGACCGCGCGCTCGTCACGCAGACGATCGAGCCAGGGCGGTTCGGCAACCGCCGGCGAGACGGCCTCGACGTCGACCGTCGGCCGCTCGAAGATCGAGCGGCGGCGGAAGTTCGTGCCGCCGCAGGCGGGGCACTCGGGAAGGTCCTCGAGGACGGCCGCCGCGGCGACCGCGTACCCACACCCGACACAGGAAAGAGACCCGACCGAGGCGAAGTCCGCGACGTTCTCTCCACTCTCGTGGAGCTCCGCAGGGGTATCGGTGAGCATGGCCATCGGCGTCTAACCAGCTTGTAACGAGGATAACGAGCAGTCGGGTGATGTCCAGCGCCATTTGCCCGCCAGGCTCGGAAATGTTCGGAAATTGGGACCGTCGCGCTGCGAATAGAATCGCGTCCGTGGGCCCAATCACCGCTTCGATGCCAATTGACGTGCCGCGCGAACGCGCCTTCGCGTTCCTGGCGGACCTGGCGAACAGGCCGGTGTTCATGAGCCGGTTCATCTCCGACTTCCGGCTGATGCGCATCGAGTCCTCCGGCGTCGGCGCCGCTGCCAGGTTCCGTATCCGCGAGCGTGGCCTGTGGGTGGAGTCCGAGATCGAGGAGATCGAACCGCCCTACCGCATCATCGAGCGCGGGCGCGGGGCGCGGCTCGGTCGCATGCCCGTGCACACCGCCTGGGAGGTCACGGAGGCCGGGATCGACTCGTGCGAGGTCAAGGTCGTGCATTGGACGGAGCCCTCGAAACCTGCTCGACAAGCTCGCCGAGAAGGCCCCCGGCATGAGGGGTTATTACGGCCGCGCGCTGGAGGGGGCGCTGAGCCAGCTCAAGGTGCTCCTCGAGGACGGCTCGGAGACCGAACGGGCGGGCGTGGCGGGCGGCGATCTGATTCCGGGCGCCGGATAGACTGCCGCGCCATGGCAAGGCGCATCACGTTTGCCCTCGTCGCGCTGCTCGCGCTGGCCCTACCGCTGGCCGGCTGCGGCGACGACGAGTCCGAGCTGGACGTCATCGAGGGCGAGCCGATCGAGTCCGACCATGTGAACTACAACGTGGTCATCTCGAGGTTCCTGAACCCGGACGACACCGAGGATGAGGGGTACCTGGTCGGCCAGCCACCGCCCCCGCCCGACGAGCAGTACTTCGGCGTGTTCATGCAGGTGAAAAACCACGGCGAGGAGGACACCACCCTCCCGGACGAGATTCACGATCACCGACACGCTCGACACCTCCTATAAGCCGCTGGAGACGGAGAGCCCGTACGCGCTGCCGCTCGGGGCGCCGCTGGCGGCCGGGGAGGAGTTCCCCATCCCCAACTCGATCGCCGCCGACGGGCCTACGCAGGGCAGCCTGATCCTGTTCCTGATCGAGGAGGCCTCGACCGAGAACCGGCCCCTCGAGCTGGAGATCCCGCTCCCGGATGGCGAGTCCGGGATCGTCGAGCTCGATATTTGACGCGCCGGTCTCGCAGACCGTAGTCTCGGCGACCGCGGCACTCAGGCGGTTCTGATCATCGGTGCGCTCGCTGCCGTGGCGATCCTCGTCAACCTCTTCGGCGACGCGGTCAAGATCGGATGCCTGGTCGTAATCGCGCTCGTCGCCGTGGTGACCGCGCCGGTCCGCAACGAGGAGGGGGGCGGCTGGTGGTCGCTGATGGCGATCGGCGCCCTCGCATCGATCGTTGGGGCTGCGGTGGCTCAGCTGAGCGACACGGTCGGCGGGCTGATCGCCGTCGTGGGCGGGGTGCTCGTCGTCGTAGGGGCCACGATCGGCTTCCCGCTGCGCGAGTACGAGTAGGCGCCTAAAGCGCCTCGTCCATCACCGCGCGCACGATCGGCGCGGCGATCGTGCCCCCGTCGCCGTCGGCCTCGACGACCATGGCGGCCACCGCCAGCTGTGGATCGGTCGCGGGCGCGAACGCCGTGAACCAGGCGTCCACCTTCTGGTCCGGCTCCTCGCCGGGGGCCAGCTCCTGGCCCGGTTCGAGGGCGACCGACGACCCCAGCTCCGCCGTCCCCGTCTTGCCGGCGACCTGCACGCCTGGGAGGGCGGCGGCAGACCCGGTCCCCTCGGTCACGACGCGGATCATCAGCTCGCGCAGGGTCTTGGCCGTCTCGGCGTCCATCACCTTCACGGGCTTCGCGTCGGTCCTGAGCTCCGGGTCCTTGGTGATCGGGGTTGGGCTGCGCATGCCGCCCGCGCCCACCGTCTGCGCCACCGAGGCGAGCTGGAGCGGCGTGGCGAGCACCTCGCCCTGACCGATGGCGCTGACGCCCACGTCGAGGTCGCCGCCGATCTCGTCGGCTGAGGGGATGGTGCTCTCGGGCGGCTTCACGACCCCCAGCGCCTCGTCGTTGTAGAGGGCGGGCCGCTGGTTGAAGCCGAACTCCTCGGCCTCCGCGACAAGCCGATCGGCGCCGACCTCGACGCCCAGCGGCGCGAACACGCTGTTGCAGGACTTGGCGAACGACTGCACGAACGTCCCGCCGCAGAGCTCGTCGTGGGCGTTGGCGACCTCGCGCCCCTCGATCACTGCGGCCGATTCCGACGGGGAACTCGTCGGTCGTCTTCACCAGCCCGTCCTCGAGCGCCGCGGAGGTGGTGATCACCTTGAAGGTCGATCCGGGCGGCTGCGGCGAGGAGAACGCGATCCCCGCCAGCGCCTTCACCGAGCCGTCGCGGGCGTCCAGTGCAGCGACGCCGCCGAACTGCTCGCCCAGCGCCGCGACCGCCGCCTCCTGGAGATCGGGGTCGAGCGTGGTCTTGACCGGCTTCCCTGGCACCGGCTCGGCCGCCGCGAGCTCGCGCCCGGCCAGCGGATCGTCCTCGCCGGGTGGCAGGGCGACCAGCCGCCCGCTCGGGCTGGCCGTCAAGGCGGTCGTTGAAGGCCAGCTCGAGCCCGCTGGTCCCGGTGAGCGACCGGGGCGGGAAGCCCTCGGCCCGTAGCGCCGCGTCGGCCTCGCCGCGCGCCGTGTCGATCGTGCCGGTGACCGCCGACGCCGAGGCCCCGATCGGCGACGAGCGTGCTGCCGCCGGGCCCTCCGCCAGCGGCGTGCCGTCGGCGGCGAGGATGTCGGCCCGCTGGGGCGCTCTGGTCTGGCGGGCCAGGGTCTCGCCCGCGGCGAGGCCGGGGAAGACCAGCTGCGGCTGCCAATCGACGAGCCCGTCGGCCATCGGCATGGCGATCTCGCCCTTGACGCTCGCCCCATGCGTGGGTGTTGGCCGTGACCGGAACGATCGCGGCGTCGTCGCCCTCCTCGGTCGAGCCCTTCTCGACCTTGCCGGTGTCGACCGACGCGATCGTCGCCGTGGATTCCGCCTCCTCGTAGGCATCCACGAATGTCTCGATCGTGAACTCCTGCTGTGCGGAGGGGGTGAGCTCGGCGTACATCGCCTCGTAATCGGAGGCCTCCCACGCGGCCGCGAAACGCTCGGCCGCCTCGAGCTCGTTGTGGGCGCCGATCACGATGCCGGCTCCGAACGCCCCCAACCCGATCACCGCGATCGGGAGCGCCCGGGTTACCAGGCGCCTGCGACGCTGGGCCTCTTCGCTGATCGCCATGCGCGAAAATCTACGAGGTCGGCCCCCCGGCCCCTGCAGATGACCCTCGTGGACGTGCTCATCGCCGTATTCGTGATCGCGCTTGCCGCGATCGGCTTCGAGCGCGGTCTGATCCGCAGCGCACTGCCGCTCGCGGGGTTTATCGCGGGCGCCGCGATCGGCGGTCGCCTCGGGCCGGCGTTGCTGGCCGAGGGTTCAGAGTCGCCCTACGCACCGCTCATCACGGTCGCCTGCGGGGTGCTTCTGGGCGCGGTCCTCGCGATCGCACTGGAGGGCGTGGCCTCGGTTCTGCGCGAAAGAGCCGGCCTTGGGGAGCGTGCCGGTTCGGCGGACGGCGTGGGCGGGGCGGTACTGCTCGGCGTTCTGGCCCTGCTCGTCGTCTGGGCGTTCGGCGCGGTGGCGCTTCACGCGCCCGGGTCCAACACCGTGAAGCTCCGCTCCGTCGTGCAGGAATCGGCCATCCTCGGCATCCTGAACGACGCCCTGCCCCCGTCGGGGCCGTTGCTGAATGTGCTGCGCCGCATCGATCCCACCCCGACGCTCGAGGGGCCCGAGTCCGATGTGGATCCCCCCGACCCGGGGATCGCGTCGGACCCGGACGTGCGGCGGGCGGGCGGCTCCGTGGTCCGCGTGCTGGGTACCGCCTGCGGGCTCGGCGTGGAGGGGTCCGGTTGGGCGATCGCCCCGGACCTGATCGTCACCAACGCTCACGTGGTCGCGGGCCAGGACGACACGACGGTCACCCCTCAGGCAGGCTTCCCGGAGCTATCGGCATCCGCGGTCCACTACGACCCGCGCAACGACCTCGCGATCCTCAGCGTGCCGGGCCTCCGCCTCGACCCCCTCGAGCTCGCGGCCAACCCCCGCAGCGGCACCGGAGGCGCGGTGATGGGCTACCCGGAGAACGGGCCGTTCAAGGTGACGCCGGCACGGCTGGGCACGACCGGCGAGGTGACCAGCGAGGATTCCTACGGGCGGGGCCCGATCGACCGGAAGATGACCGCATTTCGCGCCGACGTCCGCAGTGGCAACTCCGGCGGGCCGGTCGTGGACGGCGAGGGCGAGGTGTTGACGACGGTCTTCGGCTCTGAACAGAGAGACGGCCCGCCGGGAGGGCTCGGGGTTCCGAACTCGGTCACGGCCGACGCGATCGACGGTCCCCTGGAGCTCGTCGGCACGGGGCCGTGCGCCGCGTAGCCGCCTGCCGAGCGGGCCGGTCTGGGGCCTTCGTTACTCTCGGTGCAGGGTGGAAGGGTTCGTGAGAGCCGCGGCGCAGGCGCCGCGCGAGGGCGGTAGGCCCGAGCGCGTGTGCCCGGACTTCCATGGCGGCGATCGAGCTCATCGGCCGTCGCTGGGCGGGCGCGATCCTGTGGGTGCTCGGCGAGGAGCCGTTGTACTTCGCGGACCTGAACGCCGCGATCCCCGGCATCTCCGACCGCCTCCTCTCGACTCGGCTGCGCGAGCTCGAGGCCGAGGGGATCGTGGAGCGCTCGGTGCACCCGGGCGCGCCGGCCCGCGTCTCCTACGCCCTGACCGAGAAGGGCCGCGCGCTCACCCCGGCCCTCCATGCCTTGCGCGACTGGGCTCGGGACTGGCGCTGAGCTGGCGCTCACCAGCCGCGCGGGTTGCCGGGCGGGATCTCGTCGGCCACCAGCTGGACCTCGGACGGCGTGACTGGTGGCGGGTCGCTGGTCTCCCTATAGGTATCGAGTTCGCCTGGCCCCAGCTCGGCGAAGGCAGCCTCCACTGTCCGGACGTACTCCGCGATCACGATCCCTCCCGGCGGCGGTTGCGGCGCATGGTGTTCGGGTTTGGCCGTGTAGGCGATGACCTGGCCGAGACCGGCGGGCTCGACGTCGGCGGTGACATCGATCCGGTCGTAGCGCATCTCCCGTAGATCCAGGCGGCCCGCCTCGGCCTCGGTGATCTCGATCAGCACCCCGTTTGCGCCCTCGCACTCCGGGTCGCGCTCGATGTTGAGGCCGACGACGATGCGGACGGGACGCTTCCGTCGGCTAGGGCGAACGTCTTCTCGCTCGCCACGTTGTCGCGGTAGACCGTCCACCGCCGCCGCCACCCGGCCAGGCGCGCCATCGCCGGCGAACTCGACCGGGCGCCCGAGGCTGAGCGCGGCGCTCGCCGGGCTGGCGAGCGACCCGTAGCCGAAGACGCAAGAGCCGCTCACTCGAAAAGCTTCCCCTGGGCCGCCGCGGGCCTCGGCCGGCGGCGGCGGTCGTCGGGTCGGCGCGGCGGCCTCCGGCGCGGGGACGAGCGCGCGGCGGGCGGCCGCCAGGCCGGGTGTGGGCACAGGCGCGCGGCGGCGGGGCACCCGAAGCAGACCGCGGAGGTGGGCTCGTCCGTCGGCTTGAACGCGCCGCCGCGGATGTCGGCGATCATCGCCTCCAGGCGCTCCCGCGCGGCGTCGAGCCCGGCCGGCGCGAACTCCTCGACGACCGGCGCAGCGGCGTCCTCCAGGAACAGGTGCACGGCCCGCACGGCGGATCCCGCGGCGCCGGCCGCCGCCAGTGCGTAGACCTCGCGCTGGGCGGCGTAGCGCCCGGCGAGCGCCTCGGGGTCCCGTCCTCGCAGCGCGTCGGTCTTGAAGTCCACGACGGTCCGCTCGCCGGCCGGGCCCTCCGCCAGCAGGTCGATCTGCCCGCGGATGACCGTCCCCCCGACGCCGATCACGAACGGGACCTCGGGCCGGAGCCTCCAGCCGGTGAGCTCGCCACGAAGCTCGGAGGAGAGCCAGGCGCCGACGCCGTCCAGCACGCGCCGGCGGGCGTCGGCATCGTCCTCCAGGCCCTCCGCGGCCAGGAGGGCGTCGACCACGTCCTCGTCGGCGGCATCCCACCCGTCTCTGATCGCTCGCTCGAGGGCGGCATGCGTCGCGTTGCCCAGCGCGAGGGCGCGATCGCGCCCGGGCTGGGCGGCGCCCGCGGATCGTCGGCGGTCGGGTCAGACCCCTCCCAGCGGTCCGACATCTCTTCCGGTCCCCAGGGATCTGACCCCGCGCCCGCCCCCTCAGTCGCACTGACCGTGGTCACTCCGGCGGGTCGCACTCCGAGCAGCCGCTCGAGGTAGAAGCGGTAGCCGCAGCGCTCGTACTCGGCCAGGGCCGAGTAGGAGAGATGGCCGACCGGCACCTCGCGGGGGCGTTCGCGGGTGAGCGGCGGCGGGCCGCCGGTGTCGTCGGGCGGAGCCACCGGCGGGGGCGGGATCACCTCACACAGCTCGGCGGCCCGCTCCGGGCTCGGCCGGCTCACCGCTCACGCGCAGGGGCAGCACGTCCGCCGGCGGCTCGGCCGTTCCGGTGCCCGCGGCTCGCGCCGGCGCCGGCAGCTCGAGCACGCCGTCGCCGCCCTCCCATCCGCGCTCGACCAGGTTCGGGAGCAGGCGCTGAAGCGCAGATTCGCTCGCCGACCCGCCCGGCTCGCCGAGGTGCGCCTCCTTGAAGGTCCCCGACAGGATCAGGCGGTCCTCCGCCCGGGTGGCCGCGACGTAGACCAGGCGGCAGCCCTCCTCCGCCTCCGACTCGGCCTCCTCGCGGTTGAGCGGCGAGAGCTCCCACAGGCCGAAGGACTCGGCGCTCGGGAAGGCCAGGCGCATGCCGAAACGCTGCGGGCGGCCGTCCTCGTCCGCAACCGGGCCGATCACGATGTCGTTCCACGAGTGCCCGCCCTTGAGCGGTGAGCCCAGGCCCGGCACCGCCACGACGGGGAACTCGAGCCCCTTCGCGGCGTGGATCGTCATCACCCGCACCCCGTCGTGATCCTCGGCGCGGACCGGCGCCATGCCCTCGCGCTCGTCCCGCTTCGCGGACTCCTCGGCGGCGAGGAGGAACGCAGCGAGGTCGCGTCCCTCGTGGCGCTCGAACTCGCGAGCGAGGCGCATCAGCTTGCGCACGTTCGCCATCCGCCCGCGCCCGCCCGGCCGCGACAGGAGGGCGAGGTCGTAGCCGAAGGCCGTCATGGCGCGCTCGATCAGCTCCTCCAGTCCCAGCAGCGGGGCCTCGGCGCGCAGGGGGCCGAGGATCGTGCAGAACCGCTTCAGGCGCTCGGCGTCCTCCTCCGGGATGTGCTCGAGCCACTCGAGCTCCGGTTTGAACGGCTCGCGCTCCGACCCGCCGTAGCGCCACTCCACCAGCGGCCAGATGTGCTGCTTGGAACGGGCCGTCTGGCGGAGCAGCCACAGGGCGTCCGGGCTGACCCGGGCCGCGGGCGAGGCCAACGCCCCGAAGAGGAGCTCGTCGTCGAGGGGGTTGGAGATGCACCCCAGCAACCGCACCAGGTCCTCGACCTGCTGCTGGGACCAGTAGCCGCGCCCGCCCACCACGTACGGGTCGAGTCCGGCCCGGGCGAGCGCCTCCTCGTAGGCGTCGACGTGGGTGAACGCCCGCAACAGGACGACGATCTCGCCGCGCTCGGCCTCCTTGGCGTCCACCATCTCGCGCAGCCGGCGCGCCAGGAACCGGGCCTCGGCCACGATCGAGGGGGTCCCTTCGGAGGGAGGGGGATCGAGCTCGATCTCATCGCTCTTCCATTTCGCGGCGTCCTTGGCGCGCTCGTCCTGAGTGAGGAGGAGCTCCACAGAGCCGGCGGGGTCCCCTGTCTCCGGCGTCGGGCGGCCCCAGGTAAGCGCCCCGAACCCGTCGAGCAGCACGCCGCCGGCCGTATTCGCCGCCGCCAGCGGTGCCGGGCGGGCGCGGAAGTTCCCGCGCAGCGCGAGCACCTCGGTGCCGTGGTCGGCGTGCGCCTCCTCCCGTCGCGCGCGGAAGACCTGGAGGTCGGCATTGCGGAAGCGGTAGATCGACTGGTGCTCGTCGCCCACGCAGAAGAGCCGCGTGTCGGGGCCGCGCAGCTCCTCGATCAGGCCGAGCTGGACCCGGTTGGTGTCCTGGAACTCATCGACCAGCACGTGAGCGAACCGCTCCCGCCAGGCCTCGCGGACCGTGGGCGAGTTGCGCAACAGCGACAGCGCCCGGAGCTCGAGATCGGCGAAGTCCAGGCCCGAGCGCTCGGACTTGAGGTGCTCGTAGCGCTCCGTGAAGCCCTCGAGGAGAGCCTCCAGCGTGGTTCGGGCGATGCCCGCGGCCTCGAGTTCGGCGGGCGAGAGCGGCTCGGGCTCGTCTTCGCCGTCGTGCGATCGCACCGCGTCCGCGACGGCCGGCAGCCTGGGCGTCTCCATCCCCTGGCTGCGCAGGCGGGCGTGCGCGGTCAGCGTCATCTCCCCGAGTCGGTAGGGCCGGTAGGCGGCGGCGGTGCGCACCACGTCGGCTCCGCCGTGCTCCATCAGGTCGAGCCAGCGTGGCCGTGAAGGCCCGCTCGCGCATGCGGCCGGCCTCCGCCTCGTCGAGCACGCGGAAGCGAGGGTCGAGGCCCGCGGCCACGGGGTGCGCCGCGAGCAGGCGCCGGCAGAAGCCGTGGATCGTGGTCACCCACGCCCGCTCGGTGGCACGTGCGTGGTCGCCCAGCTCGGCCGCGCGGAGCGTGGTCGCCCGCCGCGCGGGCCGCGTGAGCGCGCTCCATGAGCGTGCGCCGGATCCGGCTCGCGGAGCTCCGCCGCGGCCCGCTCGGTGAAGGTGAACGCCAGGATCGCCTCCACCTCAACGCCATCGGCGCAGACGGCCTCGCAGTAGCGCTCCACCAGGACCCTCGTCTTGCCGGTGCCTGCACCGGCCTCGAGGAAGACGTCCCGGTCGCGGGAGTCGATCGCGGCCTGCTGCTCCGGGGTGGGTGCGGGGAGGCTCATCAGTCGTCACCGTTGCTCTCGTCAGGGAGGCCGAGGGCGCGCTCGAGCCGGCAGATCGGCTGGAACGTGCAGTACTTCGAGCACTTGCCGCCCAGCGGCTTGCGGTCGATCGCGCCCGATGCGCAGCTCGGTCGCCCTTCGACGATCGCCAACTCCCGGGCGCCGGCGATCGCCTCGTCGAACTCGTCGCGCTCCTGCCGGTCTCCGCGCACCAGGTTGAGGCCGTCCAGGCGTTCGTCGCCCTTCACGACCACGCCCCGCGGCTTGCGATCGCCCGTCTTCACCGCGCCGAGCGGCTGGTAGAGGCCGCCGATGACGTCGAGCCCCAGCACCTCGCGCGCCACCAGCATGTAGAGCTGGATCTGCAGCGAGCCCTTGTCGCCGAACTTCGCGACCCCGGGCACCTCCCGCCCGGACTTGTAGTCGCGGACCACGGCGCCGGTTCCGTCGGGGGCCAGGTCGATGCGGTCGATCTTCCCGCGCAGCGTGAACTCGCCGAGGTCGATGCCGGCCGCGGAGTCCTCGTCGTCCTCCATCCCGAAGCCCCGCTCGAGCAGATCCTGGCGCGGGCGTAGCTCAGTCTCCGACTCGGACTCACCGGCGAGGAAGCGAGCGACCTGCTCGCGCATACGCCCCACGAGGGCGACGCGCTCCGGCCCGAGCCGGGCCTCGCCGACCTCCTCGTCGAGCAGCTCGTCGAAGCGCCCGACCCACCGGCCCAGGTCGTCGGACCTGGGGATCGCGTCCGAACCCGGGCGCTCCCGGTAGAGCCGCTCGAGTGCGGAGTGGATGACGCCGCCCAGCCAGAGCGGGTCGCTCTCGGGCTCCAGGCGGTGCGGGCTCAGCTCGTGCTCGACGAACCACATGTAGGGGCACGCGAGCCACCGCTCGAGCTGGCCGGCACTGAGTACCCGGCGCTCCTGCAGCGCCTCGAGCACGGCGGGGACCCGCAGCGGCCCGGGGAGCGGGATCACCGACGCGTGGGCCTCCAGCGAGGCCAGGACGGACGCGCGCGTGGAGTCGCTCACCCCGATCGCGGCGAGCGCCGCCGCGTTGTCGGCGCCGGTGCCCCTGGCCGCGAGCGCCCGGGCGAGCTCGCGCTCGCTGGGCGCCTCGGCCGGGGCGGGCACCACGTCCTCCAGGCCGCGCGTGCGCTTGAGGGCCTCCTCGGTCGTCCTCGGGATCGTCGCCGAGCAGGTCGAGCACCTCGTCGATGAACGGGGACCGGGCCAGGGCGGTCCCCTCGTCGTTGCAGCTCCGCCAGGACAGGTAGAGGCGCTCCGTGGGGCGTGAGACGCAGGAGTGGAAGAGGTAGCGCTCCTCGTCGGCCTGGTCGCGCCGCACGAGCGCCGGGATGCCCAGCGCGCGGCGTCGGTCGTCGCCCAGCAGCGGGTCGGGCGGCGCGGCCGCCGGGAACTCCCCGTCGCCCATCGCGGCGCAGAAGAGGTAGCGGGCGCGGCCGGCCCGCAGCCGGTAGGGGCTGAGGATCCGCACGCGGCCGTCGGTGGGCCCGCGCCAGGTCGGCACCGATGGCGCCCTCGAGCGCCTCGATCGCGTCCGCGAGCCCGGGCTGGGGGCAGCCGGGCAGCTCGCCGAGCGTGGCCAGCTCCTAGAGCAGCTCGGCGGCGACGACGGCCGCGCGGAGCTCGATCGGATGCAGCATCTCGGCGCCGCCGCCGGCCGACGGGGCCGCCAGGGGCGCCTGCTCGCGATGCGCCGACTCAGCGAGGTCCCGGGCGGTGGCGGCCAGCACCCGCAGGCGATCCGCGTCGCCCGGCGCTCCGCGCACCCTCGTCAGATGCCGCGGCGGGTGCTCCCACTTCGCGTAGACGTCGCTGGCGGTGGTCACCTCACCCCGGCGGATGCGCTCCTCGACACGGTCGGCCGTGCCGGCGCGGAACGCGGGATCCGAGCGCAGGTGCGCGAGGAGATCCTCCGCCGTCCCGTCCCGTCCGGCGGCGCGGCACAGGGAGACGAGCGCCCTGCCCACGGCGGTGCGGTCGACGGGGGCGTGCGCCTCCAGGGCAACGGGCACGCCGTAGCCGCCCAGGACCTGCGCCAGCACCTGGCCGGAGGCCGAGGGGCTGCGCGTGACGACGGCGATGTCGCCGGGCTCGACGCCCTCGGCGAGGAGCCTGGCGATCTCGAGGCCGATCGCCTCCGCCTCGCCGCGCTCGCCGGCGCACTCCAGCAGGGCGACGCCGTCGTCGAGGGGCACCGTTCCGGGGTCGGGCTCGAAGAGGGCCGCGTCCAGATGCCGCAGGGAGGCGTGGGGCGTGTACGTGGAGTCGGGCTCGAGCGTGACCTCGATCTCGGCGCCCAGCGTCTCCCGCAGCTCGCCGACGAGCGTCGCGCGGGCCGCCAGCGAGCGGCGGTCCGCGTAGTTGACCGCCATCGTCACCTCGGCGTCGCGGGCCAGCTCGCCGAGCAGCTGCCGCTGGGCCAGGCTCAGATCGTCGAAGCCGTAGACGAAGACCGGGCGGGCCCCCGGGCGCTCGGGGCGCGGCACGGAGGGACGCGAGCACCGCCGCGGCCAGGGCGCCGCGATCGGTTCGACCGGACCGCTCGCGCAGGTCCGTGTAGGCGCCGTAAAGGGCGACCAGCTCGGCTTCGTGCGCGCCGTCCTCAAGCGCGCCGGCGCGATCGGCAAGGTCGGCCGGTGCCACCAGCGCCGCCTGAAGCTCCTCGATCAGCGTGTCCAGCGCGGGCGCGAAGCCCGGCCGTCCCGACGAGCGGCCGAGGCGCCGCAGCGGGGTCGTCGAGATCGCGGCCCGGATCAGGGCGAGGCGCTGCGGTGCGGTGAGCAGGGGACCGGTGTCGAGCGCGAGCGATGCCGCGAGGTCCCGGAAGAGCCACCCGAAGGTCCGGATCGAGATGCCCAGCGACGGCGCGCCGTCCGCGCACAGCTCGCGCTCGAACCATGCTGCGTCGTCGCCCGTGGGCACGACGAGCACGGGCTCCTCGCTCGCCCGCGCGACCAGGCGCCGGCGCACCTCGCCCGCGCGGCCCGAGTTCGGGGGGCCGACGATCAGGCGAATGGGCATGCGGGCGCGGGCGTGGTCATCGCTACGAGCATAGGTCGCGTCTCGGCGCGGGTTCTGACGTTCGTTCAATGCCGCTGCGAGCGACAATTCACCCCCCGGGGTTCCGTCCCCCGGCGGGTCTATCTTCGCGCGCCATGTCGCTCTGCTTCATCGACCCCGCCGACGCGATCCGCGCGATCGCCGACTCCGTCGGCCGCGAGGCCCGCCGCCAGCTCCTCGGCGAGGCCGTCCGCGCCTGGGTCGACGAGATCCCCGACGACGAGCTCGAGGCCCACTACGCGCGGGCGATCTCCGAGCTCGACGAGCACGACATCTCGATGCTCGCCGCCTGGCACGCCTCGATGGACGTCGGCCACCCGCTGCCGAACCGCGACTTCCTGATGGGCGCGTTCGGCTCGCTCGGCGAGCACCGCCGCGAGGCGCTCAAGCTCGCGGCCGGCTTCCGCGGCGAGGAGGCGGTCGACCGCGGCGTCACCGAGGAGCGCGCGCTCGACACCGTGCTCGACTGGCTCTCACCCGCCGCGCCTGATGGAGCTGGCCGTCGAGGCGGTCGAGCTCTACGTCTGGGACCGCGCGGGCTCCGACAACTAGCCAGCAGCGACCAGCGCCGCCTCGATCTCCGGGATCGCCTGGTCGTTGTCGCGGAAGTGGACGGCGCTCATGCCGAGCTCGCGGGCGGCGTCGATGTTACCTCGATGTCGTCGACGAACAGGCAGTCGGACGCGGTGAGGTCGGTTAGCCCGTCGCGCTCGCGCAGGCGCTCGAGCGTCAGCTCGTAGATCTCGGGCTCGGGCTTGCGCATCCCCACGAACGCCGAGTCGACGACCAGCTCGAAGATCTCGTCCACCGGCAGCATCGCGCGCCACAGCGGCTCCCACTCGCGCACGTTGTTGGTCAGCAGCGCCATCCGTAGCCGGAGGCGCGTGAGGTCGCGCATCAGGTCGATCATCGGCTCGTTCGGGTCGAGCGCGTCGAAGTAGATCTCGCTGAAGCCGTGCAGCTCGGGCTCGTGCCCGAGGTCGCTGGTCAGCTCGCGCCGGAGGCGGTCGAGGAATCGGCCTCGGTGACCTGACCCCGCTCGAGCTCGAACAGGGGGTGGGCGCCGTCGGCCTCGGCGATCCGCTGCATCGCGTTGGCCGAGGGCCTCGGGCGGGATCCCGGTCTCGTCCTGGAACGCGGCGAACGAGCTGCAGCAGCGGCGTCGTCAGGACGCCGCCGAAGTCGGAGATGACGCAGCGGATCGGCATTTGATCCGATCGTTACAGGTCTTCGTTTCCTCCATTGACAACGGCAGAGCGGGCAAGGATTGCCCGGCGTAGCCGGCCTCGCCGCTCCGCTCCGATCAAGGAGGACGACATGCGGAGACCAAGGGTCTCTTCAAAAGCAGGAGTGGCACTCGCCGCCCTGGCGGCATCAGCGCTCGCGGTGCCGATCGGCATTGGTTCCAGTCACCGTGAGGCGCCGAACATCATGCTCGATCCGTCCGCGGACAACACGGACGTCTATGCATGGACGGCGCCGGACGCCGAGGACTCGATCACGGTGGCGTCGAACTGGATCCCGGGTCAGGTGCCCGCCAACGGACCGAACTTCTTCAGGTTCGACGACAAGGCGCGGTACTACATCAACTTCGACAACACCGGAGACGGCGTTGCCGACATCAAGTACCGGTACACGTTCGAAACGGACGTGAGGAACCCGAACTCCTTCCTCTACGCGGGTCCGAATACGACCGACTACGCAGGGCTCAACCTGATCCAGACGTACGACGTCACCCGCGAGGAGTACAAGAACGGGAAGCTCAAGGACACGGAGCTCGTGGGCGAGGACCTGAACGCGGCGCCCGCCAACATCGGCCCGAAGACGTTCCCCGACTACGAGAACGACTTCGTGCCGGGCGCGATCTCCGATCTCCCGGATGGCGGCAAGGTGTTCGCCGGCCAGCGCGAGGAGCCGTTCTTCGTCGACCTCGGCGCTGCCTTCGACGCGATCAACGTGCGCGTCGGGACGGGCAACGAGGGCCAGGGCAAGGACGATTTCTCCGGCTACAACATCTCGTCGATCGTGATGCAGCTGCCGGAGGAGCAGGTCACCAAGGACGGTGAGCCGGTCGCCGACATGGGCGCGAACAACGCCGTGGTGGGTGTCTGGTCCACGACCGAGCGACGCCGGCTCGAGGTCCGCGATGCGGGCTTTTCCGCCCACTCGCCCGGGTCGGTCAACGGTCTCAAGAACAAGTGGGTCCAGGTCTCGCGCCTCGGCAACCCGCTAGTCAACGAGGTCGTCATCCCGCTGGGCAAGAAGGACAAGTTCAACCGCACAACGCCCGATCGCGACGCTGAGCTGTACGGCCAGTACGTCGTCGAGCCGGAGCTGGCGGCGGTCCTGAACGCCCTCTTCGGGGTCAACGCCCCGGAGACGGATCGCGGTGACATCGTCCAGGCGGTCCTTCAGGGCCTCCCGGGCCTGAACCAGCACTCCGGTCCCAACGCGGGCAAGCCGGTCGACACCCTGAAGCTCAACTTGGGAGTCGATCCGACTGCGAGCCCGAGCCGGTTTGGAGCGCTCGGCGGCGATCTCGCCGGCTATCCGAACGGTAGGCGCCTGACCGACGACGTGGTCGACATCGACCTCCAGGTCGTCGCCGGGATCTTGGCGAGCCCGCCGAACCCGGTCCCGCTGGGCGACGGGGTGGACGAGAACGACAACGAGTTCCTGTCCGCCTTCCCGTACCTGGGAACGCCCCTGTCGGGCTTCGACTCGGATCCCTCGGATCGGGTCGAGCCGGCACACCCGCCAGTTCCGGCGGGCGGCCCGTAGGAACGACGACCGGATGGCGGGGCGCCGCACGCGCGGCGCCCCGCCACTCCGAACTGAGATTGGAGCCGACAAATGAGCAAGGCAATCCCCCTCTTCCGTCACACCACCCTTCGCTGGCTGGCGCCCCTGGCCACCTTCCTCGCGCTCGTGGCCCTGCTGGTTGCGATGAACCGCGAGCCGCAGGCAGACCCGGTCGCGGCTCTCGGGCCGCAGGTAGACACCGCCCCCGCAGCGGCGACCGCTGACGGCATCGAGACGCTGGAGGGTGCGGTCCGGGCCGACCCTGACTCCTCCGCTGCGCTCGCGTCCCTCGGGGATGCCTACCTGCAGGCAGCCCGCGACACTGCCGATCCCCTCTACCTCGAGCGCGCCGACGCCGCATTCGCGTCCGCCCTCGGACGCGACCCGGACAGCGTCGTGGCAGTGATCGGCCAGGGCACCGTGGCGCTGGCGGGACACGAGTTCTCCCGTGGTCTCGAGCTGGGGCTCCAGGCACACCGGATGGAACCGGATCTCGTTCGGCCCTACGCGATCATCGTTGACGCCAACGTCGAGCTGGGGCGCTACGGCGACGCCGGACGGGCGCTCGAGCGCATGCTCGCCCTCAAGCCGACCCTCGCCTCCTACTCACGGGCCTCGTACTTCAGGGAGCTGAACGGCGACCTCGACGGCGCGACCGAGGCGATGAGGCTCGCGGTCTCCGCGGGTGGCGGTAGCGTCGAGGGCTCGGCGTACGTCCAACGGTTGCTGGGCAATCTTCAGCTCCTGCGGGGTCACACGGCGGCCGCCGAGCACGCCTTCTCGGGTGCGCTCTTTCTCGACCCCGAATACGCCCCGGCGATAGCCGGGCGCGCCAAGGTCGCCCTGACGCGGGGCGACTTCGGGGCTGCCATCTCCGGCTATCGCGAGGCAGTCGCCGGGCTGCCCAACGCCGAGAACGCGACCGGGCTGGCGGACGCGCTCAACGCTGCCGGCCGCTCGGTCGCCGCGGAACGCGCGTACGACGATGCGATCACGATCGCCCGTGCCGACCCGGTCGAAGTGAACCAGGAGCTTGCGCTGCTGGAGCTCGACCACGGCAGCCTTGCCAGGGGCGTTGAGACCGCGCGCCAGGCATGGAGGCTGGCCCCGGGGGCGAAGTCCGCCGAGGCCCTCGCGTGGGCGCTGCACCGCACGGGACAGTCGGGGCGGGCCCTCCCGCTGGCTCGCCGGGCGGTCGTGCTCCACAGCGGCGCGCCCGAGGTGCTGTACCGGTCGGCCCGAGTCGCCATCGGCGCCGGCGCAGCCGACCAGGCGCGACGCTGGCTCGAGCAGGCCGTCTCGATCGACCCCAGCTACGACTCGGCGGACGGACCCTCCGCCCGGCATCTGTTGGCTCGCGTCTCCTAGCCGAGCGAGCCGTCGCCTCAGGCGGGCTTAACCAGCTCGTGGAGGCCCCGCCCGCCCTCGCCGTCAAGGCGCACCTCGAGCGGGGTCACCGCGCGCTGGAGAGCTCCGGCGCTTCCGGCGACGGGGTCGCCCGCGCGGTCGGCCGCAACGCGCTTTCCGGCGCCGCTCGCCAGCCAGAGCTCGATGCCAAGCCTTCGCACCGCGCCGTCGGGGTCGTACTCGGTGGACAGCAGGGCCTCCTCGGCCGCATCCGCACCGTCCGGTGCGACCAGCGCGGCCGCCACCTCGTCCTCGCCGTGGTCATGCGCTCCGGCGGGCCGGACCGCGACCACGGCGAGAGCGGTCTCACCGACGGCGCCGGTGAGGAAGCGCAGCGATTCAATCTCGTCCCAGTCGAGCTCTCCGGCCAGCTCCCAGACCGGCGGGGTGGCCGGGTCGGCGGCATCGGCGGCGCGCATCAGCGCGTCCACCGGCCATTCGATCGCAAGGCCGCCACCGAGGTCGACGCGGAGCCGCTCAGTCACGGCTCTCCTCGCCTTGCCCAAGCTCGCCGGCCTCGCCCACCTCGGTCGCGGTCCCCTCGACGTCGTAGGCGCGGCTGGGCGGGGGCTGCCCGGGCGCTCCGGCGCCAGGGCGGCGCACGCCGGGGGCGCTCACGACCCAGCGGAAGCCGGTGCGACGGGCGCCGAACGACGTCGCCAGCTTCCGGATCACGGCGCGGCTGGGCGGCAGCAGCAGGCACAGGCCGAAGATGTCGGTGATGAATCCGGGCGTCAGCAGCAGGGCGCCGCCGAGGATGATCATCGCCCCGTCGAAGACCTCGCGGGCAGGCACCTTGTTGCGCGCGATGGCTTCATTGAACCGGGCCCACGCCGCCCGCCCCTGCGAGCGCAGCAGGGCGTAGCCGAGGATGCTGTCGAGGATCAGGAGGCCGAGCGTGGGGAGGACCCCGATCGCGCCGCCGACCTCAATGATCAGCCACAGCTCGGCGATCGGGATCAGCACAAATGCGATCAGCACCACGATGAACATGGCGCAAGGGTAGGCGATGAGTTCTGAACTACGACTGAGTTAGGGGTGGGGCGGCGCAGCGCCCGCTCAGGAGCAGCCGCTGCTCAGGTCGACGAGCGCGACCTTGCCGCGGTCGACCCGGATCTTGGTCCGGTCGAGGACCGGTGAGCCCTTGCTCGCGCGGCACAACAGCGTCCAGCGCTCGATCTTGCCCTGCGCGCCGCCGGTGCGCTTCGGGGTCTTCTTGAAGTTCACGGTGCCGTCGTAGGGCTCGACCGCCGCGTAGTTGATCATCCGGATCACGTAGTCGCCGGGCTTCAGCTTCGGGCGCTTGATGGTCGTCGCCTCCGCGTCCGTGGTGCCGCCGACGCCCAGCGACGAGCCGACCTGATCCGTCTCGCCCACCGAACTCTCGTCGCCGTCGGAGTCGCGGAAGATCTTCATGTCCCAGTCGGAGGCGACGGTCGCCCACTGGGCCCTGATGACGGCGATCCCGTTGTCGACGCCCTGGCCGCCCTCGACCTCGAACGCGTGGTCGTTCCAGCAGGTCTCGTCGGTGGTGTCGGAGTCCGCACAGGGTGTGGCGCTGGCGCCGGCCGCCCCCGAGAAGGCCACCGAATCCGACGGCTGGCCGGGCCGCGGCTTCGGCCCCTTGGGCGTGCCCGACACGGCCGGGCGGGTCGAGGGGTTCACGTGCCAGCGGAAATGCCCTGAGCGGCCGACCCTCAGCGAGTCGCGGAGCTTCTCCTTGAACTTGATGACGTCGCCGGGCTCGCCGCTGGAGTCGATCACCGGGGAGGTCTTGGTCTTGAACTTCTTGCGCAGTTCGAGGTAGGAGCCGCTGGGCGCCCTCCCGGAGATCACCGAATGCTCCTTGCGCTTCATCGTGTTGCGTTCGGCGACCATGTAGGCGGCACGGTTGCCGCCGCCCTGGCCCGCGGCGTCGGTGGTCCCGTTGTACTCGGCGATCACGTCGGGATAGGGCGGATGGAAGTTGTTGGGGCCGATCTCGAACGTGTAGCCGTAGCCGCCGGTGGCGTTGTAGCTCCAGTCCTCGGTCGTGCCGCTGGTGTCGTAGAGCTCGTAGCCGGCCTGGCTCGTGTAGCCGTTCTCGGCCGCCATGCGGTCCGAGAGGCGTCGCAGCGCCTTGTCGTCCGGCGGCGTCGGGGCCTCAGCGAGGCCCGGCGCGTGCAGGACCAGGTTCGAGAAGGTGTGGTTGGTGATCAGCGTCGTCACCTGGTTGCGCGAGACGAGCTTCTGGATGTTCCGCGACTCGGGCTCGGAGAACGGGCCGGGCCCGCGGTAGTCCTGGGCGGTCACCATCGGCGGAGCGGCGGCGCCGGGGCCGCCCCACAGGCCGCCGTAGTTGCGGTTGGGGTCGACGCCGGGCTCCTGCAGGCCGCTGGACGGCTGCGCGCAGTTGCCCGCCTCCGAGTCGTCGGCGAGACGACAGTTCTTGCGCCGGTACTCGTTCGGGTGGGCGAGGATGTTCGCCTCCTCGGGTGAGCCGCCGCGGCCGTTACCCGCGCCCTCGAGCTCGCCCGCCTCCCGCGAGGTGTTAAAGCCGTCCGGGTTCACGATCGGCACGACGAGGGTGCGCGTGCGCTTCATCACCCGCCGGTACTTGCGCTTGCCGTCCAGATAGCCGTTGACCAGTTCGTAGGCCCACTCGATGGTGTGCTCGCCCGACGGCCACTCGCGGGCGTGGTGAACGCCCATGATCGCGAAGCTGGGACGGCCGTCCGAGCGCCGCACGTTCGCCGCGACCTCGATCCCCTCGACCGGGCGTCCCTCGTAGGTCTCCTCGGGGAGAGTGAAGGTGCGGACCAGCTTGGGATGGTCCTCCTCGAGCTGCTTCATCTCCTCGCTGTAGTCGAAGAGCCGGCGATAGGTGGTGGCGCCGCTGGGCATCGTCGTGCCGCCGCCGCGCTGGGCCTTGGCGAACTCGCGCTCGGTCTCCCGGTCGCTCGCGGCCTGCGCTGAGAGGTCCGCGATCTCGGTGTCGTAGCTGAAGCCGTTGGTGGTGAGAGTCTTCGCGTCCTCCGCGCCGTAGAGCACGACGTCCACGAAGCCCGGGCCGCCGTGCTCGGTGATGTCGAGGCCCAGCGACTGGAGCTCGGCGACGCTCGCGTCGGTCGGCGTGGCCACCTCCACGAGCGAGGCCTTCGTGGGGACGTCTCCCGCGACCTCGGTAAAGGTGGCGGTCAGCGCAGCCGACGAGACGTCGCCGCTGCGGCGGCAGGCCTGGATCAGGAGCTCGTCACCCGGGAATAGGAACCCGCTGGCCACCTCGGATGCGCCGCCGTAGGCCGATGCCGCGACGACCGAGCCGCGCTCGGCGTCGAAGACAGCGAGGTCCCAGTCGCCGGAGGTGGCGGTGAGGTCGACCTGGAGGTAGCCGAGACCGGGGGAGGAGAGCGAGCGGGTCGCGACGCCCGGCGCGCCCTCGAGCGGCCGCTGGAAGCAGGTGTTGTCGACCGCGGTGCCGGCGGCAACTGTCTCGTCGAGGAGGGTGGTGCCATGCGCTGCGGCCGGCGCCGAAGGCGCAGCCGAGGAGTGCCGCTGTGATCGCGGCGATGCGCGTGCTGTGCCCCCCGACGCGCTCCCTGTCCAGCAGTCTTGACATCGGTCGCGAGCATGAGTACCAGATGCGGATCGGGCGATGCGCCAGTTCCCTCTGGCCGCCCAGCCGGTTTCACTACCCTTGTTCGCATGCCCACCGAAGAAGAGGTCTACGAGGCACTCGAGGAGGTCATCGACCCCGAGCTGGGGCTCGACTTCGTCTCCCTGGGCCTCGTCTATGACGTCGAGGTCGAGAGCAGCGAGGTTTTCGTGACCTTCAGCCTCACCACGCCCGCATGCCCAATCGGCCCGCAGGTCTCGGAGCAGATGCGGGAGTTCGTCGGCGACCTGGACGGGGTCGACAAGGTGCACCCCAAGATGGTCTTCGACCCGCCGTGGTCCCCGGAGATGATGTCCGAGGACGCGAAGTTCGCGCTGGGGTACTAAACGGCGCTACCAGGCTGTGGGTCCTGGGACCCTTTGCGCAGGAGGGCAGACACGCGTTGCCGCGTGACGCCGAAGCTCTCTGCGATCTGCTCCATCGTCATGCCCTCGGCGTAGAGAGCCTCGGCCTCGGCTCGACGAACGTTCGCTCCAGCGGTGTCAAGCGCCGCCGAACTCTCGGTGAGGAGGTGCACGATGAGTGGCGCGTGCTCGTTCCCGACGAGCTCGGCGTAGGGCACATCCCTCGCCCGCAAGCGCCGGAGCTGAGCGATCCGCTTCTTGATCAGGCCTGCGCGCCTTCCGTTATCCGCGAGGACGTCCTCGAGCGCCGTGAGGGCTTCGAGGAATTCGTCCTCGGTCATGTCTGTCGTTCCAGCCACGAGATCAAAAAATACTTCCTTTGGGCAATACCCCTTGCCGCAACTACCATTGCGGCAATAACCATTGCCGCAACCCCTATTACCGCAATGACTATTGCCGCAACCGCTATTGCGCTATTCTGTCGACGTGTGTCGGAGCCGTCGTTCAAGGGAAGGTGAGCCCGCCCGGCGTCGACGGCTGCCGGCGAAGATAGGCACTGCAGGAGATCGGGAGGAGGGTCCATGGCAACCCAGTCCGGCGAATCACCCCAGGCCCTGACGGAGGCCGAGACGCGCGATCGGGACGACGGTCAAGAGGCGCGGCATGTCCGCCAGAACGGAAACGGACTAGCCCGTACCAACGGCTTCCACAAGAACAAGCGGGAACCATGCCTGCGCATGGCCGCAATCCCACGCCCGAGCAACCTGAGGGCAACCCGAGCCGCGCCCTCTCGCGGGCGATGGTGAAGCTCCTCAAGGACTACAACGGCCGTGGCCCAACCCAGGCCCGCGCGTACATCCAGGAGGACCTGGTGGTCGTGGTACTGCGTAGCACCATGACCAAGGCGGAGCGGACGCTCGCGGACGAGGGCGAGGAGGCCCTGGTGCGTGGCATGCGGCGGGCGCTCCAAGGCAAGTTCCGCGAGGACGCGAACGGGATCGTCGAGCGGTTGACGGGACGGCATGTCTCCGCCTTCCTCTCGGACCACGACGTCGACGAGGACGTCGTCATCCAGGCGTTCGTGCTCGAGCCTGGTCCGAACGGCACGGACTAGGACGGGCCGAGAGGGAGAAGAAAGGAGCCACTGCATGCGGCATGAAACCAACGACGGCCTCCTGAAGGTCCGAATCGAACAGGATCCCGACGGGTGGTTGGTCGAGGTCAGCGGGGAGCTGGACCTGTCGAACATCGGGACACTTGATACCGAGCTTCAACGGCTCAACGGGGACCTAACGGTCCTCCTCGACCTGACCCACCTTGACTTCATGGACAGCGCGGGAATTGCCCTGTTGGCCCGAGCTGCCGACACCACGAGGTCGGACGGTCGCTCGCTTGCGATCCGCAACGGCACCGGTCAGGTCGAGCGACTCCTCCGCCTCTGTGGACTCGACCGCCGACTCACCGTCCTCTGCTGACCGGTGAGAACCGAACTGGGCGCCCCAAGCGGTTTCTCGCCCCTTCCGCTCGACTCGTCGCGCCCTAACCTGGCGCCCAGTCCGGCCCGCCGTCGAATGCCGGATCGCTGGTCATCGCCAGCGGGAACCCGGAGCCGTTCGCGGCCATCTGGAAGATGTTGGAGTTGGCCATGCCCTGCGTGCTCGAGAAAAGGATCGAGAGGCCATCAGGCGACCAGGCGGGGCGGAACTCGCCGAACCCGCTGGTGATCAGCGCGTTCTGGCTGCCCCCGGAGTCGAACATCGTGAAGATGTCGAACGGGTTGTCGCGCTCGCTCGCGAACGCCACTTTCCCGCCGGCCGGGGCGAACCCGGGCTGGATGTCGTCGCCGGTCTCGTGGGTGAGGCGCACGACGTGCGACCCGTTCGGCCACATGCGGAAGATCTCGTCGTTCTCGCCGCTCAGCGTTCGCTCGAACACGATGTACAGGTTGCTCGGGTTCCAGGCGGGATCCTGGTCGTCGCGGCTCGTGCCGGTGAGCTGGATGACGTGGATGCCCTTGTCGTCCACGACGAAGATGTCGTCGTTGCCGTTGCGTTCGCTTTGGAAGACGATCCGGTGGCCGCTGGGCGACCAGGCGGGGTTCTGATCCTCGGCGGGATTCCGCGTGAGCCGGCGGCGATGCGACCCGTCGGCGCGCATGACGAAGATGTCCAAGCCGCCGTTGCCCGTCCGGTGGGCATATGCGATCCGCTTGCCGTTGGGCGACCAGGCCGGCTGCCGGTCGTCCACCGCGTTGTTGGTCAGCCGCGTCTCGTCGTCACCGTCGGAGTTCATCACGTAGATCTCGACGTTCCCGTCGCGCGTGCTCTCGAACGCAATGCTGCCGTTGCTGCCAGGGAACGTGGCCTGCGCGGGCACGGCCGACACGAGCGCAAGCAAGACCAGCGCCGCCGCGGCGGAGACGACCCCGGCGCTCGCGTTGCGGATCGACCGCGTGTGGCCCATCGCCCGATCGAGGTTACTCCCGCCGGTCCCCGGCCGTCAAAGGGGCCGAAGGCCGCACGGGGAATGCGTGCTGTGCCCCGGTCCAGGGCTTGAGGTATGGGACATCACGGCGGGGATGAATCATTTGACCGGCGGGATACCATCCTCATGTGGCGAAAGTCACAGGGACTGGCGTGCGAACGGGGGTGATCGCACTGATCACCCTGCTCGCGGCTGTGGCGGCGCCCCCGGCACGGGGGGCGAAGGCGGACCTGGCGGTCACGCAGGTGTCGGGTGCCCCGGCGGCAGCGCTCACGGGCGAGGCCCCGGCGCTGAAGGTAACCGTGAAGAACGTCGGGGGCAAGGACTCGAAGAAGGCGAGCCTGTTCGCCCAGGTCCTCGGCGAGGATGGTCTCGTCGTCGGGGACAAGTTCGGGAAGGGATCGGTGGGGCCGACGGATGCCGGCCGCAAACGGCGGGTCACGTTTCGCCCAAACGTGCCGTATGAGGCGGTGGGCGAGTGGCTGCTGGGCGTGTGCGTCGCGCCCGGCAAGGCGAAGAACGACTGCGGGCAGACCGGGGTGATCGAGTTCACCGACGGCTCCACGATCGGCCGGATCGATGCCGCGCACACGGCCGGCGATATCGATGCGGGCGAGGCGCTCCTCTACAAGCTGTACGCCGTGAGCGGGGACGAGGGGCTGCCGGATGAGTACGACGGCGGGGGCCCGGTTTCCACGGGGGTGATCTTGGCGGATCTGGTGAGCGCTTACTCGACCCTCCCGGCGCTGAGCAGGACGCTCTGGAGCCTTTCATGCTCCAGCCGCGCTACGCGGAGAGCGCGTGGGCGCCTGGATGGTCGAAGGCCCCGGCGGCGACCGCAAAACGAGCCCCGGGCGATCCCTGCGGGGACGTGACCCACTTGAGCGGAGCGTGGAGCGGGATCGAGAGCACGCACGCCGTTTTCTGGCACAGGCCTGGGAACGCCGCGGCGCAGGCGAAGGCGCAGGCGCTCTCGGCGGAGTTCGAGGCCCAGGTATGGCCCGAGCTGACGAGTGCCTTCCACACGGTCAACGACGCGGCAGCGACCCCGTGCGACCCCGCCGGCGACAGCAGGGTCGACGCGTACATCGACTCTGGAAACGCCCTGCTCACCGGGAGGGACGGGGTCGCCCCGTCCCTCCCGTTCAGCAACTGCGGTCCCAACCCATCGTTCATCGTGATCCCGGGGAACGCAGACCGTTGGACGCTCGCCCACGAGTTCATGCACGTGATCCAGCACTCGTACACCGCGTGCGAGCGAGCCCCGGCGTGGGTTGAGGGCACCGCCACCTGGGCCGGCCACTACGTCTACGAGGACGACAACTACGAGCACAGGTACGCCGCCAACATCACGCTCCCATTCATCGGCCTCGGCGAGCTCGCGACTACGACGCGTGGCCGTTCTGGTACTCGCTCGAGAACAACGACGACGTCGACGCCATCGTCCGGGTGTACGAGGCGCTTGGCAGCACGGGCTTCGCTGGCGCCCTCGAGCAGGGGCCGAGCGACGGACTCGAGGAAGCGTGGAAGCGCTACGCGGTCGAGCGCTGGAACCAGGTGCCCATCGGTGCGCCCGGGCTTCCCCCTCACGCAGTCGTTCAAGCAGGCCGACGACCTCACCGAAAAACCCGGCGGCGGGCCGCCCGTGAACGTGAGCCTCGGTGGCATGCCGGAGAAGCCATTCGAGCTCAAGACGTCCACTCAGGAGCCGCTGTCGACCTGGTTCCAAAAGGTGACAGATCACCGACCGGGCCGTCCGCGAACTCGAGTTCGAGAACGCCGACAACGGGATCCCCGGGACGATCGTGCAGGCGTTCCTGAAGCTGAAGAGCGGGGACTGGCGCCTCGAGGACTGGTCCGACAAGGGGACGGTGAAGCTCTGCCGCGACAAGCCTGACGAGAACGTCGTCGAGATGGTGGTCGCCACATCAAGCGCGCTCCCCACCGGCAACCCGCTGGGCGTCGCCAATCACACCCTGACGGCGAGGGACATCTGCGAGCCGCCCACGTACACCGGGACCTTCAGCGGCACCTCACGCTTCTTCGACAACTCCGGCTTCGACAGCGTCGACGTGACCACGCAGTTCAACGGGACCCTGACGCTCGCTCCCTACGACGGGCCCGGCGCCACCGGCCGCGAGTGGGAGATGACCAGCGGCTCGCTGAACGTCTCGAGCTACCAGGGCAGCATCGATCCGTGCACGATCACGGGGGGCGGCGGGACGTTCACGCTGCCGGCCACGAATGGTGACGGTGCCATCTCGATGGCCCTTTCCGGGGGCAGGTACTACGTGAACATCCCCTGGGTGATCTACGTCCCCCAACAGTCGATCGGGATCACGGCCACGGGACCCCCGGGGGAGGACTGCGAAGACATCGACGAGTGGCCGGTCGAGGGGGTCGGCCAATGGCTCACCCTCACCCCCACCGGGGTGGAGCCCGACGACAACGGGGTCCTTTCGATCACGAACCTCGACAACGACTCCGACCCCAACTGGGAGCACGACAACCTCGAGTTCACCCTCACCCCGCTCCCGTAGATCGGGTCGGTGCCGGGGGCGCCGGCGACTAGGGTCTGGCCTGTGGGACGCCTCGCCCGCCTGCTCGTCGCGGACCGCCGGCACGCTCGCGCTGGCCGCCCCCACTCACGCGGCCCAGCCCAACATCGTCGTCGTGATGAGCGACGACCAGCCGTACGGCTCGATTGGTGAGATGCCTACCTCTCGTCGCTGCCGGGGCTCGAGCCCTTCGGCACGCTCTATGTGACTGATGGCGACTTCCTTCAACCCCTCTGAAGAAAGTCGCCACTCCGGCCCGAGTCGCTCCCCTCGTTTGCCAGTCGCGAACCCGAATTGGCGCTAGGGCCGAGTCTGGACCCCCCTACGCATACTCCTCGGTCTCCGCGGCTGCCACCGGCGCCGGCGTGAGCGCCGCGGCGACGATCACGAGCACGAACGCGAGCAGGCGGAGGGTGAGCGCGGCGGCGTCGTCCGGCAGGGGCTCGTCGAAGACGATCGGGCCGGCCGCGATCGTGAAGACGTTGGCGGCCACGCTGGTGACCGCGATCACGGGCACCGCCTTGCCGATCTGGAGGCTCCGGGCCGAGACGACCATGCCGGCGAACGACGCGAGCGCGATCACCAGGGCGAGCGGGCTGCGTGAGGATCACCAGCGCCGATTCGTCGCCGAGCGAGTCGCTGAGCGCCTTGATCGAGGTGTCGGAGGCCGCCCAGAAGAGGCCCGCGGAGACGCCGAACATGACCCCGCCCCGCTGGGGGGAAACGCGCGCGGCCGCCGCCACGCAGACGGCGCCGATCGCAAGCAGGCCGACCCACGCCGCGAGGGTGCCGGCGTCGGACTCCGAGTACGCGGCGTCGCCGCCGCCCTCGAGCGTCGCGGCGAGGAACGCGAGCCCCAGCGCCGCCATGCCGACGCCGATCCACTCGCGACGGGTCACCTCGTGTGCGAAGAGGCGGTCCGCGGTGACCGTCAGCAGGACCAGGCCGCCGGCGATCACCGACTGCACCAGCGAGATCGGCGCCAGGGAGAGCGCAGCCGACGTGAAAGCCCCAGGACGCCGTCGCGATGAGGATCCCGAGCGTGTACGCGCGGGAGCGGAACAGCCGCAGCGAGGTCCGCACCGGGTGGCGCAGGCTCACCGGCGGCGACTCCACCGCGCCGCGGTGCTTGTAGAGGAAGCCGACGATCGAGGCGAACGCGGTCGCGACGGCGAGCAGCAGGCCGATCTGGACCGAGAGGCTCACGGGGAGGCGAGGCTAGCGGGGGGCGGGGCCCGCGGCGTGAAGACGCGGTGTCCCGCTGCCGGCCGTCAGGCGACGGTGGGCGGCGGCTCCTAGCCCGGATCCGGCTCGGGGTCGGCGGGGTGGATCTCGCCGGTGGGCGGGTCGAGGTCGGCTCGCGCTCGGGAGCCTCCGCGAGGATCTCCTCCGCGGCCCTGCGGCTCGCGATCGAGCTGGATCGCGCGGATCGCGTGCTCGTCCGGAAGCTTGGCCAGCACCTCCTCGATCAGCGCGTGGACCTCTGCCTCGTCGTGCCCGAAGTCGTCGCCAGCGCCCGCAGCGCCGTGTGCGTGACCTTGAGCTGCTTCGGGGTCAGCTCGAGGTGGTACTTGAACGGGCTCGTGTCGCCCTCGTCGTCCATGGCGCAATGTTAAGCGCACGCCGGCGCACTACCGGCGCGCCGGACGCGATTTGTCGCCTACGGTGAGCGGAGTGTTGGATTCGCCGGGATGGTGGGGGCTCTCGGGCGGCGCTGGACGCTCGCCGCTCGTCGCCTGCATCGCGCTGCTGGCGGCCGGCGAGCGGGCGAGCGCGGCCCCGCTCGATGCCGTGCAGACCGCGGCGGAGGTCCGCGACTACTGGACTCCGCAGCGGATGCGCGAACGCGATCCCGCTCGGACCGCTTGGCGCCGGCGACCCCGCGGCCAAGCGCGGCGGCACGATCGCCAAGCCGGTGAAGCACCCAAGTCGCAAGCCGATTCGCAGCCACGGCAAGGTCTTCTTCACGCTGCGGCACCGACTACGTGTGCTCTGGCACCGCGGTTCAGCTCGCCCGCGGAGGACGTCGTCTGGACCGCCGGGCATTGCGTCTACGGCTCCACCGGGCCTGCTCAGCACCGGCTATCGCCACCAACTGGGAGTTCGTCCCCGCCTACAGGAACGGGCAACGCGCCGTTCGGGGAGTGGCCCAGAGCCAGACGCCTGCGCAGCCACGCCGCAGTGGAAGGCCGTCGAGCGAGGGCTGCCTGCCGCTGCACGGCTTGCGGCGACGTCGCTCACGACTTCGGCGCCGCCAACGTCGCCAAGCGTCGGCGGCAAGACCCTCCAGGAGCGCGGTCGGCGGCCGCGGGCATCCGTTCAACGGACCGCGCGACCGGACCTACAAGGCGATCGGCTACCCGCAGGCGCCACCCTTCGACGGCGAGTCGATGTAGTCTGCCGGTCCGCCTATCAGGGGCCCGACCACAGCCAGGGGAACCCGCCGCCGATGCGGATCAACTGCGACATGACCGGCGGCTCCAGCGGCGGCGGCTGGATCGCCGGCGGGCAAGGTCGCCTCGGTCGTCTCCTACGGCTACAAGGGCGAGCCGAACCACCTCTACGGGCCCTACCAGGGCGACGTCGCCCGGGACCTCTACAACGAGGTCAAGAACGGGTAGCTAGGCCGGCGCCGGCTCGCGGGCTCCGTGGCTCGCGCTCGCCCGAGGCCGCCTCGGCCGCGTCGAGCAGCTCGGCGATCGCGTGCTCGATGCCGCCGGCAAGCTGGTCGACGTCGTCGATCGCGTCGTAGTCGGCGAGCAGCCCGAAGTTGATCGGAGCCGTTGTAGCTCATGATCGCGACGAACAGGGCCTGGTTCGGCGGCAGGAAGCCCGACCGGGAAGATGTCCTGAAGCTCGCGGCCCAGCACGTAGAGCGGCAGCTGCGGGCCCGGCACGTTGGTGACGACGAGGTTGAACAGGCGCGTGGAGAAGTTCACCCGCGCCGCCTGCGCGAGCAGGGTCGGCGGAGCGAAGTCGTTGAAGCGCGAGATCACCTCGGCGCCAAGCGCCTGCTTGGACTGCTTGATGCCCTCCATGCCCTCGCGGACGACGGCCAGGCGCTCGACCGGATCCTCGACGTAGACGGGGATCGGGCCCCGGACCGCGGCGATCTTGTTGCCCAAGCTGGCCGTGCTCGTCGGTGGCGCGGATCGACACCGGGACCTGCGCCCGCAGCTCCATGCCCTCGGTGCGCACCCCGCGACCGCGCAGCCAGTTGCGCAGCGCGCCGGTGACGACCGCGAGGACGACGTCGTTGACCGTGCCGCCGAGCGACGTCCTTGATCCGCTTGAACTGCGCGAGGTCGGCGCGCACCCACGAGAACCGCCGGTGCGGGCCGATCTCGACGTTCAGCGGCGTCTCGGGAGCCGGGATTGGCGAAGTTCCAGCCCACCTCGCCGAGCGCGCTCAGCGACTCGGTCGCCTGGTGCAGGGTCGCCTCGGGATGCTCGACGGCCTGCTCGACGCGGCGTGCGATCCGAAGCGGGGCCGAGAGCAGCCCCTCGGCGTCCTTCGCCAGCAGCGTCGCTCGCGGACGGCTCGGGGTTGGGCACCCACTCGTGGTCGGGCTGCGCGGGTTCGGGCACCGGCTTGACGTCGAACAGCACCGTCGCGATGTCCACGCCGGAGACGCCGTCGACCAGCGCGTGGTGCGTCTTGGTGACGAAGGCGAAGCGCTTGCGCGTCAGGCCCTGAACCAGCCACAGCTCCCACAGCGGCTTGGTGCGGTCGAGCTGCTGGGAGAAGATCCGGGCCGCCATCCGCCGCAGCTGGTCCTCGGAGCCGGGCGAGGGCAGGGCGGAGTGGCGCACGTGGTAGGAGAGGTTGAAGGCGGGATCGTCGACCCAGAAGGGGCGTCCGGTCGGGATCGGTGGGAACGCGAGCTTCTGGCGGAAGCGCGGGACCAGGTGAAGCCGTGAGGAGATGTGCTCGGCGAGGTCGTCGTAGGAGGGAGGCGGGCCCTCGAAGATGCAGATGCCGCCCGACGTGCATGTGGGCCGAGGACGACTCGTTGGTGAGGAACGAGAGGTCGAGCGCGCTGAGGCGGTCCATGTGCCCCTGGGCCATGAGCTCAACCCTAATGGACCGCCCATAGCGCTCGCGGGGTAGGGTCAAGAGCATGGCCAGAAGGTCAGGATCCTCTCGATCGACGGCGGCGGAATCAGGGGCATCATCCCCGCGACCGTGCTCGTCGAGATCGAGAAGCGCACCGGGCGGCCGATCGCCGAGCTCTTCGACCTGATCGCGGGCACATCGACCGGCGGCATCCTCGCGCTGGGCCTGACGCTGCGCGGCGACGACGGCAGGCCGCGCTACTCCGCGGCCGATCTGCAAGGCGCTCTACCTGGACCGCGGCGCCGCAGATCTTCCCGCCGCTTCGGCCCAGCTGGCTGCGAACCGGCGGGGGCATCTTCGACGAGCGCTACCGCGAGGGACCGCTTCTGGAGGTGCTGAAGGAGTACATGGGGGAGGCCCGTCTGAAGGACGCGCTGGCGCCCGTGCTGGTCCCCGCGTACGAGATCGAGCTGCGCCAGCCGTTCTTCTTCCGGTCGGTGCGGGCCGCCGAGGAGCCCGAGACCTTCGACTACCCGGTCTGGCAGGCGGCGCGGGCGACCTCGGCCGCCCCGACCTACTTCGAGGCGGCCCGCATCGCGGCGCCCGACGACCGCACGACGCCGTTCGCGCTGGTCGACGGCGGCGTGTTCGCCAACAACCCCTCGATGTGCGCCTTCGCCGACGTTCGGCTGGGCCGCCACCTCGAGGCTCGGCGACCGCAGCGGAGGCGCGCGAGGACCCCATCGAGGTGGAGGGGATGTTCATGGTCTCGCTGGGCACCGGCGAGCTGGCCGAGCGCATCCCCTGGGAGGAGGCGAAGGACTGGGGCTTCTTCGGCTGGGGCCGGCAGCTCCTCGGCATCGTCATGGACGGCGTCTCCGACAGCCGCCGACTTCCAGTGCGCGCAGCTCCTGGAGCGACAACCACCGCCGCTTCCAGGCCTCGCTCGAGGCGGGCACCGACGGACTCGACGACGCCACCGACAGCGAACCTGGAGGCCCTCGCCGAAGCGGGCAAGCGCCTGGTCGCCAAGCACGGCCACGGAGATCGACGAGGCCTGCGAGCGACTGGTGTGAGCCGGCGCCGAGCCGCGGCCGGGCTCGCCGCCCTGGTCATCGTGGTGGTTGCGGCGGGCGGGTGCGGCGACTCGGACGAGCCGGCCGGCCCGGACCGCTTCGACGCGCAGCGGGCCTACGCGGACGTCAGGCGCAGGTCGGCCTTCGGCCCGCGCCCGACGGGCTCCGCCGGGAGCGCACGAGGAGGCCCGGTTCATCGTGCGCGAGCTCGAGGAGGCCGGGGTGGAGGACGTCGAGGTCCAGAGCCCGTACGCGAACGTCGTCGGGACGATCCCGGGCAGCGAGCCCGGCGCGGTCGTCGTCGGCGCCCATCACGACACCAAGGACGGGATCCCCGGCTTCGTCGGCGCCAACGACGGCGCCTCGGGGGTGGCGGTCGTGCTCGAGCTCGCGCGAGCGCTCGCCGCGGAGGCGCCGCTGGACGGGCCATCGGTGCATCTCGCGCTCTTCGACGCCGAGGAGGCGCGGGGCGAGCGGCCGTTCGAGGTCGACGGCACCCGTGGCAGCCGCCAGTACGTGAAGCTCGCGGAGGGCGGCGGGAAGCAGGGCTCGCCGCCGCTCGACGAGATCGAGGCGATGGTCCTGTTCGACCTGGTCGGCGACTGCGACTCTCGAGATCCCGCTGGAGCCCGGCTCCGACCCCGCGCTGTACGCGCTGTTCGCCGACGCCGCGGAGGAGCGCACCGGCGAGGCCGCCCCGTTCGTGGGCACGACGACGCCGATCGGCGACGACCACATCCCGTTCATCGAGGCGGGGATCCCGGCCGTGGACCTGATCGACCTCGCCTTCGGCGGACGGGCCGCGCCCCGGGCTCGTACTGGCACACGCTCCGAGGACACCCTCGACAAGGTCTGCGCCGAGAGCCTCGACGCCGTGGGCGAGGCGGCGGTCGTCGCGGTGCCACAGATCGGCGGCTGAGCCGCCTCAGCCCGCGAGGTCGGCCAGCGCGCCCGCGAACGCCTCGGTGTGGCGGTCGACGTCGGCCGCCGTGGTCGCCGGGCACATCAGCGCCATGTTGTGGAACGGGGTAAGGAGCACGCCCTCATTCAACAGCCGCAGGTGCAGGTAGTCCTCGAGCTCGCGTCGGAAACGGCGGCTGACTCGGCGCCGCTCCGCGGCGCGGGCGCGGTGAAGACGTACTCGGCGCGGGCTCCGAGCTGCACCACCGACCAGGGCAGGGAGTGCCGGGCGATCGCCTCCTCGCATCCCGCGACGAACTGGTCGCAGTGGCCCTCCATGCGCTCGAACGCGGCACTCGGTCAGCACCTCGCCCAGCGTCGCTCGCGCCGCGGCCAGCGACAGGGCGTTGCCCGCGAGGGTGCCGCCGACGCCGCCGGTGTCGACGTAGTCGGCCTCCGCGTCGGCCTCGATCCGCTCGCCGACCTCGGCGCTGACCCCGTAGGCCGCCGACCGGAACGCCGCCGCCCAATCCACTTCCCAGCGTGACCAGGTCCGGCTCGAGGCCCCAGGCGGCGGTGCAGCCGCCGGGGCCGCGCCGACGCGGTGTGGGTCTCGTCGATGATCAGCAGCGTTCCGGCCGCGCGGGTACAGCTCGCGCAAGCCGCTCGAGGAAGCCGTCCTCGGGCAGCACGATCCCGATGTTGGTCAGCGCCGGCTCCGTCAGCACGCAGGCCACGTCGCCCTCCGCCAGGGCTCGCCTCAAGCGCCTCGAGATCGTTGAACTCGCAGACGCGTGTGGTCACCGTCGGATCGACCGGAGGGCCGACGTTGCCCTCGCGCGCGCGCGGTCGGCCGTCGTCGAGGGTGATGATGGTCTCGTCGACCGAGCCGTGGTAGCACCAGTTGAAGACCAGGATCTTCGAGCGCTTGGTGATCTGGCGGCAGAGGCGGATCGCGAAGCGGTTCGCGTCGGTCGCCGAGAGCGTGAAGCTCCACAGGGGCACTCCGAACCGCCGCCCGAGCTCGGCGCCGACCCAGGCGGCGTCCTCGGTGGGGAGCATCATCGCGGCGCCGCCGCGGTCGCGAGGCGCTCCTCGACGGCCGCGACCGTGGAGACGGGGGAGTGCCCCGCCATCGCACCCGTGTCGCCGAGGCAGAGGTCGACGTACTCGTGGCCGTCGACATCGCGGATGGCCGCCCCGTTGGCGTCGGTCGACGTAGACGGGGTGGCCGCCGGCCCACTTCGACATCCAGCTCATCGGCACCCCGGCGAGCAGCGACACCTGGGCCTCGGCGAACAACACCGCCGACTTGGGATGAAGCTGGGCGAAGCCGCTCGCGCTCGGCCTCGAGCAGCCCGGCGAGGCGTTTGCGGTCGACGGTCGTCCCCGTTGCGTCCATGCATGCACCATGGTGCCTCAAACGGGGCGGCGGGTACCCTTTGGGCGCATGGGTGTCGCCGCCACAAGCGCTCCCCGGCGCGTGCTGCTCGCGGCCCCGCGCGGCTATTGCGCCGGGGTCGATCGCGCCGTGCAGACGGTCGAGCACGCGCTCGACCTCCACGGTCCGCCCGTGTACGTGCGCAAGGAGATCGTCCACAACAAGCACGTCGTCGCAGCAGCTGCGCGAACGCGGCGCGATCTTCGTCGAGGAGGAGACCGAGGTGCCGGAGGGCGAGCTGGTCGTCTTCTCCGCCCACGGCGTCGCCCCCAGCGTCCACGCGAACGCCGCGCAGCGCAACCTGCGCACGATCGACGCCACCTGCCCGCTGGTCACCAAGGTCCACGTCGAGGCCCGCAAGTTCGCCGAGCAGGGCTACACGATGATCCTGATCGGCCACGAGGGCCACGAGGAGGTCGAGGGGACGACCGGCGAGGCGCCCGAGCACATCGTCTGGTCCAGACCGCCGAGGACGTCGATCGCCTGCGGGTGCCCGAGGACGTGCCCGACCCGGACAAGCTCGCCTTCATCACCCAGACCACGCTGTCGGTCGACGAGACCGTCGGGGATCATCGCCCGCCTGCGCGAGCGGTTCCCGAACGTGGTCTCGCCCAAGTCCGACGACATCTGTTACGCGACCACGAACCGGCAGATCGCGGTCAAGCAGCTCGCCGGCGAGTGCGACCTGGTGCTCGTGATCGGTTCGACCAACTCGTCGAACTCCCAGCGCCTCGTCGACGTGACCCGCGAGCTCGGAACCGAGTCGCACCTGATCGACAACGCCACCCAGGTGCGCGAGGAGTGGCTCGAGGGCGTCGAGACAGTCGGCATCACCTCCGGCGCCAGCGCCCCCGAGGAGCTCGTCGAGCAGCTCGTCGACTTCTTCCGCGAGCGCGGCGCCGACGACGTCTCGGAGCTGCGCACCGTCCGACGAGGACGTCGGTTCATGCTCCCGAAGCAGATCCGCGAGCAGCTCGCCGCGAACCGCTAGCCCGCGTGGACCTCGAGCGCGAGGACGGGTACCGAATCTCGACTGATCCGGCCCTGCTCGACCGCGAGCGGATCTGGCGATTCCTGACCGAGTCCTACTGGGCGCGCGGGATTCCTCGCGACCTCCTCGATCGCGCGATCGACCGCGCGCTGCCGTTCGGCCTGTTCGCCCCCGACGGCTCCCAGGCGGGCTTCGCCAGGGCGGTGACGGACGGCGCGACCTTCGCCTGGATCGGCGACCTCTTCGTGGCTCTCACGAGCATCGCGGCAAGGGGCTCGGCGTCTGGCTGACCGAGTCGCTGCTCGGTCACCCCGACCTCGCCGGAGTCCGCAAGGTCGTGCTCGCGACGGCCGACGCTCACGAGCTCTACCGGCGGTTCGGCTTCGAGGCCGCTGACGCCGAGCGCCTGATGGAGATCGCGCGCACGCCGGAAGAGGCATACGGCGACGCCGGGTGAGGCATCGGGGTAGGTTCCTGCCATGGAGGCCGGCGACAAGCCCTCACCGACTCGCGCCGGCGAGGCGCGCGCTCGAACCGTCCACATCGGGGAGGCCGACGTGCCGTTCGGCGACATCACCCCCGAGCAGGCGCGCGCGCAGGCTGCGGAGCTGCGGTCGGCCGGGACGTTCGGCCCGCTCCAGCGGGTTGCCAAGGTCGCGATGGCGTGGGGCGAGCTGGCGGGCGTGGTGGAGGCTGCCGGCGCCGCGACGGTCGGCGAGCTGGACGACGAGACGGTCGTCCTGTGGGCCGAGCGGGTATGGGTATTGGCGCCGGAAAGCGGCATGATCTAGCCAGGAGCCGATCAGGAGGAGCGCAATGAGCCACGAAGAGCATTCACACGACGAGCCGCATGCCCACGAGCACTCACACGACGGCGAGACGCACACCCACGCTCACGACGAGCACGACCACGAGCACGTCGAGCATGAGCACGAGCACTCACACGACGGCGAGACCCACTCCCACCCGCACGTCCACCAGGAGGGCCTGGAGGACGACCACACCCACGACCACGACTGACGCACGTTGTCGGGGTTATAGGCCCCCACAAGCCTCAACCGCTGAGCTGGGCGGCGGCGATCGCGGCCTGGCCGTAGGAGATGGCGCCGTCGTTGGGCGGCAGCTGCTGCGGGATGAGCACGCGCAGCGAGGACGTCGCGAAGGAGCGCAGCCGTGCGCTCCAGCAGCAGCCGGTTCTGAAACACGCCTCCTGAGAGCACCGCCACGTCGACCCCCACGGCCTCGCACTCTCGCGTCGAGACGCTGGCGGTGGCGCGGGCGAGCGAATTGTGGAACCGAGCCGCAACGCGTCTCCGTACGAGCCCCGTCCCGCAGATCCGCGATCACGGAGGCCACCGTCTCGCGCGCGTCGAGGATGACCGCCCCGTCGCGCATGCCCATCCCCCGCATCGATCAACGGCATCGGATACTCACCGCGCTCGGCCACATCCGCCAGCCCCTCCAGCTCCGCCGCGGCCTGCCCCTCGTAGTTCACCGCCGCGCGAATCCCGCAGATCGCTGAGACCGCGTCGAACAGCCGCCCGGCGCTCGTCGTCGGCGGTGAGTTCAGCCCCGCCGGGATCAGCCCGCAGACCGCCTCCCAGGTGTCGGGCGTGACCTCGCCGGCGAGCGCCTCGGGGATCGCGGGCACGTCCTCGTCCGTTGTCGCGACGAGCCACGCGCAGGCCATCCGCCACGGCTCCAGGGCGGCTCGGTCGCCGCCCGGAATGCGCACCGGGAACAGCAGCCCGCGCCGCTCGTAGCCCTCGAGCCCGCCGGCGAGGATCTCGCCGCCCCACACGGTCTCGTCGGGGCCGAGTCCGGTGCCGTCATAGATCGCGCCGACCGCGGGGCCCTCCACGCCATGCTCGGCCAGGCACGCCGCGAGGTGCGCGTGGTGGTGCTGGACGGCGACGTGCTCGACTCCCTCGCGCTCCAGCGCGTACTTCGTCGAGAGGTAGTCGGGGTGCAGGTCATGCGCGACGACCTCGGGCGCGACGGCGAACAGGCGCTCGAAGTGCTCGACGCCCTCGCGAAACGACTCCAGGGTCTCCCAGTTCTTGAGGTCGCCGATGTGGTGGCTTACCCACGCGCGAGCGCCCTTGGCGACGCAGAACGTGTTCTTCAGCTCCGCGCCGCAGGCCAGGATCGCCGCTGCGGCCGGGATCGGCAGCGGCGTGCTGCGCGGCACGTATCCGCGCGAGCGCCGCATCAGGAGCGGGCGGTTCGACGACGTCGGGGTCGAGCGAGCGCGCGACGGAGTCGTCCGTGCGCATGTGGATCGGCCGGTCGTGCACCAGGAAGGCGTCCGCGATCGCGCCCGAGCCGCTGCGCGGCGTCCTCATCGCCGTACGCGATCGGCTCGTCGGAGAGGTTCCCCGACGTCATCACCAGCGTCGTCGCAGCGTCCGCGAGCAGCAGATGGTGGAGCGGGGTGTAGGGGAGCATCACGCCGAGGTCACGCGTGCGGGGCGCGACCGCATCCGCAACGGGCGCTCCCTCGCGCCGCCTGGCGATGACGATCGGCCGCTCCGGCCCGGTGAGAAGCGCCTCGTCTGGTCCGTCAGCGCCACCAGCTCGCGCGCGGCGTCGAGATCGCGGGCCATCAGCGCGAACGGCTTGTCCTCGCGCTGCTTGCGCGAGCGCAGCGCCGAGACCGCGGTCTCGTCGTCGGCGCGGCAGGCGAGGTGATAGCCGCCGAGCCCCTTCACGGCGAGTACTCGCGCCGGAGTCCAGCAGCCGCGTCGCGGCGGCCATCGCGTCATCGCCCTCCGCGTCGCCGAGGCGCACCCGAGGGCCGCAGACGGGGCAGGCGTTCGGCTGGGCGTGGAAGCGGCGGTCGCGCGGATCGGAGTATTCGGAGCGGCAGGCATCGCACATCTCGAACCCGGCCATGGTCGTCAGCGGCCGGTCGTACGGGACCGCGCGGACGATCGTGAATCGCGGGCCGCAGTTCGTGCAGTTGATGAACGGGTAGCGATGGCGTCGATCGGCGGGGTCGAAGAGCTCGGCCAGGCACTCCTCGCAGGTCGCCATGTCGGGCGAGACCAGCGCCTCGGGCTCGCCTCCGCCGATCGAGTCGGCGATCCGGAACTCGACGTCCTCGGCGAGCGGCGCAGCCGTCGCCTCCACCGATTCGACGTCGGCGAGCGGCGGCGCGTCGGCGGAGAGGCGGCGCATCAGCTCGTCGGTCGCGGCTTGCGGGCCCTGCGCCTCGATCAACACGCCCTGCTCGTCGTTCAGGACCCAGCCGACGAGCCCGAGCTCGGAGGCGACCCTGAAGACGAAGGGGCGGAAGCCGACCCCTTGCACCGTCCCCCGGACGCGGACCCGGACGCGTCGCCGATCAGCCGTCAACGCTCACTAGCTCGACCAGCTCGCGGAGGACGTGGTGCGCGCCGGCCTGCGCCTCCTGGATGCGGGGAATGTGCTGCGAGCGGGTCACGATCACATGGTCGGCCAGCCCCTCGGACAGGATCCGCCCGCCGTCGTACCCGACGAAGGCGATGGTCAGGAGCCCGCGCGTTCGCGCCTCCGCCAGGGCCAGGATCACGTTGTCCGAGCCACCGCTGGTGGAGAGGGCAAGCGCCGCGTCGCCCTCGCGCCCGTGCGCGATCACCTGACGCTGGAAGATCTCCTCGACCCCGACGTCGTTCGCGATCGCGGTGATGATCGAGGTGTCCTCGGTCAAATCCAGCGCGGCTCGGCTGGGCCATCCGTGCGGCGGCCGGCGGTAGTCGGCGACCGCATCCATGGCGTCCGTGGCCGAGCCGCCGTTGCCGAAGGCCAGCAGGCGCCCGCCGGCGTCGAGCCGTGCCCGCAGGGCGGAAGCAGCCTCGATCAGGACCTCGCGGTTCTCGGTCAGCGTCGCCTCGCGTAGCGCCCCGATCTCCTCCGACTTCATCAGGACCGACTGGCGCACGTCGTCGGTGATCGCGCCGAGATCCTTCTCGGATTCCGAGAGAAATGGGTAGAGGAAGCTCGAGCCGCCGGTGTCGTGGACCGGTCTCGCCTCGCGGCCCTCCAGGAGGCCGCGATGGTCGAAGAAGACGTGGACCAGCTCCCAGAGCACGTGGTAGAGCGTCTCGGCGATCTCTTGGTCGACGAAGGGGTCCTCGCTGCCGATCTCGAACTCCCACTCCGCGCCGGTGGGGGCGAAGGCGATCGTCTGGCAGCCCCGCTCTCGCGCCACGGCGACCGCCGCGCGCGCCTGGACCTCGTCCTGGGCGTCCTCGGAGAACGCGATCAGGATGTCGTCGCCCTCGGCCAGCGCCTCGAGCTGGGACGCGACGTCGCCGCCCTCGCCCGCGAGGCCGATCGCGGGCAGCGCGCGCTTGCCGACGATCACCGGATGCACGAACTCGACGGCAACGTGACGGGCGTCCGAGCGCGCGACCGGGCCCTGCCCGACGGCGATCAGGCGCCCGCCGCGCGCGAAGCGCTCGGCCATCGCGTGGCAGCAACCCGCGAGGCGCTCCGCCTCCGCCGCGAAGAACCGCTCGTTCGCCTGCGTGCGAGCGGACGCCAGCTCGTCGATGCGGCGGGCCAGTGTGTCGGTCCGGGCCGCCCCGGTCATGACCGCCCTACGCGGGCGCGGCGGCGCGCTCGGGGATCCCCGCCAGCCATGCCCGCCATTCATCGACGCCCTCGCCGGTCCGGGCGCTGACCAGCAGGTGGCCCGCTCCGGGGTTGACCGCGTCGAGGTTCGCGAGGAAGCGGTCCATGTCGAAGTCGACATGGGGGAGGAGGTCGATCTTGTTGACGACGACCATCTCGCAGCTGCGGTACATCAGCGGGTACTTCAGCGGCTTGTCCTCGCCCTCGGCGACGGACGCGACCATCGCTTTGACGTCCTCGCCGATCCGGAACTCGGCCGGGCAGACCAGGTTGCCGACGTTCTCGACGATCAGCAGGTCGATCTCGTCCAAGGGGAGGGCCGGCATCGCCGAGCGGACCATGTTCGCGTCCAGGTGGCATTCGCCCCCGAAGCCCGAGTCGGTGTTGAGCTGCGTCACGGGGATGTGGAGGCCGGCGAGCCGGTCGGCGTCGAGGCTGCCCTGAACGTCGCCCTCGAGGACTCCCGACGCGGGGGGTCTCGAGATCCGCCAGGGCGCGCTCGAGCAGCGTGGTCTTGCCCGAGCCCGGCGCGCTCATCAGGTTGAGCACGCTCACATGGGCGCGGTCGAAGTCGTCGCGATTGGCGCGCGCGATCGTCTCGTTGGCGTCGAGCGCGTCCTCGGTGACCCTGACCTTCGTGCGGTGCATCCTCTCCTCCTTAGCCGACGGGCGCCTCGGCGTCCTCGACCTCGATCGACTCTACCTCCAACTCGTCTCCGGCCTCGATCTCGCCCGGGACGCCGCATTCGGCGCACCGGAACACGGGTAGGGCGAGCTCGGTTCCCACCGCCTCGTGGCTTGCGACCGGCTGCGGCGCCGGATCCCACTCGCGGGCGCACTGCGGGCAGCGCAGGCGCGCCTCGACGATCTCGTGCTCGAGCTCGGCCTCCGCGCAGAGGGTGTCGCGGGCCACGATGCCGAAGTAGAAGTCCAGCGAGTCGAAGACCACCTGGCGCATCGTGCCCAGGCGCAGGCTGATCAGCTTCACGCGCCGGCCGCCGGCGTGCTTGGTCGCGGTGTCGACCACCGCCTGCGCGATCGAAAGCTCGTGCATCAGGCCTCCGCGCCCGCGTCCTCATAGGCGGCGTCCGTCTGTAGCTCGGCGATCGTGTCGACGGTGAGGTCGACTGCGCGCCCGACGGCCGCCTGCACCTCAGGCGTGAGGCTCAGGCCCATCTCCTCCACCTCGGCGGGCTCGCAGGCGATCACGGTCACCTTGCCGGGCGATCCGCCGATCGGTCTTGATGAAGCGCAGCACCGTGTGGGGGTCCATCCCGTGCGGGTTCACGGTCTCGCCGTCGTCGATCGGCTTGATCTCCTCGTCGTTCGGGTCGATCACGTACAGCGTCCCCGGCTCGCCGCCCTGCTTGGAGACGTCGATCAACAGCAGGGCGTCGTAGCCGCGCATGACCTCGTAGGCCAGGTCGAGGCCGCCGGTGCCGAAGTCGAGGACGTTCACGCCGTCGGGCAGCTTCAGCTCGCCCAGCCGCTTCACGACCTCGCTGCCGAAGCCGTCGTCCGAGAGCCAGGAGTTCCCGACCCCGGCGACGAGGATCTGGCGCTCCCGCTCAGCCATCGGGCAGCTCCACCTCGTCGGAGGAGAAGTAGAGGTAGCGCCCGGTCTCGCGGAACAGGGGCTGGGCGGCGTCCTCGTCGACCGTGACGCCGATGTGCGCCCGGTCGTCGAAGTCGTGGTAGATCCGCTCGATGGTGGCCACCTTCCCCGCGAGCAGCTTGTCGAACACGTCGCGGTCGGTTCGCGGGCGCAGCACGACCTTGCCGCCCTTCACGAACGTCATGCCGTTGACCTCGATGCTCGCCTCGCCCGGGTTCGGGTGCCCGGGCTCCGGCTCGGTCTCCTCCGAGGCGCCCGTGGAGGCTCATGATCTGCTCCGGGGTGCTCGCCGCGGCACGCTCGACCATCTCGCGGACGGCCGGGTCCTGCTTGCCGATCTCCTCGCGCTCGGAGTCGCTCAGCGCGTGCACGTGGAGCAGCAGCGCCTCCTCGATCTCGGTCGAGTCGAACAGGTTGCCCAGGCTCTCCGGCGCCATGCTCGGATGGTCGGGGAGCACGATCGCCGCGCCCAGCATCGCCGTGTCGGTGGGGTTCGCGAGCACCGGGAACGTGTTGACGCTCTCGCACTCGGCGAGCGCGTCGGCGTGCGGGCCCTTGGTGTCGATCGGCGAGACGAAGCGGCCTCCCGTGACCTCGGCGACCACGTGCGTCGAGATCAGGCTGTAGCGGAGGGCCTCACCCCGATCGAGCCCACCGGCGTTCCCGCCCAGGCCGGTCGAGTTGTGGACGCAGAGCCTGATGCGCGCCAGGCCGTCGGCCACCTGCTCGGCCCGCATCCGGACCCGCCCGGCGACGGTCTCCTCGCCGTCGAAGGTGAACTCCTCGCCGCGGCCCCCGTCGCGATCAGCTCCGCGAGCGGCGTGGCGGCTATCTCGATTCGCCGGGCCGCGGCCTTGTGGCGCTCGCCCTGTGGCTGCAGGAAGCAGATCGTCGCCCGCAGCTCGGCCTCCGCCCCCGACTCCACCAGGCACTCCATTCGAAGGTGATCGAACGTCGCGGGGTTGTCCTCGGCGTAGGTCGGCGGGTAGACGATGCCGAACGGGGTCGGCGTCGCGTTCTTGGTCGCGCCCGGGCGTGTAGGGGTAGAGCGCGTAGCCCTCGTAGAGCAGGGAGTCCAGCAGGCTCTCGAGCGCCTTCTCCATCAGGCGTCGCCGTCCGTGCCGTCGTCGAGCAGCTCGGCCACCGTCGCGTCGATCGTCGGCAGCGCTCGCTCGGCCTTCACGTGCTCCAGGCGCTCCACCGTCGTCCTGTCGAGGGCCACCCAGCCGCGGAAGGGGTAGTGCGCCTCCATCATCTCGCGCCAGGCCGCCACCGGCATCGAGAAACGGGAGGAGCAGTCCCACGGCACCTGCGTCAGCTGCATGCGGCCGTCGTCGTCCGCCGTAGAAGATCGTGCCGTTGAAGTGGAAGCGCAGCGGCGCCTCGCCGCCGGCGAGCCCGTTGAAGTACCTGGTCGCGCCGACCTCGTGGTCGTAGGTGCACGGCAGCTCGAGCTGGAAGCGCGTGGATCCGGTGAAGCTGGGGACGAGGACCTCGGCCTGGGCCCAGCGCAGCGCCGAGGTGGTCGACGCCCAGCGCTCGGGCTCGCCGAACAGCTCGACCAGGCGCTCGCGCTCCGCGTCCTCGTAGCGGCGCTTGGAGGGCTCGATCTCGACCATCGCGGTCAGCGCGACGGTGTAGATGCTGCGGCCGGTCGTCTCGGTGGCCTCGAGCTCGAAGGACAGAGTGGGGGAGGCCGCGCGCTGCACGTGCCCCACCCCGACGATCTCGAACTCCGGAACAGGCCGGTCGGTCGGCTGCTCGTTCTGCTTCGTCTCGTCGGCGAGCGCGCGAGCCGCCTGCTCGGCGACGCCCTTGCCGGCGGCGGCGCCGTTGCCCTCGGTGGCGCTCACGCCGGCGTGCTCCGCGACCGGAGCTCGTCGAAGAACGAGGCGATCGCCTCCTCGGGGCCGGCTCCCCCGGAGATCCCCTCCCACGCGACCTTGACGAGCCCGACGAGGCGGTAGCACTCGTCCACCGGGACGATCGCGTGCTGCGGCGGGTCCGACATGCGATTGACCAGCAGGGCCTCTCCGTCGGCGTCGAGGCTCTCCAGGATCGGGTTGTTGGCCTTCAGCTCGTCCCAGGCGTTCATGTCCAGCTCTGACTCCATCGACCCGCCCGGGCTGGGATAGAAGGCCACGATCCCGCCCGCTGTGGTCGAGTCCAGGAAGAAGGCCAGGCCGATCGGAAGCCCGAACGCCGCCCAGAGGTCGTCGCTCAGCTCGAAGTCGTCTAGCCAGACGACGCGGGTGCCGGTCGGGCGCAGCTCCGGGTCCCCGGAGCGCAGGGCCACGCATGGCTCGCAGGCGCAGAGGATCTGCCGCTCGGTCAGGTGAAGCAGGTGGCGGTGGTCGGCGGGGATCTCGTTGCCGCAGAGGTCGCATCGCTCCTCGCCGGGCTTGCCGTTTGCCAGGCGGAGCCCCGTTCGACGGCTTGGTCTTCGACAGGCGCCGAAGGCCCGAGACCATCTCGGCTCGCTGGCGGGAGGAGATGATCCGGTCCGTGGCGTCGCTCATGCCGCCAGGGCCACGCGGGTGCCCTGCGGGCCGCCCAGGAGTGGCACCGGCTCGAGCTGGAGCCGGTCGTCGTCCAGGGAGCGACCCGCCCGCGGTAGATGGAAGTTGCGCGAGCAGCTCGGGCAGGTGAGCGTGCCCTCGCTGAGCTCGCCGTCGTGGAGCGGCGCCTGGCACCCGGCGCACGCGTCCTTGTAGGCCAGCAGGCCACCCTCGAAGCGTGCGACGACGAGCGGGCACGCCCGCGACCTCGGCGCCGCGGACCTCGCCCTCGACGATCTGCTCGGCGCCGGCGAGGTCGAACCAACTCGGCTGCACGCCGGGCTCGCCGGGCGCCACCTGGAGCACGGGCAGTTCCGTGGCGCTGCCGGACACCATCGGTTGCATGTTCTCCGCGCCCTCCACGATGAGCGCCTCGAGGTCCGGGGCGGCCTCGTCGAGCGCCTGCTTGATCGCCAGCTCAAGCGTCGAGGTGGAGGCGGGGCAGGTCTTGCAGCTCCCCTCCAGCGAGATGCGCGCGGTGCCGTCCTTCATCTCCAGCAGCTCGACGTTGCCGCCGTGGCTCTCCATGTACGGGCGCACGCTCTCGAGTGCCTCCATCGACCCGGTCCTCCAGCGGCACCGGATACAGGTCGTGGATCAGCATCAGGCTCGCGACGAGCCCGTCCTCCTGAAGGCGCCCGGACAGCTCGGCGCCGGCGTCACCCGCTTCGGCGATCGCGCTGAAGATGCGCTCGAGGCCCTCTCCGTAGAGCTCGAGGATCGACGAGACCAGCTCGTCCGCGGCCTCGCGGGCGGCGGGGTCGGGAAGCCGCTCGAGGCGCTCGGTCAGCTCCTGGACCCGGGCCACCAGCGCCTCCGGGGGCGGCCCGAGCTCCGCCGCCCCAGCAGCGGAGCTCCCATTTGTCTCTGTGGCGCTCAGCTCAGCTCATTCCCGTCGGCGTGTGCTGGACCTTGCGCACCTTCCCGCCCGCGCCGTACATGTGCACGCCGCACGGCAGGCAGGGATCGAACGAGCGCACAGCCCGCATGATGTCGACGCCCTTGAAGTTCTCCGGGCCGTTCTCCTCGAAGATCGGTGTGTTCTGCACCGCGTCCTCGTAGGGGCCGGGAGTCCCGTAGACGTCGCGCACGCTGGCGTTCCACGGCGTCGGCGGGTAGGGCTGGTAGTTGGCGATCTTGCCGCCCTGGATGACCATGTGATGGGAGAGGACTCCACGGGCAGCCTCGTGGAAGCCGCAGCTGACGGCCTCCTGAGGCACCTTGAAGTCGTTCCAGCTCTTGGTCCTTCCGGCGCGGATCTCGACCAGCGCGCGCTCCAGGCAATGGAGCCCGATCAGGGCCGAGTAGGCCTGGTGGTAGGTCCGGGCGCGGTCGCGCTCGATCGCGTTCGACTTCTCCGGGACCTTCCACTCCATCTCCACCTCGGGAGAGCTGGCCGTGCGCGGGAGCACCATCTGGATGCTCTCGCCCGTCGCCTTCGCGTATCCGAAGTCGACGAGGCCGGCCTTCGCCGTGCACCACTGGCGGGCGAACGGGCCGCCGCCGGTGTCGCAGCAGACGTACTTGTCGTTGCGCTTGTCGTACATCCGCGGCGAGACGACCCACGAGTACTTGTCCGTGAAGTCGCGGGCCTGCGGCCGCGGCAGCGTCACCTTGTTCCACGGGTGACGCGGGTCCACGTCGTTGCCGAGCGGGTCCTTCGTCACGAACGGCTCCTGGCTGTCGGTCCAGTCGTCGAAGTAACTCGACCCGAGCAGGATCCTGATCATCAGGTTGATCTCGACCAGGTCGGTGGAGATCAACTCGCCGTCGAACGCGACGCCGGGCGTGATGTACCGCTTCTCGCCCCACTCGCTCATGTTCTCGTAGCGGTAGTCGACGTAGTCCGGGTCGTCGAAGCAGCCCCAGTTCACGAGGTTCGTGTCGCGATAGCCGACCATGTCGTATCCCGGCATCTCCCTGAGGAAGAAGTCGTAGAGGTCGTCATGCATCGGCACGCTGCGCTTGACGTAGTCGAAATAGCGCATGAGACGCACGTAGTAGTCGGTGCACGTCTGGTGCGTGATGTGCGCGCTGCACCCACCCGGGAGGATGGTCGAGGGGTGCGTATGGCGGCCTCCGAAGAGGCAGTACATCTCGCGCGTGTACCGCGCCACCTGGAGCGTCTCGAGGTAGAACTCGCCCGTGAACGGGTTCAGCGATCGCATGATGTCCGCGATCGTGCGATAGCCGTGGATGTCGCCACCGGGGGCGAGCTCCTGCTCGGCCTTCTGGAGCAGTGAGGGGTTGGTCTCCTTGACCATCTGCTCGCAGAAGTCAACGTTGCACATGCAGTCGTTGAAGATCGCGTGGTCGAACATGTAGTCCGCGGTCTCGGCCAGGTTGAACGCGAGGTCGCCCAGCGGGGGCGGCTTCACGCCGTAGGCCATGTTCTGGTTCAGGCAGGAGCAGGTGCAGTGGTTGTCACCGCAGATGCCGCAGATGCGCGAGGTGATGAAGTGCGCATCCCTGGGATCGATCCCCTTCATGAAGATGTCGAACCCGCGGAAGATCATCGAGGTGCTGTAGCACTTCAAGACCTCCTTGTTCGCGAAGTCGATCTCCGTGTGGATGCCGAGCGAGCCCACGATCCGCGTGATCGGGTCCCACGACATCTCCTTGACCATGACCTTCGAGTCGCCCCTCGGGGTCTCAACGGTTGCCATTACTGCTCCTCCTGATTGATGCTCTTGTTCAAGGCTCTAGTCATCCGGTCCGCCGGCCGTATCCGGCCTCAGCTCCCCGGCGGCGTGTAGCCGTCGGTTCGCTTGGCGTAGCCGGTCAGGATCTGCTTTCCGGGCTTGCGCCACTCCGGCTCGACGTCGTACTTGTTCTTGATGTTCCGGTTCCGGAAGTAGCGGAACATCGGGCCGGGGAAGAACCGCTCGAACGTCGCCGCGGCGCTGCCGGCCGCATCCGGGTCCATGAACGGCATGAACTTGTCGGGGAAGCCGGGCATCGTGCAGGCCATGCAGATTCCGCCCACGTTCGGGCAGCCGCCGTAGCCGTCGACCCATCCGCGGACGGGCACGTTGCACTTGACCACCGGGCCCTTGCAGCCCAGCTTCACTAGGCAGCGCGGGTCGTCGCCGTACTCGGTGGCGAACTGTCCCTCCTCGGCGAAGCCGGCGCGGTTGCATCCCTCGCGCACCGTGCGGCCGAACAGCCACGTCGGCCGTCCCAGCTCGTCCAGATCGGGTACCGGCGCCAACCCGGCGAGGTGCAGGGCCAGGTAGAGCAGGCACTCGGTCATGTTGTCGGGCTGGGCGGGGCAGCCGGGGATGTTGATCACCGGCAGGCCGGCGCTGGACTTCCAATTCCAGCCGAGGTGGTCGGCGACGCCCATCGCCCCGGTCGGGTTGTTCTTCATCGCCGGGATGCCGCCGTAGGTGGCGCAGGTGCCGATCGCGACCACGGCAGCGGCCTTCGGGGCCAGGCGGTCGAGCCACTCGCTGGTGGTGATCGGCTGCCCGGTCTCCGGGTTGTCGCCGATCGCCGCGAAGTGGCCCTCGCCGGAGAGCTCCTCGTTGGGAATCGAGCCCTCGACGCAGAGCACGAACGGGTCCAGCTCGCCGCGCTCGGCCTTCCACCACCACTCGATGAAGTCGGGGCCGTTCTCGTAGGCAAGAACGGGGTTGTGCACGATGACCTTGGGCATGCCGGGGATCGCCTGGGTGATGATGTCTTCCAGGCTGGGGTTCACCGCCGAGGTCATGGCGACGGAGTCGCCATCGCAGGAAAGCCCGGTCGTCATCCAAATGACGTGGGCCTCGACCGCCTCGGTCGCCTTCTGGTTCGGCACGAACTCGGCCGTTACTGCCATCGCACACCTCTCCTCGTGTATTGGGCACCTGTCATCAGCAGATTCTTGGAAGTGGGTCGCCCGCCAGCAGATCCATCACGCGCCGGCCTCCGAAGGCCGTCTCCACCAGCACCATCCCGGGCGGCTCGGCGCCGACCTCGCCGATGGCGGCGGCGCCCTCGCAGCCCGCGACCGCGCGGATCGCGGCCAGCGCCGGCTCGAGCGCGTCGGGGGCGACGATCGCCACCATCACGCCCTCGTTGGCGACGTACATGGGGTCGATCCCCAGGAGCTCGGCGGCTCCCCCGACCTCCGGTGACACGGGCACCTCGGACTCGCGAACGAGAACCGAGGCCCCCGAGGCCCGCGCCAGCTCGTTGAGCACCGACGCGACGCCGCCACGGGTCGCGTCGCGCATGCAGCGCAGCGACGGGCCGACGGCCTCCATCAGGGCGTCGGCGGCCGGCCATAGCGAGCGCGTGTCGGACTCGATCTCGGCGTCGAGCCCGAGCTCGCCCCGCGCCAGCATGATCGCGGTGCCGTGCTCGCCGATCGGCCCGGAGACGATCACGGCGTCGCCGGGCTCGAGGGCGGAGGGGGAGAGGGTGGCCCGCTCGTCGCGGTGGCCCACCCCGGAGGTGCAGATGTACATCGAGTCGGCGTGTCCGCGCTCGACCACCTTCGTGTCGCCGGTGATCACGGCGACGCCCGCCTCGGCGGCGGCCTGCGCGATCGCGGCGACCTCGGCCTTCAGGATCTCGGCGTCGAGTCCCTCCTCCAGCACCAGCGCCACGCTGATCGCGATCGGCTTCGCACCGGCCATCGCCAGGTCGTTGACGGTGCCGTTTACCGCCAGCTCGCCGATCGAGCCGCCGGGGAAACGGATCGGCTTGACCACGAACGTGTCGGTGGTCAGCGAGACGGCCGTGCCGGCGATGTCGACCGTGCCCGCGTCGGCCAGCTCGTCGAGCTGCTCGGAGGCAAAGGCGGGGGTGAGCAGGCCCTCGATCAGCGTCTGCGTGGCCTTGCCGCCCGCGCCGTGGGCCATCGTCACCTGGTCGTCCTTGAACTTCGGGCGCTTCGCCCGCGCGGTCTCGATGATCTCCAGGATCCGCTGCTCGCGGCCGGGTGCGGTCGCCTCGGGTGGCGTCACACGACCTCCTTCTCGCTCTCGCGGGAGAAGCGGCCGTAGTTGTAGTAGGCAGCACAGGCGCCCTCCGGCGAGACCATGCAGGTTCCGATCGCGTGCTCGGGGGTGCACGCGGTGCCGAAGACCTTGCACTCCCAGGGCTTGATCACGCCCTTCAGTACCTCGCCGCATTGGCAGGCCTTCGGGTCGGCGACGCGTACGCCGGGGACGGTGAAGCGCTCCTCGGCGTCGAACTCGGCGTAGGCGTCGGAGAGCTTCAGCGCGCTCTGCGAGATGAAGCCCAGGCCGCGCCACTCGAAGTGGGGGCGCAGCTCGAAGACCTCGCTCATGACGCTGAGCGCAGCCGGGTTGCCCTCGTAGGGCACGACCCGCTTGTACTGGTTCTCGACCTCGCAGCGGCCTTCGCCGAGCTGGGTCAGGAGCATGTGGATCGCCTGGAGGATGTCGAGCGGCTCGAAGCCGGCGGTCACCAGCGGCCGCTCGTAATCGGCGGGGATGAACTCGAAGGGGCGGACGCCGACCACCGTTGAGACGTGGCCGGGGCCGATGAAGCCATCGAGGCGCAGGTCGGGCGAGTCGAGCAGCGCTCGCAGCGGCGGGACGATCGTCACGTGGTTGCACATGACCTGGAAGTTCTCGATCCCCTCGGCCTTGGCCCGCTTCAGGGTGAGGGCGGTGGAGGGGGCGGTCGTCTCGAAGCCGATGGCGAAGAAGACGACGGTCCTGTCCGGGTTCTGCTTCGCGAGCCGCAGCGCGTCGAGCGGCGAGTAGACCATGCGGATGTCGGCGCCGCGGGCCTTGGCGTCGGTGAAGGTGCCGTCCGAGCCCGGCACGCGCATCATGTCCCCGAAGCAGGTGAAGATCACGTCGTCGGCATGCGCGAGCGCGATGCCGTCGTCGATCCGGCCCATCGGCATCACGCAGACGGGGCAGCCAGGTCCGTGGACCAGCTCGACCTCGTCGGGGAGGATGTCGTCGATCGCGTACTTGTAGATGGAGTGGGTGTGGCCGCCGCACACCTCCATGAACTTGTAGGTGCGGCCCGGCTCCACCGCGGCGAGGATCTCGCCGGCCATGACCTTGCCGAGCTCGGCATCCCTGAACTCATCCACGAACTTCACGAGGTGCCACCCAGGTTCGAGATGGCGGTCCCGGCGTGGACCAGAAGGACGTCGGTCTCCTCGACCGGTTGGACCAGGGCGATCTCCACCGTCTGGCGCTCGCCGGATGCGTGCTGGCAGAGCGCAAGCTCGCGCTCCGCGTCGATCGCGACGACCCGCATCTCCTCGGCGACGTCGCCGCAGGTGATACAGCCGGAGTTCGGGTCGCAATGCGGCTCGTCGGGGACCCGAAGCTCTGGCTGCGCGAAGGTCACTCGATAACGCTCGCCTTCAGCTCCTCGAGCTCCTGCTCGTAGTCGGCGCCCATTCCCTCGAGCATGCGACGGGTGGCCATTGCCTCGGCCTCGTCCACCTTGGAGAGCGCGAACCCGACGTGGATCAGCACCCAGTCGCCCTCGCCGACCCCGCCGGGCTCCTCGTCGAGGAGCCCGATGTTGACGTTGCGCCGCACCCCCGCCACGTCCACCTTCGCGAGCCGATTCTGCTCGTCGACGATTTCAAGGATTTGCCCGGGTATCGCCAGGCACATAAGGGTCTCTCTCGTCGGAGTGCTGCCCCGATTCGGAACCTATCACTTTGTGCCGAACGGCTCAAAGCCGCCTAATTTGGTCGTATTTGGGTTCCCTAATTCGCGAGCGAACCGCACTTGCAACCTCCTCGCAAGAGCGATAGGGTCGCGCGCAGTGACCACCGCCCACCTCACCCCGGAGGTGCCCGTCGAGAGCGTCGACGACGCGGTCGCGACGCTGAAGGCGGAGGGGCACGGGTCTCGGCGGCGAGGCGGCTGTTGGTGGAGGCGCTGTTCGCGGCGGGCGGGCCGGTGACCGCCGAGCAGATCGCGGCGGGCTCGGGGGGGCGGGTGCTCGAGTCGGACGTGGGGTCGGTCTATCGCAACCTCGAGCTGCTCGAGCGTGTGGGCCTCGTCCGCCACGCGCACCTGGGCCACGGGCCCGCGGTCTACGCGCTGGCGGGCAAGCTTGCGCCCGCCTATCTCATCTGCGAGCGCTGCGGCGGGCGGCGTGCGCTTGACCGACCGGGAGCTCGAGCCGCTCCGCCGATCGATCAGCGACGCGCTTCGGCTACGAGGCGCGGTTCCGGCACTTCCCGATCACCGGCCTCTGCGAGACCTGCGCTGAGCGGTTCGCCAAGGAGGCCGAGCTGGAATGAGCTTCGACTCCCTCTTCGCGCCCGTCGAGCACGCCGACGAGTGGCTCATGGGCCTGTTCGAGGGGGCGCCGCTGCTGGTCGCGCTCGGGATCGCGCTCGTCCTCGGGCTCCGTCACGCCTCCGACCCCGACCATCTGGTCGCCGTCACGTCGCTGATGGCGAGCGACGACGCCGATTCGAGGGCTGCCGTGCGGCTGGGCGCATGGTGGGGGCTCGGGCACGCCGCCATGCTGCTGGCGATCGGGCTGCCGCTGATCGCGTTCAAGTCGGAGCTGCCGACCTGGCTCGAGACGGCCGCCGAGAGGGCGGTTGGGGTCGTGATCCTGGTGCTCGCGCTCCGTGTGATCTGGAAGTGGGTTCGCGGCGACTATCGAATGGGCCCGCACGCGCATCCCCCGCCGGCCGACACGTCTCGAGAGCACCGGCACCTTCGGAAGGGCGGCCACGGGCACTCGCACGCCCCGCTGGCCGTTCGGACCCCGCGCCAGGCGTTCGGGATCGGCCTCCTTCACGGCCTCGCGGAACAGGAGCGGTCGTCCTGCTCCTGATCGCCGCGCTCCCGACGCAGCTCGAGGCGGCGCTCGCGCTTGCCGTCTTCGCGCCGATGTCGATCCTCTCGATGGCGGCGCTCACGGGAGCGTTCGCCTGGATCCTCACGCGCCCGGTGGTCGAGCCGATCTACCGAAGCGTGCTGATCCCGGCGCTCGGGGTCTTCGGGGTGCTCTTCGGCCTCTGGTACGCCGGGCTCACCTGACCGGCTACGGCACCTGCGGGGGGAACGCGATCGAGTAGACCCCGACGCCTTCGGTGACGTCGAGCTCGAGCGTGTGGGACTCGTGTCGCGGGTGCTCTGCGAGCTCGTAGAGGCCCGGTCCTGTGATCGTGACCAGCCGCGGCTCGCCGCCGTCGATCGCAGCGTTCAGCGAGCCGACGCCGTTGAGCGCCGCGTGAGCCCCGCCACCCGCGTACTCGATCCGCAGGCGGTCCGCCCCGGGCGCCGGATGCCACGGTTCTCCCGGCCCGCCGCCTGGGAAGAGCTCCTCCGTCGGCCGCGCGACCCCCACGCCCGGCGCGTCGGAGGGCCGCAGCGGCTCCATCGCGTCCGGGAGGTCCACCAGTGCGTCCGCCTCGCGGAGTTCGTCCTGGATCGCCTCCTCGGTTGCGCGGTACTCGCCCTCGCCGAAGTGAAACCAGGCGAGTGCGCGGTTGCGGTTCCAGAGGAACGTCGAGGGCCATCCCTTGGCGCCGTAGTCGTGCCAGATCGCGTATGAGGAGTCCTGCGCGACCGGATAGTCGATCCCGAGGCGCTCGACCGCCGGGGCAAGCGCGTCGTTCGTCTTCGTGAACGGGAAACGCGACGAGTGGATCCCGAGCACGGTCAGGCCCAGCGGGGAGTAGCGACGGTGCCACTCGATCACGTACGGCAGCGTCCGCACGCTGTTGAGCTGCGCGAAGTCGAAGAAGTGGACGAGCACCGGGCCGGCCGCCGTCAGCTCGGGCATCGAGGCGGGCTCCGAGTTCAGCCACCGCACCCGCGGCGGCAGCTCCGGCGCGGCGATGTCGGCGCGGGGCGGGCGGGCCACGGGCTACAGGGTTCGGCGCTCGTGCGAGATCGTGTAGACGGGGGGCCGGTAGCGCAGCGCCGGGTCGTTCGACGCCTCGATCCCGTCCGTGAGCCGCATCGGGTCGAAGACGATGCCGTCGTCGGCGTCGTTATCGATCGCGGTCACCTCGAGCGTTCCGACCACGACCCGCTCGCGCTCTTTAGGCCACACGTTGGAGGGATCATGGGGGTCATCGTCCTCACCGGCGATCTGAAGCTCCAGCTTCATCCGCACCGGCTCGCGGCCGAGGTGCTCTCGCAGCTCGTCGAACAGGTAGTCGCGACCCGCCGCCTTGGCGTCCTTCCGCGAGATGTTCGTCTCCGGCACGGTCGGGAGCCAGGTGTAGCGAACCCACCGTCGCATCCCCTCCGCGTTGGTCCAGCCGAACGCGTGAAGCGCCTTGTAGGAGCGCGCGGCGAAGCTCGTCGGCAGGGCGGCCATGGTCCTCAGGCTGCTCGGCATGAAGCGAAGCGCCCGCGGGTTGCGCGCCACGAAGCCAGGGAAACGGGCCAGGCTCGAGACGGCCGGCTTGGTGGCCCGGACCGAGTCGAAGAATCCCTCCTGGTCCTTGAACGGGTAGTGGTCGAGCGTCTGGGAGAGGATGTCGGTCCGCGAATCGTCCGGGAGATGAAAGCTCACCGCGAGCCCGCGGACGTCGGGGTCGTAGTCGGGCACGGTCGGGTCGCCGCCCCCGTTCGAGAAGCGCGCGGAGGTGCGCACGTCCTCGCCGCTCATGTGCGCCGCGCGCGTTAGCTGGCTTCCCCGCGCGTTTGCGCGGAAGGTCGCGGTCAGGTGCACTCCCTTCGCGTGCAGCGCGCGATGGCGGCGGTGCTCGCCGAACCGGTCCTCGAGAACGTCCATCGCCTCGTCTGGAGTGGTCATGCCGGGACAGTATGCTGCTGAGCCCCACCACGAAAACAGGGAGTCGATGTGAGCAAGAGCATCTGGGACCGCATTGAGTCAAGCCGCGAGCGCTGGGATGTGCTGAACCATCCCTTCTACCAGCGGTGGTCCGCCGGGGAATTGAGCGCCGACGAGCTGGCCCGCTACTCCGGCCAGTACCGACACGCCGTCGAGGCCATCGCCGAGATGAGCGACTCGGTTGCCGATGCGCTTCCCGAGCGCGAGGACCTTCGCCGCCACGCGGCCGAGGAGCTCGGGCACCTGCGACTGTGGGACGGCTTCCTGGACGAGGTCGGCGGCGACGCCGGCGATCAGCCGACCGCCGAGACGGCGGAATGCGTTCGGACCTGGACCGCCAACGGCGACGCGCTGGAGACGCTGGCGCGCCTGTACGCGGTCGAGAGCGGCCAGCCGCCGATCTCGCGCACCAAGCGCGAGGGGCTGCTCGAGCGCTACGGCTTCGACGATGGCGCCGGCACCGCGTACTTCCGGATCCACGAGACGCGCGATGTCGAGCACGCCGCCGAGGCGCGCGAGCTGATCGAGGAGCTGGCCTCCGAGGGCGACGACGATCGCCTGGTCGCCGCGGCCGAGTCGGCCTTCCGCGCCAACTGGCGCCTACTGGACGGCGTCTAGGCACCCTTAGCTTCCGGTAAGTCCCGCCCCTAGACTGCGGGGCGTGAACCGCTGGGGTGACCGCCTCCTGGGGATCGTCCTCGGCCTCGTGATCGGGGTCGCGATCGTGGCCGTGTTCGTCTTCGTCTTCAGCGAGGAGACCGTGGACGCACCCTCCGTCGAGGGGGGCAGCGGCGCGGCCCAGCAGCAGGAGGAGGGACAGTGAGTCGTCCGCCGAGGCTCGGCGTGCTCCGCGGTGCCGCGCTGCTCGCGCTCGGCGCGCTCGCGGTCCATCAGCTTCGCTACCTGGCCGCGTTCGGCTCAGAAAGCGGCGAGGCGCTTCACCGCGAGGGCCACGGCTACCTCGCCGAGGCCCTGCCGGTCCTGGTCGCACTGGCCGCTGCCGTGCTCGTCGCGTCGCTCGTCGCGAGTGCGCTCTCGGGTTCCGCGCGGCGCGGGATGCCTTCGATCTCAGGCAGGGCGATGCGCTACGGCGTTGCCCTCCTGGTCGTGTACGCGGCACAGGAGCTGGCAGAGGGGGCTCTTGCCGCCGGGCACCCGGCGGGCATCTCCGCGCTCATCGCGGAGGGCGGCTGGGTCGCGATCCCACTTGCCGCGGCGCTCGGGCTCGTGGTGGCGCTCGCCGAGCGCCTGCACCAGCGCGGCGCCGAGCGCATCGCCGGCTACGTCGCGCGCCCGCTGCGTCCGGCAGCAGCATCGGATCCCGCGTCGCCGGTGTGGCGCGCCGCGGCGACTCCGCTCGCCGCGAGCCCGCTCGCGTTTGGGCTCGCGCGGCGCCCGCCGCCCCTGTCGGCGTAAGGAGACCTTCTGCCATCGCCCATCGGGCGTGGCCAGATCGCGCGGAGCGAGAACGCACGCGCCGAAAGGAGTTGATCAGTGATGGGATCGAATGGAGCCCGCATAGCGGTGCTCGGAGTGGCCGTCGCCGCGGTGGTGGTGTTGTTCATCGTCTTGAGCGGGGGGGACGACGACGAGCCGTCCACGACCGCTGCCACGACGACCACGACCGACGCCGGCGGACGATGAGAACCAGCCGAAGCCGGAGCCCAAGCCAGACGTGCCGACGATCGAGGTGAAGAACGGCGAGCCGGTCGGTGGGGTTCAGGACCTCGAGTTCACCGCGGGAGACGACATCGTCTTCAAGGTGACCTCCGACGAGGCGGCCGAGGTGCACTTCCACGGCTACGACGTCGCGGAGGAGGTGGAGGCCGGAGGCGAGGTTGAGTTCGACGTGCCGGCCGACATCGAGGGCGTCTTCGAGGTCGAGCTCGAGGAGACCGCGGTGCAGATCGCCGAGGTGACGGTCTCACCGTCGTGACCCCTCGGCAACGTCAAGCCAAACGGCGCCATGCCGTGGCGGGGGCCGCTCTCGCGGCCGTCGCCACGGCGGCGGTCGCCTTCCCGGCGGTCGCCGGGGCCCACGCTGCGCTCGTCGGCAAGGAGGACCTGCCGATCCCGGAGTGGCTGTTCGCGTGGGGTGCCTCGCTGGTCCTGATCGTCTCGTTCGTCGCCCTCACCCTGGCCTGGAAGGAGGCGCGGTTCGAGGAGGACCGTTGGCGCCCGCTCTCCGAGCGGCTCTCCGCGGTGCTTCTCAGCCGCGTGACCGGGTTCATCCTCGGGGCGTTCAGCGTGTTCCTCCTGGGCGTCGTCATCTACTCGGGCCTGAAGGGGACCGAGTCGCCGGATCGCAACTTCGCGCTGACGTTCGTCTTCTCGACGTTCTGGCTGGGCCTCGTGATCTTCTCGGCGCTGCTCGGAGACGTCTTCCGGGCGCTCAACCCGTGGCGGGCGATCGCGCGTGCGATCGCCGGAGTCTTCACGCTGGTCGCGCGGCAGTCGCCACCGCCACCGCTCCGCTACCCGGAGCGGCTGGGGCGCTGGCCGGCCGTCGTCGGGATCGCCGGGTTCGCCTGGTTCGAGCTCGTCTACGCGCTCAGCGGCTTCCAGGCCGTCGGCCTCACCCCGCACAGCGTGGCGATCGCGACGCTCGTCTACACGGGGATCACCTTCGTCGGCATGGCCCTCTTCGGGATCGACAAGTGGCTCGAGCGCGGCGAGGCCTTCTCCGTCTACTTCAACATGTTCTCGCGCATCTCCCCGCTGGAGGTCCGCGACGGCCGCATCGGATGGCGCGGCTGGCTGCGCGGCACGACCGGCTGGGCCGTGGTCCCGGGTTCGGTCGCGCTCGTGCTGCTGGTGATCGGGGTCACCGCCTTCGACGGCGCCGCGGAGGGGCTGTTGCAGGAGCCGATCCGCTCGCTCAGCGAGACGATCGACAAGCAGGGGGCCCTCGACGCGGTTCGCATCGCCAACACCGTCTACATGGCGGTCGCCGTGGCGGTCGTGGCGGGGATCTTCTGGGCGGGGATCGCGGGCATGCACACGGTCCGCGACCGCTCGCGCGAACACTCGACGCGAGAGCTGGCCGGGCAGTTCGCCCACAGCTTCATCCCGATCGCGCTGGCCTACCTCGTAGCCCACTACTTCAGCTTCTTCGTGTTCCTCGAGCAGGCGCAGTTCACCTACCTGCTCTCGGACCCCCTCGGCGACGGGTCGAACCTGTTCGGCACCGCCGACCTCGGGCATCGACTACAAGGTGCTGACCTCCAACTTCGTCTGGTACGTGCAGGTCGGCGCGCTGGTGGTCGGGCATGTCCTGGCGCTGGTGCTGGGCCACGACCGGGCGCTCAGCATCTACGGCGACGCCCGCAGCGCCGCCCGGTCGCAGTACTGGATGCTCGCGATGATGGTCGGATTCACCACGCTCGGCCTGTTCCTGCTCTCGCAGTCGAACGCATGAGCGTCGGGATGCTGCTCATGCCGCTCGCGCACGTCGGCCATTGGTGGACCTACATCCTCTACGCGGTGCCGGTGATCATCGTCCTCGGCTCCGTGGTCTCGACGCTGATCAAGGAGCGCCGGGAGGGAAGGGACGAGTAGGTCTCAGCCGGCGTGGAGCAGCTCGCCGAGGCGCGTTTCGAGGCGTTCGGCCAGCTCCTCGCGCGCCGGGCCCGCGGGCGCCCGCTCGACGAGCTCGCCGACGAAGCCCTCGACGACGAGCCGCTGGGCCGCGGAGTCGGAGAGGCCGCGGGCCTTGAGGTAGTAGAGCTGCTCGGGGTCCATCTGGGCGACGGCTGCCGCGTGCGTGCAGCGGACGTCGTCGGCCTCGATCTCGAGGCCGGGGATCGCGTCGGCGTGTGCGTCATGGGAGAGCAGCAGGTTGCGGCTCTCCTGGAAGGCGTCGGTCTGCTGGGCGCCGGGGTCGACCTTGATCATCCCGCGCCAGACCGCGGTGGCCCTGTCGGTGAGCACTCCGCGGAACGCGAGGTCGGAGTTCGTGTGTGCGCCCACGTGCTCCTGCGTCGTGTCGTAGTCGAGGTGCTGTGTGCCGGCTCCGGCGTAGGCGCCCGTGACCTTGGCCGATGAGCCCTGCCCGGCGAGCTTGGTCTCCATCCGGACCTTGCCGCGCGCGGAGCCGAACCCCAGGGCGGTCCACTCGAGGTTCGCGTCGCGGCCGATCTCGGCGCGCTGGGTCGCGAAGACCCAGCTCTGGTCGGAGAGCTCCTGCTCGCAGACGTAGCGCAGCGTCGCGGCGTCGCCGACGACCATCTCGACGACGCCGTTGAAGAGTCCCTCGCCCTCGGAGGCGTAGCGCTCCCAGACCTCGGCCTCGGCGCCCTCGCCGAGAACGATCAGTGCCCGCCAAGTGCTCTCGGACTCTGCGGCGCCCACGATCTCGAGTCGGAGCGGCTCGGCCAGCTTGACCCCGGAGGGCACGTAGACGAACACGCCGTCGCGCCAGCGTGAGGCGTTGCGCGCGACGAACGGGTCGGCTCCCGGCACGAGGCTTCCGAGGTGCTCGCTCGACGAGCTCGGCGTGCGTCGAGGCCGCCTCGGCGAGCGGAAGCACGACCGGCTCGGCGCCCGCGCCATTGGCCCCGCCCTCCATCCGCGTCAGGCCCTCGACCCGCGCCAGCCCGTCGCTGAAATCGTCGAAGTCGAGGCCCGAGAGGTCGGTGAACTCCCAGCCCTTGTCCTTCTGGGTAGGCAGCGCGAGGTCGCTCGCGAGCGTTTTCGCGGCTTCGCGCCTCTCGGTCAGCCAGTCGGGTTCTGTAACCGTCGGGGCCGCCGCCGTGTGGGCGTCAGCCAATCGAGCCCTCCATCTGGAGCTCGATCAGCCGGTTCATCTCGACGGAGTACTCCATCGGGAGCTCCTTGGCGATCGGCTCGATGAAGCCGTTGACGATCATCTTCGATGCCTCTTCCTCGTCCAGCCCGTGGGACTGCAGGTAGAAGAGCTGGTCCTCGCCGACCTTCGAGACGGACGCCTCGTGACCGACGTTGGCGTCGGACTCGTCGATGCGGATCGTCGGGTAGGTGTCCGAGCGGGAGTCCTCGTCGAGGAGCAGCGCGTCGCAGACCACCTTGGAGCGCGCCTCGGAGGCGCCCTCGGCGACCTCCAGCAGGCCGCGATAGGTGGCGCGGCCGCCGTCCTTGGAGATCGACTTGGAGAAGATCGACGACGTCGTCTTCGGGTGCGCCGTGGATGATCTTGCCGCCGGCGTCCTGGTGCTGGCCCTTGCCGGCGAACGCGATCGAGAGGATCTCGCCGTGCGCCTTCTCGCCGAGCAGGTAGATCGACGGGTACTTCATCGTCAGCTTCGAGCCGAGGTTGCAGTCGACCCACTCCATCGTCGCGTTCTCGTAGGCGACGGCGCGCTTGGTCACGAGGTTGAAGACGTTCTGCGACCAGTTCTGGACGGTCGTGTAGCGAACCCGCGAGTTGGGCTTGGCGGCGATCTCGACCACCGCGGAATGCAGCGAGTCGGAGGAGTAGACGGGGGCGGTGCAGCCCTCGATGTAGTGGACGTCCGCGCCCTCCTCGGCGATGATCAGCGTCCGCTCGAACTGGCCCATGTTCTCGGTGTTGATCCGGAAGTAGGCCTGCAGCGGCATCTCGACCTTGACGCCGGCGGGCACGTAGACGAAGGAGCCGCCCGACCAGACGGCCGAGTTCAGCGCGGCGAGCTTGTTGTCGTTGGGCGGGATGATCGTCGCCCAGTACTCGCGGACGAGGTCCTCGTGCTCGCGAAGGGCGGTGTCCATGTCGGTGAAGATCACGCCCTGGGCCTCGAGCTTCTCGTTGACCTGGTGGTAGACGGACTCGGACTCGTACTGGGCGCCGACGCCGGAGAGGAACTTGCGCTCGGCCTCGGGGATGCCGAGGCGGTCGAAGGTGTTCTTGATGTCCTCGGGGACCTCGCTCCAGCTGCGCTCGCTGCGCTCGGAGGCGCGGACGAAGTAGTGGATGTCGTCGAAGTCGATCTGCGCCCAGGTTGCCGCCCCAGGTGGGGGTGGGGCGGTCCATGAAGTGGTCGTAGGCCTTGAGGCGGAAGTCGCGCATCCACTGCGGCTCGTCCTTGTACTCGGAGATCGACTCGACGAGCTCGCGGGAGAGCCCCTTGGGCGCCTTGTAGGCGTAGCCGGTCTCGGGGTCGGAGAAGCCGAAGCGCTCCTTGTAGTCGGACCCGATCTCCTTCAGGCCGGCCTCGGCCTCGGTCAGTGCCTTCTCGGACTTGGGCTGCGTCTGGGGTGTTGCCATGGTCTGTTCAGACCTCCAACTTGATCTCGTCGCCGTCGTCGCGGACCTCGAAGGTCTCGACCGGCCTGAATGCCGGAAGCGTCTTCGGGCGGCCCGTCCTCACGTCGAAGAGCGAGCCGTGACGGGGGCACTCCACTGTACAGGCGGCCGCGTCGAACTCCCCCTCGGCGAGCGGGCCGTCGTCGTGCGAGCAGCGATCCTCGATCGCGACCAGCGAGCCGTCCTCGCAGCGGAAGACGCCGATCTTCCGACCGTCGGACTCGACCAGGCGCATCTCGCCCGCCGATAGCTCTTGGCTGTTGCACACCGTGACGTCAGGCACAATATTCCTACTTCCGAGGTCGGAATTGTAGCTGGGCACGCGGCGCAGCTTCCCCCGCACCGTGCGAATGCCCACGCCTATGTGTGACGCCAATCACGGTTAGACGCCGAGGGCCCTGGGTAACAAGCATCCCTCGACGGGTCGAATGCATGTTCGCATCGGACCGGGGCGAGCCGCCCTGCGGCGGCAATTGAGCTTCGCGATGCCGTGATCGGCCCGCAACCGCACCCGACCCACCAAGGAGGTGGATCACACGATGCGCAATCGCATCGCCGCGGCCGCTGCTCGGCGTCGCCCTGTTGGGCATGCCGGCGGTCGCTCAGTCCAAGGATGAAAACAAGGAAGCACTCGCCGGCTACGAGGAGGCCGTAAGGCACGCCCTCAAGCACGGCGACTATGAGAAATACGAGCAGGACTACCTGCGCGCCTACGACGAGTACTCCGACGCGTTCGGAGTCGAGGCCGCAGGCCGGAACATCGTCCTCTTCGGTGAGTTCACCGACAAGGGCGAGAAGCCGGCGGCGAAGGCCGAGGTCACGAAGGACACCGCGATGTTCGAGGGGTCCCTCGCTGCTCCGGCCGAGACCACCACGGTCCCGACCGAGTCCGCCACCACCACGTACAGCTCCGGCACCAGCTCGAGCACCGTCGCGTGTGAGTCCGGTGGTGATTACGCCGCGAATACTGGAAACGGGTATTACGGCGGATACCAGTTCGATTCCGGCACGTGGGACGCCTACGGCGACCCTGCGTACGCGGAGGCGAGCGACGCTCCGCCGGCCGCCCAGGACGCGGCCGCAGCCAGCGTTCCATATGACGCGTGGCCGAACTGCTAGTTCGACCTCGTCCGTAGCGAGAGAGCCCCGGCGCCGCAAGGCCCGGGGCTCTTTCTCGTCCGACATTCAAATTGCGCTTTGCAGGGGAGCGGCGTTGGAATCGCGAGATACTCCGCGGGCGATGTCGCAGGAGAACGTGGAGATGGTGCGCAGGTGGCTCGACGCGGGGGCAGACGCGCTCATCGTGGAGAATCCTCTCGCGGCATTCGCGGAGGTGGCGGACCGCTTCATGACCCAGGACGTCGTCTACGAGGAGGACCCGATCTGGCCGGACGCTGGGACCTTTCGCGGCCGGGATGCCGTGTCCCAGCGCTACGTCGAATACCGAGACCTCGTACACCTCGACAGCATCGAGCCCGGCGAGGTCACCGACGCCGGAGACCTCGTCGTTGCCCGAGTCAGGATCGAGATGCTCGGTGGTGATGACGGGCAGGCACTTGACTTCCTCTGGACCTACACGGTGCGGGTGGAAGACGGCCGCATCTCTCATTTCCGGGCCTGGTATGACCCGGACGAAGCAGCTCGTGCCGCCGGGCTGCGGGACTAGGGCGATGCCGGTTTCGGACCAGCTCTACGGCGTCTGGGCCTTGGATGGCCGCGAACGCCTCCTCGGGGTCGAAGTAGTCGTCCACCCGGCTCGCCTTGCCGTCGCGGAACTCGATGACGTAGCCGATCGGCGTCTCGACCTCGGCGCCGCTCTCCTTGCCGCGGGCCTGGATCGTTCCGACGGCGGCGATGCGGTCGCCGGCCTCGCGGAGCTCGGAGACCTCGACCAGGAACTCGGAGAAGAGGTCCTGGATCTCCTTGTAGAAGACGCGGTACTCGTCGTGGCCGCGGAGGATGGAGGCTTCGCCGCCAAGCATCGCCGCCATCGAGGCGTAGACGACGCAGTCGGGGTGCGACTCCTCCAGGAAAGCGTCGATGTCCCCGCGATTGAACGCTTCGACTCCTCTCCAGAACGACTCCACATTCCGTTGCGACATCGCCGCCCCAGTATTCCGCGAAGGCGCCGCCGATGATTCTCGGTCGCGCTTGCGGTCTACTGGGTGAGCGTGCAACCGATTTCGAGGAGAGAGTCATGAGGAAGCTGATGGTGTCCGAGTTCGTGTCCCTGGACGGCGTGATCGAGGCGCCTGGGGGAGAGGAGACGCATCCGAACACGGGCTGGGTCTTCCCCTACCACAGCGACGGCTCCCTCGAATACAAGGGCGAGGAGCTCGATGAGGCGGAGGCGCTCCTGCTCGGTCGGGTCACCTACGAAGGCTTCTCAGCGGCCTGGCCCGAGCGCGAGGGCGAGTTCGCCGACAAGTTCAACTCCATGCCGAAGTACGTCGTGTCGAGCACGCTCACCGATCCCGAGTGGACGAACACCACCGTGCTGAGCGGCGATCCCGCCGAGTCGGTGCGGGAGCTCAAGGAGGGCGAGGGCGGCACGATCATGGTCAACGGGAGCGCCACGCTGGTCAAGGCGCTGATCGAGAACGACCTCGTCGACGAGTACCGCCAGATGGTCTTCCCCGTGGTCATCGGCGAGGGCCTCCGGCCGTTCCCGGAGACGACCGAGAAGAAGCCGTTCGAGCTCGCGGACGCGAGGACCTTCGACAACGGCGTCCAGGTCCACATCTTCCGGCGCGCGACCGAGTAGGCCGCCCACCTGCGGGCTAGATGACCTCGGCCTCCGCCGGGTCGCCGCTCTCGCCCTCGTCCTCCCAGTCGGCGAACTCGCCGAGCGAGGCGGACTTCACGACCTTCAGGCCGAGCAGGGCGCACTTCATGCGCGTCGCGGAGATGTCGATTCCGAGTAGCTCGAGCACGAAGTCCTTCTGGAGTCGAAGGAGCTCTTCCCGCGTCTTGCCCTCGAGCTCCTCCATCAGCATCGAGGTCGCGGCGGTGGAGATCGCGCAGCCCTTGCCCTCGAACGAGACCTCGCTGACCTTGCCGTCATCGCCGAGCTTGATGAACACGTGCTGCTCGTCGCCGCAGAACGGGTTCGTGTCCTCGAAGTCGAGGTCGAACTCATCGAGCTTCCCGAAATGCCGGGGGCGCTTGTAGTGGTCGAGGATGTTCTCGCGGTAGAGCTCGTCCATCGGCCTAGAGCCCGAAGACCCGCCGCGCGTCGAGGAGTCCCTCGACGAGGCGGTCGATCTCCTCGGGCGTCGTGTAGACGCCGAAGCTGGCGCGAGCGGTCGCCGTGATCCCGAAACGGTCCATCAGCGGCTGGGCGCAGTGGTGGCCGGCGCGAACCGCGACGCCGTGGCGGTCGAGGATCTCGGATACGTCGTGGGCGTGCACGCCCTCGATCTCGAAGCTGACCGGGCCGACGCGGTCTGGGGAGCGGGGGGGACCGAAGATCCGCAGCCCCGGCACCTCGGCGACCGCCGCGAGCGCGTAGTCGGCGATCTCCCGCTCGTGCGCGAGCGCCGCGTCCATGCCCAGCGAGTCGAGCCAGCGGAACGCGGCGGCCATCCCGATCGCCTGCGAGATCGCCGGCGTGCCAGCCTCGAAGCGGGCCGGGACGTCGGCGTAGGTCGTGCCCCCTGTCGTGACCTTGCGGATCATCGAGCCGCCGCCGAGGAAGGGCGGCATCGCGTCGAGCAGCTCGAACCGGCCCCACAGCGCCCCGATACCGGTCGGCGCATAGGCCTTGTGGCCGGTGAGCGCGTAGAAGTCGACGCCGAGCTCCGCCATGTCCAGTGGCATCTTCGGCGCGGCCTGGGCGCCGTCGGCCAGCACCAGCGCGCCCGCCTCGTGCGCCATCCGGGAGATCTCGGCGAGTGGGTTCTCCGTGCCCAGGACGTTCGAGACGTGGGTGACGGCGACCAGCTTCGGGCCGCGCCCGATCAGCCGTGCCAGCTCCTCCATGTCGAGCAGGCCCTCGTCGGTCACGGGCACCCAGTCGATCTCCGCCCCGGCGCGCTCGGCGAGCTGCTGCCATGGGACGATGTTCGAGTGGTGCTCCATCTCGGTCAGCACGATGCGGTCGCCCGCCTTGACGTTCGCGTCGCCCCAGGCGCGGGCCACGAGGTTGATCGCCTCGGTCGCGTTGCGGACGAAGATCACCTCGCGGCGATCGGCCGCACCGATGTGGTCGGCCATCGTCGCCCGCGCGCCCTCGAACGCGGCGGTCGCCTCGGCCGAGAGGGTGTGCGAGCCGCGGTGGACATTGGAGTGGTGGGCGCGCTCGTAGCGGTCGACCGCCTGGATCGAGGCGAGAACTCGCTGGGAGGAGGCGCCGGAGTCGAGGTATGCGACCGGCCGGCCGTGAACCTCGCGCTCGAGCGCCGGGAAGGCCGCACGGACCTTCTCGATCGGGAAGGTGGCGGCCTCCGAAACGGCGCTCACAGAACCTTGCACACGCCTCTTTCGGAGCTAAAGCTCCTCATGCCACACCCGCCTCGACCTCCTCGCGGATCCAGCCGTAGCCCTTCTCCTCGAGCGTGGCGACCAGCTCGGGGCCGCCCTCCTTGACGATCCGCCCGTCGTACATCACGTGCACGGCGTCGGGCTTCACCAGGTGCAGGATCCGCTGGTAGTGGGTGATGATCAGGACGCCCATGTCGGGCCCCGCGAAGCGGTTGACGCCGTCGGCGACGGTGCTGAGGGCATCGATGTCGAGGCCGGAGTCGGTCTCGTCGAGCACCGCCATCTGCGGGCGCAGCATCGCGAGCTGAAGGATCTCCATCCGCTTCTTCTCGCCGCCGCTGAAGCCGTCGTTCAGGTAGCGGCTGGAGAACTCCTTCGGGATCTTCGCCAGCTCCATCGCCTCCTCGGTGACCTGGCGGAACTCCTTGAGCTTGATCTCGGGCTCGCCGCGCGCCTCGCGGTGGGCGTTGACCGCCATCCGCAGGTACTTGGCGACGGTCACGCCGGGGATGGCGACCGGGTACTGGAACGCCATGAACAGGCCCATCCGCGAGCGCTCCTCCGGGTCGGCCTCGGTGATGTCCTCGCCGAGGAACTCGATCGTCCCCTCGGTGATCTCGAGCGCCGGGTGGCCCATGATCGCGTTGGCGAGGGTGGACTTGCCGGACCCGTTGGGTCCCATCAGGGCGTTGATCTGGCCCTTCGAGACCTCGAGGTCAAGGCCCTTGAGGATCTGCTTGTCCTCCGCCTCGACGTGAAGGTTGGTGATTTTGAGGTCAGACATGAAGCTCCGTTTGAGTGGGGGGGTTTCGTGGACGCCCGAACGGGTCAGGCGGCGCTGCTCGCAACCTGGGGCGGGGTGGCGTGCTGGTCGGCGAACTCGACGAGCTCCGCGAGGGTCGTGCCGGTGAGGGCCTTCGAGATGCCGCCCTGGACCCGCGTCCACAAGAGCTTGGTCGCGCAGGCGTGATCGCCGTCGAGCTCATGCGAACACAGCACGCGCCCCTCGCCGTCGTCCTGAAAGCATTCCATCGGCGTGATCGGGCCCTCGAGCGCCTGGACGACATCGAGCATTCCGATCTCCTCAGCGGGCATTGCCAGGCGATAGCCGCCGTGGGCGCCGCGCACCGAGGTGACGAGGCCGGCCTCGCGCAGCTTCGCGACGAGGTGCTCGAGGTAGGAGAGCGGCAGGCTCTCGGACTCGGCGACCGTGGCGAGCGCCACCGGCGCCGCCTCGTCGGGCTGGCCGTCGCCGCCGCGGCGACCCAGCTCGACCATCAGACGGACTCCGTACTCCGCCTTTGTCGAGAACAGCATGGGACAAATCCTAGCCCATAAGTCGGCTTTTTCCCCGGGCGTAATGAAGGCCGACCGCGTGAGACCATGCCCCAATGCGTCCAGCGAGAAGGGGTTGAGATGGAACTGAACGAGGCGAAGCAGCAAGCGAAGGCCACATGGGCGGCGGGCGACTACGACGAGATCGTCGAGTACATCTGGGTGGTGGGCGGCGACCTCGTTGGCCGCGTAGGCGTCGCCGAGGGCGAGTCGGTCCTCGACGTCGCGTGCGGGACCGGCAACGCCACGATCCCGGCGGCGAAGGCGGGCGCTCGCGCGACCGGGCTCGACATCACTCCGGAGCTGCTCGACGGAGCGCGCCGGCGCGCCTCCGACGCCGGCGTCGAGATCGACTGGGTCGAGGGCGATGCCGAGAATCTGCCGTTCGACGACGGGAGCTTCGACGTCGTCCTCTCCACCTTCGGCTGCATGTTCGCTCCGGACCACGGGGCCACTGCTGCCGAGATCGCGCGCGTCGTGCGCCCCGGCGGGCGAATCGGCATCGCTGCCTGGACGCCGGACGGAGGGATCGGGCAGTTCTTCCAGCGCCTCAGCGCCTTCGGGCCGCCGCCTCCCCCTGACTTTCTACCCCCGCCGCTGTGGGGAAGTCGGGAGCACGTATCCGGCCTGTTCAACGACACCGGCGTCGAGGTGCGCTTCGAGGACGCCTCCGTCCGCCTCGAGTTCGAGTCGGCCGAGGCGGCCACCGAGGAGTACTCGTCCAAGTTCGGACCGATCGTGATGCTCCGGAGCATGCTCGAGCCGGAGGGCCGCTGGGAGGAGGCGCGCGCTGCGCTCCTCGAGTACTACCGCGAGGGCGAGACCGAGCCCGGCGGGCCGATCGCGCTGGTCGGCGAGTACCTCATCACGCTGGGGACCCGCGCCGGCTGACGGCCGCGGTCCAGAGGGCTCGGCCAAGCCGTCCGGCCAATAGCTTGCGTTCCCCCGTTGAGAGGGCTAGGCTCGTCATGTGTCTTGGCAGGGACAGACCACGACTCTTGCTGCTCTCGTGGTCTTGGCGTTCCCGGCATCGGCTGCCGCGGACACACCCGTAGCGATCTCGACGCCCATGGTCGCGCCGGCGTCCGAGCCCGCCGGTTCGCCCGGCCCGGACGCGGCGAAGCGGCGGGCGCCGCAGTGGTGGTACGGCTACTTCGACCCCGGGCCGACCCAGAACTGCGTCAATCAGTACTTCGAGCCGCTCGGCCAAACGTGGGCGGGCTGGTACGGCGATCCGGGCGTTACGCCAACCACGGACGACGTCTACTACGTGAACGCCGGCTGGGCCGTCTCGGGCTTCCCCTGCGGCGGCGGCGCCTACGTCCACCTCGAGCTCGTGCTGCCGGCGAACACGCGACTCGCGATCAGCAACCAGAACCAGGTCGAGTGCTGGTACGACCCGCCGAACGGCGATCGGCACCAGATCACTGGCGGGTGCCCGCAGCAGGCCCACGCGGGCACATACGGGGGCTACGCGTTCGACCCCGAGGGCGAGGCGGCGTGGCCCACCGCTTCTAGCTCGATCTTCGACATCTACGTGCCGGTCAAGACGACGCGGCCGATGGGCGGCCCGTCTCCGCCCGACGGCACGCCGTGCAACAACTGTCTATACGCCGGCATCTGGATGATCGACGGCTACAACAGCCCATGGGCGTGGCCGAAGGTGCCAGTCGCCGTTGCGGCCGGCAACAACCCCTCGACCGGACCTTACGTGAACTACCAGGCCCCCTCCGTCGTCCCCTACAACCCCCAGAGCGGCCCGCCGCCCTCGCAGTTCGAGTACGTCGGCAACAAGATCCATGGGTTCCTCCGGGGCTTCCTGTACACGGAGGGCACCACGGGGACCGGCCGGTTCGAGGTCGGTAACAGCCAGGGCAACTACTCGAGCCTCGGGGACCCGGTGTCGATCCCGAACGGCAACTGGCTGGTCTTCGACGACGGGCAGACCGGTGGCGCGCCGAACTTCAGCTTCACGCCCGGCAAGACCTACCATTTCCGCCTCTGTTACATGCCGGCCGGCGGCAACAAGGTGTGCGGGGTCGACCAGGTCTTCCACGCCCCGCCCGACACCGGGATCAGCGGGTTGGAGGTCAAGCGCTCGCAGAAGCGGGCGACTGTGTACTTCGACGCCCCGCCGGAGACGGCCGCGGCGTCGTTCGAGTGCAGCCTTGACAACGGCCAGTTCAAGCCCTGCGTCTCGCCCAAGCTCTTCAAGAAGCTGGACAAGGGCAAGCACACCGTTCGGGTGCGCTCCGTGGATGCCCAGGGAAAGCAAGACGGTTCCCCAGCCGAGGTCGAGTTCAAGATCTGAGCGTGCGGCGCCCAGACGGTAGCTAGGGCTCGATCAGGCCCTTGCGGATCGCGTAGCGGACCAGCTCCACGCGGTCGCGCATGCCGAGCTTGCGCATCGCGTTCGAGCGATGGTTCTCCACCGTCTTCTCGGAGAGGTGGAGGATCTCGGCGATCTCCTTGTTCGTGTGCGCCTCGGCGACCAGCTTGACGACCTCCTGCTCGCGCGGGGTCAGCTCCTCGTCGCGGGAGTGGGTCTGGCCGAGGACGTCCTTGATCAGCGCGCGCTGCGCCTCGGGTGTGAGGAACGGCTCGCCGCGCTCGACCGCGCGGACGGCGTCGAGCAGGTCGGAGTCGGCCTGAGCCTTCAGGACGTATCCGGAGGCGCCGGCCTTCAGGGCCTCGAAGAGGTAGCGCTCGTCGTCGTACATCGAGAGGATCAGGACGGAGACCTCGGGCGCCTGCTCGCGGATCTCCCGTGTGGCCTGGAGGCCGGTGAGCTTCGGCATCTTCACGTCGAGAATCGCCAGGTCGGGGCGCTCGCGGATGGCGAGGTCGCGGGCCTCGGCGCCGTCGGAGGCCTCGGCGATCACCTCCATGTCCGCCTGTCCCTCCAGGAGCATTCGCACGCCGGAGCGGACGATCCCGTGGTCGTCGGCGATCAGGATTCGCATCGCCTTGGAGGTGGTCTCAGGCATGGACGGTGGGGCGAGCATCGTTGCCATCGTCTTCTCTTATCGGCACGAGGAGCCGAACCCTTGTGCCATTTTCCGGCCGGGACTCGACGGAGAGGTCGCCGCCGACCAGAAGCGCCCGCTCGCGCATGCCCCCGATGCCGAGCCCGCGGCTGGCCTCCTCGAAGGTAAATCCGCGCCCGTCGTCGCTTACAGCCAGCTCCACGCCCTCGGCGTCACGCGCCAGCTGGACATGGATATTCCTCGCCTCCGAGTGCTGTGTGGCGTTCGAGAGCGCCTCCTGCGCTACGCGATAGGTGACGAGCTGCACATCCATGGGCACGTCCGTCAACTCTCCGATTCCCTCGAAACCGGTTTCTATTCCGCTTTTTCGGCCAAGCTCGTCCACGAGCGCCGAGAGCGCGGCCTTCAGCCCGAGGTCGTCGAGCGCGGTCGGGCGCAGCGTCCGGGCGAGGGTGAGCAGCTCCTGCATCGCCTGGTTCGCGAGGGCCTTGGTCTCGGCGAGGTCGCGGGCCAGCTCCGGGGTGGCGCGGTCCCGCAGCGCCTCCAGGCGCAGCAGCAAGCCGGTGAGCGACTGGTTGACCTCGTCGTGGAGGTCGCGGGCGACCCGCGCGCGCTCCTCCTCCTGTGCGGCCAGCGCCACGCTCGAGGCGCGCCGGCGCTCCGCCTCGAGGCGCTCGAGCATCCGTCGGAAGGCGTTGTGCAGGCGCTGGACCTCCTCCGGTCCCTCGACCTTCACCTCACGGCCGAGGTTGGCGCCCGGGCGGCTCAGGTCGGCGCGCTCCATCTCGTCCACCAGTCGCTCCAGCGGGCGCAAGCGGCGCTGGAGCATCAGACACGTTGACGAGGATCGTGATCCCGACGGCGAGGCCGAGGACGATCCCCGCTTGCGGATCGTCGCCAAGGTTGAGGTCGGGATTCGCGGCCAGGGTGGACGCGACGACCGCGGCGACGATTACGAGCAGGTTCGCGACGAGGACCTGAGTGAGGAGGTTGCGGCGTCGCATCTGCCGACTAAGTATCGGCCCCAGGCCCGGCGGACGAAATCCGGGGGTTGCACCGATTAGCGGGAGGACCCCAGTCCAAATAGGGGCTAGCCCCTATGTCGTCCGCGAGTCGGCTCCGTCACAATGTAGGAAGCAATCTGCGATCCAGGAGGACCTGCCCCGCGATGACAACCACGAGTCGATCCAATTTCCATGCCGGCTTCAGGACTCTGCTCCTGCTGGCCACGCTGACCGGCGTCCTCGTCGGCATCGGCTTCCTCATCGGCGGAGCCGAGACGGCGCTGCTGTTCCTCTTCATCGCCGCGGGCATCAACTTCATCTCCTACTTCTTCAGCGACAAGATCGCGCTGAAGATGAGCGGGGCCAAGCCGATCTCCGAGGAGGAGGCGCCGCGCCTCTACCAGATGGTGCGCGAGCTGACCACGCGCGCCGGCCTCCCGATGCCGACGCTCCACATGATCCCCAGCGAGCAGCCGAACGCGTTCGCCACGGGCCGCAGCCCGAAGCATTCGGCCGTGGCGGTCACGCAGGGCATCACCAAGCTGCTCTCCGAGGACGAGCTGCGCGGCGTGATCTCCCACGAGCTCGCCCACATCAAGAACCACGACATCCTCACCCAGTCGGTCGCGGCGACCGTTGCGGGCGCGATCACGTATCTCGCGTACATGCTGCTGTGGTTCGGCGACGACGACTCGCCGCTCGGCTTCATCGCCCAGCTCGCGATGTTCCTGCTCGCGCCGATCGCGGCGTCGCTGATCCAGCTGGCGATCTCGCGCCAGCGCGAGTACTCGGCCGATGCCACGGGCGCGCAGATCTGCGGCAACCCGGAGTCGCTGGCCTCGGCGCTGCTGCGCCTCGAGGAGGGCGCGAAGGCGATGCCGATGCAGGTCAACCAGGCGACCGAGCCGCTCTACATCGTCAAGCCGTTCTCGGGGAAGGGCGTCGCCGGACTGTTCTCGACGCACCCGCCCATCGAGGAGCGGGTCCGCCGCCTGCGCCAGATGCGCCCGGCGCTCGGGTAGGCGCGCCTGAAAACACGCCGCGGCCGCCGGTAGGTTCCGGGCATGAGCTACTACGAATTCCTGCTGTTCGGCCACCTGGTCTTCGCGCATGACCTGGGTCGGGGGCGACGTCATGATCCAGCTGTTCTACCTGCGAGCACGGGCCGCGGGCCCCGAGGCCGTGGTCCAGTTCACGAAGTCGGTGGAGTGGATCGGGCTGCGCATCCTCAACCCGGCGGCGCTCCTGGTCGTCATCTTCGGCGTCCTGCTGGTGATCGAGGTCGATGGCTACGAGTTCTCGCAGTTCTGGATCTCGGCGGCGCTCGTGATGTTCCTCGCGTCGGCCATCACCGGCGCCGCGTTCCTCGGCCCTGAGAGCGGGCGGATCGGCAAGCTGATGGAGGAGAGGGGGGCGGAGGACGCGGAGGTCCAGAGCCGGATCGCGCGCATCCTCATGGTGTCGAGGATCGAGCTTCTGCTCCTCGTCCTGATCGTGCTCGACATGGTCGTGAAGCCGGGCCTCTGCAAGTCGCCGGCGGGCCGCGGGCCCTGCGCTACACTTTCTGAAGTAATACCCCTAATCTCTGTCGGGATTTAGGGATTCACTTCGAGAGGCAACCCGGATGGCGACGACAGCAGAACCGATCGAGCAGATCAAGGGACGCATCAACCTGATCTCTCGCGACGCTGCGCGCGATGGAGATCGACGCCGGTGACGCCAAGCTGATCGACGTGCGCGAGCAGCACGAGTGGGACGAGGCGCACCTCGCCGAGGCCGAGCACGTGCCTCAGGGCGAGCTGCTCGAGCGCATCGACGAGCTCGCGCCCGACACGTCCGAGCGGCTCATCCTCTACTGCCGCACCGACAACCGCTCCGCCCGCGCGGCCGACGCCCTGCAGTCGCTGGGCTATGAGAACGTCGCGGTGATCGAGGAGGGCATCGTCGGCTGGCTCGACGCCGAGCTCCCCGTGATCGCCAAGTTCGCCCTCACCAAGGACCAGCGGATGCGCTACTCGCGCCACACCCTGCTCGAGGAGGTCGGGGTCGAGGGTCAGGTCAAGCTGCTGAACGCGAAGGTGCTCCTGCTCGGGGCCGGGGGATTGGGTGCTCCGTCGGCCCTCTATCTCGCCGCCGCAGGCATCGGCACGCTCGGGATCGTCGACGACGACGTCGTGGACGAGTCAAACCTTCAGCGCCAGGTGATCCACTCGACCAAGACGGTCGGCCAGCCGAAGACCGCGTCCGCGAAGGCAGCGATCAACGCGCTCAACCCCGACGTGAAGGTGGTCGAGCACAACCTGCGCCTCGACGCCTCGAACATCCTGGAGCTGATCGAGCCCTACGACATCGTCGTCGACGGCGCCGACAACTTCCCCACGCGCTACCTGCTGAACGACGCGTCGGTCCGGCTGCGAAAGCCGGTGGTCTCGGCGTCGATCCTCGGCTTCGAGGGCCAGATCTCGACCTTCATCCCCTTCGACGGGCCCTGCTACCGCTGCCTCTTCCCGACCCCGCCTCCGCCCGAGCTGGCTCCCAGCTGCGGCGCCAACGGCGTGCTCGGAGTGATGGCCGGCGTGATGGGCCTGCTCCAGGCCAACGAGGTCATCAAGCTGGCCGCCGACATCGGCGAGCCGCTCAAGGGCCGGCTGCTGCTCTACGACTCGCTCGGCACCCGCTTCACCGAGCTCAAGGTCCGGCGCGATCCCGACTGCCCGATCTGCGGCCCGGAGGGCGAGAACATCCCCGCCGAGGAGATGGGCAAGTTCCCCGACTACGAGTTCTTCTGCGGCGCCCCGGCCCGCGAGGAGACGCCGGCGCTCAGCTAGCGCGGCGCTCGTCTAGATTCAGGCCATGCCGACCGTGAAGATCCCCCCGGTGCTGCGCTCGAAGACGGGCGGCGAGTCCGAGGTGCCGGCGGACGGCGCCACGGTGGGCGAGGTGCTGTCCGCCCTGGCCGAGTCGCACCCGGAGACGCGCGAGCAGCTCTTCGGCGACGACGGCGAGCTGAACCGCTACGTCAACGTCTACCTGAACGACGAGGACGTGCGCGTCCTCGACGGCCTGGATACGCCGGCGTCGGACGCCGACACCGTCGTCATCCTGCCGGCGATGGCCGGCGGCTCGCGCTAAGCGCCGCCCGTAGGGTGCCCGCCACCGGGAGCGGAGCGTCGGCTAGTTGTCGCCACGTGATTCTGATCACGCGGTAGCCGCGCACGGTCAACCACGCATCCCGCTCCCGATCCGACTCAAAGGCGGACCGGGTGCCGTGGGTGCCGAAGTCGTCCATCTCGACGACGAGGCGTTGGTCTGGCCAGAGGAAGTCGACGGTGTAGGGACCGATCTGCTGCTGGGCTCTAGGGCTGGGTAGGGAGTGGCGGCGGCAGAGGCGCTCGAGCCTGTCCTCGAGTTCGCTGAAGGATGGGACCGCGCCATCGCCCAGGGCGCCGAGGTCGTAGTGGTGGTCGAGGGCTCGGGAGCGGGTGAGCTCCCAGTCGTCGGGGGTGATGATTGGGCGGAGGTCCGAGAGCGTTCGGGCAGGCTGTGTGACCGGGATGCTCCTGCGGACGGTTGTGTGGCTGGGTAGGAGGGTGCTTGAGCGGTGGAGGGTGATTCCGGGGCGTTTGCGGCGGCCGGATCGCCTGGGGATGGTCACGTGGATGAGGCCGCTGGGCCGATGCCGAAGCTCCCAGAGGGCGGCAGCGTGCGTGTGACTAAGAACTGCGCCAGGACCGCAGGCCAGGACCGCGGCAAGCCACCGCCCTTCGGCTCTGAGCAGGTGGGGCGGAACGATCGAGTACACGCCGGTATGAAGTCGCCAAAGCCGTCCGCCCGCAACCCTGCGAGCCGCTTTCTGCTTCGTGAGTCCGAGGGACGCGGCCTCGGCTAGCGCGAACACGCCATGACGGCCGCCCCCTAACCGCACAATTTCCCTATCCAGGTCGCCCGGGGCGCTTTGGTCTCGCATACGGAGACCAAAGCGCCCAGGCGTCCGGGTTTCGCCCCCTCGGTGCCCCGCGAGCTTGGCGCTGAGGGTGTTCGGCGTGCTCGGCGCGGACTCGGCGCTAGGCCAGGACGAGGCCCAGGAACTTCTTCGTCCGCTCCTGCTGGGGGTTGCCCAGGACCTCGGCCGGGGCGCCCTCCTCGACGACCTCGCCGCCGTCCATGAAGATCACGCGGCTGGCGACGTCGCGGGCGAACTGCATCTCGTGGGTGACCACGATCATCGTCATGCCCTCATCGGCGAGCTCGCGCATCACGTCGAGCACCTCCTTGACCAGCTCGGGGTCGAGCGCGGAGGTGACCTCGTCGAAGAGCATCACGTGCGGGTCCATCGCCAGCGCCCGGGCGATCGCGACGCGCTGCTGCTGGCCGCCGGAGAGGCGGTCGGGGTACTCGTCGACCTTCGCCGACATCCCCACCCGGGTGAGGAGCGCCTCGGCCTTCGGGTTGACCTCCTTGGGGTCCCGGCCCAGCACCTGGATCGGCCCGAGGGTGACGTTCTCGAGCGCGCACTTGTGCGGGAAGAGGTTGAACTGCTGGAAGACCATCCCGACGCGGCGGCGGACGAAGTCGACTCCGCCCTCCTCGTCGTCCGTATCGTCGTCCGTTATGTCCTTCCCCTCGAGGTAGATGTGGCCCTCCTCGGGCGGCTCGAGCAGGTTGATGCAGCGAAGCAGCGTCGACTTCCCCGAGCCGGATGGCCCGATGACGCAAACGACCTCGCCCTTCGCGACGTCCATGTTGACGCCCTGCAGGACGTGCAGCGTGCCGAAGCTCTTGTGGACGTTCTCGAGCCGCAGGAACGAGTCGGAGCCGGTGCCCGAGGTTGCGCCCGCGGAGCTCAGGTCGCCCGCGCTCTCATCGTTCATGTTGCGACTCCTCCTCCGGTGCCGCCGACGGGTGGCAATCCGGGTTGCATGGGCATCTCGTCCGGACCCTCGTCGGCCGGCGTCCCACCGCGCTGGGTCTTGGATTGCTCACGCGCAATCAGGTAGTCGACCAGGCGCGCCAGGGGGATGGTCACGATGAGGAAGAAGATCGCTCCGAGCATCAGCGCCGAGCCGTTGAAGGTCTCGGACTGGATCTGACGTCCGACGTAGACGACGTCGGCGGCGCCAAGGATGCTGACGAGCGAGGTGTCCTTCATCAGCGCGATGAAGTCGTTGAGGAGCGGCGGGATGACCTTCCGCACGGCCTGCGGCACGATCACGAAGCGCATCGCCTGCCCGTGACTCATCCCGACCGAACGGGCCGCCTCCATCTGGCCCCTTGGGACCGCCTCGATGCCGGCTCTGTAGACCTCGGCCATGTACGCGCCGTAGGTGATCGTGAGCGAGAGGACGCCGTACCAGAAGGGGCTCGTCTGGCCCAGCCAGGTCGGCTTGCCGAGGAACTCGGGGATCACGTCGCCGCCGATCGGAGAGGAGAGCGCGCTGAGCCCGCCTGAGACCAGCAGCAGCACGAGGAGCAGCGGGATCCCTCGGAAGGCGTCGATGTAGGCGATCGACAGCCACCGCAGCGGTGCGGCCGCCCGCCCGGGGAGCTGCCGGATCACGGCCAGGACGAGCCCCCAGATCAGCGAGAAGATCCCGCCGAGGATCGAGAGCTGGATCGTCAGCCAGAACCCGTCGAGGACGGCTCCAAACTCGTCTCCCATGAGCCCGAAGTCGAAGTAGTACTGGCGGATGAAGTCCATTCGTGTCCTTGTCTTGGCTTTGGCGTGCCTGCCGCTGAGCGCAGCCTATTACGCCTGCTCAGGTGACGAAAAGGGGCGCCCTGTGGCGCCCCTTCTCGCGAATCTTGAACGTCGTGACTATTCGGCTCGGGTTGGTCACCGACTCGGGCGCATCGGTCGAGAAGTACTCCTGGTACAGCTCGTCCATCGTGCCGTCGTCGATCAGCTCCTGGATCGCGTCGTTGACGTCATCCACCAGCGGGTTGTCGGGCGCGGTCGGGAACCCGTAGAGCTCGTTGGTCGGGATCTCCTCGGCGATGACGATGCCGCCCTGCTTCTCGACGGCGTCTGCCGCGAAGGGCTGGTCGACGATCGCCGCCGCGACCTGACCGGTGGTCACAGCCGCGAGGGCGTCGGCGCCCTTGCCGAAGCCGCGAACCTCGCCGGCGTCGGTGTCCTCCTCAGCGACGGTCTGGCCGGTCGTGCCCTGCTGGGCGCCGACGATCTCGCCTGAGAGGTCGTCCGTCGATGCGATGTCGGAGTCCTCCGTGACCACGAGAGCCTGCTGGGCCTCGTAGTAGGGGCGGGAGAACGTAACCGTCTTCGACCGGGCCGGAGTGATCGTGGAGGCGGCCGCGACGATGTCGAACTGGCCGGCAGCCACGTCACGGAAGATCGTGTCGAAGGAGCTGTTCTGGTAGGTCGGCTCGAGGCCGAGCTTGTCCGCGATCGCGTTCATCAGGTCGGGGTCGAACCCGCTGAAGTCGCCGCTCTCGGGCGTGCCGATCTCAAACGGCGGATACGGCGCGTCGGTGCCGACCAGCAACTGGCCGTCCTCGATGAGCGTCGCGTCCGAAACGTCGATCGACGAGTCCGACGACGTGTCGGAGCCGCTGTCGCTGGACGAATCGTCGTCGCCACAGCCGGCCACGACCATCGCCGCAGCGAGCATCGTGATCAGGCCGAGGACGATCCAGAGCCGAGAACCTCTCATATCTTGCGAATTCCTCCTGATGGGGTTGGACGGGACCACACCGGCCCCTTTCCTGAACGACGCCCGGAACATATACCGCTCCGGGCGTCGTCGCGTATTCCTCTAGGTGTTGGTGATGGCGAACGAGCTGTCACGCGCGTTCTGCCCGAGGTCGAGCATCCACTCCGGTCGCAGCTCCTGGTCGGCGATGCGCTCGCCCCTGATGGTCAGGGCAGCCTTTCCGCCTTCCATGGTGAACCGCGCCTTGTCCTCGATCCTCGCCGGGACATCGGCCTTGCGCAGGATCTTGCGGAGGCCGCGCATGTGGCCGCGCTTGATCGACACGATCCGGATGTCCTTCAGGGCCGCATCGTGGCTCTTGATCACCGGACGGTTCGCGACCGGTGGCAGCTCCGACGTGGCGATCGGGGCCTTCGCCGGCTCGGTCGCGTCGGGCGCTGCCTTCCGCGGACCGGTCGGGATCGAGGCGCCGTTCGGATAGAGCGCGGCGTTCAGCGCCGTGCGCCAGCTCTGATCAGACCAGGCGCGGAACCACGGGTTGAACCCGATCATCGTCGCGTGGCCGGAGCCGAAGGCAACATCCGCGACCGCCGGACGGCCGGGCAGCTCCGGACGCTGTGCCGGAGTCGGGTCGTTGAAGTTGCCGCTGTTGACACCCGTCGCGTTACAGCTGTAACCGAAGACGGTCAGCGGGCTCGGGTAGCCCACCGCGACATTGGCGTTCGGGATCGAGCCGCCGTTGCCGGGCAGCGTCGCCGGGTCGTAGACCGGGGCGCCGTTGCCCTCGCGGTAGATGAACCCACCCTTGTCGAAGCCCCAGGAGACCGGGTTGGTCGTGTTGAAATCGCCCATGAAGGTCACGCCCGGGGTGTCGAACGCATTGCTGGTCGCACCCGTACATGCCGTCGGCACCGCGTCATTGAACGGTGGGGTGTTCGTCGCCGTGGTGTTCAGGTTCGTGAACCCGGCGTTGCGAGCGGTGGTCGTCCCGTTCGCGCCGTTGCCGGCGTAGACGCCGCCTCCGTTCACGAACGTCTGGAGCGCCGTTGCGCCTGCACCCGCGGCGATCGTGAAGCCCGGGTTGATGAGCGCGGTGAAGTTCTGGCTCACCAGATTGCCGTTGGCCAGGTCGGTCGAGGTGATCGGGTGGATCACCGCGTTCGGGTTGGGCGCGGCGGGCGGAACGGTCTGGATCGGGAGCTTCAGCTGAGGCCCGAGCACGTTGAGCGCCTCGCAGTACGTGTTGGAGCCGCAGTAACCCGTGCCGGCGCCCGGCTGGAGCGGGTTCGACGGGACCGTGGCGGCCCCCGTGTAGAGCCCGATCTTGGGGGTGGGCAGCTGCTTGCGGCTCGTCGGATAGGCGGGGAGCCCCTGCACCGGGACCTGGCGGTCATTCGACATCGCCGCGATGTCGACCGAGCCGAGCGTGCTCGCATCCACGAGCGCGGTCCCGGTCGGATAGTGGATTCCGCCCGCGTCGAACGCGGCCTCGGAACGCGAGACCGTGACGCCCTGGCGGCCGAGGTCGACGACCATCGCGAGCCCCTGCGCCGAGTCCGTCGCGAATGCGAGGACGGGCTGACCGGGGTTCGTGACTCCACCGAGCCCAGGCTCGGTGATCTCGGTCATCGAGGCGTCCTCAGGCATGGCCTGCGTCAGCATGCCGTTGCCACCCTGGCCCATCAGCAGCGACCAGGACCAGTTGACCACGTCGTAGTGGTAGGCGACCGGCATGTACGGGTCCTCGCCGAGGATCGACTGGATCCAGTGCTTGTTGGTCTGGCCGGACGGGATCCACAGCGTGCCTGCGGGCAGCGTCTGCGGGCTCGAGCCCGCGGGCAACGCGCCGCCGGGCCCGAACGTATGCGCCGCCGGGACGTTCACGGGCGAGTTCAGGCGATACACGTGGACGCCCGTGACGAGCATCTGCCGGATCAGCTTCGCCGTGTCACCGGAATGGTTGTTCGGCAGGTAGTAGTAGCCGAACACCGAGCCGCTCGGCTGCACGAGGATCTGCGGGTTCAGCGGGCTGACGAGGTGGTTCGGCGGCAGGAAGCCGGCCTCACCCTGCTCCTTGGCCTCCTCCCACTGCTCCGACCAGTCGGCCATGATGTTGGCCTTGTCGCGCGAGACGACGTTTGCCGTCTCGTCGAGCGCCAGGTAGTGGTCGTAGACCTGCTTGCCGTAGGCCTCGCTCGAGCCCTTCTCGAAGGTCATGCCGGCCGCGCCGAGCTGGACCGAGGGCACCGAGTCGCCGTAGACCATCGCGAAGAGGTCGTAGGAGTTGTAGTTGCGGTACTGGCTGGTCTGGTCGTTGAACGTGGTCTGGAGCGCAGGCCCGATGTCGTTCTGGATGAACTGCCACGCGAAGTCCGAGACCTCGTGGTGGACCGCGTCCTCGTTCGGCGGGAAGAAATAGCCCGCGCTCTGCTGGTGGGCATCGACGTAGATCGGCCCCGGGTACTTGAAGATCTCGTCGCCGCGGAACGCGTTCACGTCCTGGTTCCGCGTCGCGAAGTCACGGTTCGGGTCGAAGCCGTACGCGGACGTACGCCCGTTGTTGTCGCGCCCGTCCGGGTTGGTCACCACGGTGACGAACGTGTCGAGGTTGTTGAGGCGGTCGATGTTGTGGCAGTCCCTGCGGGCCGCGAACTCGTAGAGCAGGCGGGCGAGCGACTCGCCGGCGGCCGGCTCGTTGCCGTGCGGCGTCGCCGTCAGCCAGATGAAGGCGGGACGCTCGTCGGCCTGGGCCTCGCCCTCCTCGGCCGGGACCGTGCCCTCGCGCACGCCGCGCCAGAAGGCGCCGTCGTTGCGGCCGGAGTCGAGGTTGTTGATGTTGTCGGGCGTGCCGACGACGGCGTACCTGAAGGGCCTGCCGAGGTTCGTGGTCCCGATCTGGCGCGTGATCACCTTCACGCGCGGGTTCGATGCGGTCGCGGCAGCGACCGCATCGACGTAGTCGTTGAGGTTGGCCGTCACGTGCCGGTTCGTCGTACCGGTGCTGAAGCCACCCAGCGTGTTGTTGGTAACGCCGTTCGCATCGGCCCACTGCTTGAACGTCGGGATCGTCGGATCCAAGTCGTTCGGGCTGAAGTTGTCGCAGTCGGCCGCGAGCGCGCCGGAGGGCCCGATCAGCGCCAGCGCGCCGACCGCGGCGGCCACGGTGGCGGCCATCAGTCGCTTGAACGTCTTGCTCGGCTTGGTCATCTCATTCATCTCCGGGGAGTTCTCGCGATTGAGTCTCGTCATCGTCCGAACCCCTCCTCGTCGTCGACTGGGTTAAGTACGGAATTGCCTCCGAACGCCGCGCCCACGACGTAGCTGAAGCTCTTGCCCTTCTTCTCCTTGATGTTGAACTCAAGGCTGTAGGAGCAATCCGGCTCCAGCGATACCTGTGAGCCCGGGAAGACCGTCAGGTTGTTGCGCAGCACCGAGAGCGTGACGTCGCCGTCGTCGCAGCCCTGTGCGGGCGTGACGTTGGCCGGCAGGTCGACCTCACCGCTGATCGTGCGGTGGACCCTCTTCTTGGTCAGCCGCTCCTTCGCCATGTTGATCGAGATCCCGTCCGGCGTGAACTTGTCGACCTCTACCTCGGTCGAGGTCTCGGCCGTCTGCGCCGCATTGTCGGCGACGACCGCGCGGAGCGTCTGGTCACCGACCTCGTCGCCGTTCGCGACTACGTTGCACGTGTACGGGGCCGTGTCGTCCGTGCAGACAAGGCGCGTGCCCAGGAAGAACTGGACCTCGTCCACTCCGGCCTCGGCGGACGGGACCGCTTCCACGTTCACCCCGGCCTGCGGGATGTGCGTAGGCGGTGCGTTGAACTGGATCGTCGGCGCTGCCGGCGGCTCCTCGCACTCATCGGGCCCGACCACGTCGACGGTGATCTCGTCGCTGGCGGTCTGGCCGCTCGAGTCCTCGACCACCGCGCTGAAGCTGCGCGATGCGCAGGGTGCGTTCGCCGGGATCGTGAAGTCCTGCTCGTAGGGCGACGTCGTATCGACGCCGATCTGCTGTAGGCCGTTGAAGAACGTGACCCTGTTGACGCCGAAGTCGTCGCCGGCGGTCGCCGTCAGGTGGACGACGTCGCCGCGGTCGTACTCCGTGTCGTCGGAGTTCAGCTCGACCGTCGGTGCCGCATCTGCGACCGGTAGCGGAGCGTCAACGGCCGGGTACTCGCCGGTGTTCGGATCCGACTGCGAGCCGTTCCGGAACGGGCAGAAGTCCACGGCGTCCGAGTTGTTGGTCGTGGTGAGATTCGTCGTGATGCACGCCGGATCCGCGATCCCCGTGCCGTTGACCGGGTTCTCCGGAATCGGCGGGTTCGACGTTGGGGAGATCGCCGGGCCGACGTTGTTGGTGGCGCTGGTGTAGCGGATGCCCCACCAGTTGTTCTCGGCGTTCGTCGGGGTGGCGGTATTGGCGGTCGTGCCGTCGAGCTGCGCGTTGATCAGCCCGTAGCCGTTGTCGGCGATGTTGTTGCGATTGAGCGTCGATGCGCCCGCGCCGACCAGGCGCACGCCGGAGCCGTTGACCAGCTGGGCGTTGTTCGTCGAGTTCGGCACGGTGTTGGAGCTGCGCGTCGGCGAGCCGGTGCCGTTGACCATGTTCGAGGAGATGAGGGAGTCCGTGACGTTCGTCGTCGCGCCGGCCGTCACTCGCAGGCCGTCCTGGCCGAACAGGGGACCGCTGGTCAGCTGGCCCGCTGCCTGGCACATGCCGTCGGCGATGTAGTTCGGGCAGTTGTTGCGCCCGATGATCTTCGACATGCGGATCACACCCTGGTTCACGACGCCGGACGCGGTGAGCGGGAGCGAGTCGCCGGTGGCGCTGTCGATCCAGACGCCGTACTTGTTGTACTTGTCGACGCGCGTGTGGTCGAGGAGCAGGGTCCGCGTGGTCGCGCCCGGGGGCGTGGAGGTGGCCTGTGTCGCCTGGGCGACGCCGAAGCCGAAGTTGGAGGCGCGGTATCCGCCGGGGGTGTTGAAGGCGTTGTTGGCGTCCGAGGTGACGGTGTCCGTCACGCGGTCGCGCACGAGGGATCCCTGGGCGTCGAGGTAGAGCACGCCGCCCTCGACGTACACGCCGTTGCCGTCGACCGTGACGCCCGAGATGTCAACGGTGATCGGGCTTGCCGTGCCGCCCTGGATCGTGATGATGTTGCCGACGGAGTCGCGAAGGGCGGGGCTGCCCGTGGCGATCTGGCCGCCGTTCGCGGTTGGAGCGCTTGGGCTGGATCGTCACCTTGTTGGCGCCCGCGCCCTTGATCGTCAGGCTCTTGTTGATCGTCAGCGCGTTGGTGCCGGGCGCACCGTTGCCCTCGGTGTAGGTGCCGGGGCAGATGGCGATCGTGTCGCCGGCGTCAGCCGCGTTGACCGCTGCCTGAACCGAGCTAAAGGGGGCGGAAGGACAGTCCGCGCCGTCGTCATCGACGGACCGGGTCTGAGCCGCGTCTGCGGAAGGGGCGATGGCCAGAACTCCAATGGCAGCAGCAGCGGCAACCCACGTCGGTCGAATCATCAAACCCTTCTCTCCTCTTCCGGTGACTGAAACCTTTTCAGGCCTGGACCTGAAACCTCTCAACCCAACCCGGCTTGGTCAATGGTCAAGCAGGTAGGAAATGTAACCCTGGACTTAGCCCAAGTGTCCAACTGGCCACTGAGCCAGGACGGAGCACTGAGCCAAGGCGGAGCCTATACGGACCGGGCAAGCGTTTGTGTTAGGGCTTCGCGAAGAAGGTCGACGGCGCGACAGCGATCGATCGTCCCGGCGAGCCAGCGGGTGCAGAGGCCGTCCACCAGGGAGATCAGAAGATCGGCCGCGGCCTCCGGCTCGACGTTCTCCCGGATCGACCCATCCTCGATCCCGGCCCGGATCCCGTCCGCGACGTTGGCGCGCCACGAGTCGTTCACCCGCTTGACGTCGACCCGCAGGTCCGGCTCGAAGACGGCGGACGCGCTGACCTCTCCCCAGACGACCGCGTTGTCGCGAACGTCCTGGCGTTCGCTCAACTCGTTCAGCAGCGCCTCGGACACGGACTCCAACCCGGTCCCCGGGGTCGGTCCGCGGAGCGCCGAGGAGGGGGCACGATCGCTGGCGTGCTCGAGCGCTGCCTTAACCAGACCCGCCCTGCTGGTGAAGTGGTAGTAGAGGAGGGGGGCCGATACGCCGGCCTCGGCGGCGACGTCCTCGACGCGGAGCCCGCGGACACCGCGGCGCGCGATCACCTTTGCGACGGCGACGAGGATCGCCTCGCGGTTGTCGCGGGGGGTTCGGTCAGGCTCCGTGGATACGGCGGTGATGCCCTTCATTGTCTCTCGTCCTCGGGTACAGGGGATATCTGAAGGCGAGTAAGGCGGCGATCCTCTCAGGTACGGCGGTCGGGACGCAACCCACGGAGGGTCCATATCTGAATCGCGGCTTTGGTCAAAAAGTCCATCGCAGCCTTTGCGGAGCCCGGCCGAACCTCACTACACTTTCTAAAGCGTGAGCCCGGACGAGCGCACACTCAACCGGCCCTGCGGCGGACGCTACGGGGATCTGGTCCAGTCGGTCGGCAACACGCCGCTCGTCGAGTTGCCCACGCTCTCGCCCAAGCCGGGGGTCCGGATCTTCGCCAAGCTCGAGGGGCAGAACCCGACCGGCTCCGTCAAGGACCGGGTCGCCAAGTCGATGATCGAGGCCGCGGAGGCCGAGGGGGCGATCGCGCCGGGGCAGAGCGTTCTGGAGCCGACGTCCGGGAACACCGGGATCTCGCTGGCGATGATCTGCCGGCGCAAGGGCTACCCCCTCAAGGTGGTCATGCCGGACAACGTCACCGAGGAGCGCACCCAGTTGCTCCTATGTATGGAGCGGAGATCGTCTACTCCGAGGGCGCGAAGGGATCGAACGGCGCCGTCGAGCTGGCGCTCGAGATGGGGGAGGCCGACCCCTCCGTATATATGCCTTACCAGTACGGCAACGAGGCGAACCCCCGCGCGCACTACGACGGCACCGCCCCGGAGATCCTCGAGGAGCTCGACCAGGTGAGCGCCTTCGTCGCCGGCCTCGGTACCGGCGGGACCCTGATGGGAGTGGGCCGCCGCCTCAAGGAGCGCGACCCCGAGACCAAGATCGTCGCCGCCGAGCCGATGCAGGGTGAGCTCGTCCAGGGCCTGCGCTCGCTGGACGACGGGTTCATCCCGCCGATCATCGACCTCTCGCTCCTGGACCGCAAGATCATGGTCTCCAACCGCGACGCGATCGTCTGGACCCAGAAGCTGCTGCAGCGAGGAGGGCCTCTTCGCCGGGGTCTCCGCCGGCGCGATCGCGGCGATCTGCGTGCGGATCGCCGGCGAGCTGGACGAGGGCAACGTGGTCTTCGTCGTCCCGGACGACGGATGGAAGTACCTCTCCTCCGGCGTCTACACCAAGTCGGTCGAGGAGCTCGAGGGGGTCGACTCGACCGTCTGGTGGTAGCGGCGTTCCCGCGGTCCAGGCACGATTTCGGCATGCGCCGGTACGGCACATCAGCCGATGCAATATTGTCCAGCGCAGTCAGGGCGGATGTGAGAGAAACCGTCCTGAAGGGATTTCAGTAGCCGGGACGCCGGCTCGACTTCTTTGGAGGGAGTAGGTAGATGAGGATCAGGTCGAGGAAGGTCGGGTTGGTCCTTACGGCTGGCGCCGCCGCAGTTTCGATGGCGGCCGCCGCAGCTCCCGCATCCGCTGGCGTGGAGACGAAGATGTGTGTCAAGGCGGAGAACCCGGACAAGGGCGTCGTCCGGGTCATTCCGCTGAACAAAGACTGCAAGGCGGGCGAGAACGAGGTCCTGATCTCGAACGGCACGCCCGGCGCGACCGGCGCCACGGGCCCCACGGGCCCCGCCGGACCTCCTGGCGCGACGGGCCCGACCGGTCCCACGGGCGCCACGGGTGCCACCGGCGCCCCCGGCCCGACCGGAGCTACAGGCTCCACTGGCGGCACGGGTAACACCGGCCCGACCGGCGCCACCGGGCACCGGCGCGACCGGCGCGACCGGCGCGACCGGCGGCACCGGAGCCGTCGGCGCCACCGGCGCCGCTGGAGCCACGGGCGCCACCGGCCCGACCGGCCCGACCGGCCCGAGCGGCCCCACCGGCGCCACCGGCGCCACCGGCGCCAGTCGGTCCGCGCGGCAGCACCGGCCTCACCGGCCCGACCGGCGCCTCTGGCATCACCGGTAACACCGGCCCGACCGGCCCGACCGGCCCGACCGGCCCGCCGGGACCGACCGGCAACACCGGCGCGGTCGGCAACACCGGTACGACCGGCGCCGCCGGCCCGGCGACCGCCTCGGTAGCGGTTGCGACTGACACCGACGGCGGTGCCGACGTCAGCTGCCCGGCGACCAAGGGGCCGTTGGTGGCGGTGGAAGCGTCCGTCGGCGCTGGAATCATCGTCAACTCCCAGGCGCTCACACGGCGCATCGCCGTCGACCGCGGGCCAGACGCCGGATGGTTGGCGCGCCGTGAGCAGCAACGGCGGGGACACCGTCACCGTCTACGTGGTCTGCTCGCCGTAGCGCTGGAGAGGTCGAGCCGATGATCGCCAAGATCAAGCTCGGATTCGCTCTCACGGTTCTCACCGTGTCGGCGGCGGCCGTGCTGGCCGCACCCGCGAGCGCGGGTGGTCCGGCGACGTCGATCCGGATGTGCGTCAAGCAGGACAAGCCGGACAAGTACTCCGTGCGCGCGATCGGCCCCAACCAGGACTGCAAGAACAACGAGGACCTCGTCGTCATCACCAGCGGCGCGCCCGGCGCCACCGGGGCGACCGGCGCCACCGGCCCGACCGGCACAGTGGCCGGCCCGACCGGGCCCGCCGGCCCGACCGGCGCCACTGGTGCCTCCGGCACCCAGGGCGGCACCGGCGCGACCGGCGGCGACGGCCCGAAGCGGCGCGACCGGCGCGACCGGCAGCACCGGCAACGTACCGGGCAACACCGGCAACACCGGAGCGACCGGAGCGACCGGCGCGACCGGCGCGACCGGGCCCGCATTGGCCCGACCGGCCCGATTGGCGCCGACCGGCGGCACCGGAGCGACCGGAGCGACCGGAGCGACCGGAGCGACCGGCGCAGACAGGCTTCCTGGGTAACCCCGGCCCGACGGGCCCGACGGGCCCGCAGGGCGCCACCGGCGCCGTCCGCACCGGCCCGACCGGACCGACCGGCCTGACCGACCGGACCGACCGGCCTGACCGGACGCGACCGGCAACACCGGTCCGACCGGTCCGGCAAGCGTGAAGATCGCAACCAACAGCGGGGCCGCGGGCAGCGCCAGCGCGTCCGTCACCTGTGCGCCGGGTGCGGTCGCCACCGATGGCGGCGGCAGCTCGAGCGGCGGACAGGGCCTGAAGGGCTCGATTCCGCTCACGGGCGGCAGCCCGTCGACTGCGGCCCAGACGCCCGACGGCTGGCGCGTCGACTTCGGCACCGTCGGCGGCGCCGACGTCGTCTCCGTCTTCGCGGTCTGCGCCTCCTAGCGCAACGAGACGTCCCCTGATTCCTTCGGCGTGACGCCGAGGACCTAGTCACGGCACGATAGGCGCGTGGATCTCTTCTGGTGCTGGCTCGTCGCGCCCGTCGGGCTGCTCGCGGCGACGGTCGGCCTGTCGCTGCTCATCGAGCGCCTGGCCGACTTCGAGGTCCCGTGGACAGCGCGGCCGGCGCTGGGTCTCGCGACGGCCATCGTCATCGCCCAGTTCGGGACCGGTTCGGACGCGACGGCCGAGCTCACGCTGCCCGCGATCCTGGTCCTCGCCGCGTTCGGGCTCGTGGCGGGGGCCCGGTCACTCGGAGCACGCGCCCGGCGGCATCGAGATCGGCGTCGGCGCAGTGGTCTTCGCCCTATTCGCCGCCCCGTTCGTCCTCGGCGAGCCGAGCTGGGCGGGCTACATCAAGCTCGACGACACCGCCACCTGGATGGGCCTGACCGACCACGCCTTCGAGTACGGCCGCGGGGTCGGCGAGCTGCCGCCCTCGACGTACTCCTCGATGGTCGACGCCTATCTCGGCGGCGGCTACCCGATCGGCGCCTTCGTGCCCGCCGCGATCATGGGCTTTGCGTCCGGCCAGGACGTCGCGTTCACGATGCAGCCGTCGATGGCGTTCGGGGCCGCAGCGATGGCCCTCCTGGTCTTCGAGCTCTCCCGGCGGCTGCTGCGCTCCCGGTACCGTGCCGGCGCGATCGCGGTGCTCTCGAGCGCGGCGGCGCTGTTCGTTGGCTACTCGCTGTGGGGCGGGGTCAAGGAGATCATCACCGCGGCGCTTCTGGGCCTTCCACCGGTGCTCGTCGCCATCGCCGTGGACCGCGGCTGGCCCCGCTCGCTGTGGGTACCCCTGGGGGTCGCCCTGGCCGGCGTGATCGCGGTCCTCGGCCCCGGCGGGGCCGCCTGGCTGGCGCCGATCCTCCTGCCCCTGCTTGTGCTGGCGTTCCGCGCGGTCGGTGGTGCCCCGTTGCTGGCGGCTGGTGTGGCCGACCGCGCTGTTCACGGGCATTCTCGTGCTTCCGGTTCTCATCGCGCCCGACGGCATCTTCAACCCGGTGCAGAGCGTGCTCACGGAGGAGACCGAGCTGGGGAATCTCCACGGGCCGCTCAACCTGATGGAGATCGCCGGGATCTGGCCGGCGATCGACTTCCGGATCGACCCCCACCTGAAGCCGCTGACCATCTTCGTCGCCGCAGCCTGCCTTCTGGTCGCACTCGCGACCCTCATCGCCTGCCTCCGGTTGAAGGACGGGAAGGGTCTGCCGTTCGCGGCCTTCGCGGGCGGAGGTGCCCTTGGCGCGGCGGCGATCATGCTGGTCGGCTCGCCCTGGGTCGACGGCAAGGCGATGGCAACTGTCTCGCCTGCGCTGCTGGCGGCAACCCTGCTCGGCCTCGCCCTGCTGGCGGAGAGGACGCCCTTCCGGATCGAGGCCGGCGTTTTCGCCGCCGTCGTCGCTGGATTCGTGGTCTGGGGAGGGTTCCTGGCCTACCAGGGGGTTTGGCTCGCGCCGCGCGCGCAGGCTGAGGAGCTCGAGCGAATCGGCGAGGACTTCGCCGGGCAGGGCCCGGCGCTCAGCACCGAGGTGTCGATCTACGGGCCGCGGCACTTCCTTCGCAAGCTCGACGCTGAGGGTGCCAGCGACCTGCGGTACCGGCCGATCGCCGCTGACGTCCGGAGCCTCGGCCCCCGGCCAGTACGTGGACCTGGACGACATCGCCCTGGGTCAACTGGATCCGTACGGCCTGCTCGTGATTCGGCGCTCGCCCGCCGCCAGCCGCCCGTCGGTGGGATGGGAGCTGGCGCAAACAACGGACCACTACGAAATCTGGCGCCGGGTCGCCGCGCCGGGCGTGCTCGTGGACCGCATGCCGCTCGGGAACGCCGATGAGGCAGGCGGTGTCCCCGACTGTGGAGATCTCGGCCAGTTGGCCGACGCGGCCGGGTCCGAGGGCACCCTGTACGCGGCGCGCGTCAGCGAGCCGGTCACGGTCGATTTCTCGGGATCGGTGTTGCCCGCTGGCTGGGAGCTCTCGAGCCCGACCACGCTGGTGGCGGACGGCGATGGCTCGGTTACGTCCACGGCCGAGCTGTCCGGTGGCGACTACGAGATCTGGCTCGGCGGCGTGATCTTCGGCGGCGTGGAGCTCTTCATCGATCGTGAGGAGGTCGAAAGCGAGCGCGGCGTCCTCAACAACGCGGGGGCCAGCGAGTCACTGGGCACTCGCACCCTTGATGCTGGGACCCATGAGTTCGAGCTGCGCTACAGCGGCCCCGGGCTGGCGCCGGGAAGCGCCGAGCCCTCCTATCAACTGGGTCCGCTGACGCTCGAACCCGTCTCAGCGCCAGACCTCGGGTTCGAGACCGTGCCCGCGTCCGAGTTCGAGACCCTGTGCGACCAGCGCTGGGACTGGATCGAGGCCTACACCGGAGTCACCGCGCCGTAGAGCAGTTCGTGCTGTTCCGCGGCGCGCTCCCAGGAGAACGCCAGCTGGGCGTGCGCGGCCGCCGCCGCGCCGGCCCGCTCCCTCGACGCCGGGTCGTCGAGCAGCTCCTTCAGGCCGGTCGCGAACTCCTCCGCGCCGCCCGAGATCACGCGGACTCCCTCGCCGGCGCCGTCGATGTTTGGGGCGTAGCCCTCATCGTCGGCCAGCAGCACGGGTAGGCCGCTCGCCATCCCCTCCTGAACCGCCAGCGGGAAGCCCTCGCCGCGCGCGGGGGCGATCAGCGCGTCGCTCGCGCGCATGACCCCAGCGAGCCGATCCCGGGAGAGGGGGCCGAGGGCCTCCGCGTGCGCATCCGCACCGGGAGGAAGGCGCTCGGGGCCGGCAACGGCCAACAGGGCTTTGCCGTCCAGCCGCCGGACGGCCTCGAGGGCCACGTCGAAGCGCTTCTTCGCAACGGGGCGGCCGATGAAGAGCACCCGAGGGCGTGGGTCCCAGCCGAGCTCGGAGCGTAGGCTGGCCCGCTCCGCGGCGCTAGGGCTGCGAAATCGCTCGTGATCGACCCCGTTGAGAATCGTGTGGAGGCGCTCGGCGGCGACCGTAGCCGCGAGCTCGTCGCGAACCCGGTCGTTGTACGTGATCACTGCGTCGGCTGCCTTCAGCGCGTGCCGCCCCAGCACCCGGATCGCCGCCCGCTCGGCGAGATCGGCGGCTCGAGCCTGATACGGGACGTGCCCGACGTGTTCGGTCAGAACCAGGGCCGGGCTCGCGGGCGCGCGGCGGCCCACTGCGAACGCCGCCTGCGTGCCCATGTAGAGGTAGCCATGGGCATGGACGACATCGGCCTTCCGGACCTCCTCGCGCAACGTGGTCACGAGGCGCGGGCCAAACACCGGGTAGGGGATGCCCAGCCGCCGCTCGGCGACGTTCAGCGCCGGCACCCGCACGAGGCGGTATCCACGCGGGCCGGACGCCGCGCCGCCGGCCGTCGAGCTGAGGTGCGTGACCGTGTGCCCACGGGCCGCGAGCGCCGCGGCGAGTTCGTCCGCGATCACCTCGATCCCTCCCATATGGGGAAGGGCGTACGCGGAGACGACCAGGACGCGCACGTCAGAGCTTGCGCATCAGGCCGACCACATCGTCGCGGCTTTGCCCGGCGACCAGCCAGGGCCGCACGCCCACCTCGTCGGCGAACTCGACGAAGGCCGGGTTGCCGACGTCGTCGGAGAGCAGCAGGGCGCCTTCGGAGAGGTGCGGCCAGACCGTCCGGTACTCGCGCAGCTGCGACTCATACGTGTGGAGGGCGTCGTGGAGGAAGAGGTCAACCGGCGCAACCCGCTCGCAGAGCGGTTCCAGGAGGGCCCGGCTGTCGCCCAGCTCCAGCGTCCAGCGGTCGCGCAGGTCCGTCGGCACGGCCTTGCCCACCTCGTCGGCGGGGTTGTACTGCAGGGCCGGGAGGTCGACCGAGTAGAGGTGCCCATGGCCCAGGTCCTGCATCGAGCGGAGCACCGTCGCCGTGGTGAAGCCCAGGGCCACGCCGGTTTCGACCATCACCGCCGGGCGCACAAGGCGCACGGTGGCGCCGACCAGCCGCAGCAGCTCCCGGCGGGCGTTCCAGACCGACAGCGGTTCGGACGGATCGGCGTCCGGGATCCAGGTCTGCGCCACCGCATCCCGGTACTCGGCCTCGGAGATTTCGAGCAGGCCGCTGACGGCGGCCTCCTCCGTCGTCAGACGCCGTTCGAGATCCGGGACCCCCCGGCCACGGCGGGCGTCGCGGAGGAACTCGGGGCCTTGACGCAGGTTCGCCAGGAAGACCCGGGGGCTCCTCAGCGCCGTCCGCCACGCGGCGACCGTGAGGAGCTGGCGCACCCCCTCCTTCGGCGGCCGGTGCGAGTAGTTCGTGGCCGGGTCGGTGCGTGGGGGATTGGTCTCGTGCCGGGGGATCGACAGAGCCTATGCGTCGATTCCTCGGCTACGCTTTCCCCGCTCGTGATCCGCCTTCGGCCCCTCGGAGCGCGAGCGGAGCAGGGAGCAAAAGGAAGCTTGTAGATGGACGTCAAAACGGTGCGCCTCGGCCTGCTGTGCCTCGTGATCGCCGCCGCGATCGGGTTCGGCCTGGTCGCCTTGCTGGGCGGCGACGATGACGATGACGCTGGGAACTCGGAGGCGCCCGTTGCCCTCAGCGAGTCCGAGCTGATCGCCGAGGCTGCGAACTTCAGCCACCCCGCCTACTGGATCGGCCCACTACCGGATGTGGACGCCTACGAGCTGACCAACCTCTCGGATGGCCGGATCTACATCCGCTACCTCACCGGCGGCGCCGAGGCCGGCGATACCCGCCCGAACTTTCTGACGATCGGCACCTACGCGAAGCCCGACGCCGCGGCGGCGCTGGAGGACGCCGAGAAGGCCGGTGGCACGAAGGGCCTCTCGCAGGAGGACGGCTTCACCCTCTTGGAGGGGGGGAGTGGACTGAACGCCTACATGGTCTTCGACGATCAGCCGGACCTTCAGGTTGAGATCTACGGTCCCGGGCGAGGGCGATGCGGTCGAGCTCGCCAAGTCGGGCGCGGTGAAGCAGGTCGGCTAGATGAACACGCCCACGCCGCCGGGGTGACCGTGGCCTCCGCGCCGACGGCGATACGCGAGCCGCTCGTCTCGGTCGTGATCCCCTGTTACAACGAGGCCCAGAGCATCGAGGCGTGCGTCCGCTCGGCCCTGGACGTGCTCGAGCGTGAGGACATCGCCGGCGAGGTGATCGTCGCCGACAACGACTCCGACGACGGCAGCGGCGAGCTCGCGGAGGCGGCGGGAGCCACCGTGGTGCACGAGGCCCGGCGTGGGTACGGCAGCGCGTACCTGGCCGGCTTCGCGGCCGCGCGCGGCACCTACATCATCACCGCGGACGCCGACCAGACCTACGACTTCGCGGAGATCCCGCGGTTCGTCGCTCAGCTCGACGACGGCGCCGACATGGTCATCGGCAACCGGATGAACAACATCGGCGACGGCGCGATGCCATGGGCCAACCGCTACATCGGCAACCCGATCCTCAGCGGGTTCCTCAACCTTCTCTACCGGTCGGGCATCCACGATGCCCATTGCGGGATGCGCGCGCTGCGGCGGGACACGCTGCCGCGCCTGCGTCTGCGCTCGACCGGGATGGAGTTCGCGTCGGAGATGGTGGTCCGGGCGGTCAAGGAGGACCTCCGCGTCGCCGAGTTCGACATCAGCTACCAACCTCGCGAGGGCGAGTCGAAGCTCTCGCCGTTCCGGGACGCGTGGCGCCATCTGAAGCTGCTGCTCGTCAACAGCCCGACCGCGCTCTTCATGGTTCCCGGGAGCCGTGATGCTCGCGCTGGGGCTGATCGGGATGACGCTCTCAGGATTCGACGTTCCCGTCTTCGGCCGCGAGTTCCAGCTCCACGCCATGATCGCGTTCGCCCTGCTCACCATCGTCGGCGCGCAGGTCGTTGCGCTGGCCGTGAGCGCGCGGGCGTTCGCGGTCTACGTCCTCGGCGAGCGGGAGGACCGGATGCTGGGCTGGGGTCTGCGTCACCTGCGGCTCGAGCGGGCGCTGCTCCTGGGCGGGCTGGTGCTGCTCGCCGGCCTCATCATCGGCGGGGTCGTCGTCGCCACCTGGATCGACCGCGGGTTCGGCCAGCTCAACGAGGAGAAGCTGCTCGTGTTCGCCTCGGTCCTGGTCATCGTCGGCGTCCAGGCGGTGTTCTCCGCCTTCTTCCTCTCGATCATCGGCTTGGCCCGCGAGGAGCCGCCAACTTGGCCTGCACACGGCCCCGCTGAGCGATAGGGTCTTTCCGGCCGGTCTAACTGTCTGTCGCGATTTTGTACGCGCTGGAGCCTGCACGGCTCCTGAAAGAGTTTTAGTATCGGACCGTCCGGCGGGGATCGGCCTCGCCGGGTCATGGAATTGGAGAGGCCTCGATGCTCAGTAGCCGTCCGTCGCGTACCGCGTTCCTTCTCTGTGCCTCGGCGCTGGCCAGTCTCGGTCTCGCCTCGGGCGCCTCGGCGGCGGCCAACCCGAAGCTGAGCATCACGCAGTTCACCGCCCCGAACGGCACTGCCATCCAGGACTCGACGCATGCTCCAGATGGGCACCCTGCGCAACTCCGGCGACCGGCGGGCAACGCGATCGTCGACGTGACGATCGACGGCAACAAGGTCGCGCGCGTCACCAAGCGCGTCAAGGCCCACAGCTCGAAGAGCTTCGACGTGGACGTCCCGGTGGGCGCCGGCCTCGCCACCGGTACCCATCAGCTCGACGCCTGTCTGCGGCGCAACGCCGCCGCCGGTTCTGAGTGCGCGGGCGCATCGCAGCTGAAGGTGGCCGCCAAGGACAAGGCCCCGGAGGCCGAGCCGGCCCCGCCGCCTGCCGTGTGCACGTCCGGCGCCCGCACCCTTGGCGACCGCAACTTCCCCGAGCAGGGCAACGGCGGCTACGACGCCCAGAACTACGACATCTTCTTCAACTACAACACCGCGACTAACTCGCTGCTCGCGGATCCGGCGAACCCCACCCACGTGACGATGACGGCGAAGGCCACGCAGGATCTGTGCGACTTCGCGCTCGACTTCAGCATCCCGGCATCGCTGATCGACTCCGTCAAGGTCAACGGCGTCGCCGCTCCGTTCAGCAAGCAGGCGCCTCCGGGCGGCGCCCCGACTTGCCCCGTCACGAACGTGAGCCAATACGCTGTCACGGCAGCGCCGCCAGCGCGATCGTCTACCCGCCCGCCAACGGCTGCTCGCCTTCCGTCAACAACCCCCCGAACCCCCTCGTGACCGGGGTCACCGAGCTCCACAACCAGTGCCCCGCGATGAAGCTCGTCATCGACCCGGCCGCCGACATCGCGAACGGCTCGACGTTCACCGTCGACGTGGCCTACCACGGCACGCCGGGCGTCCACTGGGATCCCGACGGCTCCGTCGAGGGCTGGGCGCCGACCTTCACCAACGTTCCGTCGCCCGGCACCCCGGACGGCGCGTACGTCGTCAACGAGCCGATCGGCGCGTACGAGTGGATGCCGGTCAACAACCACCCGCAGGACAAGGCGACCTATGACTTCCGCCTGACGGTCCCGCAGGGCAAGACCGCGCTCGGCAACGGCGAGCTCGTCTACTACACCGACAACCCGGACACCACGCGGACGTGGCGCTGGGAGATGAACTACCCGATGGAGTCGGCGATGGCGACCACGACGTCGGGCACGTTCGACCTCACCGGTACCGTCGCGAACAACGGCATCCAGTACTACGACGCGTTCGACTCGACGTTCACGGCGGCTCAGAAGAACACCGCGAACGTTCAGGTCAACCAGCATCCGGCGATCACCGAGTACCTCACCAACCGGTTCGGCAGGTACCCGTTCGACTCCGGCGGAGTCGTCGCCGACAACACGAGCGGCTCGCAGATCAACTACGTGCTCGAGGTCCAGTCGAAGATCCACTTCCCGAGCTCCAACGTGAGCCTCGGCACCCTCGTTCACGAGACCACGCACATGTGGTTCGGCGACGCGGTGTCGCCGAATCAGTGGAACACGATCTGGTTCAACGAGGGATGGGCGACGTACGGCTCCTACGACTACACGGCGTTCCAGCTGAACGGGACGTCGCTGCCAGAGCCAGTTCAACACCAACTACACGAACGCGGGCGGCACGGCCTGCCCGGGCGGCACCAACAAGTGGTGCATCGCGCCGCTCGACGTGGACGCGCAGAACGAGTTCACCACGTTCCCGACGTACACGCGCCACGCGACGATGCTGATCGCGCTGCGCCAGATCCTCGGCCCGACCAAGTTCTACAACGTGGCGCGCCATGTCCAAGGGGACGTTCGCCGGCTCGAACATCACGTTCCAGCAGTACAAGAACGTGATCCTCAACGAGGCCGGCGCCAAGTGCACCGGACCGGGTGGGACCCCCGGCCCGAGCGGCTTCACGACCACCGAGCTCGGGAAGCTCAACATCTTCCTGAACCAGTGGCTGGCCGGTACCGACATCACCGGGACACCCGCCTTCGGGCCACCGAGCAACCTCGCGGCGCCGAACATCACCGGGGCGAACTTCTTCCCGGTCGATCCGTCGACGCCTCCGGTCGCCTGTCCAGCAGCGTAATAGTCGGATAGAGGGGTCTGCCGGCCCGCCGCGCGCAAGGGCGCGCGGCGGGCCGTGGGCGCACCCGGCCGGGTAGTCTCGAGGCGGATGGAGCCGCTTCGAACCCAGGGCCTCGACCACGTCGCGCTCACCGTCGCCGACCTCGAGCGCTCGGTCGCGTTCTACCGGGATGTCCTCGGGCTCGAGAGCCGCTACGAGGAGCTCCGAGTGCCGATGTTCATGCTCGCGGGCGGCAGCGGCCTCGCCCTGTTTCCCGCCGACGCCATCCCCGGCGACGGTGGCTCAGGCATGGCGGATATCCGGGTCGCGCACGTCGCCTTCCGGGTCGATCGCGAGCAGTTCGACCGCGCGCGCGAGGGGCTGCCCGAGGCCGGGGTCGAGCCGCGCTTCGAGGACCACGGGAACGTCCATTCCCTCTACTTCCAGGACCCCGACGGGCACAAGCTCGAGCTGGCCACCTACGACGTCTAGATGAGCGCCGACGAGGTCGGGGCCGGCGCGCTCTCGGCTGCTGCGGAGCGCGTGCGCGAGCTCGCGGCCGGGTGGCGGGCGCCCGACTTCGCGCACGTCCCGGACCCGGACTGCGCCCTCTTTCTCTGCGCGGTCGATCACAGCACCGGTTATGCGTCCCCACACACGGTCGACGGGCGCGGGCCGTTCGCCGGCAGCGAGCTCATGTGGGAGCTGGGATTGCGCGCGCACCGTGCCGAGGGCGGCGAGCTGCTGCGCGCGGCGCGGCTCGTGGGCGCCACGGGTGGAGAGGTCGCCGGCTGGTTCGAGGCCGGCGACGAGACGGTCGCCGACCCGGAGCGCCGTGCGGCGCTGTGGCGCGATCTGGCCGCTGGCCTCGAGCGCGACCACGGCGGCAGCTCCGAGGCGCTCCTGAGCGCCTGTGCGGGCCGCCTGGGCGGCGACGGCGGCCTCGTCGCGCTGCTGGCGCCGATACGAGGCCTACTCCGATCCGCTCGCGAAGAAGGCCTTCCTCTTCGCGAAGATCTGCGAGCGCCGCGGGTGGCTGGCGGTGGCCGATCCCGAGAGCTGGGAGGTCTCCGCGGACAACGTTCTCATGCGTCTGGCGCTGCGCTCCGGGCTGGTCGCCCCCGGGCCGCTCGAGCGCGTCCGTCCGGCAACGCGAGCCGCGCTCAAGGAGCTGGCGGCGGCCACCGGCCTCAGCCCGCCCGTGCTCGACGACCTCCTCTGGGAGCTGGGGCGGGAGACCCGGACCTGCTGGGAGCCGCGGCGGGCGATCTCGCGGAGCCCCCGAGGGACGAGGGATCGGCCTTCTACTGAGTAGCCTCGGGTGCATGCGCATCCCGGCAGAGCTGATCGACCAGATCGTCGCCCACGCGCGCGAGACGGCGCCTGAGGAGTGCTGCGGCGTGCTCACCGGGTCCGGCCGGGACGCCACGCACGCCGAGCGGGCGGAGAACGAGTTCGCCCATCGCATGCGCTACCGCATCGCCGCCGGACGAGATCTACCGGACTGACCATGCTCGCGAGCGAGCGGGGCGAGGACGTCATCGCCACGTATCACTCGCACCCACGCAGCGAGGCCTACCCGTCGCAGACCGATATCAACGAGGTCCGCAACTGGGACGAGAGCCTGCACCTGATCTGCTCGCTGGAGGACCCGGACGCGCCGGTCGTGCGGGCCTTCCTCATCCGTGGCACCGATGTCGAGGAGGCTCGAGCTCGACCATGGCTGACGCCGAGCCGCTGTCGTGCCCTCGCTGCGCCCGGCGCTTCCCGCTCGACGAGCGGTTCTGCCCCGATGACGGGATGCCGCTCGTCTACACGGGGCGTGACGGCTCCGAGCCGGTGACCGAGGCGCACGAGCGGGCGCGGCGCATCAAGCCGCAGTACACCGGGGGCGAGCTCGTGAAGGTCGCCGGCGGTCGCAACCTGGCGGAGGCGGAGCTGGTCCAGGGCATCCTGCTCGACCAGGGCATCCCGAGCGTGCAGCGGCGCACGCGCGGGTTCGACGTGCCGGACTTCCTGGCGGCCGGACCGCGAGACATCCTCGTTTCCGAGGCCGCGGCGCAGGACGCACTCGCGCTCCTCACCGATGCCGACCTCGGCCCCTCAGCTTCCCGAGCCGGGCGCGGAGCACGGCCGCGCCCTGCGCCTCGCCGCAGGGATGCTGATCGCCCTGATTCTCGCCGCAGCCGTGGTGTGGGCGCTGCTCGCGATCTCGAGCTAGAGCTGGCGGCATCTCCGGCGGCGTGAGCATCTCATCGCTGGAGCGCGTCCGAGGCATCTCGTCGCGGAGGTAACGGCGCCACTCGGCCTCGATCTCGTCTGCCTTGGCATCGAAGGCGAGCTCGAGGTTGCTGCGGGCGCCGGCCCGGTGCAGGCGCGAGGCGAGGACCTGGCACGCGTCCCGGCCGCGCTCGCGCTCGAGCAGCTCGAAGACCGTGCCGCCGAGGAGGATCGCGTCACGCGCCGACGGGGGGAACGAGGGCTGCTTGCCCTGGCGCATCCGTGTGTTGGCGGCGGCGCGGAACAGCGGCGCCTGACCCGCGTAGTACTGGGACGCGCCCTCCACGAGCCACGCCCAGCGCAGGTAGCGCCAGAAGCCGGTCGGGCCCCAGGGGGGCGGCAGCTTGGGGTTGTTGGCCGCGACCACGATCTGCGCGTACAGGCGCTCGGCGGTGCCCAGCAGCGCGTCACGGGAGTCGTCGCCGGCGGAACGGCGCTCCAGGTAGTCGTCGTTCAGCACGTGCAGCTCGGAGGCCATCGCCCACCCGGCCAGGTAGCGGCGTCCCGCCGGCGCCGCGGCGAGGCGCGCGAGCGGCAGGAACGGATGGGCGGCCGTCAGCCAGCCGGGGCTGGGATGGACCACGATGGTGATCTCCCCGGGCGCGTCGTCGAAGCGGTCCTCGAGGCGCAGCCGCAGGTCCTCGAGCGCGTCGAGCGTGCGCTTCGCGTCCTCTGGGTCGTCGCTCTCGTGACGAGCCGTGAAGGAGAGCGACTCGGTCTCGACCCAGGCCATAGGCCGAGCCTACTCACCAAGGCCTAGGGGACGCTGATGTCGTTGACCGGCTCGACCACCTGCTGGAAGGTCGGGCGGTTCTGCCAGTCGATCGGCGGCTGGGTGATCGCGCCGACCGCGGTGGCTCGGATCGAGTCCCAGCACCACTGCGCGTCGGGGGTCGTCGCCAGCGCCGAGCAGGCCGAGCTGGGCATGCCCGGGTAGATGGTCGCGTCGTCCTTTGCCTCCAGCGCCTTCTTCAGCGAGCTGGCGATCCTGTTGCCGCAGTCCTTCTTCTTGCCGTCTGCCGCAGTACTCGCGCGAGTACGGGTGCGGTGACGGGCTCGCCGAGCACGTTGCGCAGGTCCTTCTCGACGTAGCCGTACCAGCCGCCGCCGAAGGCCGATCCGCCGGCTCCGGGCCGGTTGTGGAGGCCCTGCATCGTCTGGGCCTGCGCGTAGAGGTCGTCGCCGAGGGTCTTGCCCATGACCGCCTGCACCAGGCCGGCCACCAGGCGTCCAGGTAGCGGATCGCCTTCGTGTCCTCGTAGGTGCCGTCCTCGTCGCGGTCGATGCGGTGCGCGCCAGACTCGCTCCAGGCCTTCAGCGCCTTGCGCGCCTTCTTGACCTGCTTCGACTTGCTCGCGTTGTTGTCGGCGTCCTTCATCGCCCGCAGGACGACGGGGAGCACGTAGGCGCCGCGGATATCGACCGTCGCCGCGTCCTCCATCGCGTCGACCAGCTCCTCGCGGGTCATGGTCTCGGAGCCGGCGATGCCCGCCTCGATCCGGTCGTTGAGCGCCTCGGCGCGGTGGACGGACTGGTACGACCACGTGTCGTCGGAGCCGCTGTAGGCGGGCGCCTGGCGGTTGTTCCAGCTCGAGATGTAGTCCTGGTCCGTCGACCTGCGGGTGCTCCGCGGCCGGCGCCCGATCGAACGTCACGGTCCGTCCGGGTCGTAGTTCTCCCAGGCGTTGGCGCGGCTCGCCGAACGACCGGCAGGTTCGGGTCGACGTTGTCCGGCCGCACCGGGTTGGCGCCCGAGTTGAAGTAGGCGATGTGGTCCGTCGTCCGCGTAGAAGAAGTTGAACGTGTAGTCGATCTGAGCTGGCGGCCTCCTTGTACTCGGCGACGTTCTCCATCGTCGACGGCTGGTTGTAGCTGCATGAAGCCCGACGGCCGAGTCCGCCTCGTGCATGTAGGTCGCGCGCAGGCTCGTGTAGACGTGCGGGGTGCCGTCGATCATCGCGCGGTGGGTGACGATGCCCATCTTCGTCGCGCAGGGCGCGAAGCGTCTCGCTGCCGGCGGGCGTGCTGCCGCTCGACGGCCAGGCGAGCTCCTTGTCGAGGACCTCGAACTCGCTCGCAGTTCCCGTCGAGGCGGTAGCCGTCGTCGGTCATCTCGCCCGGGTCGTCGGGGTTGGCCGGGTCGCACAGCTCCATCGCGTAGGTGTCCTCGATGTCCTGGTTCGCCGAGGTGGCGCTCCACGCGTAGTCCGTGCCTCGCCCGAGCAGCACGTACATGCTGATCCCGGCGAAGGCGACGCCGCGCGCGTCGACGCCCGGGCCCTCCTCGACGGTCGTCGGCGCGTGGATGTCGATCTCGGTGAGGATCTGCGGCGAGAAGTAGCCGACCTGCGGGCCCATCACGGCCACCGGGCCGTCGCCGGCCGACTCGGCGTCCGAGACGAGCAGGGCGTTCGAGGCGAAGTTGCCCCAGATCGTCCTTGAACATGGGCTTGCCGCTCGCCTTCGCCTTCGGGCGCCCGGAGCGCTCAGCGGCTCCTCGACCGTCGTGCCCGGGTCGGGAAGCGCCACGCTGGCTGCGGGTTGGCCGGTGGCTCTCCGTAGGGGAACGACGTGTCGCGGCGACGGTGGTCTCGGTCTCGGGATCGACGCGGGAGCGCAGGTCCTCCCAGACCTCGCGGCCCTCGGTCTCGCCGAACCTGCTCGATCGGCCTTCTCGAGCACCAGGGCGGACTGGACCTCCTTGCCGCCGCCCTTGCCGAACTGGCCGGCGACGATCGAGGCGATCGCGACGATGTCGGCGCCGGCACGAACGGGCTCGGGCGGATCGCCGATCTGCAGCGTGTACTCGCCGGGGATCACGGCGGATCCGCCGCCCGCGAGCGCCTCGCCGATGTACTGGTTGATGCCGTCGACGTAGTTGAGGACGTCCTGCTGCACCTGGGCGCCATCGGCGCCGTGGAATTCGTCGGCGTTCTCGAACTGCGCCTGGAGCTCGGCCTCCGTGTACGGGGCGGAGCGCCAGTTGGCGCGGTCGGTCGCGATGTTCGATCCGCCGAGGAACTCGGACATCTCGGCGCGGCCGAGGTGGCGCTCGACGTCCATGAAGAAGAGGCGGTCCTCGGCGCCGGTGTAGCCGGCGCCGAACATGGCCGCGGCCCGGTCGGCGCCGTAGACGTGCGGGACCCCGTAGGAGTTGTCGCGGGCCAGCGTGACGTCGTTGCAGTGCGGAGATGAGGGCGCGGGGGGCTCGGTCTCGGCGCAGTCCGGCGTGTAGGTCGTGGCCGATGTCGGCGGGAGCGATGCCGAAGCTCGCGTCTTTGAAGAGGGTGTCGACCCCGCTCGGGCTGATCCCCGGAGCGGATTGACCAGGTCGTCGTACTCGTCGAGCTGGTCATTGTTGTGCGGGCGGACGGGTGCCGTCGGCGAGGAACGCAAACGTCTCCGCGGCGGAGACGACGCCGTCGGAGCCCGGGGGGACGATGTTGCGGAAGCCGAGGCCGTCGTCGTCCTGGTAGGTGCCGAGGCCGGGCGGGGTCGGCCTGGGCGACTGCGGGCGCCAGCAGCACGGCAGCGGCGACGGCGACGATCGATGCGGTCAGGCGCGAAGCGCTGCGAAACATTTGGTCCCCTCCCCGGGGGGCGCGACGTCCCTGCCGCGCGACTAGCTTGTGCCGGAGTATACGAAGGAAGCCTGCCGGGTCGGCCTATGGCTCGGTAGGCATACCTTTGGCCGCCGGACCGCGGGGTTGAAAAACGTTCAGGAGGGTGGTAGGAATGGTCTATGCCAGGTCGGCGCCGCCGTTGGCGAGCGCTCTTGCTGATAGTCGGGGTTGTCGCGGGAACGACCATCGCAGCCGCTCCCGCCCAGGCCAACTTCCACCTGATGAAGATCAGGGAGGTCTACCCGGGGACCGGGGCGAACGACAGCTACGTCGAGCTGCAGATGGTCGCCGGTGGCCAGAACCTGGTGCTCAACCACCAGATCTCGGTCTGGAATGCGTCCGGCACGTCACACCAAACCTTCCTCATGGATGACGACGTGGATGACGGCGACAACAACGCAACGATCGTAATCGGCGAGGGAAACTCACCCGGAGGCCGGGACTTCCAGAAGAACCTCTCCCTGTCGGCCGCGGCGGGCGCCTTCTGCTTCGACGACGCCTCCCCGGTCGACTGCGTGTCCTGGGGTGCCTTCACCGGTAACGCGCTCCTCCCCGACAATGCGGGGCTGCCCGCGTCGTCCAGTGGGGTCACGCCGGGCAAGGCGATCCAACGCTCCATCGCGGCAGGCTGCTCACACCTGCTCGAACCGGGCGACGACACCGACAACAGCGCAGCCGACTTCTCGGAGGTGACGCCCAACCCGCGCCCGAACGGCACCCCGATCGTGGAGTCGGACTGCGTGCCGCCGGACACGATTATCGGCGACAGGCCGCCCGCCGTCTCGAACTCGACCTCCGCCGCCTTCACCTTCTCGTCCACGCCCGTGGGCGCCACGTTCCAGTGCAAGCTCGACGCCAACGCGCCCGAGGCGTGCAACTCCGGAAGCAAGGCCTATCCCGGCCCGCTCTCGCAGGGCAGTCACACCTTCACGGTCACCGCAAGCAACGCCGACGGGCCCGACCCGACGCCCGCGACCTACATGTGGAACGTCGACTCCATCCCGCCCGACACGACGATCACCGGGGGCCCCGCCGACGCCTCGACCACCAACGACAACGACCCCTCGTTCGGCTTCTCCGGCACGGTCGGGGACGTCGACCACTTCGAGTGCAAGCGCGACGCCGAGCCGGCCTTCGCGACCTGCACCTCCCCCAAGGCCTACACCGACCTGGCCGACAGCTCGCACACGTTCTCCGTCCGCGCCTGTGACGCCGCGGGCAACTGCGACCAGACCCCGGCGACGCGAACGTGGACAATCGACACGGCCGCGCCCAACGCCGTGATCACCTCCGGCCCCGCCGACGGCTCGACCACCAACGACAACGACCCCTCGTTCGGCTTCGAGGGTTCACCGCCCGGCGACGTCCATCACTTCGAGTGCAAGCGCGACGCCGAGGTCAGCTACGTCACCTGCACGTCGCCCAAGGCCTACACCGACCTCGCCGACACTGCCCACACCTTCTCGGTGCGCGCCTGCGACGCCGTGGGTAACTGCGACCCCACGCCCGCGACCCGCAGCTGGACGATCGACACGGCCGCGCCCAACACCTCGATCGTCATCAAGCCCACCGACCCCAGCCCGGACAACTCGCCGTCGTTCACATACAGCTCGACCGAGGCGAACTCGACGTTCAAGTGCAAGCTCGACGCCGAGCCGACCTTCACGTCGTGCCCCGCCGCCGGCAAGGACTACGCCGGCCCGCTGAGCGATGCCCAACACACGTTCTCGGTGAAGGCGACGGATCCGGTCGGCAACGAGGACCAGACCGCCGCGACCTACACCTGGACGATCAATACGGCGCTCCCGCCCGACACGGTGATCGACACGACGCCGGACTCGACGCCGCCGTTCCTGACCAACTCCGCGACGGCCGACTTCACCTTCCACGGCGAGGGGAACATCAGCTCCCTGCAGTGCAAGCTCGACGCCGAGCCCGCCTTCACCACCTGCACTACCCCCAAGCAGTACACGGGCCTGACCGACGGTGAGCACACCTTCAGCGTCCGCGCGGTCGGTCCCGGCGGCACCGACTCGACGCCGGCCAGCTATACGTGGACGATCGACCTGACCGCGCCGAACACGACGCTCGGCACCACCCCGAGCAATCCCTCGAGCTCGACGAGCGCGAGCTTCACCTACTCCTCGACCGAGGCGAACTCGACGTTCAAGTGCAAGCTCGACGCCGAGCCGGCCTTCTCAGACTGCCCGGCCGGCGGCAAGGACTACGCCGGCCCGCTCTCGGCAGGGGCGCACACCTTCTCGGTCTTCGCCACCGACCCGGCCGGAAACGCGGACCCGACGCCCGCCACGTTCCCCTGGACGATCCAGCTCGTGAGCGTCCCGGACACGACGATCACCAAGGCGCCGAAGCCGAAGGGCACGGACACGACGCCGAAGATCACCTTCACCGCGACCCCGCCGGCCGGCGCCACATTCCAGTGCCGGGTGGACACCAAGCCGTTCGCCGCCTGCACGTCGCCGCACACGACGAAGAGGCTGAAGCTCGGCAAGCACACCTTCGACGTGTTCGCTCAGAACGGCGCCGGCCCCGATCCCTCGCCGGCGCACGCCTCGTTCAAGATCATCAAGAAGTAGGCGCCGCTAGCCGGCCTCGCGAGCCCGGTCGCGCTCGTAGTCGAGCTCGGTCCGCACGCCGCGAGCCTCGAGCGCCGCGCGGGCGTCCTCGATCGACGCGGATCCCTCCACGGCCACCGCGAGCGGCGCGATCGCGGCGAGCGAGCGGCCCGGCTGGAGGAAGAAGCAGAGGGCGCCCACGGGCGTGAGCTCGACGGTGCGCCGGCCGCCGCGGATGGGCGTCGGCCCCGTCTCTCCGCGGGCGCAGCGGACCAGCTGCAGGCTCGCCTCCGTGGTGTTCGCGAGCGCGGCGCGCTCGACCTCGTCCACCACATCGGGCGGTGGGCTCCAGGTCCCCGCCCACGCGCCCTCCGCGGCCGCGACGGCGATCCTGCCGAGCACCTCAGCCGGCGTCAGCTCGCCGTCGCAGCCGGCGCCGGTCACGGCAAGCACGTACGGCGTCTCGGCTGCCTGCGCCCCGGCGACCATGAGGGCGTCGCACAGCGGGCTGGCGAGCCCGGGCTCCTCGCCGGTGGCGAGGATGTCGCCGCCCACGTCGGCGATCACGACGAGGTCGCAGAGCAACTCGGCGCAGGCTGCGTCGAGCCCCGCGGCGACGCCGGCAGCGCCGGCGCTTACGTCGATCAGCACCGTCTCCGCGCCGAGGTGCGCCGCCATCAGCGACTCGGAGAAGCGCACGCCGTCGATCGTGGAGGTCTCGGCACCGGCGAGGATCGCCCGGTCGCCCAACGGGCGGCCGCCCGCGATCTCCTCCGTCGGGCGCGGGCCGGGCCGGGGGTCGATGACGATGCGCTCCCAGGCGACACCGCCGAGGACGAACTGGGTGTCCATCGCCTCGCACATGCGCGCGAGCGCGAGGGCGCCGACCACGTCGCCACCTCCGCCGGCGCCCAGCACCAGCGCGCGCTCCGCGGAGCGGATCGTCTCGTCGAAGGGGGCGGGGGCGCTCAGGCTCTAGGCCGGGACCGGCTCGGCCTCGCCGCAGACCGAGCGAACCTCGGCGGCGGCGCGGTCGAATTCCTCGTCCGCCATCACCGGCGTGCCCTCGAAGGGCAGGTCGCGGTCGATCTCGACCCAGGAGCGGCAGCCGTGGTACTCGTCGCGGACGCGCACGGTGACCGGGCGCGGGATGCGATGCACCCTCAGCAGCAGGACGTGGAGCGGATGGGTGCGCTTCCAGGCGAGCCGCTTGCGGGCGTAGTCCTGGGTCCAGACGTGGAACGGGGAAAGGCCCTCGACGATTCGCGGGTCGTCCGTGGTCCAGTGGTCGGCCACCTCGGCCCAGGCGCGGATCCGGACCCGGTCGGGCTGCGCGATGCCGCCGTCCTGGAGCAGGGCGCGCGGGGGCGGCTCCTCGTCGGGCCAGACGCCCTCCTCGAGCGCACGGCGCAGCTCCGGGTGGTGCGACTGGCGCACGAGGTCGTTTCGCTGGTGGTCGAAGGTGGGGTAGAGGAAGAACTGCTCGTGCTCGAGCTCGAAGTGCTTGTCGTCCTCGCGGATCCCGCCCTTGCGCATCGTGATGAGCTGCTCTCCCTCGGACAGCGCGCGCACTGTGACGGCCCACTCTTTAAAGGCGATAGGCATGTGTGAATCGTTGCTAGAGGATGAAAGGGGTCTGTTACTCGGGGGGTTACCGGGCGAGCGTCACCTCAAACCTTGGTGGGCCTCGCCCGCGGTGCGCCAGAGTAGGGGATAGCCCTCAAAAGGTCAAGACTCTGGTACGGATTCCCCTCGTGAGTTCTCTCACAACCCCTGAGGACGACGCGAGCCTGATCGCAGGGCTTCGAGCCGGCGACGAGGCCGCGTTCCGGCAGCTGGTCGACGCCTACGGCCCGATGCTGATGCGCCTGGCGCTCATGCACGTGCCCAGCAGGGCCGTGGCCGAGGAGGTCGTTCAGGACACGTGGCTGGCGGTGCTCAACGGGATCGAGCGGCTTCGAGGGCCGCTCCTCGCTCAAGACCTGGATCACCTCCATCCTGCTCAACAAGGCCCGCACCCGCGGCGAGCGCGAACGCCGGACGATTCCGTTCACCCTGCTGCGACGCCGCGCCGAGGAGGGCGGCGACGAGCCCGCCGTGCCGCCGGATCGTTTCCAGGGGCGCCGCGGCGAGGCCCCGGGCGCGTGGGCCCAGCCGCCGCTCGAGTGGAGCGCTCCTGACGTTCGGCTGGAGTCCGAGGCGACCCGAGAGGCGCTGCTCGCCGCGATCGCCGACCTGCCCCCGCGCCAGCGCGATGTCATCGCCCTCAGGGACATCAGCGGCTGGACTTCGGAGGAGGTGCGCAACGCCTTGGACCTCTCCGAGACCAATCAACGGGTGCTCCTGCACCGAGCGAGGTCAAAGGTGAGAGGCGAACTGGAAAAGCATTTCGAGGCCGAGAGGGCGGGCGCATGAGCGTGTCCGCCAAGCCTGGCCTGACCTGCAGGGAACTGGTGGAGCTCGTCACCGACTACCTCGAGGGCGCTCTATCGCCCTCGGACCTCGAGCGCTTCGAGCAGCACATCGGCGGCTGCGACGGCTGCACCGCCTACGTCGAGCAGATGCGGCTGACGATCACGGCGCTCGGCCACCTACCCCCCGAGTCGCTCTCGCCGGAGGCCGAGGCCGAGATGCTCGCCGCGTTCAGGAACTGGCGGGCGGCGAGCCGCTAGCTGTCGGACCTCGCGGCGCCCCATAGCCCGCCGCCGCCCGGCGTCTCGATGCGCAGGCGATCGCCGGGGCGGAGCTCGCCCGCGCACTTCGCCGGCAGCTCCTCGCCGTTCAGCAGGTTGCGCCCGGGTGCGCCGTCGGAGCCTCCCTCGCGGCCCTTGGGCGCGTGGCGGCGGCGTTCGGTGATCAGCGTGAAGCGCATCGGCTCGAGTGCCTCGATCTCGCGCACGACGCCGTCGCCGCCGCGGTGGTGGCCGGAGCCGCCCGAGTCGCGTCGCAGGGACAGCTCCCGGACGCGGAGTGGGTACTCGGCCTCGAGCGCCTCGACCGGGGTGTTGAGCGTGTTCGACATCGCGACGTGCACGGCGCTGGGGCCGTCGGCGTCGGGGCACGCGCCCTGGCCGCCGGCGATCGTCTCGTAGTAGGTCCAGCTCTCGCCGGCGAGGGTCAGGTTGTTCATCGTGCCCTGCCCCTGGGCCGGGACGGGCGCGGCCCCTCCGAGTGCAGCCAGGACCAGGTCCGCCACCCTGCTGGACGTCTCGACGTTGCCCGCCGCGACGGCCGCCGGCGAGCGCGCGTTCAGCAGGCTGCCCTCGGGCGCCTCGACCGCGATCGGCCGGAAGGCGCCCAGCGGAGGGCGGGCCGTCCGGGTCGCACACGACCTTGACGGCGAAGAAGGAGGCCGACTTCGTCACCGCGAGGGGGCAGTTCAGGTTGCCCTCGACCTGGTCGTCGGTGCCGGAGAAGTCGAGCGCGAGCGAATCGCCCTCGACCGTGGCGGCGACTCGCAGCTTGATGTCGGCGCCCTCCGCGGGCCCCTCCAGGACGTCGGCCGCCTCGTAGGTCCCGTCTTCAAGCTCGGCGAGCGCGGCCCGCGTCCGGCGCTCGGCGTAGTCGAGGATCTCCGCGAGGCCGTCGCGGACGCCCTCATTGCCCAGGCGCTCGGCGAGCTCGCGCAGGCGCCGCTCGCCGACGAGATTCGCGGCGCGCTGGGCGCGCAGGTCGGCGAGCCGCTGCCTCGGGTCGCGCATCCGCTCGGCGAGCTCGCGCAGCTCGGCCTCGCCGGCACGCGTGGGTGGGATCACGACCCCCTCCTCCTCGAGCTTCCTGGAAGCGGGCGGCATCCCGCCCGGGGTCGGCCCGCCCACGTCGGCGTGGTGGGCCCGGCTTGCGGCGAACCCGATGAGCTCCTCGCCGCTCGCCTCGAAGACGGGCGTGATCACCGTGATGTCGGGGAGGTGGGTCCCGCCCCGGTATGGATCGTTGAGGATCCAGTGCTCGCCCGGCCGCTGCTCCAGGCCGGTGACGGCGGCGACCGCGTCGGGCATGGACCCCAGGTGCACGGGGATGTGCTCGGCCTGCATGACCAGCTCGCCGCCGTGGTCGAACAGCGCCGTCGAGCAGTCGCGGCGCTCCTTGATGTTCGCCGAGTGCGCGGATCGGACCAGCACCGCGCCCATCTCCTCGCAGGCGGAGCGCAGGGCGCCGACCAGCACCTGGAGCGCGACCGGATCAAGCCTCATGACGCCCTCGGTTCGCGACGACGGTCCCGTGGCGGTCGACCTCGGCCGTCCATCCCTTCGGGAGGACCAAGGTTGCCTCCGGGAGCTCGAAGACGCACGGTCCCTCGGCCTCGAGGCCCGCGCCCGGCTCCCCCCGCAGCACGCGCGCCTGCACCCACTCGCCGGCGAAGCGAGCGCGCCGGGTGCTTTCCGAGATGTCTCCCTCGGCCGCGGCCGGGATGACGTCGGGCCCCGTCGGCGACGAGCGCGACACGGATCGTCACAAGCTCGACCTCGGCGTCGGGGTCGCGGTAGCCGTACCGGGCCTCGTGCTCGGAGGCGAACCGCTCCGCCAGCGCCGCCGGGTCGGGGCGCGCGGGAGCGGGAATCGGCAACTCGAACGCCTGGCCGCGGTAGCGGAGCTCGTAGGCCGTCTCGGTCTTCGCCTCGCCCATCTCCTGCGCGATCGAGCCACGCAGGGCCTCGACCTCCTCCGCGATCCGGTCCGCGGTCAGCTCCTCGCCGCGGAGCATCACCGTGCGGGCCGTGTCGCGACGCCGTTCGGAGGCCAGCAGGCCGAGCGCGGAGAGCACTCCTCCGGCGCGCGGGCACAGGATGCGGCGCATGTCCAGCTCGGATGCGATCGCGGCCGCGTGCATCGGGCCGGCGCCCCCGAAGGGCATCAGGGCGAACTCGCGCGGGTCGACTCCGCGCTCCACCGTGCTCACGCGCAGGGCGCGAACCATCTCCTGATTGGCCACGCGAACGATCCCCTCCGCCGTCGGCGATCTCGTCCAGTCCCAGGGAGGCCGCAAGCCCACCGACGGCCCTCGTCGCTGCGTCGGCGTCCAGCCGGACGCCTCCGGCGAGCTCCGAGTCCGGCGGCAGGTAGCCGAGGAGCAGGTTGGCGTCGGTCACCGTCGGCTCGGTCCCGCCGCGCCCGTAGCAGGCAGGGCCCGGCTCGGCCCCGGCCGACCGCGGCCCAACGCGCAGCGCTCCACCGTCGTCGCGCCATGCCACCGACCCGCCGCCGGCTCCGACCGTGTGGACGTCGACCATCGGGAGCTGGATCACCCGGCCGCCGATCACCCGAGACTCGGTGCGGCGAACGGAGCCTTCGGAGACGACGCACACGTCGCACGAGGTTCCGCCCATGTCCAGGCCGACGGCGTTCGCATCGCCGGAGAGACGGGCCAGGAGGGCGGCCCCGACGGCGCCGCCGGCGGGGCCCGAGAGGACGGTCTGCGCGCCGGACGCCGCCGACCTCGTCGATGGGCGCGACTCCGCCCGAGGACTTCATCACCGCCGGCGCCGGCAGCCCCCCCTCGGCGCACGCGGCCGCGAGCCCGCGCAGATAGTCCGAGAGCAGGGGGGAGAGGTAGGCGTCGATCACCGTCGTCGAGCATCGCTCGTACTCGCGGAACCGCGCCAGGACCTCGTGCGAGGCGGAGACGTGCACGCTCCCTAGGCGCTCGCGGAGCGCGCCGGCCAGGTCGCGCTCGTGGGTCTCGTCGAGGTGGGCGAAGAGCAGGCAGACGGCCACGGCCTCGGCGCCGGACGCGCTGACCGCGTCCGCGATGCGCTGGATCTCGGCCTCGCTCAGGGCCTCGACCACCCCGGAGGCGGAGACGCGCTCCTTCGCGCCGAAGCGCAGCTCGTCGGCGACCAGGGCCCGCGGCCGCGCCGCGCACAGGCGGTACAGGCTCGGGCGGTCCTGACGAGCGATGTCGAGAACGTCGGTGAACCCCTCGGTGGCGACGAGGGCGGTGCGGGCGCCGCGCTCGGTCAGCAGTGCGTTGGTCCCAACCGTCATCCCGTGCGCGAATGCTCGGACATCCGACCGCTTCGCGCCGGCGCGTTCCAGGACCGCGGTCAACGGCCGCCTGAACCCCCGCCGACTCGTCGTCCGGCGTGGTCGGGGCCTTCGCCGTGTGGATATCGGTTCCGTCGAACAGCACGGCGTCGGTGAAGGTCCCGCCGACATCCACGCCCAGCTGCATGGCCTGACGCTATCGCTCGCGGATCGGGTGCCCCGGGGAAGCCCAGCAATGAAAGGGCCCCGGCTTTCGCCGAGGCCCGATTCATGTCCGTACCCGGTAGTGCTCACCCGGCCCCCCGGCCGGGCGGTCCCGCCCGAACTCAGGCGGCCGCGCTGACCACGGTGGCGTCCTCCGCCTCCGTGCCCTCGGCGAGAGGGATCTCAGCGCTCTCGAACGTCTCTTCGAGGTGCTTGTGGGAGGGGCAGTAATCGCGGTGCGGCAACGGGTCGCGCTGGCAGGGCGTCCCCTTGCGGGTGTGGGCCCGGCACTGGCGCAGGTGCAAGTCCACTCCGAGCTCCTCGGGCATCTGCTCGAGGAAGTTGTTGGCGAGCGAGATGTTGCGCTCGATCACCGTCCACACGCGGAGCTGGTCGGAGATCCCGAAGTACACGCGGACCTCGTTGAAGAGTGACCTCGCCGGACGGGCGAAGTAGCGCCTGTCATAAGCGAGCCTGCGAATCGCGGCCTCGCAGCTGTCAAGGACTCGCTGCTTGTTGGCGCACCCCGTGGGATCGCGCGGATCCTCGATCACGTTTGGCCCCAACTCCCGATAGATCGAGCGACTGAACCGGTACATCTCTCGTGCCCTCTTTCGTTGGTTTCCATTCCATTGCCCCCGTCTTCCTTGAGAACTGAGTTCCCGCTGGAGGCAGGGCGAGTATGGCAACGATTCGCGGATCCGCAAGGGCTTTTTGTTAATTCAAGATTAAGCACCTGGCTTGTTTAAGCGCTTTTCGACAAATAGGCCATCCTCCGATCGGACTCTAGGCATCCATCTAGCGGCAGGAACACTGTCGTACTACCGAATGGAGCATGGCTCCATCGACAGGCTTTCGGGCCGAAGATGGCGATTTCGGAGTTGGAGCGGGCTAGGACCAGCGTTCGCGGCGGATCTCGCCGCTAGGCCCGATGACCAGGTGGACCCCGTCGAGGTCCGGATCCGGGCGCGCGTGGTCGCTGCGCCGATGCGCTCCCCGGGACTCTCGGCGTTCGAGCGCCGACTCAGCGATCAGACGTGCGAGCGGATACGGGTCGTCGCGCAGCCGCCCGAGCCCCGCGGCGTCCCGGACCGGCCCCGCGTGTCTCCCAGACCGCTTTCCGGGTCTGTCTCGGTGGGCGGGACGAACCGCCACTCCGGGGGGTCCGGGGCATGGCCGGACGCGGCCGCGCCGACGGCGGCCGATGCGGCCCGGGCGCCGAAGACGAAGCACTCGCTGAGCGAATTGGAGGCCAGGCGATTCGCGCCGTGAAGCCCGGTGCAAGCGCATTCCCCGACGGCCAGGAGCCCGTCGAGGCTCGTCTGGGCGTCGAGGTCGGTCACGACCCCGCCGATCAGGTAGTGCGACGCGGGGGACACCGGAACGGGCTCTCCCTCCGGGTCGAGGCCGGCGTCCCGGCATGCGGCGAAGACGTTGGGGAACCTGCTCGGCGGGATCTCGCGGAGGTCCAGCCACACGTTGGGTGCGTGGTCCGCGCGCATTCGGTCGAGGATCGCCGCCGTGACCTGATCGCGCGGGGCCAGCTCGTCGGTGAACTGGTGGCCCTCGGCGTCCAGGAGCTGTGCCCCCTCGCCACGAACTGCCTCGGTGATCAGCTTGCCGTCCCCAGGGGCCCCCGGGAGCGCGAGGGCGGTGGGATGGAACTGACAGAGCTCGAGGTCCGCGAGGTCGGCCCCCGCGGCCTGGGCCATGACCGCGCCGGCGCCGATCGCTCCCCACGGGTTCGTGGTCCGCGCCCACAGCGCGGCCCCGCCCCCGGTGGCGAGGACGGTCGCCGGAGCGGCGATGAAGCCGCCGTCCGTCACGACCCCGCCGCAATGAGCGCCATCGCTCCAGAGCGCGGTCACGGAGCGTCCCTCGAGCACCGTCAGCCCGTCGGTCGCGGCCGCCACATCGGAGAGGCACGCCGTGATCGCGCGACCGGTCTCGCTGCCGCCCGCGTGGACGATGCGGCGGGCGGAGTGCCCGCCCTCGAGGCCGAGGGCAAGCCGCCCCTCCTGGTCGGTGTCGAAGCGCACGCCCCTCGATTGCAGCTCCGTCACGTAGCCGGGGGCCTCCCGGGTCAGTACCTCCACCGCCGCCACGCGGCAGAGCCCGCGCCCGGCGTTCAGGGTGTCGTCGAGGTGGCGGTCGGGCGAGTCGTCGGGCGCCAGCGTCGCGGCCAGCCCTCCCTGGGCCCAATAGCTCGAGCTCTCGGCGAGCGGCTTCCTCGAGACGAGGACCGTCCGAGCCCCGGCCTCCGCCGACCGGATCGCCACGAACAGGCCGGCCGCTCCGCCACCGACGACAGCGACGTCGAACTCGGATGCTTCGGACGGCTCGGAGCCGGGTGTGCGTCCGTCTGTCGAGCTAGGCACCAAGTGCCGCGTTACCGTACCCGCGAGTGGCCCTCTACGTCTCCCACCCCTCCTCGCACCGCCACGACACGGGCCCGCACCCTGAGAACGCGGGGCGGCTCGTCGCGATCGAGGCAGCCATGGCCGAGCGCGACTGGCTTGGCCTCGAGCGCGCCCAGGCGCCGGCGGCCAATCGCGAGTCGTTGGAGCGCGTCCACGACCCCGCGCACATCGACGCGATCGAGCGCTTCACGGGCGAGGGAGGCGGGATGATCGATCACGACACGGTCGCGAGTGGCGCGTCATTCGAGGCGGCTCTCCATTCCGCGGGGGGCGCCGTGTGGGCGGCCGAGCGGCTCCTGGCCGGCGAGGCCGACTTCGCCTTCTGCGGCCTTCGCCCCCCTGGACACCACGCCGAGAGCGCCCGTGCCATGGGCTTCTGTCTCTTCAACAACGTCGCCGTGGCGGCGTCGCATGCCATCGCCGAGTGTCAGGCCGAGCGCGTGCTGGTGCTCGACTGGGACGTCCACCACGGCAATGGGACGGAGGAGATCTTCGCCGATTCCGACGAGGTCCTCTACGTCAGCATCCACCAATCGCCGCTCTATCCCGGCACCGGCGATGCGGATTTCGCAGGCGTGGGGGCGGGCGAGGGGTACACGGTCAATCTGCCGGTGCCACCCGGCTCCGGGCCGGACGACTTCCTCGCCCTGGTTCAACACGTCGTCGTCCCGCTTGCCCGCGAGTTCCGTCCCGGGCTGCTGGCGATCTCTGCGGGCTACGACGCCCACCGAGCGGACCCGCTCGCATCATGCCTGCTCGACGAGCCTGCCTACGCGGACATGTCCGCCTCGATGAGGGAGCTCGGGGCGGAGCTTGGCGCCCCGGTTCTGGTGTGCCTGGAGGGGGGATACGACCCCCCGGCGCTCGCCGCGTCCGTGGTCGCGACGATCGAGGCCCTCGATGGCGAGCGGCCGCCGCGTGCCGTCGACGTGGGCACCGCGGCGCCCCATCGTCGCCGGGTCGCATCCGCCTGGCCGGCGCTCGCCGGCTGAGCGGCCTTAGCGATACCGCGTCCCATCTTTCGCAACCTGCCCCCGGAAATGGCGCGACGCCGATTCGGCATCTTCAATTACCCGAACCGAGCAGCTCCCGGTAGGCCGCGAGCACCCTACTTGCCATCAGGCTCGCGGAGAACCACCCCGCTCGCTCGCGTCCCGCCACCCGCGGGTCGGGGGCGTCCAGGTGTGCGCTGGCTACTCGCGCCCAAGTCTCCGCCTCGAACGGCTCCGCCAGACAGCCCTCGACGCCACCGAGCAGCAGCGGGGCGACTCCGACGGGGGTCGAGAGCACGGGGACGTTGCAGGCGAGCGCCTCGACGGCGGCCAACCCGAAGCCCTCGTAGTCCGAGGTCACCAGTACCGCGGCTGCCGAGTTGACCCAATCGGGCATCCGCTCGGCCTCGACGGAGCCGAGCGTGAGCAGCTCCGCCTTCGTGCGCCGGGCGATCTCGGCGGCCAGATCGTGCCGCTTCTCGGGGCGTCCTGGGGCGGCGGGGAAGAGGAGGTAGCGGCCCCGGGGATCGAGGCCGAGGCGCTCGCGCGCAGCGGCACGCGGCGCCGGAACGAAGCGCTCCAGGTCCGCGCCGGTGGGGAGGACCGCGACCGCGCCCGGCGGATCGATGGGGAGGCCGGGCCGCCCTCCCTCCTCGGCGAACAGCGCGCGCGAGGCTCCTGCGACCAGGTCGACCCGCCCCAGCAGGCGGCGCGAGAGCGGCCCGACGACGCGATGGCGCACGTCGGTGCCGTGGAACGTCACGACCAGGGGACTCGCCCCGGCCAGCGCCGCCGCCCACCCGGCCAGCCCGTAGTGGGCGTGGACCAGGTCGAAGCGCTCTGCCCGAAGCCGGCGCCGGATCTGCCCGACCGACCGCGCCAGCGCTCGCTTGCCGACGGGAAACGAGAGCAGCTCCGCGTCCGTGCCCTCCCGGCGCATCGCCGCGACCTGGTTGCGGACGTAGTTGCCCCGCCCCGGCGCCGCCGGGTCCGGGGTGATGTTGGTGACGACGAGGATCTTCACGTCTCGGCGCATTCTCGCGTCGCATTCGGCGCATCGCCGTCTGGATCGATTACGCGGGCCGCTCCAGGATCGCCTCAGGCAACAGAAGGGAGTTCCCAGATGGCAACAGTGGCGGCGAAGATCCGCGCCCGGGTCCGCGACCAGCGGGGTCAGGGCACGGTCGAGTACGTCGGCCTGATCCTCCTGGTCAGCCTCCTGATGGTCGGCATGGTCGCCGCCATGAAGGGGTTCAACGGCGAGTCCGGAACCGAGATCGCCGAGGTCATCGTGGCCAAGATCAAAGCCGCGGTGAACGCGATCACGTTCCGCTAGCCCGGCTTCCCCAACCCCGCCTCGACCCCGCGCCCGAGGGCTGCGGGGGACGGCGGGCGGGGGTAGCATCCAGCCACGGCCAGTTCGAGCTGAACGGCCCCTCCTGCATCTAGCCCCGGCCCTCTGGAACACTCACGGCGTGCCCCGTAGCTACGAACGCACGCCCGCCGACATCCGCCCGGTGACCATCGAGCCGGGCTTCGTGCGCACGGCCACGGGCTCGGCCCTCTATAGCAGGGCGAGACGCGGGTGATCTGCACTGCCTCGGTGAGCGACCGTGTGCCGAAATGGATGGAGGGCCGTGGCCGCGGCTGGGTCACCGCCGAGTACGCGATGCTGCCGGCCTCGACCGGGGAACGCAAGGAGCGCGACATCGAAGAAGGGGCGCCAGGACGGCCGCGGCGTCGAGATCCAGCGCCTGATCGGCCGCTCGCTGCGCGCGGTGGTCGACCTCGACGCGCTCGGCGAGCGCAGCGTGTACGTCGACTGCGACGTGCTCCAGGCCGACGGCGGCACACGGTGCGCGTCGATCACGGGCGGCTTCGTCGCGCTTCGTCTCGCGCTGGACTCCCTGATGGAGAAGGGCGAGCTCGAACGTGACCCGCTCACCGGGACGCGTGGCGGCGATCAGCTGCGGCATCGTCGACGGGGAGGCGCTGTGCGACCTCGACTACTCCGAGGACTCCACGGCCGAGGTCGACGCCAACATCGTGATGTCCGGCGATGGCGGCCTGGTCGAGGTGCAGGCGACGGCTGAGCGGACGCCCGTGTCCCGGGCGCGACTGGACGAGCTGCTCGCGCTCGCCGAGCCGGCAATCGTCACGCTCGCGCGAGGCCCAGGCGGCGGTCCGGGGCGCTCCGGCCGGCTGATGGCGCCGCCACGCCTGGTGGTGGCGACCCGCAACGAGCACAAGCTGCGCGAGCTCGCCCAGATCCTCACCGGCGTCGAGCTGGTGCCGCTGCCCGAGCGAGGTCGAGCTCCCGCCCGAGACTGGCAGGACCTTCGCGGCAAACGCCCTCGTGCAAGGCGCGGACGGCGCAAGGTCGCGACAGGGACTGCCGGCGATCGCCGACGACTCGGGGATCGAGGCCGCGGCGCTGGGCGGCCGGCCGGGCGTGCTCTCGGCTCGCTACGCGGGCGAGAACGCCACCGACACGGAGAACCTCGCCCTCCTGATCCGCGAGCTGCGCGAGGCGGAGGACCGCTCGGTTGCATACGTCTGCGCACTCGCCTACGTGGGTGCGGACGGGGAGGAGCACCTCTTCGAGGGCCGCTGCGAGGGCGAGCTTGCGCGCGATCCTCGCGGCGACAACGGCTTCGGCTATGACCCCGCGTTCGTCCCCGGGACCTCGAGCCGCCCGACGACCGCACGATGGCCGAGCTCTGCGACGACGAGAAGCATGCGATCAGCCACCGCGGGCAGGGCGGCGGGTGAGCTCGCCGCGCATCTCGGCCTGGCCGGTGACGAGGCCTGCACGAGGGGCGCGGCGATGATCAGGACCAAGACCGGCGCGGCGACGCTCTCCGTGGCGTCGAACTCCGTCCTCATCGCGCTCAAGCTGGCCGCCGGGGCGATCACCGGCTCGATCGCGATCATCACCGAGGCGCTTCATTCCGCGATCGACCTGATGGCCTCCGTGATCGCGCTCGTCTCGGTCCGCAAGGCGGACGAGCCGGCGGACGCCGAGCATCCATACGGGCACGAGAAGGTCGAGAACCTCGCGGCCGCGATCGAGGGGATGCTGATTCTGGTCGGCGCCGGGGTGATCGTCTACGAGGCGACCAGGCGCCTGGCCAAGGGAGCCGAGCGCCGGCTTGCTCGAACGACCTCGGCATCGGCATCGCCGTGATCGCGTTCTCGGCCCTGGCCAACGCGTGCATCGCGCTGTTCCTGCGCCGCAAGGCCCGTGAGCTCCACTCGCCCGCCCTGGAGGGCGACGCGGCCCACCTCGGCACCGACGCGCTCACCTCGCTGGGCGTCTTGGCGGGCCTGGCGCTCGTCGAGATCACCGGCGAGCAGGCCTTCGACTCGATCGCCGCGCTGTGCGTGGCTGCCGCGATCGTGTTCTCGGGCCTTCGCATCCTCACGCGGTCCGGCCGGGTGCTCGTCGACGAGGCGCCGCCCGCCGAGGAGCTCGACCGGATCGAGGCTGTGATCGCCTCACAGCGCGCCGATGCTCCCGAGATCGCCGGCTATCACAAGCTTCGCGCCCGCCGCTCCGGGGCGCACCTACACATCGACCTCCACCTCCAGTTCCAGAGCGGGCACCTCGCTCGAGCGGGCGCACTCGCTCGCGCACGGGCTTCGCGACGCGATCGAGGCCGAGTTCGAGCACTCGGAGGTGCTGATCCACACCGAGCCCGAGGGCTCCTACCGCGAGCCCGACGCGCTCGCCGACGACCCCGGCCGCGCGGGCTGAGCCAGCTGCCCGTCAGAGAAGGTTCACCGCGGCGGCGGCGCCGACGGCGCCGACGGTGATCGAGTACCCGACATAACCGTTCAGCGCGAGCAGGATCACGGCGATCGCGCAGACGCCGAGGACGACCAACCAGGAGATTCGGGAGACGGGCATATCATCTATATGTTTGACGAATGAGCCGGACGACGTCCGAAGGCCCTCCCGCGGGCCCCGCGCCGAAGCCCGCCGACGCCGAGCTGGCGGTGGCGCGGATGGCCGAGATGTCGGCCGATCTGCGCGGCTGCGCCGTGCTCGACGGCGACGGCACGGCGCTTGCCGTCGAGCGGCGGCTCGGGATGGGATCGGCGCGGGCGCGGCCTTCCTGGAGGCGGCCGATGCCGCGGGCGGGGAGGCGGCGTCGCAGGTCCACGTGGCGACCGAGGACGGCGAGGCGTTCGCGGTTCGCGAGGGCGGCCTTGCGATGGTCGCCGTCGACGGAGCGCTTCACGCTGGCGTCGCTGGTCCTGTTCGACATGCGCACCGTGCTGCGCGACCTCGCCTCGGGCAACGGCGTCCCCGACCGCCGTGCGCCCGGGCCCGGCCAGGAGGACGAGTGAGCCCCAAGCCGCACCGCATCCTCCTCGACCGCGTCTCGAGCTACGCCGACGAGGCGGGCGCGTACCTGCGCCGCCGCCGGACCACCCGCAAGCCGTTCGCCCGCGTCTCCTATCGCGGGCGGGCGCAGCGCCGCCTACGAGCCGGGCACCGAGGCCGGGCCGCGCCCTGTTCCTCGCCGCCTCGCGGCTGATCGACGCCGCGGACCGCTGAGGCCGGCCGGACAGCGGGCCTCGCGTATGTTTGCCGCGTGCCCCCGCGACCGCCCCGCGGACCTGATCGAGGCCGACCTCGCCGGCCGGCGTCCTCGAGCGGGCGCTCGCGCAGGGAGGCGACTTCGCCGAGGTCTTCTGCGAGGACCGGGCCGGCTTCGCCGTGACGATCGACGAGTCGCGCGTGGAGGGTGCCCAGCGCGGCGGCGAGCGCGGCGCGGGCGTTCGCGTCGTCTCCGGCGAGACCACCTACTTCGCCCACGTCGACGGGCTCGCCGAGGCGCGACCTCCTGCGCGCCGCCGACTCGGCCGCCGCCGCGCTCGACGGCGATCGCGCCGAGCCCCAGCCGCTTGTGGCCGCCGAGCCCGCCGCGCTCCAGGAGATCGCCACCGACCCGGCCGGCGTCCCGGCCGAGCGCAAGGCCGAGCTGCTGCGCGCCTGCGACGAGCGCGCCCGCTCGGCGGGTGACGCGATCGAGGTCGTGAGCGCCTCCTACTCCGAGGGTCGCCGCCGCGTCACCGTCGCCAACTCCGATGGGCTGCTTGCCTCCGACGACCGCACCCGCGTCCGCCTCGGCGTCCAGGTCGTCGCCCGCCGCAACGGCTCCGTCGAGACCGGGTTCGAGACCCTCGGGGCGCACCGCGGCTGGGAGCTCGTCGACGGGGGCGCCGGTGAGGAGATCGCCGAGCAGGCCGCGCGCGTGGCGCTCACCCTGCTCGACGCCGACGACGCGCCCGCCGGGCGCGATGCCGGTGGTCGTCGGCGGCGGGTTCGGCGGCGTCCTCTTCCACGAGATGACCGGTCACGGGCTCGAGGCCGACCACATCCAGAAGCACGCCTCCGTCTACGAGGGCAAGCTCGGCGAGCAGGTCGCGCAGCCGCACCTCGTCGCCTACGACGACGGGCTCCTCCCGAACGAGTGGGGCACCGACGGCATCGACGACGAGGGCACGCCGATGCAGAAGACGCCGGTGATCGAGGAGGGGCGGGTGACCTCCTACCTCTACGACCTGCGCAGCCGCGAAGAAGGACTCGGTCGCCTCGACCGGCAACGGCCGCCGCGAGAGCTTCCGCCACCTGCCGATCCCGCGGATGACCAACACCTACATCGCGCCCGGAGCGCGGGGCGACGCCCGAGGACCTGATCGCCGGGCGTCGAGCGCGGCTTCTACGCCGTCTCGTTCGCCGGCGGCCAGGTGGACCCGACCACCGGCGACTTCGTCTTCGGCACCTCGGAGGGCTACCTGATCGAGAACGGCAAGGTGACCACGCCGTGCAAGGGCGCGACGCTGATCGGCAACTGCCTCGGCGGCCCTGGGCCGGATCGACGCCGTCGCCGACGACTTCCGGATGAAGACGGGCTTCTGCGGCAAGGGCGGGCAGCGCGTGCCGGTCGGCACGGGCCAGGGCCACGTCCGCATCTCCGAGCTGACCGTCGGCGGCACCGCGGTCGGCTGAGCTGTGGCCGCCGCCGACGTCGATCTCGAGGGCCTGACGGCGCGCGCCGTTGACGCCGCCGTCGCCGCCGGCGCCGGGGACGCCGAGGCCGCGGCACAGGATTCGGTCGGGCGCGAGATCCGCGTCTTCGACGGCGAGGTCGAGAGCCTCACGGAGGCGGGGGAGAGGGGCGTCGGCGTGCGCGCCTGGATCGAGGGCAGGGTCGGGCTTCGCCTACGGGACCGACCTCTCGGACGACGGCGTGGAGGGCATCGCGGCCGCGGCCGTCGAGGCGGCCCGGGTCTCCGACGCCGACGAGTTCGCCGCCGCTCCGCGAACCCGCCGATGGCGACGCGCCGCCGAGCGGCGGAGTTCTTCGACGCTCATGTCGCCGCGCACACCCACGGAGGAGAAGATCGGGATCGCGAAGGCGATCGAGCGCTCGGCGCGGGAGGCCGACGGGCGCGTGGTCGCCGTCGAGACGACCGTCTACGTCGACGAGGAGGTGCGCTCGGCTCTCAGCTCCTCCAAGGGCCTGGGCGGCAGCTACGAGGCCACCTTCGCCTACGCCTACCTGCAGGCGATCGCCGAGGAGGGCGGCTCCAAGCAGACCGGCCTCGGGTTCGGCATGGGCCGCTCGCCGACTGGGGCTCGATCCGGAGGAGATCGGCCGCGAGGCCGCCGAGCGCTCGGTGCAGCTGCTGGGCGCGGAGAAGCCCGCGTCGCGCAGCTGCCCGGTCGTGCTCGACCCCACCGTGGCCGCGAGCTTCGCGGGCTTCGTCGGCGGCGTCCTGTGCGCCGATTCGATCCAGCGCGGACGCTCCCCGTTCGCGGGACGCCTGGGCGAGGAGATCGCCTCGCCCGCGCTCGCGCTCGACCGACGACGGCCTCGATCCTGAGGGGATGGCCTCGGCGCCGATCGATGCCGAGGGGCTGGCGCGGACGCGGACGGCGCTGATCGAGGGCGGCCGCCTGGCCTCCTACCTCCACGACTCCTACACGGCGCGGCGGGAGGGCAACGGCCAGCGATCAACGGCGAGCGCAGCGCGGTCGGGCTATCGCTCGGCGCCCTCGGTCTCCACCTCGAACCTCCTGATCGAGCCCGGCTCGATGGCCCTGGCCGAGCTCCTCGCCGAGCCGCCGGCGACGGGGTCTACGTCACCGACGTCGCCGGCCTGCACTCCGGCGTGAACCCGGTCTCGGGCCAGTTCTCGGTGGGCGCCTCCGGCGTCCTCATCGAGGGTGGCGAGCTGGGCGACACCCGCGACCGAGTTCACGATCGCCTCCGACCTGGTCTCGATGCTCAGCGCCGTCCGCGAGGCGGGCGCCGAGGCCAGGTGGGTGCCGTTCGGCGGCTCGGTGAAGGCCCCGCCGCTGCTGATCGGCGAGATGGCGATCGGCGGCAGCTAGCTCAGCCGTCCTTGTCGCAGACGATCCCGGCCGTGACGCCGTCGATCGGTTGGGTGGTGACGTTGTCCCAGTAGAAGGCCCACCGCCGGTAGCCCGCTGGGGACGAGCCCTGGTCGTCGAGGCCGAAACCCTACGAAGACGCCGTCGGGCTCCGTGCCCGGGTCCTTGCCGTCGGGCACGGTCCTGGAAGTAGTAGCCGTTCACCGCCGACGAGCCCTGGCGGGCACTTCCTGAAGATGTAGCCGCCCGGCCCCGGGCGGGATCGGGGGGAGCGGGTCCGGTGGTCTCGTAGTAGACGATCTTGCCGCTCGGGGCCCCGCTCTTGGCCGGCACGCGCTCGGTCGGGACAGGGTTCGAGGGCAGGACGGCGGCATCGTGCGGCGGCACGTTCCCGGGCCCCGGATCGCCAACGTCGCCGATGACGGCGCCGGCGCCGAAGGCGGCAGCGCCGAGCGCGGCTACGCAGATCAGGGGGACGATTCGGGTTGGGGTAGGGGAGCGCCTCAAGGCTCTACTGAGTTACACAGGCGAGCCCGCCAAGGCTCACGTCCTAATCTGGACATGGTGAGCCTGCGCGCCGGCCCCTACACCTTCTCGCACGTCACCTACGACGCCCCCAGCGACGTGCTGTACGCGGCGATCGACGCGCCCCGGCCGGGGTCCCGCGAGCCGACCCCGGAGGAGCACCAGCTTCGCTTCGACGAGCGAGGGCCGGTTCTTCGGGCTGACCCTGGTCAACCCAAGCGAGCAGCTGCGGCGCGAGGGCGGCGGTCTACGTGAGCCTGCCCTCGGGCGAGCGGGTCCGGGTCCAGGGGGCCGAGGCTGCGATCCGCGCCGCTGGGTGATGCGGGCTCGCCTCACGTTCGCGCGGCCCGGGGCGTTCCCATCGTGACCAACCGGATGGCGAACCCGCTGCCCCCCTTTCAGGCGTTCCTCGACGAGCACCGCGGACCGGTGCTGGCGTTCCTGCGCTCGATGGTGGGGCCTGCACGACGCCGACGACTGCTTCCAGGAGACCTTCATCTCAGCGATGCGCGCATACGACACCCTCGACGGCCAGCACCCACGGGCCTGGGTGATGACGATCGCCCGCCGCAAGGCGATCGACCACCACCGGGCCCGCGCCCGGCGCCCGGAGCCGCGCGAGCACCTGCCCGAGCAGCACGCCGACCGAGGGGATTCCGGGCACGCCGGGAGAGCGGGGCCGAGCTCTGGGCGCAGGTCGCCGAGCTGCCCCCGAAGCAGCGCCAGGCCGTCGCGCTGCGCTACGCCGCCGACCTCGCGTACGCGGACGTGGCCCGCGCGCTCGAATGCTCGCGAGGAGGCAGCGCGGCGCAGCGTGCACGAGGGGCTGAAGCGCCTGCGCGAGAACCCGCGTGGTCGAACGGGAGGCAGCATGAGCGACGCAGGCCGCAATCGAGCGCGCGCTGCGCGCCGGCGCCGGGGCGCCGGCCGCCGAGGCGGACGAGGCGGTCGCCGGGCTCGGCGCGCGCGAGCGGACGAGGCAGGGGCTGGTCGACGTCGGCTACGGCAGCGTCGACACGCCGCTGGGGAAGATGCTCGTGGCTTCCACGGAGCGGGGCCTGGTGCGGGTCGTGCTCCCGCGCGAGGACTTCGACTCCGCGCTGGAGCGGCTCGCGGCCGGACGTCTCGCCCGCGGCTCCTGGAGCTCCCGGGCCGCGTCGACGCGGCCCGGCGGGAGCTGGACGAGTACTTCGGCGGCGAGCCGCCGGGAGTTCGACCTCGAGCTCGACTGGCGCCTGATCCGCGGCGCGTTCACCGACAGCGTGCTCGAGAACGTCGAGCGCGGTGCCGTTCGGCAGGCGATCACCTACGGGGAGGCCGCCGCTCGGGCCGGAAGCCCGCGGGCGTACCGGGCGGCGGGCAACGCGCTGGGCTCGAACCCGATCCCGATCGTGATCCCGTGCCACCGCGTCGTGCGCACCGGCGGCGCCGTCGGCGGCTACGGCGGCGGCCCCGAGATGAAGCGAGTACCTCCTGCGCCACGAGGGGTGGCTGGATGATGGGTAGTCCCACGACTAGGACTTGACATGTAAAGCTTGACCTTGATAAGGTCAAGCTATGTCAAGTGGAACTGAAGGTGTCGGCCAGACCACCGCGGGCCTCGGGCCCGCCGCGCCCGGGCCTCACCAAGCGCCAGCGGGAGGTACTGGAGCGGCTCGAGATGGGGATGACGGTGAAGCAGATCGCCACCGACACCGGGCGTCTCGCCGGCGGCCGTCTACCAGACGATCGATCGGCTGCGCCGCCAGGGCGCCGTCTGCCGGAGAGCTTCACGCCATCCGGCACGCCGCCGCGGCGCCTCGGCGCCGGCTCGGCGGAGCCGCAAGCCCGCACTGCGGCCCCGCAGCCATCGCGCCGCGCGAAAGCGCGCTGCCGCAGCTTCGAGACCTTGCCCGGGAGGGTGCCGATGACGCGGCCTACGCCGAGCGCGATCGAGGCGGCGATCGCGTCCGGCGACGTCGCGGCCCTGGCCTACGAGCTCGGGCGCGCGGACGCGGAGGGCCGCGACGACATCACCGCGAAGCTCGCCGAGGCGGCGCTGCGCCGGGTCGGCGCAGTTGGCGCCGCCGATACGCAGGGCGCCGAGAACTAGTAGAACACGCGGCGCTGCCAATCCACAGGAGGAGAGAGCTCTCAATGGTCATTGTCCTGATCGTCATCGGAGTCGTCGTGCTCCTCGGCCTGATCTTCATCCTCATCCGCAACTCGATGATCGGGGCGCGCAACCGCGTCGACGAGTCCTGGTCGGGCATCGACGTCCAGCTCAAGCGCCGCCACGACCTGGTGCCGAACCTGGTCGAGACGGTCAAGGGCTACGCGACGCACGAGCAGCAGACGTTCGAGAACGTCACCAAGGCGCGCGCGGCAGCGATGGGCGCCCAGGGCCCGCAGCAGGCAAGCCAGGCCGAGGGCGTGCTCGACCGCGCGCTCGCCGACCTTCGCGCCGTGGCCGAGCAGTACCCGGACCTGCGCGCGACGGAGAACTTCCAGCAGCTCTCCCGCAACCTGTCGCGAGCTCGAGGACGAGATCCAGGCCTCGCGCCGGATCTACAACTCGAACGTGCAGGCCTACAACACGAAGATCCAGGTCTTCCCGAACTCGGTGATCGCCGGCATGGGCGGCTTCACGGCCCGCGAGTTCTTCGAGATCGAGGACGCGACCCAGCGCGAGCCGGTCAACGTGTCCTTCAGCAACCCGTCCGGCGGCGCGCCCCCGGCGGCCCAGCCGCCGCCCCCGGCACCCCCGGCGCCCCGCCGCCCCCGCGCTCAGCCGCCCGCCGCTCCCGCGCCCGAGGCGCCGCCGGCGGCCCCGACGCAGCAGCCCCCGCAGGCGTAGTTCGCCGCCGCGGCGCCTGACCGGCCGAGCGCCCCAGGGCGCGGCGCGCGGTCGGTCGTCCGCCGGCGGGGCTTTGGCTGGCGTAGGGGTGCGTGTGGCCGCCGCGCTGGTGCTCCGTCAGCAGGGCGTCGTGACCGCGGCCTCGGAGTCCACGACCTGGAACGCCCGCCCGGGGACGTCCTTGAGGTCGGAGACGTCGTCGTCGTCCCAGCCCGGGTCGGCGGCGCCCTGGAAGTACCAGTTCGAGCCGTTGTCGGCGACGATCAGGCCGTAGCGGTAGAGCGCTTCGAAGATCGGCCGCGCCTGGCTGCCCTCGGCGAAGTCGGACAGGTGATCCTCGTAGTAGGAGGCCTTCATCCGCAGGCGGAGGCCCATCGGCGGCAGGGACGTCCACAGCGGTCTGAGGCGTAGTGGACCGCCGGGTGGATGTAGCCGCGGCGGGTCGTGTCGAAGGTCGCCCGGATCGCGTGCTCGACGCTGCCGGCCGCGACCTCCTCGAAGCGCACGAGGCCGGGGAGGATCGGCAGCCCGGCGGCGTCGGTTGAGGTCCACGTCTCGGGGTGGCGGTCGGCGGAGGAGAGGTCGAAGTGCGCGGTCGCGTCGGCCTCCCACTCGCCCTGGCCCGGGCGCGGGAATGAGCGGTACATCTCCCACAGGTCGCAGGTCCCCTCGCGGACCGACGATGACGTGGCGGTCGCCGTTGGAGCCGAAGCCCTCGATCGGGGCGTCGAGCGGGATCGGTGCGTCCGGTGGACCCTCGGTGCCGGCACCGAAATCGCTCTCGTCGGGGTAGCCGTCCTCGCCGATGGTCACGTCCACCAGCGGCTCGCTCTGCGGCACCACGACGAACGGGATCCCGTACTCGCCGTCCGCCCCCGAGGTCCGGGTGGAGCGACTGGTTGCCGCCCAGCTTCCGGATCCGCTTCATGTACTTGCCCGAGCGCGGGTCTTTGGGCGCCTCCGAGACGTCCTGGTTCCAGGCGCTCTGGTCGTCGGCCGAGGGCGCATCCGCCGCCCCGGTGAAGTCGGGGAAGACCGAGCATCCGCCAACTGACGGGGCGGCTTGCGCCGGCCCTGATCCGCAAGCGAGGAGCGCGCCCGCTGCGACCGCGAGCACCGGCCACCGACCGGCCCTGCCCGCTGCATCCATCGGCCCCATGCGTGGATTATCGGGCGCTTGTCCCGGCGGCTTGACCTGCATGGACGTAGTCTCCGCACATGATCGTCGACTGCGCCCACTACCGGGACGGGAAGCGGCAGCACGAAGGCCCGCTCGACATCGAGCAGGCGGCCAAAGCGGCGAAGGGCGACGGCGACTTCGTCTGGCTCGGCCTCCACGAGCCCGACGACGCCGAGCTCGACCACATCGCCGCCGCGTTCGGGCTCCACGAGCTCGCCGTCGAGGACGCCAAGGAATCCCACCAGCGCCCGAAGCTCGAGGACTACGACGACTCCTATTTCATCGTCCTGCGCCCGGCTCGCTACGACGACGAAGCGGGAGGAGTGCGACTTCGGCGAGATCCACATCTTCGCCGGCCCCGGCTACGTGATCGCCGTCCGGCACGGGCAGGCGAGCGAGCTGAAGCAGGCGCGGCGGCAGCTCGAGCAACACCCCGATCTGCTGCGAGCCGGTCCCGGCGGCGGTCGTCTGGGCGATCCTCGACAAGGTCGTCGACGACTACGAGCCCGTCGTCGCCGGGATCGAGGACGACATCGAGGAGGTCGAGACGGAGATCTTCCAGGACCAGCAGGACTCGACCCAGCGCATCTACTTCCTGAAGCGCGAGGTGATCGAGTTCCACCGCGCCGTCTCGCCGCTGCTCGTCCCGCTGGAGGCGCTCGAGCGCGGGGTCTACTTCCCCGTCGACGAGCAGCTTCGCCGCTACTTCCGCGACGTCGCCGACCACGCCCGCCGCGTCGACGAGCTGGTGCTGGGCCAGCGCGAGCTGCTGACCTCGATCCTCGAGGCGAACCTGGCGCTCCTCGGCGTGCAGCAGAACGAGGTCGTCCGCCAGATCTCCGCGGTGGCGGCGATCATCGCCGTCCCGACCTTCCTGGCGAGCATCTGGGGCATGAACTTCGAGCACATGCCCGAGCTCGTCGACCCCGTGGGGCTATCCCGTCGCGCTCGCGCTGATGGGCATCGCGGTCGTCGTCCTCTACCGGTTCTTCAAGCGCATCGAGTGGCTCTAGCGCGGCATGCTCGCGCTCTCTACGATCCGGCCCATGGTGATCGACGTCCTCGCGCCGCTGGCGCTCGCGCTGGCGGCGCTGGCCTACTACCGCCGCTGCGCGACGCTCTCGCAGCAGGGGGCGGCCCGTCCCGGGGTGGCGCCAGATCTGCTTCGGCGCGTCCGTGCTGCTGCTGGTCGCCGCCGACCTGCCGCCGCTCGCGAACGTCGCGGAGGACCTGGTGGTCGCGCACATGGCGCAGCACCTGCTGATCGCGGACCTCGCCGCGCTGCTCTTCTGCCTCGGGCTGACCGGCCCGGTGCTCCAGCCGATCCTCGCGGTCCGCTGGCTGGGGTGGCTGCGCGCCTTCGGCAACCCGCTGGTCGCGTTCCCCGTGTGGGCGCTCAGCCTCTACGTGTGGCACCTGGCCGTTCCTCTACGAGGGCGTCCTCGACAGCGAGCTGCTTCACCTTGCCCAGCACGGCGCGTTCTTCGGCTTCGGGCTGGCGATGTGGCTGCCGCTGGTGGGCCCGCTGCCGACGCCGGCCTGGTTCACGGACCTGGCGAAGCTGGGCTACGTGGTCGCCGTCCGCTTCGCGGGAGCCGTGCTCGCCAACATCCTGATCTGGTCCGGCGAGGTGCTGTACCCCGCGTACGGACGGGGAGGCCGAGCGGGGCATCGGCGCCCTCGCGGACCAGGGGCGGCCGGGAACCTGATGATGATCGAGACCGGCGCCGTCACACTCGGCCTCTTCGCCTGGCTGTTCTTCCGGGCCGCGAACCGCGGCGTCGAGAAGCAGGAGCTGCTCGACCTCGCCGACCTCCACGGGGTCGAGCTCGACCCGGCTCGCGCGGCTCGGGCCGTCAATGCGGGCCAGGGCGCGGCGCTGCGCGAGCGGATCCTCGGACGAGCGGAGCACGCTGCACCACGGCAGCGCGATGAGCGGCAACCGCTTCCTGTACGCGCTGGTCTTCGTGGTCGGCACCGCCAGCCTCGGCGCCGAGATCGCCGCGGTGCGGCTGATGGCGCCGTTCTTCGGCGCCTCCACGATCGTCTGGGCGAACACGATCGGCGTGGTGCTGGTCGCGCTCTCGATCGGCTACTGGCTGGGCGGCCGGCTCGGCGACCGGCACCCGAACGATGCGGAGCCTGTGCCTGGTGGTGCTCGGCGCCGCGGTGCTGCTGGCGCTGTCCCGTTCGTCGCCCAGCCGTTCCTCGAGGTCTCGCGTCGACGCGCTCGACGAGATCGAGGCGGGCGCCTTCGTCGGCTCGCTGGTCGGCGTGCTGTTCCTGATCGCGATCCCGGTGCGTGATGCTGGGGACCTGCTCGCCCTGGGCGATCCGGCTGGCCGTCTCCGACGTCGAGCACGCCGGCAGCGTCGCCGGCCGCCTCTACGCGATCTCGACGGCCGGTTCGCTGCTCGGGCACGCTGCTGGCGGCGCTGGTGCTGGTCCCGTTCGTCGGGACCCAGCGGACGTTCCTGATCTTCGCCCTCGTGCATCGCGCTGGTCGCGGCGCTCGGGCTCGGGCTGGCGCTTCGCTCGCCGTCCCGGTCGCGCTGGCCGGCGGCGATCGCGCTCCCGGTCGGGCACGGTCAAGGCGACCGACGACGGGCGCGTCCTCTACGAGGAGGAGAGCCGAGTACCAGTACATCCGCGTGGTCGAGGAGGACGACGGCGATCGCTGCTCGAGCTGAACGAGGGCCAGGCCACGCCACTCGCTCTACCGGCCCGGGAGCTGGCTCACCGGCGACGTACTGGGACGCGCTGCCTGGTGCTGCCGTTCGCGGCCTCCGCTCGGGCCCCCCGGAGCGGATGGCGATCCTCGGCAACGCGGCCGGGACCGCCGCCCGCGCCTACGGCCATTTCTTCCCCGAGGCACAGGTCGACGGGGTCGAGATCGACCCCGCGCTCGAGGAGGTCGGCAACCGCTACTTCGACATGGGCTCGAACGAGAACCTCACCGTCCACAACGAGGACGCCCGCCCATGGCTGCGGCGGTCCGACGGCGACTACGACGTGATCATCGTCGACGCCTACCGCCAGCCCTACATCCCGTTCTACCTCGCGACGCGAGGAGTTCTTCGAGCTTGTCCGCGACCGGCTCGCGCCGGGCGGGCACGTCGTGGTCAACGTCGGCCACGCGCCGGGGCAACGACGACCTCGAGAGGGTGCTCGGCCGGACGATGGCGGCCGCGTTCCCGACGGTGCTGCGCGACCCGGTCGAGAGACTCGAACACGCTGCTCGTCGCCAGCGAGGCGCCGACTCGGCGGATCACCTGCTGCAGCCGCATCCGGCGAGCTCCCGCCGGGCCTGCAGGCCGCTCGCGCGACCGACGCCGGGCGCCGATCGGCCCGCGCCTGCCGGGCGGCGACGTCTACACCGACGACCGGGCGCCCGTGGAGTGGCTGATCGACCGCTCGATCCTGGGCTACGCGTCCGATGAGTAGGCCGCCTGGACGGGCGCGCGGCCTGGTTCCTCACCGGCCCGGTCGGGCCGCGTGGCGGCGTTCGTCGGCGGACCTCGGCGGTCGCGTGGGTTCGCTGGGCCGCGACTAAGCTCCGCGGCTCGATGAAGACGACCGTCACAGAGCTCGGCGACTCCCGCGTGCGGGTCGAGGCCGAGGTGCCGGCCGCCGAGGTCGAGAAGCGCCTCGACCGCGCCGCCCGGGAGCTCGCGGGCGAGATGAAGCTGCCCGGGTTCCGCAAGGGCAAGGTGCCGGCGCAGCTCGTGATCCAGCGCCTCGGGCGCGAGCCCGTCGTCGAGCAGGCCCTGCGCGGCGCGCTTCCCGAGTGGTACGAGGCGGCCCTGCGCGATTCGGGCATCCAGCCCGGTCGGCGAGCCAAAGCTCGACGTCGCCGACCTGCCCGGATGAGGGCGAGGATCTGGCGTTCACGATCGAGATCGGCGTCCGCCCGGAGGCGACGCTGGGCGACTACCTCGGGCGTCGAGGTCGGCACGGCCCGAGCCCGAGGTTCCCGACGAGGCGGTGGAGGCCGAGCTCGAGCGCCTGCGCGAGGGCTTCGCCTCGCTCAGCCCGGTCGAGCGCGCCGCGACCGAGGGCGACGTGGTCTCGCTCGACTACCTCGGGCACCGTCGACGGCGAGCCGTTCGACGGCGGCGAGGGGAAGGACCAGCTCGTCGAGCTCGGGACCGGCAGACGCTCGTCGAGGGCTTCGAGGAGGGCCTGGTGGGCGCCGCCGCGGGCGAGGAGCGGACGATCGACGTGACCTTCCCCGAGGACTACCGCGCCGAGGAGCTCGCCGGCAAGCCCGCGCAGTTCGCGGTCACCGTCAACGAGGTGCGCGAGAAGGAGCTGCCCGACCTCGACGACGAGTTCGCCTCCGACGCCTCGGAGTTCGAGACGCTCGCCGAGCTGCGCGACGAGATCCGTTCGCGGGTCGGCGAGGCCGCCGAGCGCCGCGCCGACGAGCAGTTCCGCGAGGACGTGGTGGACGCGGTCGTCGGCGCCGCGAGCATGGAGATCCCGGACGAGCTCGTCACCGCTCGCGCCGAGGAATCACTGGACCGCTTCCTCCACGACCTCGGCCACCGCGGCGTCGACCCCGAGGCATTCCTGAAGGTGCAGGAGGGTGGACGCGAGGCGATGCTTGAGAGCGTCAAGGGCGACGCCGAGCGCTCGCTGCGGCGCGAGGCGGCCCTGGCCGCGGTCGCCGAGGCCGAGGCGATCGAGGTCACCGACGACGACCTGCTCGAGGCGCTGGGCCCGGGCGAGGGCAAGAACGACCCTCAGAAGCTGCTCGATCGCCTGCGTGAGAGCGGGCGCGACGACGTGCTGCGCGAGGAGATCCGGCTGCGCAAGGCGGCCGACCTCGTGGTCGACGCCGCGAAGCCGATCCCGGTGGAGCAGGCCGCTGCGCGCGAGGCGATCTGGACGCCTGACAAGGAGCGCGACGAGGGCGCGGCGGGGGCGGGCTCGGAGCCCGGGAAGATCTGGACCCCGGGGAGTTGACTCCGGCCCTCCGGTCGGTATGGCCGGCGCCGGGCGGCCAGGTCAAGCCCCGGAGGATTGGAAATAGGCTCTTGCTCACAGCCGTTCGCAGGTGTTAGGGTCTGCCGGCTTCGCGTCGCAGGGGCGCGGGCATCCGTTTAGCCATCAGATACTGGGAGGGTTGCCTTGTCTCATCCGCTGAACTTGTCCGGAAAGACGCTGGTTGCGGCTGGCGCGCTGGGCGCGATCGTGGCCGTCATCTTTGCCGTCCTGGTGCCCACCGAAGGCATCGGCGGCACCACGACAACGACCCCGCCACCGCCCACGTGCAGCGGCGAGGACGCAGACGTGGTCATGGCGGCGCCCGGGACCTACATCGCCACCGGCGCCCCCGAGGTGATCGTCGGCTCCTTCGGTGACGACGCGATCCGCGGCACGAAGGGCGATGACGTCATCTGCGGCCGCCAGGGCGACGACAGCATCAACGGCGGCGAGGGCAACGATGAGCTCCGTGGCGACGACGGTGAGGACCTTCTCCGCGGCCGCAGGGGCACCGACACGATGGTCGGCGGATTCGACGAGCAGCAGCAGAAGGGCGGCACCGGCGGCGGCGAGGACGACCGCTGCTTCGGCGGCGAGCCCCAGCCCGACACGGGTCCCAAGGGCGACACGGCCTCTCAGTGTGAGGACGTCAAGAGCGCCCGCATCGTCGACATCGACAGCTAGGCCGCGAATGAATATCGATCGAATGAATAGCCAGGAGGCAGACGTGTCCAGGAACCGAAAGTCCAAGCTCGCATTCGCGATCGTGCCGGTACTGGCGATCGGCGCCGGCGCGCTGCTGATGGCGCCGCAGGGATTCGGCGGCCAGGGTGACCCCGAGTGCGGAGGCTTCCCCGTCGACGAGGTCCTGAACGGCGGTGGCGACACCGAGTTCGTTGGGACCCCCAAGCGCGACGTGGTCGTCGGGTCCGAGGATTCGGACCACATCCGCGGCAAGGGCGGCAACGACGTCCTCTGCGGCGAGGAGAGCGACGACCGCATCAACGGCGGCGAGGGCAAGGACCAGCTGTACGGGCAGGAGGGCAACGACACCCTCCGCGGCCGTCCCGATGACGACTTCATGGACGGCGGCTTCTCGCCCGACAAGCGCGGGTTCGAGGAGGACTACTGCCTCGGCGGCAAGCCCTTCCCTGACACCAAGGCCTCGTTCGACGAGGCGACGAATTGCGAGGAGGTCGTCTCGGCCTTCCAGGGCAAGGGCGGCGGCTGAGCCCTCTGACACCTGATTGCACGACGGCGGGCCCTCGGGCCCGCCGTCGCTCGTTCAGGACGCCGATCGAGCCTTATAGACTGCGCGCCCGATGAGCGAACGAGAGACGATCCGCAACAGCCCGTTGGTCCCGATGGTGGTCGAGCAGACCTCCCGCGGCGAGCGCGCCTTCGACATCTACTCGCGGCTGCTCAACGAGCGCATCATCTTCCTCGGCACCCCGGTCACCGAGGACATCGCGAACCTGATCGTCGCCCAGCTCATCCATCTCGAGTCCGAGGACCCCGACAAGGACATCTCGATGTACATCAACTCGCCCGGCGGGTCGGTGTACGCGGGCCTCGCGATCTACGACACCATGCAGTACATAAAGCCCGACGTGCAGACCATCTGCGTCGGGGTGGCGATGAGCATGGGCGCGCTCCTCTTGGCCGGCGGCGCGGCCGAGAAGCGCATGGCGCTGCCGAACGCCAAGATCTTGATCCACCAGGTCTCGGCCGGCTTCTCCGGTCAGGCGACCGACATCGAGATCCACGCGCGCGAGATCATCGACGTGCGCAAGCGCCTCGACGAGATCATCGCCCACCACACCGGGCAGCCCTTCGAGAAGGTCACGCAGGACACGGACCGCGATTACTTCATGAGCGCGGAGGAGGCGAAGGAGTACTCCATCGTCGACCGCGTCATCGAACGCCACTAGGCGCTCGGAAACTCAGCGCACCGGGGTGACGGACTCGGAGGCGTTCCAGGCGATCAGGCCGCTGTCGCAGTCGTGGTAACCCTCAGGGGTCTCGCCGGTCACCTTGAACAGGCCCGACGCGCGCTCGAAGCCCTTCTCGAACTTGCCGTTCACCTTCGCCTTGCCGAGCGACCCGTCCGTTCGGGGCCCTGTAGACCGCCCGGCCCGCGAACTTCCGGTGCTCGACCGGGAGGTCCTTGCGCGCGAAGTAGCCGTGCGTCTCCCTCGGCTTCCCGGCGCACATGAGGGGGAACTGGTCCCAACGTCCACAGCGAGACCTTGCGCTCGCCCTTGCTGCGCTTGAGCTTGAACGACACGTCGCCGCTGGTCGTGAACTTCCCCTCGAAGTGCTTGGACGACATGGCACCCGCGAGGGCAGGGATTGCGAGCGCAGCGACGAGCGCTGCGACGGTCGCCGCGCGGGCCAGTGACTTTTCCCCCTTTGATCTGAACACGATCCCTGCTGTGTGCAGCTTAACGCCGCTCGGGTGTCTCGCTCAAGGCGTAATCTGAAACGTCGATCGAACGCTCGTAGGTCCAAGCAATGCACGTCTCTGACGCCGTCCTGTTCCGCGACAACGACATCGACGACAACAGCGTCGGAATCCACATCGACTCCGGGTCCGACGACAACGTCTTCAATGACAACACGCTGAGCGGCAACGACGACAACCTCAACGACGAAGGCACGGGAAACTGCGGCGCCGGCAACTCACCCGCGATCTTCGACCCCTGCTGAGCAGGGGTCCAGCGGTCAGCCGACCGTGGCGTTCCAGTCGAGTCGTCCTGAGGTGCAGTTCTCGTAGCCGTCGTTGGGGTAGTCGCCCTTGATCTTCAGCGTGCCCTCGACCTTGCGCTTGGTCTGGAACTCGCCGTGGATGACGACCTTGCCGTTGAACCGGTTGCCGTTGTTCGCGAACACGCGGCCGAAGCGGCCCTGTCCGTTGACCGACATCGGCCCGAAGTGGGGCGCCAGGCTGTGGGTCGTGAACGGGTTGGGCGGCCCGCCGGACTCGCACTGGATGGTGACGCTCTTGAACCTGAACCTGGTCACCTCCTTCGGCTTGTTGCCGTTGTAGCTGACGTTGAAGGAGACGACGAACCCGCGCTTGCCGGGGGTGGAAGTGGCGGTGTCGGCCAGCGCCCCCGCCGGCACGAGAAGGGTCGCCGCCAGTGCTGCGACGCAGCCTCGTCGGATCGCGGCGACCGCGCTCATGTCGCGGTGTAGCGCTTGGAGCCCGTGCAGTTCGTCACGTCGCTCGAGGGGCCGACGTACGTGCCGGTGGCCTTGACGCGTCCCTTGACCTTGCCTGGGCTCACGAACCGGCCGGTCAGCCTGGCCTCGCTCGGAGGGTCGTCGTGCGTGGCGGTCGCCGCAAAGTGCTTGTCCTCGACCGGGATCTGGCCGCCGATCCTGCTGTTCAGCAGGAAGTCACCCTGATCACAGGTGATGGGCAGGTTGTAGAACCGGAACCTCTTGACGATCACGGGCTTGCCACCCTGGCTGACCACCGTGAAGCTGACCGAGAACGGCTCTCCCTTCGCCGCGCTCGCGGCGCTGACGGAGGCGCCCGCGCTCGCGCCGGCGCCCGCGGCGCCAGGCAACGCCAGCGCGGCGAGCGCCGCGCCGAGGAGGATGGAGCGCTTCAACTACCCGGCGACGCGGAAGGCCCGGGCGATCTTCGCCTTCGGCTGGGGGTGGGGCCCCTTGTCGCCGCGCTTTGCGTCGTAGGGGCGGTTCGCCGACGTGCAGGTACCGGCGGGCGGGCCGTAGTCGGAGGGGCCCTCCTGGATCCGGCCCTCGAGCTTCCTGCCGCCCCGCTTGAACGTGCCCTTGAAGAAGACGTTGTCGCCCATGCCGCTGGTGCCGTCGATCGTGAACTTGTTGTTCGTGACCAGGGCGTTGGTGAACGTCCACGTGCCGCTGACGAGGAATGGACCTCCGGTGCACGACGCTGGGAGGTTCTTGTACGCCATCGCGTCGATCTGGAACGGATCCCCGCTCACGGTGGTGACGTCGACGCCGATCTTCCCCCCGTTGGAGATCTTCCCGCCGAAGAACTGGCTGGCGGCGGAGGCGCTCGCGGGCAGCGCGAGGATCGCGGCCGCGGCGATACAGATGGTCAGCTTCTTCATGCTTGCTCCCTGGGCTTCGGAATTCGTATTCCTGCGCCACAGAAGCTAGCTGGTGCCGCCACCCTCCGTCAAGTCCCGGGACCCCGCAAGCCGTCGATCACTTGAAGGGACGGGCGTACCCGTCGAGTAAGTAGCAGGCGTCAATAGCCGAGACCGGGCGTGTCGTAACCTGCGAGGGACCAACGGCGCAGCCCGTCGAAGGGAGAGAGACCGTGGCACGCCCAACCGACTCCAACGAGCAGCTTCTCTGCTCATTCTGCGGGAAGTCGCAGCGTCAGGTCAAGAAGCTGATCGCAGGCCCCGGCGTCTACATCTGCGACGAGTGCATCGATCTCTGTAACGAGATCATCGACGAGGAGCTCACCGCTCCCGCCACGTTCGAGCTCGAGAACCTTCCCAAGCCGCAGGAGATCAACGACGTCCTGAACGAGTACGTCGTCGGCCAGGAGGGCGCCAAGCGAGCCCTGTCGGTCGCGGTCTACAACCACTACAAGCGCGTCCAGATGAGCCAGGAGGCCACCGAGGGCGAGATCGAGCTCCAGAAGTCGAACATCCTGCTGCTCGGCCCCACCGGCTGCGGCAAGACGCTGCTGGCGCAGACGCTGGCCCGGATCCTGAACGTCCCGTTCGCGATCGCCGACGCCACGGCGCTGACCGAGGCCGGCTACGTCGGCGAGGACGTCGAGAACATCCTCCTGAAGCTGATCCAGGCCGCCGACTTCGACGTCAAGAAGGCGGAGACCGGGATCATCTACATCGACGAGATCGACAAGATCGCGCGCAAGGCCGACAACCCGTCGATCACGCGCGATGTCTCCGGCGAGGGCGTGCAGCAGGCGCTCCTGAAGATCCTCGAGGGCACCACCGCCTCGGTGCCCCCGCAGGGCGGGCGCAAGCACCCGCACCAGGAGTTCCTGACGATCGACACGACGAACATCCTCTTCGTCTGCGGCGGCTCGTTCGCCCACCTCGACCAGCTGATCGAGCGGCGCATCGGCCACCAGGGCGTCGGGCTTCGGCTCCTCGATCCTGACCAAGGACCAGAAGGACACCGGCGAGATGTTCGAGCAGGTGCTCCCCGAGGACCTGATCGAGTACGGGTTGATCCCCGAGTTCATCGGCCGCCTGCCGGTGGTCGGCGCGATCCACCAGCTCTCGCGCGACGACCTGATCACGATCCTGACCGAGCCGCGGAACGCGCTGACCAAGCAGTTCGAGCGCTTCTTCGAGTTCGACGACATCGAGCTCGTCTTCGCGGAGGACTCACTCTCGGCGATCGCCGACAAGGCGCTCGAGCGCGAGACCGGCGCCCGCGGGCTGCGCTCGATCCTCGAGGAGACGCTCATGGACGTCCAGTTCGAGCTGCCCTCGCGCCGCGACGTCTCCAAGTGCGTCGTCACCAAGGACACGATCGAGCGCTCACAGCCGCCGACCCTCGTCACCCAGGCCGTGCCCGACGAGGACGCCGGCGACGCCGAGCTGCACGCAGAGTCCGCCTAACGAGGGGTTGACGGAGCGCCTGACCCGGGTTAGGCTCGCTTTGTGGACGCGGGGGGTCGGGCCAGGGGTTAGCCCGCGTACGTCAGGGTCCGCTGCGGATCGAGGTTCCAGCGGTCGGCGACACCCGCGAGCTCGTCGCTGAGCGGCCAGCGGTCGGGCGCCTCCGGCCCCTCGTGCTCGGGGTTCGCGCCCTTCAGCCGCATCGAGCCGGTGTTGTCGCCGATCTCGCGGATCGCGGCGAGCGTCCTCCGGCGACAGCTCGGTCCCCGGTAGGCGCCGCAAGCTCGGCCCGCTTGTCCTCGATCGGGGCGCGCGTCGGCGCCGGCCTCCTGGATCAGGGTCGGCGCACAGCACGCGACCGCCGGGTGGGAGAGGTTCCAGGCGCAGGCGAGCTGGATCGGGGTGAGGCCGGCGCGCTCCGCGATCGGCCGCATCCGGGTCGAGCTTCTCGAGCCCGGCCTCGATCCAGCCGTCGGGCCGGAACCGCGCGGTGGTCGCGCTCGCCCATCGGCGTCTGCGGCGCCAGATCGCCCCACAGCAGCCCGCCGTAGTCGACGACGCGGGTGATCACGCTTCACGTCGTGGCGGGCGGCGGCCTCGAGCGGGAGCTCGCCGGGCCAGGGCTCGAGCGGGTTGAGGATCAGCATCGCCCAGTCGATCCGGTCGCCGAAGCGCTCGATGCAGCGGATCACGTCAAGGGTGAAGCCGTTGGCGGGACCGGGCGCGACGCCGATCAGCCGGGTGAGCCCGGCATCGCGCAGCGCCGCCATCCCGTCCCAGACCGCCTCGCTCTCGTACCCGGTGCGGTCCGGGTTGTGGAGCAGCAGCAGGTCGAAGCGAGCTGACGCGCAGCCGCTCCAGCGAGCGCTCGGTCGCCATCCGCAGGTAGCCGGCGTACTCGCCGGGTCCCCGCAGGCGCGGGTCGGTGAAGCGGGGGAACCCGCGCGGCCCGTCGCGCTCGCCCTCGTAGAAGTCGTGGCCGACGGCGCCGACGAGGGAGTACGAGCCGCGGTCGAGCCCGGCGAGCGCCCGGCCGAGCAGCGAGTCGGCCTCGCCCTGGCCGTAGGTGTCGGCGGTGATCACGGTGTCGATCCCGCCGCCGGGGCGCAGCAGGGCCTCCAGGCGCTGCGTCGTCGATCGGCTCGCCGAAGTGCATGAAGCGGCCGCCGCTCCAGGTCCCGAGCGCAGTGTCGTGTCGGGTTCGAGTCCCATCGCCGGTGAAACGCTAGCGCCCTCGCCGCCGTCGACCCAGCCCGCAACTAGACTCGCAGCGCATGGACGCGGCGCGCCGCAAGCAGCTCGAGGACACGACCCGCTGGGACCCCGCCGCGGTCGAGCGGCGCGTCTTCGACGGGCTGGATGGAGGGCGGGCTAGTTCCACCCGCCGGCCGAGGGCACCGCGGACGGAGAACTTCTCGATCGCGATACCGCCGCCCAACGTCACCGGCGCCCTGCACATGGGCCACGCCCTCAACGGGACCATGCAGGACGCGCTTGCGCGGATGCGGCGGATGCAGGGCCGCAACACGCTCTGGGTCCTGGGCACCGACCACGCCGAGTATCGCCGTGCATGCCGTGCTCGAGAAGGAGCTGCGGGCGGAGGGGACCTCGCGCCAGGAGCTGGGGCACGACGCGTTCATGGAGCGGGCCTGGGAGTGGAAGGCCGAGTACGGCTCGCGGATCGTCGAGCAGTACAAGCGCCTGGGCGCTTCGTGCGACTACGAGCGCGAGCGCTTCACGCTGGACGAGGGCTACGTCAAGGCGGTCTACCGCGTCTTCAAGGCCCTCTTCGACAAGGGCTACATCTACCGCGACAACTACATGGTCAACTGGGACGTCGGCTCGCGCTCGGTGATCTCGGACCTCGAGGTCGAGAACCGCGAGGTGACCGACACGCTGTACGAGATCGACTACCCGCTGGAGGACGGCGACGGCGTGGTCACGGTGGCCACGGTGCGGCCCGAGACGATGCTCGCCGACACCGCCGTCGCCGTGAACCCGGACGACGAGCGCCACAGCGACCTGGTCGGCAGGCACGCCGTCCTGCCCGCTGGTGGGCCGGCGCCTGCCGATCATCGCCGACGATCACGTCGACGCCGAGTTCGGCACCGGCGCGCTCAAGATCACCCCCGGCCACGACATCAACGACTTCGAGATCGGCCGCGCGCACGAGCTGGAGGAGCTGTCGGTGATCGGCGAGGACGGGCGGATGACCGACGAGGCGGGCGAGCTTCGCCGGGCATGACGGCCGGCGAGGCTCAGGACGGCGGTGGTCGCGGCGCTGCGCGAGGAGGGCCTGCTGCGCTCCGAGGAGCCGTACACGCACTCGGTGCCGTTCTCGCAGCGCTCGGGCGAGCGGATCGAGCCGCTGATCTCGCTCCAGTGGTTCTGCCGGATGGACGAGCTGGCCGGGCCCGCGATCGAGGTGGTCGAGCGCGACGAGGTGCGGATCCGTCCCGAGCAGTGGAAGCGCGTCTACCTCGACTGGATGCACAACATCCGGCCCTGGTGCATCTCGCGCCAGCTCTGGTGGGGCCACCAGATCCCGGTCGCGTACTGCGACGCCTGCGAGGAGGTCTTCGTCTTCGAGGACGAGCCACGCCGCGAGGCTGCGGCAGTCGTGCGGCGGTGAGGTCCGCGCGCGAGGAGGACGTGCTCGACACCTGGTTCAGCTCGGCGCTGTGGCCGTTCGCGACGCTCGGCTGGCCGGATACGGACGACCCGCTGCTGGCGGCGTTCTACCCCACCGACTTCCTCACGACCGCGCGCGACATCCTCTTCCTCTGGGTCGCCCGGATGGTGATGATGGGCCTCGAGTTCGCCGGCGACATCCCGTTCGACGACGTCTACGTCCACTCCGTGATCCAGGCGCCCGACGGCGGCGGATGTCGAAGTCGCTGGGCACCGGGATCGATCCCCTGGACGAGATCGACGTCCACGGCGCGGACGCCCTGCGCTTCGGCCTCCTGGCGATGTCCTCCAGCCAGGACGTGCGCTACTCGGCCGACCGGGTCCAGCAGGGCCGCGACCTCGCCAACAAGATGTGGAACGCGTCGCGCCTGGTCCTGCTGAACGCGCAGGCCGAGCAGGGGCGGCCGCAGCTCGAGCGTGCCGAGGACCGCTGGATCCTCTCGCGCCTGCAGCGGACGATCGCCTCGGTCTCGGAGAAGCTCGACGCCTACGACTTCGCGCATGCGGCGCTCGACCTCTACGAGTTCTTCTGGTCGGAGCTCTGCGACTGGTACCTGGAGATGGTCAAGCCCCGCCTGTACGACGGCGAGACCGAGGTGGGGGAGAACCTGCGTCTTCGTCCTCGAGCGGGTGCTGGCGCTGGCCCACCCGATGATGCCGTTCGTGACCGAGGAGATCTGGAGCTACCTGCCCGGCGCGGAGGCAGCGCGGGCCGCTGGTGGTCGCACGCTTCCCCGAGGCCGATCGGTCGCTGGTCGACGAGAGGGCCGAGGCCGGGATCGAGGCGGCGATCGAACTGACCCGCGAGCGTCCGCCGCTGGCGCGACTGGTCGGGCGTCCCGCCGGGCAGCGTCCTTCCGGCGCGAGCCGCCGGCCGACGAGGGCCCGAGGCGCTCGAGCTGGTCGCGCGGCTTGCCCGCCTCAGCCTCGATGGGGCGGCAGGGCGGCGAGCCGCTGGCGGCGATCGGCGGAGTCGAGATCCTGGCCTCGGAGGAGGTCGACTCCGCGGAGGTCCGCCGGCGGATCGAGGGGCGGCGCCGAGGAGCTGCGCTCGGAGGTCGAGCGCGGCGAGCGCAAGCTCGCCAACGAGGGCTTCGTCGCGAAGGCGCCCGCCGAGGTGGTCGAGGCCGAGCGCGAGCAAGCTGGACGGCGTACGCGCCGAGCTCGCCGAGCTGCCACCGGCGCGGCGGGGGAGACGTGATGAGCGCCGGGCCCAGCGGCGGGTCAACGCGGGCGAATCGGCGGGTCGACGGCGGACACCGAGGCTTCGACGCCGAGAGCTGGCTGCGCGCGCTGGAGCCAGATCGGCTGGCGGTTCGGCCTGGATCGGATCAACAAGCTGCTGACGTGCTGGGCATGCCCCAGCGCCGTTACGCGTCGATCCACGTGGTGGGCACCAACGGCAAGTCTTCGGTCACGGTGCTCACGGCCGCCCTCCTGGAGCCGGGCCGCTCTGCCGACGGGCGCGTATCTCTCGCCGCATCGCGAGCGGTGGGCCGAGCGCGTTCAGTCTGGGGGCAGCCGAGATCGCGGCCGGAGCAGTTCGCCGCGGCGGTCGAGCGCGTGTCGCGGAGGCGATCCCGGCGGTCGAGCGCGGCCTGGAGGAGGGCGACGTCGTGACCCAGTTCGAGGCGGCCACCGCGGCGGCCTTCGTGGCGTTCGCCGACGGCCGGGGTGGAGGTGGCGGTCATCGAGGCGGGGCTCGGCGGGCGCCTCGACGCGACCAACGTGCTGCCGTCGCGGGTGACGGCGCTGACCTCGATCGGCATCGAGCACACCGAGTACCTCGGCGAGACCGCGCTCGAGATCGCCGCCGAGAAGCTCGCCGTGCTGCGCGAGCACTCGGTGCTGGTGCTGGGCCGCGGTGGATCCCGAGGTCGCTGCGCTCGCCAGCGCAGACCGCCGCCGATCGCCGCGCCCGCGTGGTCGATGCATCGACGCCCTGGTGGCGCCGGCGCTCGAGCGGCCGGGCGCCTTACCTGGCCCGCAACCTGGCGGTGGCCGTCGCGGCAGCCGAGGAGGTCGCTGGTGCCGCTCGATCCGGAGATCGTCGACGCTCGTTGCCGCCGACTACGCTGCCCTACCGGGCGGATGGAGATCGCCGGCGGGCGACCCGCCCGTCATCCTCGACGCGGCTCACAACCCGGACGGCGCGCGCGCCCTCGCCGAGGCGCATCCCGGATATCGCGCGAGGGGCGTCCGGTCGTCGCCTGTCTGGCGGTGCTGGAGGGCAAGGACGCGGCAGGGCATCATCGGCCCGTTGGCCCCGCTGCTCGACGCCGCGGTTCTCACCGAGGTGCCGGCATCGAGGCTGCGGGGATCGGGCCGCTTCGGGCACCGGGTCGATACCCGCCAGCGAACTGGCGAGCATCGCCCAGGAGGCGGGTGTCGAGCGAGCTCGAGGTGCTGCTCGCAGCCGCAGGCCGCGCTCGCGCGCGCGAAGGAGCTGGCTCGACAGCGGGGCGGGGTGGCGCTCGCCGCCGGATCGCATTACCTTCTGGGCTATGGATCGTGAGGCTCGCTCAGAGCTGCTTCACATGATGGGGCTGGTCGCGGCCGTGGTCGCGATCGTGATCCTCGTCTTCTTCGGCCTCGGCTACCTGTTCGGGAGGGCGTTCCTCTAGCGAATCGCGGCTCGGCTGGGCGCCGTGATGCGCGTAGCCGCCTGCTTACTATCTACACTGCCCGCTCGCTCATGCCTGCAGCCCTCTTCGGCATCACCAATGACAGCCTGAATCTGGCCGTCAACCTGATCATCCTCTTCCTGGTGGTCGTCTACATCGCGCTGATCGTGTGGACTTCATGGACGCCCGCCGGCGCCTGGACGACCCGGTTCTGGTCGGCAGCCGCCACGGTCGCCGTCGTTCTTCCCCTTCGTGGGTCCGCTCGTCTACTCGATCGTTCGCCCGCCGGAGTTCCTGGACGACAAGCGAGGAGCGCGAGCTCGAGATCCGCTCCGCCGAGCTCCGGGTGCGCCAGCTCGAGGAGTCCTCGTGCCCGAACTGCTCGTTCCCGATCGAGCGCAGCTACCTGCGCTGCCCGAGCTGCAAGGCCCGCGTCAAGGACCCGTGCGAGGCGTGCGGCAAGCCGATCGACCCCCGCTGGTCGCTCTGTCCCTACTGCGAGACGGTCGTGCGCCGCTCGGCGCCGCCGCTCTCCAAGGCCGCCCCCAAGCGCCGCGCCAAGAAGCCTGCGGCGCGCCGCTCCCAGCGGCGAGCGCGCGCCGCAAGCCGCAGCCTTCCTCGTCCGAGGGGCGCAAGCAGCCGTCAGAGGCCGCTCGGAGGGTGACCTCCAGCGGTGAGCGCCGCAGGCCGCCCCCGCCCGTCAGTCCTCCGAGCGCCAGCAGCGTCCGGCCAAGGCTCGTCCGGCGTCCAGCAGCAAGCCGCGCTCCGCCGGCGAGCGAGAAGCGCTCCGCCGCACGGCCCCGGCCGACGGCGACGAGCGCTCGCGGCCCGCCACCACATGAGCGAGCGACCTCGCGCACGCTCATCCTCGTCAAGCCGGACGCCTTCGAGCGCGGGCTGACCGGCGAGGTCCTGGCGCGCTTCGAGCGCAAGGGCCTGCGGATCGTGGCGCTGCGCATGCTCACGGCCGACGAGGACATCGCCAACCGCCACTACGCCGAGCACACCGACAAGCCCTTCTTCGGCGAGCTGGTCTCGTTCATCACGGGCGGTCCGCTGGTGGCCGCGGTGCTCGAGGGCGTCGAGGCGGTTCCCGCGGCGCGTCAGGTGATCGGATCGACGAACCCGGTCGAGGCCGCCATGGGCTCGATCCGCGGCGACTTCGCGCTCGAGGTCACCTTCAACATGGTCCACGGCTCGGACTCAGACGAGTCCGCTGCCCGCGAGATCGAGATCTGGTTCCCGGACGGCGTCTGATCCTCGCCTCGGCGTCTCCCCGCAGACGGGAGATGCTGAGCGCGCTGGGGGTTTCCTACGAAGCGGTCGTGCCCGACGTGGACGAGGTGCGAGACGGCATCGCCCCCGAGGAGCTTGTGGTGGAGAACGCGCGGCGGAAGGCCGACGCCGGGCTGGTGCTCGCCGGCGCGGGGGAGGGGGACGTCGCGCTGGGGGTGGATACCGATGTGTTCCTGGAGGGACGGGCGCTGGGGAAGGCGGGCAATGAGGGAGAGGCGCGGGAGCGGCTGCTGGCCCTCTCCGGGCGGACCCACGAGGTGCTCTCCGGGGTTGCCTTGGCCGATTGGCGAGAAGCTTCAACCCCTCTGAAGGAACTCGACAATCGCTCCGCGGATGGCCGCGTCTCGCACCGGAGTGGCGCGCTCGCTCGTTTCACGTTCATTGACCTGGGCGACGACGGCGCTTTCGAGGTATCTGGCGTCCGGAGAATGGCGCGATCGGGCCGGCGCCTACGCGATCCAGGGTCTCGGAGCGACGCTGATCGATCGGCTTGGAGGGAGATTTCTCCAACGTTGTGGGCCTGCCCTTGCAGTTGCTTTTGGAGCTGGCTCCAGAGCTCTTCCCCTCGATTTCCAGCGGGTCCGCGGGATAGCCGGAAAAGCTCTAGACCTCTGGTTTATCCTTAGGTCTGATCCAAGCCCTCAAGTTCGGCTTGCGGCTTCCTGTCCCTTTGCTACATTCGCCCGGCGGTGCGGCTATTGCGACGACCCGGTTCCGGCTCTGTTCCGGGGCGCGGAGGACCTCTCCGGCCGGTCGCGCCGTCTTAGACCGAACCTGTCACATGGGCATCTTCAGAAACCTCACTGGATTCGGCGGCCGCGACATGGCGGTGGACCTCGGCACCGCCAACACGCTCGTGTACGTCCGCGGCCGCGGGATCGTGCTCTCCGAGCCCTCCGTCGTCGCGGTGGACTCCGACCACCGGCGAGGTTCACGCCGTCGGCGTCGAGGCCAAGCGGATGCTGGGCCGGACGCCGGGCTCGATCACCGCGATCCGCCCACTGAAGGACGGCGTCATCGCCGACTTCGAGGTGACCGAGGAGATGCTGCGCCACTTCATCCAGCGGGTCCACCACAACCGCTTCGCGCATCCCCGCGTCGTCGTCTGCGTGCCCTCCGGGGTCACCGGCGTCGAGAAGCGCGCGGTCGAGGAGGCGTGCCTCTCGGCCGGCGCCCGCCAGGCCTACCTGATCGAGGAGCCCATGGCCGCCGCGATCGGCGCCGGCCTCCCCGTCGCCGAGCCCACCGGGAGCATGGTGCTGGACATCGGCGGCGGCACCAGCGAGGTCGCCGTGATCTCGCTGGGCGGGCATCGTCGTCTCCGAGTCGATCCGGGTCGGCGGCGACGAGATGGACGAGGCGATCGTCAACCACTGCAAGCACGAGCACAAGATTCTGATCGGCGCCCAGACGGCCGAGGACGTGAAGCTCGAGATCGGGGCCGCCTGCCGACCTCGCCGACGGAGCTCACGGCCGAGATCCGCGGCCGCGACATGGTCACCGGCCTGCCGCGCACGATCGTCCTCACCTCGACCGAGATCCGGACCGCGCTGGAGGAGCCCGTCAGCCAGATCGTCAGCGCGGTCAAGGACACGCTGGACCGCACCCCGCCCGAGCTCGCCGGCGACATCATGGACCGCGGGCATCACGCTCGCGGGCGGCGGCGCGCTGCTGCGCGGCATGGAGGAGCGCATGCGGACCGAGTGCCAGATGCCCGCCCAGCTCACCGAGTCGCCGCTCACCTGCGTCGCGGTCGGGTCGGGCCGCTCGCTCGAGGAGTTCGAGGTGATCCACCGGATGAACAGGCACTCGAACCGCCGGCGGCGTCTTGGCGACGCCGTCGCGTAGGGCGCCGTGTACCGCAAGGAGGTCCGCCGGCGCCGCGCTGTGCTGGTGGCCCTGATCGTCGCCTGCCTCGTGCTGATCTCGATCAGCTTCAGCGAGGCCGACAGCGGGCCGCTCAGCTCGATCCAGCGGGGCATCTCCGCGGTGCTCTCGCCCGTTGAGGAGGGAGCATCGCGGGCGCTGAAGCCCGCCCGGGATCTCGTGAACTGGTTCGACGAGACCTTCGACGCCCGCGGCGAGAACGACGAGCCTCGAGGCCGAGGTCAGCCGAGCTTCGCGAGGAGGTCGCCGACTCGCAGGAGGCCGTCGGCGAGAACGAGCAGTTCCGCAAGCTGCTCGGAGCTGGACAAGCCAGAACGCGACCGCTCGCCGCCTTCAAGCGGGTCACCGGCCGGGTCATCGGCCGCTCGCCGACCGTCTGGTACTCGACGGTGACGATCGACGTCGGCGGGGGCGCCGGCGTGGACGTGAACGACCCGGTCGTGAACGGCGACGGGCTCGTCGGCCGCGTCACCGAGACGACCCGCGGCAGCTCCCAGGTGACGCTCATCACCGACCACCGCAGCGCGGTCTCGGCCCGCCTGCTTCCCGACGGGCCCGACGGCGTCGTCGAGCCGGAGGTGGGCGATCCCGAGGATCTGCTCCTCGACTTCATCGCCAACGAGGAGGAGGTCGAGGAGGGCCAGATCCTCGTCACCGCCGGCTGGTCGAACGGGCGGATCTCCTCCGCCTACCCGGCCGGGCTCGAGATCGGCCGCGTCTCCGAGGCCAGCGTGGGCGAGCAGGAGGCCTTCCAGCAGGTCCACGTTGAGCCCTTCGCCGAACATGCGCGAGCTGGACTTCGTCCAGGTGCTCACCGGCGGCCCCGAGCGACCCGGGGTCCGCGGATGATCGTCACGCCCAGGATCGGGGTGCGGATCGGCGCTGATCGTGCTGCTCGCGGTCATCCTCCAGGTCTCGTTCTTCTCCTACCTGTCGCTGCTCGGGCGCCACGCCCGACGTGCTGGCGCGTGGTGGTCATCTGCCTCGGCCTGCTCGGGCGGCGGCGTGATCGGCGCTGTGTGCGGTTTCGCCGCAGGGCTCCTGCTGGACTCGCTCCTGCTCCAGACGCTCGGCGTCTCGTCGCTCGTGCTGCTGGCGCCGGGTACCTCGCGGGCCGCTACCGCGAGGGCTTCGAGATCTCCGGCCGCTGGGTGGCGCCGCTCCTCGCCGGCGCGCTCACCGCCATCGGCGGCGCTCGGCTTCGCGGCGATCCAGCTGATGCTCGGCGTCGAGACGCAGGTCAGCCTGCTGGTCGTCCGCGAGATCCTGGTCAAGGGCCTGCTCGCGTTCCTCTTCGCGATCCCGCTCTACCCGCTGCTGCGCCGGGTCCTGCGCCCAGCGCTGGTCGACGCTGGCGCGCCCGGCCAGCGCGCCGCAAGCTCGCGCGGCGCCGCCGCAGCCGCCGCCGCGGCGCCGCGAGCGGCCCGGCGCGCCTCAGCGGCGGCGTCCCGGCCCGCCGGGTCCGGGGAGGCGTCGCATGATGTTCGGCCGCAGCGACTGGCGCGGCGGGCTGAGCCCGGCGCAGTTCAACCTGCGGGTGGCGATCCTGGGCGCGTTCGCGCTGGTGATCTTCTCGGCGATCTTCTTCCGCCTCTGGTACCTGGAGGTGCTGTCCGGCGACCGCTACCTGGCCGAGGCCAACAACAACCAGGTGCGCGAGGTCACCGTGCAGGCGCCCCGCGGCGAGATCGTCGACCGCAACGGCAAGATGCTTGTCGGACAACCGCACGGCGCTTGCGCTGCAGGTGCGCACCACCGAGCTGCCCGCAGCCCGAAGCGAGGCGCGGGACGGAGGTGATCGCGCGCCTGGCCGAGGTGTCCGGGATGAGCAGTCGACGGGATCGAGAAGCAGATCCGCCAGCAGACCAAGGAGTCGCCGGCGAGCCCGGTGACCCTGCGGCGCGACGTCCCCTACGACCTCGTCTACTACCTGCGCGAGAACCAGGGCAAGTTCCCCGGGCGTCAGCGTCGACCGCGTCTACGTGCGCAGCTACCCGCAGGGCACCCTCGCCGCGCACCTGTTCGGCTACGTGCGCGAGGTCAACGCCGAGCAGCTGAAGAAGCCCGAGTACCAGTCGCTGGAGCCCGGCGACGAGGTCGGGCCAGGCCGGGGTCGAGTCGACCGTACGACAACCTGCTCCGCGGGATCAACGGCGACACCCGGGTTCAGGTCGACGCCGCGGGCACGCCCACCGGCGGCCGCCTCAGCGTCCAGGAGCCGCGGACGGGCAACAACCTGCGCCTCACGATCGACTCGAAGCTCCAGGCGACGGCGGAGGCGGCGGTCGGCGAGCTTCGGCCTGCCGGGCGGCTTCGTCGCGATGGACGTCGACACCGGCGAGATCCTCGCCCTCGGCTCGGTGCCCACGCTTCGACCCGTCCGTCTTCGCGCGGCCCGTGATCCCGCCGGCCGGTCGCCGACTCCATCTTCAAGGGCACCGACGGCACCGAGGCCCCGATCTTCAACCGCGCGATCCAGGGCGGCTATCCAACGGGTTCGACCTTCAAGCTGATCACCGCGATCGGGCGCCCTCGAGGAGGGTCTGATCACCCCGGATGAGATCGTCAACGACGGCGGCTCGATCAAGGTCGGCGGCGTCGAGTTCGAGAACGCCGGCGACGCGATCAACGGCGCGATCGACCTGCGCACCGCGCTCCAGGTCTCCTCGGACGTCTACTTCTATTTGATCGGCGCTCGAGGACGGGGCGGAGGGCGACACGATCCAGAAGTGGGCCAGAGAACCTCGGCATGGGCAGCGCTCACGGGCATCGACCTGCCCGCGGAGGCCGAGGGCCTGGTGCCGACGCCCGAGTGGCGCAACCAGCTCTATCGCGACGGCCTCACCGATCGCCCCTGGTCGGTCGGCGACAACATCAACCTCTCCGTCGGGCCAGGGCGATCTCCAGGCCAGCCCGCTTCAGCTCGCGGTCGCCTACGCCGCGGTTGCCAACGGCGGCGGAGATCGTTCGCCCGCACGTCGGGCTGCAGGTCGAGGACCCCGCCGGCCGGGTGATCCAGGAGGTGGACCCGGCTCCGCGGCGCCAGGTGGACATCGACCCGGGCAACGCGAAGGCCATCCTCGACGGCCTGCACGCCGCGGCGATGGAGCCCAGCGGCACCTCCTACCCGATCTTCGGCGGCTTCCCCGTCGACGATCGCCGGCAAGACCGGAACCGCCGAGCGCGGCGAGGCCGTGGAGGACCAGTCCTGGTACGCGGCGCTGGCGCCGTACCCGGACCCGGAGGTCGTCGTCGTCGCGACGATCGAGCGCGGCGGATTCGGCGCCGACGCCGCGGCGCCCGCCGTGAAGCAGATCCTCACCGAGTACTTCGACATCAAGCCCAGCGAGATCGACGAGGTGTCCGATCCGGCGGCGGCGGTGTACGAATGATCGGCACGTCCTCGCCCACGCGAGCGCGCCGCCGGCCGCCGGCCCGGACCCGGCGCTCGCCCGCGGGCGGCCAGACGCAGCCCGCGGCCGTTCGGGGAGCGCGAGATCGGGCACGATCGAGCGCGCGATCGGCGGGCTCGACCTCGCCCTGGCGCGGCGCCGCGATCGCGATCATCGCCTTCAGCGCCTACACGCTCGGGCGTCACCACCCGGGAGGACATCCCGGGCGATCCCTACTACTACGTCATCCGCCAGGCGATCTACGCGGTCGTCGGGATCGCGCTGATGCTCACGCTGGCCCGGATCGACTACTCGCGCTTCCGCGAGCTCCGCGTTGGCCTCTACACGGCGATGATCGCGACGATCGTGCTGGTGCTCGCGCTCGGCGAGGCGACCCGCGGCTCGCGCCGCTGGATCGAGCTGCCGTTCTTCACCTTCCAGCCGTCGGAGCTCGGCAAGTTGCTGTTGATCGTGACGCTGGCGGCGTTCGCCCTCGAGCGCGCCCGGCACGGCACCGAGGCGCCGGCGCACCGTGAAGCTGCTCGCGCTGGGCATCGTCCCCGGGCATGATCGTCTTCCTCGCTCCCGACCTCGGTACCGGGCTCGTCTACGGGGTGATCACGCTCGCCGTTCTGTTCCTCGCGGGCATCCCGTGGAAGCACTTCGCGGTGATGGGCGGCGTCGCTGCGGGGCTGGTCGCGATCGTGCTTGTGATTGCTCCCGCCATCGGTACCCCTATCCTTGAGCCCTACCAGGAGGAGCGAATCACCTCCTTCCTCAATCCCAGTGAGGACCCACGAGACTCGAGTTATCAGATCAATCAGGCGCTGATCGCCGTCGGATCCGGAGGAAAGACCGGCCGTGGCGGCGAATCAACGCAATCGCAGGCCGGCTTCCTGCCGGAGCGCCACACGGACTTCATATTCGCCGTGGTTGGAGAGCGCTTCGGGTTCGCCGGGGCTGCGTTCCTACTGTCCCTCTACGCCCTGCTGATCTGGCGGGCGCTGCGCATAGTGACGCTTTCGAAGAACTTGTACGGAGCAATGATCGCCGGCGGAATCGCCGCGATGCTGATGTTCCACCTGTTCGTCAACGTCGGCATGAACCTCGGGATCGCACCGGTCACGGGCATCCCCTTGCCGCTGATGAGCGCTGGAGGATCGTCCGTGATCGTCACCTTCATGGCGATCGGGCATCCTGCAGAGCATCTACGTCCAGTCGCAGCTCGCCTCCAGGAACAGGGCTCCCGCGCTGTAGATGCGCGCCAATTAGGCGCCCCAGCGCGGTCAACCCTCTCCTGTGAGGTGAGACCCACTTGAAGAAAAGAATCATCGTCTCGGTCGACGCCGGTGAAACCCGCGTCGCCGTGCTCGAATCGAAGGGAGCCGCCAAGGGCGGCTCCGGAAAACGCGGCTCCGGCGGCAAGGCACGACAAGGACCGCAACGCCGGCTTGGAAGGTCGGCGAGCTCTACGTGGAGCGCAAGGGCTCCCGCTCGATCGTCGGCAACATCTACAAGGGCGTCATCGACAACGTCCTGCCCGGCATGGAGGCGGCGTTCGTCGACATCGGCCTGGAGCGAAACGGCTTCCTGCACGTCGACGAGATCGTGCTGCCCGACGGGCAGAAGGTCCCGCGCCGCGGCCACGGCAAGGGCCGCCGCATCGACGAGCTGATCAAGCCCAAGCAGGAGGTGCTCGTCCAGGTCGTCAAGGACCCCCTGAAGACGAAGGGCGCGCGCCTCTCGATGCAGCTTTCGATCGCGGGCCGCTACCTGGTCTACATGCCGCAGGGCGGCGGGGTCGGCGCCAGCCGGCGTCTCTCCGACAAGGAGCGCGACCGCCAGCGCAAGCTGCTCCAGAAGCTCCACAAGGGCGACGGCGGCGTGATCGTCCGCACCGCCGCCCAGGGCGCGACCGAGGAGGACTTCAAGCGCGACCTCGACTACCTCCACAAGCTCCACGAGGTGGTCGACAAGCGCGCCGGCGAGGTGAAGGCGCCGAGCATGGTCTTCCAGGAGGCCGACCTGTCGATCCGCGTCCTGCGCGACGTCCTGACGAAGGAGTTCGACGGCGCGATCGATCGACGACCCCAAGCAGCACCAGCGGGTCACGAGCTTCTTCCAGCGCACCGCGCCGGAGCTGGTCGACCTGGTCGAGCTCTACGAGGGCACGGAGCCCGCTGTTCGAGCGCGAGGGCGTCGAGGAGGCGTTCCGCTCGGTGCTCTCGCGGCGGGTGGACCTGCCCTCGGGCGGCTACCTGATGATCGACTACGCCGAGGCGCTGACCGTCATCGACATCAACACCGGCAGCTTCACCGGGCGCGGCAAGGGCCGGCTGGAGGACACGATCACGAAGGTGAACGTCGAGGCGGCCGACGAGGTCGTCCGCCAGCTGCGGCTGCGCGACATCGGCGGCATCATCGTCATCGACTTCATCGACATGGCGCGCGCGTCGAACCGCGACCAGGTCCTGAAGACGCTCAAGAAGGCGCTCGACGAGGACAAGACCAAGACCTACGTGGTCGAGGTCTCGCCGCTTGGCCTGGTGGAGATGACGCGCCAGAACATCACCGACGGCGTCCGCGAGATCCTCACCAAGCCGTGCCCGACATGCGAGGGCGAGGGCGTGGTCGAGTCGGAGGAGACGGTGGCGATCGACATCCTGCGGCACCTCCGCGTGCTCGCGGCTGACAACCCGAAGCCGGAGGCGTTCCTGATCCGGGTCCACCCGAAGGTCGCGCGCAAGCTGCTCGAGGCCGACAGCGGGCTGCGCGAGCTGGAGGAGGAGACCGGCAAGCACTTCCACTTCGAGGGCGGCGAGGCGCTGCCGCTGTCGACCTACCAGGTGTCCGAGGAGGGCGGGCGCGAGGAGATCGAGCGCCGGGCGCTGCCGTTCGGCGTCGGGGACGAGGTCCTCGTCTCGATCGAGGAGCCCCACATGTACAACGTCGACGACGCGGTCGCGCGGGTCGACTCCTACGTCGTCAGCGTCACCGGCGGCGGCGCCCACGTGGGCGAGCGCCGCATGGTCCGCATCGAGGAGGTCGGCCGCTCGGTCGCCACGGCCTCGCTGCTCGACGCCCCGGACAACGGCGCGCCCTCCGATGAGCGATTCGGCGCAGCTAGAATCCTCGCGCTTCCGGCGGCCGGCGCCGTGGTCGCAGAGGCGGCCGGCGACGCTCGGCTGCGGCAAGCGCTGAGAAGAAGAACGATGGCTGAGACCTACGCGATCATTGAGACGGGCGGCAAGCAGTACCGCGCCGAAAGGGCGGCACGCTGCTCGTCGAGCGCATGGCCGACGACGAGGGCGCCAAGGTGACCCTGCGCCCGGTCATGTACTCCGAGGGCGACAAGACTGGTCGCCAACGGCTCCGACCTCGAGAAGGTCAAGGTCGAGGCCGTCGTCACCGAGCACGTCCGCGGCGAGAAGATCCGCGTCTTCACCTACAAGGCGAAGAAGGGCTCCCGCAAGCGCAAGGGCCACCGGCAGGACCTGACCAAGCTCGAGGTGACGAACATCTCCCTGCTCAGCCGCAAGCCCGCCGCCAAGGCCGAGGCGAAGCCCGCGGCCGCGAAGGCCGAGGCCAAGCCGGCTGCGAAGCCGAAGGCCCCGGCGAAGCCGAAGGCGCCCGCCAAGAAGCCCGCGGCCAAGACGACGGCCGCCAAGAAGCCGGCGGCGAAGAAGCCCGCCGCCAAGAAGCCTGCGGCGAAGAAGCCCGCGGCGAAGAAGCCCGCGGCCAAGAAGGAGACTGAGTAATGGCTCATAAGAAGGGGCTCGGCTCCTCCCGCAACGGACGCGACTCGAACCCGAAGTTCCTCGGGGTCAAGGTCTTCGCCGGCCAGCAGGTCGGGGGCGGCGAGATCATCGTGCGCCAGCGCGGCACCCGCTTTTACCCCGGCGACGGCACCGGAATCGGCAAGGACCACACGATCTTCGCCACTCGCCCAGGCGTCGTCGAGTTCAAGCGGGCCCGCAAGGGCCGCGTCGTCACCGTCGCCGAGGGCGAGTAGCGCGGCTCTTGAGGGCTGGGGGCGGGCCCGGTGCCCGTTCCCGGGACTAAGCCGCGGGCTACCGTTCCTGGGGTGTTTCATGATCGGGCGAAGATCTGGGTCGAGGGTGGCCGTGGCGGGAACGGGGTCGTCTCGTTTCGCCGTGAGGCTCATGTGCCTCGGGGTGGGCCCGATGGCGGGGATGGCGGGCGTGGGGGGGATGTCGTGCTGGTTTGTGATGCGTCGCGGCGAGATCTTTCGGCCATGCGCTTCTCACCGCATTTCCGCGCCGGGCGCGGGCGCCACGGGCAGGGCGCGCGCAAGCATGGAGCTCGCGGGGAGGACGAGGTCGTGCTCGTCCCGCCCGGCACCACGGTCGCCGGGCTCGAGGGCGAGCGCTACGACCTCGTAGAGCCGGGGCAGCGGGCGGTCGTCGCCGAGGGCGGCGGCGGAGGCCACGGGAACAAGCGCTTCGCCAACTCAACACGTCAGGCGCCCCGCTTCGCCGAGAGCGGGGTCGAGGGCCGTTCCGGGTGGATTGAGCTGCAACTCCGGCTGCTCGCGGACGCAGGCCTGGTCGGGCTTCCGAACGCGGGCAAGTCCTCGCTCCTCGCGCGCCTGACACGGGCGGCTCCGAAGGTCGCGGACTACCCGTTCACCACCATCGATCCGGTGCTTGGCACCCTCGAGGCGGACGATCGCCAGCTCGTCCTGGCCGACGTGCCAGGTCTGATCGAGGGCGCCGCCGACGGCGCCGGGCTCGGCGACGAGTTTCTCGCTCACGTCGAGCGCTGCCGCGCCCTCGCGCACCTGGTCGAGATCGATCCTCCGGAGGGTGCGCCCGATCCCGTGCGGGCATACGAGATCGTGCGCGGCGAGCTCAGCTCCTACGGGGCCGGGCTCGACCGGCTGCCGGAGCTGATCGTGCTGACGAAGCGAGACCTCCTGCCCGACGACGAGGTGGAGGCGCGGCTCGCCGCGTTTCGCGAGGCCCTGCCGGCGCCTGGAGGCGAGGTGCTCGCGATCTCCTCCGCCACTGGGACCGGCCTCGACGAGCTCCAGGCGGCCATCCTCGCCGCCGTACCACCGGACGCGAGCGCGCCGGCGCCTGCGCCCGACGGCGATCAGTTCGAGGCCGAGCACATCACCTACCGCCCCGCGGCCCGGCAGGGCTACGCCGTCGAGCGGGAGGCGGCTGGCGCCTTCCGCGTCCACGGCCGCGGAGTCGAGCTGCTCGTCGAGCGCCACGATCTCTCCAACCACGAGGCGCTGGCGTACCTCGAGCAGCGCCTCGTCGACATGGGCGTGATCGCAGCCCTGCGCTCGGCCGGCTTCGAGCCCGGCGACGAGGTCCGGATCGGCGAGGAGGCCTTCGAGCTCGACGCGGGATAGATGACTAGGCGCCGATCGTGCAAGGGGGGCGGGCCAGCTTCGTATCCTCGCCTGCCCAATGACCGTGGTCGCGAAACTCGGCTCATCGATCGTCGCCGGCGACGACGGCGAGTTGCGCGCGGATGTCCTCGACGGCGTCTGCGAGCAGGTCGGCGCGCTGCACGCAGCTGGTGAAAACGTCGCGCTCGTGACATCGGGAGCGGTGGCCTGCGGCATGCGGCTGATGGGCCTGAGCGCACGGCCGCAGGAGGTCGACGAGCTCCAGGCTGCCTCGGCGGTCGGGCAGGGCACGCTGTTTCGCGCGTACGAGGAGCGCCTTGCGGCGCGGGATGTTCACGCCGCCCAGGTGCTTCTGACCTCGTTCGATATGTCGGCACGGATGCATTACCTGAACGCGCGCCAGACGCTGCGGCGCCTGATGGAGTGGCGCGTCGTGCCGGTCGTCAACGAGAACGACACGACGGCCACCGACGAGATCACGTTCGGCGACAACGACTTCCTCTCCGCACAGGTGGCGATGCTGCTTGGCGCTCGCCTGCTGGTGCTGCTCACCGACACCGCCGGCCTGCACACGGCTGACCCGGCCCTCGATCCCTCCGCCGAGCTCGTCGAGGAGGTCGACGACTTCGCCGCGCTGGCGGAGCTCCAGATCGGGCAGCGGACCTCGGCGTTCGGGTCGGGCGGGATGCGCAGCAAGGTTGCCGCCGCGGAGATGGCGAGCGCGGCGGGCATCCCGGTCGTGATCTGCGACGGGACCGCGCCCGGCACGCTGGCCGCAGCGGCGGCGGGGGAAGCGGTCGGAACCCGATTCGTCGCCCATCCGGAGCGGACGCCCTCGTTCAAGCTCTGGCTTCGCTATGCGAAGCCCAGCCACGGCAAGCTCGTCGTGGACGCCGGCGCCGCCCGTGTGCTGCGCGAGCAGGGATCCAGCCTTCTGCCGGTCGGCGTTATCGGCGTCGAGGGCGCGTTCGCGGCGGGAGACGCGGTCGAGGTGGTCTGCGGCTCCGACGTGGTCGGCAAGGGGATCTCCAACTACTCCGCGGCCGAGATCGACCGGATCAAGGGCCTGCGCTCCGAGGCCGTGCTCGAACGCATGCCGAACGCCTCGGAGGAGGCGGTTCACCGCGACCACTTCGTGTTGACGTAGCCCTCCCGCATCGGAGTACAGTCCCTCGTGCCGGTCAACGAAGGGGGATTCGACGCCGGCAGGAAGCAGCAGATCGCTAGCGGCAGTCACGACGCTCGTCGCCGCGGTCGCCCTATTCCCCGGAACCGCTTCGGCCGCTCAGATCACGGTCGAGATCACCAGCGACGAGATCGACGCCGACGCTGACTGCTCACTGCGCGAGGCCGTCCAGTCGGCGAACACGAACGTCGCCAACACGACCGGGTGCGAGGACGGTGAGCCGGCGCCCGCCGTGGACACGATCGTGCTCGCGCCCGGGACGGGCTACCAGCGGACGATCGATCCCGACGCGACGCCCGACGACAACCAGGACGGCGACCTGGACGTGCTCACGAACGTCGGCGGGCCCGTCGCCGTCCAGGGCGGCGCCATCCCGGCGACCTTGGCGACGATCTTCGGGGGCACCGAGGATCGAGTGATCGACCAACTCGGCAACACGCCCCTGTCGATGACCGGGGTGCGGATCACGGACGGGCTGGTCGACGACCCGCTTGAGCCGGGCGGCGGAATCCGTTCGAACGGCAGCCTCACGCTCGTCGATTCGATCGTCGCCGACAACAAGTCCGCGCAGGCCGCCGGGGGAGGCATCTCGAGCCTTGGCAGCCTTGTGCTCGAGGACTCGATCATCGCTGAGAACACAGCCGGGGGCAGTGGTGGGGGCGCGAGCGTTGCGGGAACCCTGAGCGTGGAGGGGTCCACGATCGGCTCGAACCAGGCGGGCGTCGAACCCGGCGCGTCCGCGGAGAAGGGGGGCGGGGTCCGCGCGACAGGCGACTCGGTGACGATCAGCGGCTCGACGTTCGATCAGAACAGCGTCGTCGGGACGAACGCAGGCGGGGGCGGGCTCGCGCTGGCCCTGTCGAGCGCCGGCAACAAGATCATCAGCGGTTCCACCTTCACCGGCAACAACGCCGGGCAGCAGGGTGGTGGAATCGAGGCTCATCTCAATTCCGACACGGCCGCGTTCACGGTCGCCGACAGCCTGATCGAAGGAAACTCCGCCGGGCCGGGCCCCGAGCCCTCGGTCTCCGGCGGCGGCATCCATCTCGGCCAGGCCGACCTGAACCTGGTGCGAACTGTGCTTCGCGGCAACGACGCCACCGACGAGAGTCCATCAGGCGGCGGCCTCGACATCAGCGACGACGGGAGCGCGATCATCGACGACTCGGTGATCGCCGACAACCATGCCGTTGCGACCGCGAACAGCGCCCGGGGAGGCGGGATCAAGACCGACTCCAGCCTTCTCATCCGGCGGACGACGATCGCTTCGAACACCGTCGATGGGGTCTCTGGCCCCGATCGTGGCGCGGGCCTCTACGCCGGCCCGAGCTCCGCGGGGGTCAACGCCTACAACCTCACGGTCCACGGCAACCTGGCGCTCGATGCCGGCGCGCGGGGAGGTGGCATCCACGTTGAGGGCGCCGGCTCGTTCGTGACTCTGTCCAGCTCAACAGTGGCGAGCAACTTCGCCGGAGGGCCGGCCGAGGCAGGCGACGCGCTCAGCGAGAATCCGGCCGGGTCGCAGCTCTTCGCGCGCAACTCGATCGTCGACGGGCCCTCGACCGCGCAGGTCTGCGACGACACGATCTCCTCGGGAGGGCACAACATCGCGACCGGCACCTCGTGCGGGCTGGCCGGGGTCGAGGACGTTCAGGGCGCAACGCCAATGCTCGAGCCGCTGGCGCCGAACGGCGGGCTCGTCGTGGGGCCGCCCGGCGACACCGAGGTCGTCGAGACCCGGTCCCTGCTGGCCGGCAGCCTTGCGATCAACCACGTGCCGCCGGCCGACGGAACCAGCTTCAGCTGCAGCGGCCAAACGATCGCGCAGCTCGCGACCGACGCTCGCGGGTTCCCCCGCCCGACCGGGTCCGGGTGCGAGGCCGGCGCCTACGAGCTCACGAAGTGCTTCGGTGCCGTCGTCGGGAGCTCCGCGATCGTCGGCACCGAGGGCGACGACGTGCTCGCGGGAACCGGCGCGGCCGACCTCATCTTCTCGCTGGCCGGGAAGGACACGGCGAAGGGCATAGGGGGAGCGGACCGGATCTGCACCTCGGGCGGCAAGGACAAGCTCAGGGGCGGCGATGGCCCGGACAAGCTCGACGGTGGCAAGGCCAAGGACGACTGCGAGGGCGGCGCGGGCGTCGACAAGGCGAAGGCGTGCGAGCAGAAATCCAGCATCCCGTAGGGCGTAAGGGGTCCGGTCACGCCTGAGCGCGCCGCGGGTAAGTGCCAGGTATAGGCATTCGCCCCATGTAAGGGGGTCCGTCTTAGCCGAATCTACGTCTCAAGCAATCACCGAGGAGACGCAGATGACCAACCAGCTCACATTCGCAGTCCAGCAGACCAGGATCAACGACTATCACCGCCACGCCGCAGAGTCCAGGCGCGCCCGGACCGCCAGCCCGAGGCACTCGCTGCGGCGGCCCATCCGCACCCTGTTCAGCGGGATGAGCGCGTCGCGCGGCACACGCAGCACGCCGAGCGCGGCAGGCGCCCTGAAGCGGATCTAGGCGGTTGCCCTCGGTCGAGGCTCCCGCCCCGTCGGTCCCTCGCGATACTGACGGGGTGGCGCATAGGTCGACTCCCACCGGGCTGATCGGACGCACGGACGAGCTCGCGGTGCTTGCCGCCGCCCTCGAGCGAAGCGCGGCGGGGGAGGCGGCCACCGTCTTTGTCGCCGGCGAGGCCGGCGGTGGGAAGACGCGCCTGGCGATGGAGGCCTCCCGCCGCGCAGAGGCCGACGGCGCCTTGATCCTCACCGGCGAGTGTCTGGCGCTCGCCGAGGGCGAGCTTCCCTTCGCTCCGCTGGTCGCGGCACTGCGGCCGCTGGTCCGCGATCTGCCGCCGGGCGAGCTCGAGTCGATCCCCGGCAACGAGGAGCTCGGCCGTCTGCTGCCCGAGCTCGGTGGCACGCAGGAGGCGCAGTTCGGCGGGGGATCGGCGCTCCAGGAGCCACTCGCCCAGTCGCGCCTGTTCGAGGTGTTGCTCCGGCTGCTCTCGCATCTCGGTGAGAGCTCGCTCGTGCTGCTGTTGATCGAGGACCTGCACTGGGCGGACCGTTCGACGCGTGACTTCATCTCGTTCCTGATCCGCAACGCGCGTGATGTGCGGATCATGGTGGTCTGCACGTACCGCAGTGACGAGCTTCACCGTCGTCATCCTCTGCGCCCGTTCTTGGCGGAGGAGGAGCGGCGGGAACGAGTCGAGCGCATCGAACTCGCTCCGTTCACCCGCGAGGAGGTGGCCCAGCTGGTCGAGGCGATCGCCGGCGATCGGCCGGGCGAAGCACTCGTCGATGACCTCCACGCCCGCTCCGACGGCAATCCGTTCTTCGCCGAGGAGCTGCTCGACGCCTCGACCACGGGCAGGGCGATACCGGCCACCCTGCGCGACGCGCTGATGGTCAGGATCGAGGCGCTCTCCGACGCAGGCCCGCCAGACGCTGCGGCTGGCGGCGGTCGCCGGGCAGCGGGTGAATCATCTGCTCCTCGCCGAGTTGAGCGAACTCCCGGGGGCCGAGCTCGATGACGCCCTCCGCGAGTGCGTCGCGCACAGCGTGCTGTTGCAGGACGAGGACAGCCTGTCCTTCCGGCACGCCCTGGTTCGCGAGGCGGTGTACTCCGAGCTGCTTCCGGGAGAGCGCACCAAGCTGCACGCCGCCGTCGCGGAGGCGCTGACGGAGGCGCCGGACCTTGGTTCCGCGAAGGGCGAGGCCGCGGTGGCCGAGGTCGCGTACCACTGGTGGGAGGCGCGGCGCCAGCCCGAGGCGCTGTCGACAGCGGTGGCCGCGGGCGAGGCCGCCGAGCGGGTCTTCGCGTTCGCTGAGGCAGGGGGGCATCAGGAGCACGCACTCGAGATCTGGGACGAGGTGCCGGACGCCGAGGAACGCGCCGGCGTCAGCCGGGCGACCTTGCTGGGCCGGGCGGCCGAGAACGCCAACCTGGCCGACAACAGCGGCCGGGCGCTGGCCCTCGCGCGGGAGGCGGTGGCCCTGGTCGACGAGGAGGCCGAGCCCGTCCGGGCGGCGCTTCAGACACGAGCGCCTCGGCCGCTATCTATGGGTCTCCGCGTACTCGGACGAATCGCTCGCAGGCCTACCACGAGGCGGTCGACCTCATGCCCGCCGAGCCGCCCACCGCCAGAGCTCGCCCGGGTGCTCGTCGGCGCGCGGGCAGATCCTGATGCTGCGGGGTTATCCGGATGAATCGGGGAGCTCTGCCTGAGCGCGATCGAGGTCGCCCGCGCGGTCGGGGCCCGGGCGGAGGAGGGCCACGCGCTCAACACGCTCGGGACCAACATGTCCCACCTGGGTGACCGCAAGGCCGGAATCGAGTACCTCACGCAGGCGCTGGCGATAGCCAACGAGCTCGAGTGGGTGGACGAGATCGGCCGCTGCCACGTGAACCTCGCCGAGGAGGTGGGCTGGGAGGGCCGGATCCCGAGGGCGTCGCGATGACGCTTAAGGGGATGGAGCAGATGCGAGAGCTGGGCGCCGGCGCCTACCGCCGCTACCTCGAGACCGAGGCAGCATTGCGCTTGGTTTGGCTCGGGCGGCTGGACGAGGCGGACCGAGCTGATCCGCGGCGTTCGCGCCGCGTCGCCGAAGGGCATGAGCGCGGCGCAGCTGGGCGGCGCCGAGGCGGACCTCGCGATGGCTCGGGGCGACCTCGACGGCGCGCCGCGACGGCCTGCGCGAGGCGCGAGCCGGGGTCGGGTCGACCCGGGACGCGATGTTCTTCGCCCCGGTGGCGGGCCTCGAGGTCGAGCTGGCGGTGCTCCGAGCGGCGAGCCCGACACGGCAGTCGAGACTCCTCGAGTTGGCGCTTGGCGAGATGAGGGGCCGGGAGTACGAGTTCAGCGTGGCGCGCCTGTACGCGCGCGGTGTCTCGCGCGCTACGCGGACATCGCCGAGCGCGCGCGGGCGCTGTCCGACGAGGAGGCAGCGCCAGCGACCGCGGCGGGTGGTGCGGTCGGGACGCTCGACGCGCTTCTCGCTCGGTCCTGGAGCCGAGCACTACCCCGAGGGTGAGCCGGTGCCGATGGCGCTTGCGTACGCGGATGTCGCCGCCGCCGAGGTGACCCGCGCCGGCGGGAACGCCGGATCCTGATGCATGGGGCCGGGCGGCCGGGGCATGGTCGGGGCTCTCGTTCGTCCTCGAGCGCGCTTACGCGGAATGGCGCCAGGCGGAGGCGATCGTGGCCGCTGGAGGCGATCGGGATCGGGCGACCGAGCTCGCGGGCACGGCGGCGCTGACCGCGGTCGGCGTGCGGCGCCGGCGGCCTCGGCCGACCGCGTTCGCGGCGTTCGCGCGCGCGGCGCGGCTCCGGCTTCCCGGCGCGGCGGCCGATAGCGAGGGGAGGCCCACGATCGATCCCGACCTCGAGCGTCTGGGGCTGACCGCCGCGGGAGCTGGAGGTTCTGACGCTGGTCGTGGACGGGACGGACCAACCGCGAGATCGGCGAGACGCTGTTCATCGCCGAGAAGACGGCCAGCGTCCACGTGTCGCGAATCCTCGGCAAGCTCGGGGTGCGAAGCCGGGTGGAGGCGGCGACGGTGGCGCAGCGCTCGGCGTCGGGCCCGGGAAGTGGCTCAGAGCCGGTAGGTCACAGGGCGGTGGCGATCGCTACCCGCCTCCATGGCGACGAATCCATCCGAGGGCGCGGGCGGGCGTCGTTACCCTTTCTCGTCATGGCCACCACCGAGACAACGGTCGCTGACGCCTGCGCCGCCGCCAAGCACGCGGCGGTCGATCTGGCGCGCGCTGACACGGCGACAAGGACGGCGCGCTGGAGCGCATCGCCGAGCTGCTCGAGGAGCGCACGGACGAGATCGGCGAGGCGAACGCCGGCGACCTCGCCGACGAGCGCGCGGCCAGCCTCACGACCGCCCTCCGCGACCGCCTGACGCTCACCGCCGAGCGGATCGCGGCGATGGCCGACGGCGTGCAGGGCGATCGTGGCCTCTCGACGACCCCGTCGGCGAGGTCATCGAGGAGCGGACCCTGCGACAGCGGGCTCGAGCTGCGGAAGCTGCGCGTGCCGCTCGGGGTCGTCGCCGTCGTCTACGAGGCCCGGCCCAACGTGACCATCGACTGCGCCGCGCTGTGCATCAAGTCGGGCAACGCGATCGTGCTGCGCGGCTCGAGCTACGCCGCAGCGCTCGAACGCGCGCCCTCGCCGCGATCGTGGCGCGAGGGGCTCGAGGCGGCCGGGCTGCCCGCCGACGGGGTTCAGCTGGTCGCCGGCGGTCGCGAGGATCTGGCCGAGCTCGCCACCCAGGAGGGCGTGGTGGACCTGGTGATCCCGCGCGGGGGCGAGGGCCTCAAGGAGGCGCTCAAGGCCGTCGCCACGGTGCCGGTCATGTACGCCGCCGCGGGGAACTGCCACGTCTACGTCCACTCCGACGCCGACCTCGAGATGGCCCGGCAGGTCGCCTATAACGCGAAGGTGGACCGCCCGGGCGTCTGCAACTCGGCGGAGACGCTGCTGGTCAACAGCCGAGGTGGCGGCCGAGCTCCTGCCGCGGCTGCTCTGACGAGCTCCGCGGCGCCGGCGTCGAGCTGGTCGGCGACGAGCGGGCCCGCGCCGCCGCGGGGCACGGTTCCGGTGGGCGAGGCGAGCGACGATCGACTGGGATACCGAGTACCTGGACCTGAAGATGGCCGTCGGCGTGGTCGACACGCTCGACGAGGCGGTCGATCACGTGAACCGGCACGGCACCGGGCACTCGGAGGCGATCATCACCTCATCCGATGAGGCGGCGGACGCCTTCACGAGTGGAGTGGACGCCGCCGCCGTCTACGTCAACGCCTCGACCCGGTTCACGGACGGGTTCGAGTTCGGGATGGGCGCCGAGATCGGGAACTCGACGCAGAAGCTTCACGCCCGTGGCCCGATCGGCCTGCGTGAGCTGACCACCACCAAGTACGTGCTCCGCGGCAACGGCCAGGTCCGATAAGTGCCGATTGGCGTACTGGGTGGCGCTTTCAACCCGCCGCACATCGGGCATCTGGTGCTCGCCTCCGAGGCGGCCGCTCAGCTCGGGCTGGAGCGGGTAGTGCTGGTGCCGACGGGCCGGGCGCCGCACAAGGAGATCGCCGATGATCCGGGCAGCACGACCCGGTTGGAGCTGACGAGGGTGGCCGCGCTCGAGAATGACCTGCTCGAGGTGTCCGACTACGAGTGCGTCACGGCGGCCGGGGACGATGAGCCCTCCTACACGGTGCGCACGCTCGAGCACCTCTCCGAGCGCAGCGACGAGCTGCATCTGCTCATGGGCGCGGACGTCGCGGCCCACCTGGACGAGTGGCATCAGCCCGAGCGGGTGGTCGAGCTGGCTCGGCTGGGGATCGCGTCGCGGCCGGGGACGGCGATCGACGAGGCCGAGGCGACGCTCGACCGGCTGGGCGCCGCTGACCGGGCGGAGGTCGTGCGGATGCCTGAGCTGGGCGTCTCGTCGACGCGAATTCGCCGGCGCGTCGCGCAGGGGCGGCCGGTTCGCTACCTCGTGACGGATGGGGTTCTCGAGCTGATCGAGGCGGAGGGGCTTTACCGTTGAGCGCCGACGAGCCGGCCCGGGAGGCGACCGTGGAGCCCGAGGCCAGCACCTCGGAGGCGCTGGCGCGACTGATCGCGGGGATCGTCGACGACAAGCTGGGCGAGGACGTGGTCGCGCTGGACGTCAGTTCGCTGGTGGGCTACACCGACGTGCTGGTGGTCGCGACGGCGCGGAACGAGCGCCAGGCGAAGGCGATCCACGACGAGGTGCGCGAGCGGCTGAAGCGCGATCATGGCCGGCTGCCCGCCGCGGTGGAGGGCGAGAGGGAGGCGCGCTGGGTGCTGATGGACTACCTCGACTGCGTGCTCCACGTGTTCGTGCCCGAGCTGCGCGAGCGGTACCGGCTCGAGGTTCTCTGGGGCGAGGCGCCCAGGGTCGAGCTCCAGATGTAGCGGGGGCGGCGGCTAGCCGCCTCGCCGGTAGCTCGAAGACGCGCAGGATCAGCCCGTGCTCGGTCTGCGCCTCGGTCGCCTGGCGCATGCCGAGCCGGGCGGCGACGGCGGCCGACGGTGCGTTGGTGGGGCTGATCAGGCTGATCACGCGGTCGGGATTGTGGTGCTCGAAGGTGGCGTCGATGGCGCGCTGGGCGGCCTCGGTCGCGTACCCCTGTCCGCGGAAGGGAGTGCGCAGGGTCCATCCGATCTCGATCTCGCCACGAAGGTCGGGGACGAAGTCGGGATACCAGGCGCCGACCCAGCCGACCGCTGTCGGCTCGCCCGACGGGACGACGGCCCACAGGCCGAAGCCGTGCTCGTCCCAGTGGCGGACCTGCTTCGCATGGCTGGCCGCGGCGACCTCGAGCGGGTCGTCCTCGTCGCTCGCGCGGAGCGATTCCCAGACGCTCTGGTCGGACCAGATGTCCCGGTAGGCCTCGGCGTCGGTGGGCCTCATGCGGCGGAGGGTGAGGCGCTCGGTCTCGATCAGCTCCGGGTAGCTCATTGGTCGTGATCCTCGCAGGCGCGTCGATCGCCCCGATCCGTCCGGTGCCATGCCTAGCGTTCAGCCATCGCCACGGCCCGGTTCAAGAGGTCCCTGCTCGGTTACAGGCGCGCCGAAGTGGATGCTGCGATCGCCGAGTTCGAGGAGCTGGCGGAGCTCCAGGACGCTGAGATCAGCGCCCGGTCGGTCGAGCTCGCCGGGCGCGAGCGCCGGATCGAGGAGCTCGAGCGGGTGGCGACCAGGCTCAGCGAGCGCGTCGTCGAGCGCGAGGGCGAGCTGCGCAGGCTGCGCGCGGAGCTTGCGCGCGTCACCGGTGAGGGCGATGCCCAGCTGGCGACGATGACGGCCCTGATCGGCGAGCTGGAAGAGGTGCGCAGGACGGCTCGCGGACAGGCGACGAGGATCAGGCTGGGGGCGTTGCGCGAGGCGGCCGAGCTAAGCGAACGGGTGGCGGAGATGACCACAGCGGCCGGCGGGCATGCGCGAACGGATGCTCGAGGCGCTGACGGAGGCGATCGCGCGGATCGGCGGGGAGCCGGAGGACGAGCAGCCCGCCGAGGTGGTCGATGCGGGCGCGAATGGGCACGGCGAGATCGACGGGCCCGGAGCTGTTCAACGGCCTGATCGAGGTGGAGATCGGGCCCCTCTCGGACTACTCCCAGCTTGTCGGGTTCGAGGATGCGGCGAAGTCGATTGGGGCGACCGCCGACATCTCGGTCACACGCTTCTCCGAGGGACGGGCGACGCTCGAGCTCTCACTCGCCGAGCCGGTCGCGCTGCTGCGCGAGCTCGAGGAGCGCTGCGACATCGACTTCGTCATCCGTGACATGCGCGCGGACCGCCTCATCCTCGACGTGGGCGACTAGCCCCGCTCCCGCCACACGTCCGGCACATTCCCGCCTAGTTCGGGCGCATCCGCCACGGGAACATACGTTCCCATGTACGCACCCGAACCACAAGGCGCAAGTTGCGGAGCTCGCGATCGCGGCGGCTGCGACCAAACTGGCGATCGACGTGTCCGAGCCACTCGGAGGGCCTGCGCTACGACCTCGTGTTCGACTGGCGGACCCAGCTCGATCGCGTCCAGTGCAAGTGGGCGCCGTCGACGCGATGAGGTCGTCTATCCAAACGGCTGGTCAGTTACCTACTCGCCAACCCACGGATATGTCCGGAGCACCTACGCCGCCGAGGAGGTCGATGCACTCGCTGCCTACTGCGCCGACCACGGGGAGCGTCTATCTACATGCCGATCGGGGAGGTTGCTGGGCCTCAGCGTGATCCACCTGCGGCTGTCGGCGGCAAGAAACGATCAGCGTATCGGCACTAGAATGGCCGGCGACTACGAGCTTGGGGCTGTAGCTCAGCTGGAAGAGCGTCGCACTGGCAGTGCGAAGGTCACGGGTTCGAGTCCCGTCAGCTCCACTCAACCCGTCCCTCCACCGTTGGGCGAGCAGCAGGCCCTTGTCCCACGCGCCGAAACGGGGCGAGATGCCACCGCCGGTCCCCTCGACCCGGCATGAACGAGAAGCCACCCCCCAAGCACGTCCGTCGCTACGCCGAGGAGCTCATCGAGTCCGCGATGCAGCTCGGAGCCATCCTCGACCACATGTACCGCCACGAGAGCGACTTTCCGGACGCGCCACCCCCGCCCGCCGTGCTCGTCAACCTCGTCGCCGACACCATCGCCCATCAGGGCGCCATCCCCGACTCCCAGCTGAAGACCGCCCGCAAGGCCCTCTCCAAGACCACCGACCTCATCGAGCGCGAGATCTTTCTCGTCGATCCGCCGGGGATGAACGGGACCCCGGCCGGCCCCAGCTTCAACTAGCCAGCGCACCCTCCGGCTCACCCTCGTCACGCTCCGCCAACCTCAGCTCGCGCGCCAGGAGGAACAACGGGAACATCACGCTGACCGCGATCAGGAAGGATCCGAGGTAGTAGACCCAGAGGTGCCGAATCCGCAACCGGCGCGCCTCGACCGCCATCAGCACGAACGCCGCGATCAGCATGAACAGCAGGTCGTTCGAGATCGACGCGGCAGCGGCGTTCTCGTACATGCCGTCGATGAAGTCGCCGAGGCCGCCATTCCCCTCCTCTCCGAAGAACCTGATGTTCTGCGACCACGTGGCGACTAGCGCGCCGAACGCGATCAGGCCATAGATCCAACACAGCGTCTTGGTTCGCATCGGCGCAGCCTAGATTCCGCACCGGCGAGGGCGGGCTGTCGGCGCCGCCGTCAGCCCTCCTTGTAGCTCAGCAACTCCTCACGGTCACTACCGCCCGAGACCGAGTCCGCCAGGACCGGCCCGACGCCCTCGGCGTAGAACTTGAACTCGAGCACCTTCGGCTCCAGCGGATTGGTGTCCTGTGTCATCACCACCGGCGCGAAGTGCCCGAACGGGACCTCAGCCTGCGCGTCGACCTTCACGATCGCGCCCTCGTCCTCAGCTTCTCCCTCGTAGTACTCCTGGCGATACGCCTGCCCGACCTCAGGATGCGCCGGCATGATGATCCCGGGCTGCGCGCCGTCCACGCCCGCCTCGAACGAGCCGCTCGTCGACGCCGGCTTGCCGTTCTCGTACTCCGTCGTGTCCTCGCCCATGTACCAGAGGTTGCCCTCGGCGTCCTGGGCATACCAATCGTCGGTTACCTCCGTCGGCACGCCGTCCTCGGTCACCTCGTCGTGCACCACCCGCGCCTCGATGCCGTTCGCGATCTCCTTCGTGCGATCGGTGACGGTGACGACAACCCTCTGTTCGGCGCCCTCCGAGTCCGTCTCGCTGTAGACCCATCGGCTTCCCACGCTCATCGGCCAGTAGGGGTTGTCGATCTCAGCCGTGAACTCGGCCGGATCCAGCTCCACCGACTCGCTCCCCTGCGGCAGGCCCGAGCTCGCGCTCGCCGAGGACCCCGAATCGCTCCCATCGTCCCCGCAGGCGGAGAGCGCCACAAGCGGCAGCATCCCAACAATCATCACGGTCCGGCGCTTCACATTCATCGCATCTCCTTCGAGCCGCCCGGGCGATCGCCCGGCTGTCCCGGACACGTCTACGCCCCGACAATGAAAGCGCGATGAACGCCGACTACAGCGGCACCGTCTTGCCGCAGACACCGGGTGGACCCCCACCTCCTCCGCTCCGCCGTGAATACCTGGCCGCGCCGCCGCGGGCATTTCATGCCCCGCGCCCGGGGAGGGGAGGGCCGAGTATTTTCTCCTGCGTGGAGCGCTACGACCCGCATGAGATTGAGCGCCGCTGGCAGGCGGTGTGGGAGTCCGAGAAGACCTGGGAGGTGCCGAACCCGGGTGAGCCCGGATTCGACGATGAGCGGCCCAAGGACTACGTGCTCGAGATGCTGCCCTACCCCTCGGGCGAGCCCCACATCGGCCACCTGAAGGTCTACTCGGTCGGCGACGCGATCGCCCATTTCCGCCGCCGGCACGGCCGTCAGGTCATCCACCCGATGGGCTACGACGCCTTCGGCCTTCCCGCCGAGAACAACGCGATCAAGACCGGCGAGCATCCACGCGACGCAACCTACGCATCGATCGAGGAGTTCCGGCGCCAGTTCCGCACCTGGGGCGTCTCGCTCGACTGGTCCCGCGAGCTCGCCACCTGCGATCCCTCCTACTACCGCTGGACCCAGTGGCTCTTCATCCGCTTCTTCGAGCAGGGCCTCGCCTACCGCGAGGAGGCCCCCGTCCAATGGTGCCCGGTCGACCAGACCGTGCTCGCGAACGAGCAGGTCATCGACGGCAGGTGCGACCGCTGCGGCTCCCCGGTGGTCGCCAAGAGCCTGGAGCAGTGGTGGTTCAAGATCACCGACTACGCGGAGCGGCTGCTCGCCGATTTCGAGCTGCTCGAGGAGTGGCCCGAGTACGTGGTGACGATGCAGCGCAACTGGATCGGACGCTCGGAGGGCGCCGAGGTCACCTTCCGCTGCGAGGAGCTCGACCTCGACTTCCCGGTTTTCACCACCCGCCCGGACACGCTGTTCGGCGCGACGTTCTTCGTCCTCGCGCCCGAGCATCACGACCTCGAGCGCCTCGCCGCCGGCACCGAGCACGCGGACGCCGTGCGCGAGTACGTCGACGAGGCCATCCGCTCCTCGTCGGACGACCGCGGCTCCGAGGAGCGCCCGAAGACGGGCGTGCCGCTGGGGCGGACCGTCACGAACCCCGTCAACGGCGAGGAGATCCCGATGTTCGTCGCCGACTACGTACTGATGGAGTACGGCACCGGCGCCCTGATGGCCGTGCCCGCTCACGACGGCCGCGACCACGCGTTCGCCAAGGCGTTCGACCTGGAGATCCGCGAGGTCGTCGCCGGTGGGGAGGACGTCGCAGGCGGAGCCCTACCGTCGGCGACGGTCCGCTGGTGAACTCCGGGCGCTTCGATGGCGAGAACAACCGCGAGGCCTACGACGAGATCGTCGAGTGGCTGGCCTCGGAGGGCAGGGGAGAGACCTCGGTCAACTACCGCCTGCGCGACTGGCTGCTCTCCCGCCAGCGCTACTGGGGCTGCCCGATCCCGATCGTCCACTGCGGCGAATGCGGCCTCGTGGCGGTTCCCGACGACCAGCTCCCGGTCGAGCTGCCCGAGCTCGAGGACTACGCGCCGAAGGGCAAGAGCCCGCTCGCGTCGGTGCCCGAGTGGGTCGAGACGACCTGCCCGAAGTGCGGCGGGCCGGCCAAGCGCGACACGGACACGATGGACACGTTCGTCGACTCCTCCTGGTACTACCTGCGCTACCTCGACCCGCACAACGACGAGGCGCCGTGGAGCCGCGAGCCCGTCGACTACTGGATGCCGATCGACCAGTACATCGGCGGGGTCGAGCACGCGATCCTCCACCTGCTGTACTCGCGCTTCTTCTGCAAGGCGCTCACGGACATGGGCCACCTGGACGTGCAGGAGCCGTTCGTGAACCTGTTCGCGCAGGGGATGATCACCCGCGACGGGGCGAAGATGTCCAAGTCGAAGGGCAACACCGTCAACCCGCGCGAGCTCGTCGAGCGCTACGGGGCCGACGCGTGCCGCACCTACATCTGCTTCATCGGCCCGCCCGATCGCGAGGCCGACTGGACCGACAAGGGCCTGGAGGGAGTGCAGCGCTTCCTCTCCCGCCTGTGGCGGCTGAAGGAGGAGGTCGCGGAGCGCACCGACGCCTCCGCCGGCGAGCCACCCGCGAGCGCCGACGGCGCGGCCGGAGAGCTGCTGGCGAAGGCGCACTGGGCGATCGACAAGGTGACGCGCGACCTGAACGCGTTCCATCTCCACACCGCGATCGCCGCCGTGATGGAGCTGGTCAACGACGCCTATCGGCTGAAGGACTCCCTCTACGGCTCACCCGAGGGCGACGCCGTCGTTCGCTTCGCCAGCGCGACGGCCGCCTCGCTGATCTTCCCGTTCGCGCCGCACCTGGGCGCCGAGGCCTACGAGGCGATCGAGGGCGTCCGCGTCTGGGAGCAGCCGTGGCCGGAGGCCGACCCGGACCTACTCACCAGCGACACCGTCACCGTCGTGGTCCAGGTGAATGGCAAGCGCCGCGACCAGATCGAGGCCACCGAGGACACCCCGGAGGAGGAGCTTCTGCGCCTGGCCCGCGAGTCCGACGGCGTCAAGCGCCACCTCGACGGCGGCGAGATCGTGAAGGAGATCGTCGTGCCCGGGCAAGCTCGTCAACCTCGTCGTTCGGTAACCCCGGCCGTCGTTCTGCTAGAAAGCGCATCGTGCTGGTCAGGCGCTTTGACGAGGCGGCCGTGGTGGACGTGCACCGCCTCCGGTCGCACCTGCTTATGGATGCGGGGGATCTCGGTTCCCGTCACTGCTCGGTGACCTGGCTCGAGGTGCCCGCTGGCGCCTCTGAGGAGCTGCGCTCCCACGAGGAGGCAGAGCAGGTCTACGTGGTCGTCAAGGGCACTGGCACGATGACGGCCACCGGCGATACCCAGGCCCTCGCCGCAGGTGACCTTGTTCTGATTCCGCCCGCCACCGACCACGCTGTTGCGAACGAGGGTGATGACGTCCTGGCGCTGGTCTCCGTGCAGTCGCCGGCCGTATCCGCGGACGAGCTGTACAGCCGCCGTCTCGCGACCCAGGCGGCGGGATACGACGACGAGGACTACGAGTAGGACGCGGGCGACGCCCGGGTTGACGGCGTCGTGAGCATCGAGCGCAGACGGGTAGTGGTCCACGGGCGCGTCCAGGGCGTCTTCTTTCGCGACTCGACCCGCCGCCAGGCGCAGGCGCGAGGCGTGGGTGGCTGGGTCCGCAACCGCGAGGACGGTGCGGTCGAGGCCGCGTTCGAGGCTGAGGCCGAGGCGGTGAACGCGATGATCGACTTCGTGCGCGAGGGCCCGCGGGGCGCAGCCGTTGAGAGCGTCGATGTCTCGGAGGAGCCGCCAGAGGGCGAATCGGGGTTCCGCGTCGTGGGCTGAGGTAGCCGCCGGACACTGGCCGCAGAGCTGACCGCGACGCGGTGCTGTTCCGGTGCAGTCGGCGCGTGTCCCGCGCGCCGGCGTCGGCCAGGCTGAGTGCGTGGTCGCACCCAGCCGTCTTCAGCTCCTCGTCTACGGCGCGGTCGCCGTCGCAGTGCTCCTCATCGGCGCCCGATGGGTTCGTGGCGCCGATGAGCGTGACTCCGCTCAGGGCGGCGTGGCGTACGCGTCAGACGGTCCGACTGGTGAAGGCGAGCCGTCGTTCGCCGTCTCCGCCGGCGGCGAGGACGTCGTGGTCCACGTCGCCGGCGCCGTGCGCGACCCAGGTGTCTATCGGTTGCCGGAGGGATCGCGGGTTACCGACGCGGTCTCGCGGGCCGGCGGGGCCGAGCCCGGCGCCTCCGCCGATTCCGTCAACCTCGCCGCGCGCCTCGCCGACGGTCAGCAGGTCGTGATCCCGGGCAAGGTGGCGGCAGGGGCGTCCGTCCCTGCCGCGCCCGGGACCGACGGTCCGATCAGCCTGGGCTCCGCGACGCTCGAGCAGCTGGACTCGATCGACGGCATCGGCCCTGTGACCGCGCAGAGCATCCTGGACTTCCGCGACGAGCACGGCGGACTGTCCTCGGTGGACGAGCTCGATGAGGTGAGCGGTATCGGCCCCACCACGATGGAGGCGCTGCGCGGACGACTCCAGCCGTGAGTTGCGCCGGCCAGGCGCCGCGTCTCGTCGTCCTCGGAAGCGCCGTCCTTGGGCTGGGGGTCTCACCGTGGCTCGGGCCGCCTCCCGCGAGCCTGATCGCCGCCGGGCTGGCCGCCGCGGGCTACGCGTGGGCAGGCGGCAGGTCACGGGCCCGCCTCGGGACCCTGGTCGTGGCAGCAGCGCTCGCCGGGCTCTGGGTCGGGGCCGCCCGTGTCGCCGCGATCGACGCGGGGGCGCTCACCGGCCCGGCTGGGCCCCGCGTGGCCGTTCGCGGGTTCGTCGAGGCCGTTCCGCGCCGCCAGGAGGGCGAGGTCCGAGTCAGGGTGGCCACCGCCGACGGCCGCCTGCTCGTCACCGCGCCCGAGCCTGTCGGAGACCTGCCCGTCGGGCATGAGGTGGTCGCGACCGGGACGATCCGCTCGGTCGCCGACTGGGAACGCGCCTACCTCGAGCGCCTGGGCATTGCGCGCGTGCTCGAGGCCAACACCGTCGAGCCGACCGGCGCTCGCCGCGGCGGGCCCGCCTACTTCACCGATCGCCTCCGCGAACGGGCGGAGGTGGCGCTCGGCCGAGGGACGCCGGCACCCGAGGCGGCGCTGCTCCGGGGCTTCGTGCTCGGGCAGGACGACCGCATCGACCCGGCGACGGTGGCGGACTACCAGCGCTCCGGGCTTGCCCATCTGCTGGCCGTGTCCGGTCAAAACGTCGTCCTGCTCGCCCTGCTCGCGGGGCCCGTCCTGGCGCTGCTCGGTCTCGGGCTACGGGCTCGACTGGCGGGCATCCTCGTGCTGATCACGCTCTACGTCCCGATGGCGGGAGCGGGTGCGTCGATCCAACGGGCTGGTGTCATGGGCGCGGCGGGCATCGTCGCCGCGCTCGCGAGCCGCCCCGCCTCGCGTTGGTATGCGCTGCTGCTGGCCGCGGCGGCCACGCTCGCCGTCAATCCGCGGTCCACGGGCGACGTTGGCTGGCAGCTCAGCTTCGCCGCGGTAATCGGGATCGCGGTCTGGGCGGCGCCGCTCCGACGGTCGCTCGGCGGGAGGCGGGGGAGCCTCCGCGGTGCGCTGGCGGAGGGTGCGGCGGTCACGGTCGCGGCCACGCTGGCGACGGCCCCGCTGATGGCGCATCACTTCGAGCGGCTGTCGGTGGCCTCCCTCGTGGCGAACCTGCTCGCGCTTCCGGCCGTCGCGCCGGTGATGTGGCTGGGGATGCTCGCGGCGGCGGTGGGGCAGCTGCCGTGGCTCCCCGTCGAGCCGGTCACCGCGCTCGCCGGCCTGTTCGCGGCCTACATCACGCAGATCGCCGCGTGGACGGCCGCTCCCGGCTGGGCGCAGCTCGAGGTGAGGATCGCGAGCCCGTGGGATCTTGCCGCCACTTACGCCGCGCTCTTTCTGCTCGCCTGGGCGCTCGCACGGCGCCTCGGCCGGTGGCGCAGACTCCGCCCCCACCGCGCGCGCCAAGTTCTCGCTGGCCTTGGGCTTGTCGCGCTTCTGGCTCTCGCCGGAATGGCCAGGGCAGGCCCCGGGCAGGATGCGCCCGACGCCGGCCTGGTGGTGCGGTTCCTCGACGTCGGCCAGGGCGACTCCATCCTGCTCGATCCGCGGCGAGGCGATCCCGTGCTCGTCGACGCCGGGCCGGCAGACGGCGGGGCGGCGGAGCGCCTGCGCGAGCTCGGCGTGGATCGGCTCGCCGCCGTGCTCGTCACGCATGCGGATGAGGACCACGCCGGCGGCCTGCCGTCTGTGCTCAGCGCGGTCGACGTTGGCGCCGTGGCCTGGGCCGCCGCCGATCCCGGCGTCAAGGCCGCAGCCACAGCGGCAGGCGCGCGGAGCATTCAGGTGGCGGAGGGCACGGACCTCGCCTCGGGCGGACTCCGGCTCCAGGTGCAATGGCCGCCGCGGCGAACTGGTCGACGGCGATGCTCCGCCCCCGGCGGAGCCGAACGTCCTCTCAGTGGTCGCGCTCGCCCGCTGGCGCGACTTCTCCGTCCTGCTCACCGGAGACGCCGAGGCGGAGGCCGCGCATCTCGACCCGGGCCCGGTCGACGTGCTGAAGCTCGCCCACCACGGGTCCGAGGACGCCGGCCTCGGATCGCTGCTGGAACGGACCGGCCCGGCCTTGGCCGTCGCCTCGGTGGGCGCTCAGAACCCGTTCGGCCACCCCGCACAGGTGACGCTCGAGGATCTGGCCGGCCAAGAGGTGCCGCTGGTCCGCACGGATCTGGACGGGGAGGTGGTGATCGCCGCCGGGGCCGGCGGGTGGGCCGTCCTCGCCGGCGAATAGGATCGCGCCCATGAACGATCAGCCAACTACGCCCGAGCCGCCCGCCCAGCCCCCTCCCGAGGGAACGCCGCCTGAGGGTGCGCCGCCGCCCGCCGCGACGCCGCCTCCCGCCGCCACACCGCCGCCCGCGGCGACGCCCCCTCCCGCCGCGACGCCGCCGCCCGCGGCCCCACCTCCCGCGGCTCAGCCCCCTGCCGCCGCCCCGCCACAGGCGGCCGCGACGCCGCCGCCTCCCGCCACGCCGCCCCCCGCCAGCTCCGGGAAGGCCAGCGGCGGCATGCGTGCGCTCGGCGTATTGCTCGCGCTGGTACTGGCGTTTGGCGCCGCCGTGATGATCGTCGCCTCCGCGGAGATCGCCGACACGCCGACGCTCGAGGAGATCGAGGCCGGCGAGACGCCCAATGACGGCCAGTACTACGAGGGTTCGGAGACGAGCAGGACGATCTCGACCGCGTTCGGCTACGCGAGCGGCGTGGTCGGCGCCATCGGCGCCCTGATCGGCCTGTTCTTCGCGGTCACCGGCACTCGTGGCCGTCTGTTCGCGCAGGTCGCGATCGCGGCGGTGATCCTCGCGGCGATAGCCCTCATCATCTAGGTGGGGGCCCGCCTGGGGCCCGAATAGACTCGGCCGGAGTGGCAGAGGACCAGCTCAAACCGGCCTACCTGATCGCGGGAACCGACGCCGCGAAGATCGACGAGGTCGTTTCCCGACTGCGCAAGCGCGCGGAGGCCGAAGCCGGGCTCGAGGTGTTCCCGGCGCAGGCGAGCGGAGGGCCCGACGCGGCCGCGCTGCTCGAGGCGGTGCCGGCGATGACGTTGATGGGGGGCCGGCGCTTCCTGCTCGCCGATGGCGTGGAGCGCTGGAGCGCAAAACAGGCTGCCCCGGTCGCCGATGCGCTCGGCGACCTTCCGCCCGACCTCACGCTCGTCCTGGTCTCCAGGGAGGAGCCCCCCAAGGTCAAGGCGCCGAAGGCGCTGGCGGAGGCGGTCAAGGCGGCCGGTGGCGAGGTGCTCGACTTCGCCGCCCCCAAGGCCCGCCAGCTTCCGGCTTGGCTTACGAGCGAGGCGGAGCGGCGTGGCTTCACGCTCGACGCCGACGCCGCGCGACTGCTGGTTGAGCGCATGGGGGAGGGGACGGTCCGTCTCTCAACGGAGCTCGACCGCCTCGCGGTCTGGGCGCCCGAGGGCGGTCGTGTGGAGCGGGAGGATCTGGAGGCGATGGTCGCCGATACCTCGGAGGAGGTCGCCTGGGCGCTCGCCGACGCGCTAGTCGAGCGCAGCCCGGCCGGCGCGGTCGCGGCCGCCGAGCGCCTCGCGGGGCAGGGGGAGGCGACGACGCCGTTGATCTACGGCGCCGCCAAGCGGCTGCGTGATGCCCACCGGGCGCTTGTCGAGCTCGACCGCGGTCGTTCGCCGAAGGACGTGGCCTCCTCGCTGGGAATCCATCCCTACGCCGCGAAGATGCTGGTGAGCAAGGTGCGGGGCGCCAGCGTCGACGAGATCAGGGCGGCCACCTGCGCGGTCGCCGACCTGGAGTGGTGGACCAGGGGCGGGTCCGACTACCCCGATGAGGTGGCGCTGACGCTGGCCATGCGCCGCGCGGCCGGTGCCCGGAGCTGAGCGGGCCTACGCGCCGGCGGCGATCCGCGCGGCGCGCGACTTCTTGCGTGCGCCGTTGTTCGCGTGCAACGCGCCGGACTGGACGGCCTTGTCGACGCGGGAGACGAGCGCTCGGTGCTCGGCCTCGACCGCGGCGCTGTCCCCGCCGGAAACGGCCTCTTCGAGCCGCTTGAAGTGGGTACGAACGGCGCTCGTAACGCGCCGGTTCTCAACGCGCTCGCGCTCGGAGCGGGCGATTCGCTTCTTCTGTGAGGCGATATTGGCCATGAATCGACGGCGCAGTCTAGCGGCGGAGGCCCGTCTCTAATGGAGATGGGCAAGTACGAGGGGGTGGGCGCCAGCTCCGCGGAGGAGGCGATGATCGGTGGGACCGACGCGGCGCGTGAGGCCGCCGAGGGCGAGCGGCCGCCCCGGCGATCCGGGCGCCTGGCCCGCTCGACGGCCTTCTTCTCGCTCGCCACCGGCCTCTCGCGCATCGCCGGCCTGGTGCGCGAGATCGTGGCCGCCTCCTACTTCGGCGTCAAGGGGCCGATGTCGGCGTTCACGATCGCCTTCCAGGTGCCCAACCTCGTCCGCAGCCTGTTCGCCGACGCCGCGATCCAGGCCGCGTTCGTGCCGGTCTTCACCGAGCTGCTGGAGAAGGGGGAAAAGCGGGAGGCGTTCCGCCTGGCGTCCACGCTGATCTTCCTCGTCGGCCTGATCCTCGGCGCGCTCACGGCGATCTTCATCCTCGTTGCCCCGACGGTCATGAGCCTGGTCGCTCCGGGCTTCGAGGGCGAGCTGCTCGACCTCACCGTCGCCCTCTCGCGCCTGCTGTTCCCGATCCTCGTGCTGCTCGGGCTGACCGGGATGGTCGCCGGACTGCTCAACAGCTACGACCGCTTCGGGGTCTTCGCGATCTCCCCGTTCTTCTGGAACGTCGCGATCATCGTGGTGCTGGTCCTGGGCGCGCCGCTGTTCCCGGAGGGCGACGAGATCTACGCCTATGCGATCGGCGTCCTGGTCGGGACCGTGGTCCAGCTTCTGATCCAGCTCTACGACCTGCGCAACACCCCATTCGGCATCCGCAGGGCGGTGATCGATCCGTTCAAGACGCGCCTCGGTGCGGCGTTCCGCAACCCGGACGTGCGCCGGGTGCTCCTGCTGATGCTCCCGGTGACGATCAGCCTGGGGCTGATCAACTTCAACCTCGTCATCAACAGCCTGGTCGGCACCCTGATCGCCGATCCGGTCGTGGCCGACCGAGCCCCAGCGGCCATCGACAAGGCGTTCCGCATCTACATGCTGCCGCAGGGAATCTTCTCGGTCGCGGTCGCCACCGTGCTCTTCCCGACGCTCGCTCGGTTCGCCGCTCGCGGAGACTTCGACCGGCTTCGCAGCACGATGGCGAACGGCATGCGCCAGATCCTGCTGCTGTTGGTGCCGGCCACCGCGGCGATCCTCGTGCTGTCGGAGCCGATGACCCGCCTCGTCTACCAGCGCGGCGAGTTCGACGCCTCGCAGACCGACCTCGTCTCCACCGCGCTCTTCTGGTTCGCCTTCTCGCTGCCGTTCAACGGGCTCTTCCTACTGATGACCCGCACGTTCTTCAGCCTTCAGAGGCCGTGGCTGCCGACGGCGATATCGGCGGGAAACCTCGTGATCACGGCGGGTATGTCGTTCGCGCTCTACCAGGAGTTCGAGGTGGCGGGCATCGTGGCCGCAACGGGGATCGCGACCGCGGGGAGCGTTGTGGCCCAGGCTGTTGTCCTACGCCGCCACCTCGGGCGCCTCGAGCTCGGGCGCCTGCTGTGGACCACCACGCGCATCCTCGTCGCCTCGGCGGCGCTCGCGGCCGTCTCCTACTTCACCTGGTACGAGCTCGACGAAGTCCTTGGGCGCGGTGTCTGGGGGCAGATCGCTTCGCTCGGGATCGCCCTCGCCGCGGGCGCGGTGGTCTACGGCATCACGGTGATGGCCCTGCGGATCCCCGAGGCCCGGCAGATCGCGGGCCTGGTGCGGCGGCGCTCGGAGTAGGGGGTTGGCGGCAGGATCGGCGGCTGCGGGGCGCTCTATGGGTGTATTCCCCCATAAGGCGCCCATCCCGGACGGATCGCCCCGGCGATGGCGCTTTTGTTCGGAGGGGTTGAACAAACGCGCCCCGCGGGCGCCACGAACCCGCGCAGTCAGGCACGACAAATGCGGAACCGCACGCGTTTGTTAGGAAACGATGTGTGATCGGCGCACACATGTGTTGCTTTGCTTACATTGCGGCGTACGTGTCGCCGATGCATCCAAACCGACTCATATTGATTCTCGCCGTCGCCGCGGTCGGCCCAGTCGCCGCGCCGGCGCTCGCGAGCGCGCCCGCGAAGCCTCGTCCCGACGATGCCGTTTTCCCGGCGCCGAAGCGCGCCGCCGCGACGGTCGCGTCCGCCGGGCGCGATGCCCGACGCCGCCAGCGCCACCGCCGCGAGTCGCGCGAGCCGGTTCATCCGCTCACGGTCGCGCCCGACTACGGAACCGCCGAGAACGCGTTCGGCGCCGCCCGCTCGGGCCACATGCACACCGGTCAGGACATCTTCGCGCCCGCCGGCACGCCGCTGGTCGCCGTGACGCAAAGCGTCGTCGCCGAGTCCAGTAGCGATGGCGGCCAGGGCAACTACGTCTACCTCTACGACGAGGACGCCGACCGCACCTACGTCTACATGCACATGCAGTCGCCCTCGCCGTTGAAGGTAGGGGATGCGGTGGAGCCCGGTGAGGAGGTCGGCGAGCTGGGCTGCACCGGCTCCTGCTGGGGCGATCACCTTCACTTCGAGGTCCGCTCGGGCAAGGGGTACACGGGTGAGGCCCAGGACCCGCTGCCGCTGCTCAAGAGCTGGGACCGCGTCTCCGACTGACCACCTCCACTCGGCGGTAGGGTCCGCCGGGTGACGGAGGGGGAAAGCGAGAGAGTGCAGATCGTCCGCGCGTTGCTGGACATGTTCCGGCGGCGCGAGAACGAGACGACGTTCGCGTTCTACGCGAAGGACGTCGTCTGGGAGGTGGAGGGCTTCGGCGCGGGGCTTGGGCTCGACGGCGCCTACCAAGGGCACGACGGCGTCAGGGCCTTCTGGCGAGAGTGGCTCACCGCCTGGGAGGCGATCGAGTGGGAGGAGACCTCGGTCACGGAGGGCGAGGGTGAAAACGTCGTCGTCCTGGTCGAGAACCAGCGCAACCTGGGCCGCGAGAGCGGGATCTGGGTTGAGCAGGCCCCGTACACGATCACCTTCACATTTCGGGGCAATCAGGTGGTCGCGGTCCGCTCGGCGATGGTCGACTGACCGTCTGCAGGTCGCCCGCCATACTCATGCGCGTCCATGGAGCGCATCCGCAACTTCTCGATAATCGCCCATATCGACCACGGCAAGTCGACCCTGGCCGACCGGATCCTCGAGGTCACCGGCGCGGTCGACGCGCGCAAGCACATGCCGCAGCTGCTGGACTCGATGGACCTCGAGCGCGAGCGCGGGATCACGATCAAGGCGCAGGCCGTCCGCGTCCCGTTCACGGCCGCCGATGGCCGGGAGTACCACCTCCACCTGATCGACACCCCGGGGCACGTCGACTTCTCCTACGAGGTGTCCCGATCGCTGGCCGCGTGCGAGGGCGCTGTGTTGGTAGTCGATGCCGCCCAGGGCGTCGAGGCCCAGACGGTCGCCAACACGTACGCGGCGATCGAGGCCGGGCTCGAGATCGTGCCCGTCCTCAACAAGGTCGACCTGCCAAGCGCCGACCCCGATCGGGTGGCCGGCGAGGTGGTCGATTTGATCGGGTGCGAGCCTGCCGACATCCTGCGTATCTCCGCCAAGACCGGTGAGGGCGTTACGGACGTCCTCGAGGCGATCGTGCAGCGCATCCCGCCTCCGAAGGGCTCTCCGAACGCCGAGCCTCGGGCCCTGATCTTCGACTCCGAGTTCGACCAGTACCGCGGCGTCGTCGCCTTCGTGCGCATGGTCGACGGGGCCTTCCGCAAGGGCGAGCCGATCCGGGCGATGCAGACCGGCACCGTGGCCGAGATCGACGAGATCGGGTTCTTCGCGCCGGAGATGGCTCCCGCGCCCGGGATGGACGCCGGCGAGGTCGGCTACGTGATCACCGGCCTCAAGGACGTCGCCAAGCTGCGGGTCGGCGACACGCTCACCGCCCGAGATGGCGCCGGCACCGAGGCGCTTCCCGGCTACCGCGAGGTGAAGCCCGTCGTCTTCTGCGGCCTGTTCCCGATCGACACCGACCGCTACGACGACCTGCGCGAGGCGCTCGAGCGCCTGGCGCTGAACGACGCCGCGCTCTCGTATGAGCCCGAGACCTCGGATGCGCTGGGATTCGGCTTCCGCTGCGGGTTCCTGGGGCTGCTCCACATGGACATCGTCCGCGAGCGCCTGGAGCGCGAGTACGACCTCGAGCTGCTGGCGACTACGCCAAACGTGAGCTACGAGGTGAATCTGATCCACGGCGACCAGCCGCTTGAGGTCCACAGCCCCACCGACATGCCGGACGCCGGCGAGATCGATACGGTCGCGGAGCCCTTCATCCGCGCGTCGATCATCACTCCCACGGACTATGTGGGCGCCGTGATGGAGCTCTGCCAGAAGCGCCGCGGCGACCACGTCGACATGCACTACCTCTCGCCGGAGCGGGTGCAGATCCGCTACGACCTGCCGCTGGCCGAGATCGTCCTCGACTTCTACGACCAGCTCAAGTCCCGCACCTCCGGATACGCGTCGCTCGACTACGAGCCCATCGGCAACCGCGTCTCGGAGTTGGTGAGGCTCGACGTGCTGCTCGCGGGGGACCGGGTAGACGCGCTGTCGATGATCGTCCACCGCGACGAGGCGCCGATCGCCGGCCGCCTGCTCGTCGAGCGCCTGCGCAAGACGATTCCCGCGCCAGCTCTTCGACGTCCCGGTCCAGGCGGCCACCGGCTCGCGCGTGCTCGCGAGGGAGACAGTGAAGGCGCTGCGCAAGGATGTGACCGCGAAGCTCTACGGCGGCGACGTCACGCGGAAGCGAAAGCTCCTGGAGAAGCAGAAGAAGGGCAAGAAGCGCATGAAGCAGGTCGGACAGGTCGAGGTGCCCCAGGAGGCCTTCCTGGCTGTTCTGGAGCTGGAGCGATGACCGACGGCGGCGAGCGCGAGCGCAACCTCGCGCTCCTCCGGGAAGGGATCGAGGCCTACAACCGCGGCGACCTCAGCTTCGTCATCGAGCGGGCGGGCGATGACATCGAGGTCTACACGCACCCGGAGCTGCTCAACACCGGGACCTGCCAGGGCCGAGCTGCCTTCGAGAGCTGGATGCGCGAGTGGCAGGAGGCGTGGAGCGAGATCACCCTCGACGTCCGCGAGGTGGAGGCGATCGGCGACAACCACATGCTCGTCGACGTCGATCAGCACGCGATCGGTGCCGCGAGCGGCGTCCCCGTCGACATGGACATCTTTCAGCTGATCGAGGTCCGGGATGGAGAGATCAAGCGCTTCCACCTGTACCCGGACCGTGAGGACGCGATGGCGGCATTGGAGGCGATGCAGGAGGAGGCGCGGTGAGCGAGGACCGCAGGGTCGAGCTGATCCGGCAGGGTTTCGAGAACTGGGAGGCCGGCGACGTCGAGGCCACCCTCGCCCTCTACGACCCGCAGATCGTCACCTACGCGCCGCTGGAGATTGGCAACAGCGGGACCTTTCACGGGATCGACGGCTTCATGAAGTGGACCCACGGCTGGCTCGAGGCCTGGGATACCTTCGAGCAGGAGCTGCTCTCCGTCGAGCCGGTCGGGGATCGCCACGCGATCGCCAGGGTGATGCAACATGGCGTCGGCAAGGGGAGCGGCATCAAGGTGGACCGCGGTGCCACCTACGTCTATGAGATGAAGGACGAGAAGCTCATCTTCCTCTCGCTCTTCTTCGATCACGACGCCGCCGTCGCGCTCGCCCACGAGCGCGAGGCCGCTGACTAGACTGCCCGCCGCATGGCGCTGAAGACCGACGCGGTCGGCAAGACATGGGATCCGGTGAGCTTCGATGTCGAGGGCGAGCGGATCTCCCAATACGCATCAGCGGTGGGCGAGGAGAACCCCGTCCACCATGACGCCGAGGCGGCCAAGGAGGCCGGCTTTCGCGACCTCGTCGCGCCCCCGATGTTCTGCGTCGTCTACAGCTCGCCGGCGATGGCCCCCGCGATCCTCGATCCCGAGGTGGAGATGAACCTCGCGACGCTGGTGCACGGCGGCCAGGCTTTCGAGTGGGGTGAGCCGGTCTGCGCCGGCGACGAGATCACCACCACGGTCACCTGTAAGTCGATCGACGAGCGCGGCGGCAATGGTTTCTACGTCTTCGACTCCGTCTCGGAAAACCAGGACGGCGCTGAGACGGTGCGGGCGACCTGGACCAACATCGTCCGCGGCGTCTGAGGAGGATCACGATGAGCGAATACGAGGTCGGCGATTCCCTACCGGAGCTCCACGTCACCCCCGACGCGGGGCTCACGAAACGCTACGCGGAAGCGTCCGGCGACCCGAACCCGATCCACATCGACGAGGACTTCGCCAAGAAGGTCGGCCTGCCCGGCTGCATCCTCCACGGCCTCTACTCGATGGCCCAGGTCGCGAAGGCCCACACCGACGTCGCCGGCGGCGACCCCCGCGCGCTCAAGCGCCTCGAGGTCCAGTTCCGCGGCATGGGCCTCCCCGAGCAGGAGATCGTCGTCACCTCCACGGTCAAGGAGGCGGACGGCGATCGCATCGTCACGGACACCGTCGCGGCTCAGGGCGACAAGCGGATCATCCGCAACGCCACGCGCCGAGCTCGAGCTCTAACTCTCGCCGTCGGAGCGCAGCCAGGCGAGCACCGCGCCTGCGTGGCGGTCCGGTGGGAACACCGGATAGAAGACGTGCTCGACTCTCCCGGAGTCGATCACGAGCGTGAGCCGCTTGATGAGCGTCAGCCCGGCGACCTCGAAGGTCGGGAGGCCCATCGCCCCGGCCAGCTCCAGCCCCGCGTCGGAGAGGATCGGGAACGGCAGGCCCAGCCGCTCGGCGAGCTCGCTCTGATGCGCCGTGTCCTGAGTGGAGAGGCCGAAGACCGCGGCCCCCGCGTCAGCGAGCTCGGCGTGGTGGTCGCGGAAGCCGCAGGTCTCCGGTGTGCAGCCCCGCGCGCCGGGGATCGCATCCCAGTCCTCGACCAGGAGCGGCTCGCCGGGCCGCCCGGTCCACGGGTAGGCGTAGACCACGGTCCTACCAGCGAGCGCCGAGACGTCCACCGTCGACCCGTCGGTGGCCGCGAGCGGCAATCGAGGGCACCTGCATGCCGGGCAGATGGTCTGCCGCCCCGTCGTCGACGGGCTCGGGCAGCCCTTCCGGAAGCACCATCGGGTCGACCATCGCGCAAGTGTGCCACCGGGGGCGTTCGCACTCAACCTAGAATCCCCCACATGCTCTCCGAGCGCCAGCAGGACATCCTGAGGGCCGTCGTCGCCTCCTACCTCGACTCCGGGCGACCGGTGTCCTCGAAGGCCGTCGCGGGGCTGGAGGGGCTCGACTGGAGCCCGTCGACTGTGCGCAACGAGCTGTCGGCGCTGGAGACCGACGGCTACCTCACCCATCCGCATACCTCCGCCGGGCGCGTCCCGACCGACGCGGGATACCGCCTTTACGCGGACACGCTCCTCGCAGCGCCGCCGCTGCCCGCACGGCGCGAGGCGGCCCTCGACCTCTCGCGGCTGCGTCGCGAGGTCGACGAGGCGATGCGCGTGACGACCACGGCGCTCGCCCAGGTCACCGACCTGATGGCCCTCGCCACCGCGCCCCCCGCCTCCACCTCGAAGGTGCACCGGGTCGAGGTGCTGCTGCTGCAGCCCCGGGTGGCCATGGTCATGGTGATCGCGACCAACGGCGCCGTCACGAAGCGCGTGTACTCCTTCGAGGAGCCATCGGACCCCGGGCTCGTCGAGTGGGCCTCGAGCTACCTCAACGAGCGCCTGGCCGGCCTCGCCCTGGGCGCGCGCATGACCGGCATCCGTTCTCGCGGACCCGGAGCTCTCCGACGCCGAGCGCGGCTTCCTGGACCAGATCGCCTCGGCGTTCACGGACCTGGAGCAGCGCGCCGGCGACGACCTCTACGTCGAGGGCGCCACGCGGCTGCTCTCCGAGGAGCACGCTCCGGACCTTCCGCAGGCCGACAGCCTGATGCGGGCGCTCGAGGGCCGCGCCGGCCTGCTGCGGGTCCTGCGCTCCGCCCTCGACGAACGCTCCGCGTTCGTGTGGGTCGGCGAGGAAGCCAGAGCTCCCGAGCTGCGCTCCGTGAGCTTCGTCGGCGCGAACTACGGGCTCGGCTACCGCAACCTCGGCACCGTCGGCGTCGTCGGGCCGATGCGGATGGACTACGAGACGGCGATCAGTTCGGTGCGCGAGGCCGCCACCGAGCTCTCGCGCTTCTTCGAGACCGTCTACGAGGGATAGCTGATGCCGCGCGATTTCTACGAGGTGCTCGGCGTCCCGCGCGAGGCCGATGAGGGTGAGATCAAGAAGGCGTTTCGCACGCTGGCCCGCGAGCTCCATCCCGATGTCAACCGGCACGACCCCGAGGCCGAGGAGAAGTTCAAGGAGGCCGCGGAGGCCTACGAGGTCCTCTCGGATCCCGAGCGCCGAGCGACCTACGACGCCTACGGCCACGAGGGTCTGCGCTCGGGCGGCTGGAGCCCGCACGCGGCCGACTTCGGCAACTTCGAGGACATCCTGGCGCGCGCTCTTCGGCCGAGGGCGATCCACTGTTCGGCGACCTCTTCGGGGGCGGCCGGCGGGGGCCGGCTCCGGGCGGAGACGTCGGCGCGACCGTCGAGCTGACCCTCGACGAGGTGGTCACCGGCGCCAAGCGCGAGGTGGCCTTCGACGCCGATCGCGACCTGCGAGACGTGTCGCGGCAACGGTGCCGAGCCGGGGACGCCGATCAACACCTGCCAGACATGCGGCGGCGCGGGCGAGATCCGCGAGGTCGCGCGCACCGCGTTCGGGCAGGTCATGCGGACTGCCGCCTGCGCCACGTGCGGCGGCGAGGGCAAGATCCCGGAGGTCCCCTGCTCCGAATGCTCCGGGAAGGGCGGACCGTCGAAGCGCCGCACCTTCGAGGTTGACGTCCCGGCCGGGATCGAGGGCGGTCAGCGGATCCGGGTGAGCGGGGCCGGCCACGCCGGCCAACCCGGCGCGCCGGACGGCAACCTCTACGTGGAGGTCGCGGTCACGCCCGACGACCGCTTCGAGCGCCACGGCGAGCATCTCGTCTCCGTCGCGCGGATCTCGGCCACCCGGGCGATGATCGGCGGCGAGGTGAGCGTCCCGACCCTTGACGGTGAGCGCGCGCGTGACCGTCCCGGTTGGCGCCCAGCCGGGTGAGACGGTGGTCCTCTCCGGAGCCGGGCTACCAGGCCTGCGAGGGTCGCGACGCGGCGACCAGCACGTGGTGCTCGACGTGGTGGTCCCGGCCGATCTCGACGAGGCCCAGCGCGAGCTCGCCGAGCGCCTCGAGGGCACGATCTCCGAGGAGCAGCTCTGCAGGATCGACCGATCGCAGCGAGGGTCGCCGTTGGGGCCGGCGGCGCCGCCGCGCCAGCCGTTGATCCGGCTCGCGGTCCGCTGCGGCCCGGACGTGGCGGAGCTGGTTCTCGCCGAGCTGCTCGTGCTCGCCCCGGGGGGCGTCGAGGAGGAGCAGGGCCCGGACTGGGTGGAGTACGCCATCTACGGGGCACCGGGTGAGCTCCCGGAGCTGGGATCGGTCGATGCGCTCGCTGGAGACGAGCGCATCGAGGTCACCTCGGAGGAGATCCCCGACGACTGGGCGGACCGCTGGCGCGACTTCCACAAGCCCGTTCTGATCGCCGACAGGGTGCTGGTGCGCCCGTCCTGGCTCGAGGCTCCCGAGGCCGTGGACGTCGAGGTCGTCGATCGACCCGGGGCAGGCCTTCGGCACCGGTGCGCACCCCACGACCGGCATGTGCATCGAGCTCCTCGCGAGCCTCGCCGACCAGGGCCGCGCGTCGGGGAAGCTCTCCGACCTCGGCACCGGCTCCGGCGTCCTCGCCATCGCCGCGGCCAAGCTCGGCTGGGACCCGGTGATCGCGATCGACAACGAGCTCGCCGCGCTCGAGGCGGCGGGCGAGAACGCGAAGGCGAACGGCGTCGAGCTCCAGCTCGAGCGGCTCAACCTGCGCGAGAGCTGGCGCCGTCGTCGCCGACGCCATGGTCGCCAACCTCACCGCGCCACTGCACCTCGAGTTCGCCTCCGAGCTCGGGTCGGTCGAGTGGCGGACCCGCGGATCTGATCTGCTCGGGGATCCTCACGTCCCAGGGCGCCGGACGTCGAAGCGGCGTTCGCGGAGGCGGGACTCGCCGTCGCCGAGCGCCGAGAGTCGGGCGACTGGGTCGCCCTGCGGTTGGAGCCGGCGATGAGCGTCCGCGACCTGCCCGATCGCGGTCTTCGACTCAGGCGTCGGCGGCCTCACCGTGCTCCACGAGTTCCTGGTCTCCCTGCCGGAGGAGGACTACGTCTACCTGGGCGACTCCGCCCGCTTCCCCTACGGCACGCGCGACGAGCGCGACCTGCGCGAATGCGTGGCGAGGGCCACCACCTTCCTCCTCGACCGCGGCGCCAAGCTGCGTCGTCATCGCATGTAACTCGGCGACGGCAGCCGGGTTGGAGACCGCGCGCGAGATCGCGGCAGAGCGCGGGGTGGTGGTGATCGCGGTGATCAAGCCGGAGGCCGAGATCGCCGCGGCCATCACCGCCTCGGGACGGGTGGGAGTGCTGGCGACTCCCGCGACCGTGGAGCGCGGCGCCTACCGGCGGGCGCTCGAGGCCCAGCGCGGCGATCTCGAGATCACCGAGGTCGCCTCGGCTGAGCTCGCCCCGATCATCCAGAACGGCTTCCCGTTCGACGAGGGGGTGATGGAGACGGCACGCGCGGCGGTCGCGCCGCTTCAGGAGGCCGAGGTGGACACGGTCATCCTCGGCTGCACGCACTACCCGCTGGTCGCGCCCATGCTCCAGCGGTTCCTCGGCCGCGACGTGCGCCTGGTGACGGCGGGACACGCGCTCGCGGCGAGCGCGCAGCGCGTGCTCGAAGCGCGGGGCGCCGACGCCCACGACTACGCCGAGGGCACCTACCGCTTCCTCTGCTCGGGCGACGTCGCCTCCTTCCGCGAGCTCGGCACCCGCTTCCTGCAGATGCCGCTCGGCGAGGTCGAGCACGTGGATCTGTAGCCCACGGCTACGCTTAGCGCATGGCCATTCTCGAGCAGGTCCAGGCCGATACACACGAGGCGATGAAGGCCGGCGAGCGCGACCGGGTGGGCGCCCTGCGCCTGATCGCCGACGCCCTTCAGAAGGACCTCAAGGAGGGTGGCGAGGATGAGGTCGCCGTGCTCCGGCGCGAGCGCAAGCGCCGCCTCGAGGCCGCGGACGCCTACGCCGACGGGGGCTCGGACGACCGCGCCGCCGCCGAGCGCTCCGAGGCCGAGCTGATCGACGCCTACCTTCCAGCCGAGCTCTCCGACTCCGAGCTCGGCGAGCTGGTGGACGCCGGGATCGCCGAGTCCGGCGCGGCGAGCCCGCAGGACATGGGCAAGGCGATGGGCATCGTCATGGGCAAGGTCGCCGGCCGCGCCGACGGCAAGCGGGTGAGCGCAATGGTCAAGGAACGACTCGCCGCGTAAGAGCATTGGCCCGCAGGCAGCTCACGCTCGACAACGACACCGCCGCGGAGCTCGCGGGCTCTGAGGATGCGGTGCTTCGCGAGCTCGAGGACCGGCTCGGGTGTGACGTCTTCCTGCGCGGAAACGTGCTCACCCTCGACGGCGAGGACGCGGACGTGCGCGACGCGGCCACCATCGTCGATGAGCTCGTCGGCCTCGTCGAGCGCGGCCACGAGCTGGCGCCCGCGACCGTGGACGTGGTCAGCGGCGCCGCCGATGAGCCCGAGACGGCCGCGACGATCCTCGAGGACACGATCTGGAGCCACCGCGCCACGAAGGTCGCGCCCAAGACCGTCAACCAGAAGCGCTACGTGGATTCGATCCGCCAGAACACGATCACGTTCGGCATCGGGCCGGCCGGCACCGGCAAGACCTTCCTCGCGGTCGCCTCGGCCGTCGCCGCGCTCGAGTCCCGCGAGGTCAGCCGGATCATCCTCACTCGTCCCGCCGTGGAGGCGGGCGAGCGCCTGGGCTTCCTGCCCGGCGACATCCAGGCCAAGGTCGACCCGTACCTGCGCCCGCTCTTCGACGCCCTCTACGACATGCTCGACCCGGAGAAGGTCCTGACCTATCTGGAGCGGGATGTAATCGAGGTGGCGCCGCTGGCCTTCATGCGCGGCCGCTCGATCAACGACGCGTTCGTCATTCTCGACGAGGCTCAGAACACCAGCCCCGAGCAGATGAAGATGTTCCTCACCAGGCTCGGGTTCGGATCGCGGATGGTCGTCACCGGCGACATCACGCAAATCGACCTTCCGCGCGATCAGCGGTCGGGGCTGGTCGTCGTCGGCGAGATCCTCGCCGCCGTCCCAGACATCAGCTTCGTCCGGTTCGGCGCCGACGACGTCGTCCGCCACCAACTCGTGCAGCGCATCGTCGCGGCCTACGGCGAATACGCGGAGCGAGATCCGAGCGGCGGTTCTTGATCGATCTCCGTGATGTGCCGCCCGAGCTGCGCGACGCGGCGAAGGCGGCGCTGGCGGCAGGCGGGGTCGACGACGGCCATCTATCCCTACTGCTCGTCGGCGAGGACCGGATCCGCGAGCTCAACCGCGACCACCGGGGCCGCGATGAGCCGACGGATGTCCTCTCGTTCCCGATCGACGGCCCCGGCGAGGTCGCCGGCCCGCGCGAGCTCGGCGACGTGGTGATCTGCGCACAGCACACAACGGATCTGCCCGAGGCGGTAGTGCACGGGGTACTGCATCTGTGCGGCTACGACCACGAGACCGACTCCGGCGAGATGCTCGACCTCCAGACGTCGGTGATGCGGGGGCTGCGATGAGCCGGGCCGGGTTCGTCGGCCTCGCCGGGCGGCCGAACGTGGGGAAGTCGACGCTGGTCAACGCGATCGTGGGCACAAAGGTTGCGATCGTCTCCGACCGCCCGCAGACGACGCGGCGCGCGGTGCGGGGGATTGCCACCGACATCGCCGATGACTCGCAGATGGTCCTCGTCGACCTTCCCGGCGTACAGCGCCCGCGCGACCGCCTGACTCAGCGGATGCAACGCCGGGTCGAGCACGAGCTGAGGGAGGCCGACGTGGTGCTGCTCCTCGTTAACGCCGAGCAGGGGGTCGGCCCTGGCGACCGCTTCATCGCCAACGCGATCCTGGGCGCGCGATCGGGCGGCGACGCGGGCGCTCCGGTCGTCTGCGCCGTCAACAAGGTCGATCGCACCAGCCCCGCCGAGACGACCGAGGTCCTCGCCGCCGTGGCGAAGCTCGAGGCGGTGGACGAGATCTTCCCGATCAGCGCCAAGACCGGCGTGGGTCTTGACGCCCTGACGGCACGCCTGGCGGAGCTGTTGCCCGAGGGCCCGCTGCTCTACCCGCCCGAGGATCGCACCGACCGCCCCAGCGAGCTTCACCTCGCCGAGCTGATCCGCGAGCAGGTTCTGCGCCGCACGCGGGAGGAGATCCCGCACGCGGTGGAGGTCGTGGTCACCGACGTGTCAGAGCGCGAGGACGGATTGCGAGACGTGACCGCACAGGTCTGGGTCGAGAACGAATCCCAGAAGGGGATCCTGATCGGCAAGGGCGGCCAGATGATCCGCGACATCGGCACCGGCGCCCGCGGCGAGGTCGAGCAGGAACTCGGAGGCAAGGTCTTCCTTGACCTCGAGGTTCGCGTCCGCGACCACTGGCGCCGCGACGACGGCGCGCTCGACCGCCTCGGCATCGAGTAGCGACTCTGGACTGGGCTGAACTCGCCCAGGGCCATGCGAAAGCGGCCCTAGACTTGCCGCGATGACGGAAGCGACCGAGATCCGCTTCGACGAAAACGGCCTCGTCCCGTGCGTGGTGCAGGATCACGCGACCGGCGAGGTGCTGACGCTCGCCTACATGAACGCCGAGGCGCTCGAGCGCACGCGCGAGACCGGGGAGACCCACTTCTACAGCCGCTCGCGTGGCGAGCTCTGGCACAAGGGCGAGACCTCCGGCAACACGCAGCGCGTGCTCCAGCTGCGATACGACTGCGACGCGGATGCCCTCGTGGCGCTGGTCGAGCCCGCCGGTCCGGCCTGCCACACGGGCGAGCGCTCCTGCTTCCACCGTGACCTCGAAACGGCGGCGCGCCCGCGCCGGCCGCCCACGAGGCGCTCGCGACCCTCGGGCGGACCCTCTCCGAGCGCGCGGCCGAGCGTCCCGAGGGCTCGTACACGGTGGAGCTTCTCGACGACCCCGCCCGAATCGGCGAGAAGGTGCGCGAGGAGGCCGACGAGGTCGCCCGTGCCGCGGCGGACGAGTCCGACGAACGCGTCGCCGAGGAGGCAGCGGACGTCCTCTACCACCTGCAGGTTCTGCTGCGCTCTCGCGAGGTTCCGCTGAGCGCCGTGATGGAGACGCTCAATGGCCGTCGCGCCTGAGCGCGCCCGGGTTGCGCCCGTCGTCGAGCGGTTCATCGACGACTGCGAGACGCCCGTGTCTGCGTTCCTGAAGCTGCGGGCGACCTTCGACGGCCCCGCGTACCTCCTCGAGTCGGCCGAGCAGGGTGGCCGGCTCGGCCGGTACTCCTTCCTCGGCTTCAAGCCGGACCGCACGGTCCGCTGGTCACTCGGCGACGAGGGCGATCCCTACGGAGTCGCGGCCGAGCTGGTCGAGGGGTACGGGGTCGACGTGCCCGAGGGCATGCCGCCGTTCCCTGGCGGCGCCGTGGGCTTCTTCGGCTACGACCTCGTCCGAACGGTCGAGCGCCTCGCAGAGCCCAACCCGGACCCGCTCGGCCTGCCCGACATGGGGCTGATGGTGTGCGAGCTGATGCTCGTCTTCGACCACCTGAGGCACGAGGTGAGCGTGGTGGCCTTCCCCTTCGGGGGGGGCCGACCCGCCAACGCCTGATCGCTGAGGCAAGGGCCGCGCTTCGCGGACCCGTTCCGGCGATCGAGCCCCGCGGGCCGGCCGGGTCGCTGGAGTTCGAGTCCAACCTCACGCGGGGGGAGTTCGAGGCGAACGTCGCGCGGATCGTCGAGTACGTCCACGCCGGCGATGCCTTCCAGGTGGTGCCGTCGCAGCGTTTCTCGGCCGCGGCGCCGGTCGAGGCGTTCTCGATCTATCGCGGGCTTCGGACCGTCAACCCGTCGCCCTACATGTACTTCCTCGACTTCGAGGACTTCCAGATCGCCGGTGCCTCGCCGGAGCCGCTGATCAAGGTCTCGGGCCGCCGCGTCGAGACGCGCCCGATCGCGGGCACGTACCCCCGAGGGGCCACCGCGGAGGAGGACCGGCGAAACGCCGAGGCACTGCTCGCCGATCCGAAGGAGCGCGCCGAGCACGTGATGCTCGTCGACCTCGGGCGCAACGACCTCGGGCGCGTGTGCGAGTACGGGTCGGTCGTCGTCGACGAGATGATGGAGGTCGAGACCTACTCCCACGTATTGCACATCGTCAGCCAGGTGTCGGGGACGCTGCGCGAGGGCGTGACCGCTGTGGATGCGCTCCGCGCCACGCTGCCGGCCGGCACCCTCTCCGGCGCACCGAAGGTGCGCGCGATGGAGATCATCGACGAGCTCGAGCCGCACAAGCGCTGCTCCTACGGAGGCGCGATCGGCTACCTCGGCTTCGACGGCGATCTCGACACGGCCATCCACATCAGGACGGTGGTCGTCAAGGACGGACGCGTCCACGTGCAGGCCGGCGGCGGCACCGTCGCCGACGCCAAGCCGGACTACGAGTACCGGGAGAGCGTGAACAAGGCGACCGCCGTGTTCAAGGCGATCGAGCTGGCGGCGGCCCAGCCGGACTGGGCGTAGCGATGAGGGTTCTCGTGATCGACAACTACGACTCCTTCACCTACAACCTCGTGCAGTACCTGGGCGAGCTGGGGGCGGAGGTCGACGTCGTCCGCAACGACGTCGCCGAGGTCGCCGAGCTGCTGGAGCGCGGCGCGGACCGGTTGGTGATCTCGCCCGGCCCCTGCACCCCAGCCGAGGCCGGCATGTCGATCGAGGCGGCCCGAGCCTTCCCGGAGTCCGGCGTGCCCACCCTGGGCGTCTGCCTGGGCCATCAGGCGATGGTGGAGGCATTCGGTGGCCGCACGATCAGGGGCGAGCCCATCCACGGCAAGGACGCCGAGGTCGAGCACGACGGTTCCGGCCTGTTCGCGGGACTGCCGAGCCCTTTGCTCGCCGGCCGCTACCACTCGCTGGTCGCCGATCCCGAGCTGCCGGACGACCTCGAGGTCACAGCGTCACTCGGCGATGTCGTGATGGCCATCCGGCACCGGTCGCTGCCCGCCCAGGGGGTCCAGTTCCATCCAGAGTCCGTGCTCACCCCGCGCGGCAAGGACATGCTCGCCACCTTTCTGAAGGGAACGGAGCCTGATGCCCAACGAGATCGTCACCCGTGCGATCGACTCCGTCGCGAACGGCGAGAGCCTCACGGCCGACCACACCACGGCGGTGCTGGACGAGATCATGGAGGGGCGCTCCAGCGAGGTCCAGACCGCCGCGTTCCTCATCGCATTGCGGGCGAAGGGGGAGACGGTGGCCGAGATCGCGGGCCTCGCGCGGACCATGCGGCGCCTCGCCGCCGGGGTCGAGGCATCCCGCGACGACCTCGTCGACACCGCTGGGACCGGCGGGGGCCCCTCGACGTTCAACATCTCGACGACCGCTGCGCTGGTGGCCGCGGGCGCCGGATGCGCCGTCGCCAAGCACGGGAACCGTTCGAACACCAGCCGTTCGGGCTCGGCGGATCTGCTCGAGGCGCTCGGCGTGCGGATCGACCTCGACCCGGCCGGCGTCGCGCAGTGCATCGACGAGGTCGGGTTCGGGTTCATGTTCGCCCCCGCCCATCACTCGGCGATGAAGCACGTCGTCCCGGTTCGCAAGGAGCTGGCGGTGCGAACGGTCTTCAACTTCCTGGGCCCGCTCACCAACCCGGCCGGGGCGCGCCGCCAGCTACTGGGCGTCTCCGATCGCCGCTACCAGGAGACGATCGCCGAGGCGCTCGTGAACCTGGGGTGCGAGCGCGCCCTGGTGGTTCGCGCCGAGGACGGGCTCGACGAGATCTCGGTCGCAGGCCCGACGCGGGTCATCGAGGTCGTCGACGGTGCGCACGAAGGAGTGGTTCGCGGAGCCGGCTGAGCTCGGCCTGGAGGAGGCGTCCCTCGACTCGATCGCGGGCGGCAGCCCCGAGGAAAACGCAGCGGTGGTGAGGCGAGTCCTGGATGGCGAACCGGGCCCCGCGCGCGACGTGGTCGTGCTGAACGGCGGCGCCGCGATCCTCGCCGCCGGCGGAGCCGACGACCTGGCGGGCGGCGTCGCGAAGGCGCAGGAGGCCCTGGACTCGGGGGCGGCCGCGGGCGTCCTCGAACGCCTCGTCGAGGTCACGAGTACCCTCTCGGACGGATGAGCAGACTCGAAGCGCTGGTCGCCGCCGCGAGAGAGGACGTCGAGCGCCGCCGCCAGGCGGTGCCGATCGCGGAGTTGCACGATCAGATAGGCACCACGGGCGGCGCCCGCCCGTTCAACGAGGCCTTGGTACGACCCGGCCTGTCGCTGATCGCCGAGTTCAAGCGCCGCTCTCCGAGCGCCGGGGAGATCGGGGGTGCGGCCAGTGTCACGGAGACCGTCCAGGCCTACGAGCGCGGCGGCGCGGCGGCGCTCTCGATCCTCACCGACGAGCCCAACTTCGGCGGCAGCATCGGTGACCTGCGCGAGGCGCGGGCCGCCTCCGGGCTCCCGATCCTGCGCAAGGACTTCATCGTCGATCCGTATCAGCTCGCCGAGGCGGCCGTCAACGGGGCCGACGCGGTGTTGCTGATCGTTGCCGCGCTGAATGACGACGACCTCGCACTGCTTCATTCCGAGGCTCGCGCGCTCGACCTCGACTGCCTGGTCGAGATCCACGACGAGGACGAGCTCGACCGCGCCCTGACGGTCGGGGCCGAGGTGCTGGGGATCAACAACCGCGATCTGAAGGACCTATCCGTCGACGTGCGTCGCACCCATGAGTTGATCACCGACGTCCCGGCCGGCAAGACCGTGGTATCCGAGTCCGGCTACTCGACGGCCGAACAGCTCGACGAGCTCGAGCGGATCGGGGCGGACGCGGTGCTGGTGGGCGAGGCGCTGATGCGTGCGGAGGATCCCGAGGCCGCGGTCAGGGAGATGACGGGTGACGACGAGGCCACCCGCGAGTACTTCCTGGAGCGCGCCTCCGAGGAGTACCAGATCCCGCGCGACGCTCAGTAGCAGCCCCGCGCGAAACCTTACCCCTCGTTTAGCGACGCTTTCAAGCGCGTTCAGGCCGCCTCTCCACGATGCACGGCATGGAACGCCTCAAGCGCCTCGCGCGCACTCCCTTTGCCTCTGCCCTCCTCGGCGGCGCCGTCGTCGCCGCCATCGGCCTGCTCGCCATCGGCGCGGGCTGGGTCGGCGACGATGACAACGACGGTGGCGCCCCCGCGCTCGCCGCCGCGCCGCTGACCAAGCCCGCCACGTCCGATGACGCGCAGGGCCTCAGCGTCAACGAGATCTACCGGCGCAGCCAGGCGAGCGTCGCGTTCGTCAGCTCGACGATCAAGGACACTGCCCCCCCGGAGGGCCTCAGCCCCTTTGGCCCGGAGCCGCGTGGGGGCGTCGCCACCGGCACGGCCTTCGTGATCGACGACGCTGGCCATCTGCTCACCAACGCCCACGTCGTCGAGGGCGCCGAGGACATCGAGGTCAAGCTCGGCGGCGAGGACGGCGAGAGCCTTGACGCGAAGGTGGTTGGGAGCGATCCCTCGACCGATGTCGCGCTGCTCGAGGTCAATCCGCCGGAGGGCGGACTTCAGGCACTCGAGCTGGCCGACTCCGAGGGCGTCTCCGTAGGGGACCCGGCCGTCGCGATCGGCAACCCGTTCGGCCTCGACAACACGGCCACTGCCGGGCATCGTCTCGGGTATCCAGCGCGAGATCAGCGCACCGAACGGCTTCACCATCTCGAACGCGATCCAGACCGATGCTCCGATCAACCCGGGTAACTCGGGCGGCCCGCTGCTCGACGCCGCCGGCCGCGTGATCGGAATCAACTCGCAGATCGAGGCGGCCGGAGGTCAGGGGAACGTCGGTATCGGCTTCGCCGTTCCGATCAACACCGCCAAGGACGTCGCCGACCAGCTCCTCGAGAATGGGGAGGTCGAGCACGCCTTTATGGGGATCACCGGCGCCGATGTCACGCCGGAGATCGCCGACGTGCTGAACCTGTCCTCCGATCACGGTGCACTGGTGCAGGACGTCGTGCCCGACGGCCCGGCTGATGAGGCCGGCATCGAGGGCGGCTCGGCCGAGGTCACGATCGGCGGTCAGCCGATCACGGCCGGCGGCGACGTGATCGTCTCGGTGGACGGCGAGGATGTCAGCGGGATGGACGACGTGATCGCCGCGGTCAACGACAAGCAGCCCGGCGACGAGGTCGAGCTCACCCTCTCCCGCAAGGGCTCCGAGCGCGACGTAACCGTCGATCTGGGCGACCGGCCCGCGAACGCAAGCCCGTAATAGGAACCCGGCCCTGGCCCGCATGCGTCTGCCACCCTTAGGCAACGCATGCGGGTCAAGTTCTGCGGCATCACCAGGCTCGACGACGCGCGGGAGGCCGCGCGTCTCGGTGCGTGGGCAGTCGGATTGATCCATCACGACCCCAGCCCGCGCCGGGTCGACGACGCCGTCGCCGCCGAGATCGGCGCTGAGCTGAAGCGCCGCGTCGAGGTCGTGGGCGTCTTCGTGAACTCCCCGCTCGACGACGTCGTCCGAGCCGCGGAGGATGAGTCGCTCACCATGCTCCAGCTCCACGGCGACGAGGGCCCGGCCTTCTGCCAGGAAGCTGCCCGACGCAGCGGCTGCAAGGTCATGAAGGCTTTCCGCGTCCGCAGCTCTGCCGACATTCAGGCGGCCGAGGCCTTCAGAACCGACCTTCATCTGTTCGACGCCCACCGGCCGGGAATGGTGGGCGGGACCGGGGAGACCTTCGACTGGGGGCTGCTTTCGGGCCGCGGTCCGGAGATCCCGTACGTCCTCTCGGGCGGGCTCACCGCCGACAACGTCGCCGACGCGGTCGCGGCGGTACAGCCTTACGCGGTGGACCTGGCGAGCGGAGTGGAGTCTGAGCCGGGCGTCAAGGACCATGCCCTGATGGCCGCGTTCCTCGAGAATGCGCAGCTCGCTTCGCCTGGCGCGCAAGACATCGCCGGAGACGAGGCAGCGTGAGCGCTTCCGGGCCCTCGGGGGCGGCCGGCGGCAGCGTCGCGGGGGTCGAGGAGCGCTTCGGCCCCTACGGCGGGCGCTTCGTGCCCGAGGTGCTCATGGCCGCCCTCGACGAGCTCAGCGGAGCGTGGGTCGATGCCCGCGACGACGATGGTTTCCGCGCCGAGCTCGACCGGCTGCTCCACGACTTCGTCGGGCGCCCATCACCGCTCTACCGGGCCGACCGCCTTTCCGAACGGGTCGGCCGGCGCGTCTACCTGAAGCGCGAGGATCTCAACCACACGGGAGCGCACAAGATCAACAACGCCGTCGGCCAGGCGCTCCTCGCCAAGCGCATGGGCAAGCCGCGGGTCATCGCCGAGACGGGCGCGGGCCAGCACGGGGTGGCAACGGCCACGGCGTGCGCGCTCCTCGGCCAGGAGTGCGTCGTCTACATGGGCACCGAGGACATGCGCCGCCAGGCGCCGAACGTCGAGCGCATGCGTCTCCTGGGCGCCGAGGTCGCGGCGGTCGAGGCCGGCGCGAGGACCCTGAAGGAGGCGGTGAGCGCGGCGATCCGCGACTGGGTCACCAACGTCGCCGACACGCACTACATCATCGGCTCGGCCGTGGGCCCGGCGCCCTATCCGGCGCTTGTCCGGGACCTCCAACGTGTGATCGGCGATGAGGCGCGAGCGCAGGCGCTCGCCGCCGAGGGCGCCCTTCCAGAGCGGGTTATCGCCTGCGTCGGCGGCGGCTCGAACGCCATCGGCGCCTTCTACGCCTTCCTCGAGGATCCGGTCGAGCTGATCGGAATCGAGGCCGGGGGGGAGGGTCTCGACTCCACGCGTCACGGCGCCTCTCTGGCCGCCGGCCGCACCGGCGTGCTTCACGGCGCACTCTCCTCGATCCTGGCCGATGAGGAGGGGCAGATCCTGGAGGCTCACTCGGTCTCCGCCGGGCTTGACTACCCCGGGGTGGGCCCGGAGCACGCTCATCTGCGCGATAGCGGGCGCGCCCGTTACGAGGCCGTCACGGACACCGATGCGCTGCGCGCGTTTCGTGAACTCGCCCGCCTGGAGGGAATCGTCCCCGCCTTGGAGCCCTCGCATGCGATCGCGTGGCTGCTCTCGGACGACCACGAGGGCGAGGGTTTCGACGTCGTGTGTCTGTCCGGCCGGGGCGACAAGGACATGGCCGAGGTAACGGCGCTCCTGGAGGAACTGGATGGCTGAGACACGCACGGCCACCGGCGCCGAGAGGATCGGCGCCGCCTTCGACGCTGCGCGCGCGGAGGGCAGGGCGGCCCTGATGCCCTACCTGATGGGCGGCTTTCCGGATGCTGAGACGTCCGCCGCGGTGCTGGCGGCCTACGTCGAGGCAGGCGCCGATGTGATCGAGCTGGGCGTGCCGTTCTCCGATCCGCTGGCCGACGGGCCCGTGATCCATTCGGCCGCGACCGCGGCGCTTCGCGCCGGAGCCACGCTCGACTCCGTCCTGGAGCCCGTTGCGAGCGAGAGCCCGGGCGCGCCGGTCGTGGCGATGGTCTACTCGAACATGATCCTCTCGCGTGGGGCTGCGGAGTTCGCCGCCGAGCTGGAGGACCACGGCGTCGCCGGCGCGATCGTCCCGGACCTTCCGCCGGAGGAGGCGGGGGAGATCAAGGCCTCCCTCGACGCTCGCGGGCTCGCGTTCGTGCCGCTCGTGGCGCCGACCACTCCGCCGTCGCGCCGCGCTGAGATCTGCGCCGCCGCGCGAGGCTTCGTCTACCTCGTCTCCGACACCCGCACCACCGGCGAGCGCGACGCGATGCCCGAGCATCTGTCCGAGCTCGTCGCCGCGGCCAAGGCGGAGGCCGGCGTACCCGTTGCCGTGGGCTTCGGCATCGGCACGCCCGAACAGGCAGCCGAGGTCGGCGCGGTCGCCGATGGCGTGATCATCGGCAGCCGCCTCGTGCGGGCCGTTGCGGAGTCGGGTGATGCCGGGGGTGCGGCGGAGGCCGTCCGGGAGTTCGTTCAGGCGACGCGCGCGGCCCTAGCGGCGGGGCGCTGAGGTAGGCTCCCGCCGATGCGGATGATGATCTTCGCGATCGTTGGCGCCATGTGCTTCATGGTCGCCTACGCGCTTGGCTTGGGCGGCACGGTGAGCACGATCATCTTCCTGTTCGTGCTCTGCAACGGCGTGCTCGACCGCTGGGCGCAGCCGATGTTGAAGCGCCTTCGCCCGGACACCTAGCCGGCCGCCGGCCGCAGCTCACTCGCGCTCGGCCAGCACCCTTCGCAGGATCTTCCCCGAGGGCGACTTCGGGATCTCCTCTACGCGCTCGACCAGGCGGACCCGCTTCTGCGGCGAGACCTTCTCGGCCACGAACTCCATGATCTCGTCGTCCGTCACATCGTCGCCGGCGACGACGAACGCCTTGGGGATCTCGCCACACTCCTCGTCGGGCACCCCGATCACGGCCGCGTCCGCCACTGCCGGGTGGGTCAGGAGCAGCGCCTCGAGCTCGGCCGGGGGCACCTGGAAGCCCTTGTACTTGATCAGCTCCTTGAGGCGGTCCACGATCTCGAACATCCCGTCGTCGTCCACCTCGGCGATGTCGCCCGTGTGGAGCCAGCCGTCGCCGTCGAGCGTCTCCGCCGTGGCCTCCTCGTTGTTCAGGTAGCCCTTCATCACCTGCGGCCCGCGGACCCAGATCTCGCCGCGAACCGAGTCCTCGCCCGTCTCGGGATCGACGACGCGGACCTCGGTGTTCGGAAGCGGGAAACCGATCTTGCCTCCGCGGCCCTTGTGCTCCGCGGGCGGAACCATGTGGCTCACGGGGCTCAGCTCGGTCATGCCGTAGCCCTGCATGACCGTGCAGCCGACCCGTGCGGCCACCTGGTCGGCGAGCTCGACGCCGAACGGTGCGGCCCCGGACATGATCAGCTCGATCGAGGAGAGGTCGGCGTCGTCGATCGCCGGATGCTTCGCGAGCGCCAGGGCGATCGGGGGGACGACGTACACCTTCGTGACCCGGTGCTCGGCGATCAGGGAGAGGAACTCGTCGAGGTCGAACCGCGGCATCGTCACGATCCGTGCTCCGGCGTGCAGCCCCAGGTTCATGATCACGGTCTGCCCGTAGATGTGGAAGAAGGGCAGGACGGCGATGAGCACGTCGTCGGGGTCGATCGCGAGCGTCGCCTGGACCTGCGCCAGGTTCGCCACGAGGTTGCGGTGGGTCAGCATCACGCCCTTGGGCAGGCCGGTGGTACCACTCGAGTAGGGCAGGACGGCAAGGTCCTGATCCATGTCGAGTTGCGGGCTCGGGGCATCAGCCGGGTCTCCGAACAGGTCGGAGAAGGGTGCGGCGCCGTCGGCCTCCCCGACGACGAAGATCTCCTCCACACCGGCCTCGGCCGCCGCCTCGCGCGCCACCTCGAGGAATGGAGCGACGGTGACCAGCATGCGAGCGCCCGAATCCTTGAGCTGGTGCGTCAGCTCACGCGCGGTGTAGAGGGGGTTCGCGGTCGAGTTGGTCGCCCCCGCCGCGCACACGCCGTGAAAGGCGATGGCGTACTCCGGCAGGTTCGGCATGAACAGTGCGACGACGTCCCCGCGCCCGATGCCGCGCGCGGCCAACCCGGCGGCCAGCCCGGCGACGGCGGCCTTGAACTCGGCGCCGGTGACCTCGCGACCGGAGGGGCCATCCACCAGCACGACCTTCGCGTCGTCGACCCCGGCGAGCACGTGGCTGGCGATGTCGTCGCCGGCGATCTCGACGTCCGGCTGGGGGCTGGTGTAGGTCAACTCATCTCCACGGCGCTGGCTCGAGGGCGAGAGTAGCCGGAGGATGCGTATCTTGGGCGGGTGCGTCTAGGAGTTCTCACCGGCGGAGGCGACTGCCCGGGGCTGAACGCCGTGATCCGGGCGATCGTGCGCAAGGGCGTCGCCGAGTACGGGCATGAGTTCGTCGGGTACCGCGACGGCTGGCGGGGCCCCCTCGAGGGTGTCGCGGCGCCGCTCGACATCCCGGCGGTCCGGGGGATCCTTCCCCGCGGCGGAACCATCCTCGGTTCCTCGCGGACGAACCCGATGAAGGAGGACGACGGCGTCGCGCGCGTGAAGGCGAACCTCGAGCGTGACGGGGTCGACGGCCTGATCGCGATCGGGGGCGAGGACACGCTCGGCGTGGCCACGCGCCTTCACGACGAGGGCGTTCACGTGGTCGGCGTGCCGAAGACGATCGACAACGACCTGGGAGCGACCGACTACACCTTTGGTTTCGACACGGCCGTGAACATCGCGATGGGGTCGATCGACCGTCTCCATACGACGGCGGAGAGCCACAAACGGACGCTGATCGTCGAGGTGATGGGCCGCCACGCGGGCTGGATCGCTGTCCACGCTGGCCTCTCCGGCGGCGCCAACGTGATCCTGATCCCCGAGCAGCCGTTCGACCTCGAGCGCGTCTGCACCTACATTGAGACGCGCTTCGAGAGTCAGTACGCACCGATCGTCGTGGTCTCCGAAGGGGCTGAGCCCGAGGGCGGGATGCCGATCGCGGACGAGGGGGCGACCGACGCGTTCGGGCACGCCCGGCTCGGCGGCATCGGACAATGGCTCGAGGCGGAGATCGAGAGCCGGACCGGGCATGAGGCGCGCGCGACGGTGTTGGGCCACGTCCAGCGAGGCGGGACGCCGACCGCATTCGACCGTGTGCTGGCGACCCGCTTCGGCCTGCACGCGATCGACGCCGCCCACGATGGAAGCTGGGGCAAGATGACGGCGCTGCGGGCGACCGACATCGAACTGGTCGACCTGGCCGAGGCGACGGCGCAGCTCAAGCTCGTGCCGCCCGAGCTCTATCGCGAGGCCGAGGTCTTCTTCGGTTGATGCGTGCGCAGGCGCCCGCCGCGGCGCTCCTCGTCACGCTGGCCGCGTTTGGAATCGGCTGCGGTGGCGCGGACGAGGCGGCCGGGGACCCCTCCCTCGCCGTCTACGTCAGCGCGCCGCTGAGCGGCCCTGACGCGGTGGAGGGTCTCGCCGTTGCGGACGGGGCCCGAGACGCCCTCGCCGACGCCGGCAGCGAGGCGGCTGGGGTTGAGGTCGAGGCGGTCGTCCTCGACTCCGGCCCCGGCGCGAGCGCGTCGGAGCCCACCGAGGAGGAGGCGGATCCGGTTCGTGCGGCCGTGAACGCGCGAATGGCGACCCAGGATTCCACCGCGATCGCCTACATCGGTGAGCTCGACCCCGCCACGACGAGGACCTCGCTGCCGATCACGAATGACGCCCGGATTCTCCAGGTCTCGCCCACCGCGGGCGCCGTGGACCTGGTCGCACCGTTCGACGGGTCCGACGAGGTGCCCCCCGAGACGCAGCCGTCAGGGGCGCGGACCTTCGGCACCCTCGCCGAGCTCGAGGGCGAGCCGCGAGAGCTCGGGGCGGAGGCGATGGCCCTCGTCCTCGATTCGATCGATCGTTCGGACGACCCACTCGATCGCGCCTCTGTCGTCGAGGCCTTCCTCGCCACGGGCGAGCGCGAATCGGCGCTCGGCCCCTACTCGATCGACGAGCTGGGCAGAGCCGACCCGACTACGGGCGCTGCTTCCTGAGCAGGTCCTGCAGCGCCGGCTCGAGGTCGGGCCAGCGGAACGCGTAGCCGAGGTCGAGCGCCCGCCGCGGGACCACGCGCAGCGAGGACAGGATCGCCTCCGTCAGCTCGCGGCCGCGGAGCGTTGAGACGGCGAACTTCGGCGCCGGGATCAGCGAAGGGCGGCGCAGGACGTGGCCGAGGGTCTTCGAGAACTCGCGGTTGGTGACCGGATTGGGAGCGCATCCGTTGAGGGTGCCGGTGACCTCCGGGTTCTCGAGCGCCCAGAGGATGAGTCCGACCTCGTCGTCGCGGTGAATCCAGGGCATGTACTGACGGCCACTCCCGAGCGGGCCGCCCGCGCCGAGCTTGAATATCGGCACGAGCTGCTTCAGCAGCCCGCCCTGGGGGTCGAGGTAGAGTCCGGTCCGGATCACGGCCACGCGGACGCCGGAGCTCTCGGCCGCGCGGGCCTGCTCCTCCCACTCGACGACCAGCTGGGAGAGCCATTCCGAGCCCGCCGGTGTCGACTCGTCGATGATCGCCTCGCCGCCCTCGCCGTAATAGCCGACGGCCGCCTGACTGACGAGGACGCTGGGGCCGCCGTTGCGGTTCCGCGCTGCGGCGATGCCGTCGACGAGATTCTTGGTCGCCCTCACGCGGCTGTCGCGGATGCGTCGCTTCGCCTCGGCCGTCAGCCGCTGGTTGATCTCCTCGCCGATCAGGTTGACGACTGCGTCCACGCCCTCGAACGCCGCGTCGGGCGGCCGCTCGGTGGCCGGCTCCCAGGGGTGCCAGGTGACTTTGCGGTTCGTGTCGCGGGCCCTCTCCGGGTCGCGGCTGAGTCCCACGACCTCGTGTCCGCGCGCGAGCAGCGCGTCGGCCACGGACGAGCCGATCATTCCGCTTGCTCCGGTGATCAGGACGCGCATCACTCGATGGCCGCGAACGTGCCCGTCTCCTCGGAGACGCGGGCGAGACCGGCGCGGCGAGACTCCTCGACGACGGCTCGGGCAACCGCGGGGGCGACGTCGCGGTCGAAGACCGAGGGGATGATGTAGTCCTCGGAGAGGTCATCGTCGGCGACGACCTCGGCGATGCCCTGGGCCGCGGCCATCTTCATCTCCTCGGTGATCTGCGGGGCGCCCGCGTCCAGCGCGCCGCGGAAGATTCCTGGGAAGCAGAGGACGTTGTTGATCTGGTTCGGGTAGTCCGAGCGGCCCGTGGCCATGATCCGCACGTAGGGCTCGGCCTCCTCGGGCATCACCTCGGGCGTTGGGTTGGCCATCGCGAAGACGATCGCGTCGTCGGCCATCCGCTCCAGGGCGCTCGCCTCGATCAGCCCGGGCCCGGAGAGGCCGATGAAGACGTCGCAGCCCTCGATCACCTCGGCGGGGGTACCCGAGCATCCCTCCGGGTTCGAGTTCTCGGTGTACCAGCGCTTGATCTCGCTCATCTCGCCGGCGGCGTAGTCATCGCGGCTCACACACAGGGCCCCCTTGCGGTCGCAGCCGATCACATTGGTCACGCCGGAGGCGAGCATCATCTTCGTGACGGCGACGCCCGCGGCACCGAGCCCAAGGACGAGCACCTTCAGGGATTCGATCGGCTTGTCGACGATCTTCAGCGCGTTGAAGAGCGCGGCCATGGTCACAACAGCGGTCCCATGCTGGTCGTCGTGGAAGACGGGGATGTCGAGCTCGGCCTTGAGCGTTTCCTCGATCTGGAAGCAGCGGGGAGCCGAGATGTCCTCGAGGTTGATGCCACCGAAGGTGGGGGCGAGGAGGCGGACCGTCTGGATGATCTCCTCGGGGTCGTTCGTGGCGAGGCAGATCGGCCAGGCATCGACGCCCGCGAACTCCTTGAACAGCATCGCCTTGCCCTCCATCACCGGCATCGCGGCCTCGGGCCCGATGTCGCCGAGGCCGAGCACCGCCGAGCCGTCGGAGACGACCGCGACGGTGTTCTTCTTGATCGTCAGGTCGAAGGCCTTCGAGCGGTCGTTGGCGATCTCGGTGCAGACCCGGGCGACGCCCGGCGTGTAGGCCATCGAGAGGTCGTCGCGGGTCTTCAGCGGGTACTTGTTGGTCTGCTCGATCTTGCCGCCGCGGTGCATCGCGATCGTCCGGTCGACGTAGTCGAGGACGCGGGCGCCGCGAGTCGAGCCGATCGCGCGCAGGATCTGCTCCCAGTGCCGCTGGTCCCGGGCGTCGATCGTGAACTCGCGGACGCGCTTGCCCTCGGCGCCGGCGCCCGGCACCAGGTCGACGCCCTGAAGCGCGCCGCCCGCCTCCGCGATCTGCGCGGTGAGCTTGCCCAACGGCTCCTGCCGCGCGTCGAGCTCGACGCGAACGGTCACGGAGAACTGGGCGCTTACGGAGGCGGCCATGGGCGGGGGATCATAGGTAGCGGCCGGTGCCGGGCGTGGGCGGCACCGGATACGCGAGGGACCCTGCACGTTGCGAGCCCTCCTAGGATGAGGTGGTGCCCCCAGCGACCAAGCCGAAGCCCGGGAAGAAGGCGACCGCCGACGAGGCACGCGACGACGAGCTCTTCCTGATCGACGGCAACTCGCTCGCCTACCGCGCGTTCTTCGCCCTGCCGGAGTCGATCGCCACCGCCGACGGCAGGCCCACGAACGCCATCTACGGCTTCGCGTCGATGATGGTCAAGCTGCTCACCGACTTCAAGCCGAAGGGCGTGATCGTCGCCTGGGACGCGGGTTGGTCGGGCCGCGAGAAGCAGTACTCGGAGTACAAGGCGCAGCGCAAGTCGCGCCCCGACCTGCTGAAGGAGCAGTGGCCGCACCTGGCGCCGCTCGCGGAGGCGTTCGGCTTCACGAACGTGAGGGTCGACGGCTACGAGGCCGACGATGTGATCGGGACCCTCGCCAGGAAGGCGAGCGCGGCGGGGATCCCGGTGATGGTCGTCTCGGGCGACCGCGACGTCTACCAGGTGGTCGGCGACGGGATCCGGGTGATGACGACCTCGCGCGGCGTGACCGATACCCGCATCTACGACCCCGAGGGCGTGATCGAGCGCTACGGCGTGCCGCCGGAGCTGGTGCCCGATCTGATCGGCCTCAAGGGCGACACCTCCGACAACATCCCCGGCGTCCCCGGGATCGGAGACAAGACCGCCGCTCAGCTCCTGCAGAAGTTCGGCTCGCTCGAGGCCGTCCTGTCCTCGGTCGACGAGATCTCGGGAGCCAAGCGCAAGGAGAACCTGACGAACCACGCCGATGACGCCCGCATCTCGAAGCAGCTCGCGACGCTCCAGTACGACGTCGAAGTGCCGATCGACCCGGCCGACGCCGTCCGCGGGAAGCCGGATCGCTCCCGGCTGAAAGACGTCGCGGCGGAGTTCGAGCTGCGGCAGGTCATCCAGCGCCTCGATGAGGAGTTCGACGAGATCGTCCCCGACCGCGAGGTCGACGAGACGATCACCGTCGAGGCCCAGGAGGGCACGCTCTCCGACCTGGGCGCCGGATCCGTTTCGATAGCCATCGTCGCCGACCGGTTCGGGGCAACCGACGGCGAGAAGGTCGTGACCGGCGACGCGTCGGACCTCCGCGCCCTCGCGTCGGACCTCGACGGTAGGGCGCTGGTCGCACACGACGCGAAGGGCCTGGGCGGAGAGGGGGGGACCGGGCTCCTCTCGGCCGCCGAGGAGAGCATCGAGCTCGCCCACGACACGATGGTCGCGGCCTACCTGATCGACCCGGCCCGCCGCGTCTACGCGCTGCACGAGCTGGCGGCCGACGCCGGGCTGGCCGCCGCGCCCGCCACGGCGGACCCGGGTCAGCTCTCCCTGGAGGCCGAGGAGGGCGAGGCGGCGGGCGACCCCGCGGTCGACGCTCGTCTGACCCACGAGCTGGCCGATCGCCAGCGCGAGCGGATCACCGAGTTCGGGCTGGAGCAGCTGCTCCATGACGTTGAGCTACCGCTTGTCGAGGTGCTGTCGGCGATGGAGCGCATCGGCGTCAAGCTCGATTCGAAGCGGCTGGCCGAGATCGGCGAGGGCATGGCAGAGCGCATCGCGACCCTCCAGGCAGAGATCTTCGACCTCGCGGGCCACGAGTTCACGATCGGCTCGCCGCAGCAGCTGGCGGAGGTCTTCTTCAACGAGCTGGGCCTGACGAAGAAGCGGCGCGGCAAGACCGGGTTCTCGACGGACGCCCGCGTCCTCGCGCAGATCCGCGACGAGCACGAGATCGTCGCCAAGGTCGAGAGCTGGCGCGAGCTGACGAAGCTGAAGAACACCTACCTGGACGCGCTCCCCGAGCTGATCCGCGAGGACGGGCGCATCCACACCACCTTCAACCAGGTGACCGCCGCCACCGGCCGGCTCTCGTCGACGAATCCCAACCTCCAGAACATCCCGATCCGCTCCGAGCTGGGGCGTCCTGTTCGCGCGTGCTTCATCACCGAGCCCGGGTGGCGCCTGCTCTCCTGCGACTACAACCAGGTCGAGCTGCGCGTGCTGGCCCATGTGGCCGGCGAGGACGTGCTGCGCGAGATCTTCGCCTCGGGCGAGGATGTGCACGCGACCACGGCGGCCGAGGTGCTCAGCATCGACGCGTCCGAGGTCGGCCCGGCCGAGCGCTCGAAGGCGAAGATGGTCAACTACGGCATCGCCTACGGCCTATCCGACTTCGGCCTCGCCGACCGCCTGCAGATCTCACGCGAGGAGGCCGGCGCCTACATCACCCGCTACTTCGAGCGGTTCCCGGCGGTCAAGCAGTTCATCGACGAGACCATCGAGCGCGCCGAGACCGAGGGGCTCGTGAAGACCCTGATGGGACGCCGGCGCCTGGTGCCGGAGCTCCGGTCGTCCAACCGCCAGCGGCGCATGCTGGGCGAGCGCTTGGCCGTGAACACCGTGATCCAGGGGACCGCGGCAGACATCATCAAGGTGGCGATGGTGCGCTGCCAGCGCGCCCTGGCCGACTCCGGCAACCAGACGCGGCTGATCCTGCAGATCCACGACGAGCTGCTCTTCGAGGGCCCGGAGGCCGAAATGGAGGCCGCGTCCGAGTCCATGCGCAAGGAGATGTGCGACGCCTTCGACCTCGACCCGCCGCTGGCCGTGGACGTCGGCATCGGCGAGGACTGGTTGGCGGCAAAGTAGCGTTGCGCTTGGGAACGGACAGCGGGGCGCCGCCGATACGACTCTGGATGGCCTGCCCGGTAGATGAGAGATGCAGTCGAAGAAGCCCTCAGGCCGGGCGAAGGGCTCCGCGCCGTCTGGAGCACTCGCGGCCTCGGGGCGAACGCGCTCGATCTGTACCAAGGACCGCGCCTTATCGCCAAGCGGGCGCCCGACCTGGTGCACTGGGCGGTCACCGTCTATCCGTACGAGAGCTCGACTCAGTGGTGACACTGGACGGGCGGCCAGGAGCTACGCAGGTGGAACTCAGCCCCTTCGCCGCTGAAGCACCAGCCGCTGGCGCCCGGCCCGTTCGAGGACTTCCCGGATGCCTACTACCAGGAGTCGAGACGCCTCGTTGCCCCGAACACGGTCATGTTCCGCAACCGCCGCCGAGCGCGGGAGGCGGTCGAGTTCCTCGAGGGGATGATCGCGGCCGGCGGCGGCGCTGAGCGCCGGCGCTCAGGTCAATCGATGATCTTCTCCATCACCTCGACGGCCTTCGCGCCGTCCTCGCCCGTGGCGTAGGGGACGTCCTCGCCCGAGAAGGCCCGGGTGACCTCGTCGAGCTGCGCGATCCAGGCGTTCGGGCGGTCGCCGGTGACGTCCTCGGGGTCGGCGTCGGGCTTCAGCAGTAGCGCCTTGCCCTGGCCGATCGGGTTGGTGTTCTCGGCGACGAGGGCACCCTCGGCGCCGTGGATCTCCACCCGCGTGAACTGGACCCAGACGTTGGTGCTGATCGTCAGCGTCGCCGCCGGCCCGGACTCGAACTTGAGCGCCGCGCCCGCGGCGTCGTCGGTCTCGAAGCCGAGATGGCGCTCGAAATAGCCCGACGCGTCGGCGATCTCGCCGAAGAACATCCGCAGCAGATCGATGTGATGAGTGCCGACATCGGACAGGGCGCCCCAGCGGGCCGTCTCGCGCCTCTGTCGCCACTCAGGCGGCGGCCCCGGCCGGTGGATGCCGTAGTAGGTCCTGGCGACGGAGACCTCGCCGATGGCGCCCTCGTCGAGCAGCCGCTTCATGTTCGCGTGGGCGGGGACGTATCGGCCCTGGTATCCGGTGGCGAGCTTCACGCCCGCCTTGTCCGCCGCCTCCACCAGCTCCCACGCGCTCTTCGCGTCGTAGGCCAGCGGCTTCTCCAGCAGCACGTGCTTGCCGGCCTCGATCGCGGCCATGCCCTGCTCGTGGTGAAGCCAGGTGGGGGAGCCGACCCAGACCGCCTCGAGGCCGGGTGCGGCGAGAAACTCGGACGATGTCGTCGGTGGCGGTCTCGAGGCCGTGCTCGGAGCCGAATTCCTTGGCGCGGCCGGCGTCGCTGCTCAGAACGGCGACGAGCTCAGCGTCCTGGGAGTTGTCGAAGGCGTTGAGCCCGCCCCGGTCTACGAGTCCGTGTGTCCCGATCAAACCCCAGCGCATGCCGCATTCCTCCGTCTCGATGTCGTGGCCAGGCCGCACGCCTACGCGCGGCAAAGTCGGACGTTAGCAGCACTTATGACGCTGCGATCTGACACGCATGGGCCGCCGATCCATCTTTACAAGGATCGGTCTTGACTTCGCGAAACCGCAGGGATACAGTAGTGTTGCTGTCGCTTGTGTAGCGCAACTACTGAGTTGAAGCACTGTTTCGCTCAATGAGGGAGAGAGGTCCCATGAGAACACTTGGATCGTCCAAGAAGCTTCTGGTCGCAATCGCACTTGCCTGCGCGGTTGGCGTCCTGGCCGCGTGTGGCGGTGACGACGAGGGAGACAGTGGTGACGATGGTGGTGGCACCGGCGACATCGAGGCGCAGAGCGTCATCCGGTTCGCGTTCGCCCCGGACCCGGTCTTCAACTACATGCAGGACAGCGGCATCCTCGAGAAGAAGAGCGAGGAGACCGGAATCGAGATCAACGCGTTCCAGTCGTTCGACGAGTTCGGCCTGTTCGCCGGCGGCAACGCCGACATCCTCTCGACCGGAAGCTATGAGACCCCGCTGCTCGATGAGCAGGGGATCGAGACGGTCACGTTCGGCAAGTACAACATGAACAAGGACATCTTCGCGGTGTCGACCGACAACGACTGGGAGACCGCGGCGGACATGGACCAGGGCTGCAAGGTCGCGGCCGAGTCGACGACCGGCAACCTCGTGATCTGGAAGGCGCTGATCGATCAGATCGACGGGCGCGAGATCGCCGAGGGCTCGGACGATCTCGAGCTCGTCACGGCGGACTACCAGATCATGCCTCAGCTGATCGAGGACGGAGAGATCTGCGGCGGCGTCATCGACCCGGTGCAGGCCACGGAGGCTCTGCGGACAAACCAGATCAAGGCCCTGTATGACGGCAAGTCGGCATCGCAGCTCTTCGCCGAGGAGTTCGCGGACGACCCGAATCACCCGGGAGTCGACTCGAACAACTTCGTCGCACGCAAGGAGTGGTTCGACGAGCATCCGGACGAGGTCGCCTTCTTCCTCGACGCCTGGCAGGAGGGCATGGACGAGTGGACCAAGAACTACGAGCAGATCATCGAGGACTATCCGGAGGACTTCGCGGTGCAGAGTCCCGAGGACACGAAGTTCATGCAGGACTACGTGAAGAACGTCTTCGACTGGCAGCAGGAGTCGGTCTATCTGACGCCTGAGTGGATCGAGAACGAAGAGGGCGTCTTCGACCTGATCCAGGACGCCGGCGTGGTCGAGGAGGACACTGTGTTCCCCGAGCATGCGGTGGTCGATCCTGAGACCGGAGAGGTCACGGATACGTTCGGCGGGTCGGGCTCGGAATAGCCGTCCCAAACCGGTAAGCCAGGAGTAGGTCGAGAAGGAAGGTGTCGGCGGCGCCGACCACGATGCGGGCCCCCGGGCTGAAGCTCGGGGGCCTTCGCAGTCGGGCCGTGGCGAGAGTCGGTCTTTCGATTCTTGGACTGCTGTCGTTCCTCGGCCTTTGGGCAGCGCTCTCCGAGTGGAAGTTCGAGCCGTTCGTCCTGCCGTCGCCGTTCGCGGTCGTCGACAACATGGGCGAGCTCCTCAAGGAGGGCCTCGTCGGCGAGGCGTTCGTGAAGAGCCTCCAGAAGACGCTGATGGGCTGGTTCGCGGCAATGGCGATCGGGATCCCGATCGGTCTCCTCATGGGCCGGTATCGGTATGCGCGCGCTTTCTTCCACGACTTCGTGTACGTGCTGTCGAATGTGCCGCTGGTCGTCTACGCCGTCATCTCCCTGGTCGTCTTCGGGATCAGTGACATCGGGCCGGCCTTCGTCGTGATGCTGCTGGTGCTTCCGGCTGTGTCCATCAACGTCGCCGCAGGGGTCGCGTCGGCGGACCAGGGTCTGCTCGACATGAGCCGCGCCTTCGGGCGGAAGGGCTCGATGGTGACCCGCTGGGTCATCGTCCCGGCGGTCCTCCCCTTCCTGCTCGCGGCGGCGAGGGTCTCGTTCGCGGACTCGTGGAAGCTCGAGGCCCTGACTGAGACGTTCGGGAGCGCGAGCGGGGTCGGCTTCCAGATCCACAAGGCCTTCACGAGCTTCTCCGTGCTGGATGCGCTGTCGTGGATGATGTTCTTCGTGATCTTCGTGATCGTGATTGAGCGTGTGCTCCTGGCGCCCGCGGAGCGCAGGGTCTTCGCCTGGCGGAACCCAGGCCGGGCCGGGGGAGATTGATGGAGATCGGTGAACGCACCCTGAGCGACCTCCCCGGGTTCGACCCGCGGGACGCGGACATCGCGGTCGAGGAGATCCAGATCTCCGACCCGCTGGAGGGAACCCAGCGACATGGGATATGGCGCGCGCTCACCAGCGATATCGCCGCGGTCTGGACCGCGCGGATCGCATCGGTCCTCCTCTGGGCGCTTGTCGCCGCGGCCGTGGATCGGATCCCCGGCCCGGTCGAGGTAATCGACTTTCTTGCGGAACACAGCGATCTGCTCTGGCCGAACATCTGGGTCAGCGTCCAATCCGCGCTCTGGGCGATGTCGATCATCCTCATCCTCGGGATCCTCCTTGGCTTCGCGATGGGCCGTTGGTGGCAGGTCCGTTACTTCTTCACCGACCTGGTGATGGTCGGGATCGCGCTCCCCGCCTTCATCTGGGCGCTGCTCGCGGTCATGTGGTGGGGGTTCGGCGACATCGGGCCGATCTTCGTCGCATGTGTGTCGGCGACCCCGATGCTGATCGTGAGCACGCGGCAGGGGGCGCAGTCCGTCGACGGGGACCTCCAGAAGATGTCGAGCGCCTACAGGGTGCCGGTGATCCGCCAGTTCCGCCAGCTCGTCCTGCCGACGATGAGCGAGTACATCATCGCGGGCTTCCGGTTCGCGACGCTCGCGGCCTGGGGTGCGATCCTGCTCGTCGAGTTCTTCGGCAGCGAAGAGGGCGTGGGGTTCCAGGCCGCCTACTGGTACGACGCCGGAAGCTTCACGGGCATGATCGCCTGGGGCTTCGTGATGCTGGTAATCATCGTCGCGGTCGACAAGCTGATCATGGAGCCCGCCCTCAAGCGGACGCGGCGTTGGCGCGCCGACAGCAAGGCCTGGACCCTGTAGGCGGATGCGGCCCTCGCTGGTCGCCGCAATGGCCCTCTTCATGGCTGCGATCGCCGGCTGTTCCGACGCCGACGACGGGCCGCAGCGATCGGCGTTCGTTCAGCAACCGGACAGCCGGCTGATCAAGGTCCAGAGCGTGGGTCTCGCGGCGTTCGGGCCCATCAATCCTCACACCGTCAATGTGTCCCGCAGCTGCGGCAGGCATTCGGCGAACCGAGCTCCGAGTCCGCGTCAGGCGACGGGTGCCGGCGTAACTGGGCCTCGCTCGGCCTCGAGATCCGGTTCGATGCCGACGGAGAGGATGCCTGCGACGATGAGGGCCGGATTGTTTGGATGGCCGTGACGGGGACACCGGCCGCGAAGGCGGGGTGGAATACGGCCGAGGGGATCCGTCCCCTGCAGCCGGTCGCTGCCGTCGAGCGGATCTACCCCGAGGTCGGGGAGATCGGCCCGGGACCGTGGCGCTGGTGACGCGGTCAAGCGAGTTCCCGGGTCCGCCCGTGCTCCGGGTGAAGGTCGCGGAGGGCGGGGTCCAGAGCATGATTTTTCCGATCGACACGGACTAGGCGACGCGGACGTCGATCAGGGACGGCTGCGGAATGGCCAGTGCCTCCTCGAGGAGCCCGGTCAGCTCACCCGGCTCCGCGGTGGTCACGCCGCGCGCTCCGAACGCGGTGGCGGCGCCCGCGAAGTCCGGGCTCGGGAGGTCCACCGCGATCGGCGGCTGGCCTCGCTCCACCATTTCGCGGCGGATCTCGCCGTAGCCGCCGTCGTTCACCACGACCACCACGATCCCGAGCCCCAGCTCGGCGGCGGCCGCCAGCTCTGGGAGCGTGAACATCGCCCCGCCGTCGCCCACCAGGGCGACCACACCGCGATCCGGATGGGCGAGCTTGGCGCCGATCGCCGCCGGGATCGCATAGCCGAGCGGAGCGAACCCGGTGGGGTAGAGGAAGCGGCGCGGTGCGGTGCGCGCGATCAGGTGGACGGCGCCGTAGTAGCAGGCCATGGTGGAGTCGCCGGCGAGGATCGTCTCGTCGGAGAGCCCTGCGCCGAGTGCGGCTACCACCTCGGCGAGGGCTCCCAGCATCTGCCAGCGCCTCATCCCGAAGCATCGTCGCGGGTTGCGTCGTTCGAGGCTCCGCCCCGGTCCCGGCCGTCCCCTCGCCGAAGGCTGTCGCCAGCGCGTCGAGACAAGCGCGCGGCGTCACCGACGATCGCCACGGCTGCGGGTGCGTTCTTGTTTCTCTGCGCGGGGTCGATGTCGATCCGGACGAGGCTGCCGTCGAGGACCAGCGGCGGGTCGTGCCAGAGGTCCGACTCGGCGAGCTCGGTGCCCGCTGCGACGACGACGTCGCACTCGAGCGAGCAGGCGCTGGGCCGACGGCAGGCGGATCGACGCCCCGAGCGACAGCGCGTCATGCTCGGAGACCGCGCCCTTTCCGTTCGCCGTGGTGATGACGGGTGCTCCCAGCGCCCTTGCGAGCCGCAACGCCGGCGATCCCGCCTCCGCGGCGCCGCCCCCGAGGACGATGGCCGCTCTTCCCGCGTCGCGCAGGAGCCCGGCGGCCTCGGCGACCGGCTCGATTCGGGCATCGGTGGGTGCTGCGCCGCCTCGACGGCGCCGGGAGCTGGCCCCCGTTGACTTCCATCGCGTCCAGCGGGATCTCGACGTAGACGGGGCGGGGCGCCGGGAGCGAAACAGGTCGAACGCCATGTCGATCGCGGCCGCTGCGGCCGCCGGGTCCTCGACCCGGACGGCGGAGGCCGCCACGCCTGCCATCGCTGCGGTCTGGTCACGGGCCTCATGGAGGTAGCCCGTGTCGCCGCCGGCGACGGATGTCGTCATCCCGGGTGCGAGCACGAGCATCGGGACCGAGTCGGCGTGGGCGGTGCCGACCGCGCTCGCCAGGTTCAGCACTCCGGGCCCGCTGGTCGCAAGGCAGACGCCCGGGCCACCGCCGCTGCGCGCATAGCCGTCCGCCGCATATCCGGCCCCCTGCTCGTGCCGGGGGAGGACGTGCTCGATCGACGACGCGGCCAGATGCCTGTAGAGCTGCAGGTTGTGGGTGCCTGGGATCCCGAAGACGTGCCGGACCCCATGGGCCTCGAGACGGGCGACTACCGCCTCGGCCGTGGTGGGGTTCGGCATGCCGGACGGCGCTCAGGCCGCGGGCGCGGGCGCTCCGTAGAGGGCGTCGATGTTGGTCTCCGCCACCCGCAGGGCGTCGTCGGTGCCCGCTACCGCGACCAGCTCGTTCCACGGGTCCGGCGTGGCCATGTCACAGGGCAGGTCCGTGCCCATCACGACGTTGTCCAGCGCCGACCCGCGCCAGCAGGAACTCCAGCGCCTGGCGGTCGTGGGTGAGGCAGTCGAACTTGATCTGCCCGAAGTAGTCGGCCGGATCCTGGGGCGCCGAGTCGTCGTAGGTGCGGACGGTCCGCGCATGCCGCAGGCGCCCCGCCTGGTAGGCGACGTAGCCGCCGGAGTGGACGATCACGATCCGCAGGTCGGGATGCCGGTCGAGCAGTCCCGGACATGATCAGGCGCTCGATCGCGATCGTCGTCTCGAGCATGTTCCCGATCACGTTCGTCAGGTGGAAGTCGCTGAAGCCCGGATGCGCGTGCTGGTAGGCGGGGTGGAGCATCACCGGGAGGCCCAGTGATCTCCGCCTCCGCCCAGAAGGGCTCGAGGACCGGGTCATCGAGGCGCCGCTCGCCGGTGCTGGTCCCGATCTCCACGCCGGCGCAGCCCGCGGACTGCGCCTCGCGGAGCATCGCCGCGGCAGTGTCCGGGGCCTGGAGCGGGACGGTAGCCATCCAGCGCAGCCGCTCGGGCTGCCGGGTGTGCATGTCCCGTAGCCCCAGGTTGATCAGCTCCGCGAGCTTCGCCCCCTGTGTGGGGTCGACGTCGTAGTAGAAGAACGGTGGATCGACCGAGATGATGGCGGCCTCGAGCCCGTGCGCCTCCAGGTCCGCGACCTTCGCGTCGGCGTCGTAGAAGGCCGGCTCGAGCGTGTACTCGCCCTCGGGCCCGCCGCTCAGGTGGCGGTCCCCCGAGACGGTGAGGCCGAACGCCTCGCCCTCCCGCTCGAAGAACTCGACGACGCTCTCAGGGACGGCATGGTTGTGGATGTCGGTCTTCAGCTTGGGCCTCCCTCGGTTAGCCAGACTACATTGAGCGCAGGTGGCGATGGCGCATCCTCTGACCGTGGTACGGTAGCAACGCTCTTTGTTCTTTAGCACTGCTACCAAGATTGCAGGAAGGTAGGCGGGTCTCACGTTGGCGGCCATCGATGTCCACACTCACGTCACGCCACGCCGCTTCCGTGACGCGGTCGCCGACGGTGGCACCTGGCACGGCATGGACCGAAGCGCCGGGGAGCTCGAGCTCCCGAAGTTCTCCCTGACCGCCACCGAGCGGGTCGCCGACATGGACGAGATCGGCGTCAGCGTCCAGGTTCTCTCTCCGAACACCGCCTTCTACTGCTACGACCGGGACTCGGGCGACGCCGCCACCATCGCGCGGGAGTGCCTCGACGAGCTCGCTGAGATGCGCGACGAGTACCCGGACCGTTTCGCGATCGCCGGCACCGTCCCGATGCAGGACATCGACGTGGCCGTGAAGGAGCTCGAGCACGCGATGACCGAGCGGGGCGCCTGCGGCGTGATGATCGACGACCACGTGCTGGGTACGCCCTACCACGAGCCGCAGTTCCGGCCCTTCTGGGAGGCGGCCGAGGAGCTGGGCGCGCTCCTTCTCTTCCATCAGCACGGGACGCTTGTCGATTTGCGCACCGATCGCTATGCGCTCTCGAACTCCGTCGGCAACCTGGTCGAGCGGGCGCTGGCCTTCGGCGCACTGGTTTTCGGCGGGGTCATGAACGACTTTCCCGGACTGCGGCCGGTCATGTGCCACGCCGGCGGCTACATCGCGTTCGGGATCGCTCGCATGGACAGGGCCTGGCAGGCCGGCCGCGACGGGATCCCGGGCTTCGAAGACGCCTGCTTGAACCTCGAACAGCCTCCGAGCGACTACCTCACGAGCTTCTACTACGACTGCTGCACGCACACGGGCGCCTCCCTGCGCTTCCTGATCGACACCGTGGGCCTCGACCAGGTCGTCTTCGGGACCGACTACCCGGCCAAGATGATCCTCGGCGACGGGGGCCCGGGGTGGGTCGAGGCGCTCCCGGAGCTCGACGCGGCTGAGAAGACGGCGATTCTGTCGGAGAACCCGGCGCGCCTTTTGGAGTCCGCCGGGAAACGAGGCCCGGAGCCGTCGGCCTGAGCGACTAGAGCATGATCCGGCCGCCGGCGACGTCGAGCGTGATGCCGGTCAGCCAGCCCGCCGAGTCGGAGACGAGGAAGAGGGTCGCGAGCGCGCAGTCCTCGGGCGTGCCGATCCGGCCCAGCGGAGACATCTCGGCGACCTTTCGTAGGGCCTCATCGTCCATGATCCGCTCGACGCGCTCCGAGGTCACGGTCGCGGGCGCGATCGAGTTGACGCGGATGTTGTGGGGGCCGAGCTCCTTCGCGACATGGCGCGTGAACTGGACGACGCCGGCCTTCGCGGCCGCGTAGGACGCGGTGAGCAGCTTGTCGAGGTACCGGCCCCCGTTCGAGGCCATCGTGACGATCGCCCCCTCCTCGCGCTCGATCATCCCGGGGATCACGGCGCGCACCGCCAGGAACGTGGAGGTGAGGTTCCAGTCGATCACCTCGCGCCACTCGGCCTCGGTGGTCTCCTCGATCGGTGTGAACGCGCCGAAGCCGCCGGCGTAGGGGAGGAGGATGTCGATTGGGCCGAGATCCGACTCCACCTGGTCGCGGACCCGCTCGACCTCGGCGAGCTCGCCCACGTCGGCCGCGATGCCGATCGCCTCGGCACCCTCGCCCCGAAGCTCCTCGACGATCGTGTCGATCCCCTCCTGCGAGCGGGCGTTGACGGCGACCTTGACGCCGTTGGCGGCCAGCATCCGGACAGTCGAGGCCCCGATGCCCTTCGACCCACCGGTGACGAGGGCGACCTTCCCGGCCAGGTCCGGGTAGGTCGGGACTCGGCGTGGCTCGGCGGGCACCGCCATCAGGAGCCCGAGAGAACCTCGGGGTTGATCGGGCGATCCGGGGGCTCGCCCGTGAACGCGCGCGCGACCTCCTCGGCCGCACGACGCTGCAGCTCCGCCTGCGCCTCGACCGAGTAGAAGGCCATGTGCGGGGTGAGGATCGCACGCGGGTGGTTGCGCAGCGGGTGATCCGGCGCCGGCGGCTCCTCCTCGGTGACGTCGAGCGCGACGCCGCCGAGCTTCCCGGAGTCGAGCGCTTCCGCCGCGGCGTCGGCGTCCACCAGTGGGCCGCGAGCCGTGTTGACGATGATCGGCGCGCGGTTCATCCCGGCGATCGACTCAGCCCCGATCAGATGGCGGTTCTCCTCGGTCAGCGGCACGTGCAGGGAGATGAAGTCCGCTTCGGCCACCGCGTCGGCGAAGCTGTCCGTGGGCTCGGCGGGGATCGCGGACCAGTCCTTGATGTACGGGTCAAATGCAACGGTCTCGATGCCGAACGCTCGCGCCCGCTCGGCCATGCGGCTCCCGACGCCGCCGACGCCGATCAGCGCCAGTCGCCGGCCACGCAGGCGGTGAACGGCGCCCTGCGGGACCGTCCAGTCACCCTCGCGGACGGCGAGGCCCGCGTGGTGCACGCCCCGGGCGAGCGCCAGCAGGAGGGCCATGGAGTGATCGGCGACCTCGTCGAGGCAGTAGTCCGGGACGTACGTGACGAGGAGCCCGCGCTCGGTCGCCGCGGCGATGTCGATGTTGTCGTATCCGATGCCGTAGCGGGAGATGACCCTGCATCCGCCGTCCGCGGCTGCCGCGACGACCGGCTCGGGGATCTTCGCAAAGCAGACCAGCATCGCGTCGGCGCCCGCCGCCGCCTCAACGAGCTCGGCCTCGCTCGTCCCCTCGGCCAGTTCCACCTCGGCGTCGAGCGGCTCGAGTATCGAGCGCTCGGTCTCGAGGTCGGCGAAGACGTGGTCGGTTACGAGGACCCGCCGGGCCATGAGGAGCTAGGCGAGCGCGTAGTCGTAGAACGGGTGGCGCGTGAACAGCACCGGCCCGTCCTTCGTCACGAGCAGGTTCTCCTCGAGCCGGACCGTCTGCTCGAGGCCAGGGTGGCCGGCGAAGGTCTCGCAGGCGAAGTACATGCCCTCCTGGAGCTCGACGGGGTAGTCGAGTGAGTACGCGCGCGAGATCCACATCCCCTCGTAGAGGGAGAGGCCGATCGAGTGCGCGAACTGCTGGAGGGTCACGGTCCCGTACGTATCGTCGGCGTACTTAGGGAACTTGGAGGCGACGTCGGCCGAGGTGTTGCCGGCCTTCATCTGCTCGATGGCCGCGTACATCGACTCGTAGCACTCCTTGTAGAGGTCCTGCTCCTTCTGAGTCATTGTGCTTTCGACCTTGAAGGTGCGCACGAAGTCGACGAAGTAGCCGCCCGGGCCGACCGCGTTCTGATCGACGATCACGAGGTCGCCCTGGCGGATCACCTTGTCGGTGTGCCAGCGCCGATAGGGGCTGGTGTTGCCTCCCGAGGCGACGATGATGTCGTAGACGAAGTCGAAGCCGTGCTCGTAGAGGTACTCGTTCACCTTCGCGGTGATGTAGCTCTCCTTGACGCCCGGCTTCAGCCACTCGTTCTCGATCTTCCAAAACGAGGTGTCGCCGATGGCGCTCGAGATCTTCAGGCACTCGATCTCGTCGGGGGTCTTGATCACGCGCGCCCCCGACATCGCCGGCCAGGCGCTCGTGGTCTTGATGTTCTTGCGCTCGAAGGCGGCGGCCGCGGAGGGGTCGTAGATGTCGATCCCGATCGGCTCCTGGTCGACTCCGGCCTCCTTGAGGACCTCCATGATCGAGTCGGCCATCCGGTCGACCATCATCTCCTCGGCGGTCTCGGCCCACTTCCAGGTGATCGCCGGGCGGATGTTGCCGTTCAGCCAGGGCGCGTCGATCTTGGCGCACTCGAGGTCGGAGCCCGCGGTCTCGAAGAGCACCGGCTCGCCGTCGCGGGGGAGCACGCAGTAGCGGATAAAGATGTTGTTCTTCCAGTTGCCCTGGAAGACGCCCGTGATGTAGCGGACGTTCTCGCCGACGAAGCAGACGAGCGCGCCGAGGTCGTGCTTTTCCATCATCATCCGGGCGCGGTTGAGGCGATCGCGGCGCATTCGGTCGAAGTCGACCCGGCCCTGCCAGTCGGTTCCAGTCGTGCTGTAGACGCGCCGCGGCTCGAACTCGTGCGGCTTGCCGAGGAAGTCGAGGTCCATTCCCTTCCCGAACGGCGTCAGACCGTTGGACCCCTGCTGGGCTTGACTGTGAGCGGGCGGGTCGAGCATTCCTCGGGGTGCCCCTTCCTTGAATCGTGGTAGTCGGCCACTGAGCCAAGGCCCATGCGCCGAGAACAGCGCTAGTAATGACTCTGGCCTAAATCGTGTAGCGATACTACACAAGTTCAGAACCACTGTCCACTCTGCCGCAGCCCGGCAGCCACGAGGGTTCAGTCGAGCAGGAGACGTGAGTCGAACGCAGTCCGGGTGAGCGAGACGCCCCCGCCCGCGGCGACCACGATGGTGTCCTCGAGCCTCACGCCGCCTCCGCCAGGCACGTCGGGCACCCAGATCAGGGGCTCGATGGCCATGGTCATCCCCGCCTCGAGCTCCACCGTCTCAGCACCCGGCAGCGCCTCGCCCACATAGGGCGGCTCGTTGGCGCCGATACCGACGCCGTGGCCGATGAAGAGCGAGAGGAAGTCGTCGCCGAAGCCGCGCTCCTCGCCCGCGGCGCGGACCGCTGCCGCAACGTCGTCGTTCGTGTTGCCGGGCCGCATCGCGGCGGTCGCCGCCGCGAGGGAAGCATGGACGGCCGTGAACACCTCCTGTTGGCGCTGATTGGGCTCGCCGCAGATCACGGTTCGCCCCATGTCCGAGTAGTAGCCGTTCCACATCGCCCCGATGTCGATGAAAACGAGATCCCCCTCGCGGACGATCTTGTCCGACGCGAAGCGGTTGGGCGGGCTCATGTGCTCGCCGGAGGCGACGAACGGCGTGGCCAGGTGCGCCATCTCTCCGCCAAGGCGGTAGAGCGTGTGCATGGCATCGGCCACGATGTCGTACTCGCGGACGCCTGGGCGGATCGCGGCGATCGCCGATTCGGTGACGCCCTCGGCGATCGCGCTCGCCTCCTGCATCACGGCGAGCTCCAGATCCGATTTCACCCTCCGCGCCGCCTGCATGACCGCATCGCCGTCGGCCCACTCGGCTTCGGGCAAGGCGCGTGCAAGCTCCTGGACCTGGGCGTAGGCCATCTCGTCGAGCCCGATGGCGGCCTGGTCGAGGCCGAGGCGCCCGATCGCCGGCGCGAGGACCGCGTTGACGGTGCCCGCGATGAGGCCGCGCGCCTCCATGATCGGCACGGTTGCGACCTCATCGATCCAGGGCATCACGTAGCGGACCCGGTCCACCTCGCCGCCGGAGCAGAACAGGACCAGCCCGTCCTCGGTCACGAGGCACCCGTTGAGCAGAGCGTTCTTGCCCTGGATGATCTGGGGCCGCAGGGCGGTGCTGAATCGGACGTTCTCGTCCTTCCACAGCAGCAGGGCGTCGAGTTCGGAGGCGGCGAGGCGCTCGCGCACACGGGCGAGCCTCTCCTCGCGGAGTGCGGCGAAGTCGATCCGTGCCTCGTAGTCGACGCCGAAGGCCCCGTGGGCGTACGAGCCCAGTGCTTTCCTGCTGCCTCGGGCCACCGCGCGAACACAGTAGCACTAACACCTTTGAGCCGAACCGGGCGGACCTTGACTTCGCCTGGGGGGTCGGGCTACAGTAGCGCGGCTACCGTCTGTTTAGTATAACTTCCGAACCAGGCAGCCAGAGCTGCATGGAGGAGTGAGATGGCGAGATTGGTGGCAGACCACGTGCAGAAGGTCTTCCCCCCACGGGTGGGGGGCCAGCGCCCTGTCACCGCAATCTCGAACGTGACCTTCAACATGGAGGGCCACACCTTCGTCTCCCTGGTCGGGCCGTCGGGCTGCGGGAAGAGCACGTTTCTCAACCTGGTCTCAGGGGTTGAGCTGCCGAGCGCCGGGACGCTCGAGCTGGTCGGTGACGAATCCTCAGACGTTCGGATCGGTTACGTCTTCCAGGATCCGAGGCTCCTCCCATGGCGCTCGGTACTCGACAACATCCTCTACGTGCAGGATCACGGCAATCGCAGCGAGCGCAAGGAACGCGCCGAGCAGTTCCTGAAGCTCGTGGGTCTCGAGGAGGAGGGCTCGATGTACCCGGGGCAGCTGAGCGGTGGGATGCAGCAACGCGTCGGCATCGCCCGTGCCCTGTCGGTCGACCCTGGGCTCCTGCTGATGGACGAGCCGTTCAGCCACCTCGACGCCATCACCGCGCGATCGATGCGAGAGGAGCTCCAGCGCCTCTGGCAGACGACCGGGGCGGGTGTCCTGTTCGTCACCCACGACGTCCTCGAGGCCGTCCTGCTCTCCAACCGCGTGTTGATGATGAGCAACGACGGCGAGATCTATCGCGACATCGAGATCGCCCTGCCGTATCCGCGGCTGCAGACGGATCACGAGGTCGTCACCTTGCAGGCCGACATCCTCGAGCTCTTCGAGCGGATGGAAGCCGAATTGCACCCCAAGGACGGTGCCGCGCCCGAGCAGGGCGCAAAGGCAGCCGACGGCGCCGTCCCGGGCTAGCTGCACCCGGTGCGCGGCCCCCGTTTCGAGAAACCAACCAACCAGGAGGTAACCACGCGTGTTCAGGCACACCGCTTTCTTTCTCTTCAGGGACGACATCACCCCCGAGAAGCACCTCGCGATGCTCAAGGGGCTTGCCTACATGCGGTACGAGTGCTCGAGCGTGGTGGCGATCGACTACGGGACCGACCTGTTCGGCGGCTCCGAGGTCTTGCGCACCGTCAAGCCGTGGGATCGCACGCCCCGCTGGCGCGCGCGGACCGAGGGCCCGCCGTGCAACTACGACGTGGCGCTGCAGCTGGACTTCGTCGACCTCGCCGGCAACGAGGAGTACAACGACGATGACGTCCACCATGAGGTCGGCGAGTACAACGCCTCGATCTGCCGGTCAGAGCTGACCGCGCGGGTTGACTGGACCTACGACGGCGACGCACCGCTGAACGTCCCGGGGCAGGTGCGCCACTCGGTGATGTTCCTCTGGACCGACGACGCGGACGATGCCGCGAAGAAGAACGCTCACGACGCGATCAACAGCCTGGAGTCGGCCGACGGGGTCGGCAAGGTGACGATTGGCGAGAACGTCGGCAAGCTCAAGACGGATTACGACTTCATCGTTGACATTCAGGTCGCCGATGAGGACGCGACGAAGGCCCTCCTCGAGGGCGACGCGTACGGCGCCGCGATGGCCGAGGTGATCCCGGCCACAAAGCACGAGTGGACGGCACGGCTCTCGCACGTGATGCACGGCGTTTGAGCGCCCGGGCCGACCGGTGAGGAGTGGTGATGGCTGAGGGCGGGCGCGTCATCGACGTGCACGCGCACGTCACCCCCCAGTGCTTCCAGGAGGTCGTGCTGGCTGGTGATGAGTGGCACGGCATGACCGCGGACGAGGGTGAGCTCGACAACCTTCCCAACAGGTGGAAGCCAGACCAAAGGCTGGAGGAGATGGACCGCCTCGGGGTCGACGTCCAGGTCGTGTCCCCGACGGACGTCTTCTACCAGTACTGGCGAAAGCCGGAGGACACCGCGCGCATCGCCGCCGACTGCAATGAGGAGGTCGCGGAGATGGTTCGCGACCACCCCGACCGGTTCATGGGTCTGGGCACCCTCCCGATGCAGGACATCGAGCTGGCGAACGCCGAGCTGGTGCGGGGGATCCGTGAGCTCGGCCTCGTCGGGTTCATGATCAACGACCACGTCAACAACCTCACCTACGACCACGAGGTGTTCGACGAGTTCTGGGCCGCCGTGCACGAGCACGACGCCTTCATCCTGTTCCACCAGTTCGATCCGACCGTCGTCACCTACCGGACGAAGGACTACTTCCTGCTGAACTCGATCGGGAACCTGGTCGACCGCACGATCGCGTTCGCGAGCCTGATCTACGGCGGCGTGCTCGACAAATACCCGGGCATCAGGTTGTGCCTCGCGCACGCCGGCGGCTACGTGCCGTATGCGCTCGACCGGCTCGACCGCGGGTGGGAAGTCTGGCCCGGCGAGCGCGGCAAGTCGGAGGATAAGCCGAGCGCCTACATCGATCGCTTCTACTACGACACGGTCACGTGGACCGATCGCAACCTCCGGTTCATGATCGACGTGCTCGGCTCTGACCGCATCGTGTTCGGGACGGATTGGCCGGCCCCGATGCAGATCTACGACGCGGTCGAACATTTCCGGCAGGTCGAGGTGCTGACCGACTCCGAACGCGACGACCTGCTGTGGCGGACGGCAGCCGGGATCTTCGAAGGCACGTAAGGAGAGGAGCACGATGTCCAAGCCAAAGGTGTTCGTCGTACAGCCGGTGATGGATGTCGGGCGGGAGGCGCTCGAGGAGTTCGCCGACGTCGACATCCACGAGTCCGAGTACATGATCAAGAAGGACGAGCTGCTCGCCCGCTCTCGGGACTGCGACTACATCTGGATGCTCGGCGACACGCCGATCGACGAAGAGGTGATCTCCGCCAACGAGAACTTGAAGGGCATCGCGACCATGGCGCTGTTCCCCAACGTGGTCGACGTCGAGGCGGCGACCCGCCGGGGAATCCCCGTCACCGTCGTCCCGCACGTGATCACCAAGACCACGTGTGACCTCACCTGCGCGCTGGTGATCGGGCTGGCCTGGCGCATCGTCGAGGCGGACGCGTTCGTCCGGGCCGGCCGCTTCCACCAGGAACAGTCGACTACGTTCCTCACGCACGAGCTCGCCGACAAGACGGTCGGAATGATCGGGCTCGGCGACATCGGCTCCGAGATCGTCAAGCGCCTGCGCTCCTTCGAGATGGACATCATCTACACCAAGCGCAGCCGGCTGGATTCGCAGCAGGAGAAGGAGCTCGGCGTCTCCTGGGAGGAGGACCTCGACAAGCTGCTGGAACGGTCCGACTTCGTCGTCCTGATGACGACGTACAACAAGACGACCCACAAGCTCATCGGCGAGCGCGAGTTCAAGCTGATGAAGCCATCGGCGTTCTTCATCAACGCCGCACGCGGGCGCATCGTGGACGAGCCCGCCCTGGTCGTGGCCCTACGCGACGGCGAGATCGCGGGCGCCGGGATCGACGTCTACTGGAACGAACCGCCGATCTCAGAGCCGGCGCCGAGCCCGGAGCTGTACGAGTTCGACAACGTGATCCTGACGCCGCACATGGGGAGCGCCACCCACGAAGCGCGTACGAAGATGGCGCTCGCAGTGGTCGAGAACCTCAAGGCGATGGTGGACGGAGAGCGTGCCCCCGGCGTCGTCAACCCCGAGGTCTACGGGGAAGCGCCGGCGGTCCAGCCCGACCGGCTGGGCTAGCTTCCCGCGACGTCCAGCACCACGCGCCCGACGACCTCGCCGCGCTCGAGGGCCTCGAGGGCGGCGTTGGCCTCGGCCAGTGGCAGCACGCGGTCGACGACGGTCTGGACGCGCCCGTCGGCGACCAGGGCGATCGCACGCTCCAGCTCGTCGAGCGCGACGTAGCGCGATCCGACGAGCTCGACCTCCTCGAGCACGAACCGGGGGCTCGGGAGCACGATGTCCTCCTCGACGCCGTAGCCGACGCCGACGATTCGGCCGCCGGCCCGCGCGAGGCGGAACGCCTGCGCGAACGTCGCCTCGGTGCCGACCGTGTCGATGACGACATCGACGCCCTCGCCGCCGGCGAGGATCCGCTCCTCGCTCTCGGGATCGCCGGCCTCATAGGCGGCGAGGTCAAGCTGTTCCGCGACCTCGAGGGCGCGCCCTGAGACGTCGAGGCCGATCGACCGCGCGCCCGCAGCGTGTGCGATCTGAAGGGTGTGGATCCCGACGCCACCGAGGCCGATCACCACGACCCGGCTTCCAGGGGTGACGCCGCCCCGGGTCGTCACGGCTCGGTAGGAGGTGCCGACCGCGCAGGTCAGCGGCGCGGCATGGACCGGGTCGATCTCGGGCGGGACGGGGGTCAGGCGGTCGATCGGCGCAACGAGCCGCTGCTCGAAACCACCGGGCGTCATGAACCCGATCCATCCCTGAGGGTCGGTGCACTGCTGCTCGATTCCGGCCCGGCATCGCGCGCACCGGCGGCAGGGCCAATAGTGGTTGACGACGACCACCGTGCCGGGCTCGACGATCGGTGGGTTGGCCTCGACGACGCGCGCACACACCTCATGGCCCGGGACATGGGGGAGAGAAAGACGGTCGCTGAACGGCATCCGGCCACGAGAGGTCTTGACATCGGAGAAGCACACCCCGCACGTCAGGACTTCCAGCAGGGCCTCACCGGGGCCGGGCCGCGGCTCGGGGATCTCCATCTGTTCGAGCGGCGCGCCGAACTGGCGCACTGCCATGCCGATCAAGATGCCCTAGCCGCGGACGCGGGAGATCCCGGCTGGGATCACGGCCGCGGTTGGTCGGCGTCCGCCGGCATGGGCCGCTCGCCGTCGTGGAGGATCACAGTGACCGCCCGGGAGACGTCATCGGTGGGGTTCACGTAGCGATGCGGGAACGTGGAGGGGAAGTGGATGCTGTCGCCGGGGCCAAGCTCGTAGCGCTCGAAGCCGACGTAGATGTCAAAGCGCCCGCTGAGCACGAGGACCATCTCCGAGCCTGGATGCCGGTAGAGCTCCGGATTCGACTCCGCCCCGGGCTCGTAGATCAGCTCCAGGAAGTCGACGTGGGGGAGGGTTTCGGGCGTGAGGCGCTCCCACAGGACGCCTCCCTCGATGTTGATCGCCGATCGGGCGTCCCGGCGGACGACGTAGCGCTTTGAGGAGACACCCTGAACCGCCGCGTCACCCGCTTGCGTGGGTGCCGGCGCGGCCGCGGCCCCGTCGGACTCGGTCGGCTTGGCCGCCGGAGGTTGTGCAGGCGCGGCCGCGGCCGCTACCGCGCCGCCGTCCTTCACGAAGAAAGCGTCGACGGGCACGTCGAGGGACTCGGCCAGGGCGAAGAGGGTCGCAACGGACGGCTGCGACTGGCCGCGCTCGATCTGGCTGATCAGGCTGGGAGAGACGCCCACCAAACGCGCGAGCTCCGACACCTTGAGGTGACGGTCCTTGCGGTGGGTGGCGACGCGCTCACCGACGCGGTCCGCCGCCGACTGCCCCTTGCGCTTGCGCGGACGCGCCTCTGCGGCCTTAGCGCTCTTGTCGTCTACAGATGTCGAGGCCATTCTTACTTACGTGTAGGAACACGTACGCTTAAAGATTCTATCCGACGGCATCGGCGTTCCCGCCGGTATCGCCTTGATGTGAACGTCTCCGCCCGTCTTCGGGCAGCGCGTCTAGCCGTTTCAATAGCATCACTAACGATACGGTAATCGGAGCTGTAGGCGACCATGCGGATCGACGTCCACAACCACGTGATGCCCGAGCGCTCGCTGGAGCTCCTGAGGAGCGAGCCGGCCTACGGGGTGACCCTCAACGGCCGCCACTGGAGCGGCGGCCTGCACGTCGACTTCGAGATCGTGCCGTCCTTCGTGGAGCCGGCGGCGAAGCTCGCGGAGCTCGAGTCCAAAGGCATCGACGCCGCGGTCGTCTCGGTCACCCCGCCGCTCTTCTACTACCACGTGGACGTCGAGCTCGGAGAGGGGATGGCCCGGGCGACCAACGAGGGGCTCGCCGAGTTCTGCGCCGCCGCGCCGGACCGCTTCCGGTGGCTTGCCTCCGTGCCGATGCAGGACCCGGCGCGGGCGGTCGAGGTGCTCTCCGAGGCCGTTGAGGCCGGCGCCGTTGGCGTGGAGATCGGGACCGCTGTGGCCGGGGGCAGGCGGTTGGACGAGGACGAGTTTGAGCCGTTCTGGGCCGCCGCGGAGCGGCTCGACGTGCCTGTGACGCTCCATCCCGCGTACGGCGAGCCCGGCCCGTCGCTCGAGTCCTACTACTTCGAGAACGTCCTCGGGTTCCTGTTCGAGACCACCGTGACCATCGAGCGGCTGATCGTCTCGGGCACCCTCGACCGGCACCCGGACCTCACGGTGGTGCTCCTCCACGGCGGAGGCTATTTCCCCTACCAGGTGGGTCGGCTTCGCCACGCGCGCACCGTGCGCCCGGAACTGGCCTCGGCGCCAGCCGACCCTTGGGCCTACTCGCAGCGCCTCTACTTCGACATCATCACCCACGATCCGAGCTCGCTCGCGTTCCTGATCGAGCGGGCCGGCCCGGAGCGAGTCGTGCTCGGGACGGACCTGCCGTTCGACATGGCGACGCCCGACCCGATCGGCCTGCTGGAGGCCGCGGCCGGCTCCGAGGCGGTGCAGGCGATCGCGGAGCGCAATCCCGCGAGCCTCTACGGGTTCGGCGGCTGATTCCCGGGCCTGGCGTAAGCAGCACGAACATCTCGCCAGTCAGGCTTTAACCTCTTGTGTCTTGGCCACTGGGAACGACCAGCTGGGCACGCCTGGGCGGCGTGCCCTCGTCATCTACGTCCTCGCGGTCGCGATGGCGCTCGGCATCCTCCCGATGGTCGCGATCGGAATCCTCGCGCCGTACCTGATCCAGGATCTCGACATCTCCCGCGGCGACGTGGGGCTCCTCGTGTCCGTCGTCGCCGGCGTCTCAGCCGTGCTCTCGCCGATGGCGGGCAGCATCATCGACCGGATCGGGGACCGGACCGGCATCCTGGCCGTGGTGGGCTTCGGGGCGGCGAGCCTCGCCCTGATGGCCGTGGCAGGGACGTTCGCCGCGATGGCCGCGGCGCTCGCGCTTGCCGGGCTGTGCCGCGCGGGTGCCAACCCCGCAACGAACCGACTGATCACCGACCGGATTCCATTGGGTGGCAGGGGCTGGGTCACGGCCATCAAGCAGTCGGGCGAGACCGCCGCGATCACGCTGTCCGCGGCGGCGCTCCCGGCCGCGGCCGTGCTCTGGGGTTGGCGTGAGGCCCTGCTGGTCCTCGCCGCGATCGCGCTCGGGACGCTCGTCACGGCGGCGGTCACGATCCACCGGGCGCGGGGTGAGCGGCGCACGCGGGCCGAGGCCAGCGGCCCCGTGCGGCCATCCGTGCACCGCCTCAATCTCTACAACATGATCATGGGGGCTGGGACGGGCTCGATCACCGCGTACCTGCCCCTTTACGCACACGAGGACGGTGGCCTCACCGCCGCCGCTGCGGGCTCGGTGATGATCGCAGCCGGCGCCGTGGGGGGCGTGGTGCGGCTGACCGCCAGCCGACGCACCGAGACGCATTGGGGATACCCGGACGCGATGGCTGTCTCCGCGATGGTCGCCTTCGCCGCCACCATGCTGATGATCGCCGCCCCGCACCTGGGTGGATGGGCCTTCTGGCTGAGCGCGGGGCTCTGGGGCGCGGGCGGGCTTGGATTTGGGGCCATCTCGATGCTCGCGGTGATGGCCGAGGCCGACGAGGCCAGGACGGCATGGGCATCCGGCATGGTGGTCTTTTGGTTCAGTCTCGGCTTCTGCGTGGCGCCGCCGTTGTTCGGCTGGTCGGTCGACCGCACGGGCGGCTACGAGCTCGCGATCGGCGTGATCGCGGGGCTCTACGTGCTCGCGACGGTCCTGATGATCGTGTCGCGGCCCCTGTTCAAGCCGGTCTCGCGCCCCGTCCAGGTGAGCGTCCCCGCGACCGGTGCGCGCCCCGGCACGATCGCGCAGTAGTGCTTATACTTTCAGCGACACAGCGGTTTGTTCAGCATGGCTTCACGAACGAACCGGAATGACGCTTCGACAGGAGGCCGAGTTGACCGCCGAGACACCGTGGCACGCTGAGGGCCGCTTCTTCACCAGCCCCTGGAACCACCAAGCCGAGGCGAGGGCAGGACTGAACTTCCCCGACCGGGTGAAGTTCCACGACATCACCCTGCGTGACGGTGAGCAGCAGGCTGGCATCGCGTTCACGCCCGAGGACAAGCTCGCGATCGCAAAGCGACTCGCGGAGGCCGGCGTCGACCGGATCGAGGCCGGGATGCCGATCGTCTCGCCGCAGGACGAGGGCGCCGTAAAGACCATCGTCGAGGCCGACCTCGGCCCGGAGATCTTCGCCTTCGCACGGTGCATGGTCGACGACATCCAGAAGGCGAAGGATTGCGGGGTCGACGGAGTCGTGGTCGAGATCCCATCGTCCGGGCACATCATCGAGCGCGCCTACGGCTGGCCGCTCGACCGGGCCATCGATCTCTCGATCGAGGCCACCCTCGCTGCCAAGGAGGCGGGGCTCTACACGGTCTTCTTCACCATCGACTCGTCACGGGCGGAGTTCGACTGGTACCTCGACCTCGTCGAGAAGGTCGCGACCGAGGGCCACATGGACGCGCTGGCCCTCGTCGACACCTTCGGCGGCGTGAACCCACACGCGATCCCGGTCTGGGTGGAGAAGGTCCGCGAGCGGCTGCCCGACACGGCCCTCGAAGCCCATTTCCATGACGATTTCGGCCTCGCGGTCGCGAACTCCATCGCAGCGATCTCGGCGGGCGTGGACATGGTCCACACCACCGTGACGGGCGTCGGCGAGCGCGCGGGCAATACGCCGATGGAGGACCTCGCGCTCGCGCTCACAATGCTCTACGACGTCCCGCACGGCCTGGACACGAAGAAGTTCTACCCGCTTTCGCGCCTCGTCCGGGAGCGTGCGGCGCACACGATCCCGTCGAATCGCTCAGCCGTCGGCGAGCGCCTGTTCGAGGTCGAGTCGGGGATCATCGTCGGCTGGTTCCACGAGTGCATCGACGAGTATCCGACCGAGTTGTTCCCGTACCACTGGGACGAGGTCGGGCAGCCCCCGGCTCGCGTCGTGAACGGCAAGGGGAGCGGCCTGCCCTCCGTCATGGTGGCGTTGGAGGCCCTCGGGATCGAGGCGGACGAGGACCAGATGCGCGAGATCGTCGCGGCGATCAAGCAGCGGGCACTGGAGACGAAGGCTCTGCTCCCGCTCGAGGAGGTCGCTCGCCTCGCCCACGAGGTGCTCGGCACCGAGCCGGCCCCGGCCCTCATCGGGGACCCGGGCTGATCTGACTTGTGCACAAGCGGGAGGCGCTGCCTCCTCTCTCAAACCGGGTGGGCGGCACCGCCCATGGTGCCGCCCACCCACTCCCTTCCCGCCGTTCGGCGCTGATCGCGCCCTAGGATTCCGACGATGATCTATTACGAAAAGGACACAGACCTCTCGCCACTCGAGGGCAAGAAGGTCGCGGTGCTGGGCTACGGATCCCAGGGCCGCGCCCACGCGCTCAACCTGCACGAGTCCGGCGTCGACGTCGTCGTGGGCCTCAGAGAAGGCTCGAAATCGATCGAACAGGCCACCGCGGACGGCCTCGAGGTCAAGGGGATCGCCGACGCGGCCAGCGACGGCGACGTCGTGATGGTGCTGCTGCCGGACGAGCAGCAGGGCCTCGCCTGGGAGGACGGGATCCGCGACGGGATCGCGCCCGGCAACCTCCTGATGTTCGCGCACGGCTTTTCGATCCACTACGACGAGATCGCCCCCGATCCCGATGTCGACGTCGCCATGATCGCGCCGAAGAGCCCGGGGCACCTCGTCCGCCGCACATACGAGGAGGGCCGCGGTGTGCCCGGCCTGCTGGCGGTCCACCAGGACTCCTCGGGCAACGCCAAGGACATGGCCCTCGCGTACGCCCACGGGATCGGCTGCACTCGGGCGGGCGTGATCGAGACGACCTTCAAGGACGAGACCGAGACCGACCTGTTCGGCGAGCAGGCCGTCCTCTGCGGGGGACTCACCGAGCTCGTCCGCGCCGGGTACGAGACGCTCGTCGAGGCAGGATACGAGCCGGAGCTGGCCTACTTCGAGTGCCTGCACGAGCTGAAGCTGATCGTCGACCTGCTCTACGAGGGCGGGATCTCGACCATGCGGGACTCAATCTCCAACACCGCCGAGTACGGCGATCTGACCCGCGGCAAGGAGATCATCGGAGAACCCACGCGCGCGGCGATGAAGAAGGTGCTCGCGGACATCCAGTCGGGCGACTTCGCCCGTGAGTGGATCGCGGAGAACCGGGCCGGCCAGGAGAACTTCCAGCGGATGCGGGACGAGCAGCGGGAGCACTCCATCGAGACCGAGGGCGCGGAGCTGCGCAAGATGATGACCTGGCTCGGCGATAAGAGCTGACGTGGACAAGGTCGGCCTCGCGGCGGTTGCGACGGTCGCCGCAGGCGGCCTGATCGCGATCCAGCCGCCGGTCGTCGCGCGCCTGGCGGACGCAACGGGCACGCTGCCCGCGGCCGCCATCAACTTCCTCGTCGGCGCCGCCATCCTCGTCGTGCTCGCGCTGATCGTGGGCGACGGCGCCGGATTCGGCGGCGCCCGCGACGTCTCATGGTTCTACATCCTCGGGGGCGGCCTCGTCGGCGCGTTCTACGTGACGACGGTCATCCTCACCGTCGACAGCCTCGGGGCTGCGGGCGTGGTCGCGGCGACGATCGCCGGGCAGCTCACCGTCTCGGTGATACTCGACCGGATGGGGGTGTTCGGCCTTACGGAGACGCCGATCACCCTCGAGCGCGTGCTTGGCGCCGCGCTCCTCGCCGTCGGGACCTATCTGATCGTCCGCTGAGCCGCGGGTCAGGCGCTCGCCCGGGCGCGGGCAACGTAGGCCAGCTGGTCGAAGATCACGTTCGCGGCGAACAGGGACGTGATCTGCGCCGGATTGTCGTATGGCGGCGACACCTCGACCACGTCGAAGGCCTTGAAGTCGATGCCCTCGAGGGCGCGCACGTAGGCGAGCGCCTGATGGCTGGTGGGGCCGCCGACCTCCGGCGTGCCCGTCCCGGGGCAGAACGCCACGTCCACGAAGTCGACGTCCAGGGTGAAGAAGGCCGGGCCGTCGCCGAGTCGCTCGCGGACCCGCTCCGCGAACTTCGCCGGCGGGATCTCCGCGAGCTCCGACCATGGGACCATGTCGACGCCAAGCTCGTCCGGAATCTCGATGTCCTCCTCGCCGTACAGCGGTCCGTGCATGCCGGCCTGGATCACGCGGGCCGGGTCGATGATCTTTTCCTCGATCGCGCGGCGGAACATCGTGCCGTGGCTGTACTTGCGCCCGTTGTACTCATCCCAGAGGTCCGTGTGGGAGTCGAAGTGGACCAGCCCGAGCGGGCCGTGGACCCGGCTGACCGCGCGGAGCTCGGCCAGCGTGACCGAGTGATCTCCTCCCATCCCGATCGGGATCACGCCGGCCTCGGCGATCGGATGGACGAAGGCCTCGATCCGCTCGAGGGTGTCCTCGATATAGCCCGGCACCGTCGGCGCGTCGCCGTAGTCGACGACGGAGAGGTTCCCGAACACCTGCACCCCGAGGGCGGCGTTGTACGTACGGATCATCCCGGAGGCGGAGCGGATCCCCTCGGGGCCGAACCGGGTCCCGGGGCGGAACGACGCGCCGCCGTCCCACGGCATGCCGTAGACGGCGCAGTCGACCGACTCCAGGGTCTGGCGGTGTGGCAGCCGCGCGTAGGTGCGCGGGCCGGTGAACCGCGGCGCCTGCAGCGCATCAGGCGGCTCGTAAAGCGTCATTAATCGATTCTATTAGTGACGCTGCGGCGTTTGCGCTCAGGCCGCGGCGGCGACGGGCGCCGGTGGGGCGTGATCCGGAGCCGGACCGGCGAACTCCGGCGGGGCGATGCCGAGGTAGTGCCCGAAGGACCAATCGACGAAGGGCTGGCTCTCCATCCCGCGCAGCATCAGGCCGAGCATGCGCGGCTGGACCCTGGGAACGAGCCGCTGGACGCGGAGCATGGCCTCGAACTTCCAACGGTGCGATGCCGAGAACGAGGCGTAGTCACGAAGCGCGGCCTCGCGATCCTTGCGGCCCTCGACGACTGCGCGAAGCTCCCGCCCGCACGCGATCCCGAAGTAGAACGCGGTGCGGATGCCCTCCGCGGTGAGCGGAAGGCAATGCCCGGCCGAGTCGCCGGCGAAGAACACGCCGTCGAGGGCGGCGGGCCGTAGGCGGTGCGGAATCCAGTTCCCCTGGTAGCGCACCGCATCGCGTTCGAGGTCCTCGGCGAGCCGGACCGTCGGCTCCTTGACGTGGTGCCGCGGATCGAAGGAGCCGACGCCGACGCGCACCTCCTTCGCGGCCGGAAAGCTCCAGCCGTAGCCCGCCGGGACGTAGTCACGGTCGATCCAGATCTCGAGCTCGTCGCTGGCGCCCCATGGGTGGACCTCGAGCCCCCGTGAGAGCGGCGCGTCCGGGGGCTGGAACCCGCCGCCGGCGAGCACGCGCCGCCAGCCGAGGGCATCGACGATTAGCGGGGCGGTGAGGTCACCCCGGTCGGTGTGGACCACCATCCCCGTTCGCCCATCCACCTTGGCCGTCTCGAAAGTGGCGTCGGACTGCTCCCACAGCTGGCCGCACAGCTCGCGATAGTCGAAGGTCGAGAACGTCCAGGGCAGGCGCATCCGCACGTCGGCGTGAGGCGTGTGGATCACGAGGTCGCTGAACGTCTGGCGCATCGATCCGTCGAGGCCGAGGTTGTGAAGCCATTCGGTCGGCGCGGCGCAGGCAGAGGTCTGGCGCTCGCCGATCTCGTAGCGGTCGATCGCCATTACCCTCGCCCCGCTGCCTGCGAGCTCGCGCGCAACGGACAGCCCGGCGAAGCTGGCCCCGCAGATCAGGACGTCGTATTCACCGGTGAGAGGGGTGCGCTCTGGCCCCCGTTTGGTCGCGCGCGTGGGCATCGGCGAGCGAGGGTACCGAGCGGCCCGGGGCGGCGTGACGGCTCAGAAGCGAGCGCGACGCGGCGGTTGAATGTCTATCTGCCAAACTAGTCGGCCGTGTCCGTGCCTGACACAACGACGCAGGCTGCTCCCGAAGCGCCTCCGCAGCCTCCGCCCGCCGCAACGAACGGCGGCTCAGCCGACCTCCTGATCGAGGTCGATGGGCAGCTGGTGCCCAATTACGACGCGACGATCAAGCCGTTCGACGAGGGCGACGTGGTCTCCGGCGACGTGGTCCGCATCGACAAGGACGAGGTCCTCGTCGACATCGGCTACAAGTCGGAGGGCGTAATCCCCGCCAACGAGCTCTCGATCCGGCGCTCGGTCGACCCCGCCGACGAAGTCGAGCTCGGCGAGCGCGTCGATGCCCTCGTCCTCACCAAGGAGGACCAGGAGGGGCGCCTGGTTCTCTCCAAGAAGCGGGCCCGCTTCGAGAAGGCATGGCGCAAGATCGAGGCCGCGGCGGAGTCCGGCGAGCCCGTCGAGGGTTCGGTCATCGAGGTCGTCAAGGGCGGCCTGATCCTGGACCTCGGCGTCCGCGGTTTCCTGCCCGCGTCGCTCGTGGACATCCGGCGAGTGCACAACCTCGACGAGTTCCGCGGCCAGACGCTCGAGTGCAAGGTCATCGAGTTGAACCGCAGCCGCAACAACGTCGTCCTCTCGCGCCGCGCGGTCCTGGAGGAGGAGCGCAAGGAGGTCCGCGAGCAGATCCTGGGCCGCCTCGAGCCCGGTCAGGTCGTGGAGGGCAAGATCTCCAACATCGTCGACTTCGGCGCGTTCGTCGACCTCGAGGGCATCGACGGCCTGATTCACATCTCCGAGCTTTCCTGGAGCCACGTCAACCACCCGTCCGAGGTCCTGTCGATCGGCGAGACCGTTCGGGTGAAGGTGCTCGACATCGACCGCAGTCGCCAGCGGATCTCCCTCGGCCTCAAGCAGACGCAGGAGGACCCGTGGCAGAAGGTCCTGAACGAGTACCGCGTCGGCGCGGTGCTCGAGGGCAAGGTCACGAAGGTCGTCGCGTTCGGAGCGTTCGTTGAGATCGTTCCGGGCGTCGAGGGCCTCGTCCATATCTCCGAGCTCGCAGAGCACCACGTCGAGAACCCCGCCGATGTCGTCACCCCGGGCCAGGAGGTCTGGGTGCGGATCCTCGAGATCGACGAGGAGCGGCGCCGCATCTCCCTCAGCGTGAAGCGAGCGGAGACCGGCAACATGCCGCTGCGAGATCTGATGCCCGCCGAGCTGACCGACGCGGTCAACAACCCCGCGCCGGCCGAGGATGTGCCGGACCTTGGCACCTCCGAAGAGGTCTTCGGCGACGCACCCCCGCCCGCGCCCGAGGCGCCGGTGGCCGAGGAGCCCGCAGCCGCACCAGAGGAGCCTCAGGCCGAGGCCGAGGAGCCTGTGGCCCCGGCCGCCGAGGAGTCAGAGCCCGAGGTGCCGGACGCGGGGTCAGACCCCGCGGCCGAAGCGACGCCGGAGCCCGACGCCACCGAGGGGTCTGATCCCTCGAGCGACGAGCCTCCCGACGCCGCAGGCGACGACCCGCCGGCGTGACCGGCCGGGCGGCCTCGCCGCCCGCGCCCTTCGTTGGGCTCACGGGCGCCATCGCGTCGGGAAAGTCCGCTGCGCTGGCCGCGTTCGAACGGCTCGGTGCCGCCGTCCTGTCCACCGACGCCGTAACGCACGAGCTCCTGGCGCGCGGCGAGATCGCCGATCAGCTCGCCGAGCGCTGGGGAGAGGAAGTGGCACCCGGCGGCGTCGTCGACCGCGAGCGGGTCGGTGCGATCGTCTTCGAGAGCCCCGAGGAGCTTCGGTGGCTGGAGAGCGTCCTGCATCCCGCGGTGGGCGCGCGGATCGTCGAGTGGCGGGCCGCGCTTCCGGACGGGACCCCGGTGGCCGTCGTCGAGGTGCCCCTCCTGTTTGAGACAGGGATGGACGCCGCGTTCGACGCCACCGTCGCCGTGGTGGCGCCGGACGAGGTGCGCGCCGAACGCGCCGGCGCCCGCGGAACCGCGAGGCTTGCCGAGCGTGAGGCGAACCAACTGAGTCAGGAGGAAAAGGCGGCGCGAGCCACCCACGTCCTGACGAACGACGGAACGCCTGAGGAGCTGGAGGCCGCGATCGCCGAGTTGATGTCCACGCTGGCCGCGACGGAGGCGGGGGCGTGAGGGATCGCTGGCTCTGGGTGCTCGCGGCTCTGGCCCTCGTGGTCGGTGGGTTCGTGTTCGCGATCGGCCGAGTCAACACCGGTGATCCGATCTGCGAGCTCGGAGAGCCGCTCTGTGAGCTGGCGCTACCGCTGCGCCACGACGACATCATCCGCCAGCAGGCGGAACGCCACGACATCGACCCGGCTCTGATCGCCGGCGTCATCTTCACCGAGTCCCGTTTCCGCGACCAGACATCACACGCGGGGGCGCGCGGGCTGATGCAGATCACGCCGGACACCGCCGACACGATCGAGAACCTCTCCGGCGGCGAGACGTTCGTCTTCGAGGACCTCGCCAACCCAGACCTCAACATCCGCTACGGCACCTACTACCTGAACTACCTGCTCGACCTCTACGGCGGCAACGTCGTCGCCGCGCTCGCCGCCTACAACAGCGGGCCCGGCAACGTCGACGCCTGGGGCGGCTCCGAGCTGGAGGTCGAGGACATCGAGTTCCCGGAGACCCGCACGTACGTCGAGGACGTCCTCGAGCGCCGCGACGAGTACGCCAAGAACTACGAGGAGGAGCTGGGGCTCTAGTCGCGCGGGTCGCCATCGCCGCCCGGTTGCGTCCCGCTGGTTCAGGATGCCGGGCGTGCTGACGTCCTGGGTCCTGTTCCCGCTCGTCCTCGCCGCGCTCTGCGTCGGTTGGGGCTGGCTGCTCGTCTCGGTCCTCCGCGTCCGGATCCCGGGCGCCCTGGTTCCCTGCCTGGGGATGGCCGGGCTCGTAATCGTCGGTCAGTTCCTGACGTACGCCGACTTCACGGCCGAGCTCACGACCCCGCTCTTGACCACCGGCGCCGCGGTCGGGCTGGTGCTCGGCGTCCGCCGTGCGCTCTCGCTGCCGCCGGCCTGGGCTCTGGTGGCCGCCGGCGGTGTGCTGGCCGTCTACGCCGCGCCCATCGTCCTCTCCGGCGAGGCGACGTTCGCCGGCTTCATCAAGCTCGATGACACCGCGACGTGGATGGCGTTCACCGACCAGTTGATGGAGCACGGACGCGACCTCGACGGACTCGCGCCCTCTACGTATGAGGCGACGCTCTCGTTCAACATCGGCGACGGCTACCCGACCGGGGTCTTCGTTCCGCTCGGGGTGGGGACCGCCCTCGTGGGCGAGGATGTCGCCTGGCTGGTCCAGCCCTACATGGCGGTGTGGGCAGCGCTGTTGGCGATCGCGCTCTACGCCCTCGCACGGCGGGCGGTCCGGGGCCCGCGCTCGCGCGCGGCTGTGGCGTTCGTCGCAGCCCAACCGGCGCTGCTCTTCGGCTACTACCTCTGGGGCGGGATCAAGGAGGTGGCGGCGATCGCCCTGATCGGCACGACCGCCGCGCTGTTGCCCCTGGCGGTGCGACCCGGTCCGGTCCGGCGCGTCGCGCCCGCGGCGCTCACGGCGGGCGCGCTGATCGGGGTGTTGAGCGTCGGCGGGATCGTGTGGCTGGGCCCGATGCTGCTTGCCGCCGTGATCGTCTGTGCCCGGGAGCTGGGGCGGCGTCCGGCCCTGGTTCGCGCGGCGCTGTTCGCGGGGATAACCGCGGTCGCCGCTGTGCCCGTGCTGATGGCGGGAGCGTTCCTGCCGCCGACCTCCTCGCCCCTGACGGCCGCTGGGGCGCTGGGCAACCTGGGCGACCCACTGGAGCCGGCGCAGATCGCCGGGGTATGGCCCGCGGGCGACTTCCGCTCCTACCCGGACGCAGAGCTGCTCGCCTATATCGCGGTCGCGGTGATCGCCATCGCCGCGGCCGGGGGCCTCGCGGTCACGTGGCGTCGGCGGGCATGGTGGGCGTTCGGGTTCATCGTTGGAACGCTCCTCGCGGCACTGGCGATCTGGCTCGTCGGATCACCCTGGGTGGACGCGAAGGCCCTCGCCACCGCATCGGTCGCCGTTCCGTTCGCGGCGCTTGTCGCCGCCCTCGCGGCCTGGGCGACCGGCCGGCGCATCCTCGGAGCGGGGCTGGCGCTGCTCGTCTTCGGCGGGGTCGCCTGGTCCAACGTGCTCGCCTATCGCGACGTCAACCTGGCGCCGCGGGACCGGCTGGCGGAGCTCGAGCGGATCGGGGAGCAGATCGAGGGCGAGGGCCCGACGCTGATGACCGAGTACAACCCCTACGGCGCCCGCCACTTCCTGCGCGAGGGCGAGGCCGAGGGGGTCTCCGAGCTGCGTCGCCGCGGGATCCCCCTCGCGGACGGAGACCCGGTTCGCAAGGGGCTCTCGGCCGACACCGACGAGCTCGATCCCGACGACCTCCTGGTCTACCGCTCCCTCGTACTGCGCCGCTCGCCGGTCCGCAGCCGGCCGCCCTCGCCCTATCGCCTGGCCTGGCGGGGTCGCTGGTACGAGCTGTGGCAACGGCCGGAGCAGATTCCAGACATCGAGCGGCTAGCTCTCGGGACGACGTTCGGACCGGCGGGTGTCCCCGACTGCCCGGAGGTCCTCGCCCTGGCGGAGGGCGCCACGGCGGGGGAGAGGCTGATCGCGGCGGAGGCCCCTGAACCCCTCCTGTTCGGGATCGCCGACCATCGCGAGGGGACCATCGAGGTGGAGGAGCCGGGGCCATACTCGGTCTGGATCCTCGGGAGCGTGCGCGGGTCCGCCCGGGCGGTCGCCGACGGCGAGGCGACCCCAGAGGTGCGCCACCAGCTGAACCACGAGGGCGGCTACGTCTACCTGGGCCACCTCGATCTCGATGCGGGTGAGTCCGACGTGCGGGTGGAGCTCGGCGGAGCGGACCTGCATCCGGGGAGCGGGGGCCCTCGAGGAGTCCTCGGGCCGCTCGCCCTGGTGCCGGAGACGGTGCCCGCCCCTAGGCTCGTGTCGGTCGCGCCTCAGCAGGCACGAGACCTGTGTGGGCGACCATGGGACTGGATCGAGTTGGCCGGCGCTACGCGGCCGTAGCGCGCCACACCCACAAGACGCACAGGGCTTGGAGCGGAAGCCGTGCCCAAAGCGCCCAACGCGGGACCCGGTCAAGGTCGAGCCCCTTGATCTGTTCCGGGCTGACCGCCATGTGGATGTTCGCCGGAAACACCCCGAGCAGAAGCAGGATTAGCCACCACCGGGCGAACGGACGCCGCGTTGAGGGCGGAATCACGGCCAGGGCGCCGACGATCTCAGCGACCCCGCTCACCGCCACCGCCTCGCGTGGCGGAATGCGCACATAGGCGGGAACCGTGGCTTCGTAGGAGCGCGGGATCACGAAGTGCATGACCCCTGCGAGGGTGAAGAAGGCCGCGAGAGCGCGCTGGGAGCCGGTCACGTCGTCAACCTACAGGCATGAAGCGAGCGCGGGTCGCACTTGCCCTGGCCGTCGGGCTGGTCCTCGCCGACTCCTCGGTGGTGGTCCTGGCGCTGCCGGAGATCTATCGCGAGCTGGACGTATCGGTCAGCGAGGTCACCTGGGTACTCGTCGCCTTCAACGTCGTCCTCGCCGCCTCCGCGCTGCCGGCGGCGATGGCCGCACGGCGCCTCGGACCCGCCCGCGTCACGTGCGCCGGGCTGATCGTCTTCGGCCTGGCCAGCCTCGCTTGCGGGCTCTCCGGCGAGATCGAGCAGTTGCTCGCCGCCCGCTGCGCCCAGGCCGTCGGCGGCGCGGCCGCCGTATGCGGAGCCCTTGAGCTGCTCCCCTCGGTCACCGGGTCGGAGCGCAACGCCGCGGTCATCTGGGCCCGCGCGGGGACGATCGGAGCCGCCCTCGGACCCGGCGTCGGCGGCCTCCTGACCGAGCTGGTGTCGTGGCAGTCGATCTTCCTCGTCCAGGTCCCCGCCGCCGCCGCTCTCGCCGCCGTGCTCTTCGGCGCCGCGATGCGCGAGGGAGGGCCCGACACCATCGAGGCCGAGCTCCGCGCGCCCGGCCGCCCGCACATCGCGGCCAACGCCGCATTGAGCCTTGTCTCCGCGGCGCTTGCAGCAGCACTCTTCCTCGTGGTCCTGCTCCTTATCGAGGGCTGGCGCCTGAGCCCGATCGAGGCGGCGGCGGCCGTCTCGATCATGCCGCTGGCCGCCTTCGCCTCGCGCAGCGTCGCGTCGGACACGATCGACGGACGCGCCCGTGCTGCCGCCGGGGTGGTGTTGCTCGCCGGAGGTCTCACGGGCCTGGCCCTATTGCCGAGCGCAACGGTCGTCGCGACCCTCGTGCCACAGCTGCTGATGGGCGTTGGGCTCGCGATCACGCTCGAGGCCCTCACCGAGGCCGCGCTCGCCGGCCGGGCCCCCCAGGCGATCCATGGCGGATGGACCATCGCCGCCCGCCACATCGGCGTGGTCGCCGGCCTCCTCGTCCTGACGCCGCTCTTCACCGCCGACCTCACGGAGGAGCGAGAGAACGCCGAGCAGGCCGGGACGGCCGCGCTGCTGGACTCGCGTCTCGACGCGACGGAGAAGATCGACCTCGCGAACCGCCTCGACGAGCGGCTCGAGGCCGAGGGCGAGCGGGTGCCCGTGCTGGCGCCGGCGTTCGACCCGCTTCCGGATGACCCCGACGAGCGCGCCGACGCGGTCGCGCTGCGCGACGAGCTCCAGGACGAGCTGGACCGCGCCGCGACGCACGCCTTCAGCCGCTCATTCGGAGTCGCGGCAGCGTTCGCGCTCGCCGCCCTCATCCCGATCGCGTTCGCTCGCGGGAGGCCGGAGCTTTGAGGTCGGCGAACGCACTCTTGAGTGTGGCCGTCCTTGCCGCCCTCGCCCTCGTGGGTACGTATCTGGCGCTCGGCGGGTCCAGCTACGAGCCCAGCTCGGTTGCGGATCCGTGCGACCCGCGAGAGTGGCGCGCGCCTGAGGGAGTCGAGGAGTCGGCCGAGCAGTTCGCCCTGTCGGCTCTGGACGGCGCCGCCTGCGAGCTCCAGGTCTCGCGCGAGACGCTCACGGTCGCGCTCGCCACACCGGAGTCGCGCGAACAGTTCGCGGCCGAGTACGGGATCGACGACGCCCGGCTCGAGGAGGCGGTCCAGGCCGGGCTCGTCCGCGCCGTCGACGATGCCGAGGATGCCGGCGCGCTCGGCCCGATCGTCGCGACGCCGCTGCGGGCGTTCGCGGCCAACGTGCCCGTCGAGGAGGGAATCGCGATCATCGAGGACGCGACGGTGGTCTTCGACGACGTCGGCAGCCTCCTCGAGCAGGGCGAGGGGCTGTTCGACCAGGCGCGCGACGCCCTCGAAGACCTCTTCGGCTGAGGCTACCCTGGAAGCCGTGCCCGAGTTCAAGCTGAATCCCGCCTACACCCCCACCGCCGACCAGCCCTTGGCGATCGATGGGCTGTCGGCTGGGCTCGACGCCGGGGAGTCGTTCCAGACGCTGCTGGGAGCCACCGGGACCGGCAAGACGTTCACGATGGCGGCGACGATCGCGCGCGTCCAACGCCCGGCGCTCGTCATCGCGCACAACAAGACGCTGGCCGCGCAGCTGTGCAACGAGTTCCGCGAGTTCTTCCCGGAGAACCAGGTCGAGTACTTCGTCTCCTATTACGACTACTACCAGCCCGAGGCCTACGTTCCGGCCCAGGATCTGTACATAGAGAAGGACTCCTCGATCAACGACGAGATCGACCGCCTGCGCCATGCCGCGACGGCGGGCCTGCTCGCGCGGCGCGATGTGATCATCGTCGCCTCGGTCTCGTGCATCTACGGGATCGGGTCGCCCGAGCTCTACCGCCGGCAGATGCAGCTGTTCAAGGTGGGCGAGTGGATCGAGCGCGACGGACTGTTCAAGAAGCTCGTCGGCATGCAGTACGGGCGCAACGACACGATTCTCACTCGCGGCACGTTCTCGGTGAAGGGCGAGATGCTGGAGATCTTCCCCGCCTACGCCGAGACCGCCTACCGGATCGCCCTGTTCGGGGACGAGGTGGAGGCGATCGCGCACTTCGACCCGTTGACCGGCGAGGTCCTCGATCAGGTCGACCACGTCGCCGTTTGGCCGGCGAGCCACTACGTGACCGAGGAGGACACCCTCGCCCGGGCCGTCGTCGAGATCAAGCGGGAGATGGACGAGCGGATCGCCTGGTTCGAGGAGCGCGGCAAGCTGCTCGAGGCCCATCGCCTGCGCCAGCGCACCGAGTACGACATCGAGATGATGAAGGAGCTGGGCTTCACCTCGGGCATCGAGAACTACTCGCGGATCCTCGACGGGCGCGAGCCGGGCAGCCCTCCACACACCCTCATCGACTACTTCCCCGAGGACTTCGTCTGCTTCGTCGACGAGTCCCACCAGACGGTCCCGCAGCTGGGCGGTATGTACGAGGGGGACCGCTCGCGCAAGCAGACCCTGATCGACCACGGCTTCCGGCTGCCATCCGCGATCGACAACCGCCCCCTGAAGTTCGACGAGTACCTCGATCGTGTCGGCCAGGTCGTCATGGTCTCCGCGACCCCGGGCGACTTCGAACGGGCCTCGTCGAAGCGGATCGTCGAGCAGATCGTTCGCCCGACCGGGATCATCGATCCCGAGGTCGTCGTGCGCGAGACCCGCAACCAGATCGACGACCTGATGAACGAGGTCCGCCGCAGGACCGAGTCGAACGAACGGACCCTGGTCACGACCCTGACGAAGAAGATGGCCGAGGACCTGACCGGCTACCTGCTCGAGAACGGATTCCGGGTGCGATACCTGCACTCGGAGGTCGACACGCTGGAGCGGATCCAGATCATCCGGGACCTGCGACTGGGCGAGTACGACGTGCTGGTCGGCGTCAACCTGCTGCGGGAGGGCCTCGATCTCCCGGAGGTCTCCCTCGTCGCGATCCTCGACGCGGACAAGGAGGGCTTCCTGCGTGGGGAGACGAGCCTGATCCAGACGATTGGCCGCGCGGCGCGGAACGTCGACGGCCGGGTCCTCATGTACGCGGACAAGGAGACCGAAGCCATGCGCAAGGCGATCTCCGAGACCGACCGCCGTCGCGAGATCCAGCTCGCCTACAACCGCGAGCACGGGATCACCCCGGAGACCGTTCGCAAGGGCATCTCCGAGATCTCGGACTTCCTGGCGATGGAGTCGCGCTCAGCGCCCTCCCGCCGCCGGCGCTCGCGGTCCGGGGACGAGATCTCGAGCCCTGAGGAGCTCGAGAAGATCATCGTCCAGCTCGAGGAGGAGATGCTCGCGGCGGCCGAGGACCTCCGCTTCGAGGAGGCAGGTCGGATTCGCGACGAGCTCAAGGAGCTGCGCCGCGACCTCGAGGCCCTGCGGACCTGACGCTCAGCGTCTGGCCTCGTCGACGAAGCTCACCAAGAAGCGGGAGTGCTGCCCCCTCTAGGCCGGTAACCTCGGCCAATGGACGAAGAGCAGATCGCCGATGACCTTGCCGAGCGCGTACGCGCGCTGATCACCGACGCTCAGAAGCAGGCCCAGGAGATCGTCACCAAGGCGGAGGCGGACGCAGCCCGGATCCGCGAGGACGCGGAGGGCGAGGCGTCCAGGCGACTGGCCGACGTACGAACGGCGCTGACGGACCTCCAGGGCAAGCTCGGCGGAGCCGAGGCCGAGGTCACCCCGGGCCCGGTCATCGTGCCCGAGCCGGCGCCGCCCGATATCCCCGAGCCCACGCCCGACCCCGTCCCCGACCCGGTGCCGACGCCCGAGCCGGTCCCGGAGCCGACCCCTGAGCCGGCGCCCGAGCCCCCCGCGGACGCGAATGGCGACCGCAGCGGCGACAAGTCCGCCGCCCGCCTCGTCGCCATGAAGATGGCCCTCGACGGCTCCACGCGCGAGGAGATCGAGGGTCACCTCGCGGACAACTACGAGCTAGAGCACGCTGAGAAGCTGCTCGACGATGTCATGACGAGGGCGAAGGCCTAAGTCGGAAGGTCGCGCTCGTCCGGCTCGACGACCTCGGCCGCGCCAAAGCCGCTGAGCGGCCGATCGACGAGGAAGATCTCGATGGTGATGTCGGGCTCCAGGTGCGCTTGGCTCAGGAAGGCCTCGACCTTGGCGCCCGTCAGCTCCTCGATTGTTTCCTTGTAGCGCTGGGCCATCATGTTCTGGAAGTTGTGGCGCATCTCGATGACGCTGTCCGAGCGTCCGCTCTCGACCATCGTCTGCTCCATCGCCGTGAACCCGTTTCGCAGGACGCAGACGACCAGGTCGTCCAGGATGTACGTCTTCGCGCGGGTGGGCCCGCGGCCGTAATGCTCGCGGAGCAGCTTGACGAAGCGAGTTGAGATCGCCGACAGCAGTTCCCCCCCCGCGAGCGGCTGTTCGGTATCGGTCAAGGATGCCTCCTATCCGTCGCTTCGCTACGGGCATATTTACCCCCTGACCCGCACCCGTACACGGTACCCTCAACGCACCAGTCGCGCGAGGGTTCTCCCACTGCCTCCTCCGCTTTCGTGAGCGACATCGGCGAGGAGGCAGTCGCGAGGAGACACAGTGCAGAGTTTCAGGATCCGCCGATGCTGAGCGACGACGAGGTTGCCGCCATTCGTGCGTGGGTCCAAGCTGCCGACCGATGGGCCCACTCGGCTCAGCAGCTCGTGGGCGCGGCGACCGACCTGGCGACCGTCAGCCGTGACATCGCAGCGGCCATCGAGGCCACGGGCCGCGAGGGTGACAATGGCGCCGACGACCTTCAACGCCTCGCCGTCGAACTGGAGTCCGACACCGCTTCGCTTCGCGACCGTTACCTGGCGACGGCGGCGAATATCGACCAGTACCGCGAGGTGCTGGAATAGAAGTGACCGCGACGGGTAGGCAGTATCGTGTGGATTCGGTCACGGGATTGTCACGGGCGTTCCCGAGACTCACCAAATAGCACGAGGACCGGACCGTAGTCAGACCCTGGCTGGGCACCGAAGCGCCTCTTGGAAGTCGAGAAGTAAGTCGACCCCATGGGGTACGCGGAGTGGCGCTTTCGAAAACTCGTGTTGATGCGGCGGGACAGGCCCAGGCCAGCCTGCTCCATTGCTTCGCCAGCGCCTTGGACGCCGACGCGGCCGACCTCGTATTGGGACTCCCCGAGCCCGCCTTTCGCGCTGACGGCCTGCAGGAACTCTTCGCCGCCGTCTCAGCCGCGCCATGTCTCCGGGTCGTGGCGAGTTGGAGCCGTAGCGGCGAGCCGGTCCCCCCTTCGCTCGCGGAGGATGCCCTGATCTCGACGACCATGAGGGCGGGCAATGCGTTCGTGAACAGTCCCGATGAAGCCGCCATCAAAAACGGATCTGAGCCGCCACCCTGCGCGGTGGCGGCTCCGGTCCACCTCCTCGGCAGCACGGATCCGGCGGGCGTGCTCCACGCCACCTTTCAGAGCCTTCCCCGGCTCAGCCCAGCCGAGCTCAGCTGGACGGCGGAGGCCTTCGCCTCGACCGCCGCGCTCTGCCTGCTCGATTCCGGCGGGATCGCCACGACCCTGTGGCGGCGGGGATCGACAGCCTCACGGGACGCCTGGACCGGCGCGGGCCATGGTTCGCGAGGCCGGGCGGGCCAGACCCAGGGTTCGGACTCGCGGGCATCCGGCACGGGCACCGCCGGAGCGGGAGTGATGGACTCCGACCCGACGGCCGGCAACGGCGTTGGCGAGCTGCTGACCGGCCTCGCCACGGCCCTGGACGCCGACGATGTGGCTCTCCTGACCGGCGCCGCCGGGCACGAGCTGACGGTCGAGGCGGTGGTCGTCAACGGCTCCCGCAACGGAGGCGCACGGGTCGTCTTGCCGCCGGATTCACACATGGAATGGGTCGATGGAAGCCTGTTCGACCGGGCCTTCACCGGCTACTGCGCCGTGGTGGGCCGTACCAGCGGAGGGAGCGGCGACATCCGCGATGGTCCGCGCGTGGCCCTGGCGGCGCCGATACGCCTCCACAGCGACACGATCGGGCTCCTGTACGCCACGGTCGACTCGCGGCCGGGCGAGTCGCTCAGGCGGGCCATCATGACGGTCGAGGCTTTCGCGGAGCGCGCGACGGCCTCCGTGGGCGCCTCGCACTAACGGGAACGCCCGTTCGTATCCCTAGACTGATCGGCAGTGGCTCGTTCCGGTCAGATCGTCGTTTCGGGTGCCCGTGCGCACAACCTGAAGGGGATCGACGTCAGCCTGCCCCGCGACGCCCTGGTGGTGGTCACGGGGCTCTCCGGATCGGGTAAGTCCAGCCTCGCGTTCGACACGATCTACGCCGAGGGCCAGCGCCGCTACGTGGAGTCGCTCTCCTCCTACGCCCGTCAGTTCCTCGGGCAGATGGAGAAGCCCGACGTGGACTCGATCGAGGGGCTCTCCCCGGCGATCTCCATCGACCAGAAGACGACCTCGCGCAACCCCCGCTCGACCGTCGGGACGGTCACGGAGATCTACGACTACCTCCGGCTCCTCTGGGCCCGCATCGGAAAGCCGCATTGCTTCAACTGCGGGGAACCGATCCAGGGGCAGTCGATCGAGCAGATCGTCGATCGCGTGATGACGCTCGAGGAGGGCACGCGCTTCATGGTGCTCGCTCCCATCGTCCGTGAGCGCAAGGGCGAGTACGGCCGGATGCTGGAGGACTTCCGCCAGCAGGGGTACGCCCGCGCGGTGATCGACGGCGAGCTGCGGCGCCTCGACGAGGAGATCGTGCTCGACAAGAAGTACAAGCACGACATCTCCCTCGTCGTGGATCGCCTGGTCATGAAGGAGGGCGTGCGCAAGCGCCTCGCGGAGTCGGTCGAGGCCGCATCCCAGCTCGCCGAGGGCCTGGTCGAGGTCGAGCTGCTCGACGGGGCCAACGACGGTGGGCCGGGGCCACCGAGGATGAGCCGGGTGCCAAGGTCCTCAGCGGGCCGTCGGCTGGGAAGCGCGGCGAGGTGCTGCTGTTCTCCGAGCGCTTCGCCTGCCTGAACTGTGGGCACTCCATGCCGGAGCTCGAGCCGCGGATCTTCTCGTTCAACTCGCCTCACGGCTGCTGCCCGCAATGCCACGGACTGGGTTTCCAGCGGGTCATCGACCCCGAGCTGATCGTTCCGGACCCGACGCTCTCGATCTCCGAGGGAGCGCTCGAGCCGTGGGTGAAGGCGGCGTCGATGTACCACCGGCGGCTGCTGGAGGCGGTGGCCGAGGCGAACGGGATCGACCCCGAGACGCCCTGGCGCGACCTCCCGAAGGCGCACCAAAACCTCCTGCTCGAGGGCACCGGCAACGACCGCCACACCGTCTCCTACAAGAACCGGTTCGGCCGCAAGCGCACCTACACCGTCCGCTTCGAGGGGATGCTCCACAGCCTCGAGCGCCGCTACGAGAACACGGACTCGGAGATCGTCCAGGGCCGGGTGGAGGAGCTGATGGCCCTACAGCCCTGCCCCAAATGTCACGGGGCACGCCTTCGCCCGGAGAGCCTCGCGGTCACGGTCGGTGGCCTCAACATCCACGAGTACACGACCAAGTCCGCGCGGGCCGCATTGGAGTGGATCCAGGAGCTCGAGATGACGGAGACCGAGCGCGCCATCGCACGGCTCGTCGTGCGCGAGATCGGCGAGCGCCTGCGCTTCCTCGACTCGGTCGGCATCGGCTACCTGTCGCTCGAACGTGGGGCCACGAGCCTCTCCGGCGGCGAGGCGCAGCGCATCCGCCTCGCGACGCAGATCGGCTCCAGCCTGGTCGGCGTGCTCTACATCCTCGACGAGCCCTCGATCGGCCTGCACCAGCGCGACAACGAGAAGCTGATCGGCACCCTCGAGCGGCTGCGCGATCTCGGCAACACCGTGATCGTGGTCGAGCACGACGAGGGCACGATCCGCGCGGCCGACCACGTGATCGACCTCGGACCCGGCGCCGGCGAGCACGGGGGAGAGGTGGTCGCGGAGGGCACCCCCGCCGATGTCCAGTCGACGCCCGGGTCGGCCACCGGCGAGTTCCTCTCGGGCGAGCGCTCGATCCCGGTCCCGGACGAGCGCCGCCGTGCGCGCGGGAAGCTCAAGGTCCGCGGAGCAGCCCAGCACAACCTCAAGGGCATCGACGTCGCGTTCCCGCTCGGCACCTTCACCTGCGTCACGGGGGTCTCGGGCTCCGGAAAGTCAACCCTGGTGAACGAGATCCTCTACCGGGCAGTCGCCAACCGCCTGCATCGGGCCCGGATGCGGCCTGGCGCGCACAAGCGCATCGACGGGCTCGGGGACGTCGACAAGATCATCAACATCGACCAGTCCCCGATCGGGCGGACTCCACGGTCCAACCCGGCGACGTACACGGGCGTCTTCGATCACATCCGCAAGCTCTACTCGCAGACGCGCGAGGCACGGGCCCGCGGCTACAAGCCAGGGCGCTTCTCGTTCAACGTCAAGGGCGGACGCTGCGAGGTCTGCCGGGGCGACGGCCAGATCAAGATCGAGATGCACTTCCTGCCCGACGTCTACGTGCCGTGCGAGCAGTGCCACGGGCGCCGCTACAACCGCGAGACGCTCGAGATCCGCTTCAAGGGCAAGTCGATCGCCGACGTGCTCGAGATGCCCGTCGCCGAGGCGGTCGAGTTCTTCTCGCAGATCCCGAAGATCCACCGGCGCCTGCAGACTCTCCACGACGTCGGGCTCGACTACATCCGCCTCGGCCAGCCGGCCACGACGCTCTCGGGTGGCGAGGCGCAGCGCATCAAGCTCGCGACCGAGCTCGCCAAGGTCGCCACCGGGAACACCCTCTACATCCTCGACGAGCCGACGACGGGACTGCACTTCGCCGACGTCGAGCGCCTGCTCGGCGTCCTCGGCCGGCTCGTCGACGCCGGCAACACCGTGCTGGTGATCGAGCACAACCTCGACGTGATCAAGTCGGCGGACCACCTCGTCGACCTCGGCCCCGAGGGCGGTGAGGCCGGGGGAGAGGTGATCGCCACCGGCACCCCGGAGGAGGTGGCCGGCAACCCCGACTCCTACACGGGCCGGTTCCTCGCCGAGCTGGTCGAGCCCGTCGAGCCCGCCCCGAAGCCGAAGCGGACCCGAAAGGCACAGCCGGTCGCGGTCTAGTAGCCGCTCCCGAGGCCGAACATGTCGGTGGCGAGGGCAGCGATCACGAAGATCGTGCCTCCGATGATCAGGACCCAGTAGTACCAGTAGCGCCCGCCGCGCTGCTTGTGGATCGTCACGACGCCGCGGGCGCCTCCGTGACGCCGTTGACCATGGCCTGGGCGAACTCGACGGAGACCGGGTCGTCCTTGACGCCGATCGGGGCGATCGTGACCTTCTCGCCCTCGGCGGGCGACTCCAGGGTCAGCATCGTCAGCCCCATCTTCTGCTCGGTGCTGGCCTTCACGCCGGCGCGATCCCACACCGCGACCTCGTCGCCGATCTTGAACCCGCGGCCCTTCACGCCTGCCTTGAACGCCCGGATCTTGGTCGGGGTGGCCACGAGCAGGGCCTTGTCGGGCAGTCCGCCGGCCTGCTTCTTCGAGAACAACGCCGACGCTGCGTAGGCGATGCCGCCCAGCCCGCCGTAGGAGACGCCCATCCTGGTGGCGGCGCCACCCCGGCGGAAGAGCCCGGCGGACACGATCGGCTCGTCCGTGACCTTCTCCCTTGCGTATCCCCGCACCTGCTCGCGGAAATCCGCGATCTGCTGCTCGCTCATCTCGAACATGCCCATTCGGCAACCCCTCCTCGGTGGTGACGCTCGCCAATCTATCCCAGCCCGCGAGCGCGCTCCTTTAGGCTTGCGCCACGATGTGCGTGACCGATCTCCAGGTCCTGCTCGCGATGCTCCGGGCCAAGGCCGAGGCCTCGCGGCCCTCGGCGCCGGCTTCCGCCGAGCCCGCTCCGGCCACGCCTCGGTGAGCCGCCTCGGCGACTGGCGCACCTGGCGCGTCAAGCGGCGCTGGTACGAGCGCAACCGCCGGATCCGCCGCCGCCTGCGCGTCGACGCCCACGCCGCCCGCGGCGGCTTCTTCATCCGCCACCCGTTCGAGGGGGAGGTGCTGGAGGCCCTCGACTCCGGCCGCCTGGAGATCGGGCGAGACACTCTGCTGGAGCCGGGGTGCTGGCTGACGCTGGGGCCCGAGGCGCGGATCCAGATCGGCTCGGGATGCTTTCTCAACCGCGGCACGATGATCGCGTCCCTCGAGCTGGTCGAGGTCGGCGACCACACGATGTTCGCCAACAACTGCTTCGTCGGCGACTCCGACCACCGCTACGACGATCCCACGAAGCCGATCACGCAGCAGGGCTTCGTCCCGCGCGGGCCGGTGCGCATTGGCTCGAACTGCTGGTTCGGCGTGAACTGCGTCATCACCGGCGGGGTCGAGATCGGGGACAGGGCCGTGATCGGCGCCAACTCGGTGGTCACCGCGAGCATCCCCGCGGGGGTCATCGCCGCCGGTGCACCGGCGAAGGTGATCCGCGAGATTGAGTTCTCCAACGACGAGGATGGGTAGGTTCCAGCGAATGCGTCATGCCCTGACAGCCTCATTGGCCGCTCTCGCCCTGTTCCTCGCCGCCTGCGGCGAGAAATCCGAGCCCGAGGTCGTTGCTCCATCGAACGGCGGCAACGGTGGGGGTGCTTCGACGACGACCACGAACACGACCGCAGGAGGCCAGGGCGGCGGGGGCGGTGGCCAGAAGGCCACCCCCGGGGACGAGGTCGAGGACGCGGCGATCGCGGTCCTCGGCGGCGGCGACGTCGGGGCGGCGTGCACGGATCTGGTGACCGTGCGCTACGTGAAGTCCGCCTACGGCGACGCGCAGGGGTGCAAGGCAGCGGTCTCCAAGCAGGGCTCCTTCAGCGTTTCGGTCTCGGACATCCAGATCAATGGCTCGAAAGCCACCGCGAAGGCCAAGCCTGCGGCCGGTCCCAACAAGGGCGAGACGATCAAGGTCGAGCTGGTGGAAGAGGGCGGCACCTGGAAGGTGGACTCCGCCGTCTCGAACGCCCCCGCCGGTCCCTGAGGGGGCGAGCGTGCGCCGGGGGACGTACTCGATCGTCGCCCGCGATTCCTCCACGGGCGAGTTGGGCGCGGCGGTCCAGTCGCACTGGTTCTCGGTCGGCTCGGTCGTGCCGTGGGCGCAGGCGGGGGTGGGCGCTGTCGCGACGCAGTCGGTGGTCGAGCCCGCGTACGGCCCCAAGCTGCTCGCCCGGCTCGAGGCCGGGGAGGAGGTGGGCCCGGCCCTGGAGGCCCTGCTGGCTGAGGACGAGGCCGCACGCTTTCGCCAGGTCGGTGCGGTTGACGTCGCCGGAACGGTCGCGTGCCACACGGGCGAAGGGTGCATCCCGCACGCGGGCGACGTCGCCGGCGAGGGGTTCAGCGCCCAGGCGAACATGATGGCGGCGCCCGGCGTCCCCGAGGCGCTCACGGCCGGCTTCGACGCGGCGGAGGGTTCCCTGCCGCGGCGGTTGCTTGGGGCATTGATGGCGGCGGAGACGGCAGGCGGCGACGTTCGTGGGCGCCAATCCGCGGCGCTTCTCGTCGTGCCGGCGTCCGGCGAGGGGTGGGAGCGAGTTTGTGAGCTGCGCGTGGAAGACCACGACGATCCCCTCGGAGAGTTGGCACGGCTTCTCGGCCTTCACGAGGCATACGACCGGGCGACGGAGGGCGACGACCTCGCGGGCGAGGGGCGCCACACGGAGGCGGGCGAGCGCTACCGCGAGGCAGCCGCGCTCGCCCCCGGCAACCACGAGCTCCTCTTCTGGTCGGGCCTGGCGATGGTTCAGGCGGGCGAGCGCGAGGATGGGCTTGCCCGGGTGCGCGAGGCGATCGCCCTCCAGCCCGGGTGGGCGGAGCTGCTTCCACGCCTCAGCGACGAGATCGCTCCATCGGCCGAAGCCGTCTGCGACGCGCTCGGCCTCAGTCGATGACCTGAATGATCACCGTCCGCTCGCGCGGGCGGTCGTCGAAGTCCACGAGGACCAGCTGCTGCCAGGTCCCCAGGGCCAGGCGGCCATCCACGACTGGAACCGTCTCCGACGGGCCGATCAGCGATGCGCGCTGGTGGGCGTGGGAGTTGGTGTCGTGGTTCAGCCGGTTGTGCTCGTAGTCACCCGCCGACGGGACCACGCGATCGAGCAGCGCCTGGAGGTCGTGGACTCCGCCCGGCTCGTACTCCATCGTCGTGATCGCGGCGGTGGACCCGCGCACGAACGCGCTCGCCTGCCCGGTCTCCACGCCCGCCTCGCCGACTGCCTGCGCCACGTGCGTCGTGAGGTCGACGATGTCGCAGTCGCCCTGCGTCGAGACCCGCAACTCGCCTCCGGCGACGCTCACCAGCCGGCGTTGAGGGCGAAGCCGAAGTATTCGTTCTCGGTCGGCTCGTTCTCGATCGCGGCCAGGCCCTGATGGAAGAGCTCGTCGCTCGAGGCGGTGAGGCCGTTCGGGTTGGAGCCGTAGAAGACCTGCACGGCTCCCGCGGCCTCGACCGCTCCAGCATCGTCAAACGGGACTACGATCGCGAGGTCGTCCCCGTCCTCGTCGTTGAAGTCGGCATCCGCGACGATCGACCCGAGCTGGTCCTGCGCCTCGGCGGTGCCCTCGACCCCGGTTGCGGACTGCTCGATGAGCTGGTCGCCGGTCGGGGTGAGCCCGCTGCCGTCACCGTAGATGACGTTCACGGCGCCCGCGCTGTCGAACCCTGCGTCGTTGTCGCCGGGAACGCCGACCGCCAGGTCGCCCCCGATCTCGTCGTCGAAGTCGCCGATGGTGACACTGGCCCCGAAGCGGTCGCCGACCTCCGCCGTCCCGAGGACGTCGGCGACGCTCTGGCTCCACTGCGTCGCGCTCTGTGTGGACGGGCCGCGGCCTGCACCCTCGAGGATGTCGACGGCGCCACCGGTTGAATCGTCGTCGTCGGGCACTCCGATGACCAGTTCGTCGGCCTTGTCGGCGTTCAGGCTCCCGCCGGCAACGGAGGAGCCAAAGTGGTCGTCCTGCTCGGCGTTGCCCACGATCGAGCCCTGATCGGCATCAATCCGCCGGTCGCCGTTGGCGGTGAGGCCACCGCGTCCGCCGAACAGGACCCGCACCGTGCCGGCGCCCGTGGTCGCCCCGACGGCGTCCGCCGGCACGCCGATCGCGAGCTCGTCCGGGCCCTTGGCCCTGAAGTCCGCCGCCGCGAGCGCATCGCCGAATCCGTCGTACCCCTCGGGCTCGCCCGCGATTCCCGGCGTGCCCTCGGTGAACAACTTGGCGCCACCTGCCTTCAGCCCGCCGTTGCTGCCCTTGAACACGAGTACCGCGCCGGCGTTCTGCGCCCCGTCGACCCTTTGACCCTCGAGCGTGGCGACGACATCGTCGTCACCGTCGGCGTCGAAGTCCCCGGCCGCCAGCGTGCTGGCCATGTAGTTGAGGTCGGCCGGAACGCCGGGGACGCCCTTCGTCGCCTCGGTGAACATCTCGTCCCCGTTGGCCGTCAGCCCGTTGTTGCCGCCGTAGAGCACCCGGAGCGAGCCCGCGTAGTCCTTTCCGCGCACGTCGTCGCCGGTGGCGCCGATCGCCAGGTCGGAGCGACCGTCGCCGTCGAAGTCGCCCGCCGCGACGGCGGCCCCGAAGCCGTCGTCGCCCTTGCCGGATCCACGGACGCCCGCGACCTCCTCGTGCCAGAACTGGTCGGCCGGGGGCCCGGTCGCGTCGAGTCCAGACGAGGAGCCGTAGATCACCGTCACCGCGCCCGCGTTGATCACGTTGTCCGGCGCGGGCAGGTCCTCGCCCTCGATCCCGATCGCGAGGTCCTCGAACCCGTCGTCGTTGAAGTCGGCACGGACGTTCGCCCCGGCGACGGGCGCTAGCGCGAGGAAGGCCACCGCCGCTCCCGCGAGTCCTGCGTAGCGTCCCAAGTTCATGGCTCCCTGCTCATAGCCGCGCCTGGAGGTTCGCACATTGGCGCGAGTCTGCGGAGAAATGCTCAGGCGAACTCGTCCGGCGTGTGTGGTCCAACGCACGCGAGCGAGTGGTCCTCGCCGAGCGCGGCCGCAACGGCCAGCACCTCGTCGTCGGCGACGGCGTCGAGGTCGGCGATCGCAGTCGCCGGATCGATCTCCCTGCCGTGGATCAGGGCCTCGTCGGCCAGGTGGGAGGCGGCAGCCGTCGTGTTCTCGAAGGCAAGCGCTCGGCGTCCCGCCGTCGATGAGCGCGCTCGGGCGATCTCGTCCGGCGTCGGGCCCTCGGCCGCCAGCTCCGCGACGATCTCGCGCACACGTTCGTAGGCGGGAACGCAGTTGGCCGAATCGAGCCCCGCGGTGACCTCGACCTCCGCCACGTCCGAGTAGGCGTCGCCGGTGGCGTGCACGGAGTAGGCCCAGCCGCGCTGCTCTCTGATCTCGGTGACGAGGCGGGAGCCCATGGACCCCCCGAGGATCATCCCGTACACCCTGAGCGCCGCGCGCATCCGCGGCTCGGTCACGTCGATCGCCGGGTGGAACCCGACGACGAGGTGGCTCTGTTGCGAGTCTCGCTCCCTCACGATGGCGTGGACGTTGTCGGTGGGGGCGGGGTCCACCTCGGGAGCGGGCGCCGCCGCCGGCACCCTGGCCAGCAGCTCCATCGCCTCGTCGCCCAGGCCGCTCGTATCGCCGACGAGGAACGCGCCACCGCGCGCTGCAGACCAGGTGCGCTCGCGAAACAGCGCCACCGTGTCCCGGTCGAACGCCCGAAGGCTTTCCTGGGTGCCGAGGATCGGCCGGCCGAGCGGACTGTCGCCGAAGGCGGCCTCGCTGGCCAGGTCATGGGCGAGCGACGAGGGCTGGTCGTGTACACGGGCGATCTCCTGAATTACGACGCCGCGTTCGTGCTCCAGCTCGTCGGCTTCCAGACGCGGGCGGCCGACGATGTCGGTCAACAGGTCGATCGCTTCGAGCCCGCGGTCGGAGCGAACCCTGATGTGGAACGCGATCACCTCCTGGCTGGTGAACGCGTTGAGGCGTGCGCCCAGCTCGTCCGTCCGGGCGTTGACCTCCCGGTGGGTCGGATAGGCCTCGCCACCCTTGAAGATCATGTGCTCGAGGAAGTGTGCGATCCCGTTCTCGTCGGGAGGTTCGCACCGGGACCCGGCGTAGAACGCGACCATCGCCGTGACCACGTTCGAGCCGTCCACCTGCACGCGATGCAGGGGCAGTCCGCCTGCCAGCTCCGTCGTCTCCACGCCCACGTGGGCAACCTACCGCCCCAGGGATAGGGTCGCGGGCAATGCCTGGCGCCCTGGCATCTGCGCAAAGCGGACCCGCTCGGTGAGGGCAATGAAACGGGCCGGGCTCGAAAGCCCGGCCCGTTGTCCCGCCTTCTCTCTTCCTCTACGCGCCTTGGCGCGCTTTGGATGAAAGGAGGTTCCCTAGACGCCCCGCGGGTGCGGGCCGCCGATGTGGAGTGCCTCGGCCAGCCTCGGCACGAACATCAGGCCGCTGATCCCGACGAGCACGTACAGCACGTCGCTGACGGTGCCGGTGCCGAAGATCTCGGCGACGACGTTGGTGTCCGTTATGGCGAGGATGCCCCAGTTGAGCGCGCCGACGATCATCAGTAGAAGCGCCAGCGGTTCGAACTTCTTGAACATCTCCATCTTTCCCACCTCACTTTGTGAGTAGTGCCACGAGGAGATACCCCCGGATATGCAGGCGGTTACCGCCTGGGCGCCCTAAATCTCCGTTGCAGACCAGTCCCATTTCTGGCCGGCCATGCTCTCCTGCTCGAGGTAGGCGCGGAACTCGGACAGCTCGGCGGGTTCGACGCCGTAGATGTGCTCGGGGGCGGGGAAGGCGCGGGAGCGGACTTCGGTCGCGTACTCCTTGACGCCCGCGACCATCGCGTCGTGAATCTCCGCGTAGCGCTTGACGAACTTCGCCGTGTGTCCCTGGTGGATGCCCAGCAGGTCGTGGAAGACCAGCACCTGGCCGTCGGTCACGCCGCCGGCGCCGATCCCGATGACCGGAATCTCGAGCTTTCCCACGAGAGCCTCGGAGACGGCGGCGGGAACGGCCTCGAAGACGATCGAGAAGCAGCCCACCGACTGCAACGCAACGGCCTCCTCAGCGATCTCGATCGCGCGGTTGGCGGTCTTGCCCTGAGCCTTGAAGCCGCCGAGCGCTGTGGCGGTCTGCGGGGTGAGCCCGACGTGGCCCATGACCGGGATGCCCGCGCGGACGATCGCTCGCGCGCGGTCCACCGACGAGCCGCCGCGCTCGAGCTTGACGGCGTCGCAGCCGGCCTCCTTGACGAAGCGCTGGGCGTTCTCCACCGCGTGCTCGTTCGAGGTCTCGTACGAACCGAACGGCATGTCGCCGACGAGCAGCGGCGTTCGCAGGCCGCGGCGTACCGCCTTGGCCAGCATCAGCATCTCGTCGAGCCCGACCGGCACGGTGCTCTCGTAGCCGAGCACCGTCATCGCGCCCGAGTCGCCAACGAGCACCATGTCGACCTCGGCCTCCTCGGCCACGAGCGCCGAGGGGTAGTCGTAGGCGGTGACCATCACGATCGGCTCGCCCGCCTGCTTCATCTCGGCGAGGCGGGGGAGGGTGACGGGCCGGCGGGCGTCGCCTGGGGCTTCGGGTCGGGCTCCACTGCTCATGTCATTACTCCGTTCTGGTTCTTCCTGAATCAATTGCGGCCACCTTCGGCGGCCTTACATGCTGCTTTCGGGGCTAAAGCCCCTGATCCGAGTTCGCTCCGATGACGACGTTGTCGATGAGGCGGGCTTTGCCCACCCGCGCGGCCACGGCCACGAGCACGGGCCGTCCATTGAAGCTGTGCGCCTCGGTGAGGTCCTCGGCATCCCGAGCTTCCAGGTACTCGGGCTCGATGCCGGCGGCCTCGAGCTCGGCACGTGCAGCCTCGAGCGCCACCGACGTCGGCTCGCCGGGCCGCGCGGCGGCGTCGGCGGCGTGCAGCGCTCGGCTGAGAGCGCTCGCGCGCTCGCGCTCCTCGGGCCCGAGGTAGGCGTTGCGCGAGCTCATCGCCAGCCCGCCGGGCTCGCGAACGATGGGCAGCGTCACGACCTCGACGGGGAAGTCGAGGTCGTGGGCCATGCGCCGGATCACTGTCGCCTGCTGGGCGTCCTTCTGCCCGAAGAAAGCGACATCGGGGCCGACGGTGTTGAAGAGCTTCGCCACCACCGTCGTGACCCCGCGGAAGTGCTCGGGCCCGCGGCTTCCAGCATCGCCGTCGAGCACGGTGGTCAGGCCGCCCGCGACCTCGACGGTCGTGGCGAATCCCGACGGGTAGACCTCGGCAGCATCCGGGGCGTAGACGACATCCACGCCCTCGGCCTCGGCCTGCTCGAGGTCCCCGGCTTCGTCACGGGGGTAGCTGGAGAGGTCCTCGCTCGGTCCGAACTGAGTCGGGTTGACGAACAGGCTCATCACGACGATGTCGCAGCGGCGACGCGCCTCGCGCAGCAGCGAGACGTGGCCGTCGTGAAGCGCGCCCATGGTCGGCACCAGGCCGATCGAGCTGCCATCGCGCCGCGCCGGAGCGAGGAGCTCACTCAATTCGGCCTTAGTGCGCGCGAGTTTCATCGATCCGCGACCGCCCGGGTGCGCTCGGCGAGCGCCTCGTAGAGGGGCAGTAGCTCGGGCGCCGACTCACGCAGCGCGTCCATGTGCCGCTGGATCGTCGCCTCGTCGCCGCGGGCGATCGGGCCGGTGAGGGCGGCGTCGCCATGCTCGGCCCAGTTCGCGGCAGTTCGCAGGACAAGCGGTGCGAGCAGCTCACGGGAGTCGTCGATGCCGGCCTCCTTCAGGAGACCCGCCGCGGATTCCTGGAGGGCGATCAAAAAGTTGGAGGCCATGGCTGCGGCAGCGTGGTAGGCGGCCCGCCGCTCCTCCGGCACCTCGAAGGGCCGCATGCCCAGTGCCTCGGCCAGCCGCTTCGCGAACGCGAGGGCCCCGGACGTTGAGCCGGCCACCGCGCATGGGGCGCCGGTCAGGTCCGCGTCGGGCCCCGGCACGGTCTGCAGCGGATGCAGGCTGAACGCCTGGATCCCGAGCGTCGTGGCGGCGATCAGCGCGTCGAGGCCGGTGGCGCCGCTCGTGTGCCCGATAAAACGCGGTGGCGGGACGGCGGTCGCCGCGACCTCAGTCGCGGCAGCGCTGATGTCCCCATCGCCAACGCAAAGAAGCACGGCACCGGCGCGCGAGGATTCCGCGGCCAGCTCGCCACGTCCCGCGACGGCGAAGTCCAGGCCCGCGCGCTCGGCGGCGGCCGCGATCGCGCCGCCCATGCGGCCGCGCCCGACGATCGCGAGTCGGGGCAGTGCGTTCGTGTCGGCTGTGTTGCCGGCGGTGTCGGGTAAATCCCGTTCCAGTTCCCTCACGAGAATCCAGACGGCGTTGAGTTCTTCAGTGCTTGGGTGTCGAGTGTTCGGATGGTCCACGCCTCGGTTGAGGTCGCGGCCGTGCCCAATTGTAGATGCACGCTCGCTCGGAGCGCCGCGGTTACCATCGGCGCGCCATGCCCATCTATGAGTTCGAGTGCCAGCAATGCGGAGAGTCCTTCGACGAGCTGGTGCCTGCCGGGACCGAGCACGGGAAGTGCCCGAACTGCGGCTCCGAGGAGACCAAGCGCCGGTACGCGGCGCCGATGTCCACGTTCAAGCTTGTGAAGACGCCTGGCGCGGCCCGTCAGCAGGAGGTCCGCAACAAGAAGCTCCACGCCGACACCAAGGCGCGGTTCAAGGCCCGGCGCCAGAAGGCCCGGGAGGCTCAGAAGAAGAAGGGCGGATCGGGTGCCTGAGGCCGCCGAGCGCCGCGAGCGCCTCGTCGAGGTCTACCGCGAGGCTTCGGTCTGCACCAAGTGCCGTTTGGCCGAGACCCGGACACAGGTGGTGTTCGGCACGGGTAACTCCGACGCCGGCCTGATGTTCGTTGGCGAGGGTCCGGGGCAGAGGAGGACCGGCAGGGTAAGCCGTTCGTGGGCCGTGCCGGAGGATTGCTGACGCAGCTTCTCTCCGAGATCGGGATCGCACGCGAGGAGGTGTTCATCACGAACGTTCTAAGGTGCCGCCCGCCCGGCAACCGCGACCCTCAGCCCGACGAGATCGAGGCGTGCAGTACCTACCTGAACCGGACCGTCGAACTGGTTGAACCGACCGTGATAGCAACGCTCGGCAACTTCGCGACGAAGCTCCTCACCGGCAACCCGACAGGGATCACGAAGGTCCGCGGCACGCCACAGATACACGAGCTGGGCGGCCGCACCGTCTTCCTGCTGCCGCTGCTCCATCCGGCGGCGGCCCTGCGCACCCCGTCGCTCGTCGAGACGCTGCGCCAGGACTTCGCGACGCTCCCTGGCCTGCTCGAACGCGACCCGGCGGCGCTCGCGCCAGCCGATGAACGCCCCCGTGCGAAGCCCGCCGACGAGCCGCCCGCGGAGCCTCCGGCCGACCAGCTCGGCCTCTTCGGTTGACCGAGCGCACCACCTCTCCCGCCGAGACCGAGGCGCTCGGCGCACGGGTCGCATCCGCGCTCGTCCCAGGCGACGTGGTGCTGGTGTCCGGGGAGCTGGGAGCGGGCAAGACCACCTTCGTCCGCGGCGCGTCGCGCGAGCTGGGGGTTACGGGCCCGGTGACCTCTCCGACGTTCACGATCGGTCAGCGCTACGAAGGGGCCCGGCACCCCGTCTCGCACCTGGACCTCTACCGGTTGGAGGGCCTGGGACCGGAGGAGCCGGGGCTGCTGGAGGACTACCTGACGGCCGACGCGGTCTCGTTCGTGGAGTGGCCTTCCGAGCTGGACGGCGAGTTCGCCGCCGAGGCGCTCGCGGCCGGCGCTCGGGTCGCGCGGCGCGTCGAGCTCCGTCACGCGGGCGGCGACGCCCGCGACGTGTCGGTGGAGGAACCGTGAGCGGCGCGATCGTCGGCTTCGACAGCGCCACTCCGCGGCTGACCGTCGCGGCGACCCGCGGGCCCGACACGCTCTACGAGCACGCCTCGGAGCCGCCCGAGGGGGAACGCCCGGCCCATGCGCGTGAGCTGCTGGCGCGGGTCGAGGACGCCGCCGCGGCCGCCGGGGGGTGGGATCGGGTGGAGGCGCTCGCCCTCGGGACGGGCCCCGGCTCCTACACCGGCCTGCGGATCGGGATCGCCACCGCCCGTGGCCTCGCCCAGGGTCTCGGGCAGGGGCTGGTCCCGGTGGTCTCGCTCGACGCTCTCGCGCACGGGATCCGGCGCTCGGCGCCGCAGGCCGACACGATCCTCGCTGTCATCGACGCTCGCCGCAGCCAGGCGTTCGCCGCGCTGTATGACGCCCGGGGGGCGAGCGTCTGGGAGCCGTTCGTGGCCGCGCCGGAGGAGCTCGCCGAGCGCGTTGCAGGCCTCGAGTCCGGGCCGCTTAGCGGCGGCGACGGCTCGCTACGATTCCGGGGTCAGCTCGAGGCCGCCGGGGCGAGCGTGCTCGCCGAAGGCGACGAGGGCCATCTGATCTCGGCGCGCGACGTGTGCGCGCTCGCCGACGGGTCGGAGCCAGCGCCGCCCGGGGAAATCGAGCCGATCTACCTGAGACCCCCCGATGCGGAGATGTGGCGTGAACAGCAGCGCCGAGAGTCAGATCGGAAGTGACAACTGGCCGGAGCCGGCCGGGCTCGAGGTCCGCTCGCTCGTCTACAGCGACCTCCCCTCCGTCCTCGCGATCGAGCGCCGCGCGTTCGGCACGCCGTGGTCGCTCGCGATGTTCGTCCTCGAGCTCTCGAAGCCGTCCGGCATTTGCCTCGCGGCCTCCGACGGGGGCGGACTGGTGGGCTACCTGGTCTGCTCGCGATACGCCGACGTGTGGCACGTGATGAACGTGGCCGTCGATCCGGTGCGCCGCCGCGAGCGGATCGCCACGCAGCTCCTCGAGCGCCTCTTCGAGGAGGCAGGCGCCGAGGCGCGCTACACGCTCGAGGTCCGCACCTCGAACCGCGGAGCCATCGCGATGTACCAGCGTTTCGGCTTCCGGGCTGCGGGCCACCGCCGCCGCTACTACCACGACAACGGCGAGGACGCCGTGATCATGTGGCTGGAGCCGGCGCCGGTCGGCGCCTGAGCCTCGGTTGCTCCTCGCGATCGAGACATCCTGCGATGACACCTGCGCGGCCGTCGTCTCCGACGGCCGGATCCTGTCCAACGTCATCTCCTCACAGGCTGAGGCCCACGAGCGCTTCGGCGGGGTGGTGCCCGAGCTGGCATCGCGCCATCACCTCCAGTTGGTGAACGCGGTCGTCGATGGGGCGCTGGAGGAGGCGGGCGCGACGCTCCGCGACGTCGAGGGGCTTGCCGTGACGCGCGAGCCCGGGCTGATCGGGGCTCTCCTGGTCGGGGTCAGCACCGCCAAAGCGCTTGCGGCCGCCACCCGCAAGCCGCTGGCGGGAGTGGATCACCTTCAGGGCCATGTCGCCGCGAACTTCCTCGAGCCCGACCCGCTCGACCCACCCTTCCTGTGCCTTCTCGCCAGCGGCGGCCACACGCTGCTGGCCGGGGTGCGGGGGCACACGGGCTACGAGACCCTGGGACAGACGCTTGACGACGCGGCGGGCGAGGCTCTCGACAAGGGCGCACGGCTGCTGGGGCTTGGATACCCCGGTGGGCCCGCCATCGAGCGGCTGGCGGCCGACGGCGACCCCACTGCCTTCGATCTCCCGCAGGGCATCCGCTCCGACGCTCCTCTGGACTTCTCGTTCTCCGGCGTCAAGACCGCGCTGCTCTACAAGACCCGCGAGCTCGGGCCGGAGGAGTCCGAGCGCCGCAAGGCGGACCTGGCGGCGAGCTACCAGGCGGCGATCGTGGCGCAGCTCACCTCGAGGCTCGAGCGGGCCCTGGGCGACGGCGATTGGCCGGCCGTCGCGCTGGGCGGCGGCGTCGCCGCCAACGGGCCGTTGCGTGATCGGGTCGCGGCGATCTGCGACGAACGGGGGCTGCGCTTGAAGCTCGTGGCACGCGAGCTGTGCACCGACAACGCCGCGATGATCGCCTCCGCGGCCCGGTTCATGGAGCCGACGCCTTACCCGGGATACCTGGGCTGGGACGCCGCGGCGTGAGGACGCTCAAGGTCTACGGGCGCCCCGACTGCCACCTGTGCGACGAGGCCCTGGCGGCCATCCAGTCGCTTCGAGGGGAGCTGGAGCCCTTCGACCTAGAGCAGGTGGATATCGATTCCGATGACCGCCTGCTGGCCGCATTCCTGGAGCGGATACCGGTCGTCGAGGTGGACGGAAAGATCGTCAGCGAGCTCGAGTTGGACGAGCCCGCCCTGCGGGGTGCCCTTCGACGGCCCGGCCCGTGATGGGTACCCTGAGCGCATGACCGCTGACCCGGGGGCTGCCGAGGCCGTGAGCGACGGAGTGCCGATCGACGCTGAGCGCCTGTCGCTGGGCGTCGCCGCCAGGCTCTCCCGCTACCTCCAGGTCCTGATCCAGGCCCGGAAGATGGGCAAGGACACGATCTCCTCTCAGGAGCTGGCCGAGTACACGCACATCAACTCGACCCAGATCCGGCGTGACCTCTCGGGCTTCGGCAAGTTCGGCAAGCGCGGCGTCGGCTATCGCGTGGACGGGCTGGTGGACGAGATCCGCAAGATCCTGCGGACCTCGGGGCAGCACAACATCGCTCTCTTCGGCGCCGGGCACCTCGGCCAGGCGATCGCCAGCTCCGACATCTTCGCCGACCACGGCTTCCAGGTCGTCGCTATCTTCGACGTCGATCCCGAGCAGGTCGGCCAGGAGCTGGGCGGCGTGCCCGTTCGGCCCTTCGACGAGCTCGAGGCGGCCGTGGAGGCCGAGGACGTCGTCGTGGGGGTCCTCGCCGTCCCGTCGTCCGCTGCCCAGGAGGTCGCGGATCGCCTGGTCGAGGCCGGGGTCAAGATCATCTTCAACTACTCAGAGCAACTGCTCACCGTCCCGCCCGAGGTGACCGTGCACACCTCCAGCCCCGCAGTCGACCTGCTCTACGCGCTCTACTTCTACCTGGCCTAGCAATGACAGCCGGCACGGATGCTCGGTCACAGACCCTGGATCGCGAGCGCACCCGCGAGGCGTTTAGCTCCTCGACGGACTTCACGGTCGGCCTGGAGGAGGAGTTCGCCCTGGTCGACCCCGAGACGCTGGAGCTCGTCCACCGCTTCCCGGAGCTGAGGGCGGCGTGCGACGCCGACGACCTCCTGGCCGTCGCCGCGGCGGGCGAGCTGATCGACACCGAGATCGAGATCCGCTCAGGCCGGGGCGAGACCTTCGCGGATGCCGTCTCGATGCAGCACGAGCATCGTGTCCGCCTGTTCAGGCTCGCCGAGAGCATGGGCATGGGGCTGGCCGCGATGGGCACGCACCCGTGGGCCAACTACCTCGACCAGCGCATCATCGACACCGAGCACTACAACCGCCTGCGCGAGGAGCTCCGCTGGGTCGCGCAGCGCAACAACACCTGGAGCCTCCACGTCCATATGGGCGTCCAGGGCGCCGACCGGGCGATCGCCGTCTGCGATCACCTGCGCGGCTTGCTGCCCGCCCTCCTGGCCGCGTCGGCCAACTCGCCCTTCCTCGACGGCCAGGACACCGGACTGGCGTCCGTGCGCACCGAGATCTTCACCCGCACGTTCCCGCGATGCGGCGTCCACGAGCCCTTCGGCGACTACGCGACATACGCAGACTTCGTCGATGCCCTGGTTCGAACGAACTCGATCGTCGAGTCCACCCAGCTCTGGTGGAGCGTGCGGCCGCACCACACGTTCGGGACGGTCGAGCTGCGCATCTGCGACGCGCAGACGAGCGGGGACGACTCGTTCGCCTTCGCGGGGCTCATCGCCGCCTGCATCGCCCAGAGCGCGATGGACCACAGCGAGGGTTCGCTGCCCAAGCCGCTCCGCGGGCGGGAGATCGAGGAGAACCTCTGGCGGGCCATCCGCTGGGGGATGGACGGGAAGATGATCGACTGGGACGCGCAGGAGGAGATCTCCACCGAGGCCGCGGTCGAGCGGCTGGTGGAGTGGACCGGGCCCGCGCGTACCGAGCTCGGGATCAACGTGGAGCTGCCGGATCGCAACGGCGCCCAGCGCGCCCGCGATGCGGCCGAGTCGGGCTCCTCCATCGAGCAGGTCTACCGCGACGCCGTGGCGGAGACGCGGCGCACGTACGTGCCGGAATAAGGTTGCGCCATGGCCGATGAGCCCCAGCCGGAGGAGTCCGGCGGTACGCCCGAGGAGGCCGTCGACGAGGCCGAGCTGCGCCGGCGGATCGAGGAGGGCCTGCGCGAGGTCCGGATGCAGGACGTGCTGCTGGAGAGCGTGGTCACGTTCATCAACCTCACCGCGCGCCGGATCGGCAAGGAGGACGAGCGCGACCTGGAGCAGGCGCGCATCGGGATCGAGGCGGTCCGTGTCGCTCCAAGAGCTGCTCGAGGACGAGCCCCAGGCGCAGGTCCGAAACGCGCTGGCTGAGCTGCAGATGCTCTACGCCCAGTTCGCCGGGGGAGGGCGCCGGCGAGGCGCCCGCGGACGAGGCTCCGAGCGAGCCCGAGCGACCTCAGGGGCCGGGCCTGTGGACGCCGCCCGGCGCCTAGCCCGCTAACCTTCCCGCCGCTTTCGGCCGGGGCCCCTCGGCCGTTCCCATTTTTCGGGTGAGCACCTTTAGGTGCGAAAGAAGCATGTAAGGACGGCGAAGCCGTCCGGACTTCATTCGAGAAGCCCACGGAGGACTGAACACTTGACCGAGTTCCTGACCGATTACGGCGTCCTGATCGCGCTCGTCTGCGCGGGTGCGGCCGTGCTCTACGGCGCCCTCATCACCCAGCGCCTGCTGGCGATGTCGCCCGGCAACGAGCGGATGCAGGAGATCTCAGGAGCCGTTCAGGAGGGCGCCAAGGCCTACCTGAACCGCCAGTACCTGATCATCGCCATCGTCGCGGTCCCGCTTGCGATCCTGATCGCCCTGCTCCAGGACGTGGCGACGGGGATCGGGTTCGTGATCGGCGGTGCGCTTTCCGGCGCGGCCGGCTTCATCGGGATGAACGTGTCGGTTCGCTCGAACGCCAGGGTCGCCGAGGCCGCCCGGGGCGGGGTTCCGCCGGCGCTCGACGTCGCGTTCAAGGGCGGCTCGGTCACGGGCCTGCTCGTCGTCGGGCTCGCGCTCCTCGGCGTCGCCGGCTACTTCGGCGTCCTCATCCTCGCGGACCAGACCGACAAGGAGGCCGTCGACGCGCTGATCGGCCTTGGCTTCGGCGGCTCGCTGATCTCGGTCTTCGCCCGGCTGGGCGGCGGCATCTTCACCAAGGCAGCCGATGTCGGCGCCGACCTCGTGGGCAAGGTCGAGGCCGGTATCCCCGAGGACGACCCGCGCAACCCCGCCGTGATCGCCGACAACGTCGGCGACAACGTGGGCGACTGCGCCGGCATGGCGGCCGACCTCTTCGAGACCTACGCGGTCACCACGGTCGCTGTGATGTTGCTCGGGGTCCTCACCTTCCCCGAGTACGCCCGTGAGGTGTCCCTGTTCCCGCTGGTCCTCGGCGGCGTCGCGATCATCGCCTCGATCATCGGCGCGCTATGCGTCCGGACGTCGACCGATCGCGTCGAGGGCGCGCTCTACAGGGGCGTGCTCATCTCCGGCCTGATCTCGGCGGCAGCGTTCTACCCGATCACCGATTGGCTGATGAGCGAGCCGCTCTCCTTCGGCTTCGGCGACGCCGGCGCGGGTGGCGTGAGCGTCACCGACCTGTGGTTCTGCGCCCTGATCGGGATCATCGTCACGGGCGGGCTCTTCGTCATCACCGACTACTACACGTCCACGCGCTTCCGACCCGTGCGGACGATCGCCAAGGCCTCGGAGACCGGGCACGCGACCAACATCATCCAGGGGCTGGCGCAGGGCTTCCAGTCCACCGCTCTGCCGGTCATCCTGCTCGCGGCCGCGATCTTCGTCGCCAACGAGCTGGCGGGGATCTACGGCATCGCGATCGCCGTGGTCGCTCAGCTGTCGCTGACGGGTCTGATCGTCGCGCTCGACGCCTTCGGCCCGATCACCGATAACGCGGGCGGCATCGCCGAGATGGCGGAGCTTCCCGAGGACGTCCGCAACGTCACCGACCCGCTCGACGCGGTCGGCAACACGACGAAGGCGGTCACGAAGGGCTACGCGATCGGCTCCGCCGCGCTCGCCGCGCTCGTGCTTTTCGCCGCCTTCAAGATCGAGCTGCTCGAAGAGGCGCCCGCCGGGTTCAGCCTCGACGCGCTGTTCAACCTGTCGACGCCCGAGGTCCTGATCGGCCTCTTGATCGGCGGAATCATGGTCTACCTCTTCGCGGCGCTTGCGATCGAGGCCGTGGGCCGCGCCGGCGGCCAGGTGGTCGAGCAGGTGCGAAAGCAATTCCGCGAGAAGCCGGGAATCATGGACGGCACCGAGAAGCCCGACTACGGCGAGACGGTCGCGATCGTGACCGCCACGGCCCAGCGCGAGATGATCCTGCCCTCGCTGATCCCGATCATCGTCCCGGTGCTCGTGGGGCTGTGGAGCGTGGACGCGCTCGGCGGCCTGCTGATCGGCGTCATCGTGGTCGGCCTGTTCATGGCGATCTCGATGACCGCGGGTGGCGGCGCCTGGGACAACGCCAAGAAGCTGATCGAGGACGGCGCCCACGGCGGCAAGGGCTCCGAGGCCCACGCCGCGTCGGTCACCGGCGACACGGTCGGCGATCCCTACAAGGACACCGCCGGCCCGGCGATCAACCCCATGATCAAGGTGGCGAACATCGTCGCGATCCTGATCATCCCGATCGTTCACTTCCCGAGCTAGCGTCACGGACATAGGCTTCGCCGCGTGAGCGCACCGGAGCCGGTCAACGTCGCCGACTACGAGGCCCTGGCCGCCGAGAGGCTCGAGCCAGGGCCCCTCGGCTACTTCGCGGGCGGCGCGGCCGACGAGCGGACGCTGCGGCGCAACGTCGAGGCGTTCACCGAGTGGGAGCTGATCCCGCGGGTCCTCGTGGACGTCTCGAACGTGAACGCATCCGTTGAGCTGTTCGGCGACCGCATCTCGATGCCGCTGCTGGTCGCTCCGGTGGCGTTCCAGCGCGCGGCGCACTCCGACGGGGAGGAGGGGATGGCGCGGGCGGCCGGGGCTGTCGGGACGGCGATGTGCCTCTCGACGATCGCCACCACGACGCCCGCGAGCGTGGCGGCTGCGGCTCCGGACACCGTGCGGTGGCTACAGCTCTACTGCTTCCGCGACCGGGCGGTGACCGAGGCGATCATCGCCGAGGCCGTCGAGTCGGGCTTCAAGGCGATCGCGCTGACGGTGGACGCGCCGCGCGCGGGCCGCCGCGAGCGCGACCTTCGCACGGGCGTCAAGACCGAGCACTCGGCGCCCGCCGTACAGGCCGCCGTGGGCTCTGATGTGCCGCTTACGCCGAAGGAGGTCTTCGACCTGGTCGACCCCTCCCTCGACTGGGACAGCCTGGCGGCGCTGGTGGCGGGCTGCGAGCTGCCGATCCTGCTGAAGGGCGTCATGGCGCCCGCCGACGCGGAGCTGGCAATCGATGCGGGCGCCGCGGGCGTGATCGTCTCCAACCACGGTGGGCGCCAGCTCGACGGCGTCCCGGCGACCATCGACGCGCTGGCGGACGTCGCCGAGGCGGTGGCCGGGCGGGTTCCCGTGCTGATGGACGGTGGGGTGCGGCGCGGGGGAGACGTGCTCACCGCGTTGGCGCTGGGGGCCACTGCCGTGCTGGTGGGGCGCCCGGCCCTGTGGGGCCTCACGGTCGGCGGCGAGGCCGGGGCGCAGCACGTGCTCGAGCTGTTGAGGGCCGAAATCGAGCTTGGCCTCACGCTGCTGGGCTGCCCGACGCCGGCCGATGTGACGCGTCGGCACGCTCAACGAGCTCGCCACTCATAATGGTCATGTGAACGCCGCTCTCGCGCCCCAGCACCCGCAGGTGGAGGTCGAGCTCCCGGCGGAGCCGAACAGCGTTCGCCCCGCGCGCGACACCGTGACGAAGCTGGCGCGGGAGGTGGGCGCGCCAGCCGACGATGTCAGGCTGGCGGTGAGCGAGGCAGTGGGCAACGCGGTCAGCCACGCCTTCCGGGACCGCACGGTCGGGATCGTTCGCGTCCACGCCATGGTCCGCGGTGGGCGGCTGATCGTGACCGTCAGCGACAACGGGACCGGGATGCGCACGAACCCCAACTCGAAGGGCCTTGGCATGGGGATTCCCCTGATCACCAAACTGGCGCTCGACGCACGCTTCGACTCGACCGACGCCGGGACGACCGTATCGATGAGCTTTCCGGCGCAAGCGACAGGGGGGTCGCCATGAGCGACGGGTCCGCACCCCTCGACATCCAGACCGACCTTCAGGGCGACGATGGCGCCCGAGTGGCGGTGGTACGACTCGACGGCGAGGTGGACCTGGCCAATGCGGACGAGGTCGAGGCGGTGCTCCTCTCCGACCAGTGCACATCGGCGCACGGCGTGGTGCTCGACCTCCTCGAGGTTCCCTTCATGGACTCCAGTGGGCTGCGGGTCCTGCTGCTTCTGCGTGAGCGACACGAGCGCGTCGCGCTCGTGCTGAGCGAGGACGGCGCGGTCCATCGCCTGCTCGGATTCGCCGAGATGGCCGACAGCTTTCCGATCCACGCCAGCACGGACGACGCGGTCGCCGAGCTCGGAGCTGAGTGAGGGCCCCGGACCCAGCTGCTTCCGTAACCAACGATCATTTTGCGGCGATCGTTGAGTCCTCGACCGACGCGATCATCGGCAAGGACACCGATGCGATCATCACCAGCTGGAATCCCGCCGCCCAGCGCATCTACGGCTATTCCGAGGCCGAGGCCGTCGGGCAGCCGATCTCGATCCTGATCCCGGAGGACAGGCGGGGCGAGGAGCGAAAGATCCTGGATCAGATCCTCGCCGGGGAACGCCTCGAGGAGTACGAGACCGAGCGCGTCCGCAAGGACGGCCGCCAGATCAGGGTGTCATTGACCATCTCGCCGGTACGCGAGCTCGACGGGCAGATCGTCGGCGCCTCGGTGATCGCCCGGGACGTGACGGACAGGCACCGGTCGAGGGTCCTCGCGGAGCGCCTCCAGGCGCTGACCGCCGCCCTGGTCGGTCAGGTGGAGGTGGACAGGGCGGTCGAGCTGTTGCTCGAGCAGGCGGTGAAGGGGGCGGAGGCGGACGCCGCCACCGTCGGCTGTGATCGACGAAGCCGGAGACCACGTGGAGCTGATCGGGCACGTTCGGTCACAGCGAGGAGGGCCTGTCGGCCTGGCGCCGCTTCCCGCTGGATTCGGACGTTCCGATAACCGAGGTCATCCGTTCCGGCGAGACCATGTGGTTCGCCTCCGCGGACGAGATGACGAGCCGCTACCCGGTGATCTTCGACGAGCGAATCCGCTTCGACTGCCTGGCCGTCGTGCCGCTGACCGCCGAGGGGAGACGTTCGGCACGCTCTCGCTGAGCTTCGTGGGGCGCCCGGGCCTTCGATGCCGAGATGGAGGCGTTCATGACCGCCGTTGCCGAGCGGGCGGCGCACGCGCTCGAGCGCGCCCGGCTGCGCGAGGCGGAACAGCGGACGGCCCGGCAACTCGAGCTGCTGGCGGAGGCAAGCGAACTGCTGAGTGAGTCCCTGGAGCTGGACGGTCACGCTCGCCCGGTTGGCCGACCTCGTCGTGGAGCGCATCGCGGACTGGTGCAGCATCGAGCTGCTCGACAGTGAGGGACGCTCGGGAGATCGACCGTGGCGCACCAGGACCCGGCGCAGCGGGAGCGAGCGCTTCGTCTTCGCGAGATGTACCCGCCCGCGACCTCGGGCGACGAGGGGCTGGCGCGCGTCCTGCGGACCGGCGAGCCGGAGGTCTACGCGGACATCCCCGACGAGCTGCTCAAAGCCTCGGCACGAGACGACAGGCACCTGGAGCTGATGCGTGAACTTGGATTGAAGTCGGCGATCGTCGCCCCGCTCACCGTCCGCGGGAGGACCCTCGGCGCGATTACGATCGTCGCCGCCGAGTCGGGGCGCCGCTACGGCCCCGGTCGAGGTCCAGCTCGTCCGCGATCTCGCCCGCCGCGCCGCACTGGCGATCGACAACTCGATGCTGTTCGAGCGCGAGCACGAGGCCGCGGTCACCCTCCAGCGGTCGCTGCTCCCGCAGTCGTTACCGGAGATCGAGGGCATGGAGCTGGCGGACGAGGTACGAGCCGGCCGCGCCGGGGCTCGAGGTCGGCGGCGACTGGTACGAGGTGGTGGTCCGCGACGACGGGAAGGTCGGGGTGACGATCGGGGACGTCGCCGGCCGCGGCATCCGCGCCGCGTCGGTGATCGGCCGCATCCGGCCAGCATTCCGCGCGTACGTGCTGGAGGGCCATGAGCCCGTGGAGGCGATCGCTCGGCTGAACCGTCTGATTCGCGAGGCCGAGCGGCCGAGATGGTCACGGTCCTACACCTCTTGCTCGACCCGGTGACCGGTGAAGGCTCCTACGTGCGGGCCGGGCATCCGCCCGCGCTGATCCTCGACGCCGACGGCAACACGGAGGCGCTTCTGGGAATGGGCACCAGCCCCGCTGGGGATCCTCAGCGACGCCGAGGTTTCGGCGAATCCGGTCCGATTGCCGCCGGGGAGCCTTCTGCTCCTCTACACGGACGGCCTCATCGAGCGGCCGATACCGATCTCGACGTCGGGCTCGCGCGCCTTCGGCGTGCGCCTCGCCGACGGGCCGCGGGATGCGCAGGGGTGCCTCGATTGGCTGGCCGAACGTCTCGAGGCCGACGACGTGCCCGACGACGTCGCCATGCTCGCCGTCTCGCGCTAGGCCCTACCGCTCGGGGACCACGTCCTCGCAGTCGTCGGGGACCTTGTCCTTGAAGTCGACGAACGCCGTGTCGATGCCCGACCCGCAGCTCAACCTGTCCTTCGTGTTGTTGTCGCCGACTCCGATGCCGTCGAGCTGGTCGTCGCCGGGCCCGCCGAGAAGGACGTCCTTGCCCGTCTCTCCGTAGATGTCGTCCGTCTCCGTCGCCCCCTTCGATGGTGTCGTCGCCGGGGCCGCCGAAGAGGCCTCCGATGATGAACTGCGTCGCCGTCGTCGCCTCCGGAGATCTTGTCGTCTCCCTTCCCGCCTTCGACGTAGTCGTTGCCGTCGCCGGCCTCGACGGCGTCGTTCCCCTTTTCGGCGTACGTCTCATCGTTGCCGGCCTTGGCGTTGATGCCGTCCGTCTTCTGCGACCCCGTGATGGAGTCGTCGAACGGGGTGCCGTTGCACTGCTTCCCGCCGCCACTGCAGTCGATCTCGTCCGCGATCGCGACTGCCGCCCACACCAGGGCGGCGACGCCGAGGGCCCCCGCCGTGGCCACAATCCCGCGCCTCATCAGCCCACCTCCGCCCTCGAATGTTCGTCCGCCATGCTGGCCCTCGATTCGAGCTCGATTCTGTAGTCCGTCCGGGTCGCGCACGAAGCACAGGCGCGAGCCGCCCTCGCGGACGGTGTACGGCGGCTTCTCGGGCTCGATGCCCGAGCTCGGCGAGGCCGCTCGAGCGTGCCGTCGAGGTCGTCGACGGTGATCGCGATGTGGCCGTAGCCGGTGCCGATGGTCGTAGGGCTCGTCGACGTCGTGGTTGTGCGTCAGCTCGAGCCGGGCGCCGTCGCCGGGCAGGCCCATGAAGACGTTGGTCGCGTCGTCGCGGATCGGCATCCGGCGCAGCTCCTCGAAGCCGAGCTTCTCGTAGAAGGCGACGGACCGGTCGGGGTCGAGTGATCCGGTAGCAGGTGTGGATCAGCTCGCTCATGCGCATCGAGCGCTACCCGCGCGGAACCGGCCTCGGCCCGCTCGCTATAGTCACGCGTCGATGGCTGAGCGTCATCCACGCGAGCAGGCGCTTCGCCGCGTGCACGGCACGGGGGCGCTGTTCGCTGCCGCCTACGGCAACGTCGGCTCGTCGATCTACTACGCGCTCGGCGTCGTCGCGCTCTACGCGCTGGGCCTGACGCCCGTCACCTTCATGATCGCGGGCTTGATCTTCGCCTTCACGGCGGCCTCCTACGCCGAGGCGACGGTGCTGTATCCGGAGGCAGGGGGCTCGTCGAGCTTCGCGCGCCACGCCTTCAACGAGCTGGTGAGCTTCTTCGCGGCGTGGGCGCAGATGCTCACGTACATCGTCACGATCGCGATCTCGGCGTTCTTCGTGCCGCACTACCTCGCCGTCTTCTGGGAGCCGCTGGGGCACGGGCCCGGGCGACGTCATCTTCGGCGATCGGCCTGGTCGGCGCTGCTGGCGCTGCTCAACATCAAGGGGACCGAGGAGTCGGCGCGCCTCAACCTGGTGCTGGCGATCGCCGACCTGCTGACCCAGATCGTGCTCGTCGTGATCGGGCTCGCGCTGGTCTTCAACGCCGACCTGCTGGTCTCCCAGGATCGACCTCGGGACGGTCGCCCGAGCTGGGGGGACTTCGCGCTGGGGATCGCGGTCGGGATGGTCGCCTACACGGGCATCGAGACGATCTCGAACATGGCCGAGGAGGCCAAGGACGCGGCGCGCACGATCCCGCGCGGCGTCGGCGCCGTGGTCGCTGGCGGTGGTCGGGCTCTATGCGTTGCTGCCGGCGATCGCGCTGTCGGCGATGCCGGTGACGCAGAACGCCAACGGCGAGTACACGACCGAGCCCTCGGCACGCAGTACGCGGACGACCCGGTGCTGGGCATCGTCGAGAACCTCGGGCTCGTCGACCGGCGCTCACCGACGTGCTCGAGGTCTACGTCGGGATCCTCGCCGCGGTGATCCTGCTGATCGCCACGAACGCGGGCCTGATCGGCGTCTCGCGGCTGACGTTCTCGATGGGCCAGCACCGCCAGCTGCCCGAGCTGCTGCGCCAGGTCCACCCGAGGTTCAAGACGCCGTACATGGCGATCCTGGTCTTCTCCGGCTTCGCGGCGCTCGCGATCGCTGCCGGGCCAGACCACGTTCCTGGCGACGCTCTACTCGTTCGGGGCGACCCTGTCGTTCACGATCGCGCACGTCGCGGTGGTCCGGCTGCGAAAGCTGCTACCCGCTGGCCGAAGCGACGCGCAGGAGCAGCAGGACGGCAAGCAGCTCTGGCGTCCGCCCGGAAACGTGCGCATCGCGCGGCGTGGAGGTGCCGGCGACGGCGATCCTCGGCGGGATCGGGACGGCGGCGGCGTTCGTGGTCGCGATGGCGCTCGACCCGGTGATCCTGCTCGCCGGCGGGGGCTGGATGGTGGTCGGGATGGCCCTGTACGTCCTCTACCGCCGCCACCAGGGGCTGCCGCTGAAGGAGACGGTCAAGGTCGAGAGCCTGGAGCCCCTCGGCGTCGAGGAGGTCGAGTACGAGGGCGTGATCGTTGCGTTCGAGGACGGGCAGCCGTTCTCCGACGAGGTGGTGGCGACCGCGAAGGCGCTGGCGGCCAAGCGCGCGGCGGGCGATCCACGTGATCTCGTACATGGAGGTGCCGACGAACCTGCCGATCGACGCCGAGATGCCGGAGGAGGAGAGCGAGGCGCAGAGCAAGATCGAGCGCGCCAAGCTGATCTGCGGCAGGCGGGTGACCGGCGAGGTCGTGAGGGTGCGCCACGGCCAGGCCGGCTCGGCGATCATCGACGCCGCGCGCGAGCGGAAGGCCACGGCGATCGTGATGCAGCTGCGCTACCGCGGCGGGGTGCCCCTGTACGGGCGCACGCTGAAGACGGTCCTCGCCGGCCGGCCCTGCCGCGTCCTCGTCAGCGCGCAGCCGGACGAGGCTCGCTTGCAGGCTCCCGCACAGCCGGTCCCGACGGGCCCAACGCACGCGTAGCGCCCTGCGGCGAACCTAGAATCCGCCTGGTGGATGCCAACGAGCAGCTCTACCGGGCGGTGTCCCGCCTGTTCGCGGTGATCATCGCCGGCTTCGGGGTGACGATCCTCGTCGTGACGCTCGTCAATGGCGGGGGCCCGCTCTCGATGGGGTTCCTGCTCGGGCTTGTCTTCACCGGGCTCGGCGCCGGCCGGCTGTACCTCTCGACGCGGCCTCGCTCGTGAGCGAGGCGGGGGGAAGCGAGGCGCCGGCGACCGGCTTCCGGCGCGGGCGTTCGCGCGCCGGACCCTGGGGGTGCCGTGGCTGTTCGCGATCTCGTACTCGGCGATCGGGTTCTCCATCTACTTCTCGATCGGGCTCGTCGCCGATCGCGGCCTGGCCCTGACCCCGGTGATCTTCCTGGGCGTCGGGATCGTGTTCATGTTGAACGCGATGACCTACATCGAGGGCGCCGCGATGTTCCGCGAACGTGGCGGGTCCTCGACGCTCGCGCGTCACGCGTTCAACGAGCTGGTCTCCTTCGTCGCCGCCTGGGCGATCCTCATCGACTACATGATCGTGATCGCGCTGGCGGCGATCTCGGTGCCGCACTACCTGACGCCGATCTCGGCGTCGTTCGGGGAGGGTGCCGCCGAGCTGATCACCGCAGGCGTGGTGATCGCTGCGGTCGCGGCGATCAACATCGTCGGCTTCTCGGGCGTGCGCCGGCAGATGCTGCTGACGGCGATCGCGATCGGCGGCGTGCTCCTGCTCGTCGCCGTGGTGCTCGTCGGTGCGCTGACCTCGTTCGACGCCGACGCCCTCACCTCGCAGCTCGACCTGTTCACTTCTCCGACGCTGGAGGACGTGCTCTACGCAGGGGTGATCGCGACCGTCGCCTACGCCGGGATCGAGGCGGCGTCGGACCTGGTGCCGGACCTGGAGTTCGAGCCCATCGACCTCCGGCGGCTGGTGGCGGCAGGGGTGGCGATCGTCCCGATCCTCTACACGGGGGTGGCGGCGATCTCGGTGATGGCGGTACCCGTCGTGGCAACCCCGGACGGACCGATGACCGCGCTGGCGACGACCTACCTGGAGGAGCCGATCCTGGGCGTCGTCACGAGCTATGACCCGACCTGGGTCGCGGACGTCGATGCGCGTCGCGGTGGTCGTGGTGGCGCCGCTCGTGCTGGCCTGGGCGGCGAGCACGTCGATGCTCGGGCTATCGCGGCACAGCTACACGCTCGCGACGAACCGGCAGATCCCGAGCTGGCTCGGCAAGCTGGGGAAGCGTTGGACGACCCCGCACGTCGCGATCCTCGTCGCGGCGGTGATCTCGTTCGGGCTCGTGATCCCCGGGGACGTGCTGTTCCTGGGCGGGCTGTACGCGTTCGGGGCCACGATCGCGTTCGCGATCGCGCACGTCTCGCTCGTGCGGCTGCGGTTCACCGATCCGGAGCGCGAGCGGCCGTTCAAGCGTGCCCCTCAACGTCTCGTTGGCGCGGGGCGGATGTGCCGCTGCCCTCGCTCGCGGCCGGCGTGCTCACCGATCGGGGCCTGGATCACGGTCCTGCTCTTCCACGACGACGCGCGCTACATCGGCGGCGCCTGGATGCTGTTCGGCCTGGGCGCCTACGTCGTCTACCGCGTCGGGGTGGAGGGGACCTCGCTGACGAAGCGAGTGACCGTGCCGGCCAGCGCGCTGGTGAAGGACGTGGCGGTGCCCGCAGTACGGCGGGATCATGGTGCCGGTGTTCGGGACGCCGCTCGACGACGACATCGTCAGCACCGCCGGGCGGCTCGCGGCGGCGGCCGACGAGGCCGGGCGCGAGACGCCCGCACCTGGAGGTGGTCTACGTGCTCGAGGTTCCGCTCACCGTCCCGCTCGATGCGCCGCCCTTCGGCGGAGCGGATGGAGGTCGCCAACCGGGCGCTCGCGCGTGCCCAGGAGGTCGGGGAGGAGTACGACACGGTCGAGGTCGCCACCTCGGTCGTGCGGGCGCGCGGACCGCGGCTCGGGGATCGTGCAGGCGGCCCGCGAGCGCGACATCGAGCTGATCGTGATGGGCGCCGAGCCCCCGACGCGGATCAGGGGCGGCGCCGTGCTGGGCGGGGTGGGCGGCTCGCGGCCCGGAGGAGATCGGGCCGGTCACCGCCTACGTGCTGCGCAAGGCGCCGGGCCGCGTGCTCGCTGACGGCTCCGGCCTCGGACGCGGACGCCCCGCCGGCGTTCGATCCGCGCAAGCGTCCGCGCGTCGGCCAGTCCTCGGCGTAGCCGCGACTGACCGCGACTAATATCCCGCACGTGTTAATCCTCATCGTCGGCATCGGGCGGGTCGGCTCGAGCGTCGCCAGGACCATGCTCCAGGAGGGCCACACGGTCTCGTGCCTGGACGAGGATCCCGAGTCGCACGCGCGGCTGGAGATCGACCTCGACAAGTCCTGGGAGGACCTGGGCGGGCGCTACACGGTCGGCACCGGGCCTCGAGATCGAGGCGCTGGAGGAGGCCGGGATCGCCGAGGCGGACGCGTTCGTCGCCGCCACCGACGGCGACAACACCAACCTCGTGATCGCCCAGATCGCGAAGCGGCGGTTCGAGGTGCCCACCGTGATCGCCCGGATCCTCGATCCGTACCGGGCGCAGTGGTACGAGTCGCAGGGGGTGCACACGATCTGCCCGACCCGCGTGGCGATCGACATGCTGATCGGTGAGGTCCGCGAGGCTGCCGGCGACGGTCGACGGGCAGGCGGCCGACGCGGCAGAAGGCGCCTGGCTGATGGGCATGTACGTGATCATCGTCGGGGCCGGCAAGGTCGGCTGGAACCTCACTCGGGAGCTGCTCGACAAGGGCCACGAGGTGACGCTGCTGGAGAACGACCGCGACCGCTACACCACGGTCGAGCAGGAGCTGGAGCACAACATCCAGTACGGGGACGCGTCCGAGCTCTGGGTGCTGGAGCGGGCCGGCATCTCGCGCGCGGACATGGTGATCGCGGTCACCGGCGACGACGAGGACAACGTCCTGATCTGTCAGGTCGCGAAGGAGAAGTACCTCTGCGAGCGCACGATCGCTCGCGTCAACAACCCGCGCAACAAGCAGTGGTTCGAGCTCTTGGGCGTGAAGCCGGTGGTCTCGGCGACCGACCTGATCCTGCGCCTGATCGAGCACGAGGTGCCCGAGTACGGGCTGGTGCACCTGCTCGACCTGCCCGAGCAGCGGCTGGAGATCATCGAGATGCTGCTGCCCGGAGGACTCGAAGGCCGACGGCGTGCGCGTGAGCGACCTGGAGATGCCCGAGGGCAGCCTGCTTGATCTCGGTTCTGCGCGAGGGCAAGCGGGTTCGTCCCCGGCCCGGACACCGTGCTCGAGTCGGGCGACGAGATCCTGGCCGTGCTCGATCCGACTGTCGAAGAGGATCTGACCTCGTACTTCGGGCCCGACGGGGCCTCCCCGAACGGCGCATGAGTCGAGCCGCAGCGTCGACTTCCGTGCGGCTGATTCCTGTGGTCGGCGGCGGAATGGCCGCGGCGAACTGCGCCTCGGAGCTGCGCCGGAAGGGCGCCGAGGGGTCGGTGCTGCTGGTCGGCCGAGAGCCCGAGCCGCCGTACGAGCGCCCGCCGCTCTCCAAGGAGTACCTGCGCGGCGAGGCGGAGCGCAAGGACGCCTACGTCAACGAGCCCGGCTGGTACGAGGAGAACGACGTCGAGCTGCTGAGCGGGACGAACGTGATGTCGCTCGACGTCGAGGCTCGCACGGCCAAGCTTCAGACGAAGGAGGAGGTGGAGTTCGACAAGGCGCTGATCGCGACCGGGCGCGAACGTGAACATCCTCCGCGTCGAGGGGGCGGAGCTGGAGGGGATCCACTACCTGCGCGCGTTCGGCAACTCGGACGCGATCCGCGAGGAGGCCGAGAAGGCCGAGCACGTGGTGCTGATCGGCGGCAGCTACATCGGCTGCGAGGTGGCGGCGTCGCTGACCGCGAAGGGCACGAAATGCTCGATCGTGATGATGGAGGACGTGGCGCTGTCGCGGACGTTCGGCGACGAGGCCGGGCGCTGGTTCCACGAGCGGCTCGTCGAGCACGGGGTGGAGATCCATCGGCGGCGCGGAGCTGGAGCTGTTCGAGGGCGACGGGCGCGTGCGGGCGGTCGTCACCAAGGACGGGACGACCGTCGAGGGCGACATGGTCGTCGTCGGCGCAGGCGTGAAGCCCGACGTGATGCTGGCGCGAGCGGGCCGGGCTCGAGGTCGATGACGGGATCATCTGCGACGAGAAGCTCGAGACGTCGGTGCCCGGGATCTTCGCCGCCGGGCGACGTCTGCTCGTGGCAGAGCGTGATCCATGACCGGCGCCTGCGGGTGGAGCACTGGGACGTGGCGCTCCAGCAGGGCCGGCACGCCGCCCGGGGGATGATGGGGGAGACCGAGCCCTACCGCGAGGTGCCGTACTTCTTCAGCGATCTGGCCGACTGGGCGTAGCCTCGAGTACGTCGGGCCGGCGTACGAGTGGGACGAGGTCGTGTGGCGCGGCGACCGCGACGCCGGCGAGTTCTCGTGCTGGTACCTGAAGGACGGGAAGGTCGCCGCGGCGCTCTCGGTGGAGCGCTCCGAGGACCTCGTTCACGCCCGCCGGCTGATCGAATCGGGCGCCGATGTGTCGTCGCAAAGCGACGCGCTGGCGGACGCCGACAGCGGACCTGGACGAGGTCGGCGCCTAGCGAGTCGGCCCGCTCGCCCGTCGCTATCCTCGGGCTCAGCCCTGGGGATTGGTGTAATTGGCAGCACGCGGGTTTCTGGTGTCCGTAGTCCCGGTTCGAGTCCAGGATCCCCAGCTAGAGCTCGGCCGCGCCTGAGGAAATCGCTGCAAACCGGCCTGTTGGTGCGCCGGTAGCGGTGTCCTTTGTTACTTTGAATCGGGTATGGACGTCTATGCGCGCAGACGTCTCGTCGCCGTATTGGCGATCGTCCTCGTGCTGGTGCTGATCGGTGTTGCCGTAGCCGGCGGAGGCGACGACGAGTCCGAGCCCCCGATCACGACTGTGACCGGGGCGTCCACGCCTGGGATCGCGACCCCGCTCTCGAAGGACGAGTTCATCGATCAGGCCGATGACATCTGCGAGGAGAGCGCGGTTGGGATCGACAACATCTCCTCCGACGACCCGGAGCAGGTCGCCCAGGACGAGCTCTCGGTGACGGAGGGCGAGCTCGACTCGCTCCGCTCGCTCGCGCCGCCCGAGGAGGACCAGGCTGAGCTCGACGACTTCTTCTCCGCGCTCGAGGATCTGGTCGACGCGCTCGACACCCGCGCGCTCGCGCTCCAGCGCGCCGACGACGAAGCCGCTGCCGAGGCGGAGACCGAGATCGCCACGGCCGAGACGGACCTCGCCGCTGCGGCCGACGCCTACGGCTTCAACGAGTGCGGCTCGACCGGCGATCCCGGAACCGGCACCGACACCTCAACCGGCGGCACCGACGCCGGGACCGGCGCCGCGCCGGTGACGCCCGCCCCCGCACCGACGGCGCCCGACCCCTGCCCCGGCCCCGACCCCTGCGCCCAGCGACAGCGGCGGCAGTGGGGACACCGGCGGCACGAGCGGCGGCAGCGACTCCGGCGGCGTCAGCCCCTAAGCGGCCTGCTGTTCGGCCCAGTTGCCGTAGAGGCCGGCGTAGCGACCGCCCGCGGCGATCAGCTCGTCGTGCGTGCCCGACTCGACGATGCGCCCGTGCTCCAGGACCACGATCCGGTCCGCCCGCCTGATCGTCGACAGCCGGTGGGCGATCACGATCGCGGTCCTTCCTGACAGGAGCCTCTCCAGCCCCTGCTCGATGATCCGCTCCGTGCGCACGTCCACGTTCGACGTTGCCTCGTCCAGGATCAGGATCCGCGGCTCGGCGAGGAGCGCGCGGGCGAACGCGATCAGCTGGCGCTGGCCCGCGGAGAGCTGTACCCCACGCTCGCCGATCTCGGTGTCGTAGCCGTTCGGCAGGCGCTCGATGAACGTCTCCGCACCCACCGTGCGCGCCGCGTCACGAATGTCCTCGTCAGGCGGCGTCGGGTCGCCCGAACGCGATGTTGTCTCGGATGGTGCCCGAGAACAGGAAGCTCTCCTGCGGAACGATCCCCAGCTGCCGACGCAGGCACTTGGCCTGGAGGTCGCGCAGGTCGTGGCCGTCCACCAGCATCCGTCCGCGCTGCGGGTCGTAGAAGCGCGCCACCAGCTTCGCGAGCGTGGACTTGCCCGCGCCGGTCTCTCCCACGAGGGCCACCGTCTCGCCCGCCGGCACGACGAGGTCGACGTCCTCGAGCGCCCACGTGCCGCCGTCGGCGTACGAGAACGAGACATTCTCCAGCCGCAGTTCTCCGCGGATCTCGCCGGGATCGAGCGCCCCCGGCTTGTCGGTCATGTCGGGCGCCGTGTCGAGCAGGTCGAAGATCTTGTCCAGCGCCGCCATCCCCTGCTGGTAGGTCGTGTAGAGCTGTGAGATCTGCTGGATCGGGTCGAAGAACTGGTTCAGGTAGCCGACGAACGCGACCAGCACGCCGACTGCGATCTCGCCGTCGATCACCTGGTAGCCGCCGTAGAGCAGGATCACCGCGGTGCCGACCGCCGACAGCAGTTCGACCGCGGGGAAGTAGGAGGCGTTGAGGTACACCGTGCGCAGGTTCGCGACCCGGTTCTCCTCGTTCAGCTCCGACATCCGCTCGATGTGCCGGCGCTCCTGGCCGAAGCTGCGGACCACGCGCACGCCGGAGATCGTCTCCTGCAGGTAGGCGGTGATGTTCGCGATCTTCTCCCGGGTCGCCCGGTAGGCACCCGCGGAGGCGACCCGGAAGATCACGCTGGCGATCGCGAGGAGCGGAAACGTCAGGAACGTGACCAGCGCCAGCGGCACGTCGAGCAGGAGCAGGATCGCGACCACCCCGACCAGCGTCAGAGTGCTGGAGATCAGCGTCACGATCCCGTCGGTCACCAGCGAGTCGAGCGCCTGGACGTCGTTGGTGAGGCGGGAGATGAGCACGCCAGGCTTGTGCCGCGTGAAGAAGCCGATCGACATCGCCTGCAGGTGGGTGTAGATCCGGGAGCGGAGGTCCTGGAGCGCGCGCTGGCCCGACCCAGCCGACAAGGTACGTCTGCGCGTAGCTGGCGCCCCAGTAGACGAGCGCCGACACGAGGAAGACCAGGACGATCATCGTCAACGCACCCGTGTCCTCGTCCACGATGCCCTGGTCGATCGCCGCGCCGGCGAGGTAGGGCGGCGCCAGCCCCGCGGCGGTGGCGGCGACCAGAGCGATCAGCATGAAGATCACCTGCTTGCGGTAGGGGCGCAGCAGCCCGAGCATCCAGCGCACCTTGCGGCCGCGCTGGTCCTCGCCGCGCAGGATCCGCCAGATGTCGCGAAACATCAGCAGCGTCCCCGCGAGGCGCCCGGGCTGGTTCGCCTGGTCCTCCGTGTCCTCGGCGATGTCGGACTTCTGGGTCTCGGGATCGCACCTCGGTGACGGCGTCGCGGTCGCGCAGCTCGCGCGGCCTCGCGTCGCCGGGCCGGTGCCCGTTGCCAGTGCCGCTCACAGCCGCGCCACCTCCTCGCGCTCCTCGAGGTCGCGTTGGAGGAACACCTGGTCGGCGAGGCCGTGCTCGGCGATCTCGGCGTAGAGGGGGCAGCGCTCGAGCAGCTCCTCGTGGCTGCCGCGGTCGACGATCCGGCCCTCGTCCATGACCACGATCTCGTCGGCGAGCGAGATCGTCGAGCGGCGGTGGGCGACGACGAACGTGGTTCGTCCCGCCATCGCCTCGCGCAGGCCCTTCTTGATCTCAGCCTCGGTGGTGGCGTCGACCGACGACGTCGCGTCGTCGAGAATCAGGATCCGGGGGTCGGCGACGAGCGCCCGCGCGATCGCTACCCGTTGGCGTTGCCCTCCCGAGAGCGTCAACCCGCGCTCGCCGACGAGGGTGTCGTAGCCGTCGGGCAGCCGCTCGATGAAGCCGTGGGCCTGCGCACGCCGTGCGGCCAGCTCGATCTCCTCCGCCGACGCGTCCGGCTTGGCGTAGGCGATGTTCTCCGCGATCGTGGCCGAGAACAGGAAGCTCTCGTCGGCGACAAACGCAATCTCGCGCCGTAGCGAGCCGACTTCGACGGAGCGGACGTCGGTGCCGTCGACGAGGACCTCGCCGGTGCTCGGGTCATACAGGCGGGCGATCAGGGCCACCAGGCTCGTCTTGCCGGAGCCGGTAGGCCCGACCAGCGCCACCGTCCGTCCGGCGGGGACGTCCAAGTCGATGTCCTCGAGAGCGGCGAAGCCGCCCGACTGGCGCGCCGGGCTGGAGATCGCCGTGGCCGCCTCGTCGTAGCGCAGCGAGACGTCCCTGAACCGAACGGTGCCAGCACCCTGGGGCATCGGTATCGCATCCGGGGGGCTGGCCACCCGCGGCTCACGGTCGAGGATCTCGAACAGGCGATTGCCCGAGGCGACCGCGCGCTGGGCCATGCCGAGCGACATCCCGAGCATCCGCATCGGGCCGATAAGCATGAGCAGGTAGGTGTAGAAGATCGTGAAGTCGCCGAGGGTGATCGTCCCGTCGATTACGAAGTTGCCCCCAACCAGTAGGACGACCGCGAGGCCGAGGCTGGGAAGGAACCCGATCAGCGGGGAGTAGAAGGCCCGGAGCCGGGTCGAGAACACGTTCTGGTCGAACACGCGTGTGACGGCGTGCTCAAAGCGCCCCAGCATGTGCTCCTCGCGCGCGAACGCCTTCACGATCCTGATCCCCGAGATCGACTCCTCCGCCTCGGCGGTCAGCTCGCCGATCCGCTGCTGGACCTCCTGCAGGGCTGGTCGCGAACGGCGGTTGAAGCGCATGGCGGTGAGCACGACGAAGGGAACCGGAAGGAGCGCGAGCGCCGCCAGGACCGGCTGGATCACGAACATCACGACGGCGGCGAAGAACAGGGTCAGGGCGTTCTGGGTGAGGAAGATCAGCCCGTAGCCGAGGAAGAACCGGATCCCCTGCAGATCCACGGTCGCGCGCGACATCAGCTGTCCGGTCTGTTGGGAGTCGAAGAAGCCGAGCTCCAGCGTTTGCAGGTGCTGATAGACGCGCTCGCGGAGGTCGAACTCGACCGCGACCGAGACCTTGCCGGCGATCACCCGGCGGACGACGGTCAGCCCCAGGCGCAGGACGGCGGCCCCGAGGAGCGCCAGCACGAGCGGGAGGATCGCGTCCTTGTCCTGGTCATGGATCGCATCGACCGCCTGCCCGACGAGCAGCGGAATCAGGACGGTCATCCCCATCGCCAGCCACGCGAACACGAGCGAGGCGATCACGGTCCGGCGGTAGGGACGTAGGAAGCCCAGCAGGCGCCAGAAGGTGCTCACGAGCCGCTCATCCCGGCATGACTATACAAAGTGAAGTAGTGGTTCCCGACGTGCGTGGTAGCTTGCGAGTTCGTGGAGTTGAGGCCGGGAAAGCCCGAGGCAGGGCTCTGCGATAGCTGTGTGCACCAGCGCGTGATCCGCAATACCCGTGGCTCGTCCTTCTCGCTGTGTGAGCGGTCGCGGACCGATCCGGCGTACCCGCGCTATCCCCGCCTCCCGGTGGCGTCCTGCCCGGGCTACGAGCCGGTCAGCCGTCGCGCACGGTGAGTTTGGTGGTGCCGAGCGCGCCCGCGCTGGCGGCCACCACCAGCCCGATCGCGACGACCTCGGCAGCGTCCAGGTCCTGTCCCAGGGCAATGAACCCCACCAGTGCGGCGACGCCCGGCTCGAGGCTCATCATCACCCCGAACGTGGGCTTGGGGAGGTAGCGCAGCGCCTCGAGCTCGAGTGAGTAGGGAAGGGCCGACGAGAGAACGGCGATCACAAGGCCGGCAACGAGCAGCTCGGGCTCCAGCAGCTCCGCACCTCCCTCGGCGAGCCCGATCGGCACCAGCAACGCGGTGGCGATCACCATCGCGATCGCCAGCCCGTCGCCGCCCGCGAACTGCTGCCCCGCGCGCTCGGCGAGATAGATGTAGATGCCCCAGAAAACCCCGGCCAGCAGGCACAGTGCGGCGCCCAGCGCGTCGAGCTCGCCGCCGAGGCCGGGGCTGAGCAGCAGGATCCCGCCGCCGGCGAGCGCGACCCACAACAGGTCGCGTGCGCGCCGCGAGCCGATGATCGCGACCGCGAGCGGCCCCACGAACTCGAGTGTCACGGCGATCCCTAGCGGTACGCGCTCGAGGCCCTCGTAGAAGGCGAAGTTCATCGCGGCGAACGAGATCCCGAACAGCAGCGCGGTGCGCTTCGCCTCCGGCGAGCGGCCGCGGAGCGCCGGCCGCCAGAGGGCCATCAGCAGGAGCGCGGCGAACCCGACCCGCAGGAAGACCGTGCCGCCCGGGCCGAGGCGGTCGAACATGTCGAAGGCCACGGCCGCCCCCCACTGCACGGAGAGGATCGATGCCCCGACGAGGGCCACGGGATACGCCTTGCCGGGATCTCGCATCCGATGAGGGTAGGGGCGCGGCTAGGCTCGCCGGCTCATGGTTGCCGACGCCGCCACCCTCACCCAGCGCGAGCTCAATCGCGCGACGCTGGCGCGCCAGCGACTGCTCGAGCGCAGCGACATGACGGCGCTCGAAGCCGTCGAGCACCTCGCGGGGATGCAGGCGCAGACGCCCCACGGCCCCTACGTGAGCCTGTTCTCGCGCATCCGCGGATTCGACCCGCAGGAGCTCTCGCGGCTGCTGGCCGACCGCGACGTGGTCCGAGCCTGGTTGATGCGCTCCACCGTCCACCTGGTGAGCGCGCGCGATTGCCTGGAGTGGTGGCCGTTGACCGACCGCGTCTTGGCCCGCACCTTCAAGGGGTCCCACTTCTCGAAGCAGCTCGGCTCGGCGGAGCTCGGTGACGTGCTCGCGGCGGCGCGCGAGCTGGTCGAGGACGAGCCGCTGATGCGCGCCGAGATCGCGCGGCGGCTCGCCGAGCGCTGGCCGGACGCCGACGTCACCTCGCTCGGGGCCGCGGCCGGCTTCCGGCTGCCGCTGGTGCAGGTGACGCCGCGGGGCCTGTGGGGCGCGTCCGGGCAGACGAAGCTGACGACCATCGGCAGGTGGCTGGGCGCCGACCTCGCCGCGGAGCCGTCGATCGATGCCATGGTCCTGCGCTACCTGGGAGCGCTCGGGCCGGCGAGCGTCAAGGACTTCCAGAACTGGTCCGGCCTGACCCGGATCGCCGAGGTCGCCGAGCGGCTGCGCCCGCAGCTCGCCACCTTCCGGGCCGAGGATGGGCGCGTGCTTTTCGACCTCCCAGACGCGCCTCGTCCGGGCGCCGACGCACCCGCCCCGCCTCGGTTCCTCCCGGAGTACGACAACGTGCTGCTCGGCCACGCCGATCGCTCGCGCTTCTTCGCGGGAGGCGCGAAGGACGCCAAGTTCTTCACCGGCAATGGGGCCGACAACGGGACCCTGCTCGTTGACGGGCTGCTGAAGGCCACCTGGAAGATGAACGCTGAGGGCTCCGCAGCAGAGCTGTGGGTACGTCCCTTCAAGCCCCTCACGCGCTCGGATCGCGCGGACATCGAGGAGGAGGGGCACCGCCTCCTCGAACTGATCGCCGCGCGCGGCGCCGGGCACCGTGTCCGGATCTCGGCCCGCTAGTTGGAGAAGAACTTCTGGAGGCGGGCGTCGGCCGCCGGCCCCTCGGTCACGTGCTCGAACTGGTCGATCTTCTCGCCCGTCACGGCGTCGATCAGCAGCGTGTACTCGACCTCGCGCGGTAGCGCCAGGTCGTCGGTCGGGACGACCGTCACGAGGTAGTAGGGCTTGCCGTCCTTGAACGCCAGCCTGGGCTCGACCACCTCGCGGAGTGTGACCGTGTAGCTGTCGCCGTCGGAGTCGCAGCAGCGCTCCTCCTCCCACTGCAGCGGCAGCGATTCCGCCTGGAAGAGCACATCCTCGGTCGAGATCAGGCTCTTGCCTTCCGGCGGGACCCAGACCTTGGTCTCGCCCGTGGAGGAGTCCTTCAGGACGATCGCCTTGACCTTGCCCTGCGGCTTGTCCTCGTTGATGATCGTCAGCCAGACGGTGGTGTCGCGGTCGATCGCGGTGAGGAACGGCTGCGAGTTGTTCTCGCCGTCGACGATCTTGCCCTTGAACTCGTCGGAATCCGCCAGCGCCTCGGCCTCCGCGCGAGCGACGGCCTCCGGCACGATCCGCCCGGTGCGTACGAGCTCCGGGCGCGCGGCCGCTTCCTCCGGGGTCAGGTCCTCGATCTCGCCGTCCTGGTGGTACACGAGGACGCCCTTGAAGTACGGGGTTCGGAACGGGAAGCCCTCATAGCCCACGTACGGCTCCATCGCGAAGGCCTCGTCGTTGCCGTTGGGCACCAGGACCGGGTACTGCAGGCCGCTGAACGGATGATCGAGCTTGGCCTTGCCCTTGAGCGTGGACGGAGTGATCCCGGAGACCGAGTGCTCGAAACCCGGTCCTGACGATCTCCGACTCCGAGACCACGTCGTCGAGGGGCTTGACGGCGACGCCCACCGACGCGGCGCCCAGCCAGGAGGCCTGGAACTCACCGGTCCACAGCAGCTCGCCCGAGTTCGGGTCACGGACGAGGTGGATCTCGTCGGCCTCGCGGAAGCTGGGGTCGTCCCGGATGCCGGCGCGCGGCAGCAGCCGCGGCTGGGACTGCTGCGGCAGCTCGTTCACCACCGTGTACTCGATCTCATCGGCGCTGATCTCGCGCGGTGAGATGAGCGTGTAGAAGAGGCCCAGCAGCAGCACCACCATGAAGGCTGAGGCGGCCCAGCCGAACGCGAAGACCGAGGGGCGGGACGCCGGGGACAGGCGCCGGCGTCGCGATCTGTTGCGCCGGGCTCGGGCCGGCGGTCGCGGTCGGGGTCGCGACCGGCTCGGCACCCGGCATCGCGCCCTCGGCCGTCGGGGCAGGGCCTGGAGCGGGGGCGGGGCCGCCGGCGTTGACCATTCGCCGCACCGCGCCGACCGCGAAGCCGACCGCGAAGAAGGCCAGGATCGGCAGCCACGAGAGCATCGGGTTCTGCCAGAGGAACTGCGTGAAGAGGTGCCAGACGCCGCTGTACACGAGCCCGACGACCACGAAGGCCAGTCCGATCAGCAGCAGTATGCGCCCGAAGCTCACTCGTATCCCCCAAAGCGGTGGTCGTGCCGGCACCCCCGGCGGCGCGAAACCGTACTACCTGCGGCGGCGAGGCTCGCGGCGCTCGACGTCGAAACCCACTCCATGGCCTCGCGCGTTTACGTGATCGAGCTGACCCCGGAAGCGGGGCGGCGCCGGGATCCGCGCATCCCGTGGGTCTACGTTGGCTCAAGCGCTCGCGACGCCGAGCTGCGGTTCGCGCAGCACCGCCGGGGCTACAAGTCCTCGGGTCTCGTCAAGCGGTTCGCCCTGCGGCTGCGCCCGGATCTCTACGACGACCTGCCGTCCTTCCGCCACTCCAAGGAGGCGCTGGCCGCCGAGGAGCACCGCGCGCGCGAGCTCGCCCGGGCAGGGTTCGTCGCGCACAGCGACGGCACCTCACACGGGGCCGAGGGCGGCGACTGGGCCGAATGGGATGCGGCCAGGGTGGAGCCGATCGCCCATCACGTGGACGCTGCGGCGGCCGAGCTCCTCGGCGGATCGTTCGAGGCGATCGGTCCTGAGGACTGCGCCCTCCTCCTGCATGGCGAGCGGGGCTTCTGGATCCAGCGCTACCTCGACCCCGCCGATCCGCCGCCGGCCTACGGGCTGTTCCCGCATGTTCGGCTGGACGTGCTGGAGCAGCGGAGCGCGTTAGTCTGCGACGGCCGTGAACGCGAAGAAGCGCCAACGGATCATCGAGGGAGCGCGCCCCTACCTCGGGGATGAGGAGGTGCTCGCGGCCTTCGTCGCGCAGGCGCGGGGTCGGACGACGGCGATGGCGGGAGCGGGGGAGCCCATCGCACGCGAGATCGGCCATCACAAGGTCCGAAGGCAGCAGGCCGCGGCGGGGGCCGCCGGAATTCGCATCGAGGGCGTGATGGCGTTCGTGCTGACGCCCACCAGGCTGCTCGTGCTTGGGCTCGGCGGCATGCGCCAGGAAGTCAAGGACGAGCTGGCTGCGATCCCCGTCCCCGACATCACGTCCCTCTCCTCCAAGCGCGTCGGCCTCGGTCACAGGATCACGCTCGAGGTGACGGGCCAGGAGATCCTCCTCGAGGGCCAGTCCGGTGGCGACGTCAAGGAGCTCGCGGCGGCCCTGGAGACGGCCAAGATGGCTTGAGCCGTCAGGTGAATAACCGGCGCTCAGCCGGCAAGCGGGGACCGCGGGATCTGGGTCTCACCCTCGACCTGCGGGATGAGCATCCCGATGTCGTCGATGAAGCAGAACGACCAGTCCTCGCCCGGCTCGAGCGAGCGGATCAGCGGGTGTCCTGACTCCCGCGCATGCCCGGACGCGTGTCGGTTCGGCGAGCTGTCGCAGCAGCCCACCTTTCCGCACTCCAGGCAGATCCGCAGGTGAAGCCACGGATCGCCGGTCTTCAGGCACTCCTCGCACCCTTCGACGGACTCGGGGAGTTGGGTGATCTCGACGTGATCGAGGTGTGAGCAGCTAGTCGGCACGATTCTCCTCTCTAGCCAGCCGTTGAACCGGTGGTGACATCCTGCCCGATTGGGATTGGAAGTTCGTCCCGACCGGGACGCAGGGAGGGGCCGGCCACCCCACACGAGTAGTCGGCACGGTCCGGTTCGTCGTCCTCGGCGTGGAGGACCTCGCCCGAGATCGTCAGCCACGCCACTATCGCGCCGAGGACAGCGAGCGCCGCGCTCACGGCCATACCTATGTGGAACCCGTCCGTCATCGCCGCTGGGTCGTAGAAGGAATCGCCGGTGAGCCCCGCGACCACCGGAAGCACCGCCACCGCGAGCAGCCCGGCGACCCGCGCCACCGCGTTGTTGATCCCGGAGGCGATGCCGGAGTGGCGCGCGTCCGCCGCGGCCAGGACGGTCGCGGTCACCGGGGCGACGACAAGCGTCAGCCCCAGCCCGAACACGATCACGCCGGGGAGGACGCTCGAGACGTACGAGTCGCCGGGCTCGATCCCGGTGAGCATGATCAGGCCGGCGGCGATCCCAAGCGGGCCGACGGTGAGGGGGATGCGCGGGCCGATCCGCTGCGCGAGCATGCCCGAGCGGGCGGAGAGGGCCAGCATCAGCGCGGTCACCGGGAGCGAGGCGGCTCCGGCCTCGATCGCCGAGTAGCCGAGCGAGACCTGAAGGAAGGAGACGAACAGGAAGAAGAACCCGCCCAGCGCCGCGTAGACGGCGAAGGTGACGAGGTTCGCCGCGGTGAACTGGCGTGAGGCGAAGATCGACAGCGGCACCATCGGGTTACTGCTCCGACGCTCGGCGACGACGAAGCCGACGAGGGCGAGGACGCCTCCGATGGCCGCGAGGAGGATGAGGGGCTCGGCCCCCTGCTCGGGAGCCTCGATCAGCGCGTAGGTGGTTCCCGCGAGCCCGAGTCCGGCGAGGATCGCCCCCGGGAAGTCCAGCGGCCCGGTCGCGGTTGGATCCCGCGTCTCCGGGACATGGCGAAGGGCCATCGCGACGACAGCGATCCCGATCGGGACGTTGATGATGAAGATCGCCCGCCACGACACCGCGTCCACCAGGTAGCCGCCCAGCAGGGGCCCGAGCGCCGTCGCGACGCCGGCGAGCCCCGACCAGGCGCCGATCGCGCGCGCTCGGTCCTTGGGACGGAAGATCGCCTCGAGCATCGCGAGGCTGCCGGGGGTCAACAGAGCGCCGCCGATTCCCTGCAGGAGCCGCGCGACGATCAGCATCTCGACGGTGGGCGCCATCGCGCACAGAACCGACGCCACCGTGAATACGGCGATGCCGATGACGAAGACCCGGCGCCGCCCGTAGCGGTCGCCGAGGGAGCCTCCGAGGAGGATCAGGGACGCGAGCGTCAGCAGGTAGCCGTTCAGCACCCATTGGAGTGAGCTGGTCGACGCGTCGAGGTCGCGCCCGAGCTCGGGCAGCGCGACGTTTACGACCGTTCCGTCGAGGAAGGCCATGCTCGAGCCCACCACCGCGACCGCGAGGACCCAGCGCCCGGCGGAGCTCTCGAAGGCCAGTCCCTCGTCCGTCGCGGTCGCGTTGGGCATGGTTCGACTCTACGAGCTCGGTAACGCGAGAATGAAGAACCCCTTCGTCTGAGAGCGGAACGGTTTGATCGTCGACCTGCACGCGCACTATCCGATGCACCTCGTGACGCCCCTCAGGGTCAGGCTGGGGCGGCTGGTCGGGTTCGGCAAGGGGTGGCGGGGGATCCGCTTCTGGGTTCGCTCGCTGCTCGTGGGTTTCGCGAGCCTGTTCATCAACTACCGAACGTTGTTCTCCGGGCCACGCGTCCGCATGCAGTACATGCGCGACGGCGGCGTGGGCGTGGCGCTGTCCGTCCTCTACTCGTTCTTCGACGAGATCGACGGCGGCCACAACTCGCCGCCACGTCCGGGCGGGCTCGACTCGGTCGAGCGACAGATGAAGGGAGTGGAAGAGCATGTCGCGGCCGAGCACGAGGCGGTCGCGACCATCGCGCATCGCCCAATCGACCTGGCGGCCGCCGCACAGGCCGGCAAGCTGGCGCTGGTCCATTGCGTGGAGGGCGGCTTTCACCTCGGGGCCGACGAGGACGAGATCAAGGCCTCGGTGAAGCGGCTGGCCGATCGCGGCGTGGCCTACATCACCTTGGCGCATCTGATCTATCGGGGAATTGCGACCGACGCTCCCGCTCTGCCGTTCATGAGCGATGAGGACTACCGCCGCTGGTTTCATCAGGACGAGACCGTCGGGCTCTCCGCCCTGGGTCGCGCGGCCGTGCGGGCGATGCACGCGAACGGGATCCTGATCGACATGGCTCACATGAGCGAGCGGGCCATCGACGACACGCTCGACCTGCTCGACGACGAGCTCGACCCGGCGAAGAGCCAGCCCGTGCTGGTAACGCACGCCGGGTACCGGTTCGGTCAGTCCGAGTACATGCTCGACACCACCCGGCTGCGGCGGATCGCCGAGCGTGGGGGCGTCGTCGGCCTGATCTTCGCCCACCATCAGATGCACGAGGTCTCATGCGAGACGAGCCGGATGCCCTCCATCACCAAGCGCCGCCGCTTTCAGAAGTCCTTCGACATCCTCCGCTGCCACATCGAGCACATCCACGCCGCGACCGGGTCCCACGAGCACACCGCCCTGGGGTCTGACCTCGACGGGTTCATCAAGCCCACGCTCCCAGGGCTCGAGGACATGCGGGCCATGGAATGGCTCGAGCAGGCCCTGCTCGAGGAGTACAAGGACGACGGCCGGCTGATCTGCTCGGAAAACGCGCTGCGAGTGCTCACCTCGGGGTGGCGCGGGCGCGTCGACTGACCCATCCACCGTTACGGTGCCGGGATGGGCGAGCCACTGACGCTGGGTGTAGTCGCGACCTCCCGCAAGGAGCACGAGCTGCGCCTGGCGGTCGATCCCAGGGCGATCCGGACGATTGATCCCGACCTCCGCGCGCGGATCTTCGTGGAGACGGGATACGGCGAGCGGTTCGGGCTCACCGACGACGAGCTTGCGCCCCAGCTGGGCGGGGTCCGGTCGCGGGAGGAGCTGATCGCCGAGGCCGACGTGGTGGTTCTGCCCAAGCCGATGCACGAGGACGTCGCCGCGATGCGAGAGGGGCAGGTGCTCTGGGGCTGGCCGCACTGCGTTCAGGACGCGGAGCTGACCCAGCTCGCCATCGACCGTCGCCTGACGCTGATCGCGTGGGAGGCGATGAACCAGTGGAACGAGGACGGCGCCTTCGGCCTGCACGTGTTCCACAAGAACAACGAGATGGCGGGCTACTGCTCGGTCCTTCAGGCCATGCAGCTGACGGGGATCACGGGCGAGTACGGGCCGCCGCTGAGCGCCGTGGTCATCGGCTTCGGCGCGACGGGCCGGGGTGCGTCGGCCGCGCTCGATGCGATGGGGATCCGCGCGATCACGGTGCTCTCGCGGAGGGAAGGGGCGTCGATCGTCGCCCCCCTTCACGCGGTCGAGTTCGTCAAGTACGCGGCGGGCGAGCCGATTGAGCTCGGTTCGGAGTACGGGTCGTTCGCCGAGTTCCTCGCCGAGCACGACATCATCGTCAACTGCATCCTCCAGGACACCGACGCGCCGCTCGACTTCGCCACGACCGCTGACCTCGAGCTGTTTGGGCCCGGCACGCTGTTCGTGGACGTCTCGGCCGACGCCGGCATGGGCTTCGAGTGGGCGCGGCCAACGTCGTTCGAAGACCCGATCTTCGATCCCGCGCCCGGCATCCACAACTACGCCGTGGACCACAGCCCCTCGCTCCTGTGGAGCTCGGCGACCTGGGAGATCGGCGAGGCGCTCGCGCCCTACGTGCGCTCGGTCATGGACGGGCCGGCAGGGTGGGAGGCCGACGAGACGATCCGCCGTGCGATCGAGATCCGTGACGGCGTGATCCAGAACCCGAAGATCCTCTCGTTCCAGGGCCGCGCGAAGGAGTACCCACACGCGACCCAGCGCGGCTAGCTCGCGCAGCCGTCTAGTCGCCCTCGCCGGTAGCGACGAGGTCGTCGAGCGTGGCCTGTTCGTCCCCTGCGAGGTTGTAGAGGCGCGTATCGCGCACCTCGTGCAGCGAGTCCGAGAAGGCGTCCGCGACCGTCTGGGCGTCCGCGGGGTCGGAGAAGAAGTACACGCCGGCCGTCAGTCCGGGCTCCTGGTCGGGGCCCGACCCGACGCCGAAGTAGAGCTCGGCGTCGATCTCGCCCTTGGGAGGCAGCGACTGGTTCGCACCGTCGGTGACGTCCTCCTCCACCAGATAGCCGCCGTCCTCGAGGTTCGCGCGAACGTCGTCGGGGCCCAGGTCGGCGGGAGCATCATCGTCGCCACCACAGCCGGCCATCGCCACGAGCAGAACGCCAACGATCGTTGTGGCGAGTCCCCTGCGCACGCGGGCCATCCTATGGCCTGCTTGCGTCGAGCGCATTAACTCGCGACGGCGGACCCGGTACGACTCCGCGGTCGCCTGCGGACGGCAGTCGACCTAGGCCTGACCGGCCGAGCTGCTAGCTCGCTCCCCTCGCCGTCGAGCTCGCGAGCAGCCGACGCGGCAATGAAAGAGCCTCCCTCTACGTTGAGGAGGCCCAACTAGTCGCGGCAGGCCGCCATACTGCGCGCCCATGCCGGAACACCACCTCGAAGTCGTGCGCAAGGGGATCGAGGCCTTCAACCGAGGCGATTGGGACGCCACGCTGGAGCTGTGCGCGGAGGACATCGTCTGGATCCCCCTGCTCCAGGCGGTCGACGGGCAGCAGGCGCTGATCGGGCGCGACATGCTCAGGAGCGCCTGGGTGGCCCAGCGGGAGACCCTCGGCGGCGACGCGTTCGGGGTCGAGCCGAAGGAGATCCGGGACCTGGGCGCGGGAACGGTCCTGGCCCACATGCGCGTCACCGGGAAGGGCAACACCAGCGGCGTGCCGATCGACCTCGACTACGTCCAGCTGTGGACGATCCGCGACGGCCTCGTGGCGCGGGTCGACAAGTACGACAGCGTCGCCGAGGCCTTGGCCGACTGCGGCGTCGCGCGATAGCGGTGCCAGCCCCGGTTTCATTCACCCTGGGGCCGCCCCATCACGCAGACCGCGGGGACCGGGCGCAGGTCCTCGACCAGCACCCTGTCGACGAAGAATCCGCCCTCGCGTAGCCGGTCGGCAAGCTCGTTCCCGAGGTCCCGGGCTCGCTCCGCTGCGAAGTGCCGCGCGTCCCAGAAGATGTAGGCGACCCCATCTCGGGTGAGGTGCTCGCGGACGGCCCCGAGCGCGGCCTCCGGCTGTAGCCAGAAGGGAGCGACGTTGAAGGCAAAGACCTTGTCGAAGCGCCGATCGCCGAGGTCCGCGTCCTCGAGGGCGACGGCCTCGAGCACAGCCCGGCCCGCATCGACGTGCTCGCGATTCCTCCGCGTGGCCATCTCGATCATCTTGGGCGAGCGGTCGATCGCGGTGACTGTTCCCGTCGTCAGCCTTTCGCAGACCAGGGAGACCGCGACGCCGTGACCGCAGCCGACCTCGAGCAGGCGGTCGGCCGGTCGGACCTCCAGAGTGTCGACCGCCCATACAAACCGCTCCGATGCCTTGGCTGTCATGCCCCAGCAATAGCAGCCGCGGGATTGGCCGGCCCCGGTTGAGAGCGTTACCGTTACTACGGTGCGGATGTGAAGCGGGGGGTGGGAACATCAGGAATGCTGCTGCGGGTTGCCGTTGTCGCAGCGCTGCTTGGCTGCCTGCATTCCGCGCCTGCGCTGGCCGCGCCCACGGTCACGATCGACAGCGGCCCGGACGGACCCACCAACGAATCGTCCCCGACCTTCGGGTTCACGGTGCAGAACGCAACAGCCGTCGAGTGCTCGGTCGACCAAGGCACCCAGGACTTTGGCCCCTGCACCACGGCAAGCAGCCATACGGACGGCCCGCTGGCGGACGGTGATTGGACGTTCCGCGTCCGCGCGACCGACGACTATGCCCGAAACCACGACGGAGACCCGCGACTTCACCGTCGACACGGAGCCGCCCACGGTCACCCTGCAGGCGGGCGGCCCAACCGGCCCGACCAACGACCCCCAGCCCAGCTTCAGCTGGACGGCGGCCGGGGACGACCAGAGCCTGCGCGAGTGCTCGCTCGACTCGGGCACGCCCTCGTTCGGGGCTTGCACGAGCCCGACGCAATACGACCAGGCCACCCCGCTCGACGGAGGGCAACTACACGTTCCGGATCCGGGTCACCGACGAGGCCGGCAACACCGCGACCGACACCCGCACTTCAGCGTCGACCTCACCCCGCCTACGGTCACCCTCACGGCCCTAGGCCCGACGGGGCCCACGAACGATCCGCGCCCAAGCTTCGGCTGGACCACCGCGGCCGAGAATGCCCGCGAATGCTCGGTCGACCAGGGCACGATCAACTTCGGCCCGTGCACGTCCCTCAACCGGCATGACCAGCCGACCGACCTGGCTGACGGCGCCTACACCTTCCGCGTGCGCGTCACCGACCCGGCCGGCAACACGGCCTCGGCAACCCGCGACTTCAGCGTCGACACGGTCGGCCCTGCGGCCGAGGTGACGGGCCCCAAGAGGACCGGCGACCGCAAGCCCAGCTTCCAGGTGTCCTCGCCGGAGGCGGGGGCCAGCTTCACCTGCAAGCTCGACGGCAAGCCGGCAGTCGGGTGCGGGCCGAGCTTCGCGCCGGACCGGAAGCTCAAGTTCGGCACGCACAAGCTGCTCGTAACCGCGCGCGACGCCCTCGGGAACCCCGGACCGCCACGGACGTTCCGGTTCAAGGTCCTGAGACCGCCGCTGGAGGCAGGCCGCGCGGAACGAACCGTGGCCACTGCGCTCCGCCGCCACAAGTTCGCAAAGCGGGTGATCGCCAACCTCGAGCAGAGCTGCAGCCGGCGCGGCCGGTTCAAGTTCTCATGCCGGTTCTCCTCGGCGTTCCCCGGATACAGCCTGAAGGGACACGGACCGGTCGAGCTCCAGCGGGGGCGCATCTCCTATCGGTTCGTGGTGCGGGCGCAGGGCCAGAGGCTCGTCCTCACCGACGAGAACGAGGGAAGGTTCCCGGGCTAGCTCAGCACGGGAAGCCCCTGGGATCGACGCAGGGTTCTGAGGGTGGGGGCGGCGCCGGAGCGGGCGCCGGCGCCGGCGCCGGAGCGGGGCGGGCTCGGGTGTCGCGGCCGCCGCAGCCCGCGCTGCCCGCCTCTCCGCCCGCGCCTCCGCCGCCGCGCGCCGCGCCGCCTCAGCCGCAGCTGCCTCGGCCGCCGCGATCGCCGCCTGCCTCCGCTCGACCGCCGCGGCGCCTTGCCGCGCCCCGGCCTCCGCACCGGCCTTCTCCGAGGCCGCTATGCCCGCCCGCTCTCCGGCCGCCCTGCCGCGCTCCTCGCCCCGCACAAAGGCGGCCTGCCGCGCGGTCTCGAATGCCTCCTGGAACGAGGACCGCTCGATCTCGGCCGCTCGTTCCGTACGCTGCTGCTCCCGTTCCCCACCACGTAGCCGACGAAGCGCAAGCTCGAGCGCCGCCACGCAGACCACGACAACAACGGAGACGGTCGGTCGTGCCACCCGGACCCTGGCGCGCCATCCGGGCCGGATGTGGTCCGGGCGCTCCTGTGAGGGCCACTCCTGCGTCGCTCGGAAGTGGAAACTCATCGCGGGTCCGGCACCTGAATCCGCTGCGGCGGAGCGAGGTCGGCGCGCTCGAACTCGCTCGCGTATGCCTCTCTGTACGCAGCGGCGTACGCAGGGGCATGGGTGCGGTCGCGCGCCGACTCATAGCCCTGCTCGTACCCCTGCCTTCGCACCCTTCTGGGCGCCCGCTTCGCGCCCCTCGGCGATCGCGGCAGCGCGAAGCGCCTCTTGATTCACGTCAGGCCTGCCGAGGAGGTATCCGCCGTAGCCTGACGCCGGCCAGCAAGAGCGCAATCAAGAGCGCGCTCGGCGACTCGTGCCCACGAGAACTCCGCCACGACATCTCGCCATGACAGCTGGCGGCGTAGCCGCCTCCAAGACCATTCGAACCTCCGAATACTGGGAAAGCTACTCGCCGCCGACCGAAAGGGGAGGAGAGCCGAGCCGCCCGGCGCGCTCGTCAGGCCGATCGGACACAAGCTCGACCGCGACGGCCGACCGCCCGAGCGCCTCCAGAAAGCCCCACATCTTGGGGTGTTCTCGGATGCCGGAGGCAGGACTCGAACCTGCGACACGCGGATCATGATTCGGCTCAGGGAGTTGCGGCTGGTTGCGGCGGTGGGTCTAAGCGCACGGAGCGTGCGTTTCCACGCCTGAAGCGCACGCGCCGAGTTGTGGCTGGTCGTGGATGGCGCGTTGCCCATTCGTTGCCCACCGGAGACGCTTGCCGGCACTGCTCCGACAGCCCTACGAGTGTCCTTGCAGGAAGCTCTGGGCCACCAAGTCTCAAGCTGAACAACCTCGTATTTGAGAAAGAGGAAGACCCTCCCCGATCGCTCGGGGAGGGTCGCCTCACTACGGTTGTTCGTCGGCTATCCGTTTTCGATCACGAGCTCGTCGGACCTATCGCCCTTGCACTCGTCCGTCGCGGGCGCCTTGGCGTAGTAGGCGCCGTCGGCGGCGGGGTACACGACGTTCCAGGCTCCGACCGCTCCGTTCGCCCTCGTCACTCCGATCCTGACGTCGGGGCCGTTCGCGACTCGCTTGACGACGACCTTGCGATTGTCGGCGCACTTCTTCTTCGCGTAGTCGAAGTCCTCGTTGGCGTAGATGTAGCCCTCGTACCAGTAGTCCCCGCCGTGCGGCGAGGCCGAGACGAAGGAGACGTGCGTGTCCGCCTTGTCTGCGGCGCTGGCGCCGGTGGCGGCGAAACATGCGGCGGCGGTGACGACTGCGGTGGCGAGGATGGTCTTGAGCTTCATTGTTCTGTTCTCGTTTCTGCCCCTATGGGGCGTCGGTTGCTTGTGAACAGAAGCTTCGCCCGGATCAGGGCCCGCTACCAGGGGCCCTTGGGCGGAATCAAGCCCACCTCTGGGGGGTGGTCGTTTTCCCCCCTTGGCTGGGCGGCGCCGGCGCGCAAACGCGCGGCCTTACATGCCGGAGGAGAGACTCGAACGTCGCGCAGGCGGCCGAGTAAGGCTAAGCCCGGGCCGTAGCGCTCTTCGTCCAAAGCGCTAATGACGCACCGCCTACGTGACCCCAGAATTGGCCCGCATATGGGCACAAATTGGGGTCACCTCCTCCCGCAGCCCGTTTGTTTGCTTCCCATGCAAAGCGACTAAGGCGCGTGTTGCCACCCCGTTACCACCCGGCCCTCGATCGCGGCTCGGACGACGCGCGCCTCTACGAAAAACCCCGACTAGCGGGGCTTTCGCGAGTGCCGGAGGCAGGACTCGAACCTGCGACACGCGGATCATGATTCGGCTCCTGAAGTTGCGGCTGGTGGGGTCCAACCGCACGGGCCGGCTTGAGACTTGACTCCGAGGAATCGGGATGCGAGGCTCCGGCCCATGATCCGAAGGGGGTTCATGTTCGTTGCAGGTTTCGCCCTTTCGCTCGCGGCGCAGGGCGTACGCCCAAGGCGAGGTCGTCAAGCAGGGCGGCTTCACGTATGTGCTCGAGGATGAGCAGATCGGCCTCTTGGCCACGAAGACGTTCGCCGCTCATTGCCCAGGCCGCACGCACGTATTGTCGGGCGGTGCCGGGTCTGAGTCCGATTTCGGTGACAGCTTCATCTCGTCCTCGTATCCGTTCGACGACGGCGACTCGGACAAGGCTCCCGACGATGGATGGAAGACCAAGTTCTCGAGCTTCGACGCCTCGATTGAGATCACGCCGACGGCGGTGTGCTCGCGGGTAAAGCCGGCTTACCGAAGCGCCGAGGAGACCGCTGGACCGGGTGGACTAGCCACCGATCCGATTCCCTGCGGCCCTGCGCGTGCGGTCGTCCACGGCGGCCTCCGAGGCCCAACCAGCCTGAGGCTGGTCTCGAGCTTTCCATCGGACAATGCGGGCGGCGACAACTGGCTGGTGGTAGCGGACAACATCTCCAACCGCACCAAGTCCGGCACGGGGTACGCCGTCTGCTCGGCCGACCTCACGGTGACGTATGCGTCGTCGTCGTCCGTCCCCATTCCGGCGAACACCCAGCAGACAGCCACCTCGATGTGTCCCCCGAGCGCGCCGAACCCCATCGGCGGGGGCCCGGTGGCGTTCGGGCCTGTGGGAGGTCTCCGGCTCTCCCGCACCTCGGTGGACTCCCTTAGCTTCGATGGCTGGTATGGCACGCTCGAAGCGGAGGGTTCGGCGGGCTCGTTCTCGATCTGGGCCGACTGCGTACCAAGCCTCTAGCTCACCGGCCAACGAATGGCGGGACTGGCTCAAGCCCCTTCGTTGCCCAAGCGGGTGCCCGATGGGCGTCCCGACGGGCCGGAACGGCTTGGTCAAGCGATGCCGGAGGCAGGACTCGAACCGGCGACACGCGGATGATGATTCCGCTCCGGGAGTGGCGGCTGGTTGCGGCTGGTGGGACCTAGACCGCACGGGACGTGCGTTTCCACGCCTGAGGCGCACGCAGCGGGTTGCGGCTGGGCATGGATGGTGTGTTGCCCATCCGTTGCCCCACCTGAGCGAGCGGAGATGGCGCTCACTTCGCTGGGACGAAGTGAGCGCCACCTAATGGATCTCTCAGGCGCTTTCGACGACCTCACCAACATCCACGCTCTCAAGCGTGACTGCATCGGTGACCATCTCGGGGATTCGGTCCGCAACAGACCGAGCGGCATCCTCGGACTCGAAGATGGCCATGCTTCGGCCCTTGCCGTCGCCGATATTGACCCAGTACGCGGCAACCAGCCCGGGAACCTGCTTCACACCTGGCACGACCTCGTTTCGCAGATGTTCCTCGGCCGCTTCCCGGTCGTTGATGGTGACGGTGACTACTACTGCGTGCATTGGAGTCCCCCTCCTGTCGCTTTCAGGACGACCCTACCTCGGGGACGGGGTGGGGGCAACCTTCTCGAGGCGGCATTGTCAGGACCGCGCGGGCGTCGGGGCGCGGGCGCCCAGAGGCTGGGGTTGCGGCCCAAGCCGCTACTCCGACAGTCCGGCGGCTTCGAGGGCCTCGGCCTGGCTCGTGTAGTTGCGCATCCGAATCACGCGACCCGCATCCAGCTCGTAGACGAGGGCGAGGTTCAGTTCGACTGGTACGCCGCTTCCCTTGCCCGTCGCCCACTGATGCAACAGGCCCACCACTCGGTCATCGCCGGCGTCGATCAGCCGCTCGAGCTGAATTCCATAGCCCTGGAAGTCCTCAGTCCATCTGCGCATGAACTCGATGACCCCTCGCGGCCCCGAAACGTCTCCGCCCCCATGAGATCGGACGTCTGCCATTCGACGTCTGCCGCGAGCGTCCCGGTATCGAACGCGGCCCCGGGTTGCCGCGTTCCAAGCCCTGCACGAAGGCCTCGAACATCCGCCGCACGATCTCCACGTTCTCCTGCGACATCGCCCGCGCAGTATCTCGCCTCAAGCCGCTTCTGCCATGCCGGAGGCAGGACTCGAACCTGCGACACGCGGATTATGATTCCGCTGCTCTAACCAGCTGAGCTACTCCGGCGGGCGGCCAATCCTAGCGGCGGGATCGAGCCGGATCGGGCCGCCGCTCGGTTGCGACAATGCCCCGATGGAGGCTGTTCGCATCGGCTGCTCGGGGTGGGCCTACAAGGAGTGGCGGGGCGGGTTCTACCCCGAGAAGATGCCCCAGCGCTCGTGGCTGGAGCACTACGCGACCGTGTTCGACACCGTCGAGGTCAACAGCACCTTCTACAACCTGCCGTCCGCGAAGACGGTGAAGACCTGGATCGAGCAGACGCCCGCGGAGTTTCGGTTCACGGTCAAGGCCAGCCGCTACATCACCCATATCAAGCGGCTGAACAGCCCCGAGAAGTACGTCGAGCGCTTCCTTGCCGCGATCGAGCCGCTGCGCGAGGCGGGTCGGCTGGAGGCGGTCCTCTGGCAGCTACCCCCGAGCTTCAAGCGCAACGACGAGCGGCTCGACGCCGCGCTGAAGGTCATCGGCGAGCGCGCCCCGGGACGGCACGCGGTCGAGGTGCGCAACGAGAGCTGGTTCACGGGTGACGTCTACGAGCTGCTGCGCTCACACGGCGCGGCCCTCGTCATCACCGACGACCCCGATTTCCCGTTCGTGAAGCGGGAGGTCACCACCGACTGGACCTACGTCCGCTTCCACGGCGGGGGCCGGGGAGGTGGCCGCGGCGACTACACGGAGAAGGAGCTCGCCACCTGGCGACGGCGGATCGGGGCGTGGAGGGCCCGGACCGGGGTCCTCGCCTACTTCAACAACACCGCCGACGGACCGGCGGCGCTCAACGCCCAGGTGCTCGCAGCGGGGCTCTCCTAGCCGCCTGCGTCTGACTAGGAGGCGGCTTCGAGCTGGCGGACCACGTCCACCTCGAGCGGTCCGTAGTGACCGGGAAAGCACTTCGCGGGTTTCAGGGCGGCGAGCTTGCGAATCGACTCGCGGGCGGCGTCGGTGGACCAGTTGAAGGCGGGGTGCGGGACCCGTGGGCGGCCCGGCATCGGCAGGTTCGGATTGAACAACGCGAAGCAGTCGTTCGTGATCGCGATGCGGTCCAGTTCGCGCCACAGGCCGATGCATCCGGGCCCGTGGCCTGGAAGGTGGATGACCTCGAACTCGCCGACCCGATCTCCCTCGGCGAGGGTCCCCGCGACCTCCACCGGGCCGTCGTCCCACGAGTCGAACATCCGGGGCGTGAGCAGGCGGGTGGGTAGGGACAGCTTCCCCAGATCGAAGTAATGCGCGCCGCCGTCACCCTCGACGTCGGCGCGTTCGTCGGCGTGGCAGTAGACCGGGGCGCCGATTCCGTTGGCCCCGCCGCGATGGTCGGCGTGAGCGTTCCCGAGGATCACGCGGGTGACGCCTCCGTGGGTTGCCGCGGCCTCGCCGAGCTTCGGTCCCATCGGCTTGATGCCGGCATCGAACACCGCCACGCCGTCGCCATCGGTGACGAGATACGCGTTGACGCGAAGGGGAAAGCCGGCAGTTAGGCGCCAGACGCCGTCGGCGACATGATCCATGCGCGCACCCTATCCGCGGATAGCCTGCGGCCTGTGCTTCTCGCCGTCCCCAACTTCTCCGAGGGCCGTGACGCGCGGAAGGTGCAGACGATCAGTGATCAGTTCACCGCCGGGGCCGACCTCCTGGACACCCACTCGGATCCGGTCCACAACCGGACGGTGCTGACGATGGCCGCGCCCGTGAAGGTTCTCGGCGAGTCGCTGGTGAGGGGATGCGGCGCCTGCTTGATGACGATCGACATGCGCCGCCATCAGGGTGCCCACCCCTGCATCGGTGCGCTCGACGTCGCGCCGCTCGTCTACACCACCGCCGACGAGCGGGAGGTGGCGGAAGCGACCGCGCTGGACGTCGCCCGTGCGATCGGCGCCGATCGGATCCCCACCTTCCTCTACGGCGCGATGGCCAGCGACGAGAGCCGCCGCGAGCGCTCGTTCTTTCGCAACGGGGGCCTGGAGGAACTGCGCCGGCGCATGGAGGCCGGCGAGCTCAGGGCCGATTTTGGGCCAGACGTGCCCCATCCCTCGGCAGGCGCAACGCTGGTGACCGCGCGGCCGCCGCTCGCCGCCTTCAACGTGCTGCTGGAGGGCGCCGACATGGAGGCCGCGCGCGCCGTCGCCGCGCAGCTGCGTGAGTCCGGCGGGGGGCTGTCGGGCGTCCGCGCGCTCGCCGTCGACCTGGGCGATGCCGGCCCGCAGATCTCGACCAATGTCCACGACCCGATCTCGGTGCCGCTCGCCGCCGTGGTTGCACGTATCGGTGAGCTCGCCGCGGAGAGGGGTGGCCGCACCGGCGCCGGCGAGATCGTCGGGCTCGTGCCCGAGGCGGCGCTCGAGGGCTTTCCCGACGATATGTCGCTGCCCGGCTTCGACCGGGACCGCCACGTGATCGAGCGCGCCGCCGGCTAGGTAGATTCAGCCCCCATGGCTCAGACGAAGAAGAAGCGAAAGCGCAAGCACAAGGGGACTCAGGGCGGCGCCATCGACCGCCGCGGGCGCACCTCGCGGCCAGCCAACCGCCAGGAGGCCCGGGCCCGGACCCGCCGCCAGGTGGCGGACAAGCGTGACATCCCGCCGACCTGGCGAAGCTCTATCAATCGTGCGCTGATCGCCGCGGGCATCTTCCTCGCGCTCCTGATCCTGCTCTTCGGGCAGCCCATCGGCGGCTCGATCGCCCTTTCGGCGTTCATGCTCGTCCTCTACGTCCCGATGGGCTACTACATCGACCGCTTCTTCTACACCCGGCGCCAGGCGTCGAAGCGCAAGGCGAAGGCGGCGAGGGGCAAGTAGATGGACGTCCGCATGCTCACGGTCGGGCCGGTGGCGGAGAACTGCTTCGTTTTCGCGCTCGACGGGGCGGACCGCGGCCTCATCGTCGATCCCGGCGAGGAGGCCGAGCGGATCCAGGCGACGATCGACGAGATGGGCATCGGGATCGAGGCGATCCTGCTCACCCACACGCACTTCGACCACGTCGGCGCGGTCGCCCCGCTCGCGCGGTCGACCGGGGCGCCGGTGTACTGCCCGGAGCTCGAGGTTCCGGTCCTCGCCGACATCATGTCGTTCGTCCCGTGGCCGGGTTTCGGCCCCTACGAGAGCTACGACGCCGATGAGACGGTGAAGGGCGGCGAGAAGCTCGAGCTCGCCGGGATGGAGATCGACGTGCTGTTCACCCCGGGCCACAGCCCCGGCCACGTGACCTACTCGATCCCCGACGAGGAGGCCCTGTTCTCGGGCGACGTTCTCTTCCAGGGCTCGGTCGGTCGCACCGACCTGCCAGGCGGGCACGCCCCAACGCTGATGGAGAGCCTGCGGACGCTCGTCGATTCGTTCCCGGAGGAGACGACCGTCTACCCCGGCCACATGGGCATCACCACGCTCGGCGCCGAGCGGGCGACGAACCCGTTCCTCACCGCGCTGGCGCGATGAGCGAGCGCTTCAAGGTTCCCCGCGGAACCTTCGATGTGCTCCCGGAGGACTCCGCTGTGAGGGCGGGTCTCAACGAGGCCGCCACCGAGGCGTTCGCCCGTGCCGGCTACGGGCGGATCGAGACGCCCGCCTTCGAGGACACCGAGCTGTTCGCGCGCGGCGTCGGAGGCAGCACGGACATCGTCCGCAAGGAGATGTTCACCTTCTCCGACCAGGGCGATCGAAGCCTGACCCTGCGCCCCGAGGGCACGGCGCCGATCTGCCGCGCCTACCTGGAGCACGGCATGCAGAAGCTCCCCCAGCCCGTAAAGCTCTGGTACTGGGGCCCCTACTTCCGCCACGAGCGGCCGCAGGCGGGGCGCTACCGCCAGTTCCACCAGATCGGTGCCGAGGTGATCGGCTCCGCCTCGCCGCTCGTCGACGCCGAGCTGATCGTGCTGTTGAACGACCTGCTCCATGACCTCAGCGTGCCGAGCCTGGGCCTTCGCATCGGCAGCCTCGGCTCGCTCGGGGGCCGCGCCGCGTACCGCGAGGAGCTCCAGTCGTACCTGCGCGAGCACGAATCCGAGCTCTCGGACGACGTGCGCGAGCGGATCGACGAGAACCCGTTGCGTGCGTTCGACTCCAAGGACGAGGGGACCCGCGCGGTGATGGCCCGCGCGCCGGTGATGCTCGACCACCTCACCTCCGAGGACGCCGAGCACTTCGCGGAGGTGAAGGAGCTGCTGAAGAAGGCCGGGGTTCACTTCCAGGTCGACGGATCGCTCGTCCGCGGCCTGGACTACTACACGCGTACGGTCTTCTCGTTCGACTGCGACCAGCTCGGAGCCCAGTCGGAGGTCGCCGGCGGCGGGCGCTACGACGGGCTGATCGAGCTGCTCGGCGGCGCCGCGACGCCCGCGGCGGGCTGGGCCTGCGGGATCGAGCGCGTGCTCTTGGCCCTGGGCCAAAAGGGCGGCAGCCCCCCGGTCGAGGTCTTCGTCGTGGCGCCCGACGGGCAGCGCGACAACGCGCTGGGGCTGGTGCTGGAGCTTCGCCGCGCGGGCATCGCCGCCGACCTCGACCTGGCAGAGCGCAGCTTCAAGGGGCAGATGAAGCAGGCCGACCGCTCCGGAGCGGACGTCGCCGTGATCCTCGACGAGTCCGGGCGCGCGACCGCTCGCGACATGGACACCGGGGAGCAGCGCCCTGTCGCGATCGAGACGCTGGTCTCAGAGCTCGCGGGCTAGGCTCGCCCCGATGAGCGAAAAGGCTGAGTTTCCGGCGCTGCGAGCAAACGGCTACCGAGACACATGGTGCGGCCAGATCCTGAGCGATCGCGTGGGCTCGCGGGCTCGCGTCGCAGGCTGGGTGCACCGGCGCCGCGACCACGGTGGGCTGATCTTCATCGACCTACGCGACCGCACCGGCCTCGTGCAGCTGGTCTTCAACCCCGACAGCTCGGGCCACGCGCAGGAGCTTGGTCACCGCCTCCGCGCGGAGGACGTGCTCAGCGTCGCCGGCGAGGTCGTCGAGCGCGACCCCGAGACGGTGAACGCGGAGCTTCCAACCGGCGCGTACGAGCTGCGCGTCGCCGAGGCGGAGCTCTTGGCCGACGCCGAGACGCCGCCGTTTGAGATCGAGGGCTACTCGGGCGAGGTGGGGGAGGAGCTTCGGCTCCGCTACCGCTACCTCGACCTGCGGCGCGAGCGGATGCGCGATGCGCTCGTCCTACGCGACCGCGTGACCCGCGAGATCAGGCGATTCCTCGAGGGCGAGGGCTTCCTCGACATCGAGACGCCGGTCCTCACCCGCTCCACCCCCGAGGGCGCCCGCGACTTCCTCGTGCCCAGCCGCCAGCAGCCCGGCTCGTTCTACGCGCTGCCGCAGTCGCCGCAGCTGTTCAAGCAGATGCTGATGTTCGGCGGGCTCGAGCGCTACTTCCAGATTGCGCGCTGCTTCCGCGACGAGGACCTTCGCGCGGACCGCCAGCTCGACTTCACTCAGCTCGACATCGAGATGTCGTTCGTGGAGGCGGACGACGTGATCGACGTCAACGAGCGCCTGCTGGCCGCTGTCCTGGCCGAGCACGGGATCGACGTCGAGCTGCCGTTCAAGCGGATCCCCTACGACGAGGCGATCTCGCGCTACGGCTCCGACAAGCCGGACACGCGGTTCGGCATGGAGCTTCGCGATCTGACCGAGGCGCTCCGCGGAACCGAGTTCAACGCCTTCGGCGGCGTGATCGAGGGCGGGGGAGTGGTGATGGGCATGAACGCCGGCACCCACGAGATGTCCCGCGCTCAGCTCGACGGCCTAGTCGACGAGGCGAAGGAGCTGGGAGCGAAGGGCCTGGTGTGGGCGGTCGTCGAGCCCGGCGGCTGGCGCTCGCCCGTCGCGAAGTTCCTGGCCGACGGCGAGATCGCCGGGATGAACGAGGCCCTCGAAGCCTCAGAGGGGGACGTGCTCCTGCTCGCGGCGGACGCTCTCGCGGTCGCGGCCGGCGTGCTCGGCGGCCTGCGCGTCCGCCTGGGCGAGCGCCTCGGCCTGATCCCGGACGGCGTGAACGAGCTCGCATGGGTCGTCGACTGGCCGCTGTTCGCGTGGAGCGAGGATGAGCAGCGATGGGATGCCATCCATCACCCGTTCACCGCTCCCGCGGCCGAGCTGGACCCGGACGACCCCGGGTCCGCACGTGCGCTCGCCTACGACGTGGTCTGGAACGGGGTGGAGCTGGGCGGTGGCTCGATCCGTATCTCGGACCCGAAAGTCCAGAGCGCCGTGTTCTCCGTGCTCGGGATCTCCGCCGAGGACGCGGAGGCGCGCTTCGGCTTCCTGCTGGAGGCGCTCCGATACGGCGCCCCGCCGCACGGAGGCATCGCCTACGGCCTCGACCGCTGGGTCGCCCTGCTGCACGGGACGGACTCGATTCGCGACGTCATCGCCTTCCCGAAGGCCGCCTCGGGCGCCGACCCCCTCACCGGGGCGCCGGCGCCGGTTGAGGACGACCAGCTGCGCGAACTGGGGATCTCGCTGCGAGCGAAACCAGGCGCGTAGGCGTTCGCACCGCTCAAGCTCGGGGCCCGGGGCGCCGAACTATTGGTTGGTATGGTCTTCGAAGGCTCGAGTCTGTTCGTTCGCCGCTCCAATTGTGAGCCAACACAATTGCCTTGGGAGTCCTTTCTCTGGCGGCCCCGTGGGGTTCGCCGGGGGGACACCCACCTGTCTATTCAGGTTCTCAGGCCGAGCGGTACCGGCAGACTGGAGCCTCTTTACTCGATCGGCCGGCCGCGCGCCAGCCGAGGTGGGTCGGGCGCATGAGGAAGGCGCTCAACTCGAACCCTGTGCTGCAGATCGGCGCGATCGCCGCGCTGGGCGTGCTCGTCGCCTTCCTGATGCTTCATAACCTCTCCGGCGGCGAGTCCGCGCCCGATGCCGACCGTCCGGTCAGCGTCCCCACATCGACCGACCCAGCCGCGGCACCTGCGACGGGCGCCGCCGCGGTCCCCGAGCCCGCGGCAGGTACCGACGCCTCCGTCCCCGCGGAGCCGGCCACTGCAGAGCCCGCGGCGCCGGCCGCGCCCGTCCAGGCCGTGGGCGAGTTCGCCCCGGGGCCGGGGCTGCCAAAGCAGATCGTGGACGCTCATGAGAGCGGCGAAACCGTGGTCCTGCTGATCACGAAGGCCTCAGGGATCGATGATCAAGAGCTTCGCAAAATCACGAGACGCCTGAGAGGCGAGCAGGACGTCGCCTTGTTCCACAGCTACGTGCGCGACATCGCGGACTACTCGCGGATCACCGAGGGCGTGGACGTGGACCGGGTCCCGGCCCTCGTTGCGATCTCCCCACCCGACGTCGGTGGTGCCGGGCTTCCCGTCGCCACCATCTCCTACGGCTTCCGCGGCTACCAGAGCGTGCACCAGGCCGTGCGCGACGCGAACTACGAGGGCAAGACCCTCGGCTACCACCCCTAACCGGCAAAGCTGTCGTGGATAGCCCGGACGGTGTCCGGGTAGGGCAGGACAGTCTGCGGGGGAGCCGCCGTGCGAGCGCGGTAGCCTCGTGCCGGTGAGCCTGATCGAGGAATACCTGCGCGACGAATCCCGCCGCGCACCCGCGCCAGCCGACGCCTACAGCGGCGCTGCCGGGGGCGCCCCATGCGGCGACCTTGTCCGCATCTCGTTGACGGTCAGCGACTCCCTCATTGCCGCTGCGACCTTCGACGCTGAAGGATGCGCCGCATCCCGTGCTGCGGCCGCAGCGGCCACGGAGCTGGTGGAGGGCACAGAGGTGCTGCACGCGGCCCGCATCAGCCCCTCCGACATCTCAGAAGCCCTTGGCGGCCTGACCCCCCAGGGCGCCCACGCAGCCGACCTCGCCGCCGACGCCCTCGCCCGTGCGCTCAGCCAAGCGGCTGGAGCCGGCGCTGCCCTGGCGCCCGCACCGCAAGGCGGGCGCGTCGCGGTCGCGATCTCCGGCGGCGTCGACAGCGCTGTCGCGGCCTTGCTCGAACGCGAGCGGGGTGCCGACGTCGTCGCGATCACCGTCAAGCTCTGGGCGGACCGCCACAACGACGGCGCTCGCAGCTGCTGCTCGCCACAGGCTGTCCTCGGCGCCAGGGGCATCGCCCATTCGCTGGGGATCCCGCACCTCACGCTCGACCTCGAGGACGCGTTCCGCTCGACGGTCGTCGCCGACTTCGTCGCCGGTTACGCGAACGGGACCACCCCCAACCCGTGCGTGCTCTGCAACGGCGAGGTGCGGATCGACGCCATGCTGGCGCTAGCGCACAGGCTGGGAGCCGGAGCGCTGGCCACCGGCCACTACGCCCGCCTCGCCGACGACGGGGAGGGGCCGCTGCTGGCCGCCCCGGCCGACCACGCGAAGGACCAGACCTACATGCTCTCGGGGGTCGGCCGCGACACGCTCGCCGGGCTGCGCTTTCCACTCGCCGGCCTGACCAAGCCCGAGGTGAGGCGGATCGCGGCGGAGGCGGGTCTGCCCGTCGCATCGAAGGCCGAGAGCCAGGACCTGTGCTTCCTCGCGGGGGAGGGCAAGAGCGCGTTCCTCGCGCGCCACGGCGGTGTGGGGGAGCGACCCGGCGAGATCGTCGATGTCGACGGGGTGGTCCTCGGATCCCACGGCGGCCATCACGAGTACACCGTGGGCCAGCGCCGGGGCCTTGGCATCGGAGCGCCGGAGCCGCTGTTCGTCCTCGCAACCGACGCCGCCTCCAACCGTGTCGTGGTCGGCTCGCGCGAGCAGCTCGCGACCGAACGCGTGCGCGTACGCGACGCGACGCTGCATCGCCCCGGCGGACGCGTCGACCGGGTCCGTCTGCGGTACCGCTCGCGGCCGATCGCGTGCTCGGTGGGCCACCTCGCCGCCGGGGAGCACGAGGAGCTCGATATCGAACTTGACGAGCCCGCCTACGGCGTCGCCCCGGGCCAGACCGCGTGTCTGATGGACGGGGACCTGGTGGTCGGCCGCGCCACGATCGCGGCCAAATCACGCATCTAGACTCCCCCGGCGTGAAGACCGACGAGATTCGCGAGGCCTATCAGGCGTTCTTCGAGGAACGGGGGCACCTCCGCGTGCCGTCGGCGTCACTGATCCCGGCCCCGGAGGACACCTCCACGCTGCTCACGGTCGCGGGGATGCAGCCGTTCAAGCCCTACTTCCGCGGCGAGGCGAAGCCGCCCCGGAACCGCATCGTCGACTCGCAGAAGTGCTTCCGCACGGCCGACATCGCCGAGGTGGGAAACACCCGCCGCCACCTCACCTTCTTCGAGATGCTCGGGAACTGGAGCTTCGGCGACTACTTCAAGGAGCAGTCGATTGCGTGGGGCCTCGAGCTCTCGGTGGATGTCCTCGGGCTCGACAAGGACCTGATCTGGGCGACGGTCTTCGGCGGGGACGAGGACCTCGGGCTCGGCCCCGACACCGAGGCGATCGAGATCTGGAAGGCCAACGGCATCCCCGAGGAGCGCATCGTGCAGCTCCCGCGTGCCGAGAACTTCTGGCAGGGCGGGCTCACCGGCCCCTGCGGCCCCTCCTCGGAGATGTACCTGGACCGCGGCGAGGCGTTCGGCGGGCCAGACGAGCGCCCGGGCGACGACACGGACCGCTACCTGGAGTACTGGAACCACGTCTTCATGAGCTACGAGCTCGCCGGGGACGGGTCGCTCAGCCCGCTGCCGGCGAACAACATCGACACCGGCATGGGGCTCGAGCGGATGGCGGCGATCCTGCAGGGCGTCGACTCGGTGTTCGAGACCGACTCCCACCTCCCGCTGATCGAGCTGGCGGAGGAGCTCTCGGGCACGCGCTACGACGAGGACGCCGCGACGACCCGCTCGATGCGCATCATCGCCGACCACGCAAGGGGCGCCACGTTCCTGATCGCCGACGGCGTGGTCCCGTCGAACGAGGAGCGCGGGTACGTGCTGCGCCGCGTGCTGCGTCGCGCGATGCAGCAAGGGCGCACGCTCGGGCTCACCCCGCCCTGGCTCGGCTCGTTCGCGGAACGGACGATCGAGATGATGTCCGGCGCCTACCCGGAGCTGGCGCAGGAGCGCGAGACGATCCTGCGCTGGATCTCCGGCGAGGAGGAGAGCTTCCGCCGAGCGCTCGACCGCGGCTCTGAGTTGCTCGCCCAGCTCGTCGCCGACGCGAAGGAGAAGGAGACCTCCTGGATCGACGCGGAGGACGCGTTCCGGCTTCACGACACCTACGGCTTCCCGTACGAGCTGACGAAGGAGCTCCTCGCCGAGCAGGGCCTCTCGGTGGACGATTCCGGCTTCGAGGAGCTGATGGAGGCGCAGCGCGAGCGTGCCCGCTCCGGCGCCGGGGCGACCGGGGGCGACGGGCACGAGAAGGTGCTCGCGTTCGCCCGCTCGGCCTCGCCGACCGACTTCGTCGGCTACGAGACCCTGAACGCCCAGACAAGTGTGATCGCCGCGGAGCCCGCCGGCGAGGATGGCGCGACGCTGGTGAAGCTGGAGGAGAGCCCCTTCTACGCGGAGGGCGGCGGCCAGGTGGCGGACTCCGGGGTGCTGCGCTGGGACGGTGGCGAGGCCAGGGTCGAGGACGTCTACCGGATCGGCGACGACCAGGCGCTGCGCGCGGGCGGCGGCCCCGAGGCGGGCGCGCCGGTAGAGGCCGTCGTCGACCACGAGGCGCGCCACGCGACTATGCGCAACCACACCGCGACGCACCTGCTGCACGCGGCGCTACGCGAGCGCCTCGGCGACCACGTGCGCCAGGCCGGCTCAGCGGTGCGGCCGGACAAGCTGCGCTTCGACTTCACGCACGGCAACGCGCTGTCGGCCCAGGAGGTCCGCGACGTCGAGGACCGGGTGAACGGCTGGATCAAGGGGAGCCGCCCCGTGCGCGCGATGGAGATGAACCGCACCGAGGCCGAGGCCTTGGGCGCGATGGCGCTGTTCGGTGAGAAGTACGGCGAGTGGGTGCGCGTGGTCGAGGTCGACGACGTCTCGCGTGAGCTCTGCGGCGGAACCCACGTACAGAACACGGCGGAGGTCGGGATCTTCGCCATCGTCGGCGAGGGCTCGAGCGCCGCCAACGTGCGGCGGATCGAGGCGCTCACCGGCCCGGCCGCGATCGACTGGTTTCGCGAGCGCAGCTCGCAGCTCGACGAGGCGGGGCAGCTGCTCGGCTCCCCGCGCGACGCCCTGGTCGGGGCGCGCCGGTCCGCCGAGCGCCTCGCCGAGCTCGAGCGCGAGGTGGCCGAGGCCGACCGCCGCCAGGCGGGCGAGGCGGCGGAGGAGCTCGTCGCCGGGGCAGTGGAGGTGGACGGCGTGAAGCTCGTTGCCGTCGCGCGCGGACGGGCTGGACGCGAAGGCTCTGCATCGGACCTCGCCGACCGCGTCAGGGACAAGCTCGGCGAGGCCGCCGTGGTGCTGGGTGGCGAGGCGAGGCGGCAAGGCCGTGCTTGTCGCGAGCTTCACCAAGTCCGTGGTCGAGCGCGGTCCGCAAGGCCGGCGATGTGATCCGCGAGGGCGCCACGGCGATGGGCGGCGGCGGCGGCGGGCGCGACGATGCCGCGCAGGCGGGCGGCGGCGATCCCGAGAAGCTGGACGAGGCGCTGGCGACGGCGCGCGCCGCGATCGAGGCCGCTCTCGCATAGCCTGATGCGCGTGCTCGCCGTGGATCACGGGAAGCGCGCGCCGGGCCTGGCCGTCTGCGACCCAACCGAGACGTCGTCCGCCCGCTCGAGCGTCGTCTCGCCCTCCGACCCCGAGGCGGTGGCCCGGGTGGCCCGCGAGCACGAGGCGGAGCTGGTGGTCGTGGGCCTGCCGGTGTCACTCGACGGCAGCGAGGGCGCCCAGGCGCAGGTGGCGCTTGAGTTCCGCGACCGCCTGGCAGAGGTACTCGGGGGGATTCCCGTGGAGACCTACGACGAGCGACTGACGACGCGAATGGCCGAGGCATCGGCGCGTGAGGGGGCGACCGCGCTCGCTCGGATTCCCTCGCCGCGGCGCACCTGCTCGAGGGCTATCTCGCCGCGCGACGAGGAGGGGCTTGACCGAGGGATCCGACTGGGAGGATCCCTACACCGGGGACGACGAGGCCGCTCGCGAGCGCGAGCGCCGTCGCGCCGAGCGCGAGGCTCGGCGGCGAGAGCGCCTGGGCGAGCGCGTCCGCGAGGGGATGGGGACCGAGGAGGCGCCGGCCGCCCCGCCGCCCCCAGCGCCGCGCCGCCGCCTGAGCCGCCGCCCGCTGAGGTCCCGCCAGCCTGTCGAGTCCTCCCCCGCCTGCGCCGCCCGCCAAGCCCGCAATCACGGGCGAAGGTCGCCCGCCGGCGCCTGATCGCCCTGGTCGGGGTGCTCGCGCTGGCGTTCCTCGCGTTCGTGGTCGTCGTGGTCGCGAAGAAGGTCGGCGGCGGGGAGGAGGTGCCTGCCGGGCCGCCGCCGAAGGCGCGCAAGACGATCTCACTGACGATCCCGGAGGGCTACAGCCGCGATCAGGTGGCGGCCGTGGCCAAGAAGGCGGGCCTCGAGGGCGACTACATGAAGGAGACGGAGAGCTTCAAGGGCTTCAAGCCCTCGAAGTACGGGGCTGAGGACCCCCGAACCTCGAGGGCTTCCTCTTCCCCGCCACCTACGAGCTGTTCAAGAACGCCACGGCGAAGGACCTCGCCGGCAAGCAGCTCGAGGCGTTCGAGCAGAACATCGAGGCCGTCGACTTCTCCTACGCGGAGTCGAAGAACCTCACCAAGTACGACGTGCTGAAGATCGCCTCGATGATCGAGCGCGAGGTGCAGGTGCCCGCCGAGCGCGAGAACGTCTCGTCCGTCATCTACAACCGCCTTGCCTCCAGTACGCCACTTGGCATCGACGCGACGATTCGCTTCGAGGACTCGAACTACGACGAGCAGATCCTCGAGTCGCGCCTGGAGGAGGACACGCCCTACAACACGCGGGTGAACGCCGGGCTTCCGCCCGGCCCGATCGGGAACCCGGGCCTGGCGTCGATCGAGGCCGCCGCGAACCCCGCCAAGACGGACTTCATGTTCTTCGTCGTCAAGCCCGGGACGTGCGGGGAGCACGTCTTCTCGGAGACGGACGAGGAGCTCCTCGAGGCCGAGGCGGAGTATCAAGCCGCGTTGCAGGCGGAGGGTGGCTCCCCCACCGAGTGCTAGCCGAGCCGTAACCTCGGCAGATGCCGAAGCTCGCGGTCGTGGGTCAGCCCGTCTCGCACTCGCGCTCGCCCGCGATGCATACCGCGGCGCTCGAGGAGATGGGACTGGCGCCGAGTGGAGCTACGAGGCGATCGAGGTCTGGCGCCGGACGACTTCCACTCGAGCGGTCAGCGGGCTGCCAGCCCAGGGGTTCGCGGGCGTCAACGTGACCGTGCCGCACAAGGTCGCGGCGCTCGCGGTCGCGACCAGCGCCTCGCCGGCGGCGGTCGCGGATCGGGGCCGCGAACACGCTCACCTTCGAAAGCGGCGGAATCGCGGCCGAGAACACCGACGCCCCGGGCATCATCGCCGCGCTGCCCCGCTCGCCCGAGGGCCGAAGTGCGCTCGTCCTCGGCGCCGGCGGTTCGGCCCGCGCCGCGGTCTGGGCGCTTGGCGACGCGGGCGCGGCCTGTCGATTTGGAACCGTACGCCGGCGCGGGCCGAGGCAGCTCGCGGCGGAGGTCGGGGGCACGGCGATCATCGCCAGGCGGGGGGGGAGGCTTGGCGCTCTCGGAGTTCGACATCGTGGTGAACGCGACGACGGTCGGGCTCGAGGCGGCGAATCCGGCTCCCGGTGGCGGGACTAGGGGCTGACCCTGATCGGGCTGCAGCCTCAAGAGTCTTCACCTGCATGCCGATGAGCTCAGGGAAGAGGCAAGTTGTCCTGGATCTGGTCTACGGGACCGCAGAGACACCTCTTGCGGCCGCGGCCAGGGCCCGGCGGCGCGGAGGTGGTCGATGGGCTCGAGGTCCTCGTCCAGCAGGGAGCCGCCTCCCTTCGGATCTGGACCGGAATGGAGCCACCGATCGAGACGATGAGACAGGCAGCGCGAGGACGATGACGATGGAGAGCCAGCACAACTACCTGCGGCCAGTCCCGGAGGTCGGGCGGGGCCGAGGCCGACCGCGGAGGCCAGCGGCCACGACGCCCGCCCAGGGGACACCGGGGATCACGCCACCGCGGAGGCGCGGGCACCCCGGGACGTTCATCTCCGAGGTGATCGTCGAGCTCGGCTACGCGACCCGCGAGCGCGTCGACGAGGCGTCCGAGGCGCCAGGGTCGCCGGCCGCTCGCCGCAGCGATCTTCTCCTCGAGAGCCGCGTGATCTCCGCCGACCAGCTCGCCCGCGCAGTGGCGGAGCGCTACGGCCTCGACCACGTCGACCTCGGCGAGTACCACGTGGACATGGGCGCGGCGCACCTCCTGTCCGTGGGCGCGGCGCGGCGCTACCGGGCGGTTCCGATCGCCTACATCGACCACGAGACGCTCCTGCTCGCGATGTCCGATCCCGCGAACGTCGTGGCGCTCGACGACATCCAGATGGTGACCGGGCTGAACTGCCGCGTCGCGGTCGCCGCCGAGGAGGACATCGAGGCCCTGATCAGCCGCCTGAACCGGCTCGACTCCGCGGTGACAGAGGCCGTCGCGGATGAGGACGAGGAGGATGAGGAGCTCCCTGGAGCCAACGGCTCTCCGCGAGTCGGCCGACGACGCCCCGGTCATCAAGCTCGTCTACTCGATCCTCGGACAGGCCGTCACCGAGGGTGCCTCCGACATCCACTTCGAGCCCGAGGAAGGCGACATGCGGGTGCGGATCCGAGTCGACGGCGTCCTCGACGAGGTCGCGCGCGTGCCCAAGCGGATGGTCTCTGGAGTCGTCTCCCGCGTCAAGATCATGAGCGAGCTCGACATCGCCGAGAAGCGCGTGCCCCAGGACGGCCGCGTGTCCGTGAACGTCGAGGACCGCCGGGTCGACCTGCGGGTCACGACCCTTCCCACCCAGCGCGGCGAGGGCTGCACGATCCGCATCCTCGACAAGACGCAGGCGCTGCGCTCGCTGGACGAGCTCGGGCTCGACGGCGACCCGCGCGAGCGCTTCGAGGCGTCGGTGGCCCAGGCCTACGGCGCCGTACTCGTCACCGGCCCGACGGGGTCGGGCAAGTCCACCACCCTCTACGCCGCGATGAGCGAGATCAACGACGTCGAACGCAAGATCATCACGATCGAGGATCCGGTCGAGTACCGGCTCGAGGGGATCAACCAGATGCAGGTGAACCGCAGGGCCGGGCTGGACTTCGCGACCGGGCTGCGCTCGATGCTGCGCGCCGACCCGGACGTGATCATGGTCGGCGAGATCCGCGACGGAGAGACGGCGCGGATCGCGATCGAGGCCGCGCTGACCGGGCACATGGTCCTCTCCACCCTGCATACGAACGACGCTCCGGGGGCGATCGTCCGGCTCCAGAAGATGGGGATCGAGAACTTCCTCACCGCCTCGGCGATCGATTGCGTGGTCGCCCAGCGCCTGGCCCGGAAGCTCTGCTCGTCCTGCAAACGGCGGGCGGTGCTGACGCGAGAGTCCCTGGCTGCCTCCGGCTTCCAGGTGGGAGCCGAGGTCGAGGCCTACGAGCCGGTGGGGTGCACGCGCTGCAACCGCAGCGGCTATCGCGGCCGGATCGGCATCTTCTCGGTGATGCGCATGAGCGAGCGCATCAAGGCGCTCACGATCGACGGCGCCACCGAGGTCGAGATCGGCGACCGTCGCGCACGAGGAGGGCATGCTCACGCTGCGCGAGGACGGGCTCAGGAAGGTGCGCTCCGGGACCACCTCGATCGAAGAGGTCGCGCGCGTCTGCACCTGAGAGACGGCGTGCGCGCTAAAGCAGTCGCCGCGAGCGGACGATGAGGTAGCCGATGAGCTTCGACTTCGCCGCCGTGCTCAACAAGATGGCCGAGGTAAAGGCTTCGGACGTGCACCTCACCCCGGGCTTCCCGCCCGCGATGCGGATGCGCGGCCGGATCGCCCCCGTCGACGGCTATGCCAAGCTGACCCCGCAGGACACGCGCGAGGTCGTCTACTCGCTGCTCAACGACTCCCAGCGCAAGCAGTTCGAGAACAACCTCCAGCTGGACTTCGCCTACGCGATCCCCGGCGTGGGCCGCTACCGCGTCAACTGCTTCTTCCAGCGCGGCGCGATCTCCGCCGCGTTCCGCCTGATCCCGCACGAGATCTCAGACGCTCGACCAGCTCGGCCTGCCCGCGGTCCTCGAGGACTTCTGCCGCAAGCCTCGCGGCTTCGTGCTCATGACCGGGCCCACGGGCTCCGGGAAGTCGACGAGCCTGGCCGCGATGATCGACCTGATCAACTCTGAGCGCGAGGAGCACATCCTCACGATCGAGGACCCGATCGAGTTCCTGCACAGCCACAAGAAGTGCATCGTCAACCAGCGGGAGATCGGCAGCGACGCGACCGACTTCGCGGCGGCCCTGAAATCGGCGCTGCGCGAGGACCCCGACGTGATCCTGGTCGGCGAGATGCGCGACCTGGAGACGATCTCGACCGCGCTGACGGCGGCGGAGACGGGGCACCTCGTGTTCGCGACCCTGCACACGCAGTCGACCTCGCAGACGGTGGACCGGATCATCGACGTCTTCCCGCCGCACCAGCAGCAGCAGGTGCGGATGCAGCTCTCGATCGCGCTGCAGGGGATCGTGACCCAGCAGCTCCTGCCGACGGCCGACGGCTCCACCCGCGTCGTCGGGGCCGAGGTGCTGGTGCCGACGCCGGCGATCCGCAACCTGATCCGCGAGGGCAAGACCCACCAGATGTACTCGGCGCTGCAGACGTCGGGCTCGGTCGGCATGCAGACGATGGACGCGCACCTCGCCCAGCTCGTTCGGATGGGGAAGATCACCCGCTCGCTGGCGCAGCAGCGGGCATCGGTGCCGGAGGAGCTGACGCGGCTGCTCGGCGGGGCGGGCGGCAACGGCTACCAGCAGCAGCCGCAACAGCCGCAGCAGAGCGTCCCCCGGCGATGGCGTAGGAGGAGACCGTGGCCACCTTCGCATTCAGGGCAGTCGACGTAGCAGGCGTTCCTGCGCGCGGGCCAGCTGGAGGCGAGCTCGAAGGCACAGGTGACCGAGCAGCTCCGCCAGCGGGGCCTGATCGTCCTCGACATCAGCGAGTCGCGCGAGGCATTCAAGCTCGAGAGCATCTTCCAGCGCTTCAAGAGCGTCAACATGCGGAACCTCGCGGTCTTCTCGCGGCAGTTCTCGACGCTCATCGCCTCGGGCATGCCGATGCTTCGCTCCCTCTCCACGCTCGAGGAGCAGACCGAGGACGAGATGCTGAAGCCGGCGATCGCGTCCCTGCGCGCGGACGTCGAGTCGGGCAGCTCGCTGCACGCCGCGATGGAGCGCCAGCCGGGCGTGTTCGACCCGCTCTACCGGTCGATGGTGCGTGCCGGGGAGGGGGCCGGCCGCCTCGAGAGCGCGCTCGACCGGGTCGCCGCTCAGCTCGAGAAGCTCGATGCGCTCCGGCGCCAGGTCCGTTCGGCGCTGATGTACCCGGCGGTCGTCTTCGCGATCGCGCTGATCGTGATGATCGTGATCGTGAGCTTCGTGGTGCCGGTCTTCGTCGGCATCTTCGAGGAGATCGCGGCGGAGTCGACGGAGAGCGCCGAGCTGCCGCTGATGACCCAGATCACCGTGGCGATCTCGGACTTCATCACCAGCAAGTGGTATCTGCTGATTCCGATCGTCGGCGGTCCTGACCTATCTCTTCTTCCGCTGGAAGAAGACCGACCGGGGGCGGGTCCAGTGGGACCGCTTCACGCTGAAGATCCCGGCAAAGATCGGTGACGTGGTCCAGAAGGTCGCGCTGGCGCGATGGTCGCGGACCTTCTCGGGCACGATCTCCTCGGGCGTGCCGATCCTTCAGGCGATCGAGATCTCCGGCCAGACGGCCGGAAACGCCGTAATCAAGGAGGCGATGGACGACGTCTACGCGTCGGTCAAGCGTGGCGGCTCGATCGCCGCCCCGCTCGCGGCGAACAGCGTGTTCCCGCCGATGGTCTCCCACATGGTCTCGGTGGGCGAGGAATCCGGACAGCTTCAGCTGATGCTCGACAAGATCGCCGACTTCTACGATGCCGAGGTCGACGCCAAGGTCAAGGCGCTCACCTCGCTGATCGAGCCGCTGATGATCTGCATCGTGGGCATCATGGTCGGGTTCATCGTGATCTCGATGTACCTGCCGATCTTCAGCCTCTACGACAAGATCGGCTAGGGCGGCGCGCCCGGGAACCGGCCTATTGAGATCGCCGGGAGGCGCTCGCCGGCCCCCTGTCGTTGACGACGATCGTCCCGAGGCGTCGCCTGGGCTCCAGCAGCCGCACCTCGAACGTCTCCGCCCGGGTCGCGAGGATGTCGAAGCGGGCGGGGGAGAGGGGCAGTGACGTCCTCGACCAGCCCAAGGCCGCGGATCTCCACCTGGCCCGTCCGCCGCGACCGCACCCTCAGCGCGAGCTGGTCGCCTAGCGGGAGCTCGATCCGCTGTGGGCCGCGTGGCGTCGGCCTCGAGCGTGGCCTTCACCAGCTCGCCGTCAGTGGGTACGGGGGAGGTGCGTGGCGAGGTGGTGCTCGACGTGGTCGGGTCCCGCTCAGGCGGCGGGGGCACGAGCGCGGCCGCGACGGTCGAGGTGACCAGGAGGACCACCATCACGATCAGGAGCCTGCGCGCCGCCACGGCGTGAGCTTACGAGCCCTCGTCTGCGGGCAGGCCGGACACCCGTCCCACGACTGGGGTCCAGCCCCCAGTCTGGACGGATGTACCCCCTACGGATGCCTAAAGCCATTAGCGGCATGGCCGATAGATGACCCTGACAGGCCAGCGCCCTGGTGATAAGGCAAAACCGCCGCGAGGCGGTGACGCAAAGCCACGGGGCTCCCACAAGACAAAAGGGAGTCAGCCGAGCTACCGCCGGGGTCGAGCGACTCCCGAACGGCTTCGGGGCTCTGGCGAATCAAGGGTCCACAGGAGGGTTCCTAATGATCCAGAAGCTCCGAGACCGGAGTCGCAGCGAGTCGGGTTTCACCCTGGTCGAGCTGCTCGTCGTGATGCTGATCATCGGCTTGCTGGCCGCGATCGCCATCCCGTCCTTCTTCAATCAGCGTGAGAAGGCGAACGACGCAAGTGCCAAGGAGGATGCGCATACCGCGCAGACGGCGATGGAGACCTATGCGACCGACAACGCCGGTTCGTATACAGGTGGCACGCCTGCCGAGCTCGTGGCCATCGAGCCCGCGCTCAGCAACGCCAACCTGACCACCGTCGCCGGCAACAACACCTACACGGTGACCGTTCGCGCCCAGACGACCAACCGCGACTTCAGCATCGCGCGGGCGGCCAGCGGCGCCCTGTCGTACCCGTGCACGCCTGAGCGGCGGCGGTTGCGACGGAACCCAGTGGAACCCGTAAGCGGGTCCACGGTTCCAAAAAGTTAGGAAAAGCGAGGGGCGGGCCTACGGGCCCGCCCCTCACTTCGTTGAGAGGCGGGATGCGGCCTCAAGGGACGCTCGCATCCTGCCGACGACCTGATCAGAGCCATGCCTTCAATCCACGACATGACCCAGCGACGCCGCCAGCGCTGGGCGCGCCTCCGCAAGCTGGCCTCCGCCGAGGACGGGATGACCCTGGTCGAGGTCGTCGTCGCCGCCTTCATGGTCGGCCTGATCGCGATGTCGCTGATCGGGCTGCAGGCGGCGGGCCGCACCGCGCAGGACCAGCGGGTGCGCTCGCAGGCCGCGGCGCTCGCCCAGCAGGACCAGGAGCGGATGCGCGGCATGACGGCGGACCAGCTCGCCAAGCTCAGCCAGACCCGCACCGTCACCGTCGAGGGCACCGTGTTCACGATCACCTCGACCGGTGCCTTCATCGGGCAGGCCACGGGGGCCTCGAGCTGCTCCGGAGCCGGCGCCGACTACGCCAAGGTGATCTCCTCGGTCAACTGGTCCAACAACAAGCGCACCGCGGTCGTCGAGCAGAGCGTGATCACCCCCCCGGCGGGCGGCAGCTTCCTCACCAAGACCGTCGATCAGAACGGCGCCGCGCTCCCCGGCGTGACCTCGACCGTCCAGGGCACCGACCAGAACACGGACTCCACTCGCCGGGTGGCCGTGAGCGACGCCGAGGGCTGCGCCGTCTTCCCCGGTCTGACCGTGGGCGACTACGACGTCACGGCCACGAGGAGCGGCTACGTCGACCCGGACGGCAACTCGGCCCCGACCACGGCCGCCACGGCGACCGGCGGCAACACCTCGAGCAGCCAGTTCACGATGGGGGTCCCGGGCGCCGTGACCGCGAGTCTTCTCGACGACGCTAAACGGCGTCACCCTGACCGATCAGCTCGCGCCGTCGATCTCGTGGTTCAACAACGGGATGGCGACCTACAAGTCGCGGTCGGTGGCGAGCCCGGCGACCGCGATCGCGAGCAACGCGATCATGTTCCCGTTCATCACCGGCGGCCCGGGCAACTACAACGGCAACTACGCGGTCTGGGCCGGGCGCTGCACCAGCGCCACGCCGCCGGCCGTCCCGAGCCCCGACGCCCGCCCAGCCGGCCACAAGGGCTTGGCGACCGTCGCGCCCGGCGCCAGTGCCGGCTCCAACTCCGTCAGCGTCGGGCTCCCGGGCCTGATCGTGAACGTGCGCTTCAGGACCACGGCGACGAGCGCGTTCTCGAACGTGAAGCCCAACGACATCAGGCTCGACTTCCCGAGCGACTCCGGTACCAGCTGCGGGGAGACGTGGCATCCCGCGATCAGCACGGCGACCGGGCCGAACGCGCCCAGCACCGGCTGGCTGCGCTTCCCCGGCCAGCCCTACGGTCCCAACTACACGATCTGCGCCTCCTACCGGCCGGCCTCTACGACCTACCGCGCCACCGCGACCGCGGTCGCCAACACGAGCTACGCGTCAACCGGCAACACGGTGCTGCTCTCGATCACCGGGATCAGCGCGAACCAGGGGACGTGCTGATGCGAGCCCGCGACATCGCGGCGCATCCACTCCGACCAGGGAGGCTTCACCCTGATCGAGCTGCTCATAACCATCGCGGCGGGAATCATCGTCACCGGCGCCCTGTTCGCGATCCAGCAGGTGGCGCTGGTCGGGACCGGACGCGTGTTCGACCGGGTCGACGCGACCCAGCAGGCGCGGACGACGATGTCCCGCATCGCCAGCCAGCTCCAGTCGAGCTGCGTCGCTGACGGGGTGATCCCGATCCAGGCCGAGAGCACCGGCACCAGCCTGCGCTTCGTCAGCAGGTGGGGATCCGCCGCCAGCATCGTCCCCGAGCTACACGTAATCGCGCTCACAGGCGGCAATCTGGTCGACAGCACCTTCCCGAGGACCGGCGGCGCCTCGCCGAACTGGACCTTCTCCGCGACGCCCTCCCAGACGAGGACGCTCGTCGCGGGCGTCTCGCAGAGCGGAAGCACCCCGTTGTTCCAGTACTTCCCCTACGGGACGCCCCGCGACAGCTCCAACAACGCCTACCTCGACAGCGCGGGGAACCCCTACGTGATGCTGCTCGACGGTGCCGGCACCCTCCCCACCGGGGTGACGACGAGCTCCGGCGGCCCGGTCCCGGCGGGGACGATCCCGGCGAATTCCCCGAGCCCGCTGCCGTTGAACACCGGGAGCCCCCCCGGGCTGAGCTCCGCGAACGCACGCCTCGCCTCGGCGGTCCGCGTGACCATGGTGGTGAGGCCGAGTGGTCAGGCGACCAGCACCGCTGTACGACGAGGCCGCGACCTTCAGCGATACCTTCGTGCTGCGCCTGACGCCGCCGGCCTCCGACCGCAACCCCCAGACGGTGATCGCATGCGGCTGAGGCGGCTCAAAGGACGCACGTGGGGGCGTGAGGCCCTCGCGGCAGAGGACGGGTTCGCGGTGGCGGTCGCCCTCGGCGTGCTCACGGTCGTCACCCTGCTGATCGGAGCGTCGTTCGTCGCCGTGAAGGGCGACGTCAACAACTCCCAGCAGGACCTCGACAGCAAGCGCGCGTTCTACGCGGCACGGGCGGGGCTGAACTCCTTCCTCTACCACCTCAACAGGAACACCGAGCTGTGGGAGCAGTGCCCGCAACAGGCCGAGACGAACGTGCGAGGCTCGACCAACCAGACCTACTCGTACCGCCCGCTGCCGGCGAACGGCAGCTCGGCCTGCGCCACCGCTGACCCCGTGCACACCATGATCGAGCTCAGCGACGGCAGCTTCCGCATGGCGTTCACCGGCAAGTCGGGTGACTCCACACGAGGGATCGTGGCCAGCTTCAAGCGCGCCTCGCCGCTCGACTACCTCTGGTACACGGTCTACGAGACCCTCGATCCGAACACGTACTCAAACCCGGCGAGCTACCAGGACTGCGCCGCGTTCGAGCGCGACAATCGCCCGAGCGACTGCAGCGACATCAACTGGATCAGCGGGGACAACATGGCCGGGCCCACGTACACCCAGGACCAGTACGAGATCTGCGGCTCGCCCATCTTCGGCCGCACCACGAGCGACACCATCGCGTCAGCGGCGCCGGGCGGATCGGAGCCGGCGATGATCCGCGGCAACTCGGGCAGCTGCTCGCTCAACCAGACCGTCAACGGGACGCTCCAGGAGAACGCGCCCTTCATCAGCCCGCCCCCGAACAACACCAGCCTGCTCGCCTACGCTCAGAGCGACGGCAAGGTGTATTCAGGGACCACCCGGATCACGCTGAACGGGAACACCGCCTCGGTGACCGTGAACGGGGTGGCGCAACCGACGGTCGATCTCACAGCGGACCCCATCATCTACGTGACCAACTCGAGCGGCTGCACGGGGACCTACTCGCCGTACAACGTCAGCTACCCGACGAGCTCGCCCTGTGGCAACGTCTACGTCAGCGGCAACTACAGCTCGTCGGCTGACGATCGCCGCCGCCAACGACATCGTGGTCATGGGAAACGTCACCACCAGCCTCTCGGGGACCGCCGTCCTCGGCCTGGTCGCGAACAACTTCATCCGGGTCCAGCACGGCGTGACGGCGCGCTCGAGCGCGACCCCATACTCCTGCGGCTCGGCCGCCAACGTCGCAGCGGAGACGCATCCGAACATCCGGATCGACGCGGCGATCCTGGCCCTCCGCCACTCGTTCATCGTCGACAACTACGACTGCGGCGTCCCGATCGGGCAGCTCGAGGTGAACGGCGCGATCGCGCAGCTCTTCCGCGGTACGGTGGGCACGTCCTCGGGCGGCACGGTCCAGACCGGCTACCTGAAGCACTACACCTACGACGACCGCTTCGCGGTGCAGCAGCCGCCGTTCCTGTTCGATCTCGGCTCGTCGAGCTGGCGTGTCGTCCGCGAGACGCTGTGCGTCCCCGGCGGCGGGGTGCGCGGCCGTCAGTTGCTGAGTCGCGTCCGCGCCCGGATGACGCGTGCAGTTGGCCGCCGGTCCCGGGGATAGGGTCCGCAGCGACCATGCTCGGGTGGGCCATACTCGCCTTCGTGGCCGGCGCCGTGGCCGGCAGCTTCGTGACCGTGCTCGCGCACCGCGTGCCCCGCGGCGAGGGATTCGTGTTCGGGCGCTCGAGATGCCCCCGCTGCGGGCGGGAGATCGCCGCCCGCGACAACGTCCCGATCGTATCCTGGCTCCTCCTGCGCGGGCGTTGCCGGCAGTGCGGGGAGCCGATCTCGCCCTCATACCCGCTTGCCGAGGCCGGGCTCGGGGCGCTCTACGTCGGGACGGTGCTGGCGCTGGGTACGGACGATGCCGCCGAGCTCATCCTCGGCCTGGTGCTTTGCACGGTGCTGATGGCCGTCGTCCTCACCGACCTCGAGCAGCGGATCATCCCGAACCGGATCGTCATCGCGGGCGCCATCGCCGGGATCGTGATCGTGCTGGTGGGCGACCTGGGCGACCTCGGCGAACGGGCGCTGGCGGTGGCGATAGCCGGGGGCGCGCTGTTCGCGCTGGCGCTGCTCTACCCACGCGGGATGGGGATGGGCGACGCGAAGCTCGTCGCGATGATGGCGATCTACCTCGGCAGGGCGATCGCTCCCGCGCTCCTCGTGGGCTTCGCCGCGGGCGCCATCGTGGGCCTCGTGATGATCGCCCGGCACGGCAGCGCTGCACGCAAGCAGGCGATCCCGTTCGGGCCGTTCCTGGCGATCGGCGGGGTGGTCGGACTGTGGTTCGGCGACGACATCGTCGATGCGTACCTCGACACAATCGGCACTTAAGCCCGCCCGAACGCGCTTCAGCGCTCAAGTCGCGTGCCGTTTGCGCCGATTCAAGGCAGGGGAAGAGGTCCCGCCCTCGCCCATCCGAGGTATCCGCACATGCTTACGCGAAAGATCCATAAGGCAAAGCGCATCGTCGGCCTTGACATCGAGGCCTCGAGTATCGCCGCAACTGAGCTTCAGTTGAACGGCGGCGTCCGCGTTGGCGGCTACGGCATCGAGCCGCTGGAGGCCGGGGTCTTTCGCGAGGGCGAGGTCCAGGATCCCGATGAGTTGGCGGAGGCCCTCAAGCGGCTGTTCACCAACGTCAAGCTCCCTCGCGAGGTGCGCCTGGGCGTCGCCAACCAGAGGGTCGTCGTACGAACGCTGCGGGTGCCTCGGATCGACAACGCCGACGAGCTCGAGACCGCGATCCGGTTTCAGGCCCAGGACCACATCCCGATGCCTCTCGACCAGGCCGCCCTCGATTGGCAGGTCGTCCCGCCGCAGCTCGGCGCCGAGGCGGCCGACCTCGAGGTCGTCGTGGTCGCGGCTCGCCGCGACATGCTGAAGCGCGCGATGGACGCGGTGCACGGTGCCGGGCTCCGCCTGGTCGGGATCGACCACTCCGCCTTCGGCCTCATCCGCGCCCTCTCGCGCGAGGCGACCGGCGGGCCCGTGTCCGGGTTCATCGACCCCGGCGAGTCCTTCGACCCGATGGCCGACGCCCAGACCGAGGCGATGGAGCCCGGGCAGGAGCCGGCGCCCCAGATGCCGGCCGCCCAGGAGCGAGGCGCAGGGCCTCCAGGCCCCTGCGGATCCGGGCCTCGGCGTTTCCCCGGCCGGGCGGGTCTACTGCAACCTCGGCGACGTCAGCAACCTCGCGGTCACGCGCGGCGACGTCTGCGTCTTCACCCGCTCGATCAACTACGGCGTCGAGGGCATGGCCCAGTCGCTCGCGGAACGCGCCGGCCTCGTGCTCGACCACTCGCGAAGGTGGCTGGCCCACGTCGGCCTCCAGGCCCCGGTCGAAACGATCGAGGGCGACGCCGAGATCATCGCCAAGTCGCGGGAGGTGCTCACCACCGGCACCGCGAAGCTGGGTGACGAGCTCCGCACCTCGCTCGAGTACTACGCCGCCCTCGAGGACGCCGTACGGGTCGAGAGCATGGTCATCGCGGGGGTCGGCACCACGATTCCCGGGCTGGTCGACGCGTTGCGCGGCCAGCTCCCCCTGCCGATCGGGGCCGTGACCCCGGGGGCCCTGAGCGGAGTCGCAGGCGCCGACGCCGCTCGGCTCACGCTCTCCTACGGCCTCGGGCTCGAGGAGTAAAGACGTGCGCCCGGTAAACCTGATTCCCCCCGAGCAGCGGCGCGGAGAGCTCGCGCCCCTGCGGACCGGGGTCACCTCCTATCTGATCGTCGGGGTCCTCGGCGTGGCGCTGCTCGGCGTCGTCGCCATGGTGCTCGCCGGCAACTCGATCAGCGAGAAGGAGAGCGATATCGCGAGCCTCGAGGCACGGAAGGCGGCCGCGGACCAGCGCGCCGACGAGCTGGCGCCCTACGGCGAGCTTGCCACGTTGGCGCAGAGCCGCACCGAGACCGTCGTCAACCTGGCCGAGAGCCGTTTCGACTGGGAGCGGGTCATGAATGAGCTGGCGCTTGTGATCCCCGAGAACGTCTGGCTCGACAGCCTTACCGGCGCCGTTTCCCCGGGCGTCGTCCTCGAGGCCGAGGGCGCGGGCGAGACGGCCACCGACCCCTCAATCACTGGGCCCTCGCTCCAGATCAGTGGCTGCGCCACCGGCCAGGTCGCCGTGGCCGGCTTCATCGCTGCGCTCAAGGACATCGACGGGGTGACCCGGGTGGGGATGCAGCAGTCCTCGCTTGGGGAGCTGGGCGAAGCCGACTCGAGCCGGCGCCGCCGCCGCGCCGGCGTCGGGCGTCCAGGGTGACTGTCAGACGCGCGAGTCCATCGCAGCGTTCGACATCACGGTCGCCTTCGACGCTGTCCCCGTGTCCGAGTACACGCCGGGTTCTACCGCGGCCCCCGCCACGACCCCCGCGAGTACGACCACCGAGGACGACGGCGGGACCGCCGAGACCGAGGCCGAGCAGCAGGCGGCAAAGGACTCCGCCGCGGAGCAGTCGGAGCAGGCGCAGAGCGGCGCAGAGACCGTGGGGGTGGGCCAATGAAGTCCACCGACCGCATGGTCCTGAGCTTGATCGTCGTCGTGGGCGCGATAGCGGCCTTCTGGTTCCTCTTGCTGGCGCCGAAGCGCGACGAGGCCTCGACCCTCGAGGCCGAGGTGGCCGCGCTCGAGGTCGAGGTCTCCGAGGCCGAGCAGGCCGCCGTGTCGGGCCAGGAGGCCAAGAACCGATACTCGAACAACTACCGGATGCTGGTCTCGCTCGGCAAGGCGGTGCCCAAGGACGCGGACACCTCGAGCCTCCTTGTGCAGCTCGAGGGGCTCTCGAACGAGGCGGGCGTGGACTTCCGGAGCATCACGCTTGACGAGGCCGCCGCGGGAGCTGCCGCCGCGCCGGCCGCGGCCGCGGCGCCCGCGCCCGCGCCCGCAGAGCCCGCGACCACCCCGGCCGGCACCACCACCGCCGGCGCGACACCGTCCGAGGCGACGGCCGCGCTGCTGCCGATCGGGGCCACGGTCGGGACAGCCGGGCTTCCGGTCATGCCCTACGCGCTCGAGTTCCAGGGCGGCTTCTTCCAGATCGCTGACTTCTTCGGTGAGATCGACGGGATGGTCGAAGGAAGCGGCAAGGACGTCTCGGCCGACGGGCGGCTGCTCACGATCAACGGCTTCAGCCTCACCGCCGGCGCCAAGGGCTTCCCCAGCCTGCAGGCGGCCGTCCAGGCCTCGAGCTACCTGACCCCGGCAGACCAGGGCATCACCGCGGGGGCGACCCCGAGTGGGCCCGCCGCGCCCGCGACGACTACCGCAGCGACGGACACGACAACCGCTCCGCCCGTGGCGAGCGCCACACCGGGGGCCGCGCAATGAAGGACGTAAGGCTCCCGGGCTTCCTCACCGACGTCTATCGCGACCTTCGCGACCGGCACCTGCTGCTCCCGGTGGTTGCCCTGATCGTTGCGCTCGTGGCGGTCCCGATGGTGCTCGCAAACGAGGAGGCGCCTCCGCCGCTCGGGCCCCCGCCGCCCACGGACGAGACCGCCGCGACGGTCCCGGCCGTGGTCGCCGGAACCGAGGTGAGCGTGCGTGACTACACGAAGCGACTCGAGGAACTGAAGTCGAAGAACCCGTTCGACCAGCAGTTCCCGGCCTCCCTCGACACGCTCGACGAATCAGGCGCGGAAAGCGGCACCTCGACGGGGACGACGACGGCCGACGCCGGCGGGCTCTCGCTGGGCGCCACCGCCGGCACCACGTCCACCCCTTCTGACACCGCCCCCGACACCGGGGCCGGCGGTGCGACCGACAACACCAGCGGCGACCCCGACGAGGACGACCCCGAGCCTGTCGACCGGCTGTTCGTCCGTCGCGTCGATGTGCTTGTCGGCATCCAGGGCGACCTGAAGAGCCGCAAGGGGGTCGAGCCGATGACCGTGCTCCCCAACGACGCGACGCCGGTGCTCGCCTTCCTCGGCACCGACGAGGCCGGGAAGCAGGCCGCGTTCGTCCTCTCCTCGGACGTCAGCTCGGTCGGTGGCGACGGGACCTGCGTGCCATCGCCGAACTGCCTCTTCATCACGCTCGAGAAGGGCGAGTCGGTGACGCTCGACTATGACCCGAACGGACAGACCTACGAGCTCAAGCTGCAGGCGATTCGGAACGTGAAGCTCAAGGACGGTTAGGTCCTGGTGGTCGAGAACCCGCGACTGCGCCGGACCGCAGGCGGCCTCGCCGCAGTGGGCGTCCTCGCCCTCATGGCCTTCACGGCGCCGGCCGACGCCGCCAAGTGCACCAAGCGAGGCACCAACGGCGACGACGTGTTGCGGGGCACCAAGAAGGCGGACATCCTCTGCGGGCGCGGCGGTAACGACATTCTGCTCGGCAGGCAGGGCAAGGATCGGCTGCTCGGCGGGGACGGTGAAGACACCCTCGACGGCGGCGCCGGAAACGACTTACTGGACGGGCAGGAGGGTGCCGACAGCGCCACCTTCGCCGCCGCCACCACCGGCGTCACGGTGAACCTCGCCAACGGCAGCGCGACGGGGCAGGGAACCGACAAGACCGCCGGCGTCGAGAAGGTCGTCGGCTCCGCGCACAACGACATCCTGACCGGTGGCGCCGCGGACGACACGCTCGTGGGCGGCGAAGGGGACGACACGCTGGCGGGTGGCGAGGGCGGGGACGTCCTCGACGGCGGCGCCGGAATCGACAAGGCCAACTACTTCTCGGCGAGCGGCTCGATCGACGTCGACCTGGGGGCCGGCACTGCGACGGGACAGGGATCCGATGCGCTGTCCGGCGTCGAGAACGTCACCGGCTCGTCCCAGGACGACTCGCTCGCCGGCGACGCGGGCGACAACACGCTGCACGGAGGGGCCGGCGCCGACACCGTGACCTTCGCCGGGGCCGCCTCCGGGGTCACCGTCGACCTCCTCAACGACTCCGCCACCGGCGAGGGCAGCGACTCCCTGCCTGCGATCGAGAACGTCGTCGGCTCCCCGCAGCCGGACACCATTGCGGGCGACGGGGCCCGGAACGCGATCGACGGGGGGGCAGGCTCCGACACGGTGAGCTACGCCGCGGCGCTGAGCGGCGTCAGCGTCGATCTTGTCAACGGCACGGTCGCGGGCGGCGACACCGACGCCCTGACCGCAATCGAGAACGCGATCGGGACCGCCTTCGCCGATGCCCTGATCGGCGGCGGCGGGGTCAACCAGCTCAGTGGCGGCGACGGCAACGACACCCTGGCGGCGGGCGCCGGGGAGGACGTTCTCCTCGGCCAGGTCGGCGACGACCAGATCTACGGTGAGCCCGCCAACGACGTCCTGAGCGGCGGCGACGGCGATGACATGCTCGACGGCGGCACCGGGACGGACTCCTGCGACGGCGGGGCCGGGACGAACCACTTCGCGGGCGGCTGCGACACCAGCGCGCCGCTGCTCGAGGAGCTCACGATCTTCCCGGGATCCGTCGACACCTCCGGCGGTCCCAGGAACATCACGTTCACGCTCGAGCTGACCGACGCGGTCACCGGGATCGATGGGGACGCCTCCGAGGTCGCGATCGCGGCGCCCGACGGCACGCCCCGAGGCTCCGCTCCGCTGGAGCTGGTTGCGGGCACCGAGCACGACGGGACGTTCGAGGCGCACCGTCACCGTGCCGCAGTACGCGCCCGAGGGCACGTGGACCGCGAGCCTGCTGCTCTCCGACAACGCCGGCAACGAGGAGGCCTGGTCCTCCCAGGAGCTAGTCGGCGCCGGCTTCCCTGTGAGCTTCGACCAGAGCGGGTCCGGCGACGAGGACTCCCCCGAGCTAACGGCCTTCTCGATCACCCCTGGGTCGATCGACACCTCCGCCGCCGCCCAGGACGTCACCTTCAGCTCTCGGCGTCACCGACAACCTCGCCGGGCTCGACCTTGCCAACTCCCGTGTCGAGATCTTCTCGCCCGCCGGCGAGCCGCGCGGTGAGGACGCGTTGAGCCTCGTCTCGGGCACCGCCACCGACGGGACCTTCGGGGCCACCATCACCGTGCCGCGCTTCTCGCCGCAGGGGGCGTGGACCGTGAGGGTCGTGCTCTCCGACAACGCCGGCAACGAGGAGGCCTGGACTTCGCAGGAGCTGATCGCCGCCACCTTCCCCGGCGGCTTCGACCAGACCGCCGTCGGCGACGAGGAGGCGCCGGTCCTGACCGCCTTCGCGCTGGATCCCCCGCAGGCCGACACCACCGCCGGCTCAAAGGTGATCACGTTCGACCTGAGCGTCACCGACAACGCGGCCGGCGTCGACTCCGCGGCCTCGCGGGTAATCGCCACGCCGCCCGCCGGGCCACCCCTCCAGTCGAGCCTCCAGCTCGTCTCGGGCGACGCGACCAACGGCGGCTATCGGGCCACGATTACCGTGCCGCAGGGCGCGAGCCCCGGGACCTGGATCGTGAGCCTGGTCTTGGTCGACGGGGCGCTGAACCAGGAGGACTGGTCGAGCGACGAGCTGACGGGGGCCGGTTTTCCCGGCAGCTTCACCAACGTCGGGCAGGATCCGAACTGACCGGCGCCACCCGCGCCAGCCAAATCCTCTGATCTACGCTACCGGCCGTCATGGCCGACCTTCGCTTCACGACCGCCGGGGAATCGCACGGGCCAGGGCTCGTCGCGATCGTCGAGGGCCTGCCCGCAGGGCTCGAGCTCGATCGCGAGCGCATCGACCGCGACATGGCCCGCCGGCAGCTCGGCCACGGCCGCGGCGGACGGATGAAGATCGAGACGGATGCGGTCGAGGTCCGCTCGGGCGTGCGCCACGGCCGAACGCTGGGGAGCCCGATCGCGGTGCTGGTCGCCAATCGCGACTACGCCAACTGGGAGGAGCGGATGAACCCCTGGCCGGTGGACGAGGACACCGAAGAGGTCCACACCCCGCGCCCTGGCCACGCCGATCTCGCCGGGCTCCAGAAATACGGCTTCACCGACGCCCGCAACGTGCTGGAGCGCGCGTCGCGCGCGCGAGACCGCCGCCCGAGTGGCGGCGGGAGCGCTCGCCAAGGAGTTCCTCCGCGCGGTTGGAGTCGAGGTCCACAGCCACGTGATCCGGATCGGCTCAGTGGCCGCCCCTGAGCCGCAGACGCTCACGCCCGAGGACTTCGCCGGCGTCGACGATTCGCCCGTTCGCTGCCTCGATCAGGCTGCGAGCGCCGAGATGGTCGAGGAGATCAACCGGCTGCGGAAGGCGAACGAGAGCCTCGGCGGGATCTTCGAGGTGCGCGCGTTCGGCCTCGTGCCCGGGATCGGCTCGCACGTCAGCTGGGAGGAGCGCCTGGACTCCCGCCTCGCGCAGGCCGTCGTCTCGATCCAGGCGGTCAAGGGCGTGTCCGTCGGCGAGGCGTGGGAGGTGGCCGCGAGGCCCGGCTCGGAGTCCCACGATGAGATCTTCCATTCCGCGGAGCGAGGCTGGCACCGCGAGACCAATCGCGCGGGCGGCGTCGAGGGCGGGATGACGAACGGTGAGGACCTCGTCGTTCGCGGGGCCCTGAAGCCGATCTCCACCCTCACCAAGCCGCTGCGCAGCGTGGACACCGAGACGCTCGAGCCGGCGCAGGCCCTTCGCGAGCGCACCGACTCGACGGTTGTACCGGCCGCGGGCGTCGTCGCCGAGGCGATGGTCGCGCTGGTGCTCGCACGGGGCTACCGCGAGAAGCTGGGCGGCGACCACATCGACGACGTCCTCGCCGCGCTCGATGCCTACCGGGAGCGCATCGGGTGGCGCCCATAGAGAACCCCGCCCTCGTCTTCACCGGCTTCATGGGGGCGGGCAAGTCCCGGGCCCTGCGCCACGCGAAGGCCGCGGGCCTCGATGCGGTGGACGCCGACCTGCTGCTCGCCGAGGAGCTGGGCGGCTCGATCGCCGACTTCTTCGCCGCGAACGGGGAGGAGGAGTTCCGCCGCCGCGAGGCCGAGCTCGTGCTGCGGGTCCTCTCCGAGGGCCACGCGGCCGTCGCGCTCGGCGGCGGCGCCGTGCTGTCGGAAGCCGTCCGCGAGGTCCTCGGCGCCCACACGGTCGTCTGGCTGCGCGTTCCCCCGTCGGAGCTGTGGCGCCACGCGCAGGGCTCGAACCGCCCGCTCGCCCGCGACGAGGCGGAGTTCAAGCGTCTCTACGCCGAGCGCGAGCCGCTCTACCGCGAGCTCGCCGACGCGGTGATGCTCTCCGCGGACGCCCTGCCCGACGCGCTCGACGCGCTACTTGGCCTGGCGAGCTCCGATGCCGATGAGGCTGATCTGGGCCGAGAGCCGGTCGGGCTCCTACCCGGTGTGGATCGGCGGGGGCATCCTCGGCATGGCGGGCGCCGCCGGTCCCGGCAGGCCGTTCTGCGTGAGCGACACGAACGTGGCGCCGCTCTACCTGGACGCCGCCGGCACCGGGGAGGCGATCGTCGTCCCCGCCGGTGAGGCGGCGAAGACGATGGCGCAGGCCGAGCGGGTCCTCGAGGCCCTGGCCGCGGCGGGCGCGACGCGCTCGGATCACGTCGTCGCCCTGGGCGGAGGGGTCGTCGGCGATCTGGCCGGGTTCTGCGCGGCCTCCTATCAGCGTGGGGTCCCGGTGGTCCAGGTGCCGACCAGCCTGCTCGCGCAGGTGGATTCGGCGTACGGGGGCAAGACCGGCGTCGACCTTGGCGCGGCCAAGAACTATGTGGGCGCTTACCACCAGCCCGCCGCGGTGCTCGCCGATACGGGCACGCTCGCGACGCTCCCGGCCGCGGAGCTGGCCTCGGGCTTCGTCGAGGTCATCAAGACAGCGCTGCTCGCCGGCGGCGACGTCTGGGAGCGCGTCCGTGGGCTGCGGGCCCTCGATGCCGGCGCACTCGCACCCCTGGTTTTCGACTGCGCGGCGATCAAGCTCGAGGTGGTGGCCTCCGACGAGCGCGACGGCTCGCGGCGGGCGATCCTCAACCTGGGCCATACCGTCGGCCACGCGGTCGAGGCTGCCGGCTCCTACGAGGTCTACCGCCACGGGGAGGCAGTTGGGCTCGGATTGCTGGCCGCGCTGCGGCTGAGCGATGCACGGGAACTTCGCGACGAGGTGGCCGGGCTGCTGGCCTCCCATGGGCTGCCGGCGAGATTGGACGAGCGGATCGACGTCGACGAAGTGATGGCCGGCGTCGGGCGCGACAAGAAGCGCACGTCGGCCGACGGCCTGGGCTTCGTGCTGCTGCCGCGACCGGGCGAGCCCGAGTTCGGCGTGGCGGTCGATCCCGCTAGCGTCCGCGCCGCGGTGGAGGAGCTACGCGGATGAAGAACAGGGTGGCCGTCCTCCACGGCGTCAACCTCGACGTGCTCGGGCGCCGCGATCCCAAGCATTACGGCGACCTCAGCTTCGACGAGCTCCAGACACGGATCAAGGGCTTCGCCACCGACGTCGGCCTCGAGCCGATCTTCTTTCAGACCAACAGCGAGGGCGAGTTCGTCGAGTACCTGCACCGGCTGCCCGAGACCGCCGACGGCGCGCTGGTGAACGCCGGCGCCTGGACGCATTACTCGTGGGCGATCCGCGACGCGCTTGAGCTGACCGGGCTCCCCGCCGTCGAGGTGCACCTCTCGGACGTTCAGGCTCGCGAGGAGTGGCGGCAGCCACTCGGTGTTCGAGGGCGTCGTCGCCGGGGTGGTCTCCGGCAAGGGCCCTGACGGCTACCGCGAGGCGCTGGGGCTCCTGAAGGCGACGATGGTCGGATGAGTCACGCCGATCGCCTCGTGGAGGCCGTCGCGGCCGAGGGGCTCGACCAGCTGATCGTGGCCGACCTCGTGAACCCGGGCGACTCCGGTCGCGAGGCGCAGGCCGATGTCTTCTGGCTGACCGGGTTCACCGGCACCAGTGCGCTGTGTGTGGTGGGGCCGGATGAGCGCCTGTTCCTCAGCGACTTCCGCTACACGCAGCGGTCCGAGCGCGAGGTGGATCCGGCCTTCGACCGGGTCGAGGTGGAGGGCCAGCCGCTGGCCGAGCTCGCCAGGCGCCTGCGGGGCCGAGTCGGATACGACGACGCCCGCACCAGCGTCCGCGCCCTGCGCAAACTCGCCGAGGCGGCGGGCGACGACGTCGAGCTGGTCGCCGTCGACGGCGTGCTGAGCCGGATGCGCCGGCACAAGGACGCCGAAGAGGTCCGGCGGATCGCGGCCGCGGCCGAGCTCACGGATCAGGTTTACCTATGGATGTGCGAGCGCGGGTTCGTCGGCCGGACGGAACGCGATGTGCGCCTGGCCGCCGAGCAGCACATGCGCGAGCTCGGAGCCCAGGACCCGTCCTTCCCGACGATCGTCGCCGCCGGCGAGAACGCCGCGCTGCCCCACCACGAGGCCTCTGACCGTGCGATCGCGACCGGCGAGCTGGTGATCGTCGACATGGGCGCCATCGTCGACGGCTACTGCTCGGACTGCACCCGGACCTTCGCGACGGGGGAGCTCGACTTTGAGGCCGCCGAGGTGTACGAGCTGGTGCGCTCGACCCAGGCGGCCGCCCTGAAGGCCATCGGCGCGGGCGTCACCGGGAAGGATGCGGACTCCGTTTCGCGTGCGCCGATCTCCGAGGCCGGCCATGGCGAGCATTACGGCCACGGGCTCGGCCACGGCGTGGGGATCGAGGTCCACGAGGCGCCCCGGCTCAGCCAGCGTTCGGAGGACACCCTCGCCGCAGGCGACGTCGTGACCGTCGAGCCTGGGGTGTACGTCCCTGGCCGCCACGGCGTGCGCATCGAGGACCTCGTCGCGATCACCGATGACGGCTTCCGCAACCTCAGCTCGGTTCCGAAGGAGCTTCGCGTCGTCGCCTGATGCCTGCATGGGCACCGCCTAAGCCTGGGATTCATCCTCTCGGGCGACGAGGGCACGATCACGGGTGTCGGCCTCGCTGCGTTTGGGGGCGTTTCCGCCAAACCGCCGGCCCATGTGTTCGTGACCACGGTCCGGGTAGCCGCGAAGAGAGACCAAGAGAGAAAGGAGACCGACATGAGTGACGAACTACAGGGCAAGCGCATCGCCTTCCTGGTCGCCAACGAGGGCATCGAGCAGGTTGAGCTCGAGAGCCCGTGGCGGGCAGTTGAAGAGGCGGGCGGTGAGCCAGAGCTGATCGCGCCCGATGCCGGCAAGGTTCAGGCCCTCAACCATCTCGATAAGGGCGATGAGTTCGACGTCGACAGCACGGTGGCCGAGGCGAGCCCGGAGGACTACGACGGTCTCGTGCTCCCAGGCGGCGTGGCCAACCCGGACAACCTTCGGCTAAATGAGGATGCAATTGCGTTCGCGCGGTCGTTCTTCGAGGCCGGCAAGCCCGTCGGAGCGATCTGCCACGCGCCATGGACTCTGATCGAGGCCGGGGTGGTCGAGGGCCGCACGCTCACGTCGTGGCCGAGCCTCCAGACCGACCTGCGCAATGCAGGCGCCGACTGGGTGGACGAGGAGGTCCACGTGGACGAGGGCCTCGTCACCAGCCGCAAGCCAGACGATCTGGACGCCTTCAACGCGAAGATCGTTGAGGAGTTCGCCGAGGGCGTTCACGAGGGTCAGCGGAAGGCCACAGTCGCTTCATAAAGCCGCCGTCCAACAGGACGGTTTTACTGGGAGGGCGGCTCCTGCGGGGCCGCCCTCTCACATCTTCCGCCGGATTGCGCGACAATCACTGCGAATGGCAACCGTCTCCGAGGACCAACCACAGGGCAACCAGGAGAAGGCGAACCTCTCTCGCGACCTGGCCAAGGCGATGGTCGCCCTCTACAAGGAGTACGTAGGGCGCGGCCCCACCCGCGCCCGCGCCCACGTCGACACGGAGATCATCACCGTGATCCTCGAGGACACGATGACGACGGCCGAACAGACCCTCGCCGATGAGGACGAGGAGGAGCTCGTCCGGGGCGTGCGCCGGGTACTGCAGGGCAAGTTCCGGGAGGACGCGACGGAGATCGTCGAGAACTTGACCGGCCGCAAGGTTCGCGCCTTCATGTCGGATCACGCAATCGAGAGCGATATCGCCGCCGAGGTGTTCGTGCTCGAGCCCGCTGAAGAGGTTTAAATCGCCGCCCTGAGCGGGTATTAACGAATCACGCCGTTTCCGGGGAACAGCGTTGTCTCTCTGGGGATGGATCAGCTTGGAAGCGACCAAGCCGTTCTCGGGGCGCCTTCGTGCCCGCCGAGGCAGCGGTTCCGTCGCGACGTCCGAACGTCCTATCTAACGACAGGAGAGGCGATGTTGCGCACCGAACCACAGTCGGCGAACCCACGTACCCCGTCCCGAGCAGTCGAGGCCCGGCTGCTGCGGCAGTACCACGAGACCGGCGACCCCGCCATCAAGCGGGAGCTGGTGGAGCGGCTGATGCCGCTTGCCCGCTCGCTGGCCATGCGTTACCGCGGCGGCTCCGAGCCCCTGGACGATCTGGTCCAGGTGGCCTCGCTTGGCCTGGTCAAGGCGATCGACGGCTTCGATCCGGAGCATGGCCGGCCGTTCGCCAGCTACGCGGCCCCCACGATCCTTGGCGAGCTGCGCCGCCACTTCCGCGACCACGTCTGGAGCGTGCACCTGCCGCGCGGCCTCCAGGAGAGCACGTTGGCGGTCCGCAACGCGATCGAGGCCCTCTCGGACAGGAATGGTCGCGCGCCCACGGTTTCGGAGATCGCCGAGCTGACAGAGCTCTCCGAGGAACTGGTCCTCGAGGCGATGCAGGCCGGCGATGCGCGCCGGACCGTCTCACTCGACGTGCCCCGGGCTGCCGACGAGTCGGCATCCGCGCCGATGATCGAGACCGTCGGCATCCGCGACCTCGGCTATGAGTCTGTCGAGGCGCAGCTTGCGGCCGGCGACGCCGACCTCGACGAGCGTGAGCTGGAGGTGCTGCGCCTGCGGTTCGGTCGCGACATGACCCAGGCCGAGATCGCCAAGGGAATGGGCGTCTCCCAGATGCAGATCTCTCGCGTCATGCGCAAGGCGCTGCGCAAGATCCTCGAGGCCGTCCAGGACGATGAGCCGGTGGCGCTGGAGGAGCGGCGGAGCACCGAGCCGGAGCCCATCGCGGCCTAGTCCGCGTGGTCTTCGATCCAGCCGTCGGGCACGTAGCCGGTGCGCACTCGCTGCGGATGGTTGCCCACGGGGACGTGGTAGGTCTCCTTGCGCTCGCTGTAGTCGATGACCGAGATCGAGTCGGTCCCGCTCCAGGAGACGTAGCAGCTCTTGCCGTCCGCGCTGGTCGTTGACCAGTACGGCTTCTCGCCCTTCTTGAGGATCCTGAACTTCGGGCCGGAGGGACGGCCGATCGAGCGGCGGCTCACGATCGCGGCGTAGTCGGACATCGTCCCGGCGATGCAGAGCTTCTTGTTGTTCCCGCTCAGGGCGATGCCGTGATGTGCCGAGTTCAGGAGGTACTGCTCCTTCGGCAGGTTGGGCACGAGGTTCGGCAGGTCGACCTTCCTGGTGATCTTGCCCTTCTTGAAGTTCCAGACGAGGAAGCCGTGGAAGAAGGACACCTGGAAGTAGGCCCGCTTCTCGTTGCGGGTGATCGCCATGGGCCGAACCGCTCGGCTGAGGTTGTTGTAGCCGGCCTCCACGAGCTCGTGGCCGAGGTCGATGTCATCGACGATCTCGTAGTCGTCGGTGTCGACCACCCGGAAGACCCGTTCGCCCTTGAGCGTGTCGATGGGGAGATCGCCGCCGTCCTCGAGGGGGACGTAGACGCGGCCGATGCTCGCGTGGTAGAGGCGCTCGCCGTCCTCGGAGTAGGTGTTCTCGTGCGGGGAGTCGCCCGACGCGAAGCGATCGATCTCCTCGCCCGTCTGGGTGTCGAGGATGTGGACCACGTTCCCGGTGGAGGCCGAGACGGCGACCTCCGAGCCGTCGGGTGAGATGGCCATATGGTCGGAGCGCTGGCCGTCGACCTGGAAGCGCCAGACGATGTCGCAGTCGTTGAGGTCCTCACAATTGGCCAGATCGAGCGCCACCACATCCCGGTAGCTCGGCCGTGACGCGATCAACAGCGAGCCGTCGGGCGTCGTGTACATGTCGTCGACGAGCTGGTCGTTGCCCTCGCCGATCTGCTGGCGGATGAGCAGGAAGAACGCGAGGTCGACCGGGTTCAGCGCGATCTCGGTCTCGCGGACGTCCTGGTCCGGGACGGCGTTGACCCTCCCGACCTCCGCGAAGTCGTTCGTGGGGTCGAGCATCGAGACGGTTCCGTCCCAGTTGCTGCCGACGAACACGATCTCGTCGGTGCCGCTCCCCGCCTTGAAGCTCTGGGTCTGAGCGTCGGTCGATGCGGCGGCGCACAGCGCGGCCAGGGCGAGGGCGAGCGGGACGAGGCGAATCCGGGTGGAGCGGGCGTTCATCGTGGCGGAACGCTAGATGGGCGATGAGCGCTGCGCAACCGACAACCGTCGGCTAGAGCGCGGCGATCGCCTCGTCCACGGGCGTCTCGCCGGACGTGAGCTCGAACGTTTTCCCGATCGTGCTCGGCGCCGCCAACGTCGCCGCGAGGACTGCGGCCACGTCCTCGCGCGGGATCTCCCGCCGCTCAACGCTCTCGGCGATCTCGACCAGGCCGGTTCCCGGAGCGTCGCCGAGACCGGTGGGGCGGACGATCGTGTGGTCGAGCCCGGACGCGCGGAGCTCCTCGTCCGCCTTCCCCTTGGCGCGCAGGTAGACGGCGAACGTGTCGTCCCCGGGCGCCTCGGCGTCGGCTCCGATCGAGCTGACGATGACGTACCGGTTGATCCCGTTCGCCTTCGCCGCCGCGATGAGCTTCACGGCGCCGCCGTGGTCCATGGTCCACTTGCGCTCGGGCCCGCTGCCGGGTCCGGCGCCGGCGGAGAAGACGACGGCTTCTGCGGTGGAGATCGCGGCGGCGACCTCGTCCTCGGAGGCGTTCTCGAGGTCGCAGACGACCGGCTCCGCGCCGAGCTCACGCAACTCGGCCCCGTACTCGGCCTTGCGATCCACCGAGACGACCTCGTCGCCGCGCTCGACCAGGCGTCTGATCAGGTGCTGGCCGATCTTCCCGTGCCCGCCCGCGATCGCGACGCGCATGGGCTGATCAGCGGGCCTTGCTGCCCTGGGCGTAGGCCGCGAGGTCGAACAGGAAGGCCAGGATCACGATGAACCACTCGAAACCGGCGACGTCGTTGCCGCCCGACGCCCACATGACCGCGTAGGCCAGCGTCGTCCACGGGAGCAGCAGGAAGCCGAGGAACGGCACCCAGAAGCTGTCGTCGAACGCACGGCCCAGCAGGTCGCCGAAGAGCCAGATGAAGAAGATCGCGAGGCGCGGGGAGATCAGCGCGAGAAGTGCGGCGAAGCAGCCCATACGGGCAGCCTACTTACGCTGCGAGCTGGAAAGCGCCCGCTACCCTCTCCGCCCCGTGATCTCCACCAACCAGTTCAAGAACGGAAGCCACATCGAGGTCGATGGCCAGGTCTTCCGCATCATGGAGTTTCAGCACGTCAAGCCCGGCAAGGGCGGGGCGTTCGTCCGTGCGAAGCTGCGCCGCGCGGCCGACGGCAACGTGATCGACAAGACCTTCCGCGCCGGCGAGAAGTTTCGCCAGGTACGCACCGAGACCCGCAAGATGCAGTTCCTCTACGACTCGGGAGATGCCGCGGTATTCATGGACGCACGGGACTACGAGCAGCTCGAGATCCCGCGTGAGACCGCCGGCGAGGACATGAAGTGGGTCCAGCCCAACGACGAGGTCGAGATCCTGTTCGTCGACGAGCGCCCCACCGGCGTCCAGGTTGCGAGCGCGATCGAGATGGCGGTCGCCAAGACCGACCCAGGGCTGAAGGGCGACACCGCCTCGGGCGGCGGCACGAAGCCCGCGACGCTGGAGTCCGGCGTCGAGGTAGCGGTTCCCCTGTTCGTGAACGAGGGCGACCTGATCCGCGTCGACACCCGATCCGGCGAGTACGTCGGGCGCGCGTAGCCAGGTAGGTTCACCCGATGCGCCGTTCCGACCAGCGCCGCGATGCGGTCTTCGCCCTCTACCAGCGACAGGTGCGCGGCGGCGATCTCGACGACATCCTGAACGGCGCCAAGCCCTTCACCCGCCAGCTCGCCCACGGCACGGCTGAGCGCGCCGACGACCTCGACGCGGAGATCGCCCGGCTCGCCAAGGGCTGGGAGCTCGACCGGATCGCTCCGCTCGAGCGCAACATCATGCGCGTCGCGCTGTACGAGATGCGCCACCGAGAGGACATCCCGACCGAGGTGGCGATCGACGAGGCCGTCAATCTGGCGAAGGAGTTCTGCGGGACCGACGCGCCGAAGTTCGTCAACGGCATCCTCGGCGCGGCAGCGGCCGAGCTGGGAACGGACCAGGCGGCATGAGCGCCGCGGGCGAGATCGACGCGATCGCCGCCCGTCTGCGTGAGATCGCCGCCCGTCTGCGAGACGAGACCTCCTCCGAGGAGGAGGCCGAGACGCTGGCCCGTGAGGCCGCCGACCTGGTGACGAAGGCCGGGAACGAGCTCGAGCGCGTGGGCGCCGACGACGACGGGCGTGGCTGACTACCCAGACGACCTGCGCGCGCTGGTCGAGGATTACCTGGATGAGCTCGGCTTCGCCGACGCGTCCGCGACCGCCGGGCTCGACGAGGCGATGCGCTACTCGCTGCTCGCAGGGGGCAAGCGGATCCGCCCGGTGCTCTCCCTGGCAACGGCCCGCTCGGCCGGGGCCGATCCCGAGTCGGTGCTCCCGGCCGCGGCCGCGATCGAGCTGATCCACACCTATTCGCTGATCCACGACGACCTGCCCGCGATGGACGACGACGACCTGCGCAGGGGCGAGCCCACCTCGCATGTGAAGTACGGAGAGGACGTGGCGATCCTGGCGGGCGACGGCCTCTTCGCCGAGGCGATCCGGCTGTTCTGCGAGCGCCAGGAGGGCGAGCCGGAGCGGGTGCTCGCGGCGCTCGGCGAGCTGACGGCGGCGACCGGTGTGGGGGGGATGGTCGGCGGGCAATACGTGGACGTGACGGCAGGCGAGGAGCTGGACGCCGACCGCTTGCGCGAGCTGCACGCGCTCAAGACCGGACGGCTGATCGGGGCGAGCGTCCGCATACCGCTGATCCTCGCGGGAACGCCCGAGGCTGCCACAATTCCGTACCGGCGTTTCGCCGACGAGCTGGGCGTCCTGTTCCAGATCGTCGACGACATTCTCGACGTAACCGGATCGGACGAGGAGCTGGGAAAGCCACATGGATCCGACGAGCGGCACGGAAAGCTCACCTACGTCAGCCTCTTTGGGCTCGAGCGCGCGAGGGAGCTCGCCGCACAGTCCCACGACGCCGCCCGCGCGGCGCTGGCCGAGGCGGACGGCGACACGACCGACCTCGAGCTGATCACGGACTTCATCCACACACGAGATTCATGAGCGACGAGAACAACAAGAGTCCGCTGCTGCCGGCCATCGACGGCCCCGCTGACCTCAAGGGCCTCGACGACGAGCAGCTGACCCAGGTCGCGCAGGAGACCCGCGAGCTCATCATCGACACGATCGGCGAGATCGGCGGGCACTTCGGCGCCAACCTCGGGACCTGCGAGCTGGCGACGGTGCTCCACGCGCTCCTGGAGTCCCCGAGGGACAAGATCCTGTGGGACGTCGGCCATCAGGCGTACCCGCACAAGATCCTGACCGGCCGCCGCGACCGCCTCGACACGATCCGCCAGTACGGCGGCCTCGCGCCCTTCTGCTCGATCCCCGAGTCCGAGCACGACATCATGGGCGCCGGCCACGCCTCGACCTCGATCGGCTACGGCGTCGGCCTCAAGGAGGCGATGCGCAAGGGCATCGGGGAGGACGGCAAGGTGGTCGCCGTGATCGGCGACGGAGCCCTCACCGGCGGCGTCGCGTTCGAGGCGCTTCACAACGCCGGTGGCCTGCAGACGCCGATGGTCATCGTCCTGAACGACAACGGGATGTCGATCTCGCCCAACGTCGGCGCGCTCAACTCCTACTTCAACCGCGTGCGCCTGAACCGCCGCCTCTACCAGGCACGCGAGGACGTCGAAACGCGCCTCACCAAGCTCCCCCTTGGGCTGGGGAAGCGGATCGAGCGCCTCGGCCCGGAGATCAAGTCGGCGATCAAGGCCTACTGGGCGCCGGGCCTGATGTTCGAGGAGCTCGATCTCGCGTACGTCGGGGTCATCGACGGGCACGACGTGACCGCGCTTCGCGAGGCCCTCGAGGATGCGCTCGCCGCGGACCGCCCGGTCGTCGTCCACATCCAGACCGTGAAGGGCAAGGGCTTCGCCCCGGCCGAGGAGGGCGGCCTGGAGGGGATGGAGAAGTGGCACGCCGCCAAGCCGCACTCGATCGTCAACCGCCAGCCCGCATCGAAGCCCGAGCCGGCCCCTGACAAGGTCGAGAAGCCCGCGCCGCCGCCCGACCCGCCGCAGTACACGCAGGTCTTCGCCGACGCGATGGTCGAGGAGGCGAAGCGCGACCGCCGGGTGATCGGCATCACCGCCGCGATGGCCGGGGGAACCGGCCTGTCGAAGCTGGCGAAGGAGCTGCCGGACCAGTACTACGACGTCGGGATCGCCGAGCAGGACGCGGTGCTGATGGCCTCGGGACTGGCGCTCCAGGGGGCGAAGCCCGTCTGCGCGATCTACTCGACCTTCCTCCAGCGCGCCTACGACCAGATCGTCCACGACGTCTGCCTGCAGAAGCTGAACGTGGTGTTCGCGATGGACCGGGCGGGCCTGGTGGGCGACGACGGCCCCACCCACCACGGCGCCTACGACGTCTCCTACTTCCGCTGCCTGCCGAACGTGGTCGTGATGGCGCCGCGCAACGAGGCGTTGCTGGTGCACATGCTGCACACGGCGCTTCGCTACGACGACGGCCCGATCGCGCTTCGCTACCCCCGCGGCGTCGCCGAGGGCGCGCCGATGCCCGAGCGTCCCGAGGAGATCGCGATCGGGACCGGCGAGGTCCTGCGCGAGGGCGAGCGGGTAGCGCTGCTGGGCTACGGCTGGGGCGTCTCGGTCGCCCTCGACGCCGCCGGGCTGCTCGCGGAGCAGGGGCTGCGCCCGACCGTCGCCGACGCGAGGTTCGCGAAGCCGCTCGACACCGAGCTCGTCACCCGCCTCGCCGCCGAGCACGAGCTGGTCGTGACCATCGAGGAGAACGCGCTTCCCGGAGGCTTCGGCGCCGCCGTCCTGGAGCACGTCGAGGACACCTTCACCGGCCCGGACTCAGAGCGCGGGCGGATCATCCGCATCGGCATCCCGGACCGCTACGTCACGCACGGCAAGCCGGCGCTCCTGCGCGAGGAGGCCGGGCTCACGGGCCCCGCCGTGGCGGAGCGGGTTCTCACCGCGCTGCAAACCTCTCGCAGCGAGGTCCGTTCGGGGTAACGCCGTCTTCTTGCGCTCAGGCGCCGCCGGCGAGGGTGCGGTCCACGCCCAGCTCGCGGCCGACGGCCTCGGGCTCGACGATCTCGCCCAGCGCGCGCAGGGCATCGAGCCGGCGCGGGGCGATCGTGACGAATCGGGGAGGCCGGCGGCCATCAGCACGCCCGTCAGCTTCGGCTCGCTGCACTCGACGACGAAGCGGATCCCCGTTGCCTCGAGCTCGATCCGCGCCATCATCACGAGGGCCATCCCCGCGGCATCGATCGACTCGACGTCGGACAGGTTGAGGAGCACCTTCGGGCTTGGGTAGTCCAGCAAGGCGGGTCGAAGCTCGCCGACCGTCTCGACGTCGAGCCTGCCGAAGACCCGCAGCTCGACGCCTCGACTCCCCAGTTGCCTGATCTCGACATCCATCGCCGTTTCCTTCGCGGCAAGCCTGAGGTTCCCTTGTCCACCGGTCACAGGGTCTAGATCGGCCGCGCTTGCGATGAGCCTTAGTCCTGTGCCCCGGCGTCGATCAGACCTTGCGCCGCTCATGGGTCCTCGCAGGCGTCGACCACGGTGAAGGTCTGCGTGAGCTGAACCGTCCCCAGGCTCGCGGTGAGCTCGACCGTGCCCGCCTGCAAGGCGTCGATCGGCACCGCCCTGGATGACTGGCCCGCCAGAATCGTCACGCTCTCCGGCACGGCGGCAACCGAAGGATCGCTGCTCTGGAGGGTGACCGTCGTGTCCGCGGTCGCCGGCTCGTCGAGGGAAACGGTCCCAACGGGCTGTGCGATGGCGCCAACCTCGATGCAGTCCTCGTTGGGGCTGAACCCGGCCAGCATCGGAACGCCGCTGAGATCCGCGGCACTCCGCGGCATCACCCCGTCGGCGAGGGAGGCGATCGTGTCCCCGATGCCGGTGATCGAGGAGAAGCTCTTGCCGGGCGAGAAGCCGGGCAGGGCGCCCATGATCCTTCCGCGAACCCTGGGGCCTTGGGTCATCTGCCATTCGCCGCTGACGAAGCTGCTGATCGTCAGCGGCCCCGTGATGCGGATGAGGACGCGGTCGTAGGTGTTGCCGAACTGGGCGGGGGTGATCTCGTTCACGACCAAGGCGTTTCCGGTGCTGGTCGGCGTAATCGTCTCGGCGCCGAGCACCCGGCCGTCCTCGACGATCCCCTTCACGGTGACCCGGTCGCCAACGTTGAGGGTGGGCGCCGGAGTGATGCCGGTGAGGTCGATCTCGATCCCGCTCCCGCTGAGGCCATTGAACAACCCGGAATCGCTCGACTGCCACGCGCCCCACGCCGTGTTGCCGTTCGAAGACTTGGCGGTGACGACCAGGGCAGCGACGATCGCCTTGGTGCCGACGACGGTGGTGCCGTCGTTGATGTCGTACGGCTCGAAGCCGCAGTAGCCGCCCGGGTCGTTGAAGTCGGGACACGGATCGAGATGGTCCGGGATGCCGTCACCGTCGGCATCGGGGGCCGGATCGTTGTCGTCGATCGTGCCCGTCCCGATGCCGTCCGCCAGCTCGGCGCGCTGCGGGTTGCTGAGCTGTACCTCGAAGGTCTCATCGCCCTCGAACGCGTCGTCTCCGTTGACCTTCACGGGAATCTTGGCCCTGCGCTTCTTGGGCTTGATCTTCACGACGCCGCCGGTGTGCACGAAGTCCGAGCCTGTGGCGGTGTCCGGGGCGGTCAGATAGTCCGCCTTCACCGTCTTGGCGGCCTTCTTCGAGAGCGTGACCGTGAAGACCGCCTCGATCGTGGCCGTGCCATCGGGCTCGGTCACGGTGACGTCGTCGACCGAGAGCGTCTTCGCGGCTTCGGCGGGGGCGGCCACTGCGCACAGCGCCACGATCGCCGCGACCAGCGAGGCCCGTGCAAGCCATCCGGCAGGTGTCCGCTCCCTGCTCATCCGCCCGAAGCGGACCATAGCCACCCGCGGGACCTCTTACAAGCGAAACGCCCCTTCCCATGACAGTGTTCGCCCGTGGCTACCAGTTGCTTCTGTGGCTGTGGGCGTTCCGTTTCGCTCGTCCGGCGCTCACCGAACGCGATGGGGCGGAAGGTGAGCGAGCATCTTGATGCCTTGGAGGCGCTCCTCGCGGCGGGCGCCGGCGACGGCGCCGACCTGGAGACGCTCGTGGACGACGGACAGTCGGTCTTCGCGGGCCTCCAGGCCCTAGTTCACGGGGAGCGCCCGCAGGCGGGGTTCTCGAACCGCAAGGTCACCGGGTGGCTGGTGTCCGCGCAGCAGAAGCGGGTGACGATCGATGGCGCCACGGGCGCTGCGAAGGTGGACGAGGGGACGGATCCGGATCCGGAACCGGCGTCGGAGCCGTCGCGACCGCAGCCAAGCCCGGTTGAGGAGACACCCACCCCGGCCCGGGATGAGAGCGGAGGCCTGGCGTGCCCGAAATGCGGCACGGTCTTCCGCAACCGGCGCCTCTATCGCCATCACATGGCGACGGAGCACTAGCCGGACGCTTCTCGTCCAGAAGCGCTACTCGGAGAGCCCGGCGGCCTTGAGGGCCTCGTCAGGATCGAGGTACTCGCGAATCCGAACCACCTTGCCGTCCTCGAAGTCCGCCAGCCAAGCGATGGGCGACTCGGTCTCGATGCCGCTTTCCCTGCCCCGTCCGTGCAGCTGGCCGATCGTGAGGACCCGCTCGCCGAGGTCCCGAAACTCCACGGGCTCGGCGCGGAGCTCGCTGAAGGCCTCCTCCAGCTCTCGGATCCCTTGGCGGGCGCCCTCGTGACCCCTGTAGAGAGCCGCTTCCCCGCCGAGCAGCACCGGCAGCAGGGGGCGCCACTCGGCCCGGGGGTGGAGTTCCTCCAGCAGCGCTTCGACGTCTCGGCGGTTGTAGGCGTCAATCCCGCGCTTGAAGGTCTCGACGTTCTCGGCCGACATGCCCCCGCAGTATCTCGCGAACCGCCACGACCGGCGCTTCCCAGCGAACGAGGTGTGCGTGATTAGCCCCGGATAGCGGGTCGATCTTGCACACCCTGCGATCCCGGCCGAATCGCTTCGGCAATGGGCAAGCCCAAAGCGAAACGCCCCACCATCATGGCGGGGCGTCTCGGGTACAGGGAGGAGAGATATGTGTTTTTTGTCTGTGTGAGGTAGGCCGGGGTTAGTAGGCGCCGCGGGGTGCCGTGAACCGCGTTGAAGCGGTCAACGCCACCTGCGCGATGCCGATTCCGACCAAAAAGACTGATTCCGCCCAGGCGCCGGTCGCAATCGCGATCGTGAGCCCGGCGGATACGGCGACGACGGCCAGGGCGTAGTCGAACCCGGCGTGGGCCGCGAGGGGCACGGCCCGGCGAGGGCCCTCGACCTGGAGCGCGATCGTCATCAGCAGCACGCCGAGCGCGACGGAGATGACCGTCGCGGCGGCGCCGAAGCCGAAGACGAACGGGGCGGCCATGACGGCCGGCGCCGCGAACATCTCGATCGCGCCGTGGGCGGTGAGTGGGATGCCTCTCGTAAGCGTCATCGCACCGATCACGATACGAACGTATGTGCGCTTTGTGTGTGACCCCCATCACACAGGGAGCCTCGGAATGCCGCACGGAGCGACCGCCCCGCGCCCCGGTACCTTCTGCCGGTGGCACGGCGCCGGATTGACACCCTGCTGGCCGAACGTGGCCTGGCCGGCTCGCGCAGCAGCGCGGCGGAGGCCGTGCGTGCCGGCCACGTTCGCGTCGGCCCCGACGGCCCGCTTGCCATCCGCCCGAGCCAGCTCGTGCCCGAGGGCGCCGATCTTCAGCTCGTCGATGCCCCGAGCTACGTCTCGCGCGGCGGCGTCAAGCTCGCGAACGCCCTCGACGCGCTCGAGCTCGAGGTAGCCGGGCTGGAGTGTCTCGACGTCGGGGCGTCCACGGGCGGCTTCACCGACTGCCTGCTCCAGCGCGGCGCCGCGCGAGTGATCGCGCTCGACGTCGCCTACGGGCAGCTCGACTGGCGACTGCGCAAGGACCGGCGCGTGAAGGTGATCGAGCGCCAGAACGCGCGCGAGCTGGAGCCCGGGATGCTGCCGTATCGCCCGCGGCTGGCGACGGCCGACGTGTCGTTCATCTCTCTCGCGAAGGTGCTGCCGGCGATCTCGGCCTGCCTTGAGCCGGAGGGGGAGGTGCTGGCGCTGGTGAAGCCCCAGTTCGAGCTCGGCCCGCAACGGGTCGGCAAGGGCGGGGTGGTGCGTTCGCCGGACGATCGGCGCGAGGCGCTGGTCGCGGTCGGCGAGGCGGCCCGCGATCACGGGCTCGGGGTTCTGGGATTCGCGTCGTCGGGCCTGCCCGGGCCGAAGGGCAACCGCGAGAGCTTCGTCCACTGCCGGCTTGGCGCCGACGGCGTGCCCGACCTGGTCAGGGCCGCGAAGGAGGTGGAGCCGTGAGCCTCGAGTCGATCGTGCTCGCAACCCACACTCATCCGGAACAGACCGCGGACGCTGTGAACGTGGTGCTCGCGGCGGCCGAGGCCGCGGGGTGCTCCGTCGTCGCCGAGGACGAGGAGATCCGCAAGCACTCCGGCGCGGCCGAGCGGCTGCGCCCGCTCTCGAGCATCGACGGCGACCCCGACGTTTGCCTGGTGCTCGGCGGCGACGGCTCGATCCTCCAGGCGCTGCGCCGCTGGTCCGGGACCGGACGTCCCGGTACTGGGCGTGAACTACGGGACGATCGGCTTCCTCGCGGCGATCGGGCGCGAGGAGCTCGATGCCGGGCTCGAGCGCCTCTTCGCGCGCGAGTTCGACGTGATGGAACTCCCTGGGCTCGAGATCGGTCTCGACGTCGAGCATCCTGTGGGCCTGAACGACGTCTCCTTCACCCGCCGGGCCCACGGCCGGGTGGCCGAGCTCTCCTACAGCCTCGGAGGCGAGGAGCTCGGCCACGTGCGCTGCGACGGCCTGGTGGCGGCCACGCCCGCCGGGTCGACGGGCTACAACCTCGCGAACTCCGGTCCGATCCTGGCGTGGGGCGTGGAGGGCTACGTCGTGAGCTTCATCTCCCCGCACACGCTGACCGCCCGCGCCCTGGTCGCCGCCCCCGGACACCCTCCACGTCTCCAACGCGCGCGGGCGTGAGCCGGTGGACATCGCGCTCGACGGCAGGCGCGTGGGTGAGCTCGCGAGCGGCGACGAGGTCGAGATCCGCTTCCGCGATGCGGTCGCCCTGCTGGCCCAGGCACCCGGCACGAGCTTCTACCGCCGCATGCGCGAGCGGTTCGGGCGTCTCGCCAAGTAGGCGCGCGCAGGCCCCTCTCTATCGTCATCCAGATGGAACGCAAGTGGTGGACCCTGATCGCCGTCTGCGTGGCGACGTTCATGCTGCTTCTCGACATCACGATCGTGAATGTCGCACTGCCGTCGATCCAGGAGGACCTGGACGCGAGCTTCTCGGACCTGCAGTGGGTGGTGGACGCCTACGCGCTCGGCCTCGCCTCGTTCCTGCTTGGTGTTCGGCTCGCTGGGTGACCGCCTGGGCCGAAGGCGGATCTTCACGGCGGGCTTCGCGCTCTTCACGCTCGCCTCGCTCCTATGCGGACTCTCCGAATCGCCTGGGATCCTGAATGTCTTCCGGGCCATTCAGGGGGTTGGCGGCGCAGCCATGTTCGCGACGGCGCTGGCCCTGATCGCCCAGGAGTTCGAGGGCCGCCAGCGCGCCTCCGCGATCGGGATCTGGGGCGCCACCGTGGGCGGCGCGGTCGCTGTCGGCCCGCTGATCGGCGGGCTCATCACCGACGGGCTGGGGTGGGAGTGGATCTTCTTCGTCAACGTCCCGATTGGCATCGCCGCAATCGTGCTGACCGAGACCCGGGTGGCGAACGTCTCCGCGACCGACGCCCAGCCGATCGACTGGCCCGGCGTGGTGACTTTCACGCTCTCGCTCTTCGGCCTCATCTTCGGCCTGATCCGCGGCAACGCCGAGGGCTGGGGCAGCGCCCAGATCGTGATCTCGCTCGTCGGGGCGGCGGTGCTCATGGCCGCCTTCGTCCTGATCGAGCTGCGCAGCCCGAACGCGATGCTCGACCTGTCCCTGTTCCGCGGTCGGATCCTTCTGCGGGGTCTCGATTGTCGCCTGGGCGCTCTCGGCGAGCATGTTCGCGATGTTCCTCTACCTCACGCTCTACATCCAGGACGTGCTCGGGTTCGGGCCGCTGGAGGCGGGCGTGCGGTTTCTGCCGGTCACGCTCCTCTCGTTCATCGCCGCCCCCATCAGCGCCAAGCTGTCGAGTCGGATTCCGGTTCGCGTCCTGATGGGCACGGGGCTGATCCTGGTGGGCGTGGGGCTCGGCCTGATGAGCGGGATCGACCCCGGGGATGATTGGACCGACCTGCTGCCCGGCTTCCTGCTCGCCGGCCTGGGCATCGGGATGACCAACCCGATGATCGCCGAGACGGCGCTCGCCGTCGTGCCGCCGGCCCGCGCCGGCATGGCGTCGGGGATCAACTCCACCTTCCGCCAGGTGGGGATCGCGACCGGGATCGCGGGCCTCGGCGCCATCTTCCAGCACCGGATCGCCTCCGAGTTGGCCGCGAGCGTCCCGCAGGCGCCGGACGCAGCTGCCGATGCGATCGCCTCGGGGGCGATCGATCAGGCCGTGGCCGGGGCGCCGCCCGAGTTTCAGGCGCAAGCGCTGGTCGCCGCCAACGACGCGTTCATCACGGCCTTCAACGAGCTGCTGGTGGTCGGCGCCTCCGTCGCGGTCATCGGCGGGATCCTCGGCCTCCTGCTGGTGCGCCGCCGCGACTTCCTCGGCGTCCCTGCGCCCGAGCCCGAGCCCGTCCCGGCCTGACAGGCCGCGCCCACGAGGGCGAATCCGTCGGCACCCACCGCTACAACGGAAGCGTGCTGCACGAGCTGCGGATCGAGAACCTGCTCCTGATCGAGCGGGCGGAGCTGCGTCTGGGTGAGGGCCTGAACGCGATCACCGGTGAGACCGGGGCGGGCAAGACCGTGCTCGCGCACTCGCTCGACCTGCTGATGGGTGGCAGGGCCCGCCCGCAGATCGTCCGCCCCGGAGCCGAGGAGGCATGGGTCGAGGGGACGTTCGCGATCCCGGAGGGTCTGCTCTCCGAGCCCGATCTGGCCGAGATCGCGGAGCGCCTGCCCGAGGGGACCGCCGAGATCACCCTCGGGCGGCGGGTCGGCTCGTCCGGGCGCACCAGCGCGTTCGTCGCCGGCCGCAGTGCCTCGGCGGCCGACCTGCAGCTCCTCGGCTCGCGGCTGCTCGCGTTTTACGGGCAGCACGAGCACCGCAAGCTCACGCTCGCCTCGGCGCAGCTCGAGGTGCTGGACGGGTTCGCCGGTCCGAAGCACCTCGCCGTTCTGCGCGAGCTACCGCGAAGCCCACCGGGAGGTCCAGGCGATCGCGGCGCGAGCTCGCCGAGTTGCGCGACCGCGAGGGGGCTCGCGAGCGCGACCTCGACCTTCTGCGTTTCGAGCTCTCCGAGATCGAGGCGGCGTCTCCCGACCCCGACGAGGAGCGCGAGCTGGCCTCCGAGCGCGAGCGCCTCCGTCATGCGGAGGGGCTTCGCCAGGCGGCGGGGGGAGCGCTCGCGGCGATCCAGGGCTCCGATGAGGACGCGTGGGGCGGCGATGCTGCTCGCCGCCGCCGAGACCGCCCTCGGCGGCGCCGAGGGCGTCGACGAGGAGCTCGACGCGCTCACGGTCCGGGCCCGGGGGCTCGCCGTCGAGCTCGGCGACCTGGCGGGTGAGCTGCGCTCGTACCTCGACCTGATCGAGGCCGAGCCGGGGCGACTGGAGGTCGTGGAGGAACGGCTCGCGGCGCTCGACCGCCTTCAGCGCAAGCACGGCGGCACCGTCGAGGCTGTGCTCGAACACGCCGAGCGCTGCCGGGCTGAGATCGAGCGCCTGGCGAACGCGGGCGAGCTCGCGGAGGAGCTCGAGCGCCGGCTGGGGGCCGCCGAGGCACGCCGCAGCGAGCTTGCGGCGACCCTCGGAGCCGCGCGGCGCAAGGCTGCAGCGGGCCTCGAGGCGCGGGTTGGCGAGGAGCTGGCCGGGCTGGCGATGGAGGGCGCGAGCCTGGAGGTGGCGATCTCCGAGCACCCGGACGCCTTCGGCGCCTCGGGTGCGGAGCTGGTCGAGCTGAGGGTGGCGACGAACCCCGGGATGCCCGTCTCGCCGCTCCGAGACGCGGCCTCGGGCGGGGAGCTCTCCCGCGTGATGCTGGCGCTCAGCGGGCTCGGCTCGGGCGCTGGGGCGCCGACCCTGGCCTTCGACGAGATCGACGCCGGGATCGGTGGCAACACGGCCCGGGCCGTGGGCGAGCGCCTGCGCGAGCTCGGGACCGAGCGGCAGGTGATCTGCATCACGCACCTTCCCCAGGTCGCATCGCTGGCGTCCAGCCACTTCCGGATCACGAAGGGTCTCGCCGACGGGGCCACGCTCGCAACGGTCGAGGCGGTCGAGGGCGATGAGCTCTTGGCGGAGATCGTCCGGATGCTCGGCGCCGAGCGCGGCGACGCAGCCGCCGAGGGCCACGCGCGCGAGTTGTTGGCCGCGTAAGCGGCCGTCGGGGCGGCGCTGCCCGCGGCCGCGAGGGGCATTCCGGATAATCGGTGGGGATGTCGTCGACGCCGAGAACGCGCAGGATCCTGCCCTTCGGCCGGCGCACGGCGCCCGAGGGCCCGCGCCTCGCACCGTTACGCGGTCCGGCGCGCCTGGGCCGCCGGACCAAGACGCTCGTCAAGCGGCTGCGGCCCGGGGGAGATCGCCGTGATCGATCACGCGGACCTCGACCGGCTGGCGGCCGAGGACCTCGTGGCCGGCGGGGTCGCCGCGGTGGTGAACGTCGCGCCGTTTACGACCGGCCGCTATCCCAATACCGGGCCGGTGCTGCTCGCCCGCGCGGGCGTGCGCCTCGTCGAGGTGCCGGCGGCGCCGCTCTTCGAGGAGCTCCGCGACGGCGACGTGGTTGAGCTGAGCGGTGGGGAGGTCCGCATGGACGGAGCCGTGATCGCCTCGGGGACGGAGCTGACGCTCAACGTCCTCGAGGAGCGCCTCGACGAGCAACGGGCCCGGGTCGACGAGGCGCTTTCGGAGTTCGCGGAGAACACGATCGCCCACGTCCGCGAGGAGGGCGAGCTCCTGATCGGCGACCTGCCCCTGCCGGCGACCCGGACTGAGTTCCGCGACCGCCACGTGCTGATCGTCGTCCGCGGGACGACATACCGCAAGGACCTGAGGACCCTGCGCGCCTACATCGACGACGTCCGCCCGGTGCTGGTCGGCGTGGACGGCGGCGCCGACGCCATCCGGGAGGAAGGCTTCGAGCCGGATGTGGTGCTCGGCGACATGGATTCGGCCTCGGACGGGGCGCTCCATTCCGGCGCCGAGCTGATCGTCCACGCGTATCCCGACGGGCGCGCTCCCGGCCGCGAGCGCCTGCTCGAGCTGGGCCTCGAGCACCTGGTGATCCCGGCGCCGGCCACCAGTGAGGACGTGGCGATGCTCCTCGCCCACGAGAAGGGCGCGGCGCTGATCGTGGCCGTGGGTGCCCACTTCAACCTCACCGAGTTCCTGGACAAGAACCGCGCCGGGATGTCCTCGACGTTCCTCACGCGGCTGCGCGTGGGGGAGACCCTCGTCGACGCCAAGGGGGTGAGCGGGCTCTACAACCCCGGCATCGCGGGGTGGCAGGTCGCGCTGTTCGCTCGCGGCGGCGTTCGTCCTGATCGTGATCGTCGTCATCACCCTGCCCGCGCTGTCCAACTTCTTCGAGCTGCTGTGGCTGAAGATCAAGGTCCAGCTCGGCCTTTAGACCTGGACCATGGGCTACTCCGGTCGCTACCACGTCGCATCCCTGGCAGCCGTATTCGTGGCGCTCGCCGTCGGCATCCTGATCGGGGCGGCGTTCGGATCCGATGTGCTCGACGACCTCGGCCGCGATCTGGAGGAGAGCCTTCAGGGCGACCTCGAGGACGCCAACGCGAAGATCGCGAACTGGAGGACGACGTCGCCCGCCAGCAGCGCTTCTCCCAGGCCGTCTTTCCGGCGCTCGCCACCGGCAGCCTCTCCGGCCGCGAGTACGCGCTGGTCGCGTTCGGCGGGCGGCCCGAGGCCATCCGCGAGGACATCCAGGCCGCGCTCGGCCCGACCGGCGGCGAGCTGAGCCAGGTCGCGGTGGTCCGCGAGCCGCCTGACCTCGAGGCGCTCGCGGACGCCTCCAGAACCGGCCCGCCGGCGGGGCGCGAGGGCGAGCGCCGGCGCGCCCAGGCGTCGCGCGGCTCGCCGGATCCTCGCTCGTGGTGGGCGGCCCCTTCTACGACGCGGCGCGCGAGGCTCTGCTGTCCTCGTTCAGCGGCACGACGAGCCCGGTGGACGGGGTCATCGTGGTCCGCCAGCGCCCCCAGCTCGAGGGTCCCGAGGAGGCGGCGAGCAAGACGATCGAGGAGAGCTTCATCAACGGGCTCGTGGACGGTGGGCAGCCTGTGGTTGGCGTCGAGCGAACCGACGCGGATCCCTCGTCGATCGCGTTCTTCGATTCGCTCGGGCTCACCACGGTCGACAACGTCGACGAGGTCGCGGGCCGCGTCTCGCTGGTCTACGCGCTGCGCGGCGCGCAGGGGAACTTCGGCGTGGGGGAGGAGGCCGACGAGCTGGTCCCGCCGCTGCTCGCCCGCCCGCCCGGCCCCTGCGCCGTGATCGCCGGGCTGCTCACCTCCGCGGCGGTGGCGGCGCTGTTCGCCGGCCGCTGGCTCGACGACATGGTGCATTCGGGCCTGGTGCGCGAGAACTACCGCGGCGTCGGAGCCGCGTTCCCGGCCGGAGCTGTGTTGATCGCCTGCTCGCTGGTGGCGCTGGCCCCACTCGCGGTGCTCGACGACCGGGCCGATCTCGACCTGCTCGATCCCGAGCTCCGCCGGTGGGCGACCTACGTCGTCGGCGTCGCGCTGCTCGGCCTTCTCGACGACTCCCTCGGCAGGGGCGCGGCGGCCGATACGGCCCGCGGGTGGCGAGGGCACGCCAGGGCGGTCCTGAACGGCCGCTTCTCGACGGGCGCGATCAAGGCGGTGGGCGCCCTGGCCCTGGCCGCCTACGCGGTGTCGGGGCGCGGGGAGGGAGAACCTCGACTACCTCGCCGATCTCGCGCTGCTGCTGCTCGCCACCAACCTCTTCAACCTGTTCGACCTTCGGCCCGGGCGGGTGGAGAAGGCCTTCGTGCTGCTCCTGGCGGGGCTGTGCCTGGGGGCCTGGACCGTGGCGCCGATCGAGCTGCTGGGGCTGTTCATCGGGCCGGTCCTCGATCGGAGCCGCTCTACACCCTGCGCGAGCGCGCGATGCTCGGGGACACCGGTTCGAACCTGGTCGGAGCCCTCGCCGGGATCGCGATGCTCGTCACTCTCGGCGACGACGCGCGGCTGATCGCCCTCGGGATCGTCGCGGCCCTCACGATCTATGGGGAGTTTCGGTCAATCTCCGCCGTGATCGACCGCTTTCCGCCACTACGCGCACTAGACTCGCTCGGCAGAGTGAGTGAGGGTCTGACGACACGATGAAGCCGGGCGAGACGCGCTTCATCTTCGTCACCGGCGGAGTCGTCTCCTCGCTGGGCAAGGGGATCGCCGCGGCCTCCATCGGCCGCCTTCTGGTCTCCCGCGGCTTCCGGGTCCAGCTCCAGAAGTTCGATCCGTACATCAACGTCGACCCGGGGACGATGAGCCCGTTCCAGCACGGCGAGGTGTTCGTTACCGAGGACGGAGCGGAGACGGATCTGGACCTCGGCCACTACGAGCGGTTCACCGACGAGAACACCTCACGCGCCTCGAATGTCACGGCCGGCGCCGTCTACAACTCGGTCATCCGCCGCGAGCGCCGCGGCGACTACCTCGGCGCCACGGTCCAGGTGATCCCGCACGTCACCGACGAGATCAAGCAGCGGATCCTGATCGTCGCCGAGTCCCAGGCCGTGGACTTCGTGATCACCGAGATCGGCGGCACCGTGGGCGACATCGAGTCACTGCCGTTCCTCGAGGCGATCCGCCAGCTCTACGCGGAGCTCGGCCCGAAGCGATGCATGTTCCTGCACCTCACCCTGGTCCCCTACATCACCCACGCCGGCGAGATGAAGACCAAGCCCACCCAGCACTCGGTCAACGAGCTGCGCCGCATCGGCATCCAGCCCCACGCCCTGGTCTGCCGCTCCGAGAAGGGACTCGACCGGGAGATTCGCAAGAAGATCGCCTTGTTCGCCAGCGTTCCCGAGGAGGCCGTCCTCTCCGCTCGCGACGTCGACAACATCTACAAGGTCCCGCTCGTGCTTCGCGCCGAGGGTGCCGACGACCTCGTCCTCGACCATTTCGGGATCGACGCCCCCGCGCCGGAGCTCTCGGAGTGGGAGGAGCTGGTGCGCCGGGCCGACGCCTGCGAGGGCACCGCGCGGATCGCGCTCGTCGGGAAGTACGTGCAGCTCGAGGACGCCTACAAGTCCGTGATCGAGGCGCTTCATCACGGCGGCTACCAGCACGGGATCAACGTCGACGTCGAACTCGTGAACTCCGAGGACATCGACGTCGAGAAGCTCGAGCGCGCCGACGGGATCCTGATCCCCGGCGGGTTCGGCGAGCGCGGGATCGAGGGGAAGATCGAGGCCGCGCGGATCGCGCGCGAGCGCGGCATCCCGTACCTGGGGATCTGCCTGGGGATGCAGATCGCCGTGGCTGAGTTCGCACGCCACGTGGCCGGGATGGAGGGCGCCAACTCGACCGAGTTCGACCCCGAGACGCCATACCCGGTCGTCGACCTCCTGCCCGAGCAGAAGGAGGTCTCCGACATGGGGGGCACGATGCGCCTGGGGGCCGACCCGGTCAAGGTCCACGAAGGAACCCGCGCACGGGAGATCTTCGGCGAGGCCGTCATCTACAAGCGCCACCGCCACCGCTTTGAGGTCAACAACCAGCTTCGCCGCCGCCTCGAGGACGAGGGCCTGGTCGCCGGCGGCACCTCGCCGGACGAGCGCCTGGTCGAGATGATCGAGCTGCCCGACCATCCGTTCTACGTCGCCTCGCAGTTCCACCCCGAGTTCAACTCGCGCCCCACGCGCCCCGAGCCGCTCTTCCGCGACTTCGTCGGCGCCGCCGCCGCGCTCGCCAGGGATCGCGCCCCCGAGGCCGAGGGTGAGATCGCCGACGCCGAGGCGGCCGTCGAGTCCGACGACGTCAGCGTCGAGCGCCGCTCGTAACGCTCGCCGGCGGACTTAGACTCCGCCATATGGATCTCGACGAATACCGAACCAGGTCGCTTGCAAACTGGGACCGCCTCGCCGGCAACTGGCTGAGCGAGCGCGAGTACCTCTGGGAGACGACGGGGAACGTCTCGCGCGCGCTCGTCGAGCGGCTCAATCCTCAGCCCGGGCAGACCATCCTCGACGTCGCCGCCGGAACCGGCGACACCGGTTTTCTTGCTGGCCGAGTCCCTTGGGGATGACGGCCGTCTGATCTCGACCGACTTCTCCTCGGGCATGGTGGAGAAGGCGCAGCAGGTCTCCTCCGAGCGTGGCCTGACCAACGTCGAGCACCGGGTTCTCGACGCCGAGCGGATGGACCTCGAGGACGACTCGGTCGACGGCGTCGTCTCGCGCTTCGGATACATGCTGATGGCCGACCCCGCCAAGGCCCTCTCCGAGACCAAGCGCGTGCTGCGCGACGATGGCAGGCTCGGGTTCGCCGTCTGGGCCACGCCCGACAAGAACCTCTGGGCGGCGATCCCGGCGATGGAGCTCGTCTCCAGGGGGCACATCCCGCCGCCGGAGCCGGGCGGCCCTGGGATCTTCGCGATGGGCGAGCCCGACCGGATCCGCGAGCTGGTCGCGGCGGGTGGGCTGGCGGAGCCCGAGATCGAGCAGGTCACGATCGACTGGGGCTATCCGGACGCCGACTTCCACTGGGCCATGACGATCAAGCTGGCGGGTCCGATCTCCGATGCGATCGGCGGCCTCGACGAGGAGGAGCGCGAGTCAGTGCGCCTCACCGTCCGCGAGAAGGTCGACGGCCTGATCAACGAGGGCGGGATCAACGGCCTCGTTCACGTCGTCACCACGTCCTGAGCAACTAGCCTCCGGCGAATGTCGGCGGAGGAAGATCTGATCCGAGAGATATGGCGGCGCTGGAACACGGGTGAGCGCCAGTGGGATCCCGAGCTGTTCGATGCCGAGGCTGAGGTCCACTCCGCTCTGACCGGCGGGGTCTTCAAGGGCGAGGAGCAGATCCTGGTTTGGCAGGACGAGATCGACCAGCAGTTCGAGCACTGGGAGGTCAGCGCGATCAAGATCGAGAGCCTGTCCAACGGTCGGGTCCTGGTGGACGGCACGATCAAGGCGCGAGGCCGCGGCAGCGGGCTGGATCTCGACCAGCCGGCCTCGTGGACGGTGGAGCTGCGAGACGGCCGGCTGTGGCGCTTGCGGAACTTCATCGGACAGGGCTCCGCGCGCGAGGCGGCCGAAACGCTGGGTTGGGACGTCGGCTCATGAGCGACCAGCGCCTGTTCGACCGCTTCGTCCGGCTCTGCGAGATCGCGAGCCCCACTGGGGTATGAGCGCCCCACAGCCGACGCTCTGCTCGAGGAACTGCGCGGGCTTGGCCTCGACGTGAGCGAGGACGACACCGCGGAGGCGGCCCGCGCCGGATCCGGAAACCTGGTGGTGCGTGTCCCGGGGCGCGGTGACCGCTGGGTCATGTTCGCCGCCCACATGGACACCGTTCCCCACGAGGGCGAGGTGCGGGCCGTGCTCGACAACGGCGTGTTCCGCTCCGCCGGCGAGACGATCCTGGGAGCTGACAACAAGGCCGCGGTAGCCGTGCTGATGGAGCTCGCCGCCCGGCACGCCGCCGATCCCGCGGCGGCCGGCTTGGAGCTGGTCTTCACCACCGCCGAGGAGGACGGGCTGCGCGGCGCGAAGGAGGTTGACCTCGAGGCCCTCCGCTCCCCCTATGGCTTCGTGTTCGATCACCCCTCGCCGATCGGCGAGGTGATCATCGCCGCGCCCACCTACAAGCGCCTCCTCGCCGAGTTCGAGGGGCTGGAGGCGCACTCCGGCGTGGCGCCCGAGGCGGGCCGGAGCGCGATCGCCGCTGCCGCCGCGGCCGTCAACGCGATGGAGCTCGGCCGCCTCGACGAGGAGACGACGGCCAACGTGGGGATGATTCACGGTGGAAGCGCGTCGAACATCGTCCCGGGGAGTTGCACCGTTGACGGCGAGGCCCGCTCGCTCGACGAAGACCGGGCCTCGGCGACGATTGCGGCGATGGTGGATGCGTGCACGTGGGCGGCGACGCAGCATGGCTGCGACGTCGACGTCGACGTTCGCGAGATGTTCCGCGGCTACCGCCTGCAGTCGACCTCGGAACCGGTGCGGATCGCCAGCGCGGCGCTCGAGCGTTGCGGCCACGAGCCTCGCGAGACCGTGACGGGCGGTGGTAGCGACGCCAACGCGCTGGTCGCGCGCGGCTTCGACTGCGTGCTGCTGGCCAACGGCACCGAGGGCCCCCACACTCACTCAGAGAGCGTCGCCGCCGCGCGGATCGTGGAGACGCTGGCGGTGTGCGAGGCGATCGTGGACTTGGCCGGTGCTGATGCTGAAGCTGCGTAGGGGGGTCGTCGTCGAGGCCGAGCCGCTGACCGTCGAGGTCGCGGGCGAGCGGCGCGCGGCGTGGGCCGACGAGGGGACGGTCGGGCCGGTCGAGCTCGGCGACGAGGTCGTCGTAAACGTCGAGGCTTTGGATCTGGATCTGGGCTCTGGCGGGTTCGACGTCGTCCATGTGAACCTCACTCGCGGCCTGGACGGCCAGGGCGCCTCCGGCGAGCACGTGATGAAGCTGAACTACACGTCGCTCCAGCACGCGGTCGAGCCGGTGGAGGCGAGCGCAAAGGCAGCCGCGACGCCACCGGTGCTGGTGATCCCGCTCCACGGGCACCTGGCGCCGGCCGTCTGGGCCGCCCGCCAGGTCAATCCCGACCTCGCGATCGGGTTCGTCCAGGGAGGCGGCGGCGCGCTGCCCGGATCGCTCTCGCGCGACGTTCGCAGGCTGCGGGAGGCCTCGCTGCTGACCGGACACATCACGGCTGGCGCCGCCTTCGGGGGTGAGCGTGAGGCGATCACCCTGCCGGGCGCGATCGATGCCGCCGCCGCCCTCGGCTGGGATGCGATCGTCGTCGGCCCGGGCCCGGGAATTCTGGGCTCGGACAGCCGCCTCGGCCACGGCGGCATGGCGGCCCTCGACGGTGCTCACGCGGCGCTGGCCCTTGGGCTCCCAACCCTGGTCGCTCCGCGCCTGTCGGGCTCGGACGCCCGCCCGCGGCACCGCGGCCTCAGCCATCACTCCAAGACGGTGCTGGAGATGCTGCTCGGCACGGTGCGGGTCCCGGTCCCCGAGGCGTCGCTCGCCGGATGGCCGTTGCTCGAGGACGGGGCACCGGAGGGGGGTTCGCCGCAGGCAGCACTGGACGAACTGATCGAGACGTGCGGCGGTCGCCACGACATCGCGGTGGAGGAGATCGACCTCGAGGGCTACGCGGCGAGTGGCCTGCCGACCACGACGATGGGGCGCTCGCTGGAGGAGGACCCCCTGTTCTTTGCCGCGCCGCTTGCCGCCGGGCGGGCGCTGGCTGGCCAGATCGGGGAGGCTTCCCGGTGATGAGTGACGGCGCGGCGGGCAGCTTCCGGGGCGAGGGCGGAGTCGAGATCAAGTACCGCGCATGGCCCTGCCCGCGGACGCCGCGCGCCGCCGTGGTGATCTCGCACGGAGGCGGCGAGCACTCGGGCCGCTACGCGCATGTGGCCAAGCGCCTCGTCGCGGCGGGGTATCCGGTCTGGGCGCTCGACCATCGGGGGCATGGCCTCTCGGAGGGCGAGCGGATGCGCTTCTCCTCGGTCGCACCCATGGCCGCCGACCTGCGGACGATGATCGGCATCGCCGCCGCTGAGGTCACCGTCCGCAAGCCGTTCCTGCTCGCGCACAGCATGGGCGCCACGATCGGCCTGGAATACGCGTGCGAACACCAGGACGAGCTCTCGGGCCTGGTTCTCAGCGGGGCCCTGGCCACGCTCGATCAGAAGGCGCCCGTGCGGATGGCCGCCCGGGCCGTGGCGAGGATCTCGCCGGGCCGGGGGATCTTCAAGGTCGATTCGGAAACGGTCAGCCGCGACCCCGCGGTGATCGCCGCATACGACTCGGACCCGCTCAACTTCCACGGGTCGTTCCCGGCCGAGTCGATCGTCGCCCTCGAGAAGACGGGCACGACGTTCCCCAGGCGGCTGCCGTCGCTGACGCTTCCGCTGCTGATCCTCCACGGCGCCGACGACAAGCTGACGTCGCCGGGCGGGAGCCGGCTGGTGGACGAGCTCGCGAGCTCTCATGACAAGACGCTTCACCTCTACCCGGGCCTCCGCCACGAGATCCTGAACGAGCCCGAGCAGGACGCGATCATCGACGAGATCGTGGCCTGGCTGATCGCCCGCAGCTGAGCCCGCACGCGCACGCCTGCGTGCAGGGGGAGGGAGGCCCACGCGGGGCCAGAACCTCCTCGCCATGGCAATCGCGGTCCGGCCCCAGGAGACCAAACAGCCCATCGAGGCGCGCTTCGAGGCGCTCGTCCTCGACTTCCTCGCCTACCTGGAGTTCGAGCGCGGGCTCGCCCGCAACACGCTCGAGGCGTACAGGACCGACCTGCTCCAGTACGGCGCGTTCCTGGCGGCGCGCGGGCGGGGTGCGACCGAGGCCGAGCGGGCCGACGTCGCGGACTTCCTCGCCGACCTCGCCACCGGCCGATCCAACGGCGAGGGCGAGAAGCATCCGCCCTGCTCGCCGGCGACGATCAACCGCAAGACGGCCGCCCTTCGCTCCTTCTACCGGCACCTGCGCCGTGAGGAGCTGATCAGCGACGACCCCACGGCCTCGCTCAGCCCGCCGGCCCGTAGCCGCAAGCTTCCCCACGTCCTCTCCTACGCCGAGGTCAAGGGCCTGCTCGAGAGCGCCAGCGGCGCGGATCCGATCGCACTCCGCGACCGGGCTCTGCTCGAGCTGATGTACGGCTGCGGCCTGCGGGCCTCTGAGGTGGTGGGACTCGAGGTAACCGACCTGGATCTGCGCCGTGGATTCGTGCGGCCCCGCGGCAAGGGGTCGAAGGAGCGGATGGTGCCCGTTGGGAGGGAGGCCGCTGCGGCGGCCTCCAGGTACCTCCGCTCGGGCAGGCCGGACCTGGTCGGCTCGAAGCCGGAGGGGAAGCTCTTCGTGAACTTCCGCGGCGGCGCGCTGACCCGCCAGGGCCTCTACAAGATCATCCAGCGCCATGCCAAGGAAGTGGGCCTCGACGGCAAGATGAGCCCGCATACCCTTCGCCACAGCTTCGCGACGCACCTGCTGAACGGCGGCTGCGACCTGCGCTCGGTCCAGGAGATGCTCGGCCACGCCGACGTCTCCACGACGCAGCTCTACACCCACCTCTCAGGCGAGCGGATCAAGGAGGTCTATTTCAAGGCCCACCCGCGCGCCGTCGCCGACTAGCGGCCTCGGGCGCAACTCGGCCTCGTGGCGGGACACCTCATCCGACGCTCGCGCATCGGGCCTTGACACCGCCCGCATTTAGCTGTACCGTTGTCCTAATGACTGGTACACGGACCTATCGAATGACGACAGGGCGGCCGCTGCGGAGGCGACGCGGGAGCGGATCGTCGACGCGGCGCTCGCCGCTTTCAGCGCGCACTGGTACGAGGAAGTGACGCTCCGCGGCATCGCCAGGCGACGCCGGCGTGGCGCTGCAGACGGTGAGCAACCACTTCGCGTCCAAGGGCGAGCTGTTCACCGCGGCGCTCGAGCGGATTGCAGGCGAGCATCGATCAGGTCCGCTTCGCGGCCGGAGCCCGGCGACATCGACGGCGCGATCACCACGCTCGTCGACGACTACGAGCGCAACGGGGACGCGAACATCCGGATGCTCGCGGTCGAGGAGCGGGTGCCCGAGGTCCAAGCCGTTCATGCAGATGGGGCGGGCCGGACACCAGGCCTGGGTCGAGCAGATGTTCCCGGCCGCGCTCGCCGGCCTGCGCGGCAAGGCCCGGGCCCGGCGGATCGCCCAGCTCGTCGCGGTCACGGACGTCTACTCGTGGAAGCTGCTTCGCCGCGACAAGGGACTTGACAGGGACCAGACCATCACCGCAATGCGCGAGCTAGTGGCCGCGCTTCACCAGAATGCCTGAGGAGGCTGAGATGACAGAGATCCTGATGACAACCTGGGACGGGGCAGGCACGACGCCGCCCCTGATGAGCGTGGCTCGCGCCCTCGTCGCCCGTGGGCACAACGTCCGCGTGCTGGCCGACCCGGGGCTGCGCCCCGAGGTAGAGGCGACCGGCGCCGAGCACATCGCCTGGACGCGCGCCCCGATCCGGGAGGAGCCGGGACGCGACGGGGACTTCATCCGCGACTGGGAGGCCGGCCCGGAGGGCTTCGCGCTCATGCGCGACCGCCTCGCCGTGGGCCCGGCGGCCCTGTTCGCTGCCGACATCCGCGAGGAGCTCGATCGCCGGCCCGCCGACTGCGTGCTGACCGAGCTGCTGCTGTTCGGCGGGCAGGTCGCGGCGGAGGGCGCGGGCGTGCCTTGCGTGGTGTTGAACCCGACGATCAACGTGGTGCCCGCGCCCGGCGTCCCGCCGTTTGGCCAGGGCTTCATGCCCGCGGAGTCGGAGGAGGATCGCGAGCGCGATCGCGTCGCGTTGGAGTTCGGCATGCAGGCCTGGGACGAGGCGCTGCCGGCGCTGAACGCCGCGCGCGCCGAGCAGGGGCTGGACCCCCTGGAGCACGTGCTCGAACAGGGACGGAGCGCGGCGCTGACGCTGGTGATGACCAGCGCGGCGTTCGACTTCACCGGCGAGCTGCCGCCGAACGTCAAGCACGTCGGTCCCCGCCTGGAGGATCCCTCCTGGGCGGAGGAGTGGACGCCGCCGCCGGGCGACGAGCCGCTGGTGCTGGCCGGGCTGAGCTCCGACTACCAGAACCAGGAGGACCTGCTGCGGAGGATCGTGGCCGCCCTCGATGCGCTCCCCGTTCGCGGGCTCGTCACGATCGGCAAGGGGATCGATCCCTCCGAGGTCCCGGGAACGGACAACGTGCAGGTCGTGGTGTCCGCTCCGCATGTGGAGGTTCTCCGCGAGGCCGCTGCCGTCGTCACGCACTGCGGCCACGGCACGACGATCAAGGCGCTGGCCGCCGGGGTTCCCCTCGTGTGCCTGCCGATGGGACGCGACCAGCTCGACGTCGCCGCACGGGTGGAGCACCGCGGTGCCGGGATCCGGCTGGATGCCTTCGCCGAGCCAGAGGCCATCAGCGAGGCCGTGCGGGACGTGCTCGACGAGCCGCGGTTCCGCGAGGCGGCCGGGCGCATCGCCGAGGCCATCGCCGAGGAGACGGCCGAGGACCGCGTCGTCGCCGAGATCGAGGCGCTCGTGGGAGCGCCGGCGCTTTCGGTAGCGCCCTCGTAGGCTTGGCGCATGCCCGAGCTGCCGGAGGTCGAGACGATTCGCCGGCAGCTCGCGCCCGAGGTCGAGGGCAAGGGGATCGTCGACGTCGAGGTCTTCGATCAGCGGTGGACCCGGCCGCACCCGCCGTCGTCTGTGGAGGAGGCCGTGGCGGGGCGGACGATCAAGGCCGTCGAGCGCCGCGGCAAGTACCTGATCCTGCGGCTCGACGGCGACTGGGCGCTGATCATGCACCTGCGGATGACGGGGAACCTGCTGCTTCGTGAGGCGGACGCGCCCGAGGGGGCGGCCGCCGACCTGATGCACGCGGAGCGGCTCGGGCCCGAGCGCCTGTACGAGGCCGAGCCGCAGCTGCGCTTCCTGCGGGCGCGGCTCGAGCTCGACGACGGGTCGGAGCTGCTCTTCACCGACGCCCGGCGGTTTGGGCACGCCGTGGCGCTCAAGGGAGCCGACGTCGATGCGTATTTCGCCGCGCGCCTCGGAATCGAGCCGCTCTCCGATGAGCTGACGCCGGAGGCGCTCCTGCACCTGGCGGCGGGGCGGACCGCTCCGCTCAAGTCCTTCCTGCTCACCCAGGACCGGGTCGCTGGCATCGGGAACATCTACGCGGACGAGGCGCTTCACCGCGCCGAGCTGCACCCGCTCTCACCGGCGGGCTCGATGCGCATCGAGCATTCGACGGCCCTGGCCGAGGCGATCGTCGAGACGCTCGAGCTTGCGCTCGACAATGGTGGCTCGTCGATTGACGACTATCGCGACGCCCGGGGCGAGCGGGGCTCGATGCAGGACGAGTTCCTGGTTCACACGCGCGAGGGGCAGGAGTGCCCGCGGTGCGGCACGGAGATCAGGCGCGTCGTCGTGGGCGGGCGCTCGACGTATTTCTGCCCGGGCTGCCAGACGCGCCTGCGGCGGCGGCGGAAGCGCAAGGCGAAGCGGTGAGCGAGCCGCTTCCACCCCCGGCGGGCTTTCGCACGGGGCACTGGAGCGATCCGGTCGGGCGAACCGGCTGCACGGTCGTGATCGCGCCCGAGGGCACGCGGGGCGGGGTGGACGTGCGTGGCGGAGGGCCCGGGACGCGCGAGACGGACGTCGTCAGTCCGTTTGCGGGAACGGATCGGGTGAGCGCCGTGGCGTTCGCGGGCGGCAGCGCATACGGGCTTGCGGCCGCCGACGGAGTCATGAGCTGGCTCGAAGAGCACGGCATCGGCTATCCGACGCCCGCTGGACTGGTCCCGATCGTTCCCGCCGCGATCGTCTACGACCTGGCCGAGGGCGACGCATCCGCCCGTCCGACCGCGGCCGCCGGCTACGAGGCGTGCGAGACGGCCAGCGAGGGCGTGCCCGAGCGCGGCCGGCTGGGGGCCGGCTCTGGGACCGCGGCGAGCAAGATTCTTGGACGCGAGCGCGCGGTCGCGTCGGGCATTGGCTATGCGGCCGCGCGGGGCGGCGGTGGCATCACGGTGGCGGCGGTCGCGGTGGCGAACCCGTTCGGCGACATCGTCGGCGCGGATGGCGAGCCGCTGGCGCTGGCGCGCTCCGAGGACGGCGAGGTCGTGCGGACGGCCGCGGTGATCGCGGCCATGGAGGAGGCGCCCGACCCGTTCAAGACGCAGCCCGGCAATACGACGCTGGTTTGCGTGATGACCGACGCGCCCCTGGACAAGACCGGGTGCACGCGAGTGGCGCGGGCGGCCTCGGCCGGGGTGGCCCGGGCCGTCGAGCCCGTGTTCAGCGATGTCGACGGCGATGTCATCTTCTGCCTCGCGTCGGGGGTTGATCCGCCCGCCGATCGCTTCACCGTGCTGCAGGTGCAGACGATCGCGGCGACGGTGACGGCCGCCGCGATCCGCGACGCTGTCGGCGAGCACTGAGGAGGAGTAGAGATGGCGATTGATGAGTTCCTGTCGCGGCGCTTCGAGGAGCCGGATGAGGTTCGCGAGTTCCCGCTCGGGCGCTTCGAGCTGGTGCGCGTCGGGGGGATGACGCTGGGGAGGGCGACGTATGAGCCCGGGTGGAAGTGGAGCGAGCACGTCGGAGAGGGGGAGGGGGACCTCTGTCAGGTCGAGCACCTCGGGATCGTCATCTCGGGCAGGGCGGCCGCCGTCGCCGAGGACTACGACGAGGTGCTGGAGCCCGGGACGATCTTCGCGATCCCGCCGGGCCACGACTCCTGGGTCGTCGGCGACGAGCCCTACGTCTCGCTGCATTTCCTTGGCGCGGACTCCTACGCGCACTGATCGCGCCGTCCGGCCAGGTGGTCATGCTCCGAGGGGATGCCTGGGAGCTTCAAGACCGAGGCGATCGTGCTTCGCTCGATCCGCTACGCGGAGGCGGATCGGGTGCTCCACCTGTACTCGAAAGACCTGGGTCGTCTGAACGCGATCGCGAAGGGGGCGCGGCGCCCGCGCTCGCGTTTCGGGGGCCGGCTCGAGCCGTTCTTCCGTCTCGATTTGGTGCTCCACCGCGGCCGGGGGGAACTGGCGACGGTGACGGCGGCGCACACCCTGGCGGCCCACGCCGCCCTGCGCGAGAGCGGCCCAGCGCTGGGCGCCGCGGCTCGCGCTTGCGACTCCGTGCTTCGGCTGCTGGACTCGAACGAGTCCAATCCGGCCGCCTACAACCTGCTGTGCAGGTACCTGGCGCTGCTCGACGGTGATGAGCCGCCCAGCGGGCGCTCGCCCGCCATCCCGGAGATCGACGGCGCGGCCGGTCACGCGACGGCGCTCGCGTTCCGTCTCAAGCTGGCGCTCGCGGCGGGCTTCTCGCCCGAGCTGGGGTCGTGCGCGCGTTGTGGCGAGACGGAGGAGCTCACGGGGTTCTCGGCGGACGCCGGCGGCGTGGTCTGCGCAGCGTGCGAGCGGGGCGGCTTCGAGCTCTCAGAGGAGGCGCACTCGTTCATGGTCGAGGCGATCGGCAGCCCGCTGGCGGCCGCGCCGCCCAGCTCTCCGCGGGCCCTGCGCCAGGCGGAGCGGGCGGTCACCGAGACGCTCGAACACCACGCGCACGTGCACCTGCGCGCCGCCGCCTGAGCGACCCTCCATCATGTGCGGGTGAGCGTCGAGCCCGCAACCGAGCCTGAGCACCGTCACGAGGGTCCGCGCGACCTCGCTGAGGCGCTGGGCGGGGCGCACGGCCTAGCCGACTCGAGCCTGCCCGGTCTGGCGTTCGTGATCGCCTACACGGTGAGCGGGAACGAGCTCGAACCGTCGATCGTGTCGGCGTTGGCGGTCGCGTTCGCGCTCACCGTCGTGCGCCTCGCGCGGCGCGAGACGCTCCAGTTCGCATTAGCCGGCCTGGTGGGGGTCGGCATCGCGGCGTTCATCGCCAGCCGGACGGGTCGCGCCGAGGATTTCTTCCTGCCGGGGCTGCTCTTCAACGCGGCCTACGCACTCGGGTATGCGATCTCGATCTGGGTGCGCTGGCCGCTCATCGGAGTGCTTGCCGGACCGCTCGTGGGCGAGGGCATGGAGTGGCGCCAGGATCCCGAGCGGGTCGCGGTCTACGCCCGCGCGAGCTGGATCTGGGTCGGTGTGTTCGCGCTGCGGCTGGCCGTGCAGCTGCCGCTTTATCTCGCGGGCTCGGTGGTCGCCCTGGGGATAGCGAAGGCGGCGATGGGCGTGCCGATCTTCATCGTCGCGATCTGGGTGACGTATCTGGTGCTTAAGGAGGGTGGCGAGGTCGGCCACCACCATCCGAAGGCGGACGAGCCGGCGGGCTAGCCGCGGCGGTGGCGGTACAGGCGCTCCGTCACACGAAGTTGTAGGCCGCGCGGAGTGGGGCTGGACGCGCGCAGCAACCAGCGGACGACCCTGCCCGGGATGACCGAACGCGCGCCGCGGTCGTAGGCGTCGAGCGCCTCGCGGACGCACTGTTCGGCGGAGATCACGCCGGGCACGACCCCGACGTCGTGCACGCCGGCCACGTCCTGCCATTCCGTTGGCACCGGGCCCGGGTTGACGGCGAGCACCCTGACGCCGGTGTCGCGCAGCTCGGTGTGCAGCGCGTCGCTGAAGCTATTGGCGAAGGCCTTGGTCGCCGCGTACACGGCCTCGTAGGGGATGGGCTGCATCCCGGCGGTCGAGGCGACGATGATCACGCCGCCGCGCCCGCGCTTGACCATGTCGGGGACGAAGGCGTGGGTGAGGGCGACCACCGCCTCGCAGTTGACGCGCACCTCCTCGGCCTGCCCGGCTCCATCGAGCTCGACGAACGGGCCGTTCAGCCCGAACCCGGCGTTGTTGACGAGGAGGTCGACGGTGAGGTCCAGATCCTCCACGCGGGCGCCGAGCTCGGACGCCTGGGTGGCCAGGTCGAGCTCGATCACGTGTGCCGTGGTGGGGAGCTCGGCCGCGAGCTGCTCGAGCCGGTCGCGTCGGCGCGCCACCAAGATCAGCTCGTGCCCACGCGCGGCGAACTGCCGCGCGAACTGCTCGCCAAGGCCGGAGCTTGCGCCGGTGACGAGCGTGACGCCGTTGCCGGGGGGAGATTCGGCCACGGGCGCAGCCTATTCTGCGAGAGGCATGCAGAAAACGGCCGGCAAAGACGCGCTGCCCCTGCCCGAACGGGTGCGGGAATGGGAGGCGGAGTTCCTGTGGGAGCGCGCGACGCCGTCGTATCCGGCTCGCCGGCGCGAGCCCGAGCCCGACAGCGACCTGCGCACCCCGTTTCAGCTCGACCGTGACCGGATCGTGCACTCGAAGGCGTTTCGCCGGCTGAAGCACAAGACGCAGGTGTTCATCGCGCCGGAGGGGGATCATTACCGGACGCGGCTCACGCACACGCTCGAGACGTGCGGCATCGCGCGGACCGTGGCGCGGGCGCTGGGGCTGAACGAGGATCTGACGGAGGCGATCGGCTACGGACATGACCTTGGGCATCCGCCGTTTGGGCATATCGGCGAGGAGGTGCTCGACGAGGCTTTGCAGGAGCACGCCGGGCGCTCGTTCAAGCACAACAGGCATTCGCTGCGGGTGGTTGATGTGCTCGAGCGCGACGGGGAGGGACTCAACCTCACCGAGCAGGTGCGCGACGGCATCCTGCACCACACGGGCTCCGAGCAGCCGGTGACGTTGGAGGGGAGGGTGGTGCGACTGGTCGACCGCGTCGCGTACATCAATCACGACATCGACGACGCGATCAGGGCGGGGATTCTGCTGCCCGCTGATTTGCCGGAGGATGAGATCGAGCTGCTGGGGCCGACCGGGTCGGACCGCATCGACACGCTGGTGCGCGACCTGGTGAGGACGTCGCGGGAGGCGGGCGATGTCGAGCAGAGTGACGAGGTTGGGATGGCGATGCTCCGCCTGCGCAAGTTCATGTTCGAGCGGGTCTACCTGGGGGCGGAGGCGCGGTCCGAGCACGACCGGGTGCGGCGCACGCTCACCGGGTTGTTCGAGCACTACCTGGCGCATCCGGAGGATGTCCCGGAGGGGGCGCCGGGCGCCGACGAGGTGCAGCGCATCACCGACTGGATCGCGGGGATGACGGATCGGTTCTGCATCGCGACGTTCCGGCGGCTGGCGCTGCCGGAAGAGTCGCGGCTGTAGCAGGGCTAGGCTCGGGGATCGTGGCGCGGTTCACCCAGGCGAGCATCGAACGGGTCAAGGATGCGACGGACATCGTCGAGGTGGTCTCGGCGTACACCGACCTGCGGCGCGCGGGTCAGCGGTTCACCGGCTTGTGCCCGTTCCACGATGAGCGCTCGCCGTCGTTTTCCGTGAATGCGACGGAGAAGCTCTACCACTGCTTTGGATGCGGCGTGGGAGGCGACGTGTTCAAGTTCGTCGAGGAGAAGGAGGGGCTGGCGTTCGGCGAGGCGGTCGAGGCGCTGGCGGACCGCTATGGGGTTGAGGTCGAGCGCGAGGAGGAGGATCCGCGCGCGGAGGAGCGGCGCAAGGCGCGAGCGCGGCTGGGCGAGCTGCTCGAGCGGACGGCCGCGTTCTACGCGCAGTTTCTGTGGGAGGCGGAGGAGGCGAAGAAGGCGCGGGAGTATCTGGCTGGCAGGGGGCTGGCTGAGGAGGTGCTCCGCGAGTTCGGCGTCGGGTACGCGCCGAGCGCGTGGGACACGGTGCTGAAGCGCGGTCAGACGGCGGGGTATTCGATCGCCGAGCTGGGCGGCGCCGGGCTGCTGGTGAAGAACAAGCGGGGCAATCCGTACGACCGGTTCCGCTCGCGGATCATGTTCCCGATCAGGGATGCGCGGGGGCGGATGCAGGGGTTCGGCGCGCGGGCGATGACGCCGGATCAGAAGCCGAAGTACTTGAATTCCCCGGAGGGGGAGCTCTACCGAAAGAGCAAGACGCTCTATGCCATCGACCGGGCGCGCCCGGCGATCGCGAAGGCGGGCCGGGCGGTCGTGGTGGAGGGGTACACCGACGTGCTGGCGGCGCACCAGGCGGGGATCGGCGAGACGGTGGCGGTGATGGGCACCGCGATCACGCCGGAGCAGGTGCAGTTGCTGGCGGCGCACGCCGAGGAGGTCGTGCTCGCGATGGACGCGGATGCCGCGGGTCGCGAGGCGATGCTGCGCGCGCAGCGGGTTGCGGCGGGCAAGCGGGTGCGACTGCGGGTGGCGGGGATGAAGGCGGGGGAGGATCCGGCCGACACGCTCGCCGGGAAGGGCCCCGGCAGTGACGCAGCGGATGGGTTCCGCGCGCTGGTGGAGGGGGCGGACGACCTGCCGGTGTTCCATGTGAGGATGCTGCTCGCCGGTGCCGACCTCAGCTCGCCGACCGGGCGCGACAGAGGGTTGGACGAGATTGTCCCGGTGCTGAGCGCCATGCCCGAGTCGATCACGCGGGAGGAGCTGGAGCGGGAGGTAGCCTCGACGCTGGAGGCCGATCCTGGGTTGGTGCGCCGGCGGGTGGCCGGGCATCGGCCGGCGCCGGCACCGGCGCCGAAGCGGGAGGAGATCGTCGAGGGCGATCCCGGCCCGGCGGAGGATGGGCGTGGTGCTCCGCCAAGCCAGGGGCCGCGGCCGCTCAGCGCGCGCGAGCGGCGCGAGCGCTCGCTGCTGCAGATGGCCATCGCGATGCCATCGGATGGCGTCGATGTGCTCGAGCGCCTGACGCCGGCGCATTTGTCGTCAGGGGAGATGATCAGGGCGCGCGACTGGCTCGTTGCGCACCTGGAGGCGCCGCTCCACGGGATTCCAGACGACGACGAGGCGTTCGTCGCGCTGGTGACGCGGCTCGTCACGGATTCGGAGCGCGAGCCGTCGAGCAGGGGCGCGATGGAGCTCAACCTGCTGTGGCTCGACCGGGCGATGGTGGAGTCCGAGTTGGCGGAAGCGACCGCCGACGGGGGAGATCCCCCGGTCGAGCTCCAGAAGCGCCACGGCGAGCTCTCCGAGCAGATCGCCAGCTTCGATTCGGAGCGCTAGCGCCTACGAACATACGTTCGCTTTTCCGTCCGATCCCGACGGGACAATCCAGGCATGGATCGCGAACTCCTCAAGCGTTATCTGGACGAGGGTTTGTCCCTGATCGAGATCGGCGTGCTGACCAATCGCGACTCGTCAACGGTCGGCTACTGGGTCAACAAGTTTGGCCTGGAGGCCAACGGCAAGGACAAGTACGCGCCTCGCGGCGGCCTCACCCGCGAGCAGCTCGAACCGCTCGTCGAGTCAGGGGCCACCCTGAAGGAGATGGCGGAGGCGGTTCACCGAAGCCAGTCAACGGTCCGTCACTGGATGAAGCGGCATGGGCTGGAGTTGGAGCGCGCGCGTCGAAACTCCTCGACGTTCCGAGAGGCGGAGGCCCAGGGTCTCGTCTGTGTGTCGGCCAAGTGCCGGCGCCACGGCGTGGTGGAGTTCGTATCGAGGCCGGACGACGGTTGGCGTTGCAAGAGGTGCCGGTCACTCCACGTGAGCAACGCACGGCGTCGCTCGAAGGCGCGCTTGGTCGAGTGGGCGGGCGGCAAATGTGTCCTATGCGGATACGACCGCTATCTCGGCGCACTGGAGTTTCACCACAAGGACCGCAACACGAAGGAGTTTCCGCTTAGCCGCATGGGTCAGGACTTGCTCGTTCGAGAAGCTCATCGAAGAGGCGAAGAAGTGCGTCCTCCTTTGCTCGAACTGCCATGCCGAAGTGGAGGGCGGCCTCACGTCAATCGATAGCTAGTCTTGACAGATCAAGGGTCCCGCCGAACCTGCAATTCGGCATTACACGATCCGGGGTAGCTCAACTGGCAGATGCGCTCGGCTGTTAACCGAGAGGTTGTGGGTTCGGCACGCTCCCGCGCTTCCAGGACGCTTCCCAGCCTCAGGCCAACGCCTCGATTCTTCTCTGCCGCCGCGTCCGCGCCATCGTGGTCGCCCGCCCACGCCGCGAGCGCGCTCGCGCGCCGCGCCGAAGCTTGGATCGCGCAACATCTGCCTGACCACCGTCCGGATCGAGCGCGGGCCCGTCAACCGCCAAGGGATCATCCGGCCGGCACCCGCCCATTGCACCCGCGCCGCGTTCTCCGCCATGTCGCCCACGGCGGGGCAGCACAACAGCGGCGCGCCTGCCCCAAGCGCCCTGCACACCGTCCCGTGCCCGCCGTGCGTCACGACCAGGTCGGCGAGCGGCAGCGCCTGCGAGTAGGAGAGCCAGTCGACGACCACGGCATTCGCCGGCGCTTCGGGCAGCGGGACCGGGACATCCAGCTGATTGGTCGTCGCCAACACCCTCACCGGCTCGTCCGCCAGCCCCTCGAGCGCCCAGCGCAGCAGCTTGCGCTCCGGATCCTGCGCGGTGGACGGTGCCACCACCACCAGCGGCAGATCTCCCTCCGGCACCTCCACATCCGGGCGCTCCAGCTCGAACGTCATCGGCCCGGTCACGTGCGTGTTCGCCGGCCACCGCCTCGGATACTCCAACTGCGGAAACGTCGCCACCAACACCAACTCCGCGCTCAGCCCGCCGTGCAGCTCATCCAGCGGCGCCAACCCACACTCCGCCCGCGTCGCATTCATTTCCCGCCGGCCCCGCTCCAGCCCCTTCACCAGCACCGGCTCGGCGGCCTTCCAAAGCCCCCGCCCAACCGCCGTGCGTGGCGGCTGCGCCCCGAACGCGAAGAACGGGAGCCCCGGCTCGTGCACCGGATACACGTGCGGCACCAGTACCGCCCGCCGACGTCCCGCCATCTCCGCTGCCAGCGCAGGCGCCATCGTGAGGATGTCGCTCACCACCACATCAGGGGCGAACTCCTCGACAAAGGGCAGCAGCGCCTTCGCCGCATCCGCCGCCGACGGCCCGTCCGAGCCGGGGGGCGGCGGCGGAAACGTCTTGTACTCCTCCGCGGCCGTGAACTTCAGTCCCTCGCCCTCGACCGCCTCCCGCCAGTGCTCCCACGTCTCGACGACCACCTCATTCCCGCGGTCGCGTAGCGCCCGCGCCAGCGCGATCGCCGGGAACGCATGGCCGGCGTCGCCGAACGCCGCCACCAGGAACCGCCCGTTCACGCCTGGCACCAGCCGCGCGGCAACCGATTTCCCGCGAACCCGCCGCTCCGCGCGCAATCCTCCTCGTCGTGAGGGCGAAATACCGTAACCCCGCACAGCGGCTGCGCACCACGATCGACCGCCTCCCGGAGCGCACCCGCCGCGCCATGCTCGTCGGGATCGACAGCAACCCCATCATCGTCGGCGCCTACACCGATCCCCGGTCTGGTGGCATCTGCCCGATGCTCGCGGCCCACCGCAACGGCGGCCGTACCGACCTCGCCTCCTTCGCCATCGCCTGGGACGCCTTCACCGACGCGCGCCGTCCCCGCCTCGCGACCCGCCGCGAGCTGCGCACCCTCCGCTCCTTCCTCGAGCTCAGCCTGCTGTCGACTCCGCGTACGAGCGGCTCGATCGCCGACGCCGCCGCGCGCATCCGCGCCGAGCGCGCGGAGGTTGCCGCCCGCATCGATGCAGCCGCCACCCGCCGCGCGGCCGAGGGCACCGAAGCCGCGCCCGAGCCGGCCGAGCGCCAGCCCGAGATCCGCGTTCGCCGCCGCCGCCGGCCGTGGAGGGCGCGCCCGGAGGCCAAGGACCTCCTCGTCGCCGCGCAGGAGCGCCTCGCTGAGGAGCGCGCCGCCGAGCTCCTCGGCCAGCCCGAGCGCGACCCGGCAATCCCGGCCGGCCGCTGAGCCCGCCCCGCTAAACAGCGGCCGCGAGCTCCTCGCCCGGGCGCAGGAACACGATCTCCGGCACCAGGCACGCCGACGACGTCGAGAGCAGGAATCGCACCGACTCGGCGATGTCCTCCGGCCTGATCATCGCGTCCGCGTCCACGCTCCCCTTGACGAACTCGGTCATCGGCGTGTCGACGAACCCAGGGCACAGCGCGGTCACCTGAATGCCGTCGTTCTGCACCTCCTTCTGCGTCGACTGGCTGAAGCCCACCACCGCCGCCTTCGTCGCCGAGTACACGGAGAGCCACGGCTGGCCCGACTTTCCGGCGACCGACGCGGTGTTGACGATCAGCGCCTTCCCATGCTCAGCCCCGGCCTCCCGCAGCAGTGGCAGGCCTTGTCGCGTGCCGATGATCACCGCGCGCAGATTCACTCCCAGCTGGATGTCGAGGTGCTTCGTCTGAATCTCGGCCATCGGTGCCCCGATGCCGACCCCGGCGTTGTTGACCAGCACATCCAGGCGCCCGAACTTCTCCTTGTGGGCATCGAAGACTCCGTGGATCTCCTCCTCCACCGTCATCTGCGCCGGGATCGCCTGCACGTCCAGCCCCGCAGCCTCCAGCTCCTTGCGCGCGCCCTCCAGCTTGTCGGGCCGGCGCGCCGAGATCGTCACGCCGTACCCGTCCTCGGCCAGCGCCTTCGCGATCGCCAACCCAATCCCGCTCGAACCTCCCGTAATCAGCGCCGCGCGCTCAGCCACCTGGTCTCCTCTCGCTCATTCTCCGGCGGCGCGCACCCTACCCACACACGCATTACCGCGGCCTTAGGGCCACTTTCTAAGCTCTTCCGATGCTCAAAGGCACCGCCATAGTCCTCACCTGCGCCACCGTCGCCCTCGGCGCGTGTGGAGGCGGGGACGAGGACTCCGACGTCGAGGACGTCAGCGCGGCTGCCCCCGCCACCGCCGAGTTTCCCTCCGCCAAGGGCAAGACACTCGAGGACATCATCGCCGAGGCCACGCCCACCGACCAGATCGTCGTCGCCCCCGCCGGCCAGGTCTACGAGCCCGGCACCAACCGCGTCGGCTTCGGCGTCTTCACCGTCGCCCAGGAGCAGATCACCGACGCCGAGGTCGCCCTCTACGCGGCCTCCGGCGCGTCCGGCGAGGCCTCCGGGCCCTACCCGGCGAAGATCGAGAGCCTCGAGACCGAGCCCGAGTTCGAAGCCCGAACCACCGCCGACGACCCGGACGCCGCCAAGGCCGTGTACGTGACCGACGTCGACATGGACAAGCCCGGCGAGTGGCGGATGGTCGCTCTGATCCGAAAGGACGGCGACCTGCTCGCCACCCGCCTGCCCTCCGTTGAGGTGGGCGACTACCCGAAGATCCCCGACGTGGGCGACGATGCACCTCCGATCGAGACCCCGACCGTCGGCGAGGTCGGCGACATCGGCGAGATCGACACGCGCAACCCCCACGACACAATGCACGACGTCGACGCATCGCAGACCATCGGCAAGGAGCCGACGGTCCTCCTGTTCGCCACCCCGGCGCTGTGCGTCAGCCGCGTCTGCGGACCCGTCGTCGACGTCGCCGAGCAGGTCAAGTCCGAGCTGGGCGACGACGCAGCCTTCGTGCACATGGAGGTCTACGACGACAACAACCCCAACGAGGGTATCCGTCCCCAGCTCGCGGAGTACGGCCTCCAGACGGAGCCCTGGCTATTCGTGATCGACGCCGACGGCAAGGTCAGCACCCGCATCGAGGGCGCCTTCTCGGTAGGGGAGCTCACCGACGCCGTCGAGCAGGCCTCCGGCTAGCGCCCCACGCCCCGCCTACGCGGGAGCTAGACCTCCTTGGCGAACCAGGTGTGGCTTCCCTCGCACTGCATGTCGCCGGGGAACGTGCCCTTGACCGAGTAGCTCCCGGCCGCTCTCGTTCCGCTCGGGTTGATCCGTCCGAGGAACACCGCCTTTGGGTCGCCGGGGTCCGTGCCGTACACATCCAGCCTGAAGCGGCCGTCCTTCACCTTGATCGGCTGGATGCCCGCTGCGCCGAATGTGACGGGGCCCGTGCTGCACGGGAACCTGAATCCCTCGAACATGAGGTCGACCACCTTCACCGGCTGGCCGTGCTTGAGCTTCGCCGTGAACGAGACGTCATCGGCACCGCCCCACGGTGTCTCATACGCGCGGGTCGCCGCACCCGCGGCGCTCGCGGCGATTAGGCATCCAGCTCCGCCGATCACGACCAAGAGCGTGAGTCGGCGCGGCATCCCCATAGGCCGACCTTACCCCAGCCGACGTCCTGCGCATAATCCTCGCCACCCGGGCCGGTAGCTCAGTTGGTAGAGCAGCGGACTCATAATCCGTAGGGCGGAGGTTCGATCCCTCCCCGGCCCATTTGTTCAAGCCAGATTCGGTCGGTCCGTCGAGCAGTGTCCCGCGGATGTGTTTCGAGCCGTCCGGTCCCCGAGCGGACAGGCGAGCCGGACCGTCCGGGTTTACTGCTTATATGATGCCGTGCTCACACAACCCTTGCAATCGACTAACGGGGACTAAGACGATGAAAAACCTCATTCGATTCCCGGTGCTGCCCCTCCTGGGGGTTCTCGCTACCGGTGTACTCGCCGCCCTGACGACGCTGGCTGTAACGGCCCCTTCAGACGCGCAAGCCTTCTGCAGTTACCAGAACGTCCATCCGAAGGCGATCGGGCGCAAGGAGGCGCGCAAGTCGATCATTTGCCTGATCAACGATAAGCGCCGGAATCACGGCAGGGGTAGCTACTCCAGCAACTCCCGGCTCGTGGATGCGGCCGTCAAGCACTCGGGGACCATGGCGCGAAAGAACTGTCTCTCACACCAATGCTCCGGTGAGGGCTCGCCGCTAACACGGCTTCGGAATGCGGGCTATATCCATGGCGGGCTGTCGCGGTGGGCGTACGGGGAGAACGTCGCTGCGAGGGCCGACCACGGCGGAACCCCCGGCAAGATCGTCGACTCCTGGATGAACTCGTCCGCGCACCGGTCGGCGATCCTCAGCGGCACCTTCGAGGATGTGGGCGTCGGCTTCCAGAACCGCGGCGACAAGGGGTTCTACACCGCTGACTTCGGCATGCGCCGCGGGTAGGGCTTCCGCCCACATCGCACTCGTCAGCCGATCGTCTCGGCCAGTCCGATGATGATGCCCTCAGGGCCGCGCAAAAAGCAGAGCCGGTAGATGTCCTCGTACTGCGCGATCTCGTCGAGGAGTTCGGCACCATGGCTGCGCAGGCGGGCAACGACGTCGTCGATGTCGTCGACAGCGAACATGATGCGGCGTATGCCCAGCGCGTTCGCCGGCGCGTTTTCCGGCCCGGCTCTGACCGCCGGCGGCGTGTGGAACCTCGTCAGCTCAACCCGGCCGTGGCCGTCGGGGGTCCGCATCATGGCGATGTCGGCACGCACGTCCTTGAGCCCGATGGTGCGGTCCACCCAAGGCCCCTCGACCGGCGCCTCGCCTTCCAGCTCCATGCCGAGTTCGGCGAAGAACGCTTTGGCAGCCTCGAGGTCGTCGACAACGATGAGAACGTTGTCCATCCGTTGGAGACTCATGCGCTCGTTGCCGTCCGGACTAGCCGAGCCACTCGGTCACGTTCGGCCTCGCCGCGAATGCCTCGACCTCGCCGTCGTGAAGCCGCTCGGACGCATCCGCTGCGGCTGCGATCGCCACCCAGTAGAGCTGCGCGCCGACGCTGACCCGCTGGGCGCCCGCGTCGATCACTGCCTGCATGTCCATGCCCGGCCAGACGAGGACGTTGACGGGCTTGCTGATCGCCTCGCAGATCGCCCTGGCGTCCTCGAGCGCGGTGAGCCTGGGCGCGTAGAGCACGTCGGCCCCTGCTGCTTCGTAGGCCTGAAGGCGTGCGATGGTGTCGTCAAGGTCCGGGTTGTCCCGGACGAAATTCTCGGCACGCCCGGTGAGGGTGAAGGGGAAGCCGAGCGATCGCGCAGCCTCGGCCGCGGCAGCGACGCGCTCCGCCGCCTCCTCGGGTTCGTAGATCCGCTCCTCGTCCGGGTCCCAGTCCTCGATCGAGCCACCGACGGCACCGGCCTCGGCGACGCGCCGGATGGCGTTCGCCGCCGCCTCCGGGGAGGGGCCGTGTCCATTCTCGAGGTCGACCGAGACGGGAAGAGAGGTTGCGTCGTCGATTGCGGTGACGTGCGCTGCGACCTCGTCGAGCGAGACGTCCCCGTCTGCCCGTCCGAGGGTGAACGCGAATCCAGCGCTCGTGGTGGCCAGCGCCTTGAATCCCAGGGCCTCGAGCATCTTCGCCGAGCCGGCGTCCCACGGGTTCGGGATGGCGAAGGGATCTCCCTCGTGGAGGGAACGAAACGTCTCGCCCTTCGCCTGTTGTACCTCACTCATCTGGCTCCTTTCGATCGGTTCTCACAATAGGACGCTGGCCCGGCGAGCACCCGTGAGATCCCTCCGCAGAAAGGGAGACCCGCTACTTTCTAGAAAGGCTCGGGTTGGGGGAGCAACGTGAGCGAATCGCAGGAACACCCGGTGGCGCATGTGCGCCGCAATCGCGCGCCGCGACGGGCGCGAGGACTCGCCGTGGCCGTTTTCGTCCTCGCCGGTGCGAGCTGCGCCGCGGTCGCATCGGGCTCGCCCGCCGATGACTCGATCGGCGCCGGCGGCACCAGCCCCGCGATGACGGACCCCCCGACCGCCGCCCAGGTGGAGGCGTGGGACGCAGCGTTCCTCGCCCGTGAGGGGGAGGCGAAGCGTCCGCCGGCATCCGCGTCCGGAAAGGGCGGCGCGCCCGGTGGCCGGCTGTTCCCCGGCGTCAAGGTCCTGTCCCTCTACGGAATGGCGGGCGGTTTCGGGATCCTCGGGCGCAAGTCCCTGAACGGCGCCGCGAAGAAGCTCCGCAAACAGCTCCGGCCGTACCGCGAGCGCTCGCGGGAGACCGTGGTCAAGGCCTTCGACCTGGTGAGCGTTGTGGTCACCGATTGCTCGGGCCGGCACGACAAATGCCGCTCGCGCGTGAGCAAGGACACGATCCACCGCTACCACGACAAGATCCACAGCATGAACGGCCGGCTGATCCTCGACATCCAGCCGGGGCGGGCGGACGTGATCGACGAGATCGATCACCTGCGCAACTTCATCCAGAAGCCCGACGTGGACGTGGCGATCGACGCCGAGTGGAACATGGGTCCCCGCGAGGAGCCCGGCGAGGACCTCGGTTCGATCGGCGCGAAGAAGATCAACCGCGCGGCGAAGTTGATCGATCGCATCATCGACAACCACAAGCTGCCGCCGAAGGCGCTGATCGTCCACCAGTTCCGCCAGGACAGCATCAAGCGGGAGGGCAGGATCGACCGGCCCGACGACGTCGACATCACGCTCAACTTCGACGGGATCGGCAGCCCATCGGCCAAGAAAGCCGGCTACAGGCAGCTCGGCTTCCACGGTCTCTTCGACGGCTTCTCGCTCTTCTACGAGCTCGACACCAACCTGATGAGCCCAGGCCAGGTGCTGGGCCTCAACCCGGAGCCCGACTACGTCATGTACCAGTAACTCGGTTCCCGTCCGCCCTTTACGCTGGCCCGCGCGATGGAGCCCGAGCCCCGAACCTCCAACCGCACCGCCTGGATCGCCCTCGGCATCCTCGGCGTCGCGGTCCTGCTGGTCGTGTCCGTCGTGTTCGATCTCGGGCCGTTCGCCGAGGAGGACCTGACGGAGGCGGAGTACCTCGCGCAGGCCGACGACATCTGCTCGCAGGCGCACCGCGACTTCGAGAAGCTCCAGGGCTCGCCGCCGCGGACGGCGAGCGAAGCCGCCGAGCTCACCGAGGAGCTCCTCGCGATCTCCCGCGACGAACAGGATGCGATCGCCGACCTGACACCGCCCCCGGCCCTTGACGTCCTCGGTCGAGCCGATACCTCGACGCCCGCGACGCCGGCATCGAGCGACTCCGCGAGGGGGCCGGCGCGGCCGACGAAGGCGACGCCTTCGCCTACGCGGAGGCGCAGGCGGATCTCGCTTCCACGCAGAAGCAGCGGCTTAAGGATCGCGAAACGCGTCGGGTTCGACGAATGCAGCCAAGCGCTGTTCGGACCGGGCCAGCTCGAGGAGGACTCGAAACCGCCAACCGAGGTCGACCCCAGCGCCCCGCCGACCGTCGCGAACCCGCCCACCGGCGCGCCCTAGCCGCTCAGCTGCGGCGGAGCCTCCGAAGCCCCGCGCGCCGGCTTCGCCTGCTCACGGGCGAGCCAGCCGAAGCCGAGGGCCATCGCGAGGTTGCTCGACCCCGGCGAACCACATCCCGGCCCGCGCCCCGGGGCGGCTGAAGGCGGGGGAGGCGGACCAGACGACGTCGGTGGCCAGCTCGGTGCCCCGCAGCCACGCGAGCGCCCACCAGTCCTCCGGGTCGTCTCGGCGCTCGGCGACGAGGTGCGCGGCGGCGAATGTGAGCCAGATCGGGCCGCAGCGGCGGAAGAGCTGTTTGGCGTCGGGCGAGGGCTGCGTCGTGGCCGAGGACCTGGAGCGTCGCGGTGGGAGCGAGGAGGGCCGCCGAGCCGAGAGCGAGGTCGAACGCGATCATGTTCCGGTTGGTGAGGCGCAGGGCCTCTTCGGCGTCCATCGGCGTGCGATCCAACCACATCCGCGAGCCCCGCGAGCCGGTAATCGGCGCCTCCAGCGCAAATACCCCTGCAACCCGCGGAAGGGAAACCAGGCGCGGAGGCGAAACATCCGGCCGTGAGCAAGACCGCGACCACCTCCCGCCCGTCAGCCGCCAAATCCTCGCCGCCCGCCGTGCGTGCCACTCGCACCGGCCGGTCGAATAGACCGGGCGGCAAGACGCTTTCCGTCTACATCACGGAGCGCTTCGACGAGTTCTCGCGCTCGCAGAAGGACGTGGCGCGCTACATCGTCGACCATCTCGACGAGGCTGCCTTCCAGACGGCTGAGGAGCTGGCGCGCCGCGCCGATACCTCGTCGTCGACGGTCGTCCGCTTCTCCCAGGCGCTGGGCTTCGAGGGCTACCCCGAGCTTCAGCAGGCGGCGATCGAGGAGTACCGCCACCGCGAGGGCGAGGGAGCTGGCGGCGGCACTGCGCCGCTGTTCGACTTCGACCACTCGGATTTCGAGGCCTCGCTGGCCGCCGACCACGCCAACGTCGAGGAGACCGTCCGCAACCTCACCCGCGAGCAGGTCGAGGCCTGCGTGACCGCCCTCGCCGGGGCGCACCGGGTGATGGTCGTGGGACTCGACCAGCTGGCCTTCTTCGCCTCATATCTTCGCCACCTGCTGGCCCTGCTCGACATCCGGGCCGAGGTCATCTCGAGCCCCCGCCAGGAGTCGATCACCCGGCTTTCGCGCGTCGACGAGGACAGCCTGGTCATCGCCTTCTCCGCCGGCCGCTGCCACCCGATCGTCGTGCGCGCGATGAAGCTGGCCAAGCACCGCCGCGCGACGACGATGTCGATCACGGACGCGACCCTCTCGGACATCGGCGAGCACTCCGACCTGACGCTCTACTACTCGTCGAACGGTCCCTCCTTCACCCGGTCCAACACGACCCTGCTGGCGATCGTCCAGGCTCTCGCCCACGGCGTTTACGCCCGCGACAAGGGCGCGTACAAGGACCGGATCCGCATCCTCAAGCTCAAGTAACGTCCGGGGGCCGCTCCGCCCCCGCCGAGGTGTAGTACGGGCGGGGATTGTTTCCACGGTGCGGGTGCAGGGGTTCTCGTATCCTCCCGGGGGTGAGCGAGCGGGCCACATTCCGCGTCAAGCGCGGCCTTGCGGAGATGCTGAAGGGCGGCGTGATCATGGACGTGGTCACCCCCGACGAGGCCAGGATCGCCGAGGACGCCGGCGCCGTCGCGGTGATGGCGCTCGAGCGCGTGCCCGCCGACATCCGCCGCGACGGTGGCGTCGCGCGGATGAGCGACCCCTCGATGATCACGGGCATCCAGGAGGCGGTGAGCATCCCGGTCATGGCGAAGGCACGGATCGGCCACTTCGCCGAGGCCCAGGTCCTGCAGTCACTCGAGGTCGACTACATCGACGAGTCCGAGGTCCTCACCCCGGCCGACGAGGCCAACCACATCGACAAGCTTGCGTTCGACGTCCCGTTCGTCTGCGGCGCTACGAACCTTGGCGAGGCGCTGCGCCGGATCGCCGAGGGCGCGGCCATGATCCGCTCCAAGGGCGAGGCCGGGACCGGGAACATCGTCGAGGCCGTGCGGCACCTGCGTGACATCGTCGGCGGCATCAGGCGTCTTCAGTCGCTTCCGGCGCGAGGAACTGGCCGCCGAGGCGAAGGAGCTTCGGGCGCCGCTCGAGGTGGTGCGCGAGGTCGCCGAGCTCGGCTGGCTCCCCGTGCCGATGTTCTGCGCCGGAGGTATCGCCACACCCGCCGACGCCGCGCTGACGATGCAGCTCGGCGCCGAGGGGAACTTCGTCGGCTCGGGGATCTTCAAGTCGTCCGACCCCGAGCGGCGCGCCCGCGCGATCGTCGAGGCGACCACGCACGCCGACGATCCCGAGCGGGTTACGGCTGCCTCGATGGGCCTCGGCGAGCCGATGCGCGGCGATGACATCGCCGATCTGGCCGCCCAGGGCGAGCTGCTCCAGCACCGCGGCAGCTGAGTTGGGCGCTCCGGGCCCAGTCCCGCCCGCTGAGCCGGGCGAGAAGGCGCTACGCATCGGCGTCCTGGCAAGCCAGGGCGACTTCGCCGCCCACGCGGCCATGCTCCGCTCACTCGGCGCTGACGTCGAGGAGGTACGCACGCCCGGAGGCGATCGCCGGCCTCGACGCCCTGGTGATCCCCGGTGGCGAGTCGACCACGATGACCAAGGCGATCGCCCGGGACGGGCTCGAGCCGGCGATCCGCGCGCATGCCGAGGCGGGCCGGCCACTGCTGGGTACCTGCGCCGGGATGATCCTCTGCGGCCGCGACCACCTCGGGCTGCTGGATGCAACGGTGCGCCGCAACGCCTACGGACGCCAGCTCGCGAGCTTCGAGGCCGACCTGGTGATCGAGGGCATCGGCCCCGAGCCGCTTCGCGCCGTCTTCATCCGGGCCCCGTGGGTTGAGGACCACGGCGATGGCGTCGAGGTCCTCGCCGAGCACGACGGCCATCCCGTCGCGGTGCGCCAGGGGCCGATCCTGGCCTGTTCGTTTCACCCGGAGCTGACGGACGATCCACGGATACACGCGCTTCTGATGGCAATGGCGAGCTCCGGATCGGTAGATTCGCGGGGTCACATGGGGGTTATGGACCGCTCTTGAGAGACCCGCGAGTAACCAACCTCGCACAGATCCTCGTTCGCTACTCGACCAAGGTGGGCGAGGGGGAGACGTGCGTAATCGAAGGACCGACCGCAGCCGAGCCGCTGATCGCGGCCGTCTACGAGGAGGTGATCGGCGCAGGGGGGCACCCGATCGTGGCGATGGCCTTCGAGGGCCAACCCGCCGCTTACTACCGGAACGCCACCGACGCCCAGCTCGAGTGGGTCTCACCGCTCTCGGAGTGGGCGGCGGACGAGGCCGACTGCCGGATCGCGATCGGCGCCGACACGAACACCCGCCAGCTCTCGCAGATCGACCCCGAGCGCCAGACCAAGCGCCAGGCCGCAACCCGGCATCTGATGGAGGCCACGATGCGCCGCGCCGCCGAGGGCACGCATCGCTGGGTCTACACCCTCTATCCCACCAACGGATACGCCTCCGACGCGGAGATGAGCCTGCAGGAGTTCGAGGACTTCTACTTCGGGGCCTGCCTTGCGAACGACGGCGATCCCGTGGGCGCCTGGAAGCGGGCCTCGGAGGAGTGCGAGCGCCTCGCGGAGTGGGTCCAGGGACGAAGCGAGGTGCACGTCACGGCCTCCGGCACCGATATCCGGCTGGGGATCGAGGGCCGCACGCTCATCCCGTGTAGCGGCGAGCACAACATGCCGGACGGCGAGTTCTTCACGGGCCCCGTCGAGGATTCCGTGGAGGGCGAGGTCACGTTCCACCTGCCCGCGGTGATCGGCGGTCGCGAGGTGACGGGCGTCCGCCTGCGTTTCGAGTCCGGCAAGGTTGTCGACGCGTCCGCCGAGCGCAACGAGGACTACCTCATCAAGCTGCTCGACACCGACGAGGGCGCCCGCCGGCTGGGCGAATTGGGCATCGGCACCAACTACGGGATCGACCGCGGAACCCGCGACGTGTTGCTGGACGAGAAGATCGGCGGCACGGTCCACATGGCCGTGGGCGCCGCGTATCCCGAGTCCGGCGGCACCAACGAGTCGGCCGTGCACACCGATCTCGTCTGCGATCTGCGCCAGGGCGGCAAAATCGAGGTCGACGGGGAGCTGCTGCAGGAGGACGGCACTTTCAAGGTGTAGAGTCGCCTGCTGTGAGGCGGCCGGGGGGCCTATTTCTGATCGCGGGCGTGCTGTTGTGTGCGGCCCCGGCGCCGATCGCGCTCGGCGAGGTGCTCGAGCCGACCCGCTTCGACGACCCACCCCCCGGCGCGTGCAAGCCCAACGACTGCTCGCTGCGGGAGGCGCTGATCGAGGCCGAGCAGGGCTCGCAAACGCCTACGACGGTCCGCCTGGACGCGGGGACCTATCGACTCGAGTTACCAACGGGCTCGAACGAGTTCAAGAGCGGCGACTTCGACATCTTTGACCCGATCACGATCACCGGGAAGGGCCCCGATGACACCACCGTCTCCGGCGAGCTCCTCGACCGGGTGTTCGACCTCAACCCGTCGAGCGGCGTCGAGCTCCCGAAGCACCGGATCCTCCACCTCAAGATCAAGAAGGGCCTCGCGGACACGAACGACGACGAGGAGGGGGGAGGCATCCGAGCCTTCATCAGCGAGCTTCGGGTGGACGACGTGACGTTCAGCCGGAACTTCTCCGACTTCGGTGGCGCGATCGGAGTCTTCCGCGCCCAGGTGACCGTCACCCGCAGCACGTTCTCGAACAACGAGGCGCAGCTCGGCGGCGCGATCATGATCCCGAACGGCGCGGCGATCCCGAACACGCTCGATCTGCGCACCTCGACGATCTCGGATGGGCAGGCGCTCGAGGGTGGCGGCCTGGCGCTGAAGGGCGACCTCAATCCCCCTGCGTTCGACCAGATGCCCGTAGCCGACATCGTGAACTCGACGTTCGCGGGCAACGAGGCCTTCGGCGACGGGGGCGGGATCCTCGGCGAGAACGGCGGGGTCGTTGACGCCTACCACATCACCGCCGGGTTCAATCGCTCCGATGCCGACGACACCGGTGGCGGGTCCGGCGGCGGCATCTACCAGGCCAGCGGCACCACCTTCCAGCTGAACGACTCGGTTCTGGCCAGCAACGGCCACGGCACCACCGGCGCCGACAACCAGTGCTCGGGCTCGTTCCTGGGCGCCGGCAACGCGATCAACGCGGTCGTCGGCTGCTCCAGCTTCCCGATCGGCCCGAACACGATCCCGGCGTCCCAGATCGCCTCGGCGCTCGCCGACAACGGCGGTCCCACGAAGACCATGGCCCTGACCCAGGGCTCGGCAGCCATCGGGTTCGCGAACGGCTGCCCGAACACCGACCAGCGAGGCAAGCCGCGCCCCGACGCCGACTGCGACTCGGGCGCGTTCGAGCGGAAGGGCGACTAGCCATGCGCCGCTCGCCTCATCTTTTGACGGTGACCGTCGCGCTGTGTCTCGCGGCGATGCCGGTCGCGCAGGCCACGGGCGACACGTTCAAGCCCACCCGCTTCGACGACCCCAAGCCCAACGGGTGCAAGCCGACCAACTGCTCGCTCCGCGAGGCGGTCTCGGCCGCGAACGTCCTCTCCGACAAGGACACGGTGCAACTCAGCAAGGGAACGTATGAGCTGACTCGCTCGGAGGAGCCCCCATCGTCGCCGCTCGAGGGCGGAGGACTGGAGCTCATCGGCCCCATCCGGATGGCGGGAGCCGGGGCGGCGGAGACACGGATCGACGCGAACGGCGTCGATCGCGTGATCGAGATCGGTTACCCGCCTTACGTGGGCGCCCAGAAGGCGAGGCTGACGGGGCTCACGCTGAAGGGCGGGGATCCCGGCGCGGCGGGGGCGAACGAGGGGGGTGGCATCTACAGCAACGGCATTTTCCTGACACTCATCGGCGTCGTCATCAAGGACAACGCCGCCCAGTTCGGAGGCGGGATCGAGCACCGTGGCGTCTTCTTCACGATGAAGCGCTCGACGATCAAGAACAACAACGGGGGCGAGGGCGGAGGGATCCACGTGATCTCGCAGGACGGTGACAGGCCGGAGATGAACATCGACGACTCGACCATCTCGGGCAACAACGCCTCGAAGGGCGGTGGCATCCTGGCCGACGGCGCCGCGCTGTTCGGTTCCCTGGATCCGTCGGTGTTCCTCACGAACTCGACCGTGGCACGGAATTCGTCCGCCGCCGAGGGTGGCGGGCTCATGTCGGACAACGGCGCCCTGATCGAGCTCGACAACTCCACGGTCGCCTACAACACGGCCGACGCTGATGGAATCGGCGGGGGTGTTGGAGGCGGTATCCACCAGCACACGGGAGCGCTGCTCCAGCTCGGGGACTCGATCATCGCGGCCAACACCGTGGGCGCCACCGGGTCGGGGCCCGACTGCAGCGCCACGCAGAGCTTCGGCAATCTGGACGGCGGCAACGTGCTCACGGCCGGGCCGACGGACTGCCCCGGGATCACGGCGGCCGACAACCAGTTCGTCGGCTCTGCGCTGATCGACCCCCTCGCCGACAACGGCGGCCCGACCCGCACGATCGCCCTGCGGGCGCTGAGCCCGGCGCTCGGGTACGCGAACTCCTGCCCGCCGGCCGACCAGCGCGGTGAGAGCCGGGGCGCCAACTGCGACTCGGGGGCCTACGAGCGGAAGGGCGACTAGCGATGAGCCGCCCGGTTCATCGGCTGACGGTGGCGGTTGCGCTCTGTCTCGCGGCGCTGCCGGTCTCGCAGGCCAGTGGCGACACCTTCAAGCCGACCCGCTTCGACGACCCGGTCCCGGGGGCTTGCACGCAAAAGGACTGTTCTCTGCGGGAGGCCATCAGCCGCTCGAACCATCGCGACGGTGCCGACAGGATCGTCCTGTCCACGGGGCGCTACGTGATCGAGCTGCCTGAGACGCTGGGTGACAACAACAAGGGCGGCGACTTCGACGTCGTCGACAAGGTGACGATCACGGGGAAAGGCCGTAAGACCATCGTGGACGGCCAGGACGTCTCCCGTGTGTTCTCGCTGCTGACCTTTCCGTCGCACACGCTCAAGAACATGGTCATCGAGGACGGCAACGACGACAACGGCGCCGGGATCCTCGCGGGGCCGGCCACGGCAAGGCTGAGCAAGGTCGTGCTCCGCTCCAACGCCGCGAGCGATCGCGGAGGCGCCCTGTACACGGCGTCGACCAAGCTCAAGATCTCGAAGAGCACCCTGACTCAGAACAGCGCCACGAATGGCGGGGGAGGGATATACCTGCCGACAGGATTCGTCGGAAGCCCCGAGACGAGGGTGGTGAACTCGACGATCAGCCGCAACGCGGGCGCGCTCGGCGGCGGGATCTACGCCGACGGCGCCGAGCGCTCCGGCGCGGACGACGACCCGAGTGTGGACCTGCTCAATTCGACCGTCGCGGAGAACCTGGCGGCGGTGAGCGGCGGCGGTGTGGCGGCGATCCTGGGCGCCTCCGCGAACCTGGACAACACGACGGTCGCCTACAACGCCGCCGACTCCGACAACTCCGGCGGGGGCGACGGCGGCGGCCTCTTCCAGTCCAGCGCCGCGGACTTCGGGATCAACGACATCGTGCTCGGCTCGAACGTCGTCGGATCGAGCGGCGACGGCCCCCAGTGCGCCGGTGAGTTCACGGGCGGTGGCCTGATCGCGGGCAGCACCGAAGCCTGCACGATCGGCGGCACCTTCGTCGTGGACGCCATGATCGGCTCCCTCGCGCAGAACGGCGGGCCGACGCAGACGATCGCCCTACTCTCAGGCAGCCCCGCGATCGATCCGCCCAACCCGTTCGACTGTCCCAAGCGAGACCAGCGGGGCGAGCTCCGTGACGCCAACTGCGACTCGGGCTCGTTCGAGCGCACGGAGGACTAGCGATGCGCCCGACGGCCCATCGGCTGACGATCGCCGTCGCGCTGTGCCTCGTGGGCATGCCGGTCGCGCATGCCACCGGCGCTGTGTTCAAGCCGACTCGCTTCGACGACCCGCCACCCGGCAACTGCCGGCCCAGCGACTGCTCTCTCCGCGAGGCCCTGATCGCGGCGAACGACCAGTTCAGCCGCGACACCGTGCTGCTCGACCGGGGGACCTACGAGCTCGAGATCCCGGCCGTGCCGGCCGACCTCGGTGAGGACAACGGCGATCTGGACATCTACAACCCCATCACCATTCGCGGCAAGGGCGCCCCGCGCACGAGGATCGACGCGAACGGCCTCGACCGCGTCATCTACTACAACGACCAGAACCTCGACCTGGTGGGAACCAGGATCGAGTCGCTGACGCTGACGGGCGGCGATGCGACGGCGGTCGTCGCGTCCGGGCACCCGCCCTGGGGCGGCGCGCTCCAGATCACGAACCCGGCCTCAAAGGTCCTCCTCAAGCGAACTGTGATTCGGGGCAACGACGCCCAGTTCGGAGGAGGCGTTCACTCCCAGGGGGCCGTCCTCACGGTCAAGCAGAGCACGATCATGGGGAACGCGGCGGCGGAGGGCGGCGGACTCAGGGTCCCGGTTCGGATCTTCTCCGAGCCCCTCACTCGCATCCTCTCGTCGACGATCTCCAGGAACACGGCGCAGAAGGGCGGCGGGATCCTGGCGGACGGGGCAGGTTCGAGCGCGACGCTGTTCGTGCCCAGGCTCGAGGTTCTCAACTCGACGGTCGCGAACAACCGCACCACCGCCGAGGGCGGCGGGATCATGGCCGACAACGGCGCCGTCGTGGCGCTTGATCACGCCACCGTCGCCTTCAACGAGGCCGACGACGACGACGCGGGCGGCGGCGTCGGGGGAGGCATCCACCAGCACAGCGGTGCCAGCTTCGCGTTCCGGGACTCCCTGCTCGCCGAGAACACGGTCGGGGTATCCGGCAGCGGGCCCGCATGTGACGGCACCTTCGAGGGCGTGGGAAGCCTGGTGGACAACACCGGCACCAATCCGGCCTGCTCCTGGAGCGGTACCCCACCCCTTTTCAATCCGATGCCCCGAGTCGACCGGCTGGCCAAGAACGGCGGGCCGACGAAGACCGCGAAGCTTCGCGCCAACAGCCCCGCAGTCGGGCTGTCCGACGAGTGCCCCGGCCGTGACCAGCGAGGCGTCGCGCGGCCGAGCTCGGACTGCGACGCAGGCGCCTACGAGCGCCAGGCGCCTTGAGTGGGGTGTCGCGACTACCCCTTTGGGGGCTTGCCCGGACGCGTGGGGGCCTGTAGGTTGATCAGCCGGCCATCAAGGCCGGCGGGATTCGCGAACTAACGAGGTGATTCATTTGAGGACCGGAGGGAAGCTTCTTGCTGCAGGCGGGACGCTCGCTGCGATCGTGGCGCTGAGCCCGATCGGAGCCGCGCTTGGGCGCGGCGAGGCGAACACGCAGGTGACGATTCAGGGTGGCGGCGGCCTGGTCGAGGGCGAGGTCAAGAGCCCCGACGAGGACAAGTGCGCAGCCGGCCGCAAGGTTCTGGTGTTCAAGGTCAAGAACGGCGAGAGCGACAAGGTCGCGTCGGACACTGCCACGCAGAACGGCGACCGCTACCAGTGGGGTACCGACGTCGGCGGTGGCAAGTTCTTCGCCAAGGTGAGGCCGATCGACGGCAAGTGCCAGGGCGACACCTCGAAAACCGTCAAGGGCCAGTAATCAACTCAGACGTCCAGCGCCGTCCCGTGATCGGGGCGGCGCTGCCTCGTCCTAAGATCCAGGGCCATGTCCGGGCATTCCAAGTGGTCCTCGATCAAGCACAAGAAGGCGGCCACCGACGCCAAGCGCGGGCAGCTGTTCACCAAGCTGGCGCGGGCGATTCAGGTGGCGGCGCGGGAGGGCGGGGGAGACCCTGAGACCAACTACACGCTCGCGGCGGCGGTCGAGAAGGCGCGCAGCTATTCGATGCCGAAGGACAACATCCAGCGGGCGATCGACAAGGGCACGGGCGCCGGGGGTGCCGGTGACGAGATCGAGCGCGTGGTGTACGAGGGCTACGGTCCCGGCGGGGTGGCGGTCTTGGTCGACACCCTGACCGACAACCGCAACCGGACCGGATCCGAGGTGCGCAACGCCTTCGACAAGAACGGCGGAGGCCTTGGCGAGCCCGGATCCGTTGCCTGGCAGTTCTCCAAGAAGGGCGCGATCACCGTCGACGGCGCGCGCTACTCCGAGGACGACCTTCTCGTAGCGATCGACGCAGGTGCCGAGGACGTCCAGGAGGACGGAGACTCGCTCCGCGTGCTGAGCGCCGCCGAGGATCTCGCGGCCGTGCGATCGGCCCTCGACGAGGCCGGAGTGGAGGTCCGTTCGGCCGAGCTGGTGATGGAGCCAAACGCTGTCGTCGAGGTGAGCGGACCGGCCGAGGCGCGGGCGATGATGCGTCTGATGGACGCCCTTGACGACCACGACGACGTCGACGCCGTCCACGCCAACTTCGATATCCCGGAGGCCCTGATCGAGGAGGCCGAGGCCACCGCCTAGCCGTAGGCTGGCCTTGACGGAGGCGGCGGCGGGGCATACCCTGCGGTCATGAGCAGGGAAGCTCGGGGACGCTTGGCCACCGTCGTGCTGGCCGTCTCACTCGGATGCGGCGTGCTGGCCGCCTCAGCGCACGCCGGCGGCGACATCTGGCTGCCCACGCCGGTGAACGTGAAGATCCCGGACGGGAAGGGCTCGGCGAAGGTCACTATCCCGGTCGCGGGCTCGGGGACGATCAACAACATGTTTCTCGGCACCCGCGTCACGCACCCGCAGACCAAGGACCTCAAGCTCTCCCTGAAGAGCCCAGACGGCGACGTCACCACGCTGAGCAACCGGGAGACGAAGGGCGAGAACCTGGCTGATCCCGGGGAAGGGTGCCAGGGCGCGCTGACGTTCTTCGCGCACACGGCCATCACGCCACTCTCGGCCGGAACGGCGCCGTACTCGGGCACCTTCCAGCCCTCGGAGCCCTTCAGCGACTACATCGGCGATCCGCCCGCCGGGGACTGGACGCTGAAGGTGAAGGACCTGAAGGACGGGAACCGCGGCCGCCTGCGCTGCTTCCTGATCAGCTTCTACCTCACGCCGTAGCGCTCGCGGGGGCGAGGCCCTTGCTTGGCCCATCCGGCTTGACGGCGCCCGCACGCGTGGCTATCGTTGCGGCATGAGCAGGGGCAGGGGGATACGGGTTGGACTTGCGGCAGCCGTGGCGATGGCGGTGGCGGCGGTGGGAGTCGCCCTTCCGGCTGGGGCCGGAGCCGGTCTCAGCGGGGTCCTCACGCTCTACGAGCCCAACCCCGTGGTCATTCCTAACGGCGCGGGGGCCGCCCGCATGTCATTCGAAGACCCGAACGGCGGGGACGCGGACTCGGTCACGGCCGGCTTTCGGGTTCGACACTCGCGCACGCAGCAACTCGACATCTCCGTGAAGGACCCCGACGGCGACAGAGTCTCCCTGAGCGAGGGCGAAACGAAGGGCGAGGACCTTGGGACCGGCGGGTGCCCTGAGCAGAACCCTGTTACCGCCAACTTCACGTCGTTCCGGCAGACGGATGCCGACCCACTCTCCGCCGGCACCGCGCCCTACTCCGGTTACTTCCTTCCGCACGAGTCGCTGGCCGCCGTCACCGGCCCCTACGGGCCCGGGAACTGGACGCTCATCGTCAAGGACACGCATGGCGGGGTGGCCGGCAAGCTGCGCTGCGGCTACGTGCGGCTCTCGTTCGGGCCCGGGCGCTGAGCGGCGGGTCGGCCTTCACGAGGGTCCTGGGCGGCAGCACCTGAGGGAGGCCCGCGGGCGGCGCGAAAGAGGCATCCGGGGGTCGTTCCAGAATCACTAGGTGTGATCGTCGTCATGGGCATCGACCCAGGGCTGGCCAGCACGGGCTTCGGCGTCGTGCGCGTGGCCGGCGGCCGCATGAGCGCGATCGACGGCGGGGTCATCGAGGCGCCCGCCTCGGCGTCGGCTGGTGACCGCCTCGCGCGGATCCACGAGTCGCTGTGCGAGCTGATCGGCTGGCACGAGCCGGTCGCGGTCGCTTTGGAGAGCCTCTTCTTCGGGCGGAACACCAAGTCCGCCATCGCGGTTGGGCAGGCGCGGGGGGTGGCGATGCTCGCCGCCGCGCAGGCCGGCGTGCCCACGCATGACTACACGCCGCAGGCCGTAAAGATGTCGGTCTGTGGCTCGGGCGGCGCCGTCAAGGCCCAGGTTCAGCAAATGGTCGGCGCCCTGCTCGGATTGCCCGCGGCGCCCGAGTCGGACCACGCCGCCGATGCCCTGGCCGTCGCGATCTGCCACGCCAGCCACATCCGACCGGCCCATTCCTTCGCGCCGGTGAGCCGCGAGGGCGGTCCCTCGATCGAGCTCGGCGGCCTGGCGGGTGAGGCGCTGTGATCGCGTCCGTCTCCGGCGAGGTTCTTGTCCGCAGGCCCGACCACGTGGTGATCGACGCCAGCGGGGTCGGCTACCGCCTGGCGGTCTCGGCCGAGACGCTGAAGGCCGTGCCCGCCCGTGGCAAGCACGCCACCCTTCACGCCCACCTCGTCGCGCGCGACGACTCGCTCAACCTCTACGGGTTCGCCAGCGAGGAGGAGCGCGACCTCTTCCTCAGCCTCACCTCGGTCTCGGGGGTCGGCCCCAAGGTGGCGATCGCCATTCTCTCCGGCGGCACGCCCCGCGAGCTCCTGAAGGCGATCGCAGCGGGCGATGCCAAGCGTTTCCAGGCGGTCCCCGGGATCGGCAAGCGCACGTCCGAGCGCGTGATCGTCGAGCTGCGCGAAAAGGTGACCGGCCAGCTCGAGGAGAGCGTGGCCGCCATCGACGGCGACCCCGACGACCCGCGCTCGCTTGCCCGCGACGGCCTGATGCACCTCGGCTACACGCTGACCGAAGCCGAGAAGCTGCTTGACGGAGTCGACGGTGAGTCCGCGGAGATCCTGATCTCCAGCGCGCTCAAGAAGGCGGCGGCATGAGCATCGCTCGCGATCCGAACTTCGCGGAAGGCCCGCCTGGGCCTGAGCCAGAAGCCGAGCCCATGGCGGAGATTCGTGTGGCGGGCCCGGATGACGAACTCGACCGCTCGCTGCGCCCGCCGCGGCTCGCCGAGTTCGTAAACCAGGAGCAGGTGACGGGCCAGCTCGAGGTGTTCATCGAGGCCGCCCGCAAGCGCGGCGAAGCGCTCGACCACGTACTGCTCGCCGGCCCGCCCGGGCTCGGCAAGACATCCCTCGCGCACATCGTCGCCGCCGAGCTGGAGGCGCCGCTCGTGCAGACCGCCGGCCCCGCGCTGGAGCGCAAGGCCGACATCGCCTCGTTCTTGACGGCGCTCGAGCCTGGCTCCGTGTTCTTCATCGACGAGGTCCACAGGCTGAACCCGGCGGTCGAAGAGACCCTCTATCCCGCGATGGAGGACCGGCGGCTGCCGATCGTCCTTGGGCAGGGCGCGGGTGCCCGGACCGTCACGCTCGACCTTCCCTCGTTCACGTTGATCGGGGCGACGACGCGCGCCGGGCTGCTCTCGAAGCCGCTGTTCGACCGCTTCGGCGTCTCGCACCGCCTTGAGCATTACGAGGCCGAGGATCTGGCCACGATCATCGTGCGAAGCGCGGGGATCCTCGACGTGGGGATCGAGACGGCTGGGGCGGAGGCGATCGCCCAGCGCTCGCGCGGGACCCCGCGGGTGGCGAACCGGCTCCTGAAGCGCGTGCGCGACTTCGCGGAAGTGCGCGGCGGCGGCGTCGTGACCGAGGCGGTCGCCACGGAGGCCCTCAGCCTCCTCGAGGTGGACCCGTTGGGACTCGACCGCCACGACCGCGCGATCCTCGACGCGATCGCGGTCAAGTTCTCGGGCGGGCCGGTCGGTCTGACCACGCTTGCAGCCGTTGTCGATGAGGAGCCGGACACGATCGAGGACGTCTACGAGCCGTTCCTCCTCCAGCAGGGCCTGATCAAGAAGACGCAGCGTGGCCGCGTGATCACCCCACGCGGCGCGGAGCACCTCGGCGTCGAGCTTCCTGAGCAGGCCGCCAGCCTGTTCTAGGCGCTTCGGCGCTGAGGTTTCCCTTAGGGCGGGGTCGCTAGCCTGTGCTCGTGGCGTTCTTCATCTGCCCGAACTGCGGGAACCGGGAGCTCAGTGGCGAGCGAACGGCCGGGCTTTCCAACCGGCCGAAGGGATGCTCGAAGTGCGGCTTCGGCTTCCTGTTCGAGCTTCTCGACGACTACTACCCCGCGCCGGGCGCTGCGTTCTTCACCTGCGACGCCGACGGGCGGCTGATCGACATCGGCAAGGGCGGCTACGAGCTCACGGGTCTCGAGCGACGAGCAGGTGATCGGACGGCCGGTCCGCGAGGTCCTGGGCCTCGAGTGGAAGGAGCCCGTTGACGGGGGCGAGGAGGCCGACACCGACGCGAACGGGACGACCGATCCGATCGAGACCACGCTGGAGTGGGGGGTGCGCTCGCTGGGCAAGAAGGTCCGGGTGACGGCCGAGGGCGATCGTCCCGCAGAGGCCGTAGCAGACCTCTTCCCCGCCTACGATGACGACGGCGGGCTTCTGCTCGTCCTCACTCCTGAGTGACGACGGATAACCTCAGGCCGCCGCGCCCGGCCGTTGGGCCGGGCCACTGAACCATGGGAAGCCGGCGCCGAAACCTCATAGTCCTGGGCCTCGTCCTGGTGCTGACGGCTGCCTCGATCTACGCCATCACCGCGAAGGAGACCGTGCTGGGCCTCGACCTGCGCGGCGGGACGGAGCTCGTCTACCAGGCGAACGAGACCGCGAAGAACCCGAACATCAACGCGGCCGACATCGATCGCGCGATCGACATCCTGCGCGAGCGCACCGACGAGCTGGGCGTCGCCGAGCCCGAGATCGCGAAGATCGGAGAGGACCAGATCGAGGTCGGGCTGCCGGACGTCTCGAACGCCGAGCGCGCGATCGAGCAGGTCGGCACCACGGCGCAGCTCTTCCTTTACGACTTCGAGAAGAACGTAATCCCGCCGGACCCGAAGCTCGATAACGCCACCGAACGCAAGTTCAACCGGCTCTACGACGCGGTGCTCTTCGCCGGCGAACAGGATCCGGAGTGCTTCCAGGATCTCTGCACGACCACGGGGCCGACGTACTACCTGTTCGACGAGAACACCAAGGAATTGGTCGCGGGCCCTGCCGAGTCCAAGCAGGACCTGTTCCTGGATAGCCCCGACGGCTCCCAGCCGGAGGGCACCGAGGTGCTCTCGGTCCCGCAGGGCACGGTGGTCGTCCAGGCCGAGGCGCCGCCGGACAACCCGGAGACCGAGGTCAACGAAAGCGAGGGGCAGCCGGCGCAGTACTTCGTGCTGAAGGACCGCCCGGAGGTCGAGGGCGATCAGATCACCGACCCGAAGCAGGAGAGCGACCAGGGCGGCCAGCCCAACGTGACGTTCGGGTTCACCGACGAGGGCCGCGAGGCGTTCGCCGAGGTCACCGGCCGGATCGCGCAGCGCGGAGCGGCCAACGCGCCGCCGGGCACCTGCAACACGCCGACGGGCGGTGACGCGCTCTCACAGCATTTCGCCGTGGTGCTCGACAACGAGATCGTCTCCCGGCCGATCATCAACTTCTGCGAGAACCCGGAGGGGATCGACGGGCGCACCGGCGCCCAGATCAGCGGCAACTTCTCCCTGACCGAGGCCCAGGACCTCGCCAAGTTCCTCCAGATCGGCGCGCTGCCGGTCAACCTGACGCTCGTCAGCCAGAGCACGGTGTCGGCCACGCTCGGCGAGGAGGCCCTCGACCAGGGTCTGAAGGCGGGCGTGATCGGGCTGATCCTCGTCCTGCTCTTCCTGATCGCCTACTACCGCGTCCTCGGCCTGGTCGCCGGGCTGGGGCTCCTGGTCTATGCCCTCTTCTTCCTGGCGATGATCAAGATCATCCCGATCACCCTGACCCTGCCGGGCATGGCGGGCCTGGTGTTAACGATCGGCGTCGCGGCCGACGCCAACGTCGTCATCTTCGAGCGAATAAAGGAGGAGGCGCGCGCCGGGAAGTCGATCGCCTCCGCGATCGCCACCGGCTACCGCAAGGGCATCGCGACGATCATCGACGCCAACGTGATCACGCTGATCACGGCCTTCATCCTGTTCGTGCTCGCCTCGGCAGGGGTCAAGGGCTTCGCGTTCGTCCTCGGAATCGGGACGATCGTCTCGCTGTTCACGGCGGTCCTGTTCACGCAGGCGATCCTCGGCGTCTTCGGCCGCGCCCGCTTCATGCGCTCGCCCGCCGTGCTGGGTGCCTCGGGCGAGGGGGATAGCTGGCACATCGACTTCATCGGCGCCAGTCGCTGGTTCTTCTCGCTGTCCGGGATCATCCTGCTGATCGGCGCCTTCGCGTTCGCGACGAAGCAGCTGAACCTCGGTATCGACTTCGAGTCCGGCACGCGGATCACGGTGGCCCTCGAGGAGCCGACGACCGCCGACGACGCTCGCTCCGCGCTCGTCGACGCAGGGGTCGATGGCGCCAGCTCTGCGGAGATCCAGGAGACCGAGTCGACGGAGGGCGCGGACTTCGGCGAGAACGTCCTCCAGATTCAGGCGCAGATCCCGCCCGACCAGATCGGGATCGCCCAGGAGGCGCTGGACAAGGAGTTCGGCCTCGAGGGAGGCACCCAGGGCTTCGATTCTCAGTCGATCGGCCCGACGTTCGGCAAGCAGGTGGCGCGAAGCGCCCTCACCGCCATCGTCTTCTCGCTGCTGGTGATCTGCGCCTACGTCGCGATCCGGTTCGAGGGCAAGTACTCGGTCCCGGTGCTGATCGCCCTGGTCCACGACATCCTGATTACAGCGGGCGTCTACGCGTTGGTCGGCCAGGAGGTGACGAGCGCGACGGTCGCCGCGTTCCTGACCATCCTGGGCTATTCGATGTACGACACGGTGATCGTGCTCGACCGGATCCGCGAGAACGTGCCGCGAATGCCGCGCGCAGCCTTCTCGCAGATCGTCAACCGCTCGATGAACGAGGTGCTCACCCGGTCGCTCATCACCGGCCTGTCGACCGTGTTCCTGATCGGGGTGCTGCTGATCTTCGGCGGCGAGACGCTCCGCGACTTCGCGTTCGCGATGATGATCGGAGTCGCCTCCGGTACCTACTCGTCGATCCTGATCGCCTCGCCCGTGCTCGCGCACTGGAAGGAGCGTGAGCCCGCATATCGCAACCGCCGCGCGCGGATCATCGAGGCGATGGGCTACGTGCCCACCTTCCCCGAGGAAAACGTCGTCGCGAAGATCGACGAGGCCGAGCGCCACGCGCTCCCCGCCTCCGAGGAGGAGCCGCCGCCGGCCGCCGATCTCGCTGCTGAGTCCGAGCCCGCGGTGCCGCAGCCGGCAGCCCCGGTCGCCCTGGCGGAGCCGGAGCCTGTGCCGGAGGCGGCCGAGCCCGAGCCGGCCGCGGCGCCCGAGCCGGCGGAAGCGGCGGACGCCACCGCCTCCGAGCGGGCAGCCGAACGCGAGCGCCGCAAGCGCAGGCGCCAGCAGCGCAAGCGAAAGCATGGGAGGAATCGATGACCCCCGCCTCCCCAACCATGCACCCGCGGATGACGCCGACGGGACTTCGCATGCCATCGTCCTCGGTCGTTCGCGTGCAGCAAGCACGCTTCACTCCCTGCGTCCTCGGCCTGCTCGCCCATCGTCGCCCCCGCGCGCACATGGCCGGAAAGGCGGGGGTCTGATGGCCGCGCTCATCTGGTTCACGGTCGGCGTCGCGCTCTGGCACTTCACCGTGTTCATCCCGGACCGCTTCTGGGGCGGGATCGTCGGTGCCTTCCTGGGTGCCGCCACCGGCGCGATGATCAGCGGCGCCATCGTCCAGATTGCGCTGGGCGAGGGGATCGGCGAGACCGACATCGTGACCCTGCTCGCCGCGGTCCCGGGTACGGCGGCGGGCGTTGCGCTCGTCTACTGGGTGGGCGTCCGCCAGGAGGCGGAGGCCGCCGAGGCCTAGTACTGCGCCGGTTCCGTCCTCGGGCGGTCCTACCGTCCAGGCGTGGAGGCAGCTGCCGCTCGCGACGACGTGCCCGCAAGGGCGTTCACCCTGGAGCCCTATGCGTACGCGGACGTGCGCGAGCTCACCAGGGAGCTCGGCCTGTCCGACCCGGTCGCGATCACGCTCGTCCGGCGGGGGTACCGCACGGTTTCCGACGCTCGGGCGTTCCTGGACGCGGACGAGACGCACGACCCGATGCTGTTCGCCGACATGGCGACTGCGGTGGAGCGGATCCAGGCGGCGATCGTGGAGGGCCATCGAATCACCGTCCATGGGGATTACGACGCCGACGGCGTCTGCTCGACGGCGATCCTTGTCCGGGCGCTGCGGGCGCTGGACGCCGACTGCGACTGGTACATCCCAGACCGGATGGCGGACGGCTACGGGCTGTCGCCGGGCAGCGTCGAGCGCCTTCGCGAGCGCGGCACCGGCCTGCTGATCACGACCGACTGCGGGATCGCCTGTCCCGATGAGGTCGCGCTCGCCAAGGCCTACGGGATCGACGCGATCGTCACCGACCACCATCAGCCCGGCGAGCAGCTTCCCGACTGCCCGATCATCCATCCCGAGGTCAGCGGCTATCCCTGCGCGGATCTGTGCGCGACCGGGGTTGCGTACAAGATCGCCCAGGCTTTGCGCGGTGCCGACGCCGACGCGGACCTCGACCTCGTCGCACTCGCCACGGTCGCCGACATGGTGCCGCTGCAGGGCGAGAACCGAGCTCTCGTACGCCGGGGGCTGGAAACGGCGCGGCGAGCTCCAAGGCCCGGGCTGCGCGCGCTGATGGCCGCCGCGAAGGTCGAGCCGGAGCGCCTCGACGCGAGCGACCTCTCCTTCCGGCTGGCACCGCGGATCAACGCCGCGGGCCGCCTCTACCGCGCGGACGCGGGGGTCGAGTTGATGCTCACCGACGACGCGGAGCGCGCGGAGGCGATCGCCGGCGAGCTGAATCGCGTCAACCAGGAGCGCCGCGAGACCGAGCGCGATGTCCTGAACGGGGCCCAGGCGTCCCTGCGGGAGCTGACCCCCCAGGAGGCTGCGGCGGCCGGGCTGGTGCTCGCCGGCGAGGGTTGGCATCCCGGCGTGGTGGGAATCTGCGCCTCCCGCATGGTCGAGAGCACGCGCCGGCCGGTGTTGCTGCTGGCGATCGACGAGAGCGGCCGGGCGCGGGGGTCCGGGCGCAGCGTCCCCGGTTACGACCTGCTCGCCGGCCTGAAGGCCTGCTCCGAGCACCTCGATCGCTTCGGTGGGCACCGCGCGGCCGCCGGGCTCGAGCTGGCGGCCGCGCGCATCCCGGCCCTCCGCGCCGCGTTCGCGGCGCACGTACGCGAGGCGCTCGGCGACGAGCCACCACCGCCGCTGGAGGCGATCGACGCCGTCGTCGGCGCCGACGAGCTCAGCCTTGACGTCGCCCGCGAGCTTGATCGGCTCGCCCCGTTCGGCAAGGGCAACCCGCCCGTGCGCCTGATCGTCCCGGCCGCCCGGCTGCGCGACGTGCGCCCGATGGGGGAGGGGGAGCGGCATGCCCGCTTCAGCCTCGAGGGCGCGAGCGCGCGCGCCCGCGGGGTGGCGTTCGGCGTGAACGGCTCGCTCGCCGATGCGGCCGAGTCAGGGGCGATGGACGTGTCCGTCAGCCTCGAGGTCAACCACTGGAACGGTTCGGTCGAGCCCCGGGTGGTGCTGGGCGAGCTCTACGGTGAGGCCGAGCCCGCCGGCGCCGAGCCCGCCGAGCCGGCGGCAGAGGAGTGGGAGCAGCGGATCCAGGCCGAGGCAGACGCTCCGCTGGAGCCGGTGTCGGCGCCGCCGCCGGACGTGGCACGGCGGGCCGTGGTCGACCGGCGGGGGCGCTCTGGCGTCGCGACCGTCGCGGCGCTGGCCTCCAGCGGCGAGCCGGTCCTGGCCGTCTGCGCCGATGCGCTTCGCAGGAGGGCGCTGGTCGAGCGCGCGGCCGCCCCCGCGCGCTTCGGCGGCGGCGCCCTGGCGCTGGCCGCCGCGGCCCACGCCGACGAGAAGGTGGAGCTGGCGGTGGGCGCGATCGCCGAGGCGGGCGGGGTCGCGCTCGCCGACTGGCCGCGCCTCGAGCGCCAGCCCGGCTTGGCCGCGCGGTTTCAGCACGTCGTCCTGATCGACCCGCCCCCGGAGCCGGCCCTGGAGAGCCTGGTCGATCGCTCCCGGCCCGGCGGCTTCCTACACCTGGCGTGGGGCCCCGGCGAGGTCGAGTTCGCCCTGCAGGCCTGGGACGCCCAGTGGCCCTCACGACCCGCCTTGGCGGGCCTCTACCGCCAGCTGCAGGAGCTCGGCGCGGCCGATGGCGCTATCGCGGCGCCCGCGCTGCGCGCGGCGCTTGCCGGGGACGGCGCTCATCCCCGCTCGCCGGAGGTCGCGGCGCGCCGCCTGCGCGTGCTCTCCGAGCTGGGCCTCACGCACGCTTCCCGCCCTCACGGGGGCCTCAGCGTCGTATCCTCGGAGGGGACTGACCTGGCGCGATCGGAGGCATTCACCGCCTACCGCGCCCGATGTGAGGAAGGTCGCCGATACCTGAGCAGGCGAAGACAACTCCAGTAGAGGGCAACGGGGTCGAGCCCCACAGCGGTCATACGCGGGTGGGGGAGAGCGCGGAGCACGCAGCCGCTCCGGTCGACGAGATCACCAAGCAGCTCACCGCCGAGGAGCGCGATCTCCTGGGCGACCTGCTCGCCGTCGTCGCCGAGCACGCCGAGGAGGCCGACGACAGTCTCGATCGTGAGGCGGTCGAGCGCGCCTTCGCCTTCGCCTGCGATCACCACGCCGACCAGCGGCGCCGCTCCGGCGAGGACTTCATCACCCACCCGGTCGAGGTGGCGAAGATCTGCGCCGGCCTGCGGCTCGATACCGAGACCCTCTGCGCCGCGCTCCTGCACGACACGGTCGAGGACACCAGCGCCAGCCTCGAGGAGGTCGAGGAGACCTTCGGCGAGTCGATCGCCCAGCTCGTCGACGGCGTCACCAAGCTCACCGAGATCACGTTCCAGAGCCGCGACGAGCACCAGGCCGAGAACTACCGCAAGATGATGGTCGCGATGGCCACGGACGTCCGGGTCATCCTGATCAAGCTCGCCGACCGCCTCCACAACATGCGCACGCTGGAGGCCCTGCCGAAGCAGAAGCAGCTCGACAAGGCGCGCGAGACGCTCGAGATCTACGCCCCGCTGGCCCATCGCCTCGGGATCCACGCGATCAAGTGGGAGCTGGAGGACCTGGCGTTCGCGCGGCTGCACCCGCGCAAGTACGACGAGATCAAGAAGCTCGTGGCTCAGCAGCGCGAGGAGCGCGAGGCCTACGTAACCGAGGCGGGCGACTTCTTGAAGGCCGAGTTGAACAAGGTCGGCATCGAGGCCGAGATCTCAGGCCGCGCCAAGCACTTCTACTCGATCTACTCGAAGATGACCAAGAAGGGCCGGGAGTTCAACGAGATCTACGACCTCACGGCGATGCGGGTGATCGTGGACTCCGTCAAGGACTGCTACGGCGCGATCGGGATCATCCACTCGATCTGGAAGCCGCTCCCGGGGCGGTTCAAGGACTTCGTTGCGACGCCGCGCATGAACCTCTACTCGGCCCTTCACACGACCGTGATCGGGCCGGAGGGACGGCCGTTGGAGATCCAGCTGCGGACGCCCGACATGCACGAGCTGGCCGAGTACGGGATCGCGGCCCACGTGATCTACAAGGAGGGCTCGGGACCCAAGGACGACGCCGACAGCAAGATGGTCTGGCTGCGCCAGCTCCTGGAGGCGGAGGGCGATCAGGAGCCCGCCGAGTTCCTCGAGGCGCTGAAGGTGGATCTCTTCGAGGACGAGGTCTACGTGTTCACCCCCCGTGGCGAGGTGAAGAACCTCTCCGCCGGCTCGACCCCGCTCGACTTCGCCTACGCCGTTCACACCGACGTCGGGCATCGCTGCGTGGGAGCGAAGGTGAACGGGAAGATCGTGCCGCTCCACTACCAGCTGCGAAGCGGCGACATCGTCGAGATCCTCACGGCCAAGCAGGAGCGTGGACCGTCGCGCGACTGGCTGGCGCTGGTGCGCACCAACCGGGCGCGCAACAAGATCCGGGCCTTCCTCACCCGCGAGCGTCGCGAGGACGCGGAGCGCCGGGGCCGGGAAGAGCTGCAGACCGCGCTGCGAAAGCGCGGGCTGCCGATGCAGCGGATCGCCGGCTCGCCGCTGTTGGCGGACGTCATCCGCGAGATGGGGTTCCGCAAGGGCGACGACTTCTACATCGCGCTCGGGCAGGGAAAGATCTCCTCGAAGACCGTGACGACGAAGCTCTTCCAGCGCCTGAAGCAGGGCGAGGCCGTCGCCGGCGATGAGACAGAGGTGCGCCTTGCGGGCGTTCTCGAGGGGCGCGACGAGCGCCAGCGGCGCACGCAGGACGCGAGCGAGTACGGGATCGAGGTCAAGGGCGTCGAGGACGTGATGGTGCGCCTCGCGAAGTGCTGCCGCCCGGTTCCCGGCGACGAGATCGTCGGATACGTCTCGCTCGGGCGCGGGATCACCATTCACCGCGAGGACTGCAAGAACGTGGCGGCCCTGAAGAAGGCGCCGGAGCGCTTCACCGACGTCTCATGGGCCGGCGACAACTCGACGTCCTATCGCGTCGAGCTACAGGTCGACGCCTGGGATCGCACCCGTCTGCTCGAGGACCTCTCGCGCGCGTTCGCGGAGGCCGGGGTGAACATCCTCGAGGCCAAGTGCACGACGAAGCATCCGATGGTCAAGAACCGCTTCGTCGTCGAGGTCGGCGACACCGAGCAGCTGCGCCAGTGCGTGGGACGGCTCCGCAACGTCGAGTCTGTCTTCGACGCATATCGGGTAACGCCCACGGAATGAGCGAACCCCGCCCGGCCGTGAGCGTCGTCGTCCCCTTCGGCGGCGGCGACACCGGATGCCTGCGCTCGGCGCTGGCGGCGATCGTCCTCGCCGACGGCGACGAGCTGATCGTCGCGGACAACTCGGGCGGCCAGGCGGCGGGCCTACGCGACATCGCCGCGGTGGTGCCCGCGACCGGCGAGCGCTCCTCCTATTACGCGCGCAACGCCGGTGTCGCCGCGTCCACCGCGGATTGGATCCTCTTCATGGACGACGACTGCACGCCGGAGCCACGGATCCTCGACGAGTACTTCGCCCCACCGCCCGGCGATCGGGCCGGCGCCGCGGCCGGCGAGATCCTGGGGGAGGAGGGGCAGCGGGCTCTGGCCGCCCGCTACGCGCGCGACCGCAAGGTCCTCAGCCAGACGGACGGCCTCTACGGGCGCGGGCGGACCATCGCGGCGACCGGGAACCTGCTGGTTCGGCGCGCCGCGTTCGAGGAGCTGGGTGGGTTCGTCGAGGGGATCCGCTCCGCCGGCGACGTCGATTTCTGCTTGCGCCTCCAGGACGCCGGCTGGGAACTGGACTTCCGCCCGCCGGCCCTGGTGCGCCACCACCACCGCGAAACCGTGCCGGGCCTGCTGCGGACGTTTGCCCGGTATGCCTCCGGATCGCGCTGGCTCAGCGAGCGCCACCCCGGCGTGTCCGGTCGTTGGCCGCTCTCGCCGGTGGAACTCGGCCGGGCCGGCGCGGACGCCGTGCGCCTCGCCGCGGCCGGCGACCGCGAGCAGGCCAGCTTCCGCCTGATCGACGGGGCCGGGCTGGTGGCGCACAACCTCGGCTGGTATCTGCCCAACAGCGCGTCGCGATGAGCCCGGGCGGCTCGCCTAGCCGCCGGCGCGATCGCCCGCCGGAATCGAGCGGCGCCGCGCCTCGTCGGCCGTGATCCCGGCCGCATCGAGCAGTCGCCGGCGATCGTCGAACTCGCGAATCCGTCGGATGAGCCCGCCCTCGCAGTCGAAGATGGCCCCACCCCTGCCGTAGAAGCGCTGGCGGCCCTCGATGGTCTCGCCTTCGAGCCGCGCGAATACGAGAACCCCGCCATTGAGCGGGACGAAGCTCTCGGCTGTGATCCGGAAGGTGCGGAACGCCTCCATCACGGCGCGCATCCCCGCCAGGTAGGCCTCGACGCCCACGATGACCGTCCGCGAGGCTCCCTCGGGCTGGACCGGCAGCATCTCGAAGTCGTCGGTGAGTAGGGGCTCGGCGGCAGCGCGGTAGCGCCGCCGTGCGGCAGGATCCTCCATCAGCTTCGCCCAATCCAGTCCGTCGCGCGGAAACATCGCTGCGACGACTGCTACGTCGTCCCCCGTCATCGTTTTGAACTTTATTCAGGACAGCCGCGGCGTGAGCCGGTTCACCCTGGGGCCGCGGCGATCGAGTCGCGGATGCGCTCGGCGGCGTCGGCCGCCTCCGCCTCGCTCGCGTACTTCTGGCGCGGCCAGAAGAAGCCACGCAGACCGTCCTTCTTGTTGCGCGGTACGACGTGGGTGTGGAGATGGGGGACCGACTGGCTGACGATGTTGTTCAAGGCGACGAAGGCGCCCTGGGCGCCCATCGCCTCGCGCACCGCCGCGGCCAGCGTTCGGACGTTCGCGAAGTAGGGCTCGACCAACTCCTCGGGGAGGTCCCACAGCGCCTCGTGGTGTTCGCGGGGGACGAGGAGGGTGTGGCCTGGAAACAGAGGCCGGATATCCAGGAACGCGAGGGTCAGCTCGTCCTCGAACACAACGTGCGCGTCGGTCTCGCCCGCGACGATCGCGCAGAACAGGCAGTCGTCGCCAGCGGGGCTAGGCAACGATGGTCAGCGCGCCGGGCGAGATCCCGAGGTCGAGCTCGCCATGGTCCCCGATGTAGTCCCCGTCGACCTGGACGGGGAAGCCGCGGATCCGCTCCTCGCGGTCCAGCGACACGGACTCCAGCCGGGCCTCGGTGAGGCCCGTGAACTGGTCGATGTGGCGATGGTCGGCGAGCCGCAGACCGCCGGCGAGCACCCGCGCGGCCACGGTCGGAACGTCACGTTGCGCGGCGCGGCGAAGGACGGCCAGCGTCAGCGTCCCGTTGTCAAGTTCGGCGTCCTCGCAGAGGTGGAGCGGCAGCTTCCCGAAATAGGTGAATGGGTCGGAGTTCTGCGCGAGGGCGGTAACCCCCTCGGACTCGCCGCCGTCGCCCGTTGCGACCTTGATGCGGATCGGGTCACGCAGGTACTGCGTGTAGAAGCCGCTGACCGCGGCATAGGTGTAGAACCAGCGGCCGGCCCGTGCCTTCAGCCGCGGCTTCGAGTCGACGCGGCGGGCGGATGTCGCGTCCAGGCCGGCCCCGCACGCGAAGACGAAGTAGCGCCCGTTGGCGATGCCCAGGTCGATCTTGCGGGGCGTGAATCGGTCGGCGAGACCGAGCAGGTGCTCCGTCGCGTCGACGACGTCGTTGGGGATCCCGAGCGTGCGAGCGACGACGTTCGTGGAGCCACCCGGCAGGACCGAGACGGGGACGTCCGTGCCGGCGAGCCCGTTCGCGACCTCGTTCAGGGTGCCGTCACCGCCGAAGGCGACGACGATGTCGTAGCCACCCTCACGGGCCTCGCGCCCGATCTCGGTGGCGTGGTTCTGCGCCTGGGTTGTGATCGCCTCGACCTCATACCGGCCCTGCAGTGCGTAGACCACGAGGTTCTTCAGCCGGTCGGAGACCGTGGTCGCGTACGGATTGACGATGACCAGCATCCGCTTCTTGGCGGCGCGCGGAGGCAGCCTCGCCGGATCGGGACGTGCCTCGATCCGCGGCGGTGATGTGACCGTCGCGGTGCTCATCTGCATCCCATACCCCGGGTGGGCGGTCGGTTACTCATCGGCGCAATCTAGTCGCCGGGCAGGGTCACGGCGCCGTCGGCCCCGGTGGCCTCCAGGCGGAGGATCCCGTCCTCGCCCTCGACCTCCGTCACCAGCCCCGCGGCGATCAGGACGTCGGCGTGGCCGACCACCTCGGAGAGCGTGAGGAACGCCTGCGTCACCGCCACGTTGCCCCACATGTCCTGCGCGAGCTCGTATGGCGAGCGCGGCCCGTCGGCGATCAGGCGCAGGAGCTTGCCGGCGCGCCTGCGATGCATCGCCAGGCGCTCGTCGATCAGGCTGCGGTGGTCGGTGATGGGATCGCCGTGGCCCGGCAGGACGATGCGGGCGGGCAGCTCCCGGGTGTGGCGCATCGAGGAGATGTAGTCGATCAGCGCGGGCGGGCGCTCGTCCGAGCCGTCAAGCGGGCGCGCCATCAGCGGGTTGGAGGAGATGTGCCCCAGCAGGTGGTCGGCGGCGAGCAGGATCTCGCGCCGCTCGTCCCAGAAGACGGTGTCCGACGGACTGTGCCCGGGCCGGTGTTGGACCTCCAGGGAGCGGTCGCGCAACTTGAGGATCTCGCCGTTCGCAAGCGGTCGCGTCACCTCGGCGTGGGCGCCCCACGCGCGGAAGCTGGCGGAGACGGTCCGCAGGGCGGTGACGACGTCCTCCGGGATGCCGTAGCGCTGCATCAGCCCGGCCGCCCACTGATCGTCGCGCTCCGCGTCCTCGTGGAAGTTGCGAAGCCGGTCGACGGCAAGGTCGATCGCCGCCACCTGAGCGCCCGAGCGCTCGGCGACGATCTCGATCAGGCCCAGGTGATCGATGTGCTGGTGAGTGATGATCACGAGCTCCAGATCCTCGATCCGGCGGTCCAGGGCCGCGAGCTGGCGCTCGAGCTCGTCGAGTGCCTTGCCCGAGTTCGGGCCGGTGTCAACCAGCGTGAGCGGCTCGTCGGAGACGAGCCAGCAGTTCACCCGGCCGACGGCGAACGGCGTCGGGATGGAGAGGCGATGGATGCCCTCCGCCGCCGCGTGCTCGAGCGCCTCCTCGGGCGTCACGAGCGGATGACGCCGAGGACCTCGTCTCGCTTTCGCTCCATGTCCTCCCGAGAGACCAGCGATTCGAGGTTCAGGCGCAGCAGGGGCTCGGTGTTCGACGGCCGCACGTTGAAGTGCCAGTCCGGATACTCGACGGAGACGCCGTCGAGCCAGCTCACCTCGGCGTCGCCGTGCAATTCGGCGATCTCCTTCATCTTCGCCTCCTGATCGGCAGACCTCGGAGTTGATCTCGCCCGAGATGAAGTAGCGATCTCGCAGATAGCCGACGAGCTCGGAGAGCGAGCGCTTCTGGACCGAGAGCAGCTCGAGCACGAGCAGCGCCGGGATCGTCCCGGAGTCCGCGCACCAGAAGTCGCGGAAGTAGTAGTGACCCGACACCTCGCCGCCGAAGGCCGCGTCGCGCTCGCGAAGCGCCGCCTTGAAGAAGGCGTGTCCAACGCGGTTGACGTCGGAGGTGCCGCCCAGTTCGCGGACCGTGTCGGCGACGGCGCGGCTCGCCCGGACGTCGTAGAGGATCAGTGAGCCAGGATCCTTTTCCAGGACCTGCCGGGCCAGGAGCGCGGTCAGGAAGTCGCCGTCGACGAACGTGCCCGTGTCGTCGATGAAGAAGCAGCGGTCGGCGTCGCCATCCCAGGCGATCCCCAGATCCGCGCCGTCCCGGACTACCCGTTCGATGATGAACCGGCGGTTCTCCTCCAAAAGGGGGTTCGGCTCGTGATCGGGGAACTCGCCGTCGGGGACCCAGTAGGTCGTATCCAGCTCGACGCCCAGCCGCTCCAGGAGCGGCCCGACCATGGGGCCCGCCATCCCGTTGCCCCCGTCGACCACCACCTTCAGGGGCCGCACGTTGCCGGCCTCGATGAACGACAGGGCGTGGTTGTGGAACTCGTCGTAGACGTCGAGCGCCTCGACCGACCCGCCGCCTGGAGGCTCGGGCATCCCAGCCTCAATCAGGTCGCGGATCTCGCCGATCCCGGCGTCCCCGGAGAACGGCAGCGCGCCCTCGCGTACGAGCTTCACCCCCGTGTAGGCCTTCGGGTTGTGGGATGCGGTGACCATCGCGCCGCCGTCCAATTGGCGCGAGCCGACCAGGAAATAGACCATCTCGGTGGCGACCATTCCCGTGTCCAGCACCGCGCAGTCCTCGTCGAGAAGGCCGTCGCGCAGGCGGCCTGCGATCTCGGGCGCCTGGATGCGCATGTCTCGGCCGAGCCCAACCCGCAGCTCCGACGTCTCCTTCCCCCGCATGCCGGCCAGCACCCGCGCGAAGGCCCGGCCGACGAGGTAGGCGACCTCGCCGTCGATCTCATCCCCGTAGAGGCCGCGCACGTCGTATGCCTTGAAGATCCCCGGCGGAACCGTGGCGGCCTCAGTCATCGAAGCCACCGCGCAGGGTCTCGTAGGTCTGCTCGAGCGTCTGCGGCATCACGCGCACGTCCGCGAGGACCGGCATGAAGTTCGTGTCGCCGCCCCAGCGCGGCACTACGTGCATGTGGATGTGGTGCTCGACGCCGGCCCCGGCGACCCGTCCCTGGTTGAAGCCCACGTTGTAGCCGTGTGGCTGGTAGGCGGACTCGAGCAGGCGCATCGACCGCTGGGCGAGGGCCATCATCTCGGCGACGGTGTCCGCGTCCAGCTCGGGAAGGCTGGCGGTGTGCTCGTAGGGAGCAACCATCAGGTGGCCGTTCGTGTAGGGATAGAGATTGAGGATCACGAAGCACCGCTCGCCGCGGTGGACGATCAGGTTCGCCTCGTCGTCATCCTCGCCGGGCTTCGCGCAAAAGATGCACTCGTCGGCGGAATCCTTGGAGGCGTCCTTCACGTATTGAAGGCGCCAAGGCGCCCAGATGCGTTCGGATGCCACACGGCCGCATCCTAGACAGGCGTATCCTCAACGCATGCCCAACGCTCGTTTGGCAGGGGGCCTTGTGGTGGCAGCGACTCTCGTCTTGACGGGTTCGGCCTCCGCTGCAACGGTCGGCCAGGAGGACTTCACCGGCACGCTCGACGTACGCGCCGAGCCGGGCGAGGCGAACGCGATAACGATCGAGGTTTCGCCTGCGGGCGGGTCCGACAGCTCGGTCGTGGTGAGCGATGCCGGCGCGACGCTCGAGGCCGGCGACGAGTGCGAGCTGCAACAGGACGGGAGCGTCGCCTGCGAGGCCGATCTCTACATCGTCACCGTGCGGCTGGGCGACCAGGGCGACACGCTCACCGTCACCAACGACGACGACCGCGTGCAGCACACCGTCTACGGGGGCGAGGGAGGCGACGACGTCGTGGTCGGGCCGGAGGGCGACGTCTGCATTGACGGCGAGGGAGGCGACGACGAGCTCACGATCACGACCCCTTCGGAGGCATGCGTCATTGACGGGAGCGGGGGAGAGGACGTCCTCACAGGCAGCGACGGCTACGACCGCCTCAACGGCGGCGAGGACGTCGACGAGCTCAACGCAGGGTCTGGGGACGACTATCTGAATGGCGGCGCCGGGGACGATCTCCTCGACGGCGGGGCCGATGCGGATCGCATGAGCGGGGGAGAGGGCGATGACCGCGCTTTCGGCGGAGCCGGGGACGATGGATTCTCGGACGATGAGGGGGACGACCGGATGCACGGGGACGCCGGCGACGACTCCTTCTCCAGCCACTTCCAGTTCGGCTCGGGCGACGACCTCTACCAGGGCGGCTCGGGCAACGACCACATGAATTACTTCTGCCCGCGCTGCGACGTCACCCTCAACGGCGAGGCCGACGACGGCCGCGTCAACAAGGGCGAGCACGACAACGTCCGTACCGACGCCGTGTCAATTGAGTCCCATCGCCCGCGGGGCGACGAGATCCCGCCGCGTAACTACGGGTCCGGCGAAGACGCGATCGAAGGGCGACGACGGCGCCAACAAGCTGGTGTCGTTTCGTGGCCACGACGTCCTCGACGGTCTCGGCGGGCGCGATCTGCTCGCCGCCGGTCGCGGCGATGACCTCGTCTTCGCCGACGACGGCGAGCGTGACGAGGTCCGCTGCGGCCCGGGCAACGACGTTGCGTTCACCGACCCGATCGACGACGTTCGCGGCTGCGAGGGCGGCCTGGGCTTCCCTCATCCTGCCGATGGCGGTGCTTAGAGCCAGCCGCGGCGGCGGAAGTACGTGAGCATCGCGACCAGCAGCACCAACATGGCGCCGACGATCACGTAGAAGTCCTCGGGGTCGCCGTCGCCGGGGACGCCCACGTTCATCCCCCAGAGGCTCGCGATCAGGGTCAGCGGCAGGATGATCACGCTGATCGCGGTGAGGAAGCGCAGGATGTCATTGACGCGATGTGAGAGCACCGACTCGTTGGTGTCCTCCAGTCCCTCGATGACCTCCTTGTAGTTCTCGAGGATGTCCCAGATGCGCTCGTGCGCGTCGCCGATGTCGTCGAAGTAGACCTCCAGCTCGCCCTCGCGCGGCGCCAGGAAGGCCTGCTTGGAGCCCTCCAGGTCCGCGAGCACCGTTCGCTGCGGACGGACGACCTTGCGGAAGTTGATGATCTCCTGCTTGACGTTCGAGATGTCGCGCACGACCTCGGCCGAGCGCCCCTCGAAGATCTCGTCCTCGACGGCGTCGAGCTTGTTGCCGATCTTGCGGAGCATCGGGAAGCAGTAGTCGAAGGCGTCGTCGACGAGCCGGTAGAGCAGATAGCCCGAGCCCTTGGAGAAGTGCTGCTCGCGCGTCTCCTCCTTCGAGCGGCAGCGCTCGAAGAGGTACGAGACCGGCTGCAGGGACTGGTTCGGGATCGTGACCAGGTAGTCGCGGCCGACGAAGATGTCCAGCTCACCCGCGTTCAGGCGCTTCACCGAGTGGTCGTACACCGGGAAGTGAAGGACGATGAAGAGGTAGTCGGGGTACTCGTCGATCTTCGGCCGCTGGTTGCGCGAGAGCACGTCCTCCAGGTCCAGCGGATGGAAGTTGAAGTGCTCCTCGAGCCAGCCCATCTCGAGCTGCGTGGGGTTCTCGATGTGAACCCAGCGCAGGCCCTCGCCGTCGATCGTCTCGACGTTGGGCTTGCGCTCGCGCTGCGGCTCAGCAGGCCCGGGGAGCTGCGAGGAGCGGGCGCCCCGGCGCAGCCTGGGCTTCGGAAGGCTCGGCATCGGCTTTGCTCGATTCGCTCACTCGGGTTCCCATCACCCCTCCAATCTACCCACCGAGGGCCTTGTGGCGCGGGAAATCCCCTGCTACTGTTCGACGCACATAACCGCCACATCTAGAGGGGTGGAGGGACTGGCCCGTTGAAACCCCGGCAACCACTCGAAGCGAGAGCTGAGAGGAAGGTGCCAATTCCAGCAGGTATTGCCTGACAGATGTGAGTAAGTCCCGTAAAGGACCTCTACTCGCACCGGGTGGAGGTTTTTTCGTAGGTGTACGAACAACGGGACATAAGGAGCTGAACATGGCCGTCGAAGGGCTTCGGTGCAAGGAATGCGGGACGAGCTACCCGCTGGACGCTCGGTACGTGTGCGAGGAGTGCTTCGGGCCCCTCGAGGTCGCGTACGACCACTCAGGGCTTGATGCGCAGGAGGCCAAGCGCAAGATCCAGGCCGGCAGCCAGAGCATCTGGCGTTACGCGGACTTCCTACCGTTCGAGGGCGGCCCGCCCGCCACCCGTACGTCGCTTGAGCCCGGCCTGACTCCCCTGGTGCGGGCGGACAGGCTCGCGGATCGGCTCGGGCTCGGCGAGGTGTGGGTCAAGAACGACGCCGCCAATCCCACGCACTCCTTCAAGGATCGGGTGGTCGGCGTGGCCGTCGCGAAGGCCCGCGAGCTCGGGTTCGACACGCTCGCCTGCGCGTCCACGGGCAACCTGGCCAATGCGGTCGCCGCGGCCGCCGCCGCCGCCGGGCTCGAGTCCTACGTGCTCGTCCCCAGCGACCTCGAGGAGCAGAAGCTGCTCGCGACCGGCGTCTACGGCACCCGGCTGATCGGGGTCAAGGGCAACTACGACGACGTCAACCGGCTCTGCACCCAGCTCTGCGAGGAGAGGCCCTGGGCGTTCGCGAACGTGAATCTGCGTCCCTACTACTCGGAGGGCTCGAAGACTGTCGCCTACGAGATCGCCGAGCAGCTCGGATGGAAACTGCCGGACCGGATCGTGTGCCCGATCGCTTCCGGGTCCCTGTTCACCCGCATCGGCCGCGGCTTCGACGAGTGGCTCGAGCTCGGGCTCGTCGAGGGCGAGCTACCCAAGTTCAGCGGCGCCCAGGCCGCCGGGTGCGGGCCGGTCGCAGAGGCCTACGGGGAGGGCTGGGATATCTGCAAGCCCGCCCGCCCCGACACGATCGCGAAGAGCCTTGCGATCGGCGACCCCGCGGACGGCCCCTACGCGCTCGAGCTCGCCCGCCGAACCGGCGGCGAGGTCGAGGCGGTGAACGACGATGAGATCCGTGCCGGGATCCGCCTGCTGGCGGAGACGACCGGCATCTTCACGGAGACCGCGGGCGGTGTGACCGTCGCGACCCTGGCCAAGCTCGCCGGGGCCGGGCGGATCGATCCGTCTGAGCGGGTCGTTGCGGTGATCACCGGCGAGGGCCTGAAGACCCTCGACGCGGTCCGTGAGGGATTCGAGATGACGGTGATCGATCCGACGCTCGAGGCCTTCGAGGCCGGCACCCGCTCGGCGGCAACCGCCGCCGCCTAGGGCCGGCACCCACTACATTTCTCGGCCCATGGCGGTCACGGTCAAGATCCCTGCCCAGTTGCGCGGCGTCACCGGCGGCGAGGGTGAGGTCGAGGTCGACGGCGGCACGGTCGGCGAGGCGCTCGACGCGGTCTTCAACGAGCACGAGGACCTGCGAGCCCGTATCACCGAGGACGGGACGCTGCGGCGCTTCGTCAACGTCTACGTCTCGGGCGAGGACATCCGCTTCCAGGAAGGCCTCGACACCGAGCTCTCCGACGGCGACGAGGTAACGATCCTCCCGGCCGTCGCGGGCGGTTGACCAAACCCCCGCCGGTCGCGATCCTCTGCGGCGGCCGCGGCACCCGCCTTCAGGAGCACACGCACGCGATTCCCAAGGCCTTGGTGGAGATCGGTGGACGGCCGATCCTCTGGCATGTGATGCGGATCTACGCCGCTCAGGGCCTGCGGCGGTTCGTGCTGCTCACTGGCTACCTGGGCGAGATGATCGAGGAGTTCGTCGACGCTGCCGAGTGGCCGGAGGAGGTCTCGGTCGAGTGCGTGGACACGGGTCTCGAAACCCCCACGGGCGGTCGGGTGGCGCTGGCGGCCGCGAAGCTCGGGGGAGCGCCGTTCTGCCTCACGTACGCGGACGGTGTCGCCGACATCGACCTCGACGCTCTGCTTGCCTCTCACCGGCGCGAGGGCCGAGTGGCGACCATGACAGTCGTGCGGCCTTACAGCCAATGGGGGATCGCGGTGATCGACGGCGACGAGCGGATCACCGGCTTCGACGAGAAGCCCCGGCTCGACTACTGGATCAACGGCGGCTTCATGTGCGTCGAGCCCGAGTTCCTCGCCTACGTGGAGGAGACGAGCGTGCTCGAGCAGGAGCCGCTGCGACGCGTCGCCGCCGAGGGGCAGCTGAACGCGTATCGGCACACCGGCTTCTGGGACTGCATGGACACCTACAAGGACGCCGTCGTCCTGAACGACCTGTGGACCTCCGGGGAGGCGCCCTGGGCCATGTGGGAGCGAGAGCCGATCAGGCGAGGCGAATGAGCACTGACGTCGCCCTCGTAACCGGCGCTCGCGGATTCGCGGGGGCATGGCTGGCGAAGGCGCTGCTCGACGCGGGGAACACGGTGGTTTCGCTCGACAAGGGGCGCTCCGAGCGCCCGGTGTCGACGCTGCGCCTGCTGGGCATCGAGGGCGACGTGGAGGACGTCTCCGGCGATCTCAACGACGGCGAGCTGGTCGAGCGGCTGTTGTCCGAGCACGGAGTCACGTCGGTGTTCCACCTCGCCGCGGAGACGATCGTGGGCACGGTCCAGGCTTCGCCGGTGACCGGCTTCGAGACGAACGTGCGAGGTACCTGGACGCTGCTCGACGCCTGCCGGCGCGCCCGGGTCGAGCGCGTGGTGGTCGCCTCCTCGGACAAGGCCTATGGGGCGCATTCAGAGCTTCCGTATCGCGAGGACTTCGCGCTCCAGGCGACCGCGCCGTACGAGGCCTCGAAGGCTGCGGCCGACATCATCGCCCGCAGCTACTGGCACTCCTACGGGCTTCCCGTCGCGGTCACGCGTTTCGCGAACATCTACGGCGGGGGTGATCTCAACTTCTCGCGCCTGGTTCCTGAGACGGTGTGCGCGGCGCTCGACGGCCGGGCCCCGGTGCTTCGATCCGACGGCTCACCGGAGCGCGACCTCCTGTACGTGGAGGACGCGGCCTCGGCCTACCTGGCGATCGCCGCCAACCTCGACCGCGACGGCGTTCGCGGCGAGGCGTTCAACGCGGGTGGCGGCGAGCCGCATTCGGTCGGCGAGGTGGTCGCGACGATCACGCGTCTGTCGGGCAGCGGCATCGAGCCGGACATCCAGGGGGAGGGAAACCCGGACGGCGAGATCGACCGCCAGTGGGTGGACGCCACGAAGCTGCGCGAGCGGACGGGCTGGACCCCGGAGGTTGGGCTCGAGGAGGGACTCCAGCGGACGCTCGACTGGTATCGCGAGCACCCCGAGGCACGTCCCGGCTGATCAGCTGGGCGCCGGGAGCAGGAACTCGCTGGATTCCCAGACGGGCCTGAAGCCGAGTCGTTTGTAGAGGTGTCTGGGGCGACCCTCGGCGTCGGCGATGATCCAGAGGTCCTCGGCGTCGCGCCCCGCCTCGACCGCCGCACGAGTGAGGGCGGTGCCCCGCCCGCCGCCGCGGTACTCCGGGCCGACGTAGACGCTGGTGATCTCAGCACCCCCGCCGCGGCGCTCGAGCTCGGTGAACGCCACCGGCTCCCCGTCCTCCACGGCGGCGTACACGACGGAGCCCCGGCGCAACGCGACGCCGCGGAGCTGCTGGAGATATTCGCTGGGATCCAGGCCTGGAAAATCCTCGGCGTGCCAGGCGCGGCGCAATCCGTCAATCGCGTCGTAGGGGACCTCCTCGACCGCGATCTCGGGACCCGGCGGCAGCGGGCCCTCGAAGCGCATCCAAACGAGCGGTCCCACCTTCCAGCCCAGGGCCTCGAACCCGGGGCGCAGCGCGGCGGCCATCTCGGGGACGTAGACCTCGATCTTGCGGTGAGCGAGTCCCTCGAGTGCTGAGTCGGCGAAGCGTGCGAGCTCCTCCGCGTCCAGGTCGGTGGCCTCCCTCAGCTGCACCGTGTTGAAGTCCCAGTAGTCCGGCATCGCGGTCGCGCGGGCGACGGTGCCGTGTTCCCACGGCTCGATGACGTCGCAGAACTCCTCGTGGAGATCGTCGAGCCAGGCGCGGGCGCGGGCCGCGTAGTCGGGCGATTCCGTCATGCGGTGAGCCTACGCGGGCGCCTCCAAGGGGTGAAGAGGACCACCCCCCGGGAGGCCAACGTCCCTGCCTAGGGCCCCTGGTTCGCGGGGCCATTCGGGGCGAAGGTTCTCCTACAGCAATCAACCGCCCGACACGGGCACTGGAGAACGAAACAAAATGAAGATCAAGACGCTCATCGCCACCGCCGTCGTCACCGTCAGCGCCTTCGCCGCCACCGGCGCCGCCGCCGCCGACAAGGCCGACACCGACGTGTCGATCAAGGGCACCAACGGCGACTACTACGGCTACGTCCACAGCTCCGACTCCGATTGTGAGGGTGGCCGCAAGGTCAACGTCTACAAGATGCTCGGCGCCAGCCCGAACCGTCAGGCCGACCAGAAGATCGGTTCCGACACGGCTCAGCCGAACGGCCCCGACGCCATGTACTCGATCGGTAACTCCGGCTACAAGAAGGGCAAGTTCTACGCCCACGTGCCGAAGACCACCGACTGCAAGGGCGCGACGAGCCCCGTCATCAGCCGGTAGCCAGGGCTAACACCCAGGAGAAGAGGGCCGGCCCGCCAAGCGGGTCGGCCCTTTTTCGTGGGCGCATGCCGCCGCCCGCGCGGAATGGCTCGCCGCGGCTACCTTTCCCGGCGTGGACCTCGACGTCGTGTTCCTGGGGACCGGTGGTTCGTTGCCGACGGCGAAGCGCGCGACCGCCTGCGTGCTGGCCCGCCTGGGCGGCGATCGGTTGCTATTCGACTGCGGGGAGGGGACCCAGCGCCAGATGCAGCGCTCGATCGGGCTGGTGCAGGTCGATGACATCTACCTCAGCCACTTTCACGCCGACCACTACCTCGGGGTCCCCGGACTGCTCAAGACGTACGACCTGACCGATCGCGATGCGCCCCTCAGGGTGTTCGGCCCGCCGGGGCTTAAGGATCTCTTCGGCTCGCTGCGACGAATCTTCGGCCGCGTCGGCTACGAGGTGGAGCTGATCGAGCTGGGGGAGGGCGAAGCAGTGCGCCACGACGGTTACGAGGTGCGCTCGTTCCCGGTCGAGCACCGGGTGGCCGCCTACGGCTATGCCGTAGTCGAGGACGAGCGGCCGGGCCACCTTGATGCCGAGCGGGCGGCGAAGCTGGGTGTCTCCCACGGGCCCGACCTGGGTCGCCTCCAGCGCGGTGAGGAGGTTCAGGTGAATGGGAAGACGGTCAGCCCGACCGAGGTCATGGGCGATGCGCGGATCGGGCGCAAGGTCGTGGTCACGGGGGATACGGTCCCGGCCGAGATGACCAAGCTCGCCGCGCACCAGGCGCAGCTCCTGATCCACGACGCGGCGTTCGCCGACGCAGATGCGCAGCGCGCGGCTGAGACCGGTCACTCCACCGCGCGCCAGGCGGCCGAGATCGCCAGCGAAGCGGGCGTGGAGATGCTGGCGCTCGTCCACGCATCCACCCGTTACGACGTGCGCGAGCTGCTGGCCGAGGCGCGGGAGGTCGTGCCGGGCGCGATAGCACCGCGCGATTTCGACGTCGTCGAGATCCCGTTCCCCGAGCGGGGCTCGCCGAAGCTGGTCGAGCGGGGCGCAAAGCCGTCCAGGCCCTCCGAGGCGGCGCCCGCGTGAGCATGGGGGTGGCGATCGCCGTCGGCGCCGCGGTTGGGGTGGCGGTGGGCATCCTCGTCGCCATCACCACTGACATCCCCCTGGCGCCGGAGATCGGCCTCGCGCTGGGTGCGCTCGTCGGCTGGCTCATGACCCGCTGATGAGCGAGGAGACGGTCACGGGCATCGTCCTGATCGCGACGCCGCTGCTCTTCAATGCCGGCTTCAGCCTTCTCGCCCAGCGCTTCGACTACCCGGACATCCTGCGGCGGCCGACCCATGAGGTACTCGAGCGCTTCCGCGCCGGCGGGACCGGCCTGGTGCTCATCTGGTGGGCGTTCGCACTCTCGGCGGTGCTCTTCGCGGCGCTCGCGGTGCTCCTCGCGCTCGTGGTACCCGACGCCGACACGGCCGTCGTCGTTTTGGGGGCGGTCTTCGGCGTCCTGGCCTCGGCGGTCCAGTTTCTCGGCCTGATCCGATGGACGTTCCTGGTGCCGTACCTCGCGGATGTCGCGGCCGAATCGCCCCCGGAATCGCCTCGGGGGCAGGCGGTGGACGTGGTCTTCCAGTCGTTCAACCGCTACCTGGGCGTCGCGGTGGGCGAGCACCTCGGCTACGCGTTCACGGGGATCTGGTCGATCCTCGCAGGCGTCGCCCTGATCGACTCGGCCCTGGTGCCCGATTGGCTCGCGGTGATCGGCGTGCTCACCGGCCCGCTCTTCCTTTTGTGCTCGCTCGAGTTCGTCGGGCGCGCCGGAGAGGACGGCTGGAAGCTCGCCGCGGCCCTCACGCCGATCACCTACATCGCCTGGTCCGTCTGGCTCCTCGCCCTCGGCCTGGCGATCCTCTTCTGAGCGAGCTTTCGCTCAGGGCGCGATGCGGATACCGCTCGGGTTCGAGAGGTCGGTGCCGTTCAGCAGGGTCTGGTCGCCGGTGTCGAGATCGACGCTGTAGATCCCGCCGGTGCCCGACGGCGCGTAGTAGTCGGCGACGGCGGCCGTGTCGTTGTCGATCAGCGCGATCCCGCCGGGACTATGCAGCGGAGGCCCCTTCGCGAGCGTCTTCTGAGCGCCGGTCTTGAGGTTCACCTTGAACACGGCACCCGGCTTTTGGAACGTGTTGGTATCCGTGACGAGAACGTTCTTGGAGCCCATCAGGGCGAGGCCCTGGGGGAAGACGAACTTGCCCTGCTTGCTCAGCGCGGTCTGCTTGCCGGTGTTCGCGTTGACCTCGATGACCGCCCCGCGCTCGTTGTTGTTATGGAAGGCGCTGGCGTCGCTCACGAGCAGGTTGGCGCCGCTCCGCATCGATGATGCCGAACGGCGATTGGAGAGCGCCCGCCTTGGTGACCAGCGACTGCTTCCCCGTCGCGATGTCCACCTCGATGATCTTCCGCGGAGGCGAGTAGTCGGCGACGAAGAGCGAGTCCCCCTTGCGATCGAGCGCGACCGGATTCCTCATCAGCTCCTTGCCGCCGGCCGCTGCTGAGAGGTCGTTGCTGGTGACGGCCGTCTGGGCCCCCGTGGTGCTCTCGAGCCGGCGGATCCCGCCCGTTCCCCCGAAGGCGTCGCGGTCGACCACGAAGATGTCGCCGTCATCCGCGAACGTGACGTCGTAGGGGGCGGCGAACGCTGCGTTGGTGATCTGGGAGGCGGCGCCCGTCACCGGGTCCACCGCCTTGACCGTCTGGTGCACGGAGTCGGCGACGATGATGTCGCCTGGGTCGTAGATGTTCACGCCCCGCGCCCCCTGTCCCGAGCTCGGGACGATGGCTGCCAGGGCGGCAATAGCCGCGACCGACATCGTGATCAGGCCCCAGCCTCTGTTAACGCGCATCCGCTTCGACATCATGTATCCCTCCCGTTTCTCGGCATCCGACCCCGACTTGTTGGATCGAGGCTACACCGCCGAGAGGCTCCCGGCGCGAAATACTGCCTGGGCGATGTCGCAGGAAAACGTCAATCTCGTGCGAGAGACCTTCGAGGCGTTCCTGAGCGGGGACCAGGAAAAGACAGCAAAGCTGCTCGATCCTGAGGTCGAGTTCCGCGGCACCATCGGCGGGCTGCAAGAGGGCCAGGTAGCTCACGGCCAGGCCGAGATCGACGAGACATTCGAGGCTGAGGATCTGGAGGCGTGGGAAGAGCGCCGCCTGGAGCCAGAGGAGTTCCTCGACGCCGGCGACGAAGTGGTTGTGCTCCTGCACGAATACCGGCGTGGCAAGGGCAGTGGACTCGAGCTGGAAAGCAAGACGGCGGTTGTCATCACGGTGAGCGGCGGACGCGTGGTTCGCATCCAGGGCTACATGGACCGGGCCGCGGCGCTCGAAGCCGCCGGCCTCTCGGCGTAGGGGGAACACGCCCGGCAGGATTCGAACCTGCGGCCTCCGCCTCCGGAGGGCGGCGCTCTATCCAGCTGAGCTACGGGCGCTCAGCGGCTGAGTCTAGACCGCCGGTCCTCGGCTCCCGGCCCTAGCCCAGCGGGGCCGCGAGGTCGCCGATCGCGTTCGCGATCGCGGGCGCCTGGTCCTCCTGGAGGAAGTGCTTGGCGGGGAGGAGGATGGTGTCGTCGGTGTCCAGCACCTTCTCGACGACCTTGAGATGGTCGAGGCCGAGCGCCGGGTCGCGCTCCCCCCAGATGATCCGCGCGGGCCACTGGCGCTCCGCCAGGCCGTCCCAGAGGAAGCGCTGCTTCTCGGGCGTCAGCTCGAAGCCGCGCATGATCTTCAGGAACGCCCGGCCGCGATCGCGGTGCTTCAACAGGTGGATGTGCGCCTGAACCTCGTGGCGGGGCGTCGCCGAACGGTTGTCGATCCCCTCCAGGTAGAAGAGCTGGGAGCCAAGCCAGGGCTGAAGCGTTGCCAGCCAAAGCTCGCCGATTCCGCGGAGGTGGAAGGGGCGCATCGGCCACGGACGGGTGAAGGTGGCGACGTTCAGGAAGGTGTTGAGCGTTGTGACCGACAGCACGCGGTCGGGGTTCTTGATCGCCCACTCGAACCCGATCGGGCCGCCGATGTCGTGGACGACCAGATGGCAGCGGTCGATCCCCAGCGCGTCGATCGCCTCGCCGGTCCATTGCGCGAGGCCCGACCACGTGTAGTCGAAGTCCTCGGGCCGCTCAGCGAGCCCGAGGCCGGGGAAGTCGAAGGCGACGGCGTGGAGGCCTTGGGCCGCGACCGCCGGGACGACCTTCCGGTAGAGGAACGAGGAGGTGGGCACGCCGTGGAGGTGGACCACCGTTCCTCCAGAGCCCTGCTCACGGGCGAAGCTCGACACCCCGCCGGCCGAGAAACGCCGCCCCGCGGCCTGGTGCATGGCGATGGCCTCGCGCGTGGCGTCGCTCATCTTCATACGCCGATCCTCTCACGACCAGTGGCGTGACTCGGCGCTCACCACGCGGTGAACCTCCCACGCTGGGCGTATGCTCAGCGTGTCCATGGGCTTTCTTAAGCGAAAGCGAGGCTCATCCCTGTCGACCGGCGGCGGTCAGCAGCAGGACTGGAGCCAGTACATGGCCGATCGGCTGCCCCCGGAGGCCCGCGACGCCTACATGCAGGCCGCGGAGAGCGATCAAGCGGCCAAGGAGGCGAGCCCGGGCACGGACCACTTCGCGGAATCGCTCAGGCGGGCGGAGAGCGAGTCCGCGCCGCCGGGCAAGGTTCGCGGCGTCGCGAAGATGATCGCGGGCGAGCAGGAGCGCGCCTTCGACGATGAACGAGGCGATTCACGCGGGAGCCGGTACTGGAACGACGTCGTGTTCGAGGTTCACATCCCGGGCCGCGCTCCCTACCGAGTCGAGATGGGCACCGTCCGCATGAAGCGGTTCGACGTCCTGAACGCGGGCTATCCGGTGCTGATCGACTCCAGCGACGCCGACGATGTCGATGTCCGGTTCGACGAGATGCCCGAGGCGGGGGCGGCCGCCGGGCAGCGTATGCAGGAGGGGCTCCAGTCGGCGATGGTGGGCGCCGCCGCGATGGACCAGCAGGCGATCCTTGCCTCGCTCGCAGCCGTGACGGATCCGCAACAGCGAGCGCAGCTCGTCGAGCGTCTGCGCGCGATGGGCTATGAGATTCCGCCGGAGGCAGACGTCTAGGCGCCTGTCGGTCCTCGACCGATTGCGGGAGGAGGTGACCCCAATTAGTGCTCATATGCGAGCCAATTCTGGGGTCACATAGGACGAAAAGCGCCCTTGTTGCGCTGAGCGGGTACCGCGCGCCCGGGATTCCGGGATGGTGGCTGGTAGGGTCACTTCGTCGGTTCCTTTAACCCGGTCCGAGAGACCAGGAAGGGGCACGCAAAGTGGAAGACCTCCACAAGGTCGTCCTCGACCGAGACGACCTGCGCCGCACGCTGGTGCGGATTGCACACGAGATAATCGAGAAGAACCCCGGCGGCGAGGATCTCGCCCTGGTCGGCATTCACACCCGCGGCGCCCTGCTGGCGGGACGCCTGCACACGCTGGTCGGCGAGCTCAGCGGCTCCGAGGTCCCGCTGGGCGACATCGATATCTCCTTCTACCGCGACGACATGGACGGCCGCGAGCCCGGCTCGGCACCCGTCGTCCACGCCTCGCACCTCGACTTCGACCTCGAGGGCCGCACCGTGATCCTGGTCGACGACGTCCTGTTCACCGGCCGCACGGCCCGCGCGGCGATCGAGGCCCTCTTCGACTACGGGCGCCCCGGGCGCGTCCAGCTGGCGGCGCTCATCGACCGCGGGCACCGTGAGCTTCCGATCAGGCCCGACTACGTCGGCAAGAACCTGCCGACCTCACGCGGCGAGCGCGTCTACGTCCGCATGGAGGAATCAGACGGCTTCGACGAGGTGGCGATCGGACACCCCGTGGAGGCCACCGCCGCAGCGGCGGGAGAGGAGGAGGACGAATGAAGCACCTACTGGCAGTCGAGGGCCTGGAGCGCGCGGACATCGAGCGCATCCTCGAGCGGGCGGAGAGCTTCGCCGAGGTTGGCCGGCGCGACATCAAGAAGGTCCCGACCCTCCGCGGGCGCACGATCGTCAGCCTCTTCTACGAGTCGAGCACCCGCACGAGCTCCTCGTTCGAGCTCGCGGCCAAGCGCCTCTCGGCCGACGTGGTCTCCGTCAAGGCCGCCGGCTCGGCCGTCGACAAGGGCGAGTCGCTGAAGGACACGATCGCGACGCTCAGCGCCTACGGCCCCGAGGCGATCATCATCCGCCACCCGATGGCGGGCGCCGCGCAGCTCGTCACCGGCTGGACCGACGCGGCCGTCGTGAACGCCGGCGACGGCAAGCACGAGCACCCCAGCCAGGCGCTGCTTGACGTCTACACCCTCCGCCAGCGCATCGGATCGCTCGAGGGCAAGAACATCTGGATCGTCGGCGACGTCCTCCACAGCCGCGTCGCCCGCTCCTGCGCCCTCGCCTTCGCCGAGATGGGCGCCTCGGTGACGCTGGCGGGGCCGCCCACGCTGATCCCGCGAGGGATCCAGCAGGCGATGGACGTTGACGTCGCCCACGACCTCGACGGGCTTGGCGAGGCCGACGTGGTCTACGCGCTGCGGATGCAGAACGAGCGGATGACTGACTCCTTCGTGCCCTCGTTGCGCGAGTACGTGGCGAACTACCAGATCGACTCACGCCGCCTCGGCCCGCGCCAGCTTCTGATGCACCCTGGGCCGGTGAACCGCGGCGTCGAGCTCTCGGCTGAGGTCATCGACGGCCCGGCCTCGCTGATGACCGCCCAGGTCGAGAGCGGGCTGGTCGTGCGGATGGCGATCCTCTACGAGCTCCTCACCGGCGGCGAGCGCCCCCGGGGCGGGCGCGAGGCGGGCACCGAGGACGAGGAGTTGCCCGCGCCGACCCCGATCGGGGAGCCCGCATGAGGGCGATCTCCGAGCTCGACTGGCGGCGGGGCGGCGACGATGGGCCGCTGGTCCTCAGCCGCGCGAGGGTCCTCGACCCGCGCCGCGACATCGACGGGACCCACGACGTCATCGTGCGCGACGGGGAGGTCGCTGAACTTGCCCCCCCTGGCGAGGCGGCCGTCGACGACGCCGAGGTGGTCGACGCGGAGGGCATGCACGTCTTCCCCGCCTTCTTCGATCCACACGTCCATCTGCGCGAGCCCGGCGGCGAGGACGCCGAGGACATCGAGACCGGTTCGCGCGCAGCGGCGGCCGGCGGCTACTGCGGGATCCTCGCGATGGCGAACACCAAGCCGCCGGTCGATTCCGCGGCCGACATCACGGCGCTGCGCGAGCGCGCCTCGGCCGAGGCATCGGTGCCGGTTGGGTTCCTCGCCACCGTGACCATGGGCATGGAGGGCTCGGAGCTGACCGAGATGGCCGAGCTCCGCGACGCCGGCGCCGCCGGGTTCTCCGATGACGGACTGCCGGTGCGAAGCGCCCGCGTGATGCGCCGGGCGCTCCAGTACCAACGGCTGGCCGGACTCCAGATCGCCCTGCACGAGGAGGACCCGGAGCTCTCCGGCAAGGGCGTCATGCACGAGGGCCCGGCCTCGGCCGTCCTCGGGCTCGAGGGCATCCCCTCGGTGTCGGAGGCCACCATGATCGCCCGCGACGCCGCACTCGCCCTCTACGAGGAGGCGCGGATCCACGTCCAGCACCTCTCCGCCGAGGAGTCGGTCCAGGCGGTCGAGGCGGCGAAGGCCGCCGGCGTCGCGATCACCTGCGAGGCCACCCCGCACCATCTGACCCTCACCGACGAGCAGGTCCGCAGCCTCGACGCCCGGTTCAAGATGAACCCGCCGCTGCGCTCGGAGGCGGACCGCCAGGCGCTCCTCGACGGGCTGCGCTCAGGCGCGATCGACTGCATCGCGACCGACCATGCTCCGCACCCGCCGGAGGCGAAGGAGGTCCCGTTCGAGCAGGCCGCGATGGGCGTGACCGGGCTGGAGACGGCGTTCGCCGTCCTCCACACAGACCTGATCCTGCCGGGCGTGCTCGACCTCGGGCTGGTCGTGGAGAAGATGAGCTCCGGCGCCGCCGCCTTCGACATCGAGCCTCCCTCGCTGGAGCCGGGAAGCCCCGCGCATCTGGTGCTCTTCGACCCCGCGGCGGAGTGGGAGGCCGGTGCCGAGGGCTGGGAGAGCCGCTCGGAGAACTCATGCTTCGCTGGGCGCGAGCTGACGGGCCGCGTGCTGATGACCGTCGCCGGCGGACGGGTCGCCTATCGCCAGCGATCCTTCGCGATGGGAGTCGCCGAGTGACGGTCGCAAAGCTCGACCGCGAGCGGGCCGTGCTCGTGGTGGTCGACGTCCAGGAGGCGTTCGCCAAGGCGCTCGCCGACTTCGAGGAGGTCGCCGCCGCCACCGAGACGCTCGTTCGGGGCGTCGGCGAGCTGGGCGTTCCCGTGGTCGTGACCGAGCAGTACCCGAAGGGCCTGGGGAAGACGGTCGAGCGGGTCGCGGCGGCGCTCCCCGCGGGCACCGAGCCGCTGGAGAAGGTCCGCTTCTCCGCAACCGAGGCCGAGGGCTTCGACCTGGGCGGGCGTGATCAAGCGCTCGTGTGCGGGATCGAGACGCACGTATGCGTCAACCAGACGGTGCTCGACCTCCTCGCCGACGGGGTCGACGTCCAGGTCGCCACGGACGCGGTCGGCTCGCGCACCGCGGCCAACCGCACGCTTGGCCTGGAGCGGATGGAGCGCGCCGGCGCCGCGATGACCAGCGTCGAGACGGCCCTCTTCGAGCTGCTGGGCGGCTCCGACGCGGACGAGTTCAAGCAAGTGCAGGCGCTGGTCAAGTGAGCGCGGCGGCCGGCTACCTCCTGCTCGAGGACGGCACGCGCCTCGACGGCGACCTGCTGGGGGCCGCCGACGTCGAATCGACCGGCGAGGTCGTCTTCAACACGTCGATGACCGGCTACCAGGAGGCGGTTACCGACCCCTCGTACGCCGGCCAGATCATCACCTTCACCTATCCGCTGATCGGGAACTACGGCGTCGGCGCGGAGGCGATGGAGTCGGACCGGGTCCACGCCCGCGCGGTGATCATGCGCGAGGGCAAGAACGGCGAGGACGCCGCCGACGCGGAGGGCGGCTGGCTCGACTGGCTGGCCGACTGCGGGGTGCCGGCTCTGAGCGGCGTCGACACGCGCGAGCTGGTGCGCCGGATCCGCGACCGTGGCGCGATGCGGGGCGGGATCTTCGCCGCGTCCACCGATGAGGCCGAGGCGCGCGAGCGGGTGGGCGCCGAGCCGTCGATGGAGGGCGCCGACTTCGCTCGCACCGTAACTCCGGCCGAGCCGATCACATTCGAGGGGTCCGGCCCGCACGTCGTCGCGCTCGACACGGGGATCAAGCTCTCGATCCTGCGCCAATTCCGCGAGCGCGGCGCGCGCCTGACCCTGCTGCCCTGCGACACGCGCGGCGGCCGACGTCCTCGCCCACGACCCCGACCTCGTGTTCCTCGCCAACGGTCCGGGGGACCCCGCCGCTCTCGACTACGTCGTCGACACGGTGCGCGACGTCGTCGGCAAGAAGCCCGTGATCGGCATCTGCCTGGGGCACCAGCTGCTGTGCCGAGCGGTCGGCCTCGACACCTTCAAGCTCCCGTTCGGCCACCGCGGGGCCAACCACCCGGTGAAGGAGCTCGCAACGGGTCGCATCGAGATCACCTCGCAGAACCACGGCTTCGCCGTCGAGGGGCCCGGGGGCGAGGCCAGGATCGAGGGCGACGAGCCGGTCCGGTGGGACACGGACTTCGGCGCCGCCGAGCTATCCCACCTCAACCTCTACGACCGCACGGTCGAGGGCCTCGAGCTGAAGGACGTGGCGGGCCGAACCGTCCAGTACCACCCGGAGGCCGGCCCTGGCCCGCACGACGCTCGGCACCTGTTCGACGAGTTCCTGGAGCTGGCCGGTGTCTGAGGTCGAGCGTTTCAGGGAGATGTCCCGCGAGTTCTGGCGCATCTGGGGCGAGGAGGGCGCCGACGAGCTCGTCGCCCGATACGAGGACTTCTTCGCGCCGGACGCCGTCTGGGCGCCTCCAACCGGCCAGGTCGCGGGGCGAAAGTACGTCGGCCGCGACGGGTTCGCCGAGTACGCCGAGGACTACAAGGAGCTGTTCGTGAGCTTCACGGGCGACCTCGACGAGGACTCGGTGGAGCTCGTCGGCGATCTGCTGCTCCGCACGCGGGTCAGCGTCGTGGCGACGCTTCGCGCGGGCGGCGCAATCGACGCCAACGCTGCACACGGTGACCCAGACGGACGGGATGAGGATGACCTATGCATGGGGCACCTACGAGCCGGATGCCGCCGAGCGCAAGATCGCGGAGCTCCGCGCCGAGGCGAGGAGCTTCAGGCCGGACAGGAGACCGCGGATGCCTAGGCGCGACGACCTCCAGAAGATCATGCTGATCGGCTCGGGGCCGATCGTGATCGGGCAGGCGGCCGAGTTCGACTACTCGGGCGTCCAGGCCTGCAAGGTGCTCCAGGAGGAGGGCTACGAGGTCGTCCTCGTCAACTCGAACCCGGCGACGATCATGACCGACCCCGAGTTCGCCGATCGCACCTACGTCGAGCCGCTCACGCCCGACTCGGTCGCGGCGATCATCGACCGGGAGCGCCCCGACGCGCTGCTGCCGACGCTCGGCGGGCAGACCGCGCTGAACCTCGCGAAGGCCCTCCACGACGACGGGGTGCTCGAGAAGCTGGGCGTCGAGCTGATCGGCGCCGACTACGACGCCATTCACCGCGCCGAGGACCGCGAGGCCTTCCGCGCGACGATGGAGGGCGCCGGCTTGCGCGTTCCGTGGTCGAAGATCGTCGAGTCGGTGGGCGAGGTCGAGCGCGGGCTGGGATCCGGCGAGATCAAGCTGCCGGCGATCGTCCGCCCGGCGTTCACGCTCGGCGGGCAGGGCGGAGGCGTCGGCCACACCGAGACCGAGCTGCTGGGCGTCGTGTCCGAGGGGCTCGCGGCGAGTCCGATCAACCAGGTGCTCGTCGAGGAGTCGGTGATCGGCTGGGGCGAGTTCGAGCTGGAGGTCATGCGCGACCACAACGACAACGTGGTCGTGATCTGCTCGATCGAGAACATCGACCCGATGGGCGTCCACACGGGCGACTCGGTAACGGTCGCGCCCGCGCAGACGCTCACCGATCACCTCTACCAGGAGCTCCGCAACCAGGCCCTGGCCGTGATCCGTGCCGTCGGGGTCGAGACCGGCGGCTCGAACGTGCAGTTCGCCGTCAACCCGGAGACCGGCGAGATCGTCGTGATCGAGATGAACCCCCGCGTCTCGCGCTCCTCCGCGCTCGCGTCGAAGGCGACGGGCTTCCCGATCGCCAAGATCGCCGCCCGCCTCGCGGTCGGCTACGCGCTGGAGGAGATACCCAACGACATCACCCAGGCCACCCCCGCCTCCTTCGAGCCGACGATCGACTACGTCGTCACGAAGATCCCGCGCTTCGCCTTCGAGAAGTTCCCGGGCGCCAAGGGCGAGCTGACCACCCACATGAAGTCGGTGGGCGAGGTCATGTCGATGGGCAGGACGTTCCGCGAATCCTTCGCGAAGGCGATGCGCTCCCGCGAGCTCGACTCTCCCGCGGACGTCCCCGCCGATGACGCCGAGCTGCTCGAGCGGCTGGCGACGCCCTCCGCGGATCGCTACGACCTGATCGAGGCGGCGTTCGCACGCGGGGTGGACCTCGACGCCGTGCAGAAGGCCACGATGGTGGATCCCTGGTTCCTGCGCGAGCTCCAGGTCCTGGCGATCGAGGGCGACGGGACAGCCGAGCTGCAGCGCACGTTCAAGTCCGTCGATACCTGCGCCGCCGAGTTCGAGGCGCACACGCCCTACTTCTACTCGGCGCACGAACGGACGGGCCAGCTCGCCGGCGAGGTCGACCGTGGCGATCGCGACTCGGTCGTGATCCTCGGAGCCGGCCCGAACCGGATCGGCCAGGGGATCGAGTTCGACTATTGCTGCGTCCACGCCGCGATGACCGTGCGCGAGTCGGGCCGCGACGCGGTGATGATCAACTGCAACCCCGAGACCGTCTCGACCGACTACGACACCTCCGACCGCCTCTACTTCGAGCCGCTGACCGCCGAGGACGTCCTCGCGGTCTGCGAGATCGAGCGGCCGGAGGGTGTGATCGTCCAGTTCGGGGGCCAGACGCCACTGCGGCTGGCCACGGCGCTGGAGGAGGCCGGGGTGCCGCTCCTGGGCACCCCGGTCGACGCGATCGACCTCGCCGAGGACCGGGGCCGGTTCGGAGCGCTCCTGCGCAAGCTCGACATCGCCCACCCGCCCTACGGCACGGCGCTCTCGGCCGAGGAGGCGCTGGTGATCGCCGAGGACGTGGGGTTCCCGCTCCTCGTCCGCCCGTCCTACGTGCTCGGCGGCCGGGCGATGGAGATCTGTTATTCGCTGGAGGACCTCTCCGCCTACCTGCAGGCCAACGTCAAGGCCGACCAGGAGCACCCGCTGCTGCTCGACCGGTTCCTCGAGGACGCGATCGAGGTCGATGTCGACGCGCTGGCCGACGGGACCGAGGTCGAGGTCGCCGGGGTCATGCAGCACGTCGAGGAGGCCGGCGTCCACTCCGGCGACTCGGCCTGCGTGATCCCGCCGATGAGCCTGGGCGCGGAGATGTTCGACGAGATCGTCGAGACCACGAAGCGGATCGCGCTCGACCTCGGGGTCATCGGGCTGATCAACGTCCAGTACGCGGTGGCCGGAGGGAAGCTCCACGTGATCGAGGCCAACCCGCGCGCCTCGCGCACGGTGCCCTTCGTCTCGAAGGCGATCGGGGCGCCGCTGGCGAAGATCGCCTGCCGCCTCATGCTGGGCGAGCCGCTGGCCGACCAGCACCTGCCGACGATGCACAACGGCCACGTCTCGGTGAAGGAGGCGGTGCTGCCCTTCGCGCGCTTCGCCGGCGCCGACGCGGTGCTCGGCCCCGAGATGAAGTCGACCGGGGAGGTCATGGGCATCGCCGCGGACTTCCCGACCGCGTTCGGCAAGGCCCAGGCGGCGGCGGGGATGGCGCTGCCCAACGAGGGAACCGTGTTCATCACGGTCACCGACACCGACAAGCCGGCGGCGACCCAGCTCGCCGCGCGCTTTCATGACATCGGCTTCGACATCATCGCCACGTCGGGCACGGCCCAGGCGATCTCGCGCATGGGGATCCCGGTGCGCTCGATCAACAAGATCGCCGAGGGCTCCCCGCACGTCGTCGACTACATCCGCGACGGCACCGTCGACCTCGTGATCAACACCCCGACGGGACGCGGCGCGCGAGCGGACGGGCATGAGATCCGTGCCGCCGCCACCAAGCGCGGCATCCCCTGCATCACGACGCTGACGGGAGCGTCGGCCGCGACGCGCGCGATCGCCGCCGGTCGTGAGCGCGGTCGAGCCGGTCTCGCTGCAGGAGCTCCACGGGGCCGCTGAGCGGTCGCGGGCGGAGGCGGGCTGATGCGAGCGCGTGCTGGCGCCGCCGCGGCGGCGCTCGGCGCCGGTCGTGGCCAACCGGGCGAGCGGCGGATACCGCATCTTCAGCGCGGTCGACGGCGAGGGTCCGACGCCCGGCGGCGGGCCAGTTCTACATGCTCTCCGGCGGCGATCGCTGGAGCGGGGAGGAGGGGCGCCCGTTCCTGCCCCGCGCCTTCTCGGCCGCCGCGGCAGAGCCCGCCCGCGACGGGGTCCGCCTCGACTTCCTGGTCGAGGCCGTCGGCCCCGGCACCGAGCGCCTCGCGGCCCTGGCCGAGGGCGACGAGCTGCTGATCACGGGTCCTCTGGGACGTCCGTTCTCGGACCCCCGAGAGGTCTCCGAGGGGGCCGCGGGGGCGATCCTCGTGGGCGGCGGGATCGGCATCGCGCCGCTCGCGATCCTGCGCCGACGGCTGGCGAAGGCGGGCGTACCCCAGCGAGTCCTGCTCGGGTTCCGCGACCGCGAGCACTCGGGCGGCGTCGAGGAGCTCTTCGGCTGCGAGGAGACCAGGCTCGCCAGCGAGGACGGGCACGCCGGTCATCGCGGCTACGTGACGGACCTGCTGGCCGTGATGCTCGCCGGCGACGAGGCGGGCTCCGCCGTCGTCTACGCCTGCGGGCCACCCGCGATGCTGGAGGCGGTGCGCTCGCTGTGCGCCGAGCACGGCGTGCCCGGCGGAGCTGGCGATGGAGTCGCCCATGGCGTGCGGCTACGGGGCCTGCTTCGGCTGCGCGGTCCCACTTGCCGAGGGTGGCTACATGCGCCTGTGCGTCGACGGGCCGGTGGTCCGTGCCGACGAGATCGAGACCGCGCTCGTCGCGGGGGCGGGGCACCGATGAGCGACCTGGCTCGTGGACCTCTGCGGCATCCCACTCGCGCATCCCGTGATCAACGGCAGCGGGACGTTCGACGCGATCGCGGCGCGGCGGGCGTTCGGCGACGAGCTGCTCGAGTCCTTCCCCTTCTCGGCCTTCGTCTCGAAGACGATCACGCCGCAGCCGCGGGCCGGGAACCCACCGCCGCGCCTGTTCGAGACGCCCAGCGGAATGATCAACTCGATCGGCCTCCCGAACAAGGGGCTCGAGGGGTTCCTCTCCGCCGATCTACCGCAGCTCGCCGAGCTCCCCGTGCCCCTGGTGGTGTCGGTGATGGGGACCAGCCGCGAGGAGTTCTCCCAACTGGTCGACGGGGTCGGATCGCGCGAGGAGGTCGCGGCGATCGAGCTGAACGTCTCCTGCCCGAATGTGAAGTCCGGGCTGATCGTCGGCGAGCAGCCCACCGAGACGCTGGCGCTGATGCAGACGCTGCGTGAGCTGACCCCGAAGCCGCTGATCGTGAAGCTCACCCCGAACACCGCCGACCCCGCCGCGGTCGCGGTGGCGGCCGAGGAGGGTGGTGCCGACGGGGTCTCGCTGATCAACACGCTGAAGGCGACCGCGATCGTCCCCGGGGGAACCGAGCCCTGGCTGGGAGCCGGCAGCGGCGGGCTCTCGGGCCCCGCCGTGCGGCCGATCGCGCTGGATCAGGTCCGTCGGGTCGCCGCGGCGGTCTCGATTCCGGTGATCGGGATGGGCGGGATCGAGACCGGGGGCCATGCCGCCGAGTTCATGGCCTGCGGAGCGGCCGCGGTCGCCGTCGGAACCGCTTCGTTCCGCGATCCGGCGGCGGGTGAGCGGGTCCGCCGGGAGCTCGAAAGAATCGATCTCCCGAACACCAGTTCGATTCCACTGCCATCAACCTCGACCTGAGGTCGAATTGAATTCGTCGAATTCGGACAGTTCCTGCTTGCACGCAGGGCGCCCGCACGTATAATCGCCGCCGCTTGATGGTCCCTCCCGTCGACACCTCTGCCGCCGTCCCCGAACGGACCAGCGCCCAGAGGATGAAGGCTCTGAACAAGGCAAATGAGATCCGCACGGCGCGGGCCAAGTTGAAGCGCGATCTGAAGGCCGGGAAGAGGAAGATCGAGACGCTCCTACTCGACCCGCCGGAATACGTGCTGTCCGCGAAGGCCTTCGACATGATCCTCGCCGTCCCGAAGTACGGCCGCGTGAAGGCCAACAAGATCCTCTCCCAGTGCCGCATCTCACCGTCGAAGACAATCGGCGGCCTCTCCGAGCGCCAGCGCGCCGAGCTGGTGCACATGCTGCGCCGCTAGCGCTCGCGGGGCATCTGCAGGTAACGGGGCGAGTCGCGCCGTTCCCGCCCCTCCGTAGGGCAGGATGAGCGACATGGCGAAGGTCTTCGTGATCACCGGGCCCTCTGGGGTCGGCAAGGGGACGCTGATCTCCGGGCTCCTCGAGCGCATGGGTGAGCTCGAGCTCTCGACGTCGGCGACGACGCGCGAGCCGCGGGAGGGGGAGATCGACGGGCGCGAGTACCACTTCCTGACGCCGGAGGATTTCGCCGGCCGGGCCGATGCCGGCGAGTTCCTGGAGCACGCCACCTTCTCCGGCAACCGCTACGGAACGCTCCGCTCGGAGGTCGAGCGCTGCCTCGGCGGCCGGCGTCTCGCTGGTATTGGAGATCGAGGTGCAGGGGGCGCGCCAGGTCAGGGCCGCCCTCCCCGACGAGTCCGTGCTGATCTTCATCGCGCCACCCGAGCCCGCCGTGCTGCGGGAGCGTCTGGCGGGGCGGGGGACCGATTCGGAGGAGGCGATCGAGCGCCGGCTGGAGACCGCGAAGCAGGAGCTCGAGGCCCAGCAGGAGTTCAAGCACGTTGTCGTAAACGAGGACGTGGATGCGGCGGGGGAGGACCTGGAGCGGATCGTTCGCGAGGAGCTGGCCTGAGCCGGGCCGCCGCCGTCCCTCTACAATGCCGCGCCGATGATCAAGCCACGTGTCGACAAGCTCATGGACCAGACCGACTCCCACTACGCGGCGGTCCTGGTTGCGGCCAAGCGCGCGCGCCAGCTGAACAGCTACTACCGGGCGCTGGGCGAGGGCTCCTACGAGGAGTACACGCCCCCGATGGTCGAGAGCGCGACGGGTAACTACCTGACGATCGCGCTCGAAGAGCTCGCCCAGGGCAAGATCAAGTACGAGTACAGGGCGTAGCTCCGCGTTGGGCGCGGGAAACCGCGCCCGTTTTTCTCTGAATCCAGGCGTACCCTCTGAGCCATGGCTCGGATACTGCTTGGCGTGAGCGGCGGGATCGCCGCCTACAAGGCCCTCGAGCTCGCACGGTTGGCGACCAAGGCCGGCCACGGCGTGCGCGTCGTGATGACGCCGACGGCGCACAGGTTCGTGGGGCCCGCCTCCTTCGAGGGCATCGTCGGGTCCCCGGTGCTGACCGACGAGTTCGAGCGTGACCCGATGCGCGGGGCCTATCCGGGCGACGCGGAGCCGGAGCACGACCCGATCGGCCACCTCGAGGTCGCGGCCAACGCGGACGTGTTCCTGGTCGCTCCGGCCTCCGCGAACACGATCGCCAAGCTTGCCGCCGGCGTGGCCGACTCGATGCTCACCACCTCGTTCCTCGCGTGCACCGCGCCGCGGATCGTGGCCCCCGCCATGAACGACCGCATGTACGCCGACGCCGCGACGCAGGAGAACCTCGCGACGCTGCGGGGACGGGGCATCACGGTGATCGAGCCCGACACCGGCGCCCTCGCCTCACGCGGGGAGTGGGGGGCGGGCCGCCTTCCGGAGCCGCAGCGGCTCCTGGAAGCGGTCGAGTCGGCACTCCCGTCTGGGTCGGGCCCGTGGGACGGGCTGAACGTTCTGGTCACCGCCGGCGGCACGCGCGAGCCGATCGACCCCGTCCGCTTCATCGGCAACCGCTCCTCGGGCCGGATGGGCCTGGCTCTCGCCGAGCGCGCCAAGGCGCGCGGCGCCGACGTGACGCTGGTGGCCGCGAACGTGGGGCTCCCCGCGCCGCCCGGCGTGCGCCGGATCGACGTCGAGACCACGGCTGAGCTCGCCGCCGCCGTCGGCGAGGAGTTCCCGGGTTGCCACGTGCTGCTGATGGCCGCCGCCGTCGCGGACTTCACGCCGGAACAGACGAGCGAAGGCAAGCTGGCCCGCGCCGGGAGCGGCGGGATGGAACTGCGCCTGACCGCAACGGAGGATGTCCTCGCAGGGCTCGCCGGGGCTCGGACCGATGAGCAGACGCTGGTCGGCTTCGCCGCCGAGCACGGCGCCGATGCGATCACCCGCGCCCGAGAGAAGCTCCAGCGCAAGGGCCTCGACGCCATCGTCTTCAACGATGTCTCGCGCGAGGAGATCGGCTTCGACTCGCCCGAGAACGAGGTCACGATCGTGGAGGCCGGCGGCAGAGCATTCCGTGCCCCTCGCCCCGAAGGCCGACGTCGCGGATGCGATCCTCGATCGGGTGGAGGCCTTGCGCTCGGTTCTACACTCGAAGGGTGCCTGAAACCGAGTCCAACGACCTCTACTCGCTCTACCGGCGAGGCATGGCGCTGCTCGAGTCGGGCGACTTCGCGCAGGCGGCGATTCCGCTTCAAAAGGCGGCGAGGATGGCGCCCGAGAAGGCGTCGATCCGCGAGGCGCTCGGCCGCGCCTACTTCCGCTCGAGCCGCTACGACGCGGCGGCGGCTGAGTTCGAGGCGATCCTCGAGTCGCACCCGGTGGACGACTACGCCCACTTCTGCCTCGGGCGGGCGCTGACCAAGTGCGGCGAGCGCGAGCGCGCCCGTCACCACCTGGCGCTCGCCTCGAACCTGCGGCCGGACCGCAACGACTACCGCCTGTACCGCGACCGCCTGCGCGCCGCCGCTCGAGATGAGTTAGGTGCGCGCCCTCGTCCAGCGCGTCAGCCAGGCGGCCGTCGACGTCGAGGGCGAACGGGTCGCGCAGATCGGGCCGGGAATCCTGGTGCTGCTTGGGCATCGCGCACGAGGACACGGCCGAGGATGCCGATCGCCTTGCCGACAAGGTCCTGAAGCTCCGCATCTTCGACGACGCCGACGGGCGGATGAACGAGCCCCTGGGCGATCGCGAGGTGCTGTGCGTCAGCCAGTTCACCCTCTACGGAGACGCTCGCAAGGGCAACCGGCCGAGCTACATCGCCGCCGCCCGGCCCGAACACGCCGAGCCGCTGTACGAGCGCTTCTGCGAGCGGACGGGCGCCAAGCGGGGCGTCTTCGGCGCCTGTATGGGCGTTGCGCTCGTCAACGACGGGCCGGTAACGCTCCTGCTGGAGAGCTGAAACGGCGGGCCGGCCACGCACGGGGCCGTGGCTATACTCATCGCACCTCTTTTCGTACCCGTGACCTTTGATGAGGTGGGCCCGGGCCCACCTTTTTTTGGGCTCGAATGCGGGAGGAGGAGGAGAGAAAACAACCGCACAGAGGAAGAGTGAACGAAGCCGCCGAGCTAGAGACGACGATCGAGGGCCGGCTGCGTGACCTCGACCCGGCGATCGAGTTGGTCGCCGTCGAGAATCCCGCCGCCGAGTCTCTTCGCGTCTATGTGGACCACCCCGATGGGGTGGACCTTGGGCTCTGCGAGCGCGTCACCGAGGAGCTTCGCGACCTGACCGAGCGATTCACGCTCGAGGTCTCGTCTCCCGGATCGGATAGGCCGCTCACGAAACCGGAGCATTTCCAGCAGTTTCTCGGTCGCCGGGTGCGAGTTCGCACCGCCGAGGCGATCGAGGGTCAGCGGAACTTCACCGGAACCATCGCCGCCGCGGGCGACGCCGTCGTGTCGCTTGAAGCCGAGCGCGGCGTCGTGGACATCCCGTTCGACGGGATCCGCCGATCCAACCTCGTGCCCGAACTTTCAGGAGGTGGAGCGTGAGCCGCGAGATCGTCGAAGCGATCAGGGGCCTCGAGCAGGAAAAGGGAATCGACGCCGAGACGCTGATGGCGGCGCTCGAGGATGCCCTGCTCTCCGCCTACAAGAAGACCCCCGGCGCCGCGAAGTACGCGCGCGTCGACCTCGACCGTGAAACCGCCGACTTCCGCGTGTTCGAGCTGATCCTGCCCGCCGAGCTGGAGGAGAAGCTGCTCGAGCAGGTCGCAGAGGAGGCCGAGCAGGAGATCGACCCCGAGACGGGAGAGCTGCGCGAGCCCGAGGACCCCGAGCTCGATCCCGAGATCCTCGCCCCGTACGAGGACCAGATCAAGACCCGCGACGTCACCCCTGACGACTTCGGCCGGATCGCCGCCCAGACCGCCAAGCAGGTGGTCCTGCAGCGGATCCGTGAAGCCGAGCGGCAGATGATGTACGACGAGTACCAGGATCGCGTCGGCGAGCTGATCACCGGGATCATCCAGCAGTCCGACAACCGCTACACGCTGGTGCAGCTGCGCGAGCGAGTGGAGGCCCTGCTGCCACGCTCCGAGCAGGTCTGGAACGAGCGCTACGACCACGGCATGCGCATCAAGGCCGTGATCACCGACGTCTCGGCGGAGGGCAAGGGTCCGAGCATCGTCGTCTCGCGTCGCAGCCACGAGCTGATCAAGTCGCTCTTTGAACTGGAGGTCCCGGAGATCGCCGATGGCCTCGTCGAGATCGTGGGCGTCGCCCGCGAGCCCGGCTACCGCTCGAAGATCGCGGTCATCTCCCACGCCGACGGCGTCGATCCGGTCGGCGCCTGCGTCGGGCCTCGCGGCTCGCGCGTGCGCATGGTCGTGTCCGAGCTGCGCGGCGAGAAGATCGACATCATCCCCTTCAACGAGGAGCCCGCGCGCTTCGTCGCCAAGGCGCTCTCGCCCGCTCGCGTCCGCGAGGTGCTGGTGGACGACGAGGACAAGCAGGCGACCGTGGTCGTCCCCGACGATCAGCTGTCGCTCGCGATCGGCCGCGAGGGCCAGAACGCTCGCCTCGCCGCCAAGCTCACGGGCTGGCGCGTGGACATCAAGTCCGAGACCGACTTCTCCACTCAGGAGGACGAGATCGAGATCGAGGGCGTCGACGAGGCCGACGGCCGCTGCGCCGCCGTGCTGTCGGCCGGCCGTCGCTGTCCGAACGCCTCGCTGACGGGCAGTCGCTACTGCGGGCTTCCCCAGCACCAGGCGCTGGCGAGATTCGACACGAACGACGTCGGTGTCGTCGCCGCGCTGAGCGAGGACGAGATCGCGACGCTCGCCGACTCCGATGCGGACGAGGCGGCCGTGGCGCCGCTCGTCGCGAAGGCGACCGAGGCGTTCGAGGCCGCACAACCCGACGAGGAGCCGGAGGCCGAGGAGACCGACGATGCACCCGAGGCCGACGAGCCCGAGGCTGAGGCGGACGAGGCAGAGGTTGCCGACGAGCCCGAGGCCTGATGACGCGGAGGTTGCCGAGGAGCCCGAGGCCGAAGTGGAAGAGCCCGCTGACGCCGACGAGCCTGAGGCTGAGGAACCGGAGGTCGACGAGCCGGAGGCCGAGGAGCCCGAGGCCGAGGAGACCGCCGAGGAGACCTCGGCCGCGTAGCGGGGGATCAGCTTTGGCGAAGAAGCGCGTTCACGAGATTGCGAAGGCCCAGGGGATTACCTCCAAGGAGCTTCTGGCTGCGCTGAACGCTGCCGGCATCGAGGCGAAGGCAGCGGCGTCGAGTGTCGAGGAGGCGGACGCTCTGGCGGCCCTGAAGGGCGGTTCCAAGCCCGCCGCAAAGGCGCCGGCGAAGAAGGCCGAGCCCAAGGCCAAGGCCCCCGCGAAGAAGGCCCCGGCGAAGACGGCGGCGGCCGAGAAGCCGGCCGCGAAGGCGGAGGCCAAGCCCGCGGCGAAGGCCGAGTCCGCTCCGAAGGCAGCGGCCAAGCCGGCCCAGCCGAAGGCGGAGACACCATCCACCGGCGGCAAGCGCATGCGCCGGGTGGTCATCGACTCGCAGGCCTCTCGCCGTGAGCGGATGTCAGCGCCCCCGCCCCAGCGCCCACCGCGGCGCCGCGGTGGCCGCCGGCGCCGGCCGCTGTTGGAGGAGCCGCCCAGAGAAGCGGCCGCACCGGTCGAGCCCGACGCGACTCGGGTCCCATCGGGCGCAACGGTTCGCGAGGTGGCCGAGAGCCTTGACGTCAACAGCGCCGACCTCATCAAGACGCTGATGAAGATGGGCGAGATGGCCACGCTCACCCAGACCCTTTCGGACGAGACCATCGAGCTCCTCGCCAAGGAGCTGAACCAGAAGGTCGAGGTCGTCTCCGCCGCCGAGGAGGAGGTCGAGGAGCCGGTCTACGAGGACGACGAGGACGACCTCAAGGACCGTCCGCCCGTCGTCACGATCATGGGCCACGTCGACCACGGCAAGACGTCCCTGCTGGATGCGATCCGGCAGACGGAGGTGGCTGCCGGCGAGGCAGGCGGGATCACCCAGCACATCGGCGCCTACCAGGTCCACCAGGACGGGAAGACGATCTCGTTCATCGACACCCCCGGCCACGCTGCGTTCACCGCCATGCGAGCCCGCGGAGCGAACGTCACCGACATCGCCGTGATCGTCGTCGCCGCCGACGACGGGGTGATGCCGCAGACCGTTGAGGCGATCGACCACGCCAAGGCCGCCGACGTGCCGATGATCGTGGCCGTGAACAAGGTAGATCTGCCGGCCGCCAACGTCGACAAGGTCAAGGGTGAGATGGCCAACCAGGGCCTGAACCCCGAGGACTGGGGCGGCGACACGGTCTTCGCCAACGTCTCCGCAAAGACCAAGGAGGGCCTCGACGACCTACTCGAGAGCATCCTGCTGGTCGCCGAGCTCGAGGAGCTGAAGGCCAACCCGGAGGCGGACGCGAGTGGAGTCGTCGTCGAGGCCCACCTCGATCCCGGCCGCGGGCCGGTCGCCACCGCGCTCGTCCAGCGGGGCACGCTGGCCGTCGGCAACGCCGTCGTCGCCGGGCCCGTCTGGGGCAAGGTCCGCGCGATGCAGGACCACACGGGCGAGAAGCTCGAGACCGCCGAGCCCGGCGACCCGGTCGTCGTTCTGGGCTTCGACGGAGTGGTCGAGGCGGGCGAGCGCTTCGAGGTCGTCGAGAACGAGCGCCGCGCCCGGCAGATGGCCGGCGAGCGCGAGCAGCGCCTGAAGACCGAGAAGCTGGCCCGCAGCCAGGCCCGCCACGTCAGCCTGGAGGACGTCTTCGCCAGGGCCCAGGAGGGCCAGATCAAGGAGCTCAACCTGCTCCTGAAGTCCGACGTCTCGGGCTCCCTGGAGGCGCTTCAGGACGAGATCGCGAAGGTTCCGCAGCAGCAGGTCGCGATCAACATCATCCGAGCCGCACCCGGTGGCATCAACGAGTCCGACGTGATGCTCGCCGCGGCCTCCGACGCGATCATCATCGGCTTCAACGTCCGCCCGCTCGCCGACGCGAGGCGCCTCGCGGAGGCCGAGGGCGTCGAGATCCGTACCTACTCCGTCATCTACAAGGTGACCGAGGAACTGCGCGGGGCGATGGAGGGCCTGCTCGAGCCGGAGGAGGTCGAGGAGTCGCTCGGCCAGGCCGAGGTCAAGGAGCTCTTCAAGGCCTCGAAGATCGGCACGATCGCCGGCTGCATGGTCACCGACGGCAAGATCACGCGCACCGCCGAGGCGCGCCTGGTCCGCGAAGGCACCGTCGTCTGGACCGGCCGGATCGGCTCGCTCCGACGCTTCAAGGACAACGTCCAGGAGGTCGAGGAGGGCCTCGAGTGCGGCATCGTTCTCGAGGGGTTCCAGGACGTGAAGGTCGACGACGTGATCGAGGCCTTCGAAAGCCGCCAGGTCGAGCAGACGCTCGACTAGCTCGCGCTACGGTCGGCGCGTGACCGCCTACGTCTGCGTGATCGAGGCGCACCTTCACTTCGGGGAGCTGCACGACCTGAAGGGCAAGCGCAAGGTGCTGCACTCGCTGAAGGCGCACCTGCGTCAGCGCTTCGGGGCGTCCGTGGCCGAGACCGAGCATCACGATGCGTGGCAGCGCTCCACGCTCGTGTGCGCCCTCGTTGGCGATTCGACCGTCGAGTCCCGGGCGGACGAGATGGAGCGCTTCATCGAGAGCCGCTGTCCTGATGGGTGCTCCTTCCAGCGGGACCTGCGAAGCCTCGAGGACCTGCGCGGCTGAGGCGCTGTTAGATTGACCGCGCGATGACCACTGAGCGCATGAGGCGCGTGAACCAGGTCATTCGCGAGGTGATTGGGGACGCCATCTCGAGTGAGCTGGACGATCCCCGAATCGGTTTCGTGACAGTGACCGCAGTCGACACAGCTCCTGACCTCCGCTCCGCGCGAGTGTTCGTGAGCGTGCTCGGGGACGAGGAGGAGAAGGAGCGCACCCTGGCCGGCCTCACGGCGTCGCACGGGCTGCTCCAGGCGCGGATCGCGAACGAGATGCGAATCAAGTACACGCCCACGCTCACCTTCCACTACGACGACGGCCCGGAGCGCGGCGTGCGCGTGGCGCACCTTCTCGACGAGTGATCGGCACGCACGCCGACGCCGAGGCGGTCGCCTCCGAGCTTCGCTCCGGGGAGCGCTTCCTGCTGACGACGCACGAGAACCCCGACGGGGACGCACTGGGCTCACTGCTCGCCCTGCACTCCATCCTGGGCCAGTTCAACAAGGACTCCGTGATGTTCCTGGCGGCGAAGGAGTTCCCGCTGCCCGTCGAGTACCGGTTCCTGCCGCTCGCGGAGGTCTTCCACGATCCGCCGGCCGACGTCGTCGACCGCACCCTGGTCTTCCTCGACTGCGGCAACCTCGATCGCACGCCCGAGGGCTTCCTGCGCGACCCGGAGGCGCGGTCGGTCAACATCGACCACCACCACGACAACACCCGGTTCGGGACGATCAACCTGGTGGACACGGAGGTCTCCTCGACCGCCGAGATCGTCCACAAGCTCGCCAAGGACCTGGGGGCCGAGATCACGCCGGAGATCGCCAACGCCCTCTACGTCGGCCTCGTCACGGACACGGGCCGCTTCTCCTACGAGAACACCGCTGCCGCCACCCACCGCACGGCGGCCGAGCTGATCGACGCCGGCGTCGACGTGGGGGACACCTACCGCCGCCTGTATGAGCGGGTGCCGATCGAGAAGGTGCGGCTGGTCGCGCGCGCGCTCGAGAAGATCGAGCGCCTCGACGACTGCGGCCTCGCCGCCACGTATGTCTCCACGGCCGACTACGCCGATACGGGCTCGGCGGAGATCCTGACCGAGGGCATCATCGATCACGTTCGCGCGATCGAGGGGACGCGCGTCGCCGCCGTCGTCCGCGACCGCGGCGAGGAGGCCGGGACGGCCCGCAAGGTGAGCCTGCGATCGACCGACGGCGACACCGACGTGTCCGCAATCGCGCGGATCTACGGCGGCGGCGGTCACCCGCGCGCGGCCGGGTTCTCCACCGACCTCTCCTACGAGGAGATCGTGAAGGCCCTCTGTGCCCAGCTCCAGCAGGACCAGTAATCCCGGGCCCGGGGTCCTGCTGATCGACAAGCCCGCGGGCATGACCTCGCACGACGTGGTCGCGCGGGTACGACGCGAGCGGGGCGTCAAGACCGGGCACGCGGGCACCCTCGACCCGTTCGCCACCGGCCTTCTCATCGTGCTGCTTGACGCGCGAGGCGACGCGCGAGCAGGCCCGCTTCATGGAGCTGCGGAAGACCTACCGCACGGTGGCCCGCTTCGGCGCCGTCTCGACGACCGGCGACCGCGACGGCGAGATCACCGAGACCGGCAGGCTTCCGGAGGACGAGTTGGCGCTCCCCACCGGGCAGATCACGCAGCGCCCGCCCGTCTACTCGGCGGTGAAGGTCGGCGGGGAGCGCGCCTACAAGCGTGCCCGGCGCGGGGAGGAGGTCGAGATGCCGCCTCGCATCGTCACCGTCCACCGCTTCGAGGAGCTCTGGAGGGAGGGCGAGCGGGCGGAGTTCGAGATCGAGTGCTCGTCGGGGACCTACGTGCGGAGCTTGATCGCCGATCTGGGCGACGCCTACTGCGAGGAGCTCCGGCGGACCGCGATCGGGCCGTTCACGGTCGCAGAGGCCGACGCTGGGAGTCCCCTTGCGCTGGCAGATGCCCTGGAGCGCATCGCCTGAGCGGGGCATGCCAGCATTGAGGGCGCGATGAGCATCAAGGTCACCCAGCTCCCGGACGCCGAGCGTCGCACCCGGCGCATCGCGATCGGAAGCTTCGACGGGGTCCACCTGGGCCACCGGGCCGTGATCGGCGATGCGGACACGGTGCTCACCTTCGAGCCACACCCGGTGAGCGTGATCCACCCGGAGGCGGCGCCGAAGCTGATCATGCCGTTCCCCGTCAAGCGCGACGTGATCGAGGGCCTCGGCGTGGAGGAGCTGATGGTGATCCCCTTCGACAAGGAATTCTCCGCGATCGAGGCGGAGGAGTTCTGCGAGCGCATCCTGATCCAGACGCTGGGCGCCGAGGCGGTGGCGGTGGGCGAGAACTTCCGGTTCGGAAGCAGGGCGAAGGGCGACCCGGCGATGCTGGCCTCGCACGACGAGTTCACGACCAGGGTCGAGCCGCTGGTCGAGGTCCTGGGGGAGACGGTCTCCTCGACCCGGATCCGCGCGTCGGTCGCCGCGGGCGATCTGAAGACGGCGAACGCCTGCCTCGGCGCGCCCTTCCTCTTCGAGGGCGAGGTCGTCCAGGGGGACCAGCGCGGGCGCACCCTCGGGTTCCCGACCGCGAACATCGTTCCCGACGACGACCACGTCGTGCCCGGCCACGGCGTCTACGCCGCCTTCGCGAACGGGGTTCCCGCCGCGGTCAACGTGGGGGTGCGGCCCACATTCGAGACGGGGCGCGGCCTGCTGGTCGAGGCATTCCTGATCGACTACGACGCGGATCTCTACGGGCAGACGCTTCGGGTGGCCTTCGTCGAGCGCCTCCGGGGGGAGAAGCGCTTCGCCTCCACCGAGGACCTGATCGCCCAGATGCACAGCGACGTCGCCGACGCCCGCCAGCTCTGCGCCGCCTACAGGCCTCCCCGCTAACCTTCCCGCCTCGAATGACGATCACCAGCGAGAAGAAGCGCGAGCTCGTCGGCAAGTACGGCCGCTCCGAGAACGACACCGGCTCCGCCGAGGTCCAGGTCGCCCTGATGACCGAGCGGATCAACGAGCTCACCGAGCACCTGCGCACGCACGTCAAGGACCACCACTCGCGTCGCGGCCTACTGATGCTCGTCGGCAAGCGCCGCCGCCTGCTGCGCTACCTCGAGCGCTCCGACGTCGAGCGCTACCGCACCCTGGTCGCGGACCTGGGCCTGCGCCACTAGCGCTCCGGCTACAGCGCCGCCACCAGCAGCTTCAGCCCGCCCTCCAGCTCCGCGACGTTGCGGAGTTCTCCGTAGCGGCGATCCCACTCGCCCGAATCGAGCTCGCCCCGCAGGCGTTCCACTCCGCGGCGCTCATCTTCATCGCCCAGCCGGGCGAACCCCGAGCAGTTCGCGCGCACGACCGGGTCGAGCACAAGCTCGGGGCGGCCGTACATGGCCTCGAGGAACAGGTCCTCGCAGTCGAAGGGGACCGGGATGGTCCTCACCTCGGCGTCGCCCATCCAGCGCGCCAGGACGTCGAGGGGCGGGAACCAGTCGTCGACGTCGCGCATCTCCGGGAAGTAGTCGTAGATCCAGGGGCCCGCGGCCAGGTCGGGGTCGAAGGTGACGATCACGATCCGCAGCCGCGGCCACGCGGCGCATCTCGCGCACGCCACGCTCGGCGTCGGCCCAGTGATGGATGCTCGAGAACGACATCGCGGCGTCGACGGCGTCGTCGGGCAGGGGGATCGCCTCGGCCGTTCCCACCACCGCCGGGGCGGCGCCGGCGGGGCGTTGGCCGATCATCACCCGCGAGGGCTCGACCGCGGTCACGTCCATGTCAGCGGGCTCGTACGAGCCGGTTCCGGCCCCGACGTTGACCACCGAGATCGCGTCGCCGAGGGCCGCCCGGACGCGCGCGGCGATGCGCGAATCGGGCTGTCGGGTGGCGGCGTACCCCTGCCCGAAACGGTCGTACGCGACGTCGCCCGCTGCGGTCACGCCGTTGACGCTAGCGAGGATCCCTTCGCTACCATCGTGCCCGCTAGAGAACGAGAGTTCTAAGAGAGAGGCCGCCAACCGGGCGGCCGAAAGGACATTACGAATAGATGAGTATGTTTGACCCGAAGCACGTCTCGGTGGACGTTGGCGGTAAGGAAATCACCTTCGAGACGGGCAAGCTGGCGCGACAGGCCGGCGGCTCCGTGGTCGTCACTGCAGGCGAGACGATGGTGCTCTGCACCGCGACCGTCGGCAACGACCGCGACGTTGACTTCCTCCCCCTCACCGTGGACGTCGAGGAGAAGCACTACGCCGCGGGCAAGATCCCCGGCTCCTTCTTCCGCCGTGAGGCGCGAGCGGGCGAGAAGGCGACGCTGACCGCGCGCATGATCGACCGCCCCATCCGACCCCTCTTCCCGAAGGGCTACCACCGCGAGACGCAGATCGTGGCGCAGCCCATCTCGGTGGACCACGTCCACCCCTACGACATCCTCGCGATGAACGGTGCCTCCGCGGCGCTGGCGATCTCGCCGGCCCCGGTCGAGGTTCCGGTCGGCGCGGTGCGCATCGGCAAGCTCGACGGCGACTTCGTCGTCAACCCCGAGGAGGAGTCGCTCGAGGACCTGGAGATGGATCTCATCGTCTCCGGCTCCGAGGACGCGATCCTGATGGTCGAGTGCGGCGCCGAGGGCGTCAGCGAGCAGGAGGTGCTCGACGCGCTTGACATCGCCCACGGCGAGATCAAGAAGATCGTCAAGGCGATCAACGAGCTGCGCGAGGTCGCCGGCAAGGACAAGATCGAGGTCGAGGTCCCGCAGATCGACGAGGGCCTGCTGGAGCAGATCTCCTCGGAGTTCGGCTCGAAGCTCGACGAGGCCACGCAGGTGCCCGAGAAGCTGGAGCGCCAGGACGCGATCAAGGCCGTCGAAGAGGCGGCGCTCGCCAAGTTCGCAGCCGGCGAGGGCGACGAGGAGGTTCACCCCGAGAAGGCTCCCGAGGTGCACCGTGCTTTCGCCAAGCTCGAGAAGGACATGATCCGCAAGCGGATCGCCGTCGACAAGAAGCGGCCCGACGGCCGCGACACCGACGAGATCCGGCCGATCGAGACCGAGGTGGACATCTCGCCTCGCGCTCACGGCTCGGCGCTGTTCACCCGCGGCGAGACCCAGATCCTGAGCTCGGTCGCGCTGGGCACGACCAGGATGGACATGAAGGTCGACAACCTCGGCCTCCAGGAGACGAAGACCTTCTGGCACCACTACAACTTCCCGCCGTTCTCGGTCGGGGAGGCCGGGTTCATGCGCGGCCCGAAGCGCCGCGACATCGGTCACGGCGCGCTCGCCGAGCGGGCGCTCACCGCGTCGATCCCGGACAACGAGGACTTCCCCTACGTGATCAGGGCGGTCTCCGACACGCTCGAGTCCAACGGCTCTTCGTCGATGGGCTCGGTCTGCGCGTCCTCGATGGCGCTGCAGGCCGCGGGCGTCCCGGTCTCGGGCCCGGTGGCCGGAGTGGCCATGGGCCTGATCAAGGAGGGCGACGACCACGTCGTGCTCACCGATATCGCCGGCGTCGAGGATCACCTCGGCGACATGGACTTCAAGGTCGCCGGCTTCGAGGACGGGATCACGGCCCTGCAGATGGACATCAAGATCTCGGGCGTCACGTTCGAGATCCTCACGCAGGCGCTGGAGCAGGCCCGTCAGGGCCGGCTGTTCATTCTCGGCAAGATGGCCGAGGCCATCGACAAGCCGCGCGAGGAGCTCTCCGAGTACGCGCCGGCGATCGAGACGATCCAGATCGATCCCGACAAGATCGGCGCCGTCATCGGTAAGGGTGGCGAGACGATCCGCGGGATGCAGGAGGAGTTCGAGGCCGAGATCGACATCGACGACGACGGCACCGTGCGCGTCTACGCCCCGTCGGGCAAGCTCGTGAAGGCGTGCATCGCCCAGATCGAGGCGATGACCCGCGAGGCCGAGGTCGGCGACACGTTCAAGGGCAAGGTCGTGAAGACGACCACGTTCGGGGCGTTCGTCGAGCTGGTCAAGGGCACCGATGGCCTGCTTCACATCTCGAACGTGAAGCCCGGCGAGCGGGTCGACACCGTCGAGGATGTGCTGACGGCCGGCGACGAGCTGGACGTGACCGTGGTCGAGGTCGACCGCGAGCGCGGACGGATCGGGCTGCGCCTCTCCGACGACCCCTCGATCGAGGGCAAGTCGGCCGAGGAGCTGGCTGCCGTGGGTAGCGGCGGCGGTGGCGGTGGCGGCCGGGATGGCGGCGGCGGTGGCCGGGGGCGCGAGCGCCTCGACGGCGGCGGCCGCGGTGGCCGCGGCGGTGGCGGCGGCGGACGCGACCGTGGTGGTCGCGGACGGGACCGTCGCTAGAGCGATTTGTCCGGACTGCCGGAGAACGTAGAGCTCTCAGAGGTCGACGGCCTCCGAGTTATCACCGAGGTCGTTCCCTCGGTGCGCTCGGTGGCCCTCGGCCTTTGGGTGCGAACCGGATCGCGTGACGAGGAGCCCGGCCAGGCCGGGCTCTCGCATTTTCTGGAGCACCTGCTCTTCAAGGGCACGGAGCGCCACAGCGCAATCGAGATCTCCGAGCTCTTCGATGGGCTCGGCGCAGCCGCGAACGCGGCGACCTCGAAGGAGTCCACCCACGTCCACGCGCGGTTCCTGGACGAGAACACCGCCGGCGTCTTCGACCTGATGTCGGAGATGCTCCTGGCGCCCTCGCTTCCGGCCGACGAGATCGACCCCGAGCGCGAGGTCGTGCTCGAGGAGATCGCGATGTACGAGGACGAGCCGCAGGACCGCGTGCACGACGTACTGGCCGAGGCCGTCTACGGCGCCCACCCGCTCGGCCGGCGCGTTCTGGGGGAGGCGAAGGTCATCGCAGGCGTTCCCCGCGACGAGATCGCCGCCTACCACTCAGGCCGCTACACGGCGCCCAACATCGTCGTCGGCGCAGCAGGGCATCTCGATCACGCTGAGATCGTCGAGCTGGCGCGCCGGCATCTCAGCCCCGCCGCCGGCAGCGCCAACAGCGCCAACGGCTCCGGCGGACTTGACCCCACACCCCGCTTCAGCTTCTACGAGAAGGACACCGAGCAGTACCACATCTGCTTCGGCGGTCACGGGATCCAGCGCAGCGACGACCGCCGCTTCGCGCTGGGCGTGCTGGACGTGATCTTCGGCGCCTCGAGCTCCTCCCGGCTCTTCCGCGAGATCCGTGAGAAGCGCGGCCTGGCCTACGCGGTCGGCTCCTACACCGAGCAGTACGTGGACCGGGGGATGGTCGCCATGTACGTCGGCACCCGGGAGGAGAACGTCGGCGAGGCCTGCGAGATCATCGGCCGCGAGCTCGCTGCGCTCCGCGACGACGGCGTGAACGACGAGGAGCTCGTGCGGGCGAAGGAGCACCTGAAGGGACGGATGGTGCTGGGCATGGAGTCGACGGGGGCTCGCATGACCCGTCTCGCGCGGGCTCTGCTCTTCGACCTGCCCATCCTCTCCCTCGACGAGATGCTCCAGCGCATCGACGACGTCACCTCGGACGACCTCGCCGCCCTCGCGCGCGAGCTCTACGAGCCCGACGGCCTCTCGGCCGCGTGCATCGGGCCGTCCGAGGACTGCTTCCGCGCGGGCGCGGCGAGCGTCTCCGAACGCCTCGCGGCATGATCCGGGTCGTGGTCAGCGGCGCCTCCGGGCGCATGGGCTCGACCGTGTGTCACGCCGTCGAGGGGGCCGAGGACATGGAGCTCACAGGACGCGCAGACCCCGAGCTCGACGCGCCGCTGGGCGAGCTGCTGGAGGGCGCCGACGTGGTCGTCGACTTCACCACGCCGGACGCGGTCTCCGCGAACGTGCTCGAGTGCGTTCGCGCCGGCGTCCATGCGGTGGTCGGCACGTCGGGCTTCGACGTCGAGGCGCTTCGCGGCGAGGTTCGCGCCGAGCGGACCGGCGATGCGAACGTTCTGTTCGCTCCCAACTTCGCGATCGGGGCGGTCCTGATGATGGACTTCGCGCGCAGGGCCGCCGAGCACATGCCCGAGTGCGAGATCGTCGAGCTTCACCACGACCGAAAGCTCGACGCGCCGTCCGGCACGGCCAAGCGCACGGCCGAGCTGATCCGCGAGGGCGGGGGGAACGTCCACGAGCCGATCCACTCCGTGCGCCTTCCGGGCCTCGTCGCGCATCAGGAGGTCCTGTTCGGCGGCGAGGGCCAGACGCTCTCCATCCGCCACGACTCGATCGACCGCAGCTCCTTCATGCCCGGAGTGCTGCTCGCGATCCGCAAGGTGGGCGAGCTGCCCGAGCCCTTCACCGTCGGCCTCGAGGCGGCGCTCTAGTTGGACGCGGACCTGGCGCGGCTCGACGCCACCGCGCAGGCCGAGCTGGTGCGGGCGGGGGAGGCCTCGCCGGTGGAGCTGGCAACGGCGGCCGTCGAGCGCATCGAGGCGCTCAACCCGGAGCTGAACGCCGTCATCCATCCGCTTTTCGAGGAAGGGCTCGCCGCGGCCGTCCAACTCGCTGCCCGACGGCCCCTTCAAGGGCGTGCCGTTCCTGTTCAAGGACATCGGCGCGGCGCTCGCGGGCCAGCCGATGCACCTCGGGATGCAGGCGCTGAAGGACGCCGACTTCCGCGCGCCCGTGGACACCTACCTCGGCGCCCGGTTCCGGGCGGCGGGGCTCGTGACCATCGGCAAGACGAACATGCCCGAGCTGGGCATCCTCCCAACGACCGAGCCGGACGCCTACGGCGCGTCGCGGAACCCCTGGGACACCTCACGCACGACCGGGGGATCGAGCGGCGGCGCGGCCGCGGCGGTCGCCTCGGGGATGGTGCCCGTGGCGCACGCCAGCGACGGCGGCGGGTCGATCCGCATCCCGGCGAGCGCCTGCGGATTGGTCGGGCTGAAGCCCAGCCGGGCGCGGACCACCGAGGGCCCACTCATCGGGGACAGCCTCTCCGGGCTCACCTGCGAGCTGGTCGTCTCACGCAGCGTCCGCGACACCGCCCGCATGCTGGACGCCGTGCATGGCCCGGCGTCCGGGCGACCCCTATGTGGCCCCGCCGCCCGCTGCGCCCGTACGCGGATGAGCTGGAGGACCAGGGCACGCTGCGGATCGGCTTCGCGACCCAGTCCCTCGCGGGCCTGGAGGTCGACCCCGTCGTCGTGGAGGCGACGCGGGACGCGGCAAGGCTCCTCGAGTCGCTCGGGCACGAGGTGACCGAGGACGGGCCGGGGGGCTTCGAGGGCATGGACCTGCTCGAGACTTTCATGGCGCGCTGGTCGGCCGGCCAGGCCGCCAGCATGAGCCTGTTATCGCGGGTGCTCGGCCGCGAGCTGGGCTCCGGGGACGTCGAGCCCCTCACCTGGGCCCTGGCGGAGCAGGGCAGGGGCGTGTCCGCGGCCGAATACCTCGGGGCGGTCGAACCGGCACCAGATGATGAGCCGGGTCGTCGCCGGCTGGTATGAGACCGGCGGGTTCGACCTCCTGCTCACCCCGACGCTGGGCGAGCCTCCGCCGCCGCTCGGAACCTACGACGACTCCGGCGAGGATCCGCTGCGCGCCATGGAGCGCGCGAAGGTGACCGCCGCATTCGCCGGCGCTTACAACGCCACCGGGCAGCCGGCGATCTCGCTGCCGCTCCACTGGAGCGATGACGGGCTGCCGATCGGAGTCCAGCTGATCGCGCAGCTCGGGCGCGAGGACCTGCTCATCCGAGTCGCAGCGCAGCTCGAGCGCGCCCGCCCCTGGGCCCAGGACGCAGGCCGCCGGTGTTCGCGGGCATAATCGGAGCGGCCGCAGATGGGCCAAGAGATGAGGCACTCTCAGGCGTGATCACCGCGATGGTGACCCCCTTCGACGACGACGGCGCGGTCGACCATGCCACGGCCAGGGCGCTGGCCGCGCGCCTGGTCGAGCAGGGGTCGCACGGGCTCGTCGTCGCAGGCACCACGGGCGAGTCGCCCACCCTCTCCGACGAGGAGAAGCTGGAACTGCTGAAGGGCGTCAAAGACGAGGTGGGCGACCGGGCCACCGTGATCTGCGGCACCGGCTCGAACAACACCGCGCACTCGGTCGAGCTGACCCGCGGCGCCTGCCGGCTCGGCGCCGACGCCGTGCTGGTCGTGACGCCGTACTACAACAAGCCGAACCGGCCCGGTCTGCGGGCCCATTTCGAGGCCGTGGCCGAGGCGGCGGGCGACACGCCAGTCGTCCTCTACAACATCCCGTCGCGCTGCGTGGTGAATCTGCCCGTCGAGTTCATGGCCGAGCTCGCCGCCGACGTCGAGAACATCGTCGGGGTCAAGCAGGCCAACGACGACGAGCTCGGCTCGATCGAGGGCATGACGGTTCTGGCGGGTAACGACGACACCTTCCTGCGGACGCTCGAGGTGGGGGGGACCGGCGGCATCCTCGTCGCCTCGCATCTCGTCGGGGCGGAGATGCGTTCGATCTACGAGGCGTTCGAGGCCGGCGACGCCGCGAGGGCCCACGAGATCGAGGCCGACATCACGCCCATGTTCGAGGCGCTCACGGTGACCGCCAACCCGATCCCGGTCAAGGCCGGGCTCGAGATGATGGGCGTGATCGGCGGCACGCTGCGCCTACCGATGGTCCCCGCGAGCGCCCAGGAGCGATCCGTCGTTCGCGCCGCGCTGGAGCGCCGCGGGCTGCTGGTCGCGGGCGGCGCCGCATAGGCTCCCCGGCGTGAGTTCGAAGCTACGGATCCTGCCCCTCGGGGGGCTGGGGGAGATCGGCAAGAACATGACCGCCGTCGAGATCGACGGGCGGATCGTGATCGTGGATACGGGAGTGATGTTCCCGACCGCGGAGATGCTTGGCATCGACCTTGTGCTGCCGGACTTCTCCTCGCTGCGTGAGCGCAAGAACGACATCGAGGCGATCGTCTTGACGCACGGGCACGAGGACCACGTCGGCGCGCTGCCGTTCGTGTTGCGCGAGCTGGGCGTCCCGGACGCCATCTACAGCGGCGCGCTGACGATCGGCCTGGTGCGCTCGAAGCTCGAGGAGCACAAGATCCGCGACGCGCCGCTCACGGTCCTCGAGCCGCGCGAGCGGGTGAAAGCAGGCCCGTTCGAGATCGAGATGATCCACATGTCGCACTCGATCCCCGATGCATGCGCCGTCGTCCTGCACACGCCGCTGGGCGCCGTGCTGATCACCGGCGACTACCGCTTCGACCAGACGCCCATCGACGGGCGCCCGGCCGACATCGCGCGCCTGGCCGAGCTGGGCTCCGAGGGCCTGCTCTGCCTCTGTGGCGACTCGACCAATGCGGATCGTCCCGGGGTGGTGGCATCCGAGGCGACGGTGGGGCCGGCGCTCCTACGGGAGTTCTCGCCGCTGCGAGGGCCGGATCATCGTCACCTGCTTCGCGTCGAACGTCCACCGCGTCCAGCAGGTCGTCGACGCCGCTGCCCAGCTGGATCGCAAGGTCGCCCTGGTCGGACGCTCGATGCGCAAGAACTTCAACATCGCCTCGAACCTCGGGATCGCGAACGCGCCCGACGGCATGCTGATCCAGCCGAAGCAGATCGAGGACTACCCCGACGAGAAGGTGATCGCGATCTCCACCGGCAGCCAGGGGGAGCCCCTCTCCGCGCTGCGGCGCATGGCGTTCAACGACCATCGCGATATCGAGCTTCACTCCGGCGACACGGTGGTCTTCTCGGCCTCGCCGATCCCGGGCAACGAGCGGTCGGTGAACGAGACCGTGGACAAGATCTACGAGATCGGCGCCCGTGTCGTCACGAACGCCGACGCGCCGATCCACGTCTCCGGACACGGCTCGCGCGAGGAGCTGAAGCTGATGCTCAACCTCACGCGGCCGAAGTACGTCTTCCCGTTCCACGGTGACCACAAGCGCATCAGCCTCCACGCCGGGCTGGCGGAGGACGTGGGGGTCCCCACCGAGAACATCTTCAAGGGCCGCAACGGCCTCACGCTCGAGATCACCAAGGACGGCGCGAAGTTCGGCAAGGATGTCGACGCGGGGATGATCTTCGTCGACGGCGTCGAGATCGGCGACCCCGACGACGTGGCTCTGCGTGACCGGCGGATGCTCTCGGCGGACGGCATCTTCATCGTCGTCGCGACGGTGTCGAGCACCGACGGCCGGCAGGTGGCGGACGCCGAGATCATCTTCAGGGGGGTGCCGTTCATCGAGGACTCCGAGCAGGATGCGATCGTCGACGAGCTGAGCGACGTGGTCGAGCGCTCGCTCGGCAAGGCCGCGGACAAGGGCGTGACCGACCCCATCCTGCTCGAGGAGGATCTCCACGACGACGTCGCCGAGTTCGTCTACGAGCGGCTGCGACGCCGCCCGATGGTCCTCCCTGTCGTCGTCGAGATTTAAGCCGCGCTACACAATCCCGCTGCTACGCTCCTCGACGCAGGGGTACCCGCGGCCTTTGGGGGCAAGGAGACCGATGATTCACGTACGTGCAGGACTTTTCGCCGCGGCCGCGGCCATCGCCACCGTCGCTTTTGCCGGTACGGCGGACGCCCGCAGCGCGGCGCTCCGAAGCGCCGACGCACCCGCGGCGCAGCTTGATCGAGCCGACGGCTCCGACCTCGCCAAGGCCGAGGTCACCCGCTACGACCAGGAGGTCGCGGGGATCCCCGTCGTGGGGGCGGGCATCACCGTGCTCGACGCTCCTGGCGAGCCGGCCGAGATCCTCTTCGACAAGTCCGTGGCCGGGCTCTCCGACCCGGGGGCACCCGCGGTCTCGCGCGGCGACGCCGTCGCGACGGCGCTATCGGCAATCGGCAACCCTCGCGGGGGCGATACCTCGGCCAAGCTCATCATCGACGCCACCCGCGGCAACCAGCTCGCCTGGGAGGTCACCCACGTCGACCGCGCCCCGATCAGCGACTGGCTCGTGACGGTCAGCGCCGATGGCGGCCAGATCATCGGCAAGGTGGATCGCCTGGAGCACGCGACCGGCGCGGCGCAGCTCTACGTTCCGAACGCGGTCGTCGAGAACGACGGCTACGGAGGGATCAAGGACCGCGGCGATGACGACTCCGCCGCCCTCACCTCCCTGCGCTCGGCGGTCCCGCTCGAGGACCTGGTCGACGGGCAGACCTGCCTCAAGGGCAGCTGGGTCAAGGTGACCTTCTCCAGCAAGAACAAGAAGGTCTGCAAGGACTCCTTGGACTGGAGCAACATCACGCGGTCGAACAACCGCTTCGAGGCGCTGATGGCCTACTACCACGTGACCGAGATCCAGCAGTACATCCAGACCCTGGACCTCGACCCGATCAACGAGGAGAAGCAGAAGATGATCGCGAACGCGATCCCTGACGACAACTCCTTCTACTCGCCGGGCTCCGACCAGATCCAGCTCGGCACGGGCGGTGTCGACGACGGTGAGGACGCGGACGTGATCATCCACGAGTACGGCCACGCTGTACATGACGACCAGGCGCCGCAGGCGTTCGGCGGCGGCGGCAACGCCGCCGGGGCGATGGGCGAGGGCTTCGGCGACTACCTCGCGGCCGTCAACCAGAACGAGAGCGACGGCCCTGACCCCGAGTGGACGCCCTGCATCATGGAATGGGACGCCACGTCGTACGACGACAACTCCACCGACCCGCCCGGCATCTGCCTGCGCAGGGCGGATGATCCCGATTCCCGCACCGAGCAGATCGACGAATGCGGCGGAGCATTCGACATCCATTGCGTCGGCCAGGTGTGGTCGAGCGCCCTGCTCGACCTGCGGAACGAGCTCGGCGACGACGGAGGCGGCGACAACGTCATGGACACGCTCGTCCTGGGCTCGCACTTCCTGCTGCCCCCGTCCCCCAATTTCTCGGAGGCGGCCGAGGCGATCATGGACGCCGACACGGCGATCTACTCCGGCTCCCACTGCGGCGATCTCGCCGACGAGTTCAACGACAGGGCCTTCGGCACCTTCGCCTGCTGACGCAGGCGGCAGCGAGGCCCGCAAAGAGTTGGGCCCGCCGGATCAAGGGAGTGGATCCGGCGAGCCCGTGCTGGCTTTTTGCCAGTGCCCGCCGATCGGATAGGAGGTCCTTGTCGGCGGGGCTTGTCTCGTCCCAACCTGGAAACTAGGCCCGAGCTTTAAAGGCGTCCTAAGGGTTCTAGGCAACGGCGAGCGGGAGGGAGACGGTCACGAGCGCTCCGCCGCTGGGTGCGTCGCCGATCTCCACCTCGCCGCCGTGTGAGGTCGCGACCGCCTTCACGATCGCCAGCCCAAGGCCGGTGCCGGAGTCCGTCATCACGTCGCCCGGGCCTCCGAGGCGCGCGAACCGGGAGAAGACGTGCTCACGGTCGGACGGCGGGATCCCTGGGCCCTCATCGGCGACCTCGAGCACGGCCTGGCCGTTGCGCCGCCCGGCGTTCACGCGAATGGCGGCACCGGCCGGCGTGTGCCGGACGCCGTTGTCGATGAGGTTTACCGCGAGCCGGTGGATCTCATCGGGGTCTGCGTCGATGCCGGCGGGCTCGCCCACGGTCAGCTCGAGCTGGTGATCGCCGGCCACCGGGCGGACTTCAGCGATGGCGGCCTCGGCGATCTCACCCAAGTCGACCTCGCGACGGGCGCCCGTGCGCCCAGCGTCGGCTCGGGCCAGGAGCAGCAGGTCGGCGATCAGCCGGCGCATGCGCTGGGAGGAGGCAAGCGCGCCGGCGACCATCTCGCCCTGCTCGCCCCTTCGCTCGGCTTCGTCGAGCTGCTCCTGAAGAAGCTCGAGGTTCGCAAGGATGCTCGTCAGCGGGGTGCGCAGCTCGTGCGAGGCGTCGGCGATGAACTCGCGCTGGGCCTGCATCATCTGCTGGGTCTCAGACCGCGAGGCGTCAAGCTCGCGGAGCATGTCGTCCAGCGTCCGGGCGAGCTCGGCGATCTCGTCGTCGCGGCGGGGCTCCGGGATGCGCCGGGAGGGGTCGCGCGTCGAGGCGATCTCGCGGGCCGTCGCCGTCAGGGCGGCGATGGGGCTCATCGCGCGGCCGGCCACCCACAGGCCGGCGAGGGCCGCGAGCCCGGTGCCGGCGATCACACCGCAGGCGAGCAGGAACCACAGCCGGTCGATCGTGGCGTCCAGCTCGTCGTGGCTGCGCGCGTACTGGAGGAAAGCGGGGGGCGTGCCCGCGTTGTTCACGATCGGCAGCGTCGCGACGTCGAAGTCCTTGTGGCTCTCGATCCCAGGTGTCGGCGGCCCGAGTTCGGGCACGCGGGGCGTGGCCTCGATTGGCTGGCCGGTGGAGAAGACGATCTGGGCGGCCGCGTCGTTCGCCATTGAGACCTCCTCGAGGTCCGGGCCGCGGTATGCGAACTTGCCGAATTCGTCGGTGGGCGCCAGCTCGATGGCGAGGGCGAGCTCACCGGCCGCGCCGCGCAGCTCGTCCTCGAAGTCGCTGCGGAGGCGGTCGGTGGCGAGTTGGCCGACGATTGCGGCGAACCCGATGAGGATGACGAGCGTCAGCCCAGCGGAGACGCCGGCGAGGCGCCAGCGGATGGGCCAGCGAGCGGGTCGAACCAGGTCAGGCAGCCGCATCGTCTGCGGCCGTCGCGGCCTTGACGACGTAGCCGGCCCCGCGCTTCGTGTGAAGGATCCGCGGCTCGCCTCCGGCCTCCAGCTTGCGGCGCACGTTCGAGATGAACACGTCGATCGTGTTCGTCATCGCCAGCGGGTCATAGCCCCAGACCTCTTCGAGCAGGCGCTCGCGGGAGACCACGAGACGCTCGTTCTCCATCAGGAACTCGAGCAGCTCGAACTCGCGGTTGGTCAGCTCGATCGCCCGGCCGCCGCGCGTCACCTCACGGGTGTCCGGGTTCAGGCGCAGGTCGCCCACGGTCAGCGCGGCGCTCCCGCGCGGTGGGCGCCGGCGCATCAGCGCCCGCAGCCTTGCGAGCAGCTCCTTGCGCTCGAATGGCTTGACGAGGTAGTCGTCGGCGCCGGAGTCGAGGCCCTCCACACGGTCGTCGGTCTCCGTCCGCGCGGTGAGGATCAGGATCGGCACGTCGCTGGAGGCGCGTAGGCGCTTCAGCACCTCCACGCCGTCGAGCTTCGGCAGGCCGAGGTCGAGCACGACCAGATCGGGAACGAAGTCCTCGGCCATCTCGAGCGCCTCGACGCCGTCCGCCGCGGAGCGCACCTCGTGCCCCTCCTGGCGCAGGGTCCGCCGCAGGACATCGGCGATCGACACGTCGTCCTCGACGACGAGCACGCGCCCAGTGTTGTCCTCGGCGGCCAGCATCAGCACAAGGGTAGTGGCGAAATCAGCTGCACCAGCGAAGAATTAGGGCGAATTTAGGGCTCTGCATGCGGACTTCCGTGTACAGCCTCGGCGCCCCAGGCGTGGGTTCGCTGGGTAGGGGGAGTGGAGGGGGCGAGATTCGGCGCCGGGCGCCTTATTGGGTGTATGCCCCCAAAACGCGCCATCCACGAGGTTGAGCGACGGATCGCGGCCGTCGCGGCGGCGCAGCACGGGGTCATCACCTTCGAGCAGCTCCTCGTTGCTGGGCTCTCCTCGAGCAGCGTCCGCGACCGCGTGCGGGCCAATCGCCTTCACCGCATCCACCGGGGCGTCTACGCCGTTGGGCATAAGGGCCTGAGCATCCAGGGCATCTGGATGGCCGCGGTCCTCGCCTGCGGCGCCGGCGCCGTCCTCAGCCACCGAAGCGCCGCCTACCTGTGGAAGATGCTGAAGCCGATCCCAGGCCCGGTCCACGTCACGCTTCCGACCCGAGCGGGCCGACGCAAGCGAGAAGGGATCACGATCCACCGCTCGAGCACCCTCCTACCCAGCCAAACCACGGCTGAGGAGGGCATCCCGGTCACGAGCCCTTCCCGGACCCTGCTCGACCTCCACCGCACCGTGCCGCCCTACGAGCACCGCCGCGCCCTCCGCCAGGCCGAGTACCTCGATCTTCCCACGGGCGGCCTTCCCGCCGACGGCACCCGCTCCGAGCTCGAGTCCCTCTTCCTGAAACTGCTCAAGCGCCACCGCCTCCCCGCACCCGAGGTCAACGCCCGCCTCGGCCCCTTCCTCGTCGACTGTTTGTGGAGAAGCGAGCGGCTGGCGGTAGAGCTCGACGGCTACGCAGCTCACGGCGGGAGAACGGCCTTCGAGGACGATCGCGCCCGCGACGCCGAGCTGCGCCGGCGCGGTTTCGAGGTCCTCCGATTCACCTGGCGGCAGGTCACGCATGAACCACGACTGGTCGCGAGCACGGTACGGGCCGCGCTTTACGCCTGATTCACGCAGGGGAGCGTGCTTCGGCGTCGAAGTCATGGCGGTTGAGTCGGTCTCGTAAGCGCAAGCCTGTGAAGCGACGCCCCGCGAGGAGTAACTCGCGTAGGGCGTCGTCGTCGCGTCCGGACCCGCGCCGGGAGCGTCGCGATATCCGCGCTGAGGCCCGCGAGGCGTTCGGGCGCCTCGAGCAGCGCCACCTCGACGTGATCGGCATTGCCCTGGTCGCGCTCGGGCTCTACCTCGGACTCGTGCTCTACGGAGACTGGAACGGCGGCCGCGTGGGCGGCTGGAGCGAGACGGGACTCTCCTACGCCTTCGGCAAGGTCGCGTACGTGGTCCCCATTGCGTTCGCCGCGTGGGGCGCCTCTTTGATGCTTCGCCCGTTCATCCAGGCGCCGGCGGCCGTGAACGCCGGCGGCATCCTCGTGCTCTGCGCGCTGCTGCTCGCCTTCGCCGCCGAGACGGCGGGCCTCGGCCCGGACCGCCCGCTGCGACACGACTACTTCGAGCCCCGCTTTTACACCGAGCACGGGGGCGCAGCGGGGGAGGGCCTGTACTGGGCCACGACCACGCTCTTCCAGCGCATCGGCGCCCACATCAGCGCGGTCGTGATGTTCGCGAGCGGAGCCCTGCTGCTCAGCGGCGCCACCATCGCCGGCCTGCTCTCCGGTGCGGGGCGCGCCGCCCAGCGCGCCCACCACGGGACCCGCGAGATGGCCGGGACCGTGCGCGGCGCCCGCCCGGCGGCAGATCCCGCGCCCGCCTGGGACGCCTCCGGCGACGCGATCGCGATCTCCCGAGCCGAGCCGGAGCCGATCCTCACGCGCACGTCCGAGCTCGAGGAGCCTGAGACCGAGGAGGCGGAGGAGGAGTGGCCCGACGAGGAGGTCACGGTGACCGAGGCGCCCGACACCTCGCAGTTCGCCTACGGGGATGGGGACGAGCAGCCCGAGCTCGTGAAGGACCTGCCCGATCACGGCACGACGCCGATGGGCAATCGCCGCGAAAACGAGGGCATCACGACCTCCGACGAGCTGAAGTACGCGCTGCCGCTGCCCAAGGTGCTCGAGAAGGGGAAGGGCGACCAGGGCCCGGACATGCGCGACCGCGACTCCGTCTCGAAGGCTTTGCTCGAATCGCTTCTCCACTTCGGCATCGAGGCACGCCTGCTGGGCGTGGTCTCGGGCCCGCACGTCAGCCGCTACGAGCTGCAACTGGCGCCGGGCACGAAGGTCGGCAAGATCTCCCAGCTCAAGGACGACCTCGCCTACGCGCTCGCGTCGACGGACATCCGCATCCTCGCCCCGATCCCCGGCAAGAAGGCGGTTGGCGTCGAGGTGCCGAACCAGAAGCGTCGCCTGGTCCGCCTTGGCGACATCTACGACGGCCGGCCAAAGGGCGCCTCGCCGCTGTCGGTGTGGTTGGGCAAGGACGTCTCCGGGCACGCCTCGTGGACCGACCTGGCCCTGATGCCGCATGCGCTCGTCGCCGGCACCACCGGCTCGGGCAAGTCGGGCTGCATCAACGCGATGCTGTGCTCGATCCTGCTGCACGCCTCCCCGAACGAGGTCCGGATGGTGCTGGTCGACCCCAAGCGCGTCGAGCTCAACCACTACGAGAAGCTGCCGCACCTGCTCACCCCGGTCGTCACCAACCCGCGCCTGGCCGCCAACGTCCTCAGCAACCTGATCGGCGAGATGGAGAGCCGATACCAGGTGATGGGCGAGGCCCGGTCCCGCAACCTCCCAGAGCTGAACAAGGTGCGCCGCCGAAACGGTGAGGCGCCACTCCCGCACATCCTGTGCGTGATCGACGAGCTCGCCGACCTGATGATGGTCGCCCCGGCCGAGGTCGAGGACTCGATCATCCGCCTCGCGCAGAAGTCGCGGGCGGTCGGGATCCACCTCGTGCTCGCGACGCAGCGACCCTCCACCGACGTCATCACCGGAACGATCAAGGTGAACATCCCGGCGCGGATCGCCTTCGCCGTCGCCTCGCAGGTGGACTCACGGGTGATCCTCGACGCGGGCGGCGCCGAGAGCCTGCTGGGCCAAGGCGACATGCTGTTCCGGCCGATCGGTACGTCGAAGCTCTCCCGCGTCCAGGGCGCATTCGTCACCGAGGAGGAGATCGCGCGGATCGCCAAGCACTGGGCCAAGCAGGGCACCCCGGACTTCGACGTCGAGTTGCTGGAGGCGCCCGAGACCGAGGGCACGCCCGGCGACGACGGCGAGTTCTCGCCCGACGAGGACGATCTGCTGGCGGACGCCGCCCGTGTTGTCGTGGAGTCCGAGACCGCCTCGGTCTCGATGATCCAGAGGCGCCTGCGGGTCGGCTACACGCGAGCAGGGCGCCTGATCGACATGCTCGAGCGCCGCGGGATCATCTCCGGCTACGAGGGCTCCAAGCCGCGCCAGGTGCTGGTCTCGATGGCCGACCTGCCGCGCATCCTGGGCGGCACCCCGGCCGACGGCGCCGAGCCGTCCGACACGAGCGACCTCGAGACCGTCGGCGGCTGACCGTCACTGAGAGAATGCCCGCGTGAACGTTCGCGCGGGCATCGTCGTCACCGGCACCGAGGTGATCAACGCGACGATCACCGACCGCAACAGCCCCTGGCTGTCCGAGCAGCTCGCCGCGGCGGGCGTCGAGGTCTCACACATCCTCCAGGTGGGAGACCGCGCCGAGGACATGGAGAGCGCGCTGCGCTTCATGGCCGACCAGGGCGTCGATCTGGTGGTCACGAGCGGCGGGCTCGGCCCCACGGCCGACGACCTGACGGCGGAGGTCGTTGGACGCTTCGCCGGGCGCGAGCTGGTGCTCGATGAGGAGATGGAGGAGCGGATCGCCGCGATCCTCGCCGAGTTCGCGAGGCGGATGAACTTCGACGCGGATGCCCTGCGCGACGCGAACCGAAAGCAGGCGATGGTGCCCGAGGGATCGACCCCGATCAACCCGGCCGGCACAGCTCCAGGCCTCGTGGTTCCGGTCGACGGTGGACCGACCGTGATCGTCCTGCCCGGCCCGCCGCGCGAGCTCAAGCACATGTGGCCGCAGGCGCTCGAGACCGAGCCGGTGCGCGCCGCCCTGGAGCGCGCCGAGCCGCTGGAGCTGACGACGCTGCGGCTGTTCGGCATCCCGGAGTCCGAGATCGCAAAGACGCTGCGCGAGATCGAGGAGGACACGGACCTCTCCAACCTCGAGATCACCACCTGCCTGCGCCGGGCCGAGCTCCACATCGATATCCGCCACCGGCCGGGGTCGGAGGCGGAGCTCGAGGCGCTGACGAAGGGGATCACCGATCGTCACGCGCGATTCCTCTTCTCGGACGACGGCTCTTCGATCGACGAGCAGGTCGCGGAGCTGCTGCGCGACAAGCACCGCATCGGCGTGGGCGAGTCGTGCACCGCCGGCCTGCTGGCCGCCAGGCTGACCGAGCCGCCCGGCGCCTCGCAGTACTTCGCCGGCGGGGTGGTCGCCTACTCCAACGACGCCAAGATCGAGCTGTTGCGGCGTGCCCGCGGAGCTGATCGAGCGCCACGGAGCCGTCTCGCCGGAGGTGGCCGTGGCGATGGCGGACGGAGCGCTCGCCCGCTTCAACGCCGACCTCGGGGTGGGCATCACCGGCATCGCCGGGCCGGAGGGCGGCACCGAGGAGAAGCCGGTGGGCTACGTCTGCATCTGCGTCAAGAGCTCGGGCGGCGGCGAGATCGCGCGCGACATCGTGCTCCCCGGCGACCGCGCCGAGATCCGCGATCGCGCGGCTACGGTCGCGATGCATCTGCTCCGGCGGCTTCTGCGCGGCGAGGACTTCCCGCTCTAGATGAGCTGAGCGGTGGCGGCGCCGGGGGCATACGAGATCGCGGTCCCGGAGGCGGTTCTGGCCGACCTGCGCGAGCGGCTCGCCCGAACCCGGTGGCCGGAGCTCACGGGTTCACACGGCTGGTCGCTGGGGGCCGACATCTCCTACCTGGAGGAGCTGTGCGAGTACTGGTCCGGGACCTATGACTGGCGCGCGACCGAGGCCCGCCTGAACGCGCTTCCGAATCGCCGCTGGGACGGGATCCACTTCTGGGAGATCCAGGGCGCGGGCGACGCCATGCCGATCATGCTGATCCACGGCTGGCCGGGCGCGGTGCTGGAATTCGAAAGCGTGGTCCCGCTGTTGGTGGCGGCCGGGCACTCGCTCGATGATTCCCTCGCTCCCCGGATATGGCTTCTCCGATGCGCCCGACCCGCCGCTCAACGCGACCGGGGTGGCGGACCGCCTGCGGGCGCTCATGGGCGAGCTGGGACACGAGCGCTACGCGGTTCAGGGCGGCGACTGGGGATCGGTTATCGCCGGACGTATGGCGTTCGACGCCCCCGAGGCGGTCGCCGCCATCCACGTGAACGCCGTGGGCGTCCTGCCCGTCCCCGGCAACCTCGAGAAGCCACCGATGTCCGAGGCCGAGCTCGAGTACGCGAACACCGGCCGGCGGTGGCGCACCCGCGAGGGCTTCCACCTGTTCGTTCAGGGCACCGCCCCCGACGGGCTGGCCGTCGGGCTGACGGACTCGCCGGCCGGCCTGGCGGCGTGGCTGGTGGAGAAGTACCTGCGCTGGAGCGACTCGGACGGCGACGTGGAGACCCGTTTCAGCAAGGACCAGCTCTGCGACTACCTCACGCTGTACTGGGCGACCGGCACGATCGGCTCCTCGATGCGGCTGTACGCCGCGGAGGCCCGCGATCGCTGGCGGCTTGGACGCGAGGAGAAGATCGTCGTGCCCGCCGCCGCCGCCGACTTCCCGCACGAGATGGTCCGCCCGCCCCGCGAGTGGGCCGAGCGCCTCTTCGCCGACCTGCGCAGCTGGACGGTGATGCCCCGCGGCGGCCACTTCGCCGCCCACGAGGAGCCCGAGCTCCTTGCCGACGACCTGATCGCGTTCCTCGCGACGGTCGACCCCGGCTGATGCGCTGGGGGCTGATCCTGGCGGTGCTCGTTGCCGCGATCGCGCTCGCCGCGATCCTGCTGTTGGTCGCCCGCCCGGCCCGGTTCCTGGGGGTCGGCGCAAGCTCGCTCAGCGACTCGCTGGTCTACGAGTTCGACGGCGACGGCGGTCAGTGCGAGCGAATCGAGGGAGAACGCCCCGACGAGACGGTCTGGCGCTGCCGCATCGACGTCGTCACCGCTGGTGGCAGCGGCGAGAGCTCATCCGCCTACGCCGTGCTGGCGGATGACTGGGGCTGCTGGCGCGCGCAGCGGATCGGCTCTGAAGGGCCCACCCGGCTCGCGGCAGAGGACTCGGCCTGCGTAATCCTCCTCGACTACGTCCACATCCGCGACTGATGATCTGGCTCCGCCGGCTGTGGCATGTCGGGGTAGGGGCTGATCCGCGGGGCGAGGCTATGCTGCCACGCGATGGAAGCGAGCGAGCCGGTCTCATATCTCACGCTCGAGGAGGGCACCGAGGTGCTCAGCTCCGACGGCGCCCACGTCGGCGTGGTCGAGCATGTCCTGGCCGACATCGACGACGACATCTTCGACGGAATCGTGATCGACACCAGCCGGGCGCCGGGCGGACTTCGATTCGTCGACGCGCCGCAGATCACCGAGCTTCGCAGCGACGCCGTCGTGCTGGCCATCTCCGCCGCGGACGCCGAGGGCCTGCCAGAGCCTGCGCCTAATCCCGCCGTGATGGAGCACCACGGCGCGGAGGACACCGAGAGCGAGCTCCGCCGCAAGCTCGGCCGCGCCTGGGACATGATCTCGGGCAAGGAGTACTAGGGCCCACACTCGGCACGTTTCGGACTTGTTTCGCGCCGGTGGGCCTGCGAGCGTGGGGGAGTGGCGAAGGAGCGGCTGAAGAGCCCGCGGGCGCGGCTGTTCACGGCGCTCGACCTTCCGGACGACGTCCGGGCAGGGCTGGCGGCGTGGCAGGCCGAGGCGTGCACGGACGAAGCGCTGCGGGCCGTTGAGCGGGACGCCCTTCACGTCACCCTCTGCTTTCTCGGCTACCTGCCCGAGCGCGCCATCGCTGAGGTCGGGGAGCTGGTCGAGGGCCTCGAGGCCAGGCCCGTCGAGCTTCGCTTCGAGCCCGAGCCGGTCGGCATCAAGGGTCGCCGGCCGGGCCTCTACGCGATCGACGCCCCGAGCGAGGACGCCGTTGCGCTGCAGGCGGAGCTCAGCGACAGACTGGCCGAAAACCGCTTGTACAAGCCGGAAAAGCGCCCCTTCTGGCCGCATGTGACCGTCGCCCGCGTCCGCCCCGAGCGCGCCGGCAAGGGGAGCTCTGGACGCCGGCGCCGGGGCAAGCCGAGGATCGTCGAGCGTCCTCCGGGGGCGCTGCCGCAGGCGCTGTTGCAGCCCTTCGGGGCCGTCCGAGTCGCTCTTTACCGTTCGCATCTGCGGTCGTCCGGCGCTCACTATGAGCGCCTCGCGGCCCTCCAACTGCCGCCTGCCACGAGCGGGCGAGAGAGGTGATTGAAGACATGGCAGAAGCAAAGAAGGCGAACTTGAAGGCGGCCGACGCGAAGGACGCCAAGGATGCGAAGGCCAAGGATGCGGCGCTCAATGCCGCCCTCAGCCAGATCGACAAGGACTTCGGCGCCGGCTCGGTGATGAAGCTTGGCGACAAGGCGACGGTGCCGATCGACGCGATCCCGACGGGCGCGCTGCCGCTCGACCTCGCGCTCGGCATCGGCGGCGTCCCTCGCGGCCGGATCGTTGAGATCTTCGGCCCCGAGTCGTCGGGCAAGACGACGCTCGTCTACCACATCATCGCCGAGGCTCAGGCGCGCGGCGGCGTCTGCGCCTTCGTCGACGCCGAGCACGCGCTCGACCCGATCTACGCCAAGCGGATCGGCGTCGATACCGACGAGCTGCTGGTCTCCCAGCCCGACTACGGCGAGCAGGCGCTCGAGATCGTCGACGTCCTGGTGCGCTCCGGCGCGGTCGACGTCGTCGCCGTCGACTCGGTCGCGGCGCTGACGCCGCGGGTCGAGCTCGAGGGGCAGATGGGCGAGCAGACCGTGGGCCTCCAGGCAAGGCTGATGTCGCAGGCGCTGCGCAAGCTCGCCGGCAACCTCAACCGGGCGAAGACGGTGTGCCTGTTCACGAACCAGATCCGGGAGAAGATCGGCGTCATGTTCGGCTCACCCGAGACCCAGCCGGGCGGCCGCGCGCTGAAGTTCTATTCCTCGCAGCGGCTCGACATCCGCCGGATCGAGACCCTCAAGGAGGGGACCGAGGCGGTCGGCAACCGGGTCCGTGTGAAGGTCGTGAAGAACAAGGTCGCGTCGCCGTTCCGCCAGGCCGAGTTCGACATCGAGTACGGCCAGGGGATCTCGAAGTCGGGCGGCCTGCTGGATCTGGCGCTCGAGCACGACCTGGTCTCGAAGTCCGGCTCGTTCTTCTCGTACGGAGAGCTGCGCCTCGGCCAGGGCCGCAACAACACAAAGCAGTACCTGACCGAGAACCCGGAGCTGTTCAAGGAGATCGAGGGGAAGCTGTTCGACAGCCTGGAGATCGAGCGCCCAGAGGGCCCGTCGCCGGTGCCGTTCATCGGCGCGGACGAAGCCGCGAGGGCGGCCGAGGCGGCTACGAAGACGGAACCCGAGGCCGAGCCCGAAGCGGACGCCGAGCCGGAGAAGAAGGCCGCTTAGCGCCGGCCCTGTGCGTCCGTGGCCGACGACCGGGCACGCGAGGCGTTCGAGCGAGGCTTGGCGGCGCTACGCCGTCGCGAGCGCGGTACCGCGGAGCTGGCTGAGTGGCTGGCCGCACGCGGGTTCGCGCAGGAGGACATCGGGACGGCGATCGCGCGGCTGACCGAGGTCGGCGAGCTTGACGATCTGCGCTTCGCAAGCCGCTTCGCCGAGGACAAGCGCGACCTTCGCGGCTGGGGCCCGGTTCGGATTCGCGAGGTGCTCGCGGGGCGCGGCATCGCGCGCGAGCACATCGACGCGGCGCTCGGTCCCGACGGCCACGCCGAGCAGCTCGCGCGCGCGGAGGCGCTGCTCGCCCGGCGCGGGCAGGCGCCGTCCAGCGACGCCGAGCGAGCGAAGGCCCTCGCATACCTCACCCGGCGCGGCTACGACCTCGAGCTCTCCTACGAGGCAATTCGACGTTCAGGACGCGAAGCTGCCTAGCGTCGGCTTGCCAGATCGCCCGGTCGGGACTACGATGCTCCTGCGGCACGACGTGCCGCCGGAAACACGATGAAGAGGCTGTTCGCCAGCCGTATGAGAACCGACTTCGAACCGATGATCCTCGACCCACTCGCTGAGACACGGAGGTGGCGGGCCTAGCGCCCCGCTGACGGCGAGATCCTTCCCCGCCCGGGCGCCGATGCTCGTGGCGGATGGCGACATCCCGACATCGCGTTTCCCGGAGAAGCGACGAGTACGGCCTGCGGGCCGGCGAGAGAGGAAGGGATGACCACACGTGCTCTCTGGACGCCATGGCGGCAACGGGGGGACGAGGAGTCCGAGCCCGGGCCGAAGCCGGTGACACCGCAGACCGGCGCATCGCCGAACGACGAGCTTCGGGCGCGCCGCGAGGAGATCGCGCGCATGGAGGAGCGCGCGCTGCGCACCTCCGAGTCGATGGAGGTCCAGCGCGCCGACCTCGAGCGGCGCACGCAGGCGCTGGAGGACCGCGAGCGCAACCTCGCTCACGAGCTGGAGGAGCTCAAGAGCGCCAAACGCGTTCAGCGCCGTGAGCTCGAGCGGATCTCCGGCCTGAGCGCCACCCAGGCCAAGCAACTGCTGATCGCGGAGGTCGAGCAGGAGGCGCGCCACCAGGCCGGCCTCGCCCTGCGCTCGATCGAGGAGGAGACCAAGCGTGAGGCGGAGCGGCGGGCGCGAAGCATCCTCTCGACGGCGATGCAGCGCCTGGCGGCCAACCACTCGACCGAGTCGACGACGCGGCTCGTCGAGCTGCCGAGCGACGAGATGAAGGGCCGGATCATCGGCCGGGACGGGCGCAACATCCGCGCGCTGGAGGCGCTGACGGGGGTCGATTTGATCATCGACGAGACGCCGTCGGCCGTGATGCTCTCCAGCTTCGATGGCGTTCGGCGCGAGATCGCCCGGCTGACCCTGGAGCGGCTGATCGCCGACGGGCGCATCCACCCGGCCCTGATCGAGGAGACCTACGAGACCGCGAAGGGCGAGATCGACGGGCGCATCATCGAGGAGGGGGAGAACGCCGCGCTCGAGGCGCACGTGCTGGGCCTCGACCCCGAGCTCGTGAGCCTGCTGGGCAAGCTGCGCTTCCGCACCAGCTACGGCCAGAACGTGCTCGACCACCTGGTCGAGACGGCGAACCTCTCCGCGATGATGGCCGGCGAGCTGGGCGTCTCCGTGGATACGGCCAGGCGCGCCGCGCTCCTGCACGACATCGGCAAGGCGGTGAGCCACGAGGTCGAGGGCCCGCATGCGCTGGTCGGCGGCCGGATCGCCCGCCGCCACGGCGAGGACGAAGCGGTCGCTCATGCGATGGAGGCCCATCACAACGAGGTCGACCCCCGGACGGTCGAGGCCGTGATCGTCCAGGCAGCGGACGCGCTCTCCGGAGCGCGGCCCGGGGCGCGTGGGGACTCGCTGGAGGAGTACGTGGCCAGGCTCCGTGACCTCGAGGAGATCGCGCAGCGCCACCACGGCGTGGAGCGGGTCTTCGCCATGCGTGCGGGCCGCGAGGTACGCGTGATCGTCGATCCCGGCGCCGTGGACGACGAGCGCGCGGCCCTGATCGCGCACGAGGTCGCGGCCGCGATCGAGAAGGAGATGGACTATCCGGGCCGGATCAAGATCACGGTCGTGCGGGAGTCCCGGGCGACGTCCTACGCCTCGTAGGGCTACCCAGCGGGCCGGGACGACGCTCCGCCTCGATAGGATCGCGCCCGCAGATGGACTCTGAGGATCTATTCATCGTCCTCGGGCTGGTGCTCGTCGCCCTGGCCCTGATCGTCTCGTTCCTGGGCGTGCGCTCCGAGAAGTTCCCGCCGAGTCGCGGCGTGATGCTCGCCGGGATCGGCCTGTTCGCCGCCCTGATCGGCGTCACGCTCGTGTTCGCCTGGCAGGGCGCTGAGGACGAGCAGGAGCATCGCAACGAGCTGCGGGCCTCCGGGGAGGAGCCCACGCCGGCCGCCGTCATGGACGAGATGCTCGCCGAGACCGAGGAGATCCAGCTGGAGGCCGAGGGCGAGGCCCCGGCCGAGGGCGAGGCCCCGGCCGAGGGAGAGGGGGCGGTGAGCGCCCAGGCCAACGGGCCGGCGATCTTCGACGAGCAGGGCTGCTCGGGCTGCCACGTCCTGGCCGCCGCGGGCTCGACAGGGACAGTCGGTCCCGACCTCGACGTCGCCCTGAAGGGCGAGGACGTCGCCTTCATCGAGGATTCGATCGTCGATCCGGAGGCCGAGATCGAGAAGGGCTTCCCCGGCGGCGTCATGCCGGACAACTTCAGCGACGAGCTCACCCCAGAGGAGCTCGATGCCCTCGTGGCGTTCATCGCCGAGTCCGTCGGCGCCAAGTCCAAGTAGCCGTTTCCCAGCGGGACGCCTAGAGCCCGTGGTTGGGCCACTCCGGCGTGCGGCCCTCCTTGAAGGCCGAGGCGCCGATCGCGTGCGAGTCGCGGCGATGGAACATGGAGATCGCCATCTCGATCTCGTTGCGCAGCTGCGCCTCGAGGCCCAGCCCGACGTTTCGCACCATGGTCTCCTTGTCGGATCGGATCGCCCCCTGGGGTAGCGCGGCGATCTCGTGGGCCAGCTCGAGCGCCCGCTCGAGCGCCTTGCCCTCCGGCACCACCTCGTTCGCGAGCCCGATCCGCAGGGCCTCCTCGGCGCTCACGGGCCGACCGGTGATGATCAGCTCCATGGCCTTCGCGTAGCCGACCGCGAGCGGCAGGCGCACCGTCATCCCGTCACCGGCGACGATGTTCCACCGCCGCTCCAACGCGCCGAAGACCGCGTTGGAGGCCACGATCCGGATGTCGGCCAGCAGCGCGTTCTCGAGGCCGGCCGCCACGGCCCATCCGTTCACCGCCGCGATCACGGGCTTGAAGACGTCGACGCGCCGCGAATAACCGCAGTCGCCGGGCGAGTTCATCACCGTCGTGCGCATCTCGTCCCAGTCGCCCATCTCGGTCGCGGCGGCGTCGGCCAGGTCCCAGCCGGCGCAGAAGGCATCACCCCTGCCGGTGATCACCAGCACGAAGGCGTCGGGGTCGTCGCGGAAGCGCTGCCAGGCGTGATGAAGCTCTGAGTTCATCTGCCGCGAGACGGCGTTTCGCTGCTCCGGGCGGTCGTAGGTGAGGACGGTTACGTGGTCGTCGGTCTCGTAGCTGAGCGTCTCGTAATCCATGCGCGGACGCTATCGCCCTCACACCTACAATCCGACTGGTGAGCGGCAAGGCCTTCCACGTGACGACCTTCGGGTGCCAGATGAACGAGCACGACTCGGAGCGGATGAAGGGCATGCTGACCTCGCTCGGCTATCGCGAATGCGAGGAGCGCGCGCAGGCCGACCTGATCCTGTTCAACACCTGCTCGATCCGCGAGACGGCGGACAGCCGGTTCATCGCCCACCTCGGCGAGGCCAAGCGCCTGAAGTCCGAGGACCCCGAGCGCGTCGTGGGCGTGGGTGGCTGCTGGGCGCAGTCGGTCAAGGACGAGGTGTTCGAGCGCTTCCCGTTCGTCGACGTGGCCTTCGGCCCGGGCCAGATCCACCGGCTGGCCGAGTTCCTCACCTCGGACTCGCTCACCGCGCAGGGCTACTTCGAGTTCGAGGACTTCGCCGGGCACCTGCCCGCCAAGCGCGCCCGCGAGTTCCAGGGGTGGCTGCAGATCTCGCAGGGCTGCAACTGCGCCTGTTCGTACTGCATCGTTCCCTCGACGCGAGGACGCGAGGAGAGCCGCCCCCCGGATGAGCTGATCGCCGAGGTCGAGCGCCTGGCGGCCGACGGCGTACGCGAGGTGACGCTGCTCGGCCAAAACGTGAACTCCTACGGCCGCGATCTCCCGAAGGAAGAGCGCATCCGCTTCTCCGATCTGCTGAGGCGGGTCGATGGGGTGAGCGGCATCGAGCGCATTCGCTACACGAGCCCGCACCCGAAGGACATGCGCGAGGACGTCATCCGCGCCCACGCCGAGCTCCCGGCGCTGTGCGAGCACATCCACCTGCCGCTTCAATCGGGCTCGAGCGCCGTCCTGAAACGCATGCGCCGCACGTACAACCGTGAGCGCTACCTCGACCGGGTGGCCCAGATCCGCGAGCACGTGCCGGACTGCGCGCTCACCACCGACATCATCGTCGGCTTCCCCGGTGAGACGGAGGAGGACTTCGCCGCGACGCTCGAGGTCGTCGATGACGTGGCCTACGACAGCGCTTTCACGTTCATCTTCTCGCCGCGCCGGGGAACCGAGGCAGCCGACCTGCCCGAGCAGTTGCCCCACGCGCTCAAGGTCGAGCGGATGGAACGGCTGGTGGAGCTGGTCCAGCACCACGCGCGGGAGCGAGCCCAGCGCTTCGTTGGCCGGACGATGGAGGTCCTGGTCGAGGGGCCGAGCCGGACCGACCCCGCGCGCCTTCGCGGGCGCACGCGCCACAACAAGACGGTCAACTTCGACGGCACGGCGGAGGCCGGCGAGCTCGTCGAGGTCGACATCGAGGCCGCCACCTCCATGACGCTGAGCGGCCAGGAGCGGCTGCTCAGCCGCGTCGGCTAGCCGCGCCTGGGCCACGTCCGTGGAGGTGCTCGCGATCTTCGGGCCCACTGCGGTGGGCAAGACCGGAGTAGCGATCGCGGTCGCCGAGGAGCTGCGGGAGCGTGGCGAGAGCCCGGTGGCGGTCAACTGCGACTCGATCCAGGTCTACGAGGGGCTCGAGGTGCTGAGCGGGGCGGCGAGCGACGCGGAGCGAGCGCGGCTCGAGCACCGGCTCCTCTCGTTCGTCCCGGCCTCGGAGGAGTTCAGCGCGGGTCGCTACGCGGAGCTCGCCCACCGTGAGATCGATTCCCTGCTGGAAGCCGGCCGGCGGCCGATCGTGGTGGGGGGCACAGGGCTCTACCTGCGCGCCGCGCTCGCGGAGCTCGAGATGCGCCCGCCGGTCCCGGCCGAGGTGCGGGAGGAGGTCGAGGCGGACCTCGAAATGCGGGGCGCAGAGGCGCTTCACGCCGAGCTCGACGATGACCTGGCCGCCGGCGTTCATCCCAATGACCGCAAGCGCATATCGCGACTGACCGAGCTCCAGCGGCTGGGGATCTACCCGCACACGTCCAGCGAGGGACTGTGGACCGAGGACCTGCGCCGGCCGACCCGGCTGGTGGGGCTCACCGTTGAGCGCGACGAGCTGGCCGGGCGCATCGACGAGCGCGTGGACGCGATGGTCGCCGCCGGCGCTGGGGACGAGGTGCGGCGGGCCGACGAGGCGGGCGCCTCGCGCACGGCACGCGCAGCGATCGGCTTCTCCGAGCTCCTCGCGGGCGACGTGGAGCGCATGAAGTCGGCCCAGCGCGCCTTCGCGCGAAGGCAGCTGACCTGGATGCGCAGGATGCCGGGCGTGGAGACGATCGAGCGTGGCGCGCGCTCAGACGACGAGATCGCGGCTGGGATCGCGTCCGCGCTCGGCTAGGTTCTCCCGCATGCGCTTCGAGAAGTGGCAGGCCCTGGGCAACGACTACGTGATCGTCGAGCGCGAGGAGCTTCCCTGGGAGCTGACGGCGAGCCGGATCCGCCGTATCTGCGAGCCGCATTTCGGCGTCGGCTCGGACGGCGTGCTGCTGCTCGACAACGTGAGCGATCCCGGCTACGTCGCCGAACTGCGGATCTTCAACCCCGACGGCTCCGAGGCCGAGCTCTCCGGGAACGGCGCTCGCGAAGCTGTGCTGTACCTGCGCTCGCGCGGTTGGACCGAGGACGAGACGTTTTCGATCATCACCAAGGCTGGTCCTGTGACGCCGACTATCACGGGACCCGGGACCGTCGCGATGGCGATCGGCCGCGCGGCGGTGCGCTCCGACGACTACCCGTCGGGTCCCGAGGACGGGACGGGCACCGTCTCCTCCGCCGGGCGCGAGTGGGCCTTTCAGCACGTCCAGGTGGGCAACCCACAATGCGCGATCGAGGTCGCAGACGGCCTCGAGGAGCTCGACCTCGGCGAGATCGGCCCGGAGATCGAGGGGAACACGCAGCTCTTCCCGAACCGCACGAACGTCTCGTTCTGGAAGGCGGACGGTTCGACGGTCCGAGCGCGGATCTACGAGCGCGGGGTGGGGGAGACCCTGTCGTCCGGGACGGGGGCCAGTGGGGCCGCTGTGGCGGCTCACCTCCGCGGCGCCACGAGCCCGATCACCGTGAAGCTGGACGGGGGTGAGCTGACCGTCGAGGTGGCCGAAGACCTCGATCTGACCCTGATCGGCACGGCGTCTCCCGTATACGCCGGCGAGCTCTCACCGGAGTTCCTGCGCCAGCTCGACGACAGCTAGCCTGCCCGGCCTATGGCTCTGACCGACCCGTCCAAGCGCCTCGAGGCGATCCCGCCGTACAAGTTCGCTGAGCTCGAGAAGCAGGTCGCCGACAAGCGAGCGGCCGGGATCGACGTGATCAGCCTCGGCATCGGCGACCCTGACTATCCGACGTTCCCGTACATCGTGGACGCAATGAAAGAGGCGGTTGCCGACCCTGGGACCCACAAGTACCCCTCCAACCGCGGGCGCGAGGAGTTCCGCGAGGCGATGGCGAGCTTCTACCTGAAGCGCTTCGGCGTGGAGATCGACCCCTCCTCCGAGGTGATCCCGGCAATCGGCGCCAAGGAGTGCATCTACAACCTCAGCTTCGCATTCCTCGACCCCGGTGACGTGGCGCTCGCCTCCGATCCGGGCTATCCGGTCTACACCGGCGGGCCGCTGCTGGCCGGCGCCGAGTCGGTGCTCCTGCCGTTGGAGCCGGAGCTGGACTTCGCACCAGACCTCGACAAGCTCTCGGCCGACGACCTGGCGCGGGCGCGGCTGATGTTCATCAACTACCCCAACAACCCCACGGGTGCGGTCGTGCCCGACGGGTTTTTCGAGCGCGTCGTCGAGCTCGCCCGCGAGCACGAGATCCTCGTGGTCCACGACAACGCCTACTCCGAGACCACGTACGACGGCTACGTCGCGCCCACCTTCCTCGATACACCCGGTGCCAAGGAGGTGGGGGTCGAGGTCTTCTCGCTGTCGAAGGGGTTCAACATGACCGGCTGGCGCTGCGCCGCGATCCTCGGCAACGCAGAGGCCGTGTCGGCTTACTGGCGGCTGAAGACGAACATCGACTCGGGCCTGTTCGAGGCGGTGCAGCTCGCGGGGGTCGCCGCCCTCAACGCGCCGCGCACGGCGATTGATGACATGAACGCGATCTACGCGCGCCGGCGCGATTTGGTCGTCGACGCTCTGCGCGAGATCGGCGTGGAGGTCGAGGCGCCGAAGGGCACGATCTACGTCTGGGCGCCGGTGCCCGAGGGCCACACATCCACTTCGTTCGCAGAGCTCGCCCTCGAGGAGGCGGCCGTCGTGATCTCGCCCGGCTCGATGTACGGGCCATCCGGCGAGGGCTTCTTCCGCATCTCGCTCACGACGCCCGACGATCGCATCGCCGAGGCAGTCGAGCGCATGCGCGAACACATGGGCTGAGCCGGATGGAGGAGGGCCGCCAGCGCGTCTTCTCCGGAGCTCCCCACGAGGAGCGCTACGGCTATTGCCGGGCGGTTCGCGTCGGCGAGCGGATCACGGTCGCCGGCACCGCACCCGTGTGGCCCGACGGCTCCTGTGAGCTGGATGCCGGGGCCCAGGCCCGGCGCTGCTGCGAGATCATCGCCACCGCGCTGGCGGAGCTCGGCGGAGGCCTCGACGACGTCGTCCGCACCCGGATGTTCGTCACCTCGGCGGAGGATTCCGAAGCCGTCGGCGACGTCCACGCGGAGTTCTTCGGCAGCGCCAGGCCGGCCGCGACGATGGTCGTGGTCACGGCGCTCCTCGACCCCCGCTGGAAGGTCGAGATCGAGGTCGACGCGATAGCGGTCACCTAGGCCCCCGGCACGGCCTTGCGACGATGAGTTTCCGGCCTCGCCGCGGTCTCACTTGGGTGTAGAACGAAGAGAGACTGGAGGCCCGTATGTCCCTGGAGAAGAAGCTGTGAGCCCCGCCGCCCCAACGGGGACGCTCGATACCCGTTTCAGCGATCCGGACGCCGCATCCACCTCATGGGAGGAGGTCCAGTCCACCCTCGACGAAGCCGAGCTCTTCTGGATCACCACGGTCCGGGCAGACGGGCGCCCGCACGTCACCCCCCTGATCGCCGTCAACCATGACGGCGCCGTGCACTTCTGCACCGGCCCGGATGAGCAGAAGGCGCGCAACCTCGAGGTCAACTCCAAGGTCGCGATCACGACCGGCAACAACACGTGGGCGGAGGGTCTCGACGTAGTCGTCGAGGGCACGGCCGTGCGCGTAACCGACGAGGCCGCGCTGCGCCTGCTCGCCGACGCCTACGAGGCGAAGTACGGGAGCGTCTGGCACTTCGACGTGGGCGAGGGTGCCTTCAAGCACGACGGGGGCGTCGCCTACGTGTTCCGGATCGAGCCGGCCAAGGTCCTCGCGTTCGCGAAGGATCCCCACGCCCACACGAGCTTCCGCTTCGGCTAGAGGCGGCCCTCGGCCGTGAAGGTGTCGCGCAGACCCTGCTCGAGCTTGCGCGGCTTGTAGTCGAGTTCGGCCATCGCCTTGTCGTGCTTGGCCCAGAAGGTCACGCCGTCGGCAGAGGAGATCAGCTCGCGCAGGTTTGGCGGCTGGCCCATGATCTTCCCGACGACGGGGCCGATCGGGGTCATCAGCTTCATCATGCCGGTCGGGATCGCGCGCTTCGGCGCCTTCTTGCCGGCGACGTCCGCCACGGACTCGATCAGACCTCGCATCGTGGTGATCTCGCCGCCGAGGTTGTAGGACTCGCCCGGCTTGCCGGCGTCGAGCGCCAGCAGGACGCCCGCCGCAACGTCCTCGACGTGGACCATGTTCATCCCGAGGTCGGGGAACGCGATCAGTGGCATTCGGCCGTCGAGAAAGTCGTGCATCTGCTTGCCGATCGCGGAGTGGTCATCGGGCCCGTAGACCCCACCCGGCTGGACGATGACGCAGGGGAGCCCCTCCTCGGCGATCAGGCGCTTCGCGACCTGGTGCGCCTCGAGCTTGGTCTGCTCGTAGTAGGAGGTGAACTCCACGCCAGGGTGCTCGTAGCTCTCGTCCACGACCTGCCCATGGGTGTTCCCGTAGGCGCCGATCGTGGAGATGTAGACGACCTTCCCGATCTTGGCGTCGAGCGCGGCACGCAGGACGTTCTCGGTTCCCAGCACGTTCGCCTCGTACATCGCCCGGTGCTCGGACTTGGGGATCCCGACCTCGTAGATCGCCGCGCCGTGGATGACCGCGTCGCAGCCCTCCATGCCGTCGGCGATCGCCGGGGCGTCGGTGAGCGTGCCCGTGATGAGCTCGCACCCAATGTTCGAGAGAGCCTTGGCCTTCTCCGGGGTGCGGACCAGCGCGCGGACGTCGTCGCCCCGCTCGCGCAGCATGCGCACGACGTGCTCGCCGATGAAGCCGGTGCCGCCGGTGACGAAGACCTTCATGCGGGCGAGCCTATCCTGTCAAGTGCGGTGACGGGCAGGTCGAAGAAGAGCTTGATGAAGCGTGGCGGCATGGTCGCCGCGGCCGCCGGGATCGGCGCCGCGGCCGTGATTGCGATCGGAGGCTCGACACCTGCGGGCGCTGGCGAGGAGCACTCGAGCTTCGCGTTCGCGATCGGGAACAGGACGCTGGACGGCTCCGCAGCCCAGGTGACCGATCGCTACGACGACTTCGATCTCGTCGTTGTGGATGGCCAGGCGAGCTCGGCGAAGGTCGACGCGATCCAGGCCGGAGGCGCGGACGTGCTCGGCTACCTCAGCGTTGGCACGATCGAGAGCTATCGGCCCTGGTACGGCGAGCTCAAGCGCTACCGGCTGAGCGCCTGGCAGGACTGGAAGGACGAGTGGTTCGCCGACACCTCGAAGGCGGGCTACCGGAGGAAGGTCATGGATGTCGCCGAGGAGCGCATCCTGTCCAAGGGCTTCGACGGGCTCTTTTTGGACAACGTGGACATGGTCGAGGTGAAGCGGCACAAGGCGCAGCGCGAAGGCATGGGGATCCTGGTGGGCGAGCTCGACGCGCTCGTGGATGCGAGCGGCAGGCTGCTGTTCGCGCAGAACGGAGCTCCGGGTGTCCTAGACGGCTATCCGGGCCAGGGCGTCGATCCCCTGATCGACCACCTCGACGGCTGGAACCGCGAGGACGTGACCTGGACCTATGACTTCGACCGGCGCCGTTACGTGAAGAACTCCAACGCCGACCGCGACGGCGGCCCTCGACGAGCTCCAGGAGATCGGCGACGAGGGGCTTACCACGACCGCCACCGACTACGTGGACTTCACGGACGGCTTCAGCGACGCGGAGTGCGCCGCCGTAACGAACGCGCTCGGCGTGGGCGCGCTCCCGTACCTCGGGAACATCGGGCTGAACGTCGACGCCGTCGAGGCGAACCCGCCCGCCGACTGCTGATCGGGACGGTCGCCAGGCGCGCCTACACTGGGTGTGGTGGACAGAACGCGTCAGGGCCGGATGAAGGAGACCGCGAACGGCGCGGGCGAGGCCGGCGTCGCCAATGCCCGCGCGCGCCAGCGAGCGGTGGCGGTGGGAGTCGTGCCGGGCAACCCCGGCGAGGACGACGCCCTCGCTGAGCTGAAGGAGCTCCTTCGTACCGCCGGTGTCGCGACCGCGGGCGCGATGACGCAGATCCGCAAGGAGCCGGACCCGGACCGCTACCTCGGCCGCGGCAAGCTGGAGGAGCTGAAGCGCGAGATCAAGCGGGCGAACGCAAACCTGGTCGCCACGGACGACGAGCTGCTCCCGCGGCAGGAGCGCAACCTGGAGGCCGCGCTGGGCGTTCCGGTGATCGACCGCACGGCGGTGATCCTCGACATCTTCGCGAGCCACGCGCACACCGCCGAGGGCAAGCTCCAGGTCGAGCTCGCCCAGCTCGAATACAACCTCGCGCGGATGCGGGGCCTGTGGACGCACCTCGAGCGCCTCGGCGCGGGGCGCATGGACGGCGGCATCGGCACCAGGGGCCCGGGCGAGTCCCAGATCGAGACCGACCGCCGTTTGGCCCGCGACCGGATCTCGGCGTTGCGCCGGCGCCTGCGCGACCTCGAGAAGAACCGCGCGGTGATGCGCTCGCGCCGCGACGCGGCCGCGCTCCCGACGGTGGCCCTCGCCGGGTACACGAACGCAGGCAAGTCAACGCTGTTGAACGCGATCACCGGCGCCGAGGTGGGCGTGGGGGACAGGCTCTTTCACACGCTCGACCCGACCACGCGCTCCTATCGCCACGAGGGCCGCGACTACCTGATGACGGACACCGTCGGGTTCATCCGCAAGCTGCCGCATCAGCTCGTCGAGGCGTTCATGGCCACGCTGGAGGAGACCCGGCGGGCCGACCTGATCGTTCACGTCGTCGACGGCTCGGAGCCCGAGGCCGAGCGCGCGGGCTCGATCGAGGCGGTCGACGCGGTGCTGGAGGAGCTGGGCGCCGGGGACCGCCCGCGGCTGCTCGTCTACAACAAGCTCGACCTCCTTGACGACGAGGCCCGGCGCGAGCTGCTGGTGGGCCGGCCGGATGTCGTGGGAGTCTCGGCGGCGACCGGCGAGGGCCTCGACGAGCTCCGAGATGTGATCGCGTCGACGTTCGAGAAGACGCTCCGCCCGCTCGAGCTGCTCGTCCCCTACGACCAGGGAGCGGTGTTGTCCGAGCTCCACGCATTGGCCGGCGACCTCGAGCGCGAGGACCTCGCCGAGGGCGTCGTGGTCAAGGCGCGGGTTCCCGCGGCGGTCGCGCACCGCTTCTCCGAATTTGCGGTGAACGGCGCGGCGCCCGAGCCCGAGTAGCTCGATCACCGCCTCCGCGCGGATTAGCCTTCGGGCGGTGGAGCTACCGGTACGACTGCTGAGCGACGCAGCGACGCTGCCGACCCGCGCGAATGAGGGCGACGCCGGCCTCGACCTCTACGCCGCGGAGCCGGCCATCCTCGGCCCCGGCGATCGGGCGTCGGTGGGCACCGGCGTCGCCGTCGAGATCCCGCCCGGACACGCCGGGCTGGTATTGCCCCGCTCGGGTCTCGCCGCGCGCCACGGCATCGGGCTCGTGAATTCGCCCGGGCTGATCGATGCCGGGTACCGCGGGGAGATCCGTGTCCTCCTGCTCAACACGGACGCGAGCGAGCCCTTCGAGGTCGGTGTGGGCGATCGCATCGCCCAGCTTCTGGTGACGCCGTTCGCGGCCGCGGAGCCCCTGGAGGCCGCCGAACTGGCGACGAGTGTGCGCGGCGAGGGCGGCTTCGGCTCGAGCGGCGTCTAGCGGGACAACGCCCGGCGTCGCCGTCGCCTGGCGATCACCGCGCCGATGAAGACGACCGGGAACGCGAGGAGCGACCAAGCGTCGATCAGCGGGTACAGGGCGCACATCAGGACGGCTGCTCCGACGCCGATCAGGAAGGCGTCCCCCTCGCCCGTGAGGCCCCCGGTGAGAACCCGCATTCCTCGCGCGCTCAGCTGCTCCTGTTCGTCCCGTGCTCTCCGCTCAGCAGTCGAGTGTTCGGCGTCCATCTGATGCAGATATCGGCAATCGCTCGACGTGGCGTGAGTAGTCGCTCTCGTAGCGACTACTCCGATAGCCCGGCGGCTTCGAGGGCCTCGTGACGGTCTCCATAGACCTTGAAATACACGACCAGGCCGTCACGGATCGTGAATTCGTGGGCGACATCCATCTCGACCGGAATCCCGCTCTCGGTCCCGACGACTGAAACATGAACAAACACGAGCACGTGCTCGTCGTCCACGTCGAAGAAGCGCTCGGGCTCGAAGTGGATCGGGGCGCCGCGCCAGGGCCCGGTCTTGCGAAACTCGCGGACCTCCGCGGCCCCTCGCAAGATTCGCCGGTCCGGGTATGTCGAGGTGAAGTCGAACCGCACATCGGGAGCGAGCCTCTCCGAAGCCGCCCCGGTGATGCCGTCCGGCACCTCGTAGATGCCGCGCACGATCTCCACGTTCTCCTGCGACATCGTCCCCGCAGAGTGTCAGCTGAGGCCCGCGGCCGAACGCGCCGAGGAGTGGGCGGCGCGCTCGAACGTGTCGTCGAGCGGGGTCGAGCTCCGGCTCGGCGCCCTCGCGGCGGGCGAGGGCGAGGGCGATCAGGCGGTCCGCGAGGATGGTGGTTCTTCGGTAGCAGGGGGCCATGGAGGTAGGTGCCGAACATGTTCGCGCGCCGGACGCCCTCGAAGCCGTCCTTGCCATTGTTGCCGTGGCCCTTCAGGACCCTTCCCGAGTGCGGTGGCGGCATGCCCGAGGTAGGTGCGGCCGCCGTGGTTCTCGAACCCGGCGACGGTGAGCGGGCCCTGGCCGAGGTCGATCTCGATCGCGACGTTGCCGATCAGCCGCGGTCCGTCCTCTCGCACGGTCTCGAGGTCGGCGAGGCCAAGGCCCTCGATTCGCTCGTCCCCGAGCTGGTAGGAGTGGCCGAGGAGCTGGTAGCCACCGCAGACGGCCAGCACGACCGCGCCGTCGTCGACCGCTGCGCCAAGCCCCTCCCGCTTCGTCGCGACCATGTCGGCGGCGACCAGGCGCTGGTCGCGGTCCTGGCCGCCCCCGATGTAGATCAGGTCGTGCGCGGCGGCGTCGAGGCCGTCACCGGGGCCGGCGGCCTGATAGGCGAAGCCGATGCCGCGCCACTCGCAGCGGCGCTGGAGGAAGAGGATGTTCCCGCGGTCCGCGTAGATGTTCATCTGCTCGGGATAGAGGGCGAGGACGCGGAGCTCCATCAGCCGGCCTTTCGGAACAGGACGATCGACGACCCGACGTAGCGGTCGCTCTCGGCGACCTCGATCGTGGCCGGCGAGCTCCAGTCCGGCGCGCGCGGCCTCGGCCGCCAGGGTCTCGACGTCGAGGACGTCGAGGCGGTCGATGTGCTCGGTCTCGGTGAGGTTCTCCGTCGGGGGAGACGGTCTGCCGCAGCCGATACACCTCGAGCCGTGCGTCGTCGGAGTCGATCCCGAGCGGCAGGCTGGAATGGACGTAGCCGTCGACCTCGCGAACGTCGGGGAGGATGTCTGGCGCCCCCTCGCCCACCGTGACCTGGCCCTCGACGATGCCGAGGGCGGCGACCCCGTCTGGGGCGAGCGCGCGAGCGATCCCCTCGAGGGCGGACGCGCGAGCCGCGGACCGCCGAGGAGCTGGATCAGCTGCGTCGCGCCGATCACCAGGCGGTAAGTGCCCGCCGCGACGTCGAGGCTGCAGACGTCGCCCAGGCGGGCGGTGACCTCCAGGCCCCCGGAGGCGGCCCGCTCGCCCAGCTCGGCGACCAGCTCCGGGTCGATGTCGATCCCGTCCACTCGGTGGCCGCGACGGGCGAGATGCAGGGCGACACGCCCCGTGCCGGCGCCCGAGCTCGAGGATCGGCTCCCCGTGGCGAGCAGGCCAGCTCCTCCCAGGGCCCGAGGTCATCCGCGTAGGAGCCGCACTCCACGTCGTGCCAGATCACCGTGCTCATCCGGGCTCCGATGCGTAGCCGAACTCAGCCAGGCCCGCCGCGCCGGCCTGCGCGATCGCTTCGCGCTCGTCCGCCGGGGCCTCCTGCCAGCGCCCGGTGGTGGGGGAGGGGGCGATCGTCGCCTCGGCCTGGTCGAGGACCGCGTCCGTGACGGGGAGGCCCAGGTGCTCGAGCAGGCGGGTGGCGCCCGCTCGCGGGCGCTCGCAGACATTCTCGTAGCGCAGGACCAGGTGGCGGAGCCGAGGCGCTTTCGCGCGTAGGAAAGCGCGGCGAGGTTCACGCGCGACCAGAGGGCGATCGAGCGCACGGGATTGGGCTCGTCGGCGAGGTCTCGGCAAGAGCTGCTCGCCGTAGACCTCGAGCTGGTTCTGGTTGGTCGAGTAGGCCATGTCGCGACCATCGCGCACGAACTGGACCATGCGGCGCATCCGGGAACGCCTGGTCGAGAAGCGGCAGCACGTAGATGCTGGGCGGGTTCTTCCAGCCCCACGGAGCACCGTCGGGCGCCGCGGCCAGCATGCGCTCGACCGCGGCGCGGAGCTCCTCCAGCAGATCGCCGGGAGCTCGGTCGGCTCCTGGTCCGAGCCCATCGCCTCGACCCACCCCGATTCGTCGAGGTAGCGGCGCGAGTGCAGGCGAAGGAAGCGTGTGATCTGTCTGGAGTCGCTCGCCCGGTTTCGCTCGGGTCCGAGGTAGACGCCCGCGGCGAGCATCAACTCGCCCGCGACCCGAGTGCCGGACCCACCGGTGCCCGAAAACCAGGAGCGGTGGGCTCATGCGGCGGAGCTCCGGCCATAGCTCGTCCACGCGCCCGAGCACCTCCGCGAACGTGGCGCGCTCGGCGTCGAGGCTGTGGTCCTCGGCGGTGACGCGCGCGGCGCTCGCGCGCATGCGCTCGCGCGTCGGCCCGTCATGCGCGAGGGCGTCCTGGACGGCGTCGACGAGCGCGTCGTCGTCGTACGGAGGGCGGAAGCAGTTCTCGCCGTGGCGGTAGATCGAGCGCTCGCCCTAGTGCTCCGGGCAGACGACGATCGTGCCGAGCGCCATGCCCTCCGAGCGGCGGCAGGTAGAAGCCCTCCGTGGGAAGCGGCAGGAACACCGTCACCGTGGCGCTCCGGATCGCGCTCGGTGAACTCCTGCGCGAGGGACGAGGTCGGTGAACGCCTGTACCCGACGCCCCTCGCCCTCGAGCCGCGCGCCAGCTCGCGGGCGCGCTCGGGCTGCTTCAGGCCGGCGAGCAAGCACTTCGACGTCGGCGGCGGCCGGATCACCGGGCTCCAGCGCCTGGACGTCGATCGCGTTCGGGATCGCGAACAGGGGCTCGCGTACCAGGCCGGTCTCGCGGACCGCGTCGGCGATCACCTCGCTCACGCAGACGCGGATCGGCCGGGCGGGCCAGGAACTCGAACCGGGTGCCGCCGGGGTCGGCGTGCCGGACGCTCTGGACGAGGTTGATCACCGGGAAGTCCAGGCTCCGGCGGCGGGATGCGCGTCCATGCGGTGCCAGTCGCGGCCGGCGACGAAGAACAGGTCGGCGTCGGCGGCGTCGTAGTCGTCGGCGACGAGCTCTGGGGATCTCCACCACGGGTTCGACATCGCCCCAGGCGGTCCGGTCGGAGAAGCCGATCGATGGACGTGAAGCCGGGCGTCGACCGCGACGTGGTTGAAGTAGTCCCAGACCTTGAGGTGGCCGCCGTGGAACTTGCGGAAGTCGCGGTAGAACAGGACCGTCCGGTCGTCGCCGGCAGCGGCGTCAGCCGGCACTCGAGACGAAGAGCTCGAGCAGCCGCTCGACGCTCTCCTTCGGGTAGCTCTCCCAGTGCGCGCCCTCCGACGCGAGCAGGCGCTCGCCGATCCGCATCGACCATGTCGCGGTCGTAGATCTCGTTCAGGTTGCGGCTCTCGAGCGGCTCCGAGAGCTCCGCTGCGCTGGGCCGGATCACGCTGAGGCAGGCGCCGCCGCTCTCGACGATCGACTCGTAGCGGATGATCGATTCGTCCGGGAGATTGCGGCGGAAGCGCCCGTGGAACCAGGCCATGATGTGAAGCTGTCGGTCGAGCGGGTCCTCGAGTTGAGCCGAGCGCCTCGCGCAGCTCGGGTCCAGGCGCTCGGCGGCCGGGATGTGGCCCCTGCGCAGGTTGAAATCGATCGAGTTCCACGAGGCCAGGACCGGCAGCGGGTTGCGGACGATCGCGTAGACCGGGAACCGGGCGACGAGCTCCTGGAGGACGGCGGCGAAAGCGGAGACGTGCTTGACGACGAGCCCGAAATCCTCGACCGAGCGGGCTTGTTCGACCGCGACCTCGCCCTTCGAGACGGACTTGGCGCGGAAGCCAGACTCGTTCGTCTTCGAGCCGTAGGGGTTCTCGGGCATCACGCCGCCGACCTGCTTGGACGTCGCGACGCCGTGTTCGGCGATCGACTCGCGCTGCTCGGCGCAGAAGTCGTCGATGGCGTCGGCGATCGCGCGGCGGCCCGCTCATCTCGGCGAAGTCCTTGACCTTCATCGGCTCGAACAGCGCAACGGTGTCCGGGACGGCTGTTCAGCAGGTGGCAGGTGAGCGTGGTGCCCGAACGGCCCGTCCCCGTGAGCAGGATGTTCTCGGCGGTCATTGGGGCCGCAATGGTAGGGGCCTGGCTAGGCCCAGTACTCGGCTGCGAGCCCGCGCGAGGCCAGCAGCGTCCTGCAGCTCGATGAGGGCCGTGTAGGTCGGCAGGGCGAAGAGCCCGCCGGGGGCGGCGGCGACGGCGGCGTCGAGCGAGCCCTCGATGTCCTCCTGAACGACGATGGACGACTCGTCGATCCCGGCGTACTTCAGGCGCACCGCCATCTCGGGCGCGCGGGTTCCGGCGCAGACGACGCTGCGCTGACGGCTCCGGCGAGCAGCTCGAAGTCGGCGTCCCATACCCACGACACGTCGCGCCCGTCGGCGATGTTGTCGTTGAGCGCGACCCAGAGGTCGATCCCCTCGCCGCCGCCGTTGCCGTCCGCCCCCTCGAGCCGCAGCGTGCGCAGGACCTCGTTGGCGCCGGCCGGGTTCTTGATCAGGAGGATCGAGACCGGCTTGCCGGCCACCTCCACGGTCTCCACGCGGCCGAACGCAGCCTTCGCGGACGCGAGGCCCCGCGACGGCGGTGGCCAGCGGCACGTCCAGCCGCATCGCGGCCGCGAGCGCCGCGAGCGCGTTGTAGACGTTGTAGAGGCCGGGGAGCGGCAGCGAGAGCTCGATCGTCCCGTCCGGCGTGCGCACGGTGACGTCCGAGCCCTTCATGCCGTGCAGAGTGATGCGCTCGGCGACGATGTCCGGCGCGGGGCGGTCGGCCTCGCAGTTGGGGCACGTGTAGTGGCCGAGATGACCGACGAAGGCGCGCTCGTAGTGAGTACGGGGCGCCGCAGCGGCGGCAGTGCTTCGCGTCGTGAGCGTGCTGGAGCTCGGGCAGGGCCTGCGAGGGGTCCTCGATCCCGAAGTAGGTGACGCCCGGACGGCGGTTCAGGTCGCTGTCGCGTCCGAGGTCCGCGATCAGCGGGTCGTCGGCGTTCAGGACGAACTCGGTCGAGCCCGCGAGCTCGGCGACCAACGTGGCCCAATCGTCGGCGAGGGTCTCGAGCTCGCCGTAGCGGTCGAGCTGGTCGCGGAAGAGGTTGGAGAGCACGACCAGCCGCGGCTTGAGCTCGTGCGCGACCTTGGGCAGCCAGGCCTCGTCGACCTCGAACAGGCCCTCGGTCGCCGCTGCTCGGAGAGCAGCGCGGTGGCGACGCCCCAGGTCATGTTCGAGCCGGCGCGGTTGTGCACCGGGTCGCGGCCCGCCTGCCTGGAGGGCGGCGGCGATCATCCCGGATGTCGTCGTCTTGCCGTTGGTCGCGCTCACCACGGTCGAGCCAGCCGGTGAGCTTGGTGCCCAGACGGGCGATCGCGTCGGGCGCCATGCGCAGCAGCACCCGGCCGGGGAGGGTGGTGCCGCCACCGCGGCCGCTGCGGCGGCTGAGGGCCCCGATCGCGCGGGCCGCCGCGACCTTGGCGCGGAAGAAGGCGCTCACCGCGGTCCGGCGAGCGGCGCGCCCTCGGGAGCGATCACCCGCAGCGCCTTTCGCAGAACCCGCACCGTGGCCGGCAGATCGGCGAGGTGGTCGCCGTCGGCGTAGACGGCGAAGGGGCGGTCGGCCTCGATGCGGACGTTCGCCGCCCTGTCTGGCGCCGACCTCGGGCTTGCTCGACGTGGGTGCCCTTGAACACCTTCGGCAGGATGCCAGAGAGGAACCGGCGCTTGCTGGTCTGCTCGCTCCAGACGACGTCGAGCAGCCCGTCGTCGAGCAGCGCGTTCGGCGGCGGCGAACATGCCTCCGCCGTAGGCGCGGCTGTTCCCGGCGGCCACCGAGTAGCCGGTGAACTCCGTGCGGCTCGACCGTCGAACGTGAGCGTGAACCGCGCCGGCTTCCACTCCCACAGCGCACGCAGGGCCGCGTACAGGTAGACGGCCTGGCCCTTGACGCGCTTCGCCTCGTTGGCGATCCGATTGGCGTCGGAGTCGAAGCCGCAGCTCGCGATGCACAGGAATCGCTTGTCGTTGACCTCGCCGACGTCGATCTCGCGAAGGTGGCCGGCGGCGATCACGTCGACGGCGCCCTCGATCTCGGTCAGGGATCGCCGAGCACGCGAGCGAAGTCGTTGCCGCGGCCACCCGGGCAGGACGCCGAACGAGGCACCGGTGTTCGCCAGCGTGCCGCCGACCTGGCCGACAGGCCATCGCCGGACATCACCACGACCACCTCGCCGGCCGCGGCGGCCATGCGCGCCTCGACGCACCCATGCTCGATCCCGGTCGTCTCGACCACGCGATGCTCGATCCCGTGGCGCTCGAGGGCCTGGCGCGCCTCCGGGAGCAGCTCCTGCACGCGCCCGCCCCCGGCCGAGGGGTTGACAAGAAGCAGGTGGGGCGTCCCCGGCGATCACCGGCGCGAGGGTAGTCGGGCGCCACTCGGTTGGGTAGCCTGCGACGCCGATGACGCTCGACGCCGGGATCGTTCGCAGGCGCGCCTGGCGCGCCGCCCTCGTGGCGGGGGTCCTTGGCGCTGGCAGCGTGCGGGGACGACGAGTCCGACTCGAGCGCCGACGTGCGACCGACCACGGCCTCGACCACGAACCCGAAGGATGTCTGCGAGGAGGCGACCGCCGCCGAGCCCAAGCGACGTGAAGCTGAAAGCCGAGCGGGAACGAGGTCAAGCCGGGGGAGAAGGTCACCGCCAAGGTCGAGACCAACTGCGGCGACTTCGAGTTCGCCCTCGACACGAAGGGCTCGCCGAAGACCACGAGCTCGTTCGTCCACATGGTCGAGGAGGGGCTCTACGACGGCACGTCGTTTCACCGCGTCGTCGACGGACTTCGTGATCCAGGGCGGCGATCCCGCGGCCGACGGGACCGGCGGACCCGGGTACTCGGTCACCGAGGCGCCCCCGCCGAACACGGAGTACACGAAGGGCGTGGTCGCGATGGCGAAGAGCGGGGTCGAGCCCGCCGGCGACCTCCGGCAGCCAGTTCTTCGTCGTCGTCGGCGCTGATGCCGGCCTCCCTGCCGACTACGCGGTCCTGGGCGAGATCACCGGCGCCGACGCGGCCGTGGAGCGCGATCGAGGCGCAGGCGGATCCCGGGCCAGGACGGGCCGCCCGCGGTGCCCGTCGTGATCGACCGCATCACCCTCGAGCGGTAGATGAGCTGAGCGCCGTGGAGTTCACCGTCTCCTCGGGGGACGCCGAGCTCGCCGGCGAGCGCTCCGGGGAGGACGGCGGCGCCGCGATCGTGCTGCATGCACGGGCTGACGGCGACTCGCGAGGTGGTGGTCCACGGCTCGAAGCACCTATCGCGGGCGGGCTTTCGCGTGGTCGCCTACGACGCGCGCGGGCCACGGGGGCTCGAGCGCCGCGCCTGAGGGCGCATACGGTTATGTCAACCTGGCCGACGACGCCGAGGCCGTCGTGGCCGCGCGAGGCGGGGGAGGGCCGGCCGGTGCTGGCGGGGCACTCGATGGGCGCCCATACGATCGCGGCGACTGCGCTGCGCGATCCGCAGCGCTACGCGGGCCTCGTGTTGATCGGCCCAGCCGTTGACGGCGGGGAGCCCGAGCCGCGAGTCGCTTGAGTACTGGGACCGGCTGGCGGATGGGCTCGAGACGCGGCGGGGTGGAGGGATTCGTCGAGGCCTCGACGTCGATCTGAACCCGCAGTGGCGCGAGACGATCCTGCGGATCACGCGCGCGCGACTGGAGCGCCACGAGCACCCGGAGGGCGTCGAGCGGGCCCTGCGCGAGGTGCCGCGCTCGATCCCGTTCGACGGCCTCGACGCGCTCGCAGGCGCTCGACGTGCCGGCGCTCGTCGTCGCGAGCCACGACGAGGCCGATCCCGGCCATCCGTACGCCATGGCGGAGGCATGGGCAAGGCGCTGCCGCGCGCGAGGCTGATCAGCGAGGGCCCGGGGGAGTCGCCGCTGGCGTGGCAGGGCGGCAAGCTCTCACGCGAGATCGAGGCGTTCTGCGCCGAGGATGAGGTGCGCGAGCGCGCGCGGTTAGGGCCGGTCCTTCAGGCGGTAGACCAGCCGCAGGCCCGACCAGGTCTCGTCGATCGCGCAGACCTTGTTGTCGACGAGGCCGCGCTCGAGGGCTATTTCGCGCACGACGTCCTCGGTGACGTCGGTCTCGACGCCGGAGGCGCGCTTGGGCCAGGCGATCCAGAGGCCGCCGTCGTATTCCAGCGCACGCCTGCAACGCGTCGAAGCGCCGCTCGAGCTCGGCGCGGCGCACCAGGAAGCAGACGATCACGTCGCTGCGCCCGCGGGCGCTGGTGCGGATCTCGACGCCCTCAGGGAGCTCTCCCAACGTCGTGTCGAAGCCCGTCGGCGCGCCGATCAGTGCGAGGCGGTGACCCTCCTTGATGCCGAGCTTCCTCGGCAGCGGTGTGCCCGAGTAGCCGGCCACCCGGGGAGCCTATGCTTTGCGTCGTGAGCGACGAAGGCCACGCAATTCACTACTCCGCGGTCGAGCGGGGCACCGAGGTCCGCTCCTCGGACGGGGCCGTGGTGGGGACGGTCCAACAGGTGGTCGACAACTATCGCGAGCACATCCTCGACGGCATCGTGATCGAGACCGAATCCGGCGAGTTGCGCTTCGTCGACGGCCCCGAGGTCTCGAGGACGGCCGAGCGGCTGGTGACCCTCGCGATCGACTCCGAGGCAGGTCGCCGACCTGCCGCCGCCCGAGCGCGGGCGTCGGCAGCTACCGGGCCAACGTGCGCACCGGCCGCCTGGGCCGGCTCTTCGGCGGCGCCTGGAAGCGCGACTGAGGCAGGAATAGAAAGCCGCCGCCGCGGGTATGCTCCTGACCGTGGTGGGTCCAAGAGCGAGGGCCGCGCGATGATGGCGCCGGACCTGCGGATGGCGCTTCCAGCGAAGGCCGAGAACGTCGGCGTCGTCCGCCACGCCCTGGCCGGACTGGCCGAGGCGCTGGGGATGGAGCCCGGTCGCATCGGCGATTTGAAGACGGTCGTGACCGAAGCCTGCATGAACTCGGTGGTCCACGCCTACGCCGAGGAGGGCGAGGGCTCGATGGAGATCGACGCCACCCGCGACGACGATGCCCTCGTGGTGGTCGTGCGTGACCACGGCGGTGGCATCCGGCCCGCGGGCCGACGTGGAGCGGCAGAGCCTGCGCATGGGCCTGCCGCTGATCGCGGCGCTGTCGAGCAGCTTCGAGATCAGCGGGGGCCCGGGACGGGGGACCGTCGTCACGATGCGCCTCGGGCTCTCACAGAACGGAGCCGAGCCCGAGGGACTGCCCGCCTCCGAGGTCGTGCCCGGCGCGGAGATGTCGATGCCCGCCGGGGGCCTGGTGGGGCCTGTGCTCTCCCGCGTGATCTCGCTCTTCGCCGTGCGGGCCGACTTCTCGGTGGACCGCCTCTCCGATGCCGTCCTGCTGGGCGACGCCGTCGCCGCGAGGGCGGGGGAGCATTTCTCCGATGGCACCGCGAACCTGGTCGTGGACGCCGAGGGGGGAACGGTCACCGTCCGCGTCGGGCCGCTGGTGCAGGGAGGGGGCGAGCAGCTCCTGGCGGGGATGCGGATCCCCGAGATCGGAGGCTCGCTGGAGCGGCTCGCCGACGAGGTACGGGTCGAGCGCGATGGCGAGACCGAGCAGCTGGTGATCGAGATCAGCGGCAAAGCCGCGTAGGCAACCCGCGTCCTAGGAGGCCTCGTGCTCCGCGGCGGTGCGCACGCGGTCGAGCGCACGCCGCAGAATGCGCGACACATGCATCTGCGAGTAGCCGACCTCCTCGGCGATCTTCGACTGCGTCAGGTCCTCGACGAAGCGCAGTCGCAGCACCTCGCGCTCGAGGTCGTTCAGCACGCGGGCGCCGGCGTTGATCGCCGAGCGCTCCTCGACCAACTCGAAGCCGGGGTCCTGATCGCCGACGCGATCGCCGATCACGGAGTCGCCGATGTCGTCCGAGGCCGTCGGGCTGGTCGAGGGACATCGTCCGCCGGGCGTCGCTGGCCTCCATGGCCTCGAGCACCTCGTCCTCGCGGATCTCCAACCGCTCGGCGATCTCGCCGACGGTGGGCGAGCGCTCCAGCACGCTGGCCAGCGCGGTGATCGAGTCCTCGACGTCGCGGATTCGCTCTTGGAGCCCGCGCGGGACGCGAAGCGTCCAGACGCGGTCGCGGAAGTGGCGGCGGAGTTCGCCGAGGATCGTGGGCCCGGCGAACGCCGCGAACGGGACGCCGCGCGAGGGGTCGAACCGCTCCAGCGCGCCCATCAGGCCGACGCTGGCTACCTGCACCAGGTCGTCGGTGGGCTCGGCGCCGCCGGCGTAGCGCATCGCGAGGCTACGGGCGAGCGGCAGGAAGCGGTTGACGAGTTCCTCGCGCAGCGCGGGATCGCGCGTCTCGGCGAATCGCCGCAGCAACTCGTCCTCCTGCGCGAGGCCCTCCGCCGTCCCCGGCGCCCGGCGGTCTGGCTCGTTTTCGGTTTCCGGTGAGTCGCTCACGTGGGGTTGGACCGCCGATGACAGAAGCCCGGGCAAAGCCGGGCTCCTGTGCTGCCTCGCCGCATCTGCGACGTATATGTAACGGAGCAGGAACCGGACGTGCCGCCATCGGGTTCTGCGGGGGAGGCGTACCCGTTCCGATCCAGATCAAACCTTCTGCGTTCGAGTTTCCATAATCAACGGTATCGAGCGCAGGATCGTGCCTGAGCGCCCGAGGGCCGCGTTTGGGCTAATTGAGGGACGGGTCCTCCGGCATCCGGGCAACCAACGCGTATTGGCCGCCCTTGCGGGCGAGGACGTCGTTCCAGAGCGTGTCGGGCGCGTCGGGGAACAGTTCGGCGGGCAGCGGCGGCTCGATGATCCAGGAGTCCAGCTCCATCTCCGCCTCGAGCTGGCCGGGTCCCCATCCGGAGTAGCCGGCGTAGACGCGCGCTCGGCGCGTGACGGCGCCCAGGTCGGCCGTGTCGAGGTCCGCTGAGGCAAACCCCACATCCGCGACGACGATCCAGGCCGCGGCCTCGGGGTCGGAGAACTCCGCCAGGACGACGATCGCGCTGGGTTGCACGGGCCCGCCGACGTAGATCGGCGCGTCGGGCCCCGCGGCGTCCGCGAGCTGAGGCACGACCTCGCCGACGAGCGCGTCCGACGGCTTGTCGAGCACGATGCCCATCGCGCCCTCGTCGTTGTGCTCGGTGATGAGGACGACCGCCCGCGCGAAGTTGGGGTCCACGAGCGCCGGTGAGGCGACGAGAAGCTTGCCGCGGAGGGAATCGTCCATCCCCCATATCTTGGCGGCTACGGCCCGGTTGACATAACTGGGCGGGCCACCCCGGGCCTTCTCTAACCTCAAACCCATGGTTCGAGACGTCACCGAGGCGCAGTTTGAGGAGCTCGTGGTCGAGCGTTCGCGGGAGGTCCCCGTGGTCGTGGACTTCTGGGCCGAGTGGTGCGGGCCCTGCCGCCAGCTCGGCCCCGCGCTGGAGAAGGCCGTGGAGAGCCGCGCGGGCCGCGTCGAGCTCGCGAAGGTGGACGTCGACTCCAACCAGGCCCTGTCGCAGGCGTTCGGCGTCCAGGGGATCCCGGCGGTCAAGGCCTTCCGGGACGGCAAGGTCGCCTCTCAGTTCACCGGCGCGATCCCGCCGGCCCGGATCGAGGCGTTCCTCGACGAGCTCGTTCCCTCCCCTGCGGACGAGCTGGTCGCGGCGGGCGACGAGGATTCGCTGCGTCAGGCTCTGGAGGCCGACCCTCGCCACGCCGAGGCGGCAGGAAAGCTGGCGCGGATCCTGATCGGTCGTGGATCGAGCGACGAGGCGGCCGCCGTGCTCGAGCCGATCGCCGGCGACTTCATCGCCGATGGGTTGACGGCGCGGCTGCGCCTCCAGGCCGGCGAGGCCATTGACGGGCTTGAGCCCGCGGAACTCGAGCGTGTGTTCGCCGCGTGGGACGCGGGCGACTACGAGCCGGCCCTGGAGGGCCTCCAGGAGGCGATCGCGGCGACGGACGACGCGGAGACGCGCGACCTGCTGCGCCAGGTGATGGTGGCGATCTTCACCGAGCTCGGGCCGTCGGACCCGCTCGCCATCGCTCACCGCCGCCGGCTCGCCACAGCGCTGAGCTGAGGTCTTGGTGGGCGATCCGGCTGGCGGCGTCGGGATCCTGACCGCATTCGCGGCGGGGCTGGTGTCCTTTCTCTCCCCCTGCGTGCTGCCGCTCGTGCCCGGCTACCTGTCGGCGGTAAGCGGGGTCAACGTGACCGAGCTCGAGGGCGCGGGCTGGCACCGGGTCGTCGTCCCGGCCCTGATCTTCATCGCCTCGTTCTCCGCCATCTTCATCCTGCTCGGCCTGACCGCCACCGGGATCGGGGACGCGCTGCGCGAGCACCGTGATCTCCTCACCGACATCTCCGGCGTCCTCATCATCTGTCATGGGCGTGCTGTTCGTCGCCAGCTTCTTCATGGTCCGCCTGAACAAGGAATGGCGGGTCGATGCGCTGATGGAGCGCGCCGGCAAGGGCGGGCCGCTCGTCGCCGGCGCGGCGTTTGCGATCGCCTGGACGCCCTGCGTCGGGCCGACGCTCGCGGCGATTCTGAGCGCCGCCGCGCTGACCGACTCGGCCGCGAAGGGCGCCGGCCTGCTGGCCGTCTACTCGCTGGGGCTCGGCGTCCCGTTCTTTCTCGCCGCCGTCGCCTTCGGGCGGATGGCGACGGTCTTCGACGCCGTCAAGCGCCACTACGCGGCGATCGTCGCCGTCGGTGGCGTGATCCTGATCGCGATGGGAGTGCTGATCCTCACCGGCGAGTTCTTCCAGCTGAACATCGAAGCCCAGAAGCTCACAACCGAGTTGGGCCTGGACTACTAGGCGCTATTCGGGCAGTCCTGCGACCGCGAGCGCTTCGCTGGGGTCGTCGGTACTCCACACCACGGTCACCAGGTCGTCCTCGAAGGTGACGACCACGCCGAGCGGAACCTCGGCCTCGATGCCACTGGCTCGGCCCCGCGCCCGGAAGGTGCCGATGGCGAGCAGTCGGTCGCCGAGGTCGCGAACGTCCGGGTACTCCCAGTAGAGCTGGTCGAAAGACTCACCGAACTCTCGGAAGAAGTCGCGGACGCCCGCGTGCCCCGAATAGACCATGCCCTCACCACCCAGCAGTTCCTCAAGGAACGCATGCCACTCGACCGCCGGGTGCAGATCCTTCAGGACCTCCTCGATGTCGCCGCGGTTCAGCGCGGCGGTTGCGCGCTTGAAGCGCTCCACGTTCTCCTCAGACATTGCCCGCAAGTATCTCGCGAGCCACCGACGACTACCTCTTCCGTGAGAAGCGGCCGGCCGCTTCTCGTCCAAAGCGCCTGGGCCGGCGGCGCGGTCGAGTGAAGCGTTGTGCCGCCTGAGGCGGTCGAATTCTTCACTCGATCCCACACGTCGCCCATGCACGCAGACGCGTCACGTTGATGTGGTCAACGCCGCCGAGTGCAGAGGTTAGGCTACCTATGCGGTCGCAAATCCTTCACTCGATCGAGATAGTCGCTTTTCGTCCAAAGCGCCTACTCCTTGAGTCCGGCGGCTTCGAGGGCTTGGTCCCGGTCGCCGAAGTCGGTGAAGCGGGTCATCCGCCCAGCCCTGAACGCCGCCACCACCGCGAAGGGCAGCTCGGTCTCGACTCCGCTCCCCTTGCCGATCAGTCTTGAGGTGCCGAGCGCGAGCACCCGGTCGCCCAGGTCGCGAACGTCCGGGCAGTCGACGGTCAAGGCATCGAAGTGCTCGGCGACGTCGGCGAAGAACCCCTGCACACCCTCGAGCCCGGCGTAGCTTCCATAGAGCTCGGCGAGCCGATGGTCGAACTGGATTTCGGGATCCAGGTACCGCATGGCGGCCGGTATGTCGAGGCGGTTGAACGCCGCGACGCACTCCATGAATCGATCGACGTTCCCCTGCGACATCGTCTACTCCTCAAGCCCGGCGGCTTCGAGGGCCTCGCGCCGGGTCATGAACTCGCGGCAGCGCGCGATCTTCCCGTCGCAAATCGTGGAGACCACCGCTTGGGTCTGTTCCGTTTCGATGCCGCTGATCTTGGCGCACCCGCCGAACCGCTCGACCACGACCACCTGGTCCTCGCCCGCGTCGATGAACTCCACCGCCTCGAACCAGAATCCCTCGAACGTGTCGATCCATTGCTGGAGCCATGCCCGCAGGGCCGACTTCCCGTGGATGGGACCGACGTCGTCGAGAGAACCCTCGGGGGCCCGGTATTCGACATCGTCGGCGAATTGCTCCATCCACCCATCGAGTCCTCGCGATGCGAACGCCTCGAAGTTTGCCTTGACGACCTCCACGTTCTCCTGCGACATCGCTCCGCAGTATCCCGCGCGGTCCCGAGGTAGCCGCTTTCTATGCAAAGCGACCAAGTTGCGAGCTGTCCTGGGTAGGTGTCCGTGGAAGACACCAGGCAGGACAGTCCGCGGGTGCGGGTTAGACCGGAGGGCCCTCGGGCTCGGGGCCGCCGATCTCGATCAGCTCGCCCACGGCCTCGACCTCCTCCAGCTCGTCACCCTCGCCGTCGCGGGCGCAGATGATGCGGAAGGCGCCCGTGCCGAGCGCGGGGTCGGGCGTGATCGGGAGGCCCAGGATCTCCTCCCAGCCGAGGCGCTCGACCTCGAACGGGTTCATGCGCACCTCGGTTGCCGGGAACGGGCAGGACTTGTTGTGCTGCTCGATCGCCTTCGCGATCGCCTCGAGGTTCTTGCCCTCGGCGCTCATCCCCGCCCAGTGTAGGCGGGTCCGCGCTACTCGGGCTCAGACCTCCGCGGGGCCCTCGCAGGCACGCAGCTTGTCCTTGCCGGTGCCGCCGGTGCACCCGTCCTTGCGGCCGCTGCCGCCGTTCAGGTCGTCCGGTCCTGGGCCCCCGAAGATGTCGTCGTTCGACTTGCCTCCGCTGGCTGAGTCCTTCCCGGGGCCGGCGTCGAAGAGGTCGACGCCCTTGCCGCCGATGAGGCGGTCGTCGTCCCCGCCGAACTCATCGCCGCCGAAGATCTCACCGGCGAGCTGGTCGGTCCCGCCGTTGCCCTTGATGACGTCGTCGCCGTGCTCGCCGCTGATGTAGTCGGCGTCGGCGCCGCCGGAGATCTTGTCCGCGTCCTCTCCCGGCGTCTCCATTGAGCTGTTGAAGTCGCCGTTGAGGAAGTCCTCCCCGTCCCCGCCGCAGATCACGTCCTTGCCGCCGTTGCCGTTGATGTCGTCGTCGCCCTCGAGGCCGGCGATCACGTCCGCCTCGTCCGTCCCCTCGAGCTGGCCGCCCCCGGTGTCGTCGCCGGGGGTGCCGACGATCGTCGCCTCCTCGCCCTGGCACATCACCAGCAGGCGCCCGCCGGCCGGCGCGGTGAGCGCGAGCAGCGCGAGCGTGGCGGCAGCAACCGCCGCGAGCCCTGCGAACGCACGAATCCCCGCCTGCACGACGCGCACGTTAGCGGCTGGAGAGCACCGTGCCCGTGCTTGGGAATCCGAGGCGGTTCCTGGTCGCCGAGGTGAGGTCGTACTCGCGGTTGCCCGCGTAGGGGCCGCGGTCGATCACCGGCACCGTCACCTCGCGCCCGCCGTAGCGCAGCGTGACCTTCGTGCCGCAGGGCATGGTCTTGTTGGCGACGCCCATGGTTGAGGTCGTCAGCGTCTGCCCGCACGCCGTGCGATGGCCGTAGAAGCCGGGGCCGTACCAGGAGGCCGCCGCCGGGCGGAAGACCTGAACGGTCCCGGCCCGGTCACCGGAGCCCTTGGCGATCTCGTTGCCCCTCGCGTCGACGGACACCCTGTAGGTGCCCGTGCCCTGGGGCTTCCAGGTGCGGGAGAACGTGCCCTTGGACGACGTGCGGGTGTTCATGTTCGAGCCGCCCGCGTGGATCACGACCTTGCGGCCGGCGTCGGTGGGCTTCACGCGGCCGGAGATGCGCACCTTTCGCCCCACGGTCACGTTGGCCGAGGAGACCTTCGCCTTCGTCTTCGATCGCACGTTGACGCGCCGGTTGCCGGTGCGGGTGTCGACCGACGGCGCCGTGGCGTCCTCGAGCGAGGCGTCGTCGGCCTCGGGCCGGTCGGCGAGACGCGCACGCCACCAACCGGAGGCAGCCGGGCGCACGCGCGCCCTGAACAGGCCCTTGGTGGACGTGCGGGCCCTATCCCCCACCTTCCAATTCGTCCCGGCGCGGCGGTACTCGACCTCGACCAGCTCGCGCGGCGCGTCGGGGAACCTCCCCACCACACGCATGGACGAGCCGAAGCTCACGGTCCGCTTGGCCGTCTTCATCTCCGCCTTGCGGGTGCCGTCCTCGGCCCCCAGCGTCGGCGCGGTCATCATTGTCATAGTCGCGAGGCCGGGGAGCAGCGCCAGTGCCGCCATCCGCCTCCGATTGATTCGGATTCGTCGCATGAAGCGCGGCAGGCTAGGGGGGAACACCCGTTCGTGTGTGTGACTCCGGTCACACTCTTAACGGAACTGAGAGAATCCGCCCAGGCATGAACCGCGACCGCCTCACCGGCCTCGACTCCTCGTTCCTTCACCTCGAGCGAGGGCCCGCCCACATGCACGTCGCGTCCGTGACGCTCTTCGAGGGTCCCAGCCCCTCCTACGAGGAGTTCTACGACCACATCTCCTCGCGCCTGCATCTGGTCCCTCGCTTCCGCCAGAAGCTCCGCTTCGTGCCGTTCGGCCAGGGGCGTCCCAAGTGGGTCGACGATCCTCGCTTCAACCTCGCCTACCACGTGCGCCACACGGCCCTGCCCGAGCCGGGGTCCGAGGAGCAGCTGCGGATATTCGCCGCCCGCGTGTTCTCGCAGCGCCTCGACCGCGCCAAGCCGGTCTGGGAGATGTGGCTGGTGGACGGCGTCGAGGGCGACCGCTTCGCCGTCGTCGCCAAGTCCCACCACTGCCTGGTCGACGGCGTCTCGGGCGTGGACATCACCACCGTCCTCTTCGACACCGAGCCGGAGCCGGCCGACTTACCCGCACAGGAGCCGTGGACGCCGCGGCCGGAGCCCAGCGACGCCGAGGTGCTCGCCGAGGCGATGGTCGAGCGCGCGACCACCCCGGCCGAGATGGTCCGCGGCGCGCGCGCCGTCTTCCGGGCCCCCAGGCAGGCTGGCCGCGCCATGATCAACGCCCTCGAGGCCGCCGGGGCGTTCGCCCGCACCGGCATGGCCGCCCCGGACTCGCCGTTCAACGTCGAGATCGGCTCCTACAGGCGCCTCGCCGTCGTGCGCGGCGACCTCGGCCAGTTCAAGGAGATCAAGAACGCGCTCGGCGGCACCGTCAACGACGTCGTGCTCGCGGCGGTCGCCGGGGCGCTCGGGCGGTACCTGCGCGCCCACGGGCACTCGACGCATGAGCTCGAGCTCCGGGCGATGGTGCCGATCAGCGTGCGCGGCGCGGGCGAGCACGGGGACCTCGGCAACCGCGTCTCCTCGTTCATGGCGCCGCTGCCGGTGTTCGAGGAGGACCCGGCCGAGCGCCTGCGCCTCGTCAGCGCGACGATGGGCGACCTCAAGGAGTCCAAGCAGGCCGTCGGGGCGACGATGATGACCCAGCTCCAGGACTTCGCCCCGCCGACGATCGCCGGCCAGGCGGCACGCCTGCAACCGGCTCAGCGGTTCTTCAACCTCGTCGTCACCAACGTGCCCGGTCCCCAGTTCCCCCTGTACCTGCTCGGCCGCCGGATGGAGTCGATGACCCCGATGGTCCCGCTCGCCCGCCGCCAGGCGGTCTGCTTCGGGATCATGAGCTACGACGGCCGGATCAACTTCGGCCTGATCGGCGACTACGAGGCGATGAGCGATCTCGAATCGCTGGCCGAGGATCTGAAGGCGTCGATCGCGGAGCTCGCCGAGGCGGCGGGCGCCGGCAAGCCCAAGCGGCGCTCAGGCGCCAAGGGCGGCGGCGTGCGTGGCGCGAAGGCGTCGCAACGGGCCGGCGTCGAGTAGGTCCAGAAGCAGCCGCAGGTCCTGCTCGCGCCCGGCGTCGTAGGTCGAGCCTGAGGAGCGGTCGGTGTGGCCGGGGTGGACCATCCACTCCACGACCTCGGCGGCGGGCGGCCCCTCCCCCATCATCATCGCCTCCAGCTCGCTCGGCATGGCCGGGTCGCGCTCGTTCAGCCTCCCGACGAGCAGGTCCGGCGTCGCGACCCCGAGGCTCCGCAGGAGCCGGCGGTGCGCCTCGTCGATCGAGCGGGTCACGAGGCCGCGCTCGGCGGCGAGCTGCCCAACGGTCATCGCGATGCCCGGGGCGGCATGGCAATGGTGGTGGCCGTCCAGGAAGGCCGGAGGGCGCCCGAAGGCGTCCTCGAACACATCGAGCTGGAGCGTCGCGGTCGTGCGGGTCGCGTCGGGCTCGAGTTCCAGATGAAGGCCGATCTCGACCCCGGTTGCGGCGAGGGCCCGCGGCCTCGACCGGCCCGCGGCGGACCATCGCGCTCACCGCGTCGATCGCGCCCGCCGCCGCCGCCTCGAGGATGCCCGCGTCGTAGCCCGGCGCGTAGCCGTAGTCGTCGGCGCTGATGATCAGGTTTTGCATTGATTTCGTCCGATTGACCGGTATCCTGCACGGCGATCAAGCTGCCTCGCTGATCGAGCCAAGTGGCGTGCAGGGACCCTGTCGGGGAGCAGGTGCCGGGCTCGGGGGGCGAGTCTCATCCCACGCCGCTGTGCGGCGTAAGAAAGGAAGCAGAATGAACAAGCACAAGACGCTCAGGGTGGCGGGCATGGTTGCGGCGCTGGCCGCGGTCGGCGCCGTACTGGCGCGGCGGCACCATGGCCACGGCCGATGTCGCCAAGGGGCCCGTTGATGACTCGATCAAGATCAAGGGCAACAACGCTCCGCGCTTCGATGCGCCGGAGGACGGTGCCGTTCGGTGTGGACCTCCAGATCGTGAACAAGACGGATCCGAACAAGATCGGCCCGCACACGTTCACGCTCGTCGCCAAGTCGGAGCTCCCGAGGGGCAGGGACGAGCTCAAGAAGTGCGGCCAGATGAAGGGCTGATCTGCAAGAAGGTCGCCGCCGACCACGGCGTCCACCCGCCGAACGACTTCGAGATCGACGACTCCAACGTCGACAACGGGTCCGAGGGCTGGGACACCCACTACGAGGGCAGCACCCACGGTGACTCCTGGCTCACCGAGACCGAGGACGAGACGCACCAGCCGTCAGCTGACCGCCGACGGGCAACATCCGGTTCATGTGCGTCGTGCACCCCGAGATGCAGGGCAAGGTCAAGGTCCTCCCGATCAGGTAGCCACGACCGGCTCGGTAACACCGCAAGCGGTAGCGAAAGGACCGGCGCCTCAGGCGTCGGTCCTTTCTCGCTGCCGGGGCGGCGGGAGCGGCGGCGCTCGCCCTCCCGGTGCGCCCGAAGCTGCCGGGGTTCGGCCCCTCCCCCACCCTGGCCAGCCCGCCGCAGCCGTTCAAGGCCGAGCTGCCGGTCCCCGAGGTCCTCACCTCGGCGCAGATCGAGCTCGACATGGTCGAGGCGGAGATCGACATCCTTCCCGGCCGCCCGACCGAGATGTGGACGTACGCGGGCTCGTTCCCCGGCCCCACGATTCGCCGGCCTGCGGGCGAGGCCACGCAGGTCACCTTCTCGCACGAGCTGCCGGCGGCCGCAGGCGAGCTGAGCGTCCACCTCCACGGGGGCCACAACACGCTCCGACGACGACGGCCAGCCTGGTGGGCTGACCGCCGAAGCAGCCCAAGTCGCTCTACTGCGACATCTCCCCCGGCCTGTCAGCGAAGGCGCAGGGCAACGACCTCCTGATCCCTCCCGGCGGCAGCCGCACGTACGACTTCGCGCTGATGGAGGACGGCGACCCCGAGCGGGCCGCGTTCCAGTGGTACCACGACCATCGTCTGGACAACACGGCGCGAAACATCTGGCGAGGGCTCGCGGGGATGTGGATCATCGACGACGATCTGGACCGCGGGTTGCCGCTTCCGACCGGGCGCCGCGACCTCCCGCTGATGATCACCGACCGCTCGTTCAAGGCCGACAATCAGCTCACGAACCCGTATTCGGGCTTCCCGCACGCCCCGAACGACGGGGTCACCGGCAAGCAGGTGCTCGTGAACGGCGCCTACCTCCCCCACCACCACGTCGGCGGGCGCCGCCACCGGCTTCGCATCCTGAACGCCTCACATTTTCGCTCGTACAACCTCCAGCTCTCCAACGGCGCCCCGATGACTCAGATCGCGACCGAGAGCGGCCTGATGCCGAAGCCGATCGAGCGCGAGCAGGTCCTGGTCGGCCCGGGCGAGCGCGTCGAGCTGATCGTCGACTTCGGCCGCTTCCCGCATCGCGACGTCGAGCTGCTGAGCGTCCGCCGCAAGGGCGAATCCCGACGACTTGGGGTCGAAGGCCTACGAGGGTCCCCTGATGCAGTTTCGCGTCGGAGCCCGGCGCCCCGATCCCGCGAGCGTGCCCGGCGACACTGCGCGCGCTGCCCGAGTGGGTCGACGAGATCCCGGCGAGCCCCCAGAAGACCTGGACGGTGGGAGTCGAGGGATTCCGCTGGGTCATCAACGGCCGCGGCTACGACCCCTCCTACGTCGAGCACTCACCCGGTGATCGACACCACCGAGCGCTGGCGGCTGGTGAACGAGACGTCGGTCGCGCACCTGGTTCACCTCCACCACGCCGACTTCTACATGCTCGAGCGCAACGGCCGGCGCCCGCCGCGCTGGGAGCGCGCGCTGAAGGAGACGTTCTTCCTCGACCCGGACGACGTCGGTGGAGGTCGGCGGGCACTTCAGCGACCACCTGGGCAAGTTCGTCGTGCACTGTCACATGCTCGACCACGAGGACCACGGGCTCATGAGCCAGTTCGAGGTGATAGCACCCGGACCATGAAACCCGGGGAGCACGGATACGGCGTCCTGCTGGTCCTGATCATCACGTCGCTGATCTTCCAGCTCGCCACCGACGAGGGCGACGTGGCGCACATCGTCACCATCCTGCTCCTCGGCGGGACGTTCCTCGCCGCGCTGTGGACCTCGCAGGCGCGGGCGCGGCCGCTGTGGATCGCGCAGCGCGATCGTCGTGGTCGTCACGGTGGGCTGCGGCCATCGTGTTCGCGGCCTCCGGCGAGGTCGACGACACCGGCGCGCGGATCGTGAGCCTGCTGATGGTGGCGCTCGCGCCGATCGCGATCGTCCACGGCCTGGTCCGCCACTTCCGCGAGGAGGGGCGCGTGACGGTCCAGACGATGTTCGGCGTGCTCTGCATCTACCTGCTGCTGGGCTCGCTGTTCGCCTTCATCTACGGGATCCTCGACGACGGTCGGCTCGAGCCCGTTCTTCGCGCAGATCGACGCAGGGCGACACCTCCGACTACCTCTACTTCAGCTTCTCGACGCTCACCACCACCGGGTACGGCGACCTCACGGCCGGCACCGACCTGGGCCGCTCGTTCGCGATCACCGAGCAGCTGCTCGGCCAGATCTACCTCGTCACCGTCGTCGCCGTGATCATCGGCAACCTCAGCCGCGCGCGGCGGCGCGGCGCAAGCCGTGAGCGCACGGCGTGCGAGCGGCCGCCGGCCCGGCGACGCGGAGGCGATCGCCCGCATCCACGCCGAGGGCATCGCCGACCGCGTCGCGACCTTCGAGACCACGCCCGCCGAGCCGTCGGCGACGTCGGCGGCCCTGATCGCGCGCGGGCGCGCTGGTGCTGGTCGCGGAGCGCGACGGGCGAGGTCGTCGGCTTCGCGAAGGTCGGCCCCGTACTCCGACCCCGCGCCCTACTACGACGGCGTCGGGGAGGCCACCATCTACGTCGGCCAGGGACGCCGCGGCGCAGCGGCGCGGGCCGTGAGCTGCTGGCGGCCCTGGCGGCCGCGGCCGAGGCCGCGGGCTACCACAAGCTGGTCGGGAAGATCTTCGCCTCGAACGCACGTCAGCCTGCGCGCTGTTCGCGCTCGCTGGGCTGGCGAGAGGTCGGCGTGCACGTCCGACATGGCAGGCTGGACGGCGAGTGGAAGGACGTGGTGGTGGTGGAGCGGCTGCTGGGCAAGGCTCGCGCCTGAGGCGCGAGCGCGAGCGGCGGCTGCGCGAGGTCAGGCGCAGGCGCCGGGTCGCGCTCGGCGGGCGTCGCCGGGCTGGCGGCCGGTCGTCGGCGCGGTCGTGGGCGCGGGCGGGCGAGCGATGCCGAGCGCCGCGGCGCCGGCCGAGGCGGCGATCCCCTCGCAATGCGAGGGCTCCGACGCCGAGGCCTGGCGCACGCCTGGCGGGCCAGCGGCATCGTGGTGCGCACCGACGGCACGCCGGACTCGACGCTCCTGCGCGCGGGCCGAAGGCGGCGAGATCGCCGGCGTGATCGTGCTTCCCCGGGACCGGGCGTCGAGCAGGAGCAGATCGAGGACGGACTCGAGAGCCTCCAGAAGGCGGCCGCGGCCGGGGATCAGCCGCCGCTGCATCGTCGCGACCGACCAGGAGGGCGGCCCGGTCAAGCGCTTCACCAACGATCCGCCGCTGCGCTCGCCGTATGACCTCGGGCCGCACGGGCGACGCGCGGACGATTCGCGGCTGGAGGGCCAGGCCACGGGGACCTTCCTGCGGCAGCGTCGGGATCAACACCGACCTCGCGCCCGTGCTCGACGTCCCGCGCCACCCCGGACGCCGTGATCGCGTTCCGGTCGTTCGGCGAGCAGCGCCGAGGAGGTCTCGCGGCTGGGGCCTCGCGTTCGCCGAGCGGGCTCGGGCAGGAGAGGGTGCTGGCGACCGCCAAGCACTTCCCCGGCCTGGGTCGCTCGCTGCTCAACACCGACTTCTCGCCCAAGCGAGATCGACGCATCGCGCGAGGAGCTCCGCGAGGACCTCGACCCCTTCCGGGACGGCGATCGAGCAGGGGATCCCGCTGGTGATGGTCGGAAGCGCCGCCTACCCGGCGCTCGGCGCCGAAGGACCCGGCCGTGCTGCGAGCCGGAGATCGCTCAGGGGCTGCTGCGCGACCAGCTGGGCTTCGAGGGGGTCTCGATCACCGACGACCTCCAGGCGGGCGCCATCGCCACCACGCTGGACACCGGCTGAGGCGGCGGAGCAGCGCGGCGCGGCGCCGGGATCGACCTGCTGCTGTTCGCAACCGACTCGGCGCCCGAGGTCCACGAGCGGCTCACGCGGGCGCTGGCCGCTCGGCGAAGCTGGATCCCGAGCAGGCGCGGGAGTCCTGCGTGCGGGTGGTCGAGCTGCGCGAGGGCCTGGCGCTAGGCGGTCAGTCCGGTGCTGAGCTTCGCCTTGAAGCGGCTGTCGTCGGCGGTGTAGCGGCCGGAGTTGTTCACGCTCGCGTCGGCGTTGGCGACCACCGCCGTGACGCGGTCGTAGTCGCCCACGGGAAGCGCAGACGCTGACCAGTCCGCCGTCCGGCGTGCGCTGCCGTTCGAGATGGTCACCGTGCCTGCGGTGGCCGTGCCGTCGCGGGTCGACCAGGGCCAGCGCCGCAGTGGACGCCGTCCGGGCAGCGGACCTTCAGCGTCGAGGCCCTCGGCAGCCTGGCGCGGCCGGGACCTTCAACAAGCGCGTAGGAGAGGTGATCGAGCTGGAGCCGGCCGGGCGCGCCGTTCGGCCCGAGCCGGCCGCTGCGGGCGACGTCGGGCAGCCGGCCGCGTCGCGGGTAGGCGCGGGCTGGCGGCCCGCCACTCGGCGCTCGACGCGGCGAACTCGGCGAAGCGCCTCGCCGAGCGCGTCGAACGGGCTGGCGCCGTCGCCGCCCAGAGCCGAGTCGTACGCGCCGACCGACAGGTGGGCCGGGGTGACCGCGTCGGATGTCCTCCCACGCCGTCGCGCATCGACGGCCCGGGCCCTGTGCCTCCGAGAGGAAGTGGTTCCACATCGCGGCCCCGTAGATCCTGCAGGCCACCGTCGTTCTTGGTCAGCGGGACCGGCTGGTGCTGGCCGCGAAGTCGGGCACGTAGCGGAGGTAGTCGTTGATCGTCGGGTAGACCTGCTCCTCGATCCAGGTCGCGATGGACTCCAGCATCCAGAGGTCCGCCCTGGCGACCTGCGAGTCGTAGGTGAACTGGAGGACGTGGTTGTACTCGTGGGCCATCGTGGCCTGGAGCGCCTCGAGCTCGGTGAGCTCGTCGTCGGCGAACTCCGCGATGTCCTCGTCGAGCACGAGGTAGGCGTACTTCGAGGTGGCCGACCCTTGGCCCTCGTCGGGCGAGGCGTAGCCGAAGATAGGCCCCGTTCAGTGTCGATCAGGTACGCGTCGGTGCGCCCGGCGCCCGCCCCCGCCGCGGGCGCCGTCGGTGAGCGGCTCGGTCCAGCCGAGCGTGGTGTTCTCGACGGCGAAGGAATCGTCGGCGCTCGCCAGCGTCTCCTCGACGAAGTCCGGCACGCCGTCCACCGTCGTCCGGTTCCGTTCGAGTCGGCGAGGTTCGGGGCGTCGGGCGTCGAGTTCACCCAGTGGACGCAGAAGTTCGGCCGAGCAGTGCCGGCGACTCGGCCGGCTCGTCCGACCGTGTACCCGTCGCCGTAGCGGTCGGCAGAGACCGTCGTCCGGGCGGGCCAGGATGGCCCTCGCCGTCCAGGCGGTCCTCGCCCTCGAGCTGAGGGCGTCGACCGCGGCGAGCTCGGCCGAGGACGAGGGTGAGCTCCTCGGTCGGCTGCCCGGTGGGCGCGCTGTCCGGTCCAGCAGCGCCTCGCGCCTCGGCCAGGACCGCCTCCGCGTGCCCGTCCGCGGCGTGCGCCGGCGCGGCCGCCGCCAGGCAGGCCGAGAAGCGCCGCGGCGGCGCCTGTGATCCCTGCGTCCCTCACGCTCATATCCTGACAACCCCTGAACGAGGTCGCGAGTTTCGGGCGGTCGGGATAATTCGAGGATGGAGGCATCGCCCGCCAAGCTGCGCATCGCGCTCGCCCAGGTCAACACGACCGTCGGCGACATCGACGGCAACGCCGCGCTAGATCGGCGAGTGGATCGGCCGCGCGCGTGAGGCGCCGGCGCGGGCGTCGTCGTGTTCCCCGAGCAGGCGCATCGGCGGCTATCCGGCCGAGGATCTGTGGCTGAAGCAGCACTTCCTTGCGCGCCGGCGCGCCGGGCGCTGGACGAGCTCGCCGCCGGAGTCGCGGGCATCGTCGCCCTCGTCGGGTTCGCGGAGCTCGACGCCGCCGTCCACAACTCGCTCGCGGTCGTCGGCGACGGCGCGGGTCCAGGCGATCTACCGCAAGATCCTGCTGCCCAACTACGGCGTCTTCGACGAGCGCCGCTACTTCGAGCCCGGGCGCGACCCCGGCCCTGATCGAGGCGGGCGGGGCGCTGGTCGGCCTCTACGATCTGCGAGGACATCTGGTTCCCCGGCCCCCCGGCGTCGGTCGAGGCCATCGCCGGCGCGCGGCTGGTCGTGAACGCGTCGGCCTCCCCCTACCACGTGGGCAAGGGCGCCTTCCGGGAGGGGCTGCTGGCCGAGCGCGCGTCGGAGACCGGCGCTGCATTCGCCCTCTGCAACCTCGTCGGTGGCCAGGACGAGCTGGTCTTCGACGGTCACAGCCTGGTCGTGTCGGGCGCCGGGCGAGGTGCTGGCGCGCGGCGCGCAGTTCGAGGAGGACCTGGTGCTCTGCGACCTGGAGCTGCCCGCAGCCGCGGATGCGGTCCCAGGGCCCTCGGATTCGGCCCCGGTGGTCGCCCGGTTCGACTTCAGCCCGCCCGACTACGAGGCACGCCCCGCCCCCGGCGCCGCGCATGGACGGAGGACGCCGAGGCCTACGCGGCCCTTGTCACGGGCCTGCGCGACTACGTTGAAAAGAACGGCTTCGAGCGCGTCCTGGTGGCGGTCTCCGGCGGGATCGACTCCGCGCTGGTCGCGCTCGTCGCGGCCGATGCGCTCGGCGGCGACCGGCTGACCTGCGTCGTCATGCCCTCCCCCCACTCCAGCGCGGAGACGCAGTCCGACGCGCGTCGGATCGCGGCGAACCTGGGGGCCGAGCTGGTCGAGATCCCGATCGAGCCCGCGATGGCTGCCTACGCGGAGATGCTCGACTCCCCCGACGACGTCGACCTCGCCGCCGAGAACATCCAGGCGCGGATCCGCGGCAACCTGATGATGGCGATCTCGAACCGGACCGGCTGGCTGGTCCTGACGACCGGGCAACAAGAGCGAGCTCTCGGTCGGCTACGCGACGCTCTACGGCGACATGGCGGGCGGCTTCGCCGTTCTCAAGGACGTGCCCAAGACGCTGGTCTACCGGCTGGTGCGCCATCGCAACGCGCGTGGCGCGCGAGCCGCTCGTGCCGCCCGTCGGTGCATCGACCGGCCGCCCAGCGCCGAGCTGCGGCCCGGACCAGCGCGACGAGGACTCGCTGCCCGCCTACGAGCTGCTCGACGCATCCTCGTCGAGTACGTGGAGAACGACCGCGGCCGCGACGAGATGGTCGCCGGCGGGCCTACCGGAGGCCGTTGTCGACGAGGTGATCGCGATGGTCGATCGCGCCGAGTACAAGCGCCGCCAGGCGCCGCCGGGGATCAAGATCACGCCGCGCGCGTTCGGCCGCGACCGGCGGATGCCGATCACGAACCGCTACCGCGGCTGAGCCTCGGCCTACGCGGTCGCGAAGCGCTTCTCGGCCCGGGCGCGCCGCTTGGCCGCCTCGACCTCGCGGTCCTTGGGCGGCGCGTTCGCTGACGAGCTCGTCGAGGAGACGCTGCGGTCGCAGCGGTGACCTCCTCGACCGCGCGGTCGAAGGCCTCGGCGTTGGCCGCGGAGGGCTTGGTGGACCCGGAGATCTTGCGCACGTACTGAAGCGCAGCGTCGCTGACCTCCTCCTCGGTCGCGGGGGGCTCGAAATTATGGAGGGTTCTGATGTTCCGGCACATGCCGGATGGACGAGCTACCGGCGGCTCCCTCACCGCGATCGTCATCCGCACGAGGGCGCAGATGCGCTCCTCGTCGTCGGTGACCTCGACATCCCAGACCCAGGTCGTTCGCCCCTGGTGGCGCGCGACGGCGTGGGCGTTTACATGACCGTCGGCGATCGGGCGCAGGAACGTGGTCTGGTTCGACTGGCCCATCGCCGACCATCCCCTGTCGCGGACCGCCAGCCAGGTCGCGTAAGAGTGATCGTCTCGGCGAGGGACGCGTAGACGCCGCCGTGGACGATCCCGCCGGCTGGCGAAGGCGGGCGCCGACCTCGACCTGCCGCGCGCTTCGCCCTCGGGGGCGTCGATGAGCTCGATGCCGATCAGCTCGGAGAAGCCGTCGCTGCCGTGCGCTCGGATTCTTCGCCACGGCGGCCACCCTATCCGGATGCGCCAGCCGATCGGCAGCACGCGCACGACTTCCTGCGTCACCGCATAGGTGCGACTCCCTACGCTTGCGGGCCCATGCCGCTGTCCGCTGATGCACAGGCGCTGCTCGAGCTGATTCTGGCCAAGGGCCAGAGCTACGAGCGATCTCGCCGGGCTCCTCGACGTGCCCGAGGACGAGGTGCGAGACCGCGCCCGTCGATGCGCTGCGCGAACTTGCGGATGGCGAGCGACCCGGACCGCAACGTCGGCGCTGACAGACTGGCTGCTGGGCCAGGCCGACCCGATCGGGCGCGCCGAGGCGGCGCGCCATCTGCGAGAGGACCCGGAGGACAACCGGCTCGCCGCCGAGCTTCTGACGCGCTTGCGGCATGGCGCCGGGGCCGAGCTGCCTCGCGTCCCGGCGCGCCGGGCGAGGGCCGCCGTATCCGGCGCTCGAAGCCCTCCTCTGAGGAGGCCGCGAAGAGCCGGTCCAGCGAAGACCCGCCGCAGCTCGCAGCCTGTCCTCGCTCTCCAGCGATCAGACCCGGCTGATCGTGGGTCTCGGCAGCGGCGCCGTCCTTCTGATCGTCGTCGTGCTGGCGATAACGGGTGCGTTCAGCGGCTCCGAGGACGAGAGCTCCGGAGCCGACGAGCTCACCGGAGCCACGACGGCCGACACCTCCACCGAGGACATCCAGACCGTCCCGCTCGAGCCCACCGGCGGTGGCGACGCTCGCGGCGTTGCAACGTTCGGGATCGCCGGTGATTCGACCGCGTTCGTGGACCTCCAGATCGAGAACCTCGAGCCGGCCCCGAGGGGCAAGGCCTACATCCTGTGGCTGCTGCTCTCCGAGGACAAGGGCCACCCGCTGACCCCGTTCCAGGTCAACCAGGACGGGACCTACTCCGACCGGGTCCCGATCGACAGCTTCCTCACCCAGCTCGCCGCCCGCACGCAGGTTCGTGGACGTCTCGCTGTCCGCCGAGCAAGCCGCTGCTCGACGCAGGTGCAGGACGCCGTGGAGCAGGGCACGCCCGTCGTCACGTACACCGGCGAGAGCATCCTGCGCGGCGCGGTGGAGGCGCCACCGGCGGCCAGGGCGGCGGCGCGCAGGACGGGGCCGCGCCAGCGCCCGAAGGCGGCTAGGCCGGAAGCAGCTTGCCGGGGTTCATGATCCCGGAAGGGATCAAGGCGATCCTTCAGGGCCCGCAGGCTCTCGACGCCCAGCTCCCCGACCTCGGCCGGCATGTAGGGCGCGTGGTCGGTGCCCGACGGCGTGGTGGTGCGTGATCGTGCCGCCCGTCGCCGACGATCGCCTCGCAGGCGGCGCTCTTCACCTCCCGCCACTGCTCCAGCTCCTGCGCCCGGACGCGCCGTGGGGCGATGAACGTGAAGTACAGCGAGGCGCCGTCGCGGTAGGCGTGGGAGAGGTGGCACATGACGAGGCTCCCCGCTCCCCCGCGCTCGAGCGCCCCGGTGAGCGCCGAGCCCACCGCCTCGTAGTGGGCCTCGAGGCTGCGACCAGGTGTGCGAGGTCTCGAGCGTCTCGACGAAGTAGCCCAGGTCGAGCAGCGTCTCGCGCAGGTAGGGCCCCTCGAAGCGCCCGCGCAGCCACGACTCGCCCGGCGAGCGGCCAAGCGGCACCGCGCCCAGCGGAGCGCAGGGCCCGGACGCCCACAGGGCGGCGGCGGTCGATCGCGTCGCGCTCGCCGTCCCAGCCGCAGATGACGATGCAGCCGCCGGTGCGCCGGCGCAGGCGCAGGTAGGCGTCCAGAGCGGCCTTCTTGCGCGCTCCGGTGACGCCCGCCAGGCCCATCGAGCCCATCGTCTCGGCCTCGTCGGAGACGCGAACGACGTCGGGCAGCACCCCGCCCTGCGCCATCGCCCGAACGGCCTCCTGGCCGTCCGCGAAGCTCGCGACGACCCAGGCCTCGTAGCGGCGCTCGCGCGGCGCCGGGCGGACCCGCACGGTCACGTCGGTGATCACGCCCAGAACGCCCTCGGAGCCCACGATCAGCTCGCGCAGCGCGGGCCCCGCGGCCGTGTGCGGGCGTCGCGAGCGTGCGCAGCTCCCCGGCCGGCGGCCGCATGCCGATCGAGGTGACAAGCTCGTCGAAGCGCCCGTAGCCGCTGGAGGCCTGGCCGGCCGACCGTGTCGCCGCGAAGCCGCCGACCGTCGCGTACTCGAAGGACTGCGGGAAGTGGCCGAGGGTGAGCCCGCGCTCGCCCAGCGCCGCCTCGACCTCGGGCCCGCGCAGCCCCGGGCCGAGCGTGGCGGTCAGCGAGCGCTCGTCGACGTCCACGCCGCGCAGCCGGTGGAGGTCGAGCGCGATCGCGCTGCCGTGCTCCCCTCGCTGCGGCGCGACGCCGCCGACGACGCTGGTGCCGCCGCCGAACGGGATCGACCGCGATGCCCTCGGCCGAGCAGACCTCCAGCACGCGGGCGACCTGCGCGGCGTCCTCGGGCAGCACGACGGCGTCGGGGGCGTCGCCGAGGGCGCCGGAGCGCAGCCGCCAGAGATCCGGGTAGCTCTGCCCGGCGGCGCGGCGGATGCGGTGCTCGCGGCCGTTGAGCACGGCGTGGTCGCCCACCGCCTCGGCGATCGCCGCCGGAAGGACTCGCGGCTCGGGAGCGCCGACCTCCTCGAGCGACACCGGCGCCGGCGGGCTCGGCAGGCCCGACGACCGTCGCTCAGCATCGCCAGCGCCTCGGCGCCCAGCTCCGGGCTCTTCTCCGGGTCGCCCCATCCCCACCAGCGGGTGATGGGGGCCGCGGGGTCGCTCACTGCGGGCGCCGCCCAGTGCGCGGTCGAGGTTCTCGAGCGCCTCGTCGAGGCGGCGGCCGGCGGCCGCGCGCATCATCGGCGCGCCCAGGCGTCGATAGCCCGCGCAGGCGCTCGTGGCTGGACAGGCTCACCAGGCTCTTGTCGTCGTCGTCGCCGGCGCTCGTCACGTGCGATCTCGACCCGGGCGCGAGCGCAGGATCCGCTCGAACGGCGTGCCCGCGACCTGCTGGTCCCAGGCGAAGCGGTGCCCGGCGACTCGGCCACGCCGCCCGTGTAGTCGGCGCGCACCTGGGTCCCGCTCTCGGACCGCAGGGCGAGCGTCCAGCGCAGTGCGCTCGCCTTCCTCGCGCACGTCCTCGACCCGCTGGGCGAGCGGCCACCACCGCGCGAGGTGATGGGGGTCGGAGACGAGGTCCCAGGTGCGCTCGGCGTCCGCGCGCGATCACCCGTGAGCGCCCGACCTTCGGCATCGGTGCTGCCCGCGCCGGCGCTACTCGCCGGTGAGGCGTCGGAGATCGCGGACCAGGAGACAGGTGCTTGAGGTGGCCGCAGATGCCGGCGAGGCTCTCCAGGTTCTCGACGGCCTCGCGGCGGCGGGCCTGGCTGCGTGAGCGAAGCGAGGCGCCGACGATCTGCTCGAGCAGCGCCGCCTCGCGGTCGGCCGAGCTGCGGAACACCCGGAGGTTGCGCCCGCCGACGCCGAAGCGCGAGAGCTCGGACGCGGCGCGGACGATCTCGAGGTCGGTCTCGTCGTAGGTGACGCGGCCGTCCTGCGGTGCGGCTGGACGATCCCGAACTCCTGAAGCTCGCGTAGGAAGGACTCGGAGACGCCTGCCTGCTCGACCATCTCAGCCTCGCTCAGCGTGCCGAGCGGCGCCGTCAACCGACATCGCGCGCCGCGCGATCCCGCTGGTCTCGCCGCCCCGGGGCTTGGAGAAGTCGCCGGTGGCCAGCTCCTGGCGGATGACCCGCAGCGGCAGGAACTCGTCGCGCTGCATCCGCAGGATCGCCGTCAGCCGCTCGACGTCGGCCTGGCTGTAGAGGCGGTAGCCGCCGGCGGTGCGGCGCGGCGAGAGCAGCTTCTGGTCCTCCAGGTACCGGATCTTCGAGATCGAGATGTCGTCGAACTCCGCGCTCAGGATCTTCGCGACGGCGCCGATCGTCAGCGCCTTCCGCGGGCGGGAGGGGGAATCCTCGCGCGCTCGTCATCGACCGCCATCGCCGCTCAGCGCTCCAGGTAGCTCAGCTTGTACTTGCCGATCTGGATCTCGTCCCCGTCCTCGAGCTTGTGGGACTCGATCCGGCGGCGGTTGACGTAGGTGCCGTTCAGCGAGCCCAGGTCGTCGATGTAGTGGCCGTCCTGGCGGTGGACCACGAGGGCGTGGTTGCGCGAGACGGTGACGTCATCGAGGAACACGCCGGCGTCGGGCGTGCGCCCGATGCTCACCCGCTCCTCGTCGATGGTGAAGCTCTCCCCCGCCCGGCCGCCACCGGAGCGGATGACGAGCGCGGCGCCCGCGTGTGCGACCTCGTCCTCGAGATCGACGGGCAGGTACTCGCCGGTCTCCTCGTTGACCTTGTAGGTCACCGTCGAGGCGTCGCCGGTCTCCTCGTCCTTCTGCGCGAGGTAAGCGCCGCACTTCTGGCAGTAGTTCGCGCCCTCGGCGTTGGCGAACCCGCACTCTGGACAGTGGACGGCCATCAGCGTCGGCTCTTCCTCCGGGGCCTCGACCTTGCCGAGCAGGATGTCGGTCAGGGCCTCGACGTCGGCGCCGCTGAGCGGCGCCTCGCTGCCGCCCTCCCGCTTGGCCTTCAGGCGGTTGACCAGCTCGGCGCGCATGATGTCGATCTTTCCGTGCAGCAGCCGGCGGCGGTACGAGACCTCGCGCTCTTCCTCCGTGAGGCTGTCGATCAGCTCCTTGAGCTCGTCGTCGCTCATTGAGCTGACGTCCGGGAAGGTGTCCTCCATGCTGCTCCTTAACGCTCGGTGGGGTGCTCGTGGACCCGGCCCTCTGGATCGGAGCCGGCTCGCCGATTATAGATCGGCTCCGGAAACGTCAAGTTGAGGTTGAGGGAATGAACGCGCGCGTGCGCTCAGGCCGCGGCCGCGGCGGCCTGCTCGCGAAGGCCCGCGGCGGCCGGCCAGCGCGTAGAGCGTTGTCGCGTAGATCCCGAGCGCCAGCCCGACCAGGAAGAGGGCGACCGTCAGCCAGCTGTCGATCACCAGGGTCCAGAACAGGCCGCCGAAGACGGCGAACGTGGCCAGCCGCCCGACCCAGCTGATCTCGAGGTCGAGACCCCGGCGCAGCGCCGCGCGGGCGAGCACGACGGTCGCGACCTCGCGCACCACGAGGAGCGATCAGCGCCCACTTGGGCAGCAGGTCGAAGTGCCAGCAGACGGCGGCTCCCGACAGCGCCGAGAGGCGGTCGATGACCGGGTCCATCAGCGCGCCCAGGCGGCTGTACTGACCGGTCGCCCGGGCGAGGAAGCCGTCGATGAAGTCGCCGAACGTGATCCACAGGTAGAGCAGCGCGGCGGTCGTGTCGCGGCCGTCCTCGGAGGAGAACGCCAGGACCAGGAAGACGGGGATCGAGGCCAGCCGCAGGTAGCCGACCATGTTCGGGATCGTCCACGGGCGCAGGGGCTGACCGGCGCGCGTGGATGCCGGCGCCGGGCCCGGAGCGGTCGATGCCGATCAGCCGTCGGAAGCCACTTCGCGCCCGCTCGAGTGGCTCGGGGATGGGGGTGTCGGGCTTCGACGCCGCCATCGCTCTACTCGAGCTCGGCGAGCAGCTCCTGGACGCGACCGGCCGCGCCGCCTCGGCGTCGATGCGGGCGTCCTCGCCGCTGCGCCTCGCCTGCGTCTCCACCTCGCCCTCGGCGAGGGCGCGCTTGCCGACCGTCACCCGCAGGGGGCAGCCGAGCAGCTCGGCGTCGGTGAGCTTCTCGCCGGTCCCGGCGTCGCGGTCGTCGAGCAGGGCCTCGACGCCGGCGTCGTTCAGCTCCTCGTAGATCCGCTCGGCCTCGGCGGCGGTCTCCTCCCCCGCCTTGCCCAGCCCGACCACGTGCACGCTCCACGGCGCGATCGCCTTCGGCCAGACGATCCCGCGCTCGTCGGCGCCCTGCTCGATCGCCGCGGCGACGATGCGCGCCGGGCCGATCCCGTAGCTGCCCATCACGATCGGGCAGCTCCTTGCCGCTCTCGTCGAGGTAGGTGGCGCCGAGCGGCTCCGAGTAGCGGGTGCCGAGCTTGAAGATGTTGCCGATCTCGATCGCGGGCTCGATCTCGATCGGCTCGCCGCCCGGGGCGAGATCGCCGGCCTCGACCGCGCGGATGTCCAGCTCCTCGAAGCTGAAGTCGCGGCCGGGCTCGACGCCGATCAGGTGCTCGTCGGGCCGGTTGGCGCCGCAGAAGAGGCCTCCGCCCTGGATCGCGGCGTCCTTGATCACGGGCACCTCGGCGCCGACCGGGCCGATGAATCCGGGCGGCCCCAGCTTCTCGGAGATCTCCTCGGCCGTGGCCTGGCGAACGTCCTCTCCAAGCGCGTTCCCGAGCTTGATCTCGTTCAGGCGGTGGTCGCCGCGCACGAGCGTCAGCAGGAACCCGCGCTCGGAGGCGACGATCGGGGATGGCCTTCAGGGCGGCGCCCTCGGGCACGCCCAGCGCTCCGGCGACCTCCTCCACGGTCGTCAGGCCCGGGGTCGGGACCTCGCGAGGCGCGTCCAGGCCGGGGGGAAGCTCGACGGGCTGCGCCTCGGCGGACGCGACCTCGACGTTGGCCGCGTAGCCGGGCGCAAGCGCCACCTCGTTCTCGCCCGCCTCACACGGCGCCATGTACTCGTGGGCGGCAGACCCGCCCATCATCCCGACGTCGGACTCGACGCGGTACCAGCTCAGGCCACTGCGGTCGAAGATGCGGTCGTAGGCCTGGATGTTGCGCGCGTAGGTGGCGTCCAGGCCCTCCTCGTCACGGTCGAAGGAGTACGCGTCCTTCATGGTGAATTCGCGGGTCCGCAGGACGCCCGCGCGAGGGCGCGGCTCGTCGCGCTCCTTCGTCTGGAGCTGGTAGAGCAGCATCGGGAGCTCGCGGTAGGAGCGGATGTCGTTGGCGACGTGGACCGTGAGCGCCTCCTCGCCGGTCATGGCGAGGACATGCGGTGAGCCCTTGCGGTCCTCGAGCTTGAACAGCTCGTCGATCGCGTAGCGCCCGGTGCGCTGCCAGGGCTCGGCGGGCTGGAGCACCGGCAGCAGCAGCTCCTGGCCGCCGATCGCGTTCATCTCCTCACGGATGATGGCCTCCACCTTCTGGATCACCCGGTGCCCGGCCGGGAGCCACGTCCACAGTCCCGCGCCGAGCTGGCGGATCAGGCCCGCGCGCACCATCAGGCGGTGCGAGAGCGCCTCCGCGTCCGCGGGGTCATCGCGCAGGGTGGGCAGGAACAGTGTGGAGAGCCGGCTCATCGCGGGGCGAGCCTAGCGGTCGCCGGTGAAGGGGTTAGGCGCGGGTGAACCGGCGGGAGGCGGTCGGCGAGGCTTCCTCGTCGAGCTCGACGCGCTTGCCCTTGACCGGCTTCAGGAAGGGCTCGGCGGTGACGTCCTTGCCCTCGGCCTCGGCGGCCTCCTTCTCCATCTGCGCGATCCGCTCGGGCGTCAGCTCGCCGGCGTTCTCCTCCTCGATCTTCGCCAGCCACTCGGCGCCCTCGGCCGCCTCGCGCTGGTCGCGCTCGACAGCGCCGCGCTCGACCGACTTGTCGATCTCCTCGAACAGCGCGTCGACCAGATCGTCCTGCTTCACCTTCCGGATCGGCTCGCCGTGGGCGAAGATCAGGCCCTCGTTGCGGGCGCCGGTGATGCCGAAGTCGGCGTGTGAGGCCTCGCCGATGCCGTTGACGGCGCAGCCCAGGACCGCGACCTCGATCGGCTCTGAATAGGACTCCAGGCGCTGCTCGATCTCGGCGACGACGGTGTCCATGTCGAACTGGAGGCGACCGCACGTGGGGCACGCGATCAGCACCGGGCCGCGCTCGCGCAGGTGGAGGGCCTTGAGGATCTCCCAGGCGACCTTGACCTCCTCCTCAGCGTGGAAGGTCGAGAGCGAGATCCGGATCGTGTCCCCCACGCCGTCGGCGAGCAGCGTGCCGAGGCCGACGGCGGACTTCAGGGAGCCGGACCACTTCGTGCCCGCCTCGGTGATGCCGAGGTGGATCGGATACGGGATGCGCTCGGACAGCAGGCGGTTGGCGGCGATCGTGTTCGGCACGTTCGTCGACTTGATCGAGACCTTGAAGTCCTCGTAGTCGAGCGACTCCATCATCTCGACGAACTCGCCCGCGGCGGTCACCAGCGCCTCGACGGGGTTCGAGCGCTCGAGCTCGTGCAGGTGCTTGGGCAGCGAGCCGGAGTTCACACCGATCCGCATCGGCACGCCAGCCTCAGTCGCCTTGACCGCCACCTCGGCGACCTTCTCGCGGCCGCCGATGTTGCCGGGGTTGAGCCGGATGCAGTGGGCGCCGGCGTCGATCGCCTTCAGCGCCAGCGTGTGGTTGAAGTGGATGTCGGCGATCACCGGGATCGGCGAGTCCTTGACGATCGTGCGCAGCGCCTCGACGTCCTTGTCGCGCGGCACGGCAACGCGCACGATGTCCGCCCCGGCCTCGGCGACCTTCTCGATCTGGTCCATCGTCGCCTCGAGGTTCGCGGTCTCGGTCTTGGTCATCGTCTGCACGGCGACGGGAGCGCCCCCGCCGATCGGCACGCCTCCCACGAAGATCTGGCGCTTGGATGCCATGCGCACATTCTGACAGCGGTTCGGCCTACCCCCATCCCGTTACCCGGCGGGGTTGAATCTCCTGCAGGTAAGTGCTTGGATAGCGGTGTGCGGCTAACGCGCCGCCGCTGGCGAGCGTTCTTGGTAATTGCAGGGGTCACCGCAGGAATGGCGATCCCGGCTGCGCCTGCGTCCGCGAGCCACCACATCATGATGATTCGGGAGGTCTTCCCGGGCGCGAGCGATACCGGCTTCATCGAGCTGCAGATGTACGCCGGGGGCCAGCAGTTCGTCGACACCCACAACCTGGTCACGTACAACTCCGCGGGGATGCCGATCGAGGACTACGAGTTCGACGGCAATCCGACCGCTGGCGGCGCGAACGCCGGCCAGGACCAGCGCACGATCCTGATCGGTGAGAACAGCGCCGCCGGCACGCCCGACTTCACCGACAACGACCTGAACATGACGGCGGCCGGCGGAGGCGCGTGTTTCATCTCGGACCAGTTCGGCGCCATCGATTGCGTCTCGTGGGGCAACTTCATCGGCTCGCTGCCGTCGTCGGCGGGTAATCCCGAATCGCCTACGGGGGTCACCGCCGGCCAGTCCCTCACCCGCACGATCCTCCAGGGCTGCAACCTCAGGCTGGACGCGCCTGACGACATCAACGACAGCGCGACCGACTTCGCGGAAACGACCCCCTCGCCTCGCAACAACGGCGTCACACCGACCGAGACGAACTGCCCGGCCGCCCCTCAGACCACCATTGGCACGAAGCCCCCCGCCTTCAGCAACAGCACCAGTGCGACCTTCACCTTCACCTCCACCCCCGCGGCTGGGGCGACGTTCGAGTGCAGGCTCGGCAGCGACAGCTTCGAGGACTGCACTGCGGTCGCAGCGACCGGCAAGACCTACAACGGGCTGACCGAGGGCCAGACCTACACCTTCCAGGTCCGCGCGACGGTCAGCGGACAGACCGACCCCACGCCGGCCAGCTACACCTGGCGCGTGGTGAGCAGCGACCCGCCGCCGCAGACGGAGATCACGAAGCCGCCGAAGAAGACGGGCACCGACCGCACGCCGAAGATCAAGTTCAAGGCCACTCCGCCCACAGGGGCGACGTTCGAGTGCACGATCGACGGCGACGAGACGACGCCCTGCACCTCGCCCTACACCATGCCGCGCCTGAGCTTCGGCAGGCACACGATCGAGGTCGTGGCGACCGGCCCGGGCGGGCCCTGACCAGACGCCCGCCAAGGCCAGGTTCAAGATCGTTCGCCCGTAGGCGTCCTCCCTACTTCGCGTAGAGGCCCTCGATCTCGGTCTTGTACTTGTCGTCGATCGGGCGGCGCTTGAGCTTCATCGTCGGAGTCAGCTCGTCCCCGCCCGGCTCCCAGTCGGTCGGCAGGAGCTTGAACTTCTTGATCTGCTCGACGCGCGACATCTTCTCGTTCGCCGCATCGACCGCCTCTTGGATCGCGGCCTCGACCGCCTCCTCGTCTCGCGAGTGCGTCGAGCGAGGTGTCGCCAAGCCCCTGCTTCTTCGCCCATCCGGGCGCGAAGTCGGGGTCGAGCGTGATCAGCGCGACGTTGTAGGGACGCGCGTCGCCGATGGCGACCGCCTGTCCGATCAGCGGGCTCGAGGACTTGAGGTGCGCCTCGATGTTGGCCGGCGACATGTTCTTGCCGGCCGCGTTGATGATGAGCTCCTTCTTGCGGTCGACGATCTTCAGGTAGCCGTCGGAGTCGAGCTCGCCGATGTCGCCGGTGAGGAGCCAGCCGTCCTCGTCGATGGTCTCGGCCGTCTTGTCGGGCATGTTGCGGTAGCCGAGCATGTTCGAGTCGCCCTTCACCAGTACCTCGCCGTCCTCGGCGAGCTTGATCTCGATCCCGGGCATCGGCGGGCCGACCGTGCCCAGCTTCGCCTTGCCGGGCGGGTTGCAAGTGGCGACGCCGCAGGTCTCGGACATCCCCCACAGCTCCCCGATCGGGATCCCGATCGCGTGGAAGAACTCGAGCACCTCCACAGGCGTCGGGGCTGCGCCCACGTTGACCGCGATGATGTCGTCGAGGCCAAGCGCCTTGCGCATGCCCGAGAACATCGCCTCGTCGGCCTTTGCGACCCCGGCGGCGAGCTCCTCGGGCACTTCCTCGCCCGCCTGCTCCAGGCGTACCTTCTGGATCGCGGCGGCGAGCCCCTGCTGCGCGGGCTCGCGCTGCTCGTCGGGCAGGCTCGCGAGTTTCGCCTCCAGCCCGGCCTTCAGCTTCTCCCAGATCCGCGGCACTGCAAAGAACCACGTGGGGTTCACCTGTGGCAGGAACTCGACCACCTTGCGGGGGTCAGGGCAGATGTGGATGGTCGGGCCCTTCAGCACCGGCAGGTAGTAGTTGGCGCCGCGCTCGGCGATGTGCGCCGCGGGGAGCCACGAGATCACCTTCGCGCCGCGCTCGGGCATGTCGACGAGGTCTTCCACCCCGCCGACCAGGGCCATCAGGTTGCGGTGAGTGAGCTGGACTCCCTTGGGCGGCCCGGTCGTGCCGGATGTGTAGATCAGCGTCAGCAGGTCGTCGGGCTCGATGGCCTCGATGGTCTCGGTGACGTCGAAATCCGGGTCGGCCGCCTCGACGTCGGCGAGCGTCGAGTCGCCGCCGTCGCCGTCGATCACGACGAGGTGCTCGACGCCGGGAAGGTCCGCCTTCGCCTTGTTGAAGACCTCGAGGAACATCGTCTCGACGATCGCCACCTTGGCGCCGGCGTCGGAGACGACGTACTGGATCTGCTCGGGCGAGGAGGTCTGGTAGATCGAGAACGGGACGCCGCCCAGCGAGACGATCGCGAGGTCGCAGATGAAGAACTCGGGACGGTTGTTCATCATCAGCGCGACGGTGTCGCCCTTGGATACGCCCAGCTTGGCGAGGCCGCCCGCCACACGCGCGACGCGGTCGCGCAGCTCGCTCCAGCTGATCTCCTCGCCGCCGGCCACGATCGCCGGATCGTCGGCAAGGCGCTCGGCGGTGACGTGGAACGCCTTCGCCAGGTTCTGCGCGTAGAGGTCACGGCGCGGGTCCGCCGCTCGCGTACCGCTCAGCCGTCGTCACTTCCATCTGCAAGTCCCCTCCTCCGGAGCTCGTACCGGACGAAACTATCGCATGGCAATCGCGTCGCCGCTTGAGCACTGTCAGCGCTCAGCGATGTCGAAGCCGCCGTTGGAAAAGCGGTCGATGTCATTGGTGAGGCCGATCGCGAAGACGATCAGGATCAGCATGAACCCGACGACGCTCGCCTGTTCCATCGTCCGCAGCGCCACGCGGCGGCCGCGCACCTTCTCGACGAGGCTCCAGAAGACGTGTCCGCCGTCGAGCGGCAGAATCGGGAGCAGGTTGATCAGCGCCAGCGAGAGCGAGACGAGGGCGATCACGAACAACGCGGTCTCCATGTCGATCTGGATCGCCTGGCGGGTGGTCTCGACCGCTCCCACCACGCTGCCGAGCTTCTCGCGCTCCTCGGCCTTGAACAGCTGCCCGAAGGTCTTCCCGGTCTCGGAGGTGACCGTCCACATCACGTCGGAGGAGTAGTCCACCGCCTCGCCCACCGACGGATCCAATGGACCCACAGCGACCGGTCTCGATCGTGAAGCCCAGCCGCGTTCGCTCCAGCTTCTCGTCGTAGACGGGTCGTAGGGTCAGGGTCACGTCCTCGCCATCGCGCTCGACGACGATCACGGCCGGCGTCTGCGCCACGCATCCGTCGCGGGGCTTCCCGGCGCATTCGTGGGAGCCGACCGAGTCCGAGAAGCCAGCGGCGTCCGCCTGCACATCGTCCCCGGTAAAGGTGACACCGTCGACCGAGCGCAGGATGTCCCCGGGCTTGAGCTCGCCCTCGGCGACCGAGTTCTTCTCGACGGGTCCGACCACCAGGCCGGGCTTGCTCGGTCACGAACGCCAGGCCGAACAGGATCACGAAGGCGACGAGCACGTTCACGAACGGGCCGGCGAGGATCACGAAGCACCGCTGCCAGACAGGTCGCGCGTAGTAGGCGCGGGAGACGACCTCCGGAGGCAGCTCCTCCTCCGGGTTCATCCCGGTGATCTTCGCGTAGCCGCCGAGCGGGATCATGCCGACGCCGTACTCGGTCTCGCCGCGCTGGACCTTCCAGATCGGCTTCCCGAAGAAGAGGTAGAGCTTCTCCACTCGCATCCCCACCGCCCGCGCGGCGAAGAAGTGGCCCAGCTCGTGCAGGACCACGAGGACCATGATCCCGAAGATCGCGAGGAAGATGGCCAGGGCGGTGCTCACCGCTCGACCCCCGTCTCGATGGCTGCGCCGACCCGCTCGACGGCCACCGCGGCGCGTTCGCGCGCCTCGGCGTCGACCGCGAAGAGCTCGTCGAAATGGCCGGGGGCGCGCACGGGAACCTCGTCGAGCGTCTGGGCGACGACCTCGGCGATGCCGGTGAACGGCAGGCGTCCTGCGAGGAAGGCCTCGACCGCGATCTCGTCGGCGGCGTTCAGAACGCAGGGCGCGGTGCCGCCCGCGATCCCGGCCTCTCGCGCCAGCGTGAGGCACTGGAAGACGTTCTCGTCGGGCGCCTCGAAGGTCAACTCGCCCGCTGCGACGAGGTCGAGCGCGGGCAGGTCGACGTCGACACGCTCAGGAAAATGCAAGCCATAGGAGATCGGCACCCGCATGTCGGGATAGCCGAGATGGGCCAATGCGACGCTGTCGTTCAGGTGAATCAGGGCGTGGACGAGCGACTCCGGGTGGACCACGACGTCGATCGCGTCGTATGAGAACCCGAATAGGTGGTGGGCCTCGATCACCTCGAAGCCCTTGTTCATCAGCGTCGCCGAGTCGATGGTGATCCGCCCGCCCATCTCCCAGGTGGGGTGCGCCAGGGCCTCGGGTGGTGTCACGCCGGTGAGGTCGGAGCGCCCCCGGAACGGCCCACCCGAGGCGGTGAGGACGAGCCGATCGACGGTGCCGGGGGCCTCTTCGCGGAGCAGCTGGTGCAGCGCCGAGTGCTCGGAGTCGACCGGCACCAGGCGGGCCTCGGAGGCCTCGGCCAGCGCCATCACCAGCTCGCCCCCGCAGATCAGGCTCTCCTTGTTGGCCAGCGCGACATCGATGCCGGCGCTGAGCGCGACGATGGTGGGGCCGAGGCCGGCGAAGCCGACGATCGCGTTCAGCACCAGGTCGGGCTCGCTCGCCGCGATCAGGTCGCGGACCCCGGCCTCGCCCGCCAGCACGCGCGTCTCGGCGCCCAGCTCCTTGGTGGCCTTCTCGGCGGCGTCGGGCTGCGAGAGCGCGATGCGCGCGACGCCATGCTCGCGGGCCTGCTCGCAGAGGCGCTCCCAGCGATGCCCGGCGCTCAGGCCGCACGCCTCGAGCTCGTCCGAACTCGCGACGACCTCGAGCGCCTGCTCGCCGATCGACCCGGTGGAACCCAGGATGAGGACCCTCTTGGGCATCCGGGGAAGTCTAGGGACGGCCCTTCAGCCCACCTAAGGCGGCCACTAGGCTGCGGGCGATGGTGAAGATCGGCGCCCACGTCGACCACGAAGCCCCCCTGCCCGCCGCGGCGGCGCTGGACATCGAGATCATGCAGATCTTCAACGGCAAGCCGCAGGGCTGGGAGAAGCCGCCGCCGCGCGACGACGCGAAGGAGCTGCGGGACTCCGACGTGGACCTCTACATCCACGCGCCGTACCTGATCAACGTCTGCTCGCCGAAGCCGAACATCCGCTACGGCTCGCGCAAGATCCTGACCCAGCAGTGCGAGGCGGCGGCCGAGCTGGGCGCGAAGGCGCTGATCGTCCACCCCGGCCACGCCGAGGACGGGATCGACGAGGGCGTGAAGCGCTGGGGGCGAACGCTCGAGATGCTCGAGAGCGAGGTGCCGGTCTACCTCGAGAACACGGCCGGCGGGGACAACGCGGTCGCGCGGAAGGTCGACGCCCTGGCGAAGCTCTGGGACGCGGTCACGGCGGACGACCACGGGGTGCCCCTCGGCTTCTGCTTCGACACCTGCCACGCCCACGCGGCGGGCGAGGACCTCTCCGACGTGGTCGAGCGGATGCGCGCGATCACGGGCGGCATCGACCTCTGCCACGCGAACGACTCACGCGACCCGCCCGGCACCGGGGCCGACCGCCACGCCAACCTGGGCGCCGGCGAGATGGACCCGGACGACCTCCGGGCGATGATCCGCGCCTGCGAGGCCCCGGTGATCGTCGAGACGCCGGGGGCGGGCCACCCGGCGGATCTGGAGTTCGTGCGCGAGGCGCTGGCGTAGGTCCCGAACCCTGGCTCGATGCCCACGGCGCATCGAGTGAACGTTTGTGCCGCCTGGGGCGGCCAAACCCTGCACTCGGCACCTGGCCGCCTCCCTCATTGCCTTATCGCGGCCGCGCGTGCGCGCCCCGGCCGGGTCTGGACCTACCCCGCCGAGGCCGCCGCCTCGCGCCGTGCCGTCTGCTTCTTCAGGCGCCTCCAGCTCTCCAAGCAGCGCTCGTGGAGCTCGGGCGGCAGCTCGTCGAGCGACGGGGGCGGGACGAGGCCCTTGAAGTGGTGGCTGAGCGTCTCCGGCGGGTGCACGGTCGTCACGTCGTAGTGCGCCTCGGCCCGGCGCAGCCGCAGCGTTGAGTACACGCCGAGCGCGAACAGGGCCGCGGCGCGCCCCTCGGGAGGAGCCTCGAGCTGCTCGACGACCTGCATCCCGGCCTCGGCGTTGAAGCGCAGGCCCGCGACGAGCTCGTCGAACGGCAGCTTCAGCCAGTCGTCGGTGAGCCCTCCCTGGCGTTGGTCCCAGCGCTCATACAGGGTCTCGGGGACGTGGAGAGCGGGGCCGGCGGCGATCATCTCCATCTGGAACGGGCGGTTCGCCCAGACGCCCCCGGCGCCGGTCGGCAGGCGCAGGTGCCCCGCCCGCTCGAGGCGGAGCATCGAGCGCAGGAGTGAGGGCTTCGGGCGGAAGGTCAGGAAGTCGATCAGCCGCACCGCATCGGGACCCTCGAACCCATGGCCCGGGACGACCTTGTCGCTGCCGCCGAAGTGGCCGACGTCGCAGTGAGCCGTCGCGGCGTCGGGCCGGCCCTCGAGAGCTCCGGCCAGGCGCTCGCAGTAGGTGGGCTCGATCAGGTCGTCGTGGAAGTAGAGGAACGCGAACTCGGCGTCAGCCTCTGCGAGGAGGAAGTTGACGTTGCCATCCCAGCCCTGGCGCTCGCTCTGTGGGAACACCTCGACCCGCGAGTCCTCATCGGCGTGCGCGCGGCAGACGCTCTCGGTGTCGTCGCCGGAGACGTCGATCGAGACCAGGATTCGAATGTCCTCCAGCGTCTGCGCCCGGGCGCAGCGCAGGGTGCGATCGATGAACTCCTCCGCCTCGTACGCGGGGATGCACACGCTGACGCGCGCGTCGCTCATCAGTAGACGAACGCCACCGAGAGGTAGTAGCCCGCGACGACGGTGAACAGCACGGCGTCGAGGCGGTCAAGCAGCCCCCCGTGCGGGCCGAAGACGTGTCCGGAGTCCTTGACGCCCAGGTCCCGCTTGATCATCGATTCGAAGAGGTCGCCCATCGGCGCGAGGATCGCGATCACCATCCCCATCAGCAGCGCGTCGAGCCCGGGGAGCCAGTCCTGGTAGAGGCCGGCGAACCAGAAGCCCATCGTGCCGCCGATGAAGCCGCCGATCATCCCCTCCATCGTCTTGTTGGGCGAGATGTCGGGAGCCAGCTTGTGGCGGCCGATCAGCCGTCCCACGGCGTAGGCGGACGTGTCCGCAACGAACGTGGCGACGAGCACGTCGATGAGGAGCGCGCCGCCGTGCAGCGGGAGCTCGCGCAGGAGCACGGCGTGCGCGAACGGCAGGCCGATCCACAGGACGCCAAAAGCGGTGATGGCCATGGAGCGGGTGACGCCGTCGAGCGAGCCCCGCGAGGCCGCGACCAGGAACATCAGCGGGAACGCCGCGACCCCCGCGAGGACGATCTGGAAGCTCGAGCCGTAGTAGGCCGCCGCGATCATTCCCGCGCTCGCCAGGAAGGCGACGATCAGCAGCGGGCTGTCCTCGCGGGTCATGCGGAAGAGCTCGGAGAGCCCGATGAACGCGAAGACGACCATTGCCCCGGCGAAGGGCAGGCCACCGACGGCGACGATCGTCACCGCGACGACGATCCACGGGATCGCCCAGAGGATCCGCGCGAGCGTCTCCGAGCGCGCGCTGCGGGGCTTGCGGTTCGGCCTCGGAGCGGGCTGCGCGCGGCGCGGGCGCCGCGGCTGGACCGGAGGCGCACCCTCCGCCGGCGTCTCGCTCACGAACGGAGGTGGCCCGAGCTCGCCCCCGAGCGGCTCCCGCTCCGGCTCGCGGCCCAGCCGGTCGAACTCAAGCTCGACGTTCAGGTCGAAATCGAATGCGCTCGAGCGCTCGTCGCCGCGCGAGCGTTCGTCGTCGCGACCTCCACCCGAGGACTCCATTCGCCGACCCTATCTAGCGCCGAAGCGACGCTGGCGCGCTTCGAACTCTCGCAGCGCTTCCTGCAAGTGCTCCAGCGAGAAGTCGGGCCAGAGCACGTCTGGGAACACGAGCTCCGAGTACGCCGATTGCCACAGCAGGAAGTTCGACAACCGGCTCTCTCCGCTGGTGCGGATCACGAGGTCCGGCTCGGACATCTCGGGCGCGTAGAGCCCCGCCCTGAAGGCTTCCTCTCCCCCGCCCTGGTAGCGCTCGGCGGCGTCGAGGATCTCGGCGCGCCCGCCGTAGTTGAAGGCGACGAACAGCGCCAGGCGGTCGTTGGCGGCGGTCGACTCCTCGGCCCATTCCATCTTCTCGACGAGGTCCGGCGTGACCTCGTCGCGGCGGCCGATGAAGCGCATCCGCACTCCCTCCTCGTCGAGCTCGGGGGTCTCCGAGATGATCAGCTCCGCGAACATCGCCATCAGCCCCTGGACCTCGTCGTTGGGCCGCGACCAGTTCTCCGTGGAGAAGGCGTACACGCAGAGCTCATCGAGCCCGAGTCGAACGGCGTCCTTCACCGTCTGTTTCAGTGTCTGGGCGCCCTGGCGATGACCCTCCAGCACCGGCACGTCGTGCTCGGCCGCCCAACGGGCGTTCCCGTCCATGATGATCGCGACTGCCCGGGCGCCCGGGCGATCCCCGTCCCTCAAACCTCGAGGATTTCCTCTTCTTTGGCCTTGAGGGCGGCGTCGATGTCCTTGGTGGCCTGGTCGGTGACCTTCTGGAGCTCGGCCTCGCCGCGGCGCTCGTCGTCCTCGCCGATCTCGCCCTCCTTCTTGAGCTCGCGAAGGTCGTGCATGACGTCCCGGCGGATGTTGCGGACGGCGACCTTGCCCTCCTCGGCGACACCGTGGACGACCTTCACCATCTCGCGCCGGCGCTCCTCGTTGAGCTCCGGGATCTGGAGGCGGATGACGTTGCCGTCGTTGTTGGGTGTGAGGCCCAGGTCGGACTCCATGATCGCCTTCTCGATCAGCCCCATCGAGTTCTTGTCGAACGGGGTGAGCGTCAACAGGCGGGCGTCCGGCGCGGCGACGTTCGCCAGCTGCTTGATCGGCGTCTCGGCGCCGTAGTAGTCGACCATCAGGCGGTCGAGCAGGTGCGGTGAGGCTCGCCCGGTGCGCACGGTCGCGAGCTCGTGCTTGCAGTTCTCGACCGACTTGTGCATGCGGTCCTTGCCGTCCGTGATCAGTTCTTCGGTGAACTCGCTCATAGGTTGGGAGTCGATTCCTCGGCCGATGCCTCGCGCGCCAGGACGCCGTTTGTCGAGACGATCGTGCCCACTCGCTGCCCGCTCACGATCCTATCTATGTTCCCCTCCTCGGCCATGTTGAAGACGTAGATCGGCAGCGCGTTGTCCATGCACAGCGAGAGGGCCGTGACGTCCATCACCCGCAGGCCCTTCTCGATCGCCTCCCGGTGGGTGATCTCGGGCAGGAACTCGGCGTCGGCGACCTCGGACGGGTCGGCCGAGTAGACCCCCTCCACCCCGTTCTTGGCCATCAGGATCGCCTGCGCGTGGATCTCCAGCGCGCGCAGCGCCGCGGCGGTGTCGGTGGTGAAGAACGGGTTGCCGGTGCCCGCGGCGAAGATCACGACGCGCCCCTTCTCCAGATGGCGGATTGCCCGTCGGCGGATGTAGGGCTCGGCCACCTCGGTTACCTCGAGCGCGGAGAGGACCCGCGTGTAGGTGCCAAGCGTCTCGAGCGCGTCCTGAAGCGTCAGCGCGTTCAGCAGCGTCGCGAGCATTCCCATGTAGTCCGCCGTTGCGCGGTCCATGCCCTCGGCTGCCGCGTCGAGGCCGCGGTAGATGTTCCCCGCGCCGACGACGAGCGCCACCTCCACCCCGCTCTCCGACAGGTCGTGGACCTGCTTGGAGATGCGCTGGATCTGCGCCGGGTCGGTGCCGTACTCCAGCGAACCCATCAGCGCCTCGCCGGAGAGCTTCAGAAGGACGCGCTTGAAGGCAGGTTCGGCCACTGGGGCCTGAACCCTATTCCCCGCCTACGCGAAAGTGCGCGAAGCGGGCGATGCGGACGTTCTCGCCGGTCTTCGAAGCGATCTCGGCCCGCAGCTCCTCGATCGTCTTGCCCTCGTGGCGATCGGTGCGGATGTGCTCCTGCTCGAGCAGCGCCACGTCCTTGGCCCACTTCTGGAGTTGCCCGTCGACGATCTTCTCGACGATGTCGTCGGGCTTGCCCTCCTCGCGCGCCTTCCCGGCGAACACCTCGCGCTCGGCCTCGCGCGCCTCCTCGGTGATCTCGTCGGCCGAGACGTAGGCGGGCGTGCTCGGCGCGCCGGCGATGTGGATGGCGACCTCATCGACGAAGTCCTTGAAGTCGTCGGAGCGGGCGACGAAGTCCGTCTCGCACTGCACCTCGACCAGGACGCCGACCTTGCCGTTGGCGTGGATATAGGAGGAGACGAGGCCCTCGCTGGTCTCCTTGCCGCTGCGCTTGGCGGCGGAGGCCTGGCCCTTCACCCGCAGGATCTTGATCGCCTCGTCGACGTTCCCCTCCGCTTCGGCCAGCGCGGCCTTGCAGTCCATGATCCCCGCGCCGGTGCGCTCGCGCAGGTCCTTGACGTCCTTGGCTGAGATGTCCGCCACTTACGAGCCCTCCTTCGGCTGCTGCGGGGGTTCGGCTGCGGGCTCGGGGGCCTTTGCCGCGGGCGCTCCGCAGGGGGTGGGGCCTGCTCGGCGGGCGGCTGCCTGCTCTGCGGCAGCCTTGGCCTTCGCCTCGGCCTCCTTCGCGGCGGCCTCCTGCGCCTCCTTGGCGGCGCGCTCGGCCTCCTCGCGCTTGCGACGTTCCTCCTCCTCGAGGCGGCGGCGTTCCTCCTCCTCGGCCTTGCGCTTGGCCTCGGCCTCGCGGTACTTGGAGGCCGAGTCCGAGATCGCCTCGCCGAGTGTGCGGATCACCAGGTCGCACGAGCGGATCGCGTCGTCGTTGCCGGGGATCGGGTAGCTGATGTTGCCGGGGTCGACGTTGGAGTCGACCAGCGCGATGATCGGGATCCGCAGGATCTCGGCCTCGCGCAGGCCGATCGCCTCCGTCTTGACGTCGATGATCACGATCGCGTCCGGCAGGCGCTCCATGTCGCGGACGCCGCCGAGGTTGTACGTGAGCTTCTCGAGCTCGGCCTCCATCGACATGCGCTCCTTGGTCGGGAGCAGGTCGAGCTGGCCGTCGTTCTGGAGCCCGTCGAGCTCGTGGAGGCGGTCGATCCGCTTCGAGATCGTGTGGAAGTTGGTGAGCAGGCCGCCCAGCCACCGCTGGTTGACGTACGGCATGCCGCACTTGTCGGCCCACTCCTTGACGCCGTCTCGCGCCTGCTTCTTCGTGCCCACGAACAGCACGGTGCCGCCGCCAGCCGCGATCTGCGAGGCGAAGTCGCGGGCCTGGTCCAGCAGGACCTGCGTCTGGAGCAGGTCGATGATGTGGATGCCATCGCGCTCGCCCCAGATGTAACGCCCCATGCGGGGGTTCCAGCGACGCGTCTGATGTCCGAAGTGAAGGCCTGCCTGCAGCAGGTCCCGGACGTCCGTCTCGGGCATTGGTGCTCCCTTGGATATCGAGTGTGTCTCCCGTCGGGCTCGCGGGGACCCGGCCTCGTTGGCCGGGCAGGGCCCCGGTTGCTTCCGGCGGGGGTTGGTTACCGGTCGGGGAGTGATTCTAGAAGACTGGCCAGGTCCTCCGGGAGCTCGGACGCAAAGTCCATGCGCTCACCGCTCATGGGGTGCCTGAATCCCAGCTTGGCGCTGTGGAGGAACTGGCGTTCCAGGCCGTGGCGGCCGGCGTGTCCGTACCGGGAATCGCCGGCGACGGGATGGCCGATCGCCGCGAAGTGGGCGCGGATCTGATGGGTGCGCCCGGTCTCGAGGCGCGCCTCGACGAGCGTGTCGGTGGGGAACGTCTCGACGACCTCGAAATGCGTGCGCGCGTCGCGGGCGCCCCTGCCGCCCACGGCGCGGCGCTCCGGCGCGCGGTGGTCGCGGCCCAGCGGCGCGTCGATCGTGCCCGAGCGGGCGCTCGGGCGGCCCTCGATCAGGGCCAGGTACCTGCGCTCGACCTCGCGGAGTTTGATCATCTCCGAGAGCGCCGCGTGGGACTCGGGCGTCCTGGCGACGATCATCAGGCCGGAGGTGTCCTTGTCGAGGCGGTGGACGATTCCGGGGCGCACCGGGTCATCACCCCCGCCGAGCAGGTCACCGAGCTCGTCGACGAGGGTCGTACCGCGGTGGCCGGGCGCCGCGTGGACCACCAGGCCCGCGGGCTTGTCGACCACCGCCAGCCACTCGTCGGAGTGGACGAGCTGCGGCCCGTCGGTCATTCGGGCGCCGGCTCGGGCTGCTCGCCGTAGAGGACCGAGAGGACCAGCGCGATGGCGCCGAACGTGATCGCGATGTCGGCGACGTTGAACGCGGGCCACAGCGGGGGGTCGATGAAGTCGGTGACCGCGTCGAGCCGGAGCCGGTCGATGAGGTTGCCGATGGCGCCCCCGGTGAGGAGGCCGACGGCGATCCAGAGGCCCGGGCGCGCCGGGAGCGGTCGCGAACCAGACCAGCATCGCCCCCAGCGCGACCATCGTGACGACCAGGACGATGGCTCCGCCGTCGCCGAGGAAACCGAAGGCGATTCCGCTGTTGGAGACCAGCGAGAGGTCGATCCCGAAGATCAGATCGATCCGCTCGCCTGGCTCGAGCGAGCCCCGGATCAGGCCCTTCGTGAGCTGGTCGAGCGCGACGACGGCGGCCGCCAGGGCGATTGCCGCACCCCAGCCGTGGCGCGGCCGACCGAGCCGCTCACCCGCGGATGGCGCCGACCACGATGCGCCTGGAGGATCAGCAGCACGAAGATCGCGATGATCGGGCTGATGTCCAGCCGGCCGCCGATCGGCGGGATAACGCGCCGGAACAGGTTGAGGTACGGGATCGGTCGATCTCCTCGATGAACCGAACGATCGCTCGCAGCCACATGATGTACGGCATCCGCGGCACCCATGAGAGGAGCACGCGGATGAAGATCAGGACCAGGTAGACGAGGAAAAGGGCGTCGACGTAGTCGGCGATCTCCTCGCGGCCGATCGCCGCGATCAGGAAGCTCATCGGAAGCGCTCCAGCGAGGCCTCGACCGCCGCGGCGATCGCGTCGTCGAAGCCGCCGTCCGCGAGGGCGTTCAGCCCCGCCTCGGTCGTCCCTCCGGGCGACGCCACGGCGCCCTGGATCTCCGCGGCGTTGCGGTGGGCGAGCAGCTCGGCGGTGCCCGCCAGGGTCTCTGCCACGAGCTCGAGCGACAGCGCAGGGTCCAGGCCCTCGCTCGGCGCCGGCGCCCGCGAGGTCGCCTGCGAACAGCGCCACGTAGGCGGGCGCGCAGGACATCACGGCCATCGCCGCCTCGATCTCTGCCTCGGGCATCGCGAACAGCGAGCCCAGCGCCTCCAGCAGGTTCAGCAGCTGCGTCTCGAGCTCCTCGGGCATCGAGACGGTGGGCGGGTGACAGAGCACTCCGCGCCGCACCTCGACCGCCTGGTTGGGCATCACGCGCAAGACGGGGATCCCCGGGAACGCCTCCGCGAGCCGCTGGGTGGGCGTCGCCGCCATCACCGACAGCAGCGCCGGCGCCGCGTGGCCCATCTCCTCGGCTACGTCATCGAGGGCCGCCGGCTTCACCGCGAGCAGCACGACCTCGCTGTCGGCGACGAGCGCGGGCAGCGAGGCCCGGGTCTCGCCCTCGACCTCGGCCGCCAGCGCGCTCGCCCGCTCGCGGTCGAGGTCGCAGAAGAGCATCGGCTGGAGCCGTCCTCCGGCCCCGGCCCATCCCCGGGCCATGGCGGCCGCCATGTTTCCCGCGCCTGCGAATCCGATGACCATCGCCGCAAGCGTATGCGAGCGCCGACTCAGGGCGCGAGAGCCGCCCAGGGGCTATGACTGGTTGAAGAAGCCCTTTTCGACCAGGCGGGCCTGTTCCTCGGCGGAGACCTCGACGTTGCGCGGGGTCAGGAGGAACGTCTTGTCGGCGACCTTCTGCATGCCGCCGTCCATTGCGTAGGTGAGGCCCGAGGCGAAGTCGATCAGGCGCTTGGCCAGCTCGCCCTCGGTGGTCTGAAGGTTGAGGATCACCGGCACGCCCTGCTTGAAGCGGTCTGCCACTTCCTGGGCGTCGTTGAAGCTGTGGGGCTGGACAAGGTGCACGCGGACGTCGCCGCCATTCCCGACCGGGCGCAGCGGGCCGCGAGCGTGCTCCAGGGTCGTCGTCGGAGAAGATGTCGTCGATCTCGTCGCGCTGGCGGCGACGCTCGCCGATGCGGCTGACGGTGGCGGTGCGAGGCGCGGATTCGTACAGGTCTGCCTGGGCGCCGGTCTCGGGCTCGTAGCCGTCGCTCTCGACGTAGTCGCGATCCTCAGCCAGGCCGAAGTAGACGAGTGCTCGGTGCCATGTGTCGCGGATAGCCATGTCGAGCGGTTCTTCGCTTCCTACGCCGCTTCTCCTTTCCACATTATGCCCCCATTTGGAGGTGAAAAACAGCTTGCGCCCTCGACTCAGCGAAACAGGGAGCTGCCGAGGCGCACGATCGTCGCCCCCTCGTCGACCGCGACCTGCCAATCCTGGCTGGTCCCCATCGACAGCCGCTCGAGTCCCTGCTCCGCCGCGAGGCTGGCCAGCTGGGCGAAGTACGGCCGCGAGGCCTCTGGGTCCTCGGCGAACGGCGGCATCGTCATCAACCCGCTCACCCGCACCGGGCTTCGCTCGATGAACTCGGCGAGCTCGGGCGGCGCGATGCCGCCCTTGGTCTCCTCACCGGCGAGGTTGACCTCGACCAGCACCTCGTCGTCCGCCGATGCGACGCTCTCGAGCTTGCGCAGGGCGGAGTCGCTCGCGATCGAGTGGATCAGGCGAGTTGCCTCCAGCAACGCCTTCGCCTTGCGGCTCTGCACCGCGCCGATGAAGTCCCAGGTGAACGCGTCGCCCCAGCGGTCCTGCTTTGCCTCCAGGTCCTGAAGCCGGTTCTCGCCGACCAGCTCGACGCCGGCCTCCGCGAGCGCGCCCATCTCCTCCAGTGGCACGTACTTGGTCGCGGCGAGGATCTCGACGTCGGAGCCGGCTCGTTCGCGCACGTGGGCGAGGTTCTCGCGCACGCGGTCGGGGTCGATGTCGCGGATCAGCTCGGCCACAGCTCACACCAATCCTGCCTGGCGGCCGGTGCGCCCGGCGTCGCGGCGATGCGAGAAGAAGAGCTCGCGCTTCGCAGCTGACGCAGAGGCTCGCTCGCCTCGACGGCGTCCACGCCGCTCGACGCGAGCAGACGCCGCGCCAACCTCGGCGAGGTCGAGCATCCGACCGTCGGCGATCCCGGCGACCGAGGTCAGCGAACGCGTCGAGGACCTCCGGCGCCCACCTCGTAGCAACAGGGGCCGATCCCGGGCCCGATCGCCGCGGCGGTCGCACCGACGGCGGCGGTCCCGCGCTCGACGATGCCCCCGGCGAGCCCGCGCCAGCCGCCGTGGATCATGGCGACGCCGTCGGGACCGGCGAGGGCGATCGGCAGGCAGTCGGCGACGAACACCAGCGGCACGAGTCCAGGGACCGCGGTCACCTGGCCGTCCACCTCGGCGATGCGCGGCCCGGGGCGCGCGAAGGCGTCCGCGGCCTGGGGCTCCGAGTGGGTGCGATCTCGGCCCCGTGCACCTGCCGGCCGATCAGGACCCGGTGGGGGTCGACGCCGACCGCGCCGGCCAAACGGAGGCGGTTCTCGCGGACGCTCGCGGGCTCGTCCCCTGTGAGCAGGCCGAGGTTGAGCGTGTCGAACGGCGGCTCGCTCACGCCACCGACCCTGGTGGAGAACGCGGCCCGTGCGCCCGGAAGCTCGGCCTCCAGCCAGCGCACGCCGTCCGCATCGCGCCACTGCATCAGCGGGCTGCCTCCAATGCGACCCGCAGCTGCTCGTCACGGTCGCTCGCGCGCCCGTCGAGCCGTGCCCGCAGGGCCGCCTCGAGCCCGCGCCCCACGGCGGGGCCCTGCTCGACGCCCGCGGCCAGCAGGTCGTCGCCGCCGATGTCCAGCCGGACGTGGCGCCAGTCCGCGACGTAGCTCTGGACCCAGTCGGCGCCCAGCGCACGCGCCAGCAGGAGCGTCGTCCCGGAGTGCCCATGGGCGGCGTCCACGGCGTCGGCGGGCCCGGCGGGGCCAGTGTCCGCGAGCTCGCGCGCCGCGCCCACCTCTGCCCCGACGACTGCGACCACCACGTCCGCCGGGCTGGTGAGCGCGGGCCATGGTGCCTCGGTCAGGTGGCCAAGAGCCCGGGCGAGGAGCGCGACGTCGTCGGGGGCGACGTCGATCAACCCCCAGCCCGCCGCGAGCCCGATCGCGCGCGCCGGGTCCGCCTCGGCGGCGATGCGCCGCAGCTCGGCCTCGACCCGCTGGGCGGAGACGGTGCGCAGGTCGGCGCCGCGGAGCAGCTCCTCCGTGCCCGGGTCGAGCGCGAGCCCCAGCCGGGCTGCGTAGCGCGCTGCCCTCAGGGCACGGGTCGGATCGTCCGCGAACGAGCCGTCGTGGAGCACGCGCAGGAGGCGCGCCGCGAGGTCGGCCGCGCCGTCATGTGGGTCCAGGAGGCCGCCCTCGCCGGAGAGCTCGACCGCCATCGCGTTGATCGTGAAGTCGCGGCGGGCGAGGTCTTCGGCCAGCGTTCCCGGCCGCACGTCCGGCAGGGCCCCCGGGTGCGCGTAGGACTCCGACGCGCGCCGATGCGAGGTCCACGGTCAGCCCGTCGAGGCTGACCGACGCGGTGCCGAAGCGTTCGTGGACGACCGCCTCGGGGTCGATTCGGCGGGCGAGCGCGATCGCGTCGCCCTCGACCACGACGTCGACGTCGACCCGCTCGCGCCCGAGCAACAGGTCGCGCACCGCGCCCCCCACGATGTGCGCCTCGGCGCCGGCCACGGCGTCGCGCAGGCGCTCGATGCCGGGCAGCGCGCCGACTCGCGCTCCCAGCTCCTCGGGCTTGATTTCCTGTGCGGCGCTCATCCGTGCTTCGGTGGGGCGTTCCCTACCATGACGGCCCTCGCGGATGCCTGTGGACTCGCTCATCATCGTCGGACTGGGGGGATACGACGTGCACTGGTGGCACGTCGCCATCGCTGCCGTGGTCGGCGCGGCCGTGCTCGTGGGCGGGTACTTCGGCGTCCGCAAGCTGTGGCCGATCGTCTCGAAGTGGAGCCGGGGTCAGCAGGCCGCCGCGGCCGCGGGCGTCGTGGTCGTGATCGCGGGCGCCGCGTTCGGCATCTACAAGGCGCTCGAGCGCCCTGACGACGTCTACAACGCGAACGTCGGCTTCGAGGAGAAGCCCGATAAGAAGCCGCACAAGAAGGTCGTCAAGAAGGTCGACTGGCCGGTCTACGGCTACGACGACTCGCGCACCCGCTTCCTCGACACCGACAAGGTGAACCCGCCCTATCACGCCGCCGACTGGAGCTTCGTCGGCGGCACGCTGCTCGAGTTCTCCCCGGTCATCCACAAGGACACCCTCTTCATCGTCGACAAGAACGCCCGCACCATCGCGCTCGACTCGAAGACCGGCAAGAAGCTCTGGGAGCACGATGTCGGTGGGCTGAGCGCCGCCTCGCCCGCATACGCCGACGGGCGCCTCTTCGTCGTCACCCTCGAGCCCGGCGACGTGCAGGCGCTGGACCCCAAGACCGGAAAGCTCCTGTGGCAGCGGGACCTCGGCGCCCGCAGCGAGACCTCGCCGGTCGTCTACGACGATGTCGTGATCATCGGCAACGAGTCCGGCACGGTCTTCGCGCTCGACGTCAAGACCGGCAAGACGCAGTGGTCGATCGACACCGCGGACGCGGTGAAGGGCGGGGTCGCGCTGGACAGTGGGATCGCCTACTTCGGCAACTACGCCGGCCAGCTCTACGCGGTTCGCGCCGACGACGGGTCGGTGAAGTGGCAGTCCAGCACCTCGGGCTCGGGCTTCGGAACGGCGGGCCGGATCTACTCCACCCCCGCGGTCGCGTACGGCCGGGTGTACGTGGGGAGCATCGACAGCCGCGTGTACAGCTTCGACGCCGATAACGGCGAGATCGCCTGGAGCCAATCCACGGGCGACTGGGTCTACTCCGCTCCCGCCGTCGCGGAGGCGGGGGACGCGCCGCCGACGGTGTACATCGGCTCCAAGGACAAGTACTTCTACGCCCTGGACGCGAAGACGGGCGCGGTTCGGTGGAAGAAGTTCACCGGCGGCATCCTGCTGGGCGCTGCCGAGCGTGATCGGGCGCATCGTGTACGTCGGCGTCATCGGCCCCCAGAACGGGACGATCGGCTACAACGCGGATTCCGGCCGCGAGGTTTTCCGCCACGAGTTGGGCGAGTACAACCCCGCGGTCTCCGACGGCGAGAAGCTCTACCTCACGGGCGAGTCCGTCCTCCGAGCGTTCCGCCCGGAGACCGAGCAGGAGCAGCGCGAGGAGCGGGCGCAGAAGAAGCGCCGCGAGGAGCGCAAGAAGGAACAGAAGGCTGAGAAGAAGGCGGAGAAGCAGGCCGAGAAGGCCGGTTCGGCCGAGGAGTAGGCCCTAGAGCCGGACCGGCACCCCGGCCTTGTGCAGGTGCTCCTTCGCCTCCGCGACCGTGTGCGTTCCGTAGTGGAAGATCGAGGCGCACAGGACGGCGTCGGCCCCGCCCTCGAGCACGCCGTCGACCAGGTGCTCCAGCTCGCCCCACCCCACCTGAGGCGATCACCGGGACCGCGACCGCGTCGGCGACCGCGCGTGTGAGCTCGAGGTCATAGCCGGACGTCGTGCCGTCCCGGTCCATGCTCGTCAGCAGGATCTCCCCCGCCCCGCGCTCGACCGCCTCCCGGGCCCAGGCGACGGCCTCGCGGCCCTCGACGACCGTGCGGCCGCCGTGGACGTAGACATCCCAGCCGTCCGCCCCTCGCTTCGCGTCGATCGCCACGACCACGCATTGGGAGCCGAAGACGTCCGCCAGCTCGCCGATGAGCTCCGGGCGCTCGAGGGCGGCCGAGTTCACGGAGACCTTGTCGGCACCCGCGTCGAGCACCGCCTGGGCGTCCTCTGCGCTGCGGATGCCGCCGCCGATGGTGAACGGGATGAAGACGTCGTCGGCCGTGCGCCTGGCCAGTTCGACGATCGTCTCGCGGCGCTCATGGGACGCCGTGATGTCGAGGAAGACCAGCTCGTCGGCTCCCTCGGCGTCATAGCGCGCGGCCAGCTCGACCGGATCGCCCGCGTCGCGCAGGCCGACGAAGTTGGTGCCCTTGACGACGCGCCCGGCGTCGACGTCCAGGCACGGGATAACGCGCTTCAGTGCCACGGGCTCAGGTTAGGGCGGCGGCTGGGACTTCTTGCCCGCCGGGCGAATGCCGGCGCCGCCGCGGACGTGCCTGAAGGCGCCCGCGGCCGAACTGCGCCGGGGTCGAGCTTCTTGACCAGGCGGAGCATCTCCTCGCGCTCGTTCGCCGAGAGGTTCTTGCGCGGACGGCCCTTCGACTTCGCGACGAGGCCTGCGAGCCGCTTGCGCTCGTCGGTCTCCAGGAGCTGGAGATGCCGGCGGGCGAGCAGCGCGACCTGGGCGACGGCGAGGACCCTGAACCAGAACACGATTGGTCGAGGCTAGCGCAGCGCCTCGACGCCCTCGGCCACCGTGAAGCGGCCCTCGTACAGGGCTCGGCCGACGATCACGCCCGACAGCGCGGGGGCCTCGAGGGCGGCGAGCGCCCGCAGGTGATCGACCGAGCCGATGCCTCCCGAGTAGACCAGCTCGGCCCCGGCTCCAGCGCGGCCGCGGCAGCTGCCTGCCAGGCCCGTCGAGGCCCGGCCCCTCGAGCGTGCCGTCGACCTCCACCGGGGTGTAGACGAAGCGGCTGACGCCGCGGCCGGCCAGGTCGGCGATCAGCGCCTCCACCCCGATCTGGCTCTCGCGCTCCCAGCCCTCGACGGCGATCTTCCCCGAGCGGGCGTCGGCCCCGACGACGATCCGGTTGGGATGCTCAAGGGCAAGCGCCTCGACCAGCGCCGGGTCCTCCAGCGCGGCGGTCCCCAGGACGACCCGCGTCGCGCCCGCGGCGAGCACATCGGCGACGGCATCGGCGGTGCGCAGCCCGCCGCCCACCTGGACGGGCACCGCGCCGGCCTCGGCGATCCGGCGCACGTGTTCGAGGTTCTCCGGGCTCCCCGAGCGGGCGCCGTCGAGGTCGACCACGTGCAGGGCCTCGGCCCCGCCCTCGATCCAGCGCTTGGCGGCGTCGAGCGGGTCGGCGTCGAACGCGGTCTCGCGGTCGTAGTCGCCCTGGACCAGGCGCACGGCGCGCCCGCCGCGGATGTCGATCGCCGGGGTAGAGGATCAAGGCACTAGGCGGCCACGGGCTGGCAGGCGGCGGCGAACCCGGCCAGCAACTCGAGCCCGGCCGAGCTGGACTTCTCCGGGTGAAACTGCGCGCCGAACACGGAGTCGCGCTCGACGACGGCCGCGAAACGCTCCCCCCACTCGGCGGTGCCCACGACGACGTCGGGGTCGGCCGGACGCGCGGCGAAGGAGTGCACGAAGTAGAACGGGGTCTCGTCGCCGGCGCCAAGCCCGGGCGCCAAGCGCGACGGGCGCTCCCACCGCACGGGCTCCCAGCCCATGTGCGGGACCTTGAGGCCCGGCGCGTCGAGCGGCGTGACCTCGCCGGCGAGCAGGCCGAGGCCCGCGGCCCCCTCGTTCTCGGTCGAGGAGTCGAAGAGAAGCTGCATCCCGAGGCAGATCCCGAGGATGGGGCGCCCGGCCTGCGCCCATTCCCGGGCGAGCGCGTCGAACCCGCGCTCGGAGAGGCGGCGCATCGCCTCGGGGAAGGCGCCGACGCCGGGCAGCACGAGGCCGTCCGCGGCGGCTGCGGCCTCGGGGTCGGTGACCCGACTGGCGCTCGGCCCACCCGTTCCAGGGCCTTCTCCGCCGAGCGGAGGTTGCCCATCCCGTAGTCGAGGATCGCGATCACGCGGGAAGTGTGACCGCTCTAGGTCGGTCAGGGTGCCCTTGGTGGACGGCACGCCGTCCTCGCCCGGGTCGATCGCGGCGGCATCGCGCAGCGCCCGCGCGAACGCCTTGAAGGCGGCCTCGATCAGGTGGTGGGCGTTGGAGCCGTAACGGGTCCCGACGTGAAGGGTGAGCTTGGCGTTGGCGGCGACCGCGCGGAAGAACTCCTCCGCGAGCTCGGCGTCGAACCCGGCGATCGTCACGTCGGGCAGCTCGGCGTCGAACCGGCAGAAGGGTCGGCCGGAGATATCGATCGCGCACTCCCCCAGCGACTCGTCCATCGGGATCACGGCATGCGCGTAGCGCCGGATGCCCACGCGGTCGGCGAGCGCCTCATCGAGCGCCTGGCCGAACGCGATGCCCACGTCCTCGACGGTGTGGTGCGCGCCGGTCTTCGAGGTCACCGTCGGCGTCGACCGCGAGCCCAAGGCGGCCGTGACGGCCCGAGCAGCTCGAGCATGTGGTCGAAGAAGCCGACGCCCGTGGACACGTCGACCTCTCCCCCGTCGAGGTTCAGCAGCAGGCGGACGTCGGTCTCGCCCGTCTTGCGGTGGATCTCTGCGCTTCGGCTCATCGGTAAAAGCTCCTGCAAATCCTCAGTTTCCATGATCGCCAGGCACTCGGGCTCGGCTGACTCGCCGTGAACGGGGAATCCCTCCGCCCGGGCGACGGTGGCGACCGCGGGCGCGAGCTCGGCGGCGGCGCCGGGCGGGACGTCGACGATCGCGGTGCGTCGCATGAAGGACCGCGGGCCCAGCGGGCCCGCCGAACCGCGCGGCGCCGCCAGTGGGCAGAACGTGGTTGGAGCCGGCTGCGTAATCGCCGAACGCAGTTGCTCCACCCGGGCCGAGGAAGACGCAGCCGGCGACGCGGGAGCGCGCCGCGTTGTGGTCGGCGCCGGCGAAGACCAGCTCGAGATGCTCCGGTGCGAACGCGTCGGCCAGGGTCAGCGCCACCTCCAGCCCCGGAGCCGCGACCAGGGCCAGCGGGGCGTCGACCACGCTTGGGCGATCAGGCGCCAGCTCTTCGATGAGCTCGGCGACGCCGTCCAGCACAGCCGGGTCGGGTGAGACGACCACCAGCGGCGCGTCGTGCCCGTGCTCCGCCTGCGCGAGGACGTCCAGCGCCACCAGCCGGGCGTCGGCGGTCGCGTCGACGATGGCCATCAACTCACTGGGGCCGGCCAGTCCGTCGATCCCGACGTGGCCGAAGACGAGGCGCTTGGCCTCGGTGACGTACTGGTTGCCGGGACCGACGATCACGTCCACCCGCTGGACGCTCTCGGTCCCGAAGGCCAGCGCTGCGATCGCCTGGGCGCCTCCGATCGCGTAGACCTCCTCGACTCCGCACAGGGCGGCGGCGGCCAGGACGAGGGGGTCCGGGCGCCCCGAGGGTCCGGGCGGGCTTGCGATAGCGACCCGAGGGACCCCCGTCACCTTGGCCGGAAGGCAGCACATCAGCACCGACGACGGGTACGGGGCCTTTCCGCCGGGCACGTATACGCCGGCCGCCGCGACCGGCTCGTTGCGGACCTCGATCCGCTGGCCTTGGGGCAGCTCGGCGAGCGCCGGGCTGGTGAGCCCCTCCAGCTCCGCTCGGGTGACGGCCTGGATGTTGGCGGCGGCGAGCCGCAGCGCCTCCCGAACGTCGGGCTCCAGCATCCCCGGAGCGGCGGCGACCGCGTCCGGGTCCACGCGAAGCGACTCGCCTGGCGCCTCGCCGAAGCGCTCCGCCTGCTCGCGGACGGCGGCGTCTCCCCCGCTGCGCACGCGCTCGAGGATCTCCCGAACGCCACCGGTGATCGCATCCTCCGGGCCGATCTCGCGCAGGCTCGCGGCCATGGTGGGCGCGTCGGTCCCGTCCCAATCGACCCGCTTGATCCTCACGCCTGCGCCGCCTCCTTGAGCCGCTCGGCCAAGGCGTCGATCTCACTCGCGCGGAGCTTGTGGGCGACCCGGTTCGCGACCAGGCGCGCCGTGCAGAGGGCGATCTCCTCACGGACCTCGAGGTCGTTCTCGGCAAGCGTCCGGCCCGTGTCGACGAGGTCGACGATGCCGTCTGCGAGGCCCACGAGCGGCGCCAGCTCCACCGACCCCTTGACCTCGATCACCTCGGCCTGGCGCCCCGTGTCCTCGAAGTAGTCCTCCGCGATCCGCGGGTACTTGGTCGCGATGCGCATCGCGCCGAGCCGGCGCTGATCCTCGGAGAGGCGCTCGTCCCCCCGGCGGGAGGCGAGCACCATGCGGCACGCTCCGTAGCGGAGGTCGAGCAGCTCGAAGACGACCCGGTCGGCCTGTTCGAGCAGCACGTCCTTGCCGGTGATCCCGAGGTCGGCGGCACCGGCCTCGACATAGGTGGGAACGTCGGACGGCCGCATCGTCACCAGCTCAAGCTCGCCGGCCTCGAACGTGAGCGAGCGAGAGTCGCCCCGGGCCTCGGAGGTGTCGATCCCGATCGCGTCGAGGAGGTCGAGGGTGCCCGCGTAGAGGGCGCCGCGGGGCACCGCGAGCTTCAGCGAGCCGCTCATGCGCCCTCCCCGTCGGATGCCGCGATGCGCTCCTCCTCGGCCTGCGCGATGTGCAGGCGCTCCAGGTGCAGGCCGAACCCCGCCGCCGGCATCGGGCGGCCGAAGCGACCCATCAGCGCGTCGTAGCGCCCGCCGCCGCCGAGCACGTGGCCGACGGCCGGGTCGTAGACCTCGACGATCGCGCCCGAGTAGTAGCCCAGGTCGCGCAGGAGGCCCAGATCGAGCTGGATGCGGTCGGCGACGCCGCGCTGGCGCAGGTCCTCGAAGGTCGCGGCGAGCCGGCCGCTCGCCCGTTGCACCGCGGCTCCCCCCACCTCCTGGGCGGCCTCCAGCACCTCGGCTCCGCCGCGGATGTTCGGCAGTCGAAGGAGCGTCTCGCGGGCGCCGTCGTCGATGTCCAGCGCCTCGACCTCGGCCTCCAGGCCGACCAGGTCGTGCGCGGCCAGGCGGCCCAGCACCGCCGCGCGTGAGTCCCCCTCCACGCTCAGCTCGTCGAGGAGCTGCTTGTAGAGGTCGGCGTCGCCCAGCCCGATCACGGCCCTCGTGAGGCCCGCCGCGTCGAGCGCGGCGCTCAGGACCTCGATCACCTCGGCGGTCCCGGCGGGGGCCGGCTCGCCGATCAGCTCGACGCCGGCCTGCATGAACTCGCGCATCTGGCCGCGCTGTGGGCGGACCGCGCGGTAGGCGGTGCCGGAGTAGCTGAAGCGAAACGGGCCCTCTTCCGCGGCGAACCGGGTCGCGACCAGGCGGGCGATCGGGATCGTCATGTCCGAGCGCATGGCGACGAGGTCTCCGCTCTCGTCGAAGAACCGGTGCGCGGGGGGCGCCGCGGCATCCCCTGCGCGGGCCAGCACCTCGTCGTATTCGATCGTGGGCGTGCGCACCTCGCCGTAGCCGAAGCGCTCGAAGACGCCGAAGAGCGCAGCCTGGAGCGCGCGCAGCTCGCGCATCTCGTCGGGCAGGATGTCCCTCGTTCCTGGGGGTGTCGGGTGTGTCATCGCGGCGCCGGCCTCCACGGCCGACCGGGGAGGGTAAGGGCTGGACCCCGGCGTCTACGCAGGGACGCGTTCGCTGGAGACGCGCTCGATCTGGGCGCCCAGGTTGCGCAGGCGCAGGTCGATCCGCTCGTATCCGCGGTCGATCTGGGCGACGTTCCCGATCTCCGACGTGCCCTCCGCGCACAGGGCGGCGATGAGCATCGCCATGCCCGCGCGGATGTCGGGGCTCTCGAGGCGCTCGCCGTGAAGCCGGCTCGGACCACTGACCACGGCCCTGTGCGGGTCGCAGAGCAGGATCCGAGCGCCCATGGCGACGAGCTTGTCGACGAAGAACAGGCGGTTCTCGAACATCTTCTCGAAGATCATCACTTCGCCATCAGCCTGCGTGGCGAGTGCAACGGCGATCGAGGTGAGGTCGGCCGGGAAGGCCGGCCAGGGTCCGTCGTCGATCTTCGGGATCTGATCGCCGATGTCGGACTTGACCTCGAGGTGCTGGTCGGGGGGAACGATGAGGTCCCGCCCCTCGATGCGGGTCACCAGGCCCAGACGCCCGAAGGCCCGGCAGACGGCGATGAGGTCCTCGGCCTCGATCTCCTTGATCAGGAGCTCGCCGCCGGTCGCCGCGGCGAGGGCCATGAAGCTCGCGGCCTCGATGTGATCGGGGCAGATCCGGTGCTCGGCGCCGCCGAGCGTCTCACGTCCATGGACGGTCATCACGTTGGAACCGATGCCGTCGATGGTCGCCCCCATCTTCACAAGCAGCCGCGCGAGGTCCTGGACGTGGGGCTCACAGGCTGCGTTCCCGATCGTGGTCGGCCCAGGCGTGAGCGCGGCGGCCATCAGCGCGTTCTCCGTCGCCATCACCGACGGCTCGTCCATGAAGATCCGGCAGGGCTTCAGCCCATCGCCCGCGGTGATCTCGATCATCCGGTCGCCGCTGACGGTGGCGCCCATGTCGACGAAGGCGTCGAGGTGCGGGTCGAGGCGGCGTCGCCCGATGGTGTCGCCGCCGGGCGGGGGCATGCGGGCCTCGCCGAAGCGGGCGAGCAGCGGTCCTGCGAGCAGGAACGAGGCGCGGATGCGGGCGGACAGGGACTCGTCGAGGTCGGTCCCCGCCACCGAGTCGGCCTGGAGGGAGAGCTCGTTGTCGCCGGTCCACTCGGCCCGGACGCCGATGCTCTCGAGCAGGGCGATCTGGGTCTCGACGTCGCGGATGCGCGGCACGTTGGACAGGCGCACCTCGTCTTCGGTCAGCAGGCAGGCGGCGAGGATCGGCAGCGCCGCGTTCTTGTTGCCCGCGACGGTGATCTCGCCCGAGAGAGGCGCACGCCCCTGGATGACGAACTTGTCCATCTGGGGGCTAGGGTAAACCGTTCCACATGGCCGAGCCGACGCGAGAAGAAGCCTGGGACCTCGTCTGCGAATGGGTCCAATCGGACTCGCTGCGCAAGCACCTGCTGGGCGTCGAGGCCGGGATGGTCGCCTACGCGCGGAAGTTCGGTGAGGACGAGGAGCGATGGGCGGTGACCGCGCTGGTCCACGACATGGACTACGAGCGCTACCCCGACCTGGAGACCGGCCATCCCCGCTACGCGCTCAAGGAGCTGGAGGAGCGCGGCTACCCGCAGGACGTGATCGACGCCGTCGCCGGGCACGCGCCGTTCCTTGGTGTCCCCCGCGAGACGCAGATGGCGAAGACGCTGTTCGCGGTCGATGAGCTCTCCGGCTTCATCTCCGCCTGCGCCCTGGTCCGCCCCACCGGCATCGAGGGCATGAAGCCCAAGTCGGTCAAGAAGAAGCTGAAGCAGCCGTCCTTCGCCGCCGGCGTCAACCGCGACGAGGTCGCGCAGGGCGCCGAGGAGATGGGCGTTGACTTCGACGAGCACATCGCCTTCCTGATCGAGGCGATGGCCGAGCGCTCAGAAGAGCTGGGCCTGGCCCCCCGCGAAGACGCAGGCGAGCCCGACTCGGCATGAAGACGCGCTGGAAGGTGCTGATCGGCCTCGCGGTCGTGCTCGTGGCGCTGCTCGGGCTCAACACGATCGTCCTCAACCAGCAGACGAAGGGGGCTGAGGTGACCGTCGACGGCGGCGAGATCATCAGCCTGCCCGGCGGTGACGTCCAGGTGCTCGATACGCCGGCGCCCGCGGACGCCACCGGCGCACCGATCGTGCTGATCCACTGCTACCTGTGCGACCTGCAGTGGTGGGACGAGCTCGCGCCGCTCCTGGCCGAAAACCACCGGGTGATCCGGATCGACATGCTGGGTTTCGGGGGCTCGGAGAAGCCCTCGAGCGGGTACGGGATCCCGGACCAGGCCGCTCTCGTCGCGGGCACGCTCAACGAGCTCGAGGTCCAGGGCGCCGTCGTGGTGGGCCAGTCGATGGGCGCTGCGGTCGCGGTCGCGCTCGCCGAGCAGTCCAGTCAGCTGGTCGACCGCGTCGTCGCGATGAACCAGGCGCCGACAAACGACGCTGGCTCCCTGCCCCTGCTGGCCCGGCTCGCCTACGTCCCGGTGCTGGGCCAGGCGCTCTACAGGCTGGCCCCGGACTTCGCCGTCCGCTCGTCGTTCAATGAGGCGTTCGCGCCGGACTTCGAGCCCTCCGACTCGTTCGAGGACGTGATCATCGACGGCTACCGCGCGACGACGTACACCTCCTACTCAGAGCCCCCCGACGCCATCGATGACTATCGCGACGAGGAGTCGCTCGACGCCCGCATCACCTCCGCCGCGGTGCCGCTGCTCGTGATCCTTGGGGAGGAGGATCAGGTCATCGACACGCCGGAGGCCGAGGAGGAATGGAGCAACGTCCCCGGCGTTCAGATCGAGGTCCTGGACGGCGTCGGCCACACCCCGCAGATCGAGGCGCCCGAGGAGGCGGCGGAGCTGATCGTTGAGTTCGCGGCGGACGCGGTGCCGGTGGTGACGTCCGTCGGAGGGAAGGATGGTGGGGGTCGCTCGCCGCGTGGTGCTCAAAAGGGCAATGAGGGCAAGAAGGATCGGAAGCAGGGCCCGATTAGTGCTCGTATGTGGGCAGAGATTGGGGTTGCTGGCCACTGTCCGACGGAGGGAAGGATGGTGGGCGTCGCTCGCCGCGTGGTGCTCAAGACGGCAATGAGGGCAAGAAGGATGGGGAGAAGAAGAGCGGCCCCGCATCCGATGCCCTGGCGCTGTCGAGCGGACTGGACCATTCCCACAGGCCGATCCTACCCCCGTTCGGTGCCCGCGGCTAGGCGTAGCGGCCGCCCGCCTTCGCCCAGGCGAGCAGGTGGTCGACGGAGCAGAAGCCGTCGGGGATGCGGTGCTCGCCGCGGTGGCGGACCAGCAGGACGTGGACGTCGGTGAGGGGCTCGCCGCAGTGGGAGCAGCTCTCAACCTCCTCGTCCAGTCCCTCCGGCTCGTCGAGCTCGCCGGCCTCCCAGTGGGCGTCCTGGATCGCCCACGGGACCACGTGCTCGAGGCGGCAGAAGACGGCGCGGCGCTCGCCGGCGGGCTCGTATGCCCGGAACCCGTCGTCGGGCTCGACGTCCGTGCCGCACCAGGTGCACCGCTCGGCATATCGTCCATCCATGGCCGACGCTGACCATAGTCGCGCTCGACGGCGACCAGACGGGGCAGGAGCTGCTTGGAGCAGTCGCTGCGGCGTGCTCGACCCGGAGCTCTTGGGCGTAGACGTTGAGGTCCAGCGATTCGACCTCTCGCTCGAGGGGCGCCGGGAGACGAAGAACGCGGTCGTCACCGAGGCGGCCCAGGCGATGCGCGAGACGGGGCTGGGCCTGAAGGCCGCCACGATCACGCCCGGAGGGCGCCGACGACGTCGGCAGCCCGAACCGCATCCTGCGTGAGGAGATCGACGGCAAGGTGATCGTCCGCACCGGCCGGCGCATCCCGGGGGTGACGCCCGTGGCCGGCGTGCATCACCCCATCGCGGTCTGCCGGATGGCCGTCGGGGACGCCTACGGCGCCGAGCAGTGGCGCGAGGAGGTGGATGGCGACGAGCTGGCACACCGCACCGAGACGATCCGCCGCTCCGACTGCGCGGCGGTGGCCGAGTTCGCCTTCCGGGAAGCGGAGCGCATCGGCGGGCGCGTGTACGGCGGCCCGAAGTGGACCGTCAGCCCGATCTACGAGGGGATGCTGAAGGAGGAGATGGACGCCGCCGCCGAGCGTCATCCCGAGTGCGGGTACGAGCCGGTGCTGATCGATGCGACGCTGGCGGGCCTCGTGACCGGCGCGGCGACGGAGTCGCTGGTGATCCCGTGCCTCAACCGCGACGGCGACCTGCTCTCCGACCTCGTCCTCCCCATGTTCGGCTCGATCGCCGGCGCCGAATCGGTCCTGCTGGCCCTCGATACGGAGCTCCGCACCACCGTGGCGATGGCCGAGGCGCCGCACGGCACCGCGCCGGCCCTCGAGGGCAAGGACGTGGCCAACCCGATGGCGATGATCCTGGCCGTCGGCGCCCTGCTGCACTACGCCGGCGATACGAGCGCGAGCGCGGACGACGTTGATCCCGCGGTCGCCGCGAAGGCCGAAACGGCGTCGCGCGCCGTGTATGAGGCGGTGCTCGAGACGGTCGCCGGAGGCGTCCGCACGTCCGATCTCGGGGGGCATGCCGGCACCACCGAGTTCACCGATTCGGTGATCGCGCTGGTCGGTCGCAAGCTCGAGGTCTGGGCCTCGCTTTAGCCCGCGCCGTTCAGGCGGCGCGGAAAAGGGTAGGTTTGCGGCGGGTATGGAGGCTGGCCAGCTGACGGGAACCGCTCCCGGGAACGTTGCAAACGTTCGGGCGTGGGCTCGGGAGCACCCCGCGTGGATCGCCGTCGGGGTGATGGTCGTGATCGCGATCCTCCTGATCGTGGGCTGGGGCCTGCAGCTGTTCGCGCAGCGCACGCTGAACGGGTTCGTCTCGGGTTCCTACATCGCCCTCGGCGCGATCGGCCTCACGCTCGTCTACGGGATCCTGAAGCTCGTCAACTTCGCGCAGGGCGACATGCTCACCTTCGGCGCCTACATCGCGTTCGCGTTCAACGTCACCTGGGGCGTGCCGCTTTTCCTGGCGCTCGTGATCGCCGTGGCGGCGACGGCCCTCCTCGGCGTCGTGATGGAGCTGATCATGTGGCGGCCGATGCGCAAGAAGAAGGCAGGGATGCTCCAGCTCCTGCTGATGTCGATCGGCCTGGCGTTCGTCCTGCGCAACATGATCCAGCTGTTCGCCGGGACGCAGCCGAAGGCGCTGGATGTGAACGTGACCGACTCGATCTCGTTCCTCGGCTTGACGATCGGCCGCACCGAGCTGATCGTCGTGGTCATCGGCGTCGCCGTCGTGGTCGCGGTTGCCGCGGTGCTGCGCGCGACCTCGCTCGGCCGCCAGATGCGCGCGTTGGCTGACAACTTCGACCTCGCGGAGACCACCGGCATCGACACCGGGCGGGTCGTCATCTTCACCTGGATCCTCGCGGGGGGCCTCGCGGGCCTCGCGGGCGTGCTGTACGTGGCCGCTGTGGGACGCCTGTCGCCGAACACGGGCTTCTTCCTGCTGCTGCCGCTGTTCGCGGCGGTGGTGCTGGGAGGGATCGGAAACGCCTACGGCGCGCTGGCGGGCGGCCTGGTGATCGGGCTCGCGCAGGAGTGGGCGACGCTCCCGCTGGTGGACGATCAGTGGAAGGTGGCGGTCAGCTTCCTCGTGCTGATCCTCGTCCTCGTTATCCGGCCTGAGGGCATCTTCGGGAAGGCGCGCACCCTATGAGCGACCTCCTCCCCTTCGCGGTCAGCTTCGACTTCCTCTCGGCCACCGGGTTCTGGATCAACGTCGGGATCCTCACCGGCGTCTACGGGATCTTCGCGCTGGGACTCCAGCTGAACGTCGGCTACACGGGCGTCGTCAACTTCGGGCAGGCCGGCTTCATGGCGCTGGGTGCGTACGCGTCGGTGATCCTCGTCGTCGATGTCGGCGTGAACTTCTACCTGGCGCTGCCGCTGGCGATCCTCATCACGATGCTGATCTCGCTGCCGATCGGCCTCTCGTCGCTGCGGCTGCGCGCTGACTACTTCGCGATCGCCACGATCGCCTTCTCCGAGATCATCCGCTACATCGCGCAGAACGCGCGCGGGCTGACGGGTGGCAACCAGGGCACGATCTCGATCGAGCTCGACAACGACACGTTCTTCGTCGACACCTGGTACATCGACGGCCCGGACGGGTGGATCACGGACAACATCCTCTCCCCCATCGGCCTCGACAGCCCCGACTACTCCGGGCTGCCGCTGCTGCTGGTCGTGTGGATCACTCTCATCGCCCTCACCTTCGGGCTGCGATGGTTGATCCGCACTCCGTGGGGCCGCGTGCTGCGGGCCATCCGCGAGGACGAGGACGCGGCTCGCGCGCTCGGCAAGAACGCGTTCTCCTACAAGCTCCAGTCGCTGGCGATCGCGGCCGGGCTCGGCGCGCTGTCGGGCTGGTTCCTGACGATCAACCTCGAGTCGGTCAGCCAGGACACGTTCGAGCCGTTGTACACGTTCATCGGCTACGCGATCCTCGTCCTCGGCGGGCTCGCCAGCTTCCCGGGGGTGATCGTCGGCTCCATCATCATGTGGACGCTGCTGGAGGGCATGCGCTTCGCCGACCTGCCGCTCACGGAGGACAAGATCGCGGCGCTCCGGTTCGTGTTCGTGGGCCTGATCCTGATCCTGTTGATGGCGTTCCGCCCGCAGGGCGTGTTCGGCAAGAAGGAGGAGATGGTCCTCGGTGAGTGACGCGGCCGCCACGCCCACCCCGTGCCCCGGCCGGGAACGGCAAGGGGCCGATCCTCTCGATCGCGGATCTGCACAAGTCGTTCGGCGGGATCAAGGCTGTGAACGGCGCGAGCTTCGACGTCGCCGAGGGCTCGATCACGGCGCTGATCGGGCCCAACGGGGCCGGCAAGACGACCCTGTTCAATCTCGTCACCGGCTTCTACCGCCCGGACTCTCGGCGCCGTCACCTACCGGGGCGAGTCGATCTTCGGCCGCTCGCCGAACGTGATCGCCCGACGCGGGATGGTTCGGACCTTCCAGATCACCAAGGCGCTGGCGGCGATGCCGGTGATCGACAACATGTTGCTGGCGGCGCCGAATCAGCCCGGCGAGCATCTGCCGCTGCTGCTGGCGAAGCCGCTCAAGGGGCGTCGCCGGGAGCGCGAGGTTGAGGAGAGCGCGCGCGAGCTGCTGGAGACCTTCTCGCTGGAGGCCAAGGCCGACGACTACGCCGGCACGCTGTCCGGCGGCCAGCGCAAGCTGCTGGAGCTGGCACGGGCCCTGATGACCGAGCCGCGGATGGTGCTGCTGGACGAGCCGATGGCCGGGATCAACCCGACCCTCGGCAAGCGCCTGCTGGAGCACATGGAGCGCCTGCGCACCGAGCAGGGCGTGAGCTTCCTCTTCGTCGAGCACGACATGGAGGTCGTGATGAACCACTCCGATCGGGTGGTGGTGATGGCGCTCGGCCAGGTGATCGCGGATGGCCTGCCCGAGGAGGTCCGTTCCGACGAGAAGGTGATCGACGCCTACCTGGGTGGAGGCGGTGGGAATGACTGAGGAACGAGAGGTCGTCCTCTCGGTCACGGGCCTGATCGCCGGCTACACGCCCGAGGTCGACATCCTGAACGGGGTCGAGATCGAGGTCGGGAGCGGCGAGATCGTGACGATCGTCGGCCCGAACGGGGCCGGGAAGTCGACGCTGATGAAGTCGGTGTTCGGCCTGGTGCGCCCGCGCGAGGGCAGCGTGAAGCTGCGCGGCGAGGAGATCACGGGGATCCAGCCCCACTCGATCACCCGCAAGGGCGTCACCTACGTGCCCCAGCTGGACAACGTCTTCCCCAGCCTCACGGTCCAGGAGAACCTGGAGCTGGGCGCCCTCGCCGGGGACGACGATCCCGACGCCCGGATGGAGCTGATCTTCGAGCTCTTCCCACGCCTGGACGAGCGCCGCCGGCAGGCGGCCGGAACGATGTCCGGCGGCGAGCGCCAGATGGTGGCGATGGGTCGCGCGCTCATGCCCGACCCGCAGATCTTGCTTCTGGATGAGCCGTCGGCCGGCCTCGCCCCCGCGTTCGTGGACGCGATCTTCGAGCGGGTCGTCGAGATCAACCGCTCGGGAGTCACGATCCTGATGGTCGAGCAGAACGCCCGGCGCGCGCTCGAGCTGTCGGATCGCGGCTATGTGCTTGATCTGGGCCAGAACAAGTTCCAGGGCCCCGGGCCGGAGCTGATCCGCGACCCGAAGGTCGCCGACCTGTACCTGGGCGGCGGCACCGGCCGCGTCGACGCGGCGCCCGAGTAGCGGGCCCTGCAAACGAAGAGGGCCCGGTCGCCGTTGGCGACCGGGCCCTCCAGTACCTGGTTTGGTCGTGCGGGGGCTACTCGCCTTCCGCCGACTTCTCCACGGTGTCCTCGACTGTGAACGCGCCCTTGTCGTCATACGAGTACACGTCGTAGTAACCGACGGTGGGGTCACCGTTCTCATCGATATCGAGGGGACCGGTGATCCCTTCGAAGTCGATGTCGTCGCCATTCTGGAGCGCTTCGACAGCATCGGCCATCTGGGTGTAGTCGTACTTGTCACCCGGAGGACCTGAGACCTCAGCCACCTGCTCCGAGATGGCCGGACCCTCGTTCGAACCCGCAGCGACAGCGGAGAGGACGCACAGCGTCACCGCGTCGAAGTTCTGCGCGTCGAACGAATTGCGCTTCTTCTCGCCCGGTGCGCTCGTGAAGAGCTCATCGAACGCGTCACCGGTCTCCGTGCCCTGAGGCGTCGAGGGCCGCGTGCCCTGGGCGCTGTACAGAGCGTCCGGAGGGATCGAATCGGGGATGCCGTCCTCGAACGCGAGGCCATCGGCAGTCCACATCGTGGAGGCGTCGAAGTCGCCTGTACGGGCGAGGGCGGCGCCAACCGCGTTGTAGGGCTCCTCGAAATCGATGATCACGTACCGGTCGGGGCTGTCAGCCACGATCTCGTCGGCCTCGGAGTTGTACGAAGACAGCTCGAGGTCGTAGAGAACCGGATCACCGGTCGGTGGTTCCGCCCTTCTCCTCCCAGGCAGCGGTGAACTCGTTGGCGATGCCTTCGCCGTACGGATCGTTCCGTGCGGCGACGGACACGACGCCGTCGGTGCCGCCGAGGTCTTCCTCGACTGCGTCCGCGAGCACCTGGCCCTGGAGCGCGTCTGACGGAGCCGTGCGGAACACGAAGCCGTCATCCGGCAGGTCGGTGATCTCCGGGCTGGTGGCCGACGGCGAGATCAGCGGAATCTGCTGACGCGCCGCGACCGAACGGCCAACCGGGACCGTCTCACCCGACGACCATGGGCCGACCAGGCAGTTCGCGCCACCCGAGATCAGCTTCTCGGCTGCCGACTGGGCTGCCTGCGGTGTCGTCTGGCTGTCGGAGGACTCGAGGTCCGCGAGGGTGATGTCCGTCCCCTCGAGAGCCTTCTGAGACTCCTGGACGGCCAGATCGGCCGCCTTCTCGCCAGCCGGGCCGAAGGCCGAAAGGTCTCCGGTGAGGGGCACGAGTGCCCCAACCTGCAGATCGAAGCTGGCGTCGGATGTATCGCTGCCACCTCCACTGCTGTCGTCATCGTCGCTGCCGCATGCGGCGAAGCCGAGCGCAAGCCCGGTCGCGGCCACGGCCAGCGAGGAAATCCTGACCGATCGGGTCAGCCTTCCCATAGACACACTCCTCTCTCAGTTTTGCTGGGCTCTTCCTTGCCCATCAGTGCAGGTGAATTCCTATCAGGGTCTGGGCATCCGCGCCTAACCGTCACCGCTCCAGCGCGGACCTAGACCGCATCGCTCGGAGCTGGCTGGGCGTCGGAGATCGCCACCCGCCGCCATTCGACGATCTTCCCCTTCTCGATCACGAACGCGGTCTGGGCCTCGGCGCCGACGCCGGTGCCGCAGATGCCCGGTCCCGGCCGCTCGGTCAGCTCGAAGGTCGCGGTGGTGAAATCACCCTCGGTCTGGGCGTCCTTGAGCTCCGCTCCGCAGGGCAGCGACTCGTTGAAGAGACGGGCGTCGTCGCGGCTCTCGATGTCGTAGGTGAGGCCGTTCTCGGCGGTTGAGGGGAGCGCGAAGAACTCCGCCGCGGCCTCGACGTCGCCCTTCTTCAGAGTCTGGGCCCAGTCGTCGATGACCTGGACGTCGGCGGGTTCGGCGTCGAAGCCGGTGATGTCGTCGGTTTCCTCCGTCGGGCTCGGGCGTGGTCGCCGGATCGGGGTCGTCGCCCCCGCAGGCGAACAACGACAGGGCGATGAGGGCGAGCAGGGTGGCTGCAGGGATCATGCGCACGGGCACTCGCTGAGTATGCCGGGACACGCATTCGACGCGACAAGCGCCCCTTGACGCGTATGCGAACATGTGTTCGTATTGTGATTGCTTGTGCGCTTATCCCCCGTTTCGCGCTTGTGGCGGCGCTTTCGGATCGCGCGGAGATGCTGGGGAAGCCGGTGGCGCTGGCGCCCGCGCCGGGTGGGCCGCAGGTGGTGGGGGCTGTCTCGGGGGCGGCCGAGGCGTTCGGGATCCACGAGGGGATGCGGCTTGGCGAGGCGCTCGCGCGGTGTCCGGGGCTGGGGCTGGTGGCGCCCGACTCCGAGCGGGCGGCCGAGGCATGGGAGCTGTCGCTTGGGAGGCTGGAGGCGATCGGCGCGGCGGTGGAGTCCAACCGAGCGGGCGAGGCCTTCTTCGAGGTGGACGGGCTGCGTTCGCTCTGGGGCGGCGCCGAGGGCGTCCTCTCGCGTGCGAGAGGACGGCTCGGCCCCTCGGCGCGGCTCGGTGCGGGGCCGAGCCGGCTGTGCGCCAACGCGGCTGCGCTCGCTGCCCGCCCGCGGCGTGGACCCGTGATCGTGCCGGCCGGGGCGGCGCGCACGTTTCTCGCGGCCCAGCCCGTGGGGCTTCTGCGCGACCGCCTCGGTGGCGAGTGGGAGCGAGCGAGCGTGCCCGACACCCTCGAGCGCCTTGGCGTGCGGACGCTGGGTGAGCTGGCCTCACTCCCGACCTGCCGCGGTGGCCGACCGCTTCGGCGAGCCCGGCCTGCGGGCGCTGCGGCTGGCTCAGGGCGTCGAGGATCCGCTGCGCCCGCGCGTTCGGCCCGAGCCGCTCGTCGAGCGCCTGGAGCTGCCCGAGGGGTGCTCCGGCGGGCAGCTCGAGCGGGGGCTCATGCTGCTGATCGACAGGGTGCTGGCCTCCCCGGATCCGGCGCGGGCGAACTCTGCGAAGGCTGCGGCTGGGCGCACGGCTGGCGGGCGGCGGCAGCTGGGGCGCCGAGGCTGCGCTGCGCGAGGCGAGCGCCGATCGCGACCGGCTGCGCGCTGGCGCTGGCGCCGAAGCTGGGCGAACTGCCCGGCCCGGCCTCCTCGCTCGCCCTGCGGGCGCTGGAGCTGGGCCCGGCGGCGTTGGTGCAGCCCACGCTCGAGCGCTCTCCCGACGAGCTTCGGCGGCGGCGTATCGCCGAGGCGGTGCGCCAGGCGCGCGCCGCCGCCGGTCGGGACGCGGTCGTGCGCGTGCTCGAGGTCGAGCCCGAATCAAGCGTGCCCGGAGCGCCGGGCTGATGTTCACGCCCTATGAATAAACGGAGGGTCGTCTATTGGCCGGAGCCGGTGGAGGTCGACGCCGGCGCCGACGGCGTGCCGGTGGCCGTCTGCGGGGATCGAGGTCGAGGCGGTGCGGGAGGACTGGCTGGTCGAGGACCGGTGGTGGACGCCGAAGCCGCTCGCTCGCCGCTACTTCGAGCTGGCGCTCGCCGACGGGCGGTGCGTGGTCGTCTTCCGCGAGCCGGCGGAGGACGGAAGTTGGTTCGAGCAGCGTGCGTGATGAGGCGCTTTAGCGCCGAAACAGGCGTGTCAGGCGGCGAAGCCGCCGCAGGTGCTTCATGAGTTACGTCGAACTCCATGCGCACTCGGCCTTCTCGTTCGGTGACGGGGCCTCGCTTCCGGACGAGCTGGCGCTCGCGGCGGCGGAGCAGGGCCACGAGGCGCTCGCGCTCACCGACCACGACGGGATCTGGGGCGCGATGGAGTTCGCGCAGGCGTGCAGCCTCGCAGGGCGTCCGCCCCATCACCGGCGCTGAGTTGACCGTCACCGACGGGGTCTCGACGTTTCATCTGACGCTTCTGGTCGCCGACGCCGACCGGCTACCGCAACCTCTGCCGGCTGATAACCGAGGCGCACCGGGACACGCGGCCCACCCCGGATCGCGACCCCCTCCCCCCCGTCCTCCGGCTCGAATCGCTGGAGGAGCGATGCGAGGGGCTCGTCTGCCTCTCGGGCTGCGCGCGCGACGGCGCCCTGGCGGGCCGCTGGGAGCGTGGCGAGGCCGAGCGGGCGACGACGCTGGGCAACCGGCTGGTGGCCGCGTTCGGGCGTGATCGCTTCCGGGTCGAGCTGCAGCGGCCGTTCCGGAGGCACGACCGCGCCAGGAACCGCTGGCTCGAGCGGCTCGCGGGTCGCTTGGGGGTGCCCTGCGTCGCAACCGGGAACGTCCACATGCACCGGCCGGAGCGAGCCGCGCTCCAGGACACGCTGGTGGCGGTGCGCCTCTGCGGTTCGCTGGAGGAGACCGAGCCGCGGCGACGTGCCAACGGCAGTTCCTACCTCGCCCCGGCCGCCGAGATGGCAGCGCGCTTTCGCGATCACCCCGAGGCCGTTGCCGAGGCGGGGCAGCTGGCCGATCGGCTCAGGTTCGACCTCAACCACGATCTCGGGTACCGCTACCCGGGCGCGGAGGACCCGGGTGCCGACAGGGCGCTGGCCGAGCTCTGCCGTGCCCGCCTGGAGCACCGCTACGCGGGGACACCGGAGCACGATGAGGCAACCCGGCGCCTGGAGGACGAGCTGGCGCTGACCAGGAAGCTGGAGCTCTCCGGCTTCTTCCTCCTGCACTACGACATCCTCGAGCTTGCGCGCGAGGTAGCCGTGGAGGTCAGGGGACGTGACTCGGCCCGGATGCAGCTGCCGCCGGGGCGCGGCCGAGGCTCGAGCGTCAGCTCGATCGTCTGCTATCTCACCGGCCTCTCGCACATAGATCCGGTCGGAACGGGCTGTTCCTCGGGCGATTCCTCAACGAGGAGATCTCCGATGCGCCGGACATCGACCTCGATTTCCCCCGCGACATCCGCGAGCGATTGATCCCGCGGATCCACGAGCGCTATGGCCCCGAGCGCTCGGCGCTCGTGGCGGCGTTCGCCTGCTACCGCTCGCGCTCGGCGGTGCGTGACTTCGGCAAGGCGCTGGGCCTGCCGCCGGGCGAGATCGAACGGGTCGCGCGCACGGTCGACATGTACGACAGGCCCGAGTCCGTCGCCGAGGACATGGAGCTCGCAATCGGCGCAGCCCGTGCTCGCTCGGGCAGGTGGCGGGCGCTTGCAGCGCTCGCGCGCGATGCCTGGGGGCTGCCCCGGCATGCCTCTCAGCACCCCGGCGGGATGGTGCTCTCCACACGCCCGCTTGTCGACATCTGCCCGGTCCAGCCGGCGGCGATGGAGGGACGGCAGATCGCTCAGTGGGACAAGGATTCGTGCGCCGACGGCGGCTTCTTGAAGATCGATCTACTGGGGCTGGGGATGCTCTCTGCGGTAGAGCGCTGCGTGGATGAGATCGCCAGGGTGCGCGGGGAGCGGATCGACCTCTCCCGAATCCCCATCGACGACGCGCCCACGTACGAGGCGATCCAGCGGGCCGAGACGACAGGCGTCTTCCAGATCGAGAGCAGGGCGCAGATGCAGATGCTTCCCCGCACGCTGCCCAAGGACCTCGACGACCTCACCGTCCAGGTCGCGCTGGTACGACCGGGGCCGATCCAGGGCGGCGCGGTCCACCCGTATCTGCAGCGCAAGAAGGCGCTTCGCGACGACCCCGATTTCAAGGTGCCCTACGCGCACCCGTCGCTCGAGCCGATCCTCTCCGACACGCTGGGGACGATCGTCTTTCAGGAGCAGGTGATCCAGGTGGCGATGGCGCTGGCCGGCTTCAGCGCCGGCGAGGCGGAGGGGCTGCGGCGGGCGATGAGCCGCAAGCGCTCGGAGGAGGCGCTGATGGCCCATCGCGACCGGTTCGTGGCGGGCGCGATCGCCAGGGGCGCGTCAGTCGAGGTGGCCGAGGGCGTCTTCCAGCAGGTTGTGGGCTTCTCGGGCTTCGGCTTCCCGAAGGCGCACGCGACCGCCTTCGGGCTGCTGGCCTACCAGTCGACCTGGTTGCGGGTGCACTACGGGCCGGAGTTCCTGTGCGCGCTGATGAACGAGCAGCCGATGGGCTTCTACCCACCCGACTCGCTGGTGCACGAGGCGCAGCGTCGCGGCTTCGAGGTGCGCCCGCCGGACATCAACCGAAGCGCGGTCGAGTGCATCGTCGAGGACGACCTGGGCGTCCGGGTCGGCCTCGGATACATAAACGGAGTACGTGACGATGAGATGCAGGAGCTGGTGAGCGAGCGCGAGCGCGGGGGCTCCTACGAGCGGCTCGCCGAGCTGGTCTCGCGCTCGGAGGTGGGCCGAGAGGCGCTGGAGAAGCTGGCCTGGGCGGGTGCGCTGGAGGCGATCGGGCAGGAGCGCAGGGCCAGCCTCTGGCAGGTTGGCGTGGCGAAGGCGGGCCGGGCGCGCGGCGGTCAGCTCTCGCTACCGCTCACGGTTCCGGCGCCGCCGTCGTTGCGAGAGCTGAGCGATTGGGATGCGCTCGTCGCCGACTACGCCTCAACCGGGATGGCGCTGGGACCGCACCCGATGGCCCTGATGCGCCCGAGCCTCAGTGATGACGTGCTGCTCAGCACGGACCTGCAGAACACCGCTGACGGAGCCACCGTGGAGGTGGCTGGAATGGTGGTGGCGAGGCAGCGGCCGGCAACCGCGAGGGGGGTCGTCTTCATGCTGCTCGAGGACGAGGCCGGGGTCGTCAATCTGGTTGTTCTCCCCCCCGCCTATTCGCAGCCATCGGCTGATCGTCCGCACCGCATCATTTCTGCGGGTTGCCGGCAAGCTCGAGCGCCGCGAGGGAGTGATCAATGTCGTCGCGAGCAGCTTGAAGGCACTGGCGACACCGGACGCTCCCGCCGGCGAGGTGACTCAGCTTCGGCCGGCGGCCGAGCCGGAGAGCGACGTCGTCGACCTGGAGGCTGTGGCGCCGAAAGCGCACAGCTTCGGCCGGCGCGGATGAGTGCGCCACGGCCGAAAATGCCTGCTCTCAGGCACGAAATGCAAGATGAGTTGCAGCCTCCCGCATCCGTCCGAGGGCGTTCCTAGCCTGCCGTTCGCAATGTTCCACGGGCGCAAAGACGGTATGGGCCAGCGGCTTCTCGGCGGCGTTGATCTGATCATGGATCTCGCCACCCTCGGCTCGTACGGGCTCCAGCCGATCCCCGCGGACGGGCCCTGTCGTGAGCACGGCCAGCGCCGGCCGACCCTCCGGTGCTCGGCCTGGGAGACGCTCCCGACGGCCCGCCGCGGCGCTTGTGGGCCTGCATCCGCTCCGGCGGACTTCGGCGGCGCGGTCGCCCGCTACGCGAGCTGAGCGTTTCCTCAGGGGATCGCTGGACCCCAGGCGGGTTCAACTGCGCCGGGAGGACCGGTGCCGTCCAGCTTCGTGCCTGTGCCGCCTGTGTCCGGCATCAGGAATAGGTCTATGCAACAGAAGTCGTCGTAGGCGCGGTCTGTCGCGAACACGATCTGATCGCCCTCGGGCGAATAACTGGGCGCGAAGTTGTTGGCCGGGTACAAATCGGTGGCGACCTCCTGCGGGTTGTCGCCGTCGGGCTCGATCGACCAGACGTTGGATCCTGTCCGGGCCAGGTGCGTCGCGAACACGATCGAGTTGCCGTCAGGCGACCAGTCGGCTCCGAACGCCTCGAGAGCCGGCGGGGTCAGCGGCCCCTCGTCATCGCCGTCGGCTTCCATCGTGAACAGACGGGAGATCTCCCCGTCGGAGAAGTAGCGGTCAAACACGATCGTGTTGCCGTCGGGTGAGTAGATGGGATGGAAGTCGACCGCCTCGTTGGTGTCGTCGTGCACGTAGGGCGTCAGCGCGCGCTCGTCGCTGCCGTCGGCGGCCATGTCCCAGATGGCGCAGACGCCGTCGCCGGGCTGGCAGCGCGTGAACGCGATCCGGGTCCCGTCGTCGTTGTATTGCGGCGTGTAGTAGCGGAACTTGCCGTGCCCCGCGATCTTGTGGGGATCGTCGCCGTCAACTGACGTCTCCCAGATCGCCGACACGTCCCCGGTGCGGGTGGGCTTGTGCTTCTCGAACAGGATCGTCTGCCCATCGGGGGCGAAGCTGGGTGAGCCCGCGAAGCTTCCTCGCTTGAGGTGGGTGAGCTTCAGCCGGCCGGTGCCGTCGGCGTGGACGGATTCGATCTCGCCGGTGATGAAGTTGGCGTACGCGATCCGGCCGTTATCGCCCGGGTAGGTGGCGCTCGCGGATGCTGCGGCGCCGAGGAGCGCGGCGGTCACGAGGATGGTTGTCGCAATGACGCGGCGCATGGCTCAGTTCCCCGGCCCCCAGTCGGTGAGGAAAGTGTCTCGCTTGCCCGTCTTGACGCGCTGGGGGTTCTGACCGTCGGAGTCGAACGTGTAGAAGTGCGAGCAGATCCCCTCCGCCGAGCAGTGCTGGTAGTTGTGGGTCACGATCTGCTCGCCGTCGGGGGAATAGCTCCCGAAGTCGATATTTCCGCCCGGCGGAGTGTCCGTGAGCTGGTCCAGGTTGTCGCCGTCGGGCTCCACCGTCCACAGGTTCGAACGCGGGATGCAGCAATGGTCGGTGAAGAGGATCCGGCTGCCGTCCGGTGACCAGTCGGGCCAGAACGCGCGCAGGGAAGTGTCGGTGACCTGCTCTGGGTTGTCGCCGTCGGACTCCATGACCCACACCGCGGACTGGTGGCCGTCCATGTCGCTGCCGAAGGCGATCTGGGAACCATCGGGAGAGAAGACCGCGTGGACGTTGTACCAGTCGCCCGCGCTCAGCAGCGAGTCGAGGTTGTTCCCGTCCTCGTCCATGACGGCCACCTCGCAGCTTGCCGGGAATCCGAGCGGCTCCGGGCAGTGGCTGAAGAGCAGCTGCGACCCGTCGGGGGACCAGCTGGGATGGAAGTCCTCAAAGGCGGTGTCGCTGGTGACGCGGTGCTGGTCGGAGCCGTCGGCGTTCATGACCCAGATGTGGAACAGACCACCCTTGTTGCTCTGGTAGGCGATCTTGCTGCCGTCGGGGGACCAGTCGGGCGAGGAGGCGGACCACTTCGCCGCGAGGGAGGTGAGCCTCCGCACCTTTCCGCCGGAGGACTTGATGGTGAAGATCTGCGAGTGCGCTCCCAACTCGCCGGGCTCCGCGCCGATCGGCGCCACGATGGGCGCCTGCGAGAAGGCGATCCGGCCGTTGCTGTCGGGGAATGTCGCCTCTGCGCCTGGCACTGGCGAGCCCGCCAGCAGGCCGACGGAGACGGCGAGGCTGGCGGCTACTCGACTGCCGCGTGTCGACATGGGACCGACCCTACCGCCATGCGGCGGGCGGCGCAAGGCCCGGCTGAGCGACCGGCTCCTAGTACCCGCCGCCCCAGACAACGGGCTCGCGGTCTGATACCTGGGTGTCGTCGGCCGTCTTTGACGGCGGCAGGGCCTTGTCGTGGACGTGCCGGCAGCGGCCGGGCTTCCACCGGCCGTTCCGGGTCAGGTAGACGACGGTCGACGCCTCGTTGTTCTTCTCGTTCCTCTCGTAGATGCCGTTGTCGGGTCGGCCTCGTGCACGTACGCGTAGCACGCCGCGCTTGGGGATGTCGTTCAGCTCGATCCAGTTCTCGTGGTAGGTGCTGGGATAGACGTCGGACCAACCCACCGACGTCCCCAGGTGCTCCGTCTGTCGATCCGGGCTCTGGCTGCACGCCGGATAGACCATGTCGTTCGGCGACGAGCCCAGGCCCGGGTGCGTGTGCTCGAGGTCGCGCAGGCAGTAGATCTGCTTCGGGCCGACCTCGACCAGCTCGACCCGGCGCCCGTTCTTGTTCAGGCGGAAGAGGCGGAACACGGCCGCGCGCTTGAACTTCCAGTAGCGGCCCTGACCGGGGATGGACTTGAAGTAGAGCTTGGCGCCCGTCTCGCGCAGGATGCGCCCGCCGGCCGCTTGTAGATCTTCTGCCGCGCCCTCATGGTCCGGGCCCGCTGCGGTCGCCGACGAGCTCGGCCGGGCCGTCGCCCATGTTGTCGATCGAGTTTGCCGCTCGCAGGACCGGGGTCCCGTTGACCACATCGCGGTCCAGCGCGAACGGCTGAGCGCATCTGCAGGTCCGGGCAGTGCAGGTGCTTGCGGTGGCGGATCCGGTCGTTCAGGCAGGTGTTGGGGTCGCGGTGCGGGCGCTTCGCCGCGCTCGCCGTCGCGTCCTGGCCGCCGGCGGATCCGCTCAGCGACCAGCACGACGACGGCCACCGAAGCCCATCGCCTGCCGCGATGATCCTGCCCGAGCCCCTGCTCATGCGTCTCCCTGTATACCGGTTCCGGCGGCGCCAGTCGTGCCCAGAACGATCGAGAGCCGCCCCGAGGGCGGCTCTCGATCAAAGAACTGGCGGCGACCTACTCTCCCAGGGGGTTGCCCCCCAAGTACCATCGGCGCTGAAAGGCTTAACGGCTCTGTTCGGAATGGGAAGAGGTGTTTCCCTCTCGCTATTCGCCACCAAATTGGCGAGAGACCGAAGCCCCGGCGGGGCTTGAAAACTGCACGCCGGCCAAATAACAAAGTATCCGTCAAGACCTCGACCCATTAGTACCGGTCTGCTGCGCGCCTTACCGCGCTTCCACAGCCGGCCTATCAACCTGGTGGTCTACCAGGGGTCTTACTCCCTCAAGGGGATGGGAGAGCTCATCTCGAGGTCGGCTTCCCGCTTAGATGCCTTCAGCGGTTATCCGATCCGCGCGTAGCTAACCAGCCGTGCCCTTGGCAGGACAACTGATACACCAGAGGCGCGTTCATCCCGGTCCTCTCGTACTAAGGATGACTCCTCTCAACTCTCCAACGCCTACGGAAGATAGGGACCGAACTGTCTCACGACGTTCTGAACCCAGCTCGCGTGCCGCTTTAATGGGCGAACAGCCCAACCCTTGGGACCTACTCCAGCCCCAGGATGCGACGAGCCGACATCGAGGTGCCAAACCGCTTCGTCGATGTGGACTCTTGGAAGCGATAAGCCTGTTATCCCCGGAGTACCTTTTATCCGTTGAGCGACGGCACTTCCACTTGTAACCGCCGGATCACTAAGCCCAACTTTCGTTCCTGCTCGACCCGTCGGTGTCGCAGTCAAGCTCCCTTGTTGCCTTTACACTCTGCGCACGATTTCCGGCCGTGCTGAGGGAACCTTTGGGCGCCTCCGTTACATTTTAGGAGGCGACCGCCCCAGTCAAACTGCCCACCTGACACTGTCTCGCAGCCCGGATTACGGCGATGCGTTAGAAGCCCAGAACACCAAGGGTGGTATCTCAAGGGTGGCTCCCCGACAGCCGAAGCCATCGGTTCACAGCCTCCCACCTATCCTGAGCGAGATATCCCGAACTCCAATATCAAGTTGCAGTAAAGGTTCACGGGGTCTTTCCGTCTTTCCGCAGGTAGTCGGTATCTTCACCGACACTCTAATTTCACCGAGCCCCTCGTTGAGACAGCGTCCAAGTCGTTGCGCCATTCGTGCAGGTCGGAACTTACCCGACAAGGAATTTCGCTACCTTAGGACCGTTATAGTTACGGCCGCCGTTTACCGGGGCTTAGCTTCAGTGCTTTGCGCCGAAGCGCTAACACACTCCGCGTAACCTTCCGGCACCGGGCAGGCGTCAGCCCCTATACATCGTCTTTCGACTTAGCAGAGGCCTGTGTTTTTGGTAAACAGTCGGTTGGACCTATTCACTGCGGCCCCCTCGGGCTCCCTCCGTACGGAGTTCACCCTACCGGGGCGTCCCTTCTCCCGAAGTTACGGGACGATTTTGCCGAGTTCCTTAACGAGGGTTCGCTCGCTCACCTTAGTATTCTCTACTTGTCCACCTGTGTTGGTTCTCGGTACGGGCACGAGCGTCCTGCCTAGAGGTTTTTCTCGGAGGCATGGGTACACGGACTCGCCGGCGGTCAAGCCAGCTGGCATCGCACCTCGCGTGAACGCCGCGGCGGATTTACCTACCGCGACTGGCTACGTGCTTGCCCCAGGACGACCATCGCCTGGGTTCCGTTTGCCTTCCTCGTCACCCCATCGGTCATAGCGGACGCGACGTGGTACGGGAATATCAACCCGTTGGCCATCGGCTACGCCTTTCGGCCTCGCCTTAGGTCCCGACTAACCCTGAGCAGACGAACTTTACTCAGGAAACCTTGGACAATCGGTGGAGGGGATTCTCACCCCTCTTGCGTTACTCATGCCGGCATTCTCACTTCCTGCCGCTCCACGACGGCTCACGCGCATCGCTTCACAGCCACAGGAACGCTCTCCTACCGCTCACGCGATCCGCAGATCGCGCAAGCCCGCAGCTTCGGAGACGAGCTTAAGCCCCGTTGAATTGTCCGCGCCCGAACACTTGACCAGTGAGCTGTTACGCACTCTTTCAAGGGTGGCTGCTTCTAAGCCAACCTCTTGGTTGTCTCGGCATTCGGACATCGTTTCCCACTTAGCTCGTACTTAGGGTCCTTAGCTGGCGGTCTGGGTTGTTCCCCTCTCGCGTACGAAGTTTATCCCCCGCACACTGACTCCCGAGGTGAACGTAACGGTCTTCGGAGTTTGCCTGAAGTCGGTAACCTGGTAGGGCCCCTAGTCCAAGCAGTGCTCTACGGCCGAAACGTACATATCTCGAGGCTATACCTAAATATATTTCGGAGAGAACCAGATATCTCTGGGCTTGATTAGCCTTTCACTCCTATCCACAGGTCATCCGCCCAGTTTTCAACCTAGGTCGGTTCGGTCCTCCACGAGGTCTTACCCCCGCTTCAACCTGCCCATGGATAGCTCGCCCAGTTTCGGGTCTACCGCCGGTGACTGTATCGCCCTATTCGGACTCGCTTTCGCTGCGGCTCCGCTCATCGCTTAACCTCGCCACCGACGAGTAACTCGCCGGCCCGTTATGCAAAAAGTACGCCGTCACACCCGAAGGTGCTCCGACCACTTGTAGGCACGTGGTTTCAGGTACTATTTCACTCCCCTTCTGGGGTGCTTTTCACCTTTCCCTCACGGTACTAGTTCACTATCGGTCACCAGGGAGTACTTAGCCTTGGAGGGTGGTCCCCCCGGGTTCAGACCGCGTTTCACGGCAGCGGTCCTACTCAGGAACCTCGATCGGCAGGTCAGTGCTCTTTCGCCTACGGGACGATTGCCCTCTATGGTGCGAGGTTCCACTCGACTTCGGCTAAAGCCTGACTTGGTAACTGCCGCCGGATCGGACACGATCCGGGCATGAAGCCCTACAACCCCCGGCAGGCAACGCGTGTCCGCTTGCACCTGCCAGGTTTGGGCTGATCCCCTTTCGCTCGCCACTACTCAGGGAGTCTCGGTTGATTTCCTTTCCTCGGGGTACTGAGATGTTTCAGTTCTCCCGCTTGCCTTCCAGCGCCTATGTATTCAGCGCACGGATGACGCCGCATTACCGGCGCCGGGTTTCCCCATTCGGAGATCCGCGGGTCAAAGGCTGTTCAGCGCCTCACCGCGGCTTATCGCAGCCGTCCACGTCCTTCTTCGACTCCTGGTGCCAAGGCATCCACCATGTGCCCTTATTCATCTTGACGGTGAGCTCCACTCGTGCGCCGAAGCGCACGAAGTGGGGCGATACCTTGTTATTGGCCTTTGTGCAGTTTTCAAGCTCCGCCGAGGCCGGCACGCGGGGATCTCCCGCGCGCGGTCTCTCAAAACTGAGCAGCGTGCGAAGCGCCGGCACGAGCACGAGGCTCGAGCGCCGCTTCGATCAGGTCCGGTCGACATCTAGGAATGCCCTCGGGGACGCCCGGTACGGGCGATCCGATCGGCATGTCTCCCTAGAAAGGAGGTGATCCAGCCGCAGCTTCCGCTACGGCTACCTTGTTACGACTTCACCCCAATCACGGGCCCCACCTTCGACGGCTGCCTCCCAGAGGGTTAGCTCACCGGCTTCGGGTGTTGCTCGCTTTCGTGGTGTGACGGGCGGTGTGTACAAGGCCCGGGAACGTATTCACCGCGACGTTGCTGATTCGCGATTACTAGCAACTCCAACTTCATGGAGGCGAGTTTCAGCCTCCAATCCGAACCAAGACGCACTTTCTGGGATTTGCTCCACCTCACGGTATTGCATCCCTCTGTACGCGCCAATGTAGCACGTGTGTAGCCCTGGATATAAGGGGCATGAGGACTTGACGTCATCCCCACCTTCCTCCGGTTTGTCACCGGCAGTCTCCCATGAGTCCCCAACTAAATGCTGGCAACATAGGACAGGGGTTGCGCTCGTTGCGGGACTTAACCCAACATCTCACGACACGAGCTGACGACAGCCATGCACCACCTGTGATGGTGTCCCGAAGGAAAGGTGTGTTTCCACACCGGTCACCAACATGTCAAACCCAGGTAAGGTTCTTCGCGTTGCGTCGAATTAAACCACATGCTCCGCTGCTTGTGCGGGCCCCCGTCAATTCCTTTGAGTTTTAGCCTTGCGGCCGTACTCCCCAGGCGGGGCATTTAATGCGTTAGCGACGGCACGGGAGGAGTCGACACCTCCCACACCTAATGCCCATCGTTTACGGCGTGGACTACCAGGGTATCTAATCCTGTTCGCTCCCCACGCTTTCGCGCCTTAGCGTCAGTACCGTCCCAGCGAGCTGCCTTCGCTATTGGTGTTCCTCCTGATATCTGCGCATTCCACCGCTACACCAGGAATTCCACTCGCCTCTTCCGGACTCTAGCCCGGCAGTATCCACCCGCATTCCAAGGTTGAGCCTTGGACTTTCAGAGCGGACTTACCGGGCCGCCTACGCGCGCTTTACGCCCAATGATTCCGGACAACGCTTGCCCCCTACGTATTACCGCGGCTGCTGGCACGTAGTTAGCCGGGGCTTCTTCTGGAGGTACCGTCAGTGCGATCGGCTATTCACCGTCACACCTTCGTCCCTCCTGAAAGGGGTTTACAACCCGAAGGCCTTCTTCCCCCACGCGGCGTTGCTGCGTCACGCTTTCGCGCATTGCGCAAGATTCCCCACTGCTGCCTCCCGTAGGAGTCTGGGCCGTGTCTCAGTCCCAGTGTGGCTGATCGTCCTCTCAGACCAGCTACCCATCGTTGCCTTGGTGAGCCGTTACCTCACCAACTAGCTAATGGGCCGCGGGCCCCTCCCGAAGCGGAGGCCGAAGCTTCCTTTTCCCACTGGACTTGACGTCCAGAGGATTCATCCGGTATTAGCCCGAGTTTCCTCGGGTTGTCCCAATCTTCGGGGCAGGTTACTCACGTGTTACTCACCCGTTCGCGGCTTTGCTCCAGGGCAAGCCCTGGTTCGTCGCTCCACTTGCATGTGTTAGGCACGCCGCCAGCGTTCGTCCTGAGCCAGGATCAAACTCTCCATGAAAAGTGACCTAGAGTCACGATTCGGCCACCCCAACTGCGGATGACCGGAGAGCTGTCATGCCTGACTTGTTTTGCTCGCCAAGTACACAGAATGGCGAGCGACATGACGAGGTTCTTAGCCCACCGCCGGCCGCGAAAAGGCGCCGGAGGTGGGTCAGACCTGTCGATGACCACGATCGCTGGCGACCGTGATCAACGCGCTGCTCAGTTTTCAAAGACCGCGACGAGCGCGAAGAGGGGCTTCCTCCGCCACGCTCGAACCGCCTCGAAGGCGACCAGCGAGTATAGCTAGCGCAGTCGGCTCAGGCGTGCGAATCGGCGCTTCCCGACCTGCAGGACCCGCCCGTCGAGCTCACCCGCGCGGCACGTCGAGGGTAGCGCCGCTCGACCGCATCGCCGTCCAGCTTGACGCCGCCCTGGGCGAGCAGGCGCCTGGCCTCGCCGCGGGACACGCCGAATGCGTCGGCGATCAGGGCCGGCAGGTGAACCAGGCCGTCGTCGCCCGGCTGCGAGCACGACATCGGCGATGTCGTCCGGCACCTCGCGGTGCACGTGGACCTGGTCGAAGTGCGCCTCCGCCTTCTCGCCCGCGCCCTCGCCGTGGAAGCGGTCGACGAGCCGGCGGGCCAGCGCTCGCTTGGCCTCGGCGCGGGTGCGCGCCGGCGTCGAGCTCTGCGCCGAGGAGCAGCAGGTAGTACTGCGCCCATCGCGTCGTCGGGGACGCTCATCAGCTTCCCGAACATCTCGTCGGGCGGGTCGGTGACGCCCGACGTAGTTGCCCAGCGACTTGGACATCCGCCGCACGCCGTCGGTCCCCGGCAGGATCGGCATCGTCAGCACCGACTGCGCCGGCTTGCCGAACGAGTCCTGGACGTCACGGCCGAACAGCAGGTTGAACTTCTGGTCGGTTCCCCCGAGCTCGACGTCGGCATCGATCGCCACCGAGTCGTATCCCTGAAGCACCGGATAGAGCAGCTCGAGCGCCGGAGATCGGCTCGGCGCGCCGCCATGCGCTTGGTGAAGTCGTCGCGCTCAAGCAGGCGGGCGACGGTGAACCTGCGGATGAGCCCGAAGAGCTCCTCGCTCGGCATGTTGAGCCACTCGCCGTTGAAGCGGACCTCGGTCCGCTCGCGGTCGAGCACCTTGAAGGCCTGATCCTGGAAGGTCTTCGCGTTCTGCGTCGATCTGCTCGGGCGTCAGCACCGGGCGCTCGGACGAACGTCCGCTCGGGTCCCCCACCCGCGCTGTGACAGTCGCCGATGATCAGCACCACCTGGTGGCCCGCGTCCTGGAAGTCGCGCAGCTTCTGAAGCTGCACGCAGTGCCCCAGGTGGATGTCGGGCGCCGTGGGGTCGATCCCGAGCTTCACCCGCAGCGGGCGCCCCTGCGCGAGCTGCTCGGCGAGCCTGCCCTCGGGCAGCGCTTCCACCGCCCCTCTCAGCAGGGGCTCCGCGGCTGCTTCACCCTCAGGGGAGCTCATCGCGGGCATGCTAGACGCGCGCCCCGTCGGCAGGCTCGGGCCCGGAGGCCCTTTCGAGGGCCTTAAGGAAGCCGGCGGAGCAATTGTTAGCGATTGCTAGCCTCGTTGGACTCTTCTATGGCGCGCATGCGCAGACTGAAACGGGGCGAATCAGACAGCGCGGCCGGCACCGGCAGGCAGCGCTGGCAGCGCCGTGCCCGCACGCGCGACGCTCGTGTCGCCATGGCCGACGATGGCTCATCGGTCTCCGATCTGACCCCTGTGGCCGGCAACGGATCGGGCAACGGCTCGCCGCCCAAGCTTCCGCCCACGACCGACGACGGCAAGCCACCGAAGGCGCCGAAGCCCCGGATGAAGAAGCTGCGGATGGCGATCGTCCTCCTCGGCCTGTCCTTCCTGGCGCTCGTCTCCTGGGTCTTCGGGATCATCATGGCGGTCGCCCAGGACCTGCCGGCGCTCGAGAGCCGCGCGCAGTACGACGCTGCTCAGAACTCGGTCGTCTACGACATGAACGGCGAGAGGCTCGCGACCCTCACCAACAACGAGGGTCGCATCATCGTCGAGTCCGCCGGGATCGCGCCGACGATGAAGGAGGCAGTGGTCGCGATCGAGGACGAGCGCTTCTACGAGCACCGCGGCGTCGACTTCCAGGGCATCGCCCGCGCGCTGTACCAGGACGTCCTCTCCGGCTCCGCCCAGCAGGGCGCCTCCACGATCACGCAGCAGTTCGTCAAGAACGCGCTGGCCGCACAGGACAGCCGGACGATCCTTCAGAAGGTGCGCGAGGCCGCCCTCGCCTACCAGCTCGAGCGCCACTGGAACAAGGACAAGATCCTCACCGAATACCTGAACTCGATCTACTTCGGCGAAGGCGCCTACGGCATCGAGGCCGCCGCCAAGACCTACTTCGGCTCCCAGCACCGCGGCTGCGGGGAGGAAGGCCCCGACGGCGAGCTGGATCCCGAGGACTCGTGCGCATCCCAGCTGCTTCCCTGGGAGTCGGCGATGCTCGCGGGGATCATCTCGTCCCCCAGCGCCTACTCGCCCCGTGCGAATCCCCAGGCGGCCCTCGAGCGGCGCAATCTCGTGCTCCAGAAGATGGCCGACCAGGGGTTTATCGCCGAGGAGAGCCTCGCGCAGTACCAGTCCGAGCAGATCCCGGTGCCCTCGGAGGTTCAGCCTCCGGCGGAGGATTCCGCCGCTCCGTACTTCACCTCGTGGCTCCGTCAGCAGCTGGTCGACGAGTACGGAGCCGGGGAGGCGTTCGCCGGGGGCCTGGAGGTGACCTCCACGCTCGACCTGGACCTCCAGCGCCGCGTCGAGGGAATCGCCGCCAGCCGGCTGGCGGGCATCGAGCCGACCGCTTCGGTCGTCGTCCTCGACAACGCGAACGCCGGAGTGCGGGCGATGGTCGGCGGCAACGACTATGAGAAGGAACCATTCAACCTCGCGACCAACGGGCACCGGCAGCCCGGATCCTCGTTCAAGCCCTTCACGCTCCTCACGGCGCTGGGGCAGGGCCGCTCCCCGGACGAGGTATTCGCTTCGGCGCCGCAGCAGATTCCGTTCCAGGTCAAGGAGCCCAAGAAGGGCGGCGGTTACAAGGAGCCGGTTCCGGACCTTTTCGAGCCCGCCAACTACGACGACAGCTATCTCGGCTCCGCCTCAATCACCACCGCGACGACCTACTCGGACAACTCCGTGTACGCCCAGCTCGGGACGCAGGTCGGCCCCAACAACGTGGCCGAGACGGCGAAGAAGCTGGGGATCGAGACAGACATCTCCACCGCCTCGGAGTACTCGATCGACGGCGGCCCCTTCGAGCCCTACAACCCGGGGCTGATCCTCGGTGGCCTCGAGGTCGGCGTGACCCCGCTCGAGATGGCGCACGCTTTCAACAGCATCGCCAACGACGGACGCCGTGTCTCCGGCACGCTCGCGGCTGGCAAGGGCGGGCCCCTCGGCATCGAGTACGTGAAGGGACCGGACGACGGTGACGGCGAGTTCGCGAAGACGGCTGATGGCGACGAGCGGGCAGAACAAGGTGCTCTACGACGAGGCGGTATCGCCTGAGGTGGCCGAGACCGCGAAGGGCATCCTCGAGACGGTCGTGACCTCGGGAACGGGTGAAAACGCAGCGACGGAGGAGCCGACGTGGGGCAAGACGGGGACGACCGACGACAACGGCGACGCCTGGTTCGTCGGCTCCACCGACGAGATCACGGTGGCCGTTTGGGTTGGCCACGCGGATTCGGTCACGCCGATGAAGACCGAGTACGCCGGCGCGCCGGTGGACGGCGGGACCTACCCCGCGCTGATCTTCCACGACGTCGTCCTCGCCTGGGAAGAGCTTCAGGACGAGCGCAAGGCGGAGGAGGATGCTGAGAAGGCCGCCAAGGAGGCGGATGACGTGGCCGAGGACTACGTCGCGCCCGACCACCACGCCGCCTGCCGGTCGACGCCGCCGGCGCCCGTCGAGGAGGCCGACCGTCGTCCCCGAGGAGGAGCCGGTGCCCGCGGAGCCCGCGGATGACGGTGGCGGCGCCCCCGCCGTGGACGGTGGCGTCGAGGGCAGAAGCGCGGCCGCCGACGGCGGCCGCAGCCCCGCTAGCCCGCCGGGCGCGAGAGGCAGTCGCTGCCCGCGGCGCAGAAGCGCCACGGCCGCTCGACCGCCTTCGTGATCCCGATTCGCGGCCCCGCCACGACCTCCGGCTCCACGCCGGTCGCCGGGCCGCGGATCTCGAACGGCTCGGCGTCGAGCGGCGCCCGGTTCTGCGCGAGCCCGATGCCCAGCGCCTCGGTGAGCTTCCCGGGGCCCGAGCACAGGTCACGTGGGCGTTCGAGGCCGCGCCTGGCGGCCATCTCGCCCACCCCCCACACCGGCTCCAGCGCCCGGATCAGGACCGCGGCCGCCTCGCCCTCGGGCTCGGCCACGAAGTTCAGCAGGCTGTGGATCCCGTAGGAGAGGTAGACGTAGGCGTGCCCGGGCGGGCCGAAGAGGACCTCGGTCCGGGCCGTTCGGCCGACGTAGGCGTGGCAGGCGGGATCGTCACGCTCGTAGCTCTCGGTCTCGACGATGACGCCGCCGGCGCCGCGGAAGCGAAGCGTGCATCCGATCAGGTCGTGGGCGAGCTCGTGAACCGAGCGCTCGTAGAAGTCTCGGCCGAGCAGCTCCCCCGCGGTGGCCGAGGCGGGGCTCACGCGGCGCGCAGCTCGGCGAGCGCGTCGCGCGCGGCAGTGAGCTGTTCGGCGATCCGCTGCGAGGACGTCCCGCCCTCGGCGCGCTTGGACTCGAGCGCCGACGCCAACGTCAGCACCTCGTAGAACTCGTCGTCGAGGAGCTCGGAGTGCTCGGCGAGTTGCTCGCGGCTGAGCTCCGACAGCGAGACGCCCTGCTCCAGCGCCTCCCGCACCAGACCACCGACGATTCCGTGGGCCTCGCGGAACGGCACGCCCTTGCGGACGAGGAGATCGGCGACCTCGGTAGCGGCGAGGAGCTCGTCGGACGCGGCAGCCGCGAGGCGCTCGCGGTCGAAGCGCAGGCCGGCGAGCATCCCCTCCGCGGCGCGGAGCGACAGCTCGAGGTTGTCGACCGCGTCGAACAGGGCCTCCTTGTCCTCCTGGAGGTCCTTGGAGTAGGCGAGCGGGAGGCGCGTGCAGCACCCCTGCGAGGGTCGAGAAGTCGGCGACGATGCGCGGCGCCTTCGCGCGCAGGAGCTCGGCCGCGTCGGGGTTCTTCTTCTGGGGCATGAGGCTCGAGCCAGAGGAGAAGTCGTCGGCGGGCTCGCAGAACCCGAACTCCTGGCTCGACCAGAGCACCAGCTCCGCGCCCAGGCGCGAGAGGTGGGTCGCGCAGATCGCGGCCGCGGCGAGGTAGGCGAGAGCGAAGTCGCGGCTTGCGACCGCGTCGATCGAGTTCGGGGACGGCCGGTCGAACCCCAGGCGCTCGGCCGTGGCGGCGCGGTCGACCTCGAAGCCCGAGCCCGCCAGGGCGCCTGAGCCCAGCGCCATCTCCCCCGCCCCCGAAGCGGCGGCCCCGAACCGGACGGCGTCGCGGCGCAGCATCCAGAAGTACGCAAGCAGGTGATGCGCGACGTACACGGGCTGGGCGCGCTGGAGGTGCGTGTAGCCCGGCATCGGCCAGTCCGAGTGCGCCTCGGCCATGCTCAGCAGCCGCTCCATGAGGGCCGCGGTCAGCTCGATCGCGGCTCCCGAGCGCTCACGCACATAGAGCGCGAGGTCGGTCGCGACCTGGTCGTTGCGCGAGCGCCCGGTGTGCAGCTTGCCGCCGACGTCACCGACCAGCTCAGTCAGGCGTCGCTCGACCGCCATGTGGATGTCCTCGTCGTCGGCGCGGAATTCGAACTCGTCGGCCTCCAGCTCGCCTGCGACGCGGTCGAGCCCCTCGCTGAGCGCGGCGGCCTCGTCGTCGGTGATCACGCCGGCCCCGCGTAGCGCCTCCACGTGAGCCTTCGAGCCGGCGATGTCCTGCGGCCACAGCCGCCGGTCGAACTCGATCGAGGAATTCAGTTTCCGGAACAGCTCGTCCTGGGGGTCGGGGAGGCGGGCCATCAGATGCTCATCAGGTCCAGTTCCCCTGAAGCGCTTCCTCGAGCGCCTCGCAGCAGCGCTCGATCTGTGCCTCGGTGATCCCCGGGAAGAACGGGAGGGCGAGCAGGCGCTCCGATGCGTCCTCGGCGACCGGCAGCGCGCCGGGCTTGTGGCCGAACCGCTCGCGATAGGGCTCGAGCAGGTGGATGCACGGCATGTAGGCCTTGCCCTGGACGCCGCGCTGGTCCAGCTCGGCGACGACGGCGTCGCGGTCGGCAGACTTGGGCAGGCGCACGGCGTAGATGAACCAGCTGCGGCGCTCGGAGCCGCGGTCCCGGCACGGCAGGACGAGCCCGTCGGGATCGCCATCGCCCGCAGGGACGGCACCGGATTGCCCGAGCCGCTCCGTGTACCGGTCGGCCGCCTCGGTGCGCGCGGCGAGGAGCTCGTCGGCCCGCTCGAGCTGGGCGACTCCGAGCGCCGCCTGGATCTCGCTGAGCCTGTAGTTGAAGCCGATGCGCTCGTGGTCGACCCACCCCATGTCCGGCGCGCGGCCCTGGTTGCGCTCGCTGCGCAGGCGCGCGGCGGCATCGGCGTCGGCCGGGACCACCATCCCGCCCTCGCCGGTCGTGAGCTGCTTGTTCGCGTAGAAGGCGAAGACGGCGGTGATCCCGCGTGCGCCGACCTTGACGCCGTCGGCGTCCACGGCGCCCAGCGCCTCGCAGGAGTCCTCGAGCAGCCCGAGGCCGCTCTCGCCCGCGATCTCCTCCAAGGCCGGCAGCGCGGCCGGGTAGCCGAGGATGTCCACGGGCAGGATGCCGGCCGTCGCCTCCCCCACCGCGGTCTCCACGGCGTCGGGGTCGAGGTTCAGCGTGACCGGGTCGACGTCGCAGAAGACGGGCGTCGCCCCCTCGTAGAGCAGGCAGTTGGCCGATGCGACGAAGGAGAACGGCGAGGTCAGCACCTCATCGCCGGGTCCCCAGCCCATGCCTCTAACGCCGAGGTGGAGGCCGGCCGTCCCCGAGGAGACGGCAACGGCGTCCTCAACTCCCAGCCAGGCGGCGAAGTCCCGTTCGAAGCGGTCCTGCATCGGCCCCAGGGACAGGCGCCCGGAGCGCAGGACCTCGAGCACCAGCTCCTCCTCGCGACCTGACAGCGCCGGCTTCGCGAGCGGGATCTGCTCGGGCTCGGTCAAACCTGGGTAGGGGCGTGCTTCGGTTGGAAGGCGTACTCGAGCGATTCGACCAGCGCCTCCCACGAGGCCTCGATGATGTTCTCCGAGACGCCGATCGTGCCCCACTCGGCCTGGCCGTCGGAGGAGTCCAGGAGCACGCGCGTGACCGCGCCGGTGCCGAGGTCCTCGTCGAGGATCCTCACCTTGTAGTTGACGAGCTCGATGTCCGCGAGGTGCGGGTGCAGCTCGGTGATCGCCAGGCGCAGCGCCTTGTCGAGCGCGTTCACCGGGCCGTTGCCCTCCGCGGTTCGGACGAGGCGGTTGCCGCCGACCCAGACCTTGATGGTCGCCTCGGTCTCGACCCGGCCGTCGGCGCGTTTCTCCGTGATCACGCGGAAGCTCTCGAGCCGGAACAGCGGCTGGTAGTCGCCCGACTCGCGCCGCAGCATCAGCTCGAACGAGGCGTCGGCCGCCTCGTAGTGGTAGCCGCGGTGCTCGCGCTCCTTCACGCGCTCGACGGCGCGCTTGGCCGCGTCGGCGTCCAGGTCGAGGCCTGCTCGCTCGGCACGCGAGAGCACGGATCCCTTGCCCGAGAGCTCGGAGATCAGGACGTCGCGGCTGTTCCCGACGAGCTCCGGGTCCATGTGCTCGAACGTCCTCGCATCGGCCTGGACGCCGGCCACGTGCATCCCGCCCTTGTGGGCGAAGGCGTTGCGCCCGACGTACGCCTGATCGGGGTCCGGCGAGAGGTTGCAGATCTCGTCGATGAAGTGCGCGGTCTCGGTGAGCAGCCGCATCCGGTCCTCCGGAACGCAGTCGTAGCCCAGCTTGAGCTGAAGCGCGGGCAGGATCGAGACCAGGTTGGCGTTCCCGCATCGCTCACCCACACCGTTGATCGTCCCCTGCACCATCCGCGCCCCGGCCTGAACGGCGGCCAGCGAGTTCGCGACGCCGACCTCGGCGTCGTTGTGGGTGTGGATCCCGATCTCCACGCGCTCGCCCAGCTCGGCCACGACGGAAGCCGTTGCGGCCGCGACCTCGGCCGGCAGTGAGGCTCCGTTCGTGTCGCAGAGCGTGACGTTCTCGGCGCCGCCGGTGACGGCGGCGCGCAGGCACTCCAGCGCGTAGCCGGAGTCGTCGCGCCAGGCGTCGAAGAAGTGCTCGGCGTCGTAGACGACCCGCTTGCCCTCCGCCCGGCAGAAGGCGACCGAGTCGATGATCATCGCCAGGTTCTCCTCGGGTGAGACCTTGGTCACCTTCTCGAGGTGGAGGCCCCAGGTCTTACCGACCAGGGTGCACACCGGCGCGAAGCTGGCGGTGAGAGTGCGAAGGGCCTCGTCCTCCTCCGGCGCGATGCCACGCCGGCGGGTCATGCCGAAGGCGCAGACGGACGCGCTCTCCAGCTCGACGTCGGCGAGCAGCCCGAAGAGCTCCTCCTCCTTGGGGTTGGAGCTCGGGAAACCGGCCTCGATGAATTGGATTCCCAGGCGGTCGAGGGCGCGGACGACGCGGACCTTCTCGGCTGCCGAGAGGGACATGCCCTGACCCTGCATGCCGTCGCGGAGGGTTGTGTCGTAGAGGTGGACCGAGGTCACTGTTTGATGCCTTTCAGTTCGAGGTGGAGCGAGGTGTGCACGGCTTCAGGCCGCGCGGCCACGGGGCAGCTAGGCCGCCGCGGCGTCCCTAATTCGCTCGATCTGCCTGAACTGACTCGGCATCAGGAGGTGACTTTACTCGGAACCTCGACGAAGTCGAGCCATTCCGCGTACTCCTGAGCGCGCCCGTGCAGGGCGTCCTCGAACTTGGCCTGGAGCTGCTTGGTGACCTCGCCCGGCTCGCCGATCTCGTGGTCATCGATCTCGCGGACGGGCACCAACTCGGCCGCGGTGCCGGTCAGGAACACCTCATCGGCCATGTAGAGCTCGGCGCGGGCGACGTCGCGCTCGACCACGGTGTAGCCCAGGTCGCGCGCGATCTGGATCACCGACTTGCGGTTGATCCCGTCCAGGATCGAGGCGACGTGCGGAGGCGTGGCGATCTCGCCGTCGTTGATGAGGAAGATGTTCTCGCCCGACCCCTCGCAGACGAAGCCGCGCTCGTCGAGCAGGATCGCCTCCTCGTAGCCGGCGTTGGCCGACTCGGTCTTGGCCAGAATCGAGTTCAGGTACTGGCCCGAGGCCTTCGCGTGCGGGATCAGGCCGGCGGGCGAGATCCGCCGCCACGAGGAGACCTTGGCGCGGATGCCGTGGCGCTTGCCCTCGTCGCCGAGGTAGGCGCCCCACGGCCAGACGGCGATCATGACCTCGACCGGCGCGCTCTGCGCGTAAAGGCCCATCTCTCCGTAGCCGCGGAAGGCGAGGGGGCGGATATAGCACGAGCGCAGATCGTTGCGGCGGATCAGCTCGTGGGTCGCCTCGCGCAGCTCCTCCTTGGCATGCTCGAGCGGCAGGTAGTAGAGCGCCGCGGACGTCGCGAGCCGGTCGAGATGGTCGGAGTGGCGGAAGATCGCCGGCCCCTTCTCGGTGTCGTAGCAGCGGATCCCCTCGAACACACCGGTGCCGTAGTGAAGGCCGTGGCTGAGTACATGGACCTTGGCGTCGTCCCACGCGACGAACTCGCCATTCATCCAGATCCACTCAGACTTCTCCACGGCTTCCTCTCGGGTCGCTTTCGGGCTCGCTTGAAAGTATGCCCTAGCCGTCCAGCTCCGCGAGCACGGCGGCCGTCATTTCGTCCGTGCCCACCTCGACCTGCTCCGGCATGTCCGGCGCCTCGGCGCGCGGGGTCTCGTCCCAGGAGAGGTCAGGCGTCCGCAGGCCCCGGCCGAGCGCCGCGTCGACGGCATCCTCGACCGCCTGCGCGTCGTCGTCGCGCCCGAGCCCGTCCCGCAGGAGCATCCCGACGGAGAGGATGGTCGCCAGCGGATTGGAGACGCCCTTGCCGGCGATGTCGGGCGCCGACCCGTGCACGGGCTCGAAGACCCCGGGCCCGTCGCCGCCCAGGGAGGCCGAGGGGAGCATGCCCAGCGACCCGGTGAGCATCGCCGACTCGTCGCTGAGGATGTCCCCGAACATGTTCTCCGTGAGGATCACGTCGAAGGCTGCCGGGTTCGCCACGAGCTGCATCGCCGCGTTGTCGACCAGCATGTGCTCGACCTCCAGGCCGTCGCGCCCCTCGGCCATGCGCGTCACGGTCTCGCGCCAGAGGCGGGATGTCTCGAGCACGTTCGCCTTGTCCACGGACGTCACCTTGCCGCTGCGGCGCCCGGCCGCCTCGAAGGCCACCTCGGTGATCCGCTCCACCTCAGCCACGGTGTAGACGCATGTGTCGAGCGCGCTGTCGGCCTCGCGGCGCTTCTCCCCGAAATAGATACCTCCGGTCAGCTCCCGTACCACGAGCAGGTCCGTGCCCTCGATTCGGCTCGGGCGCAGCGGGCTGGCGTCGACCAGCGCGGGACTGGGCTTGACCGGGCGCAGGTTGGCGAACAGCCCAAGCCCCTTGCGCAGGCCGAGGAGGCCCTGCTCGGGCCGCGGGGCATCGGGGTCAGTGGTGTCCCACTTCGGTCCGCCGACCGCCCCGAGCAGCACGGCGTCGGCCGCCCGGCAGGCGTCGAGCACGTCGTCGGTCAGCGCCACGCCGCTCTCGTCGATCGAGGCGCCGCCGATCAGGTGTTCGGAGTAGGTGAACTCGCCCAGCGCGTCGAGCACCCGGCGAGCGGCGGCGGTGATCTCGGGGCCGATCCCGTCGCCGGGCAGGAGGGCGATCCGGGTGCTGCTCATGACGGCTTGCGAGCCGACATGTTGAGGCGCACGTAGTCGAGCTGAAGCGGCCGGAGCATCGAGCCGAGGACGGCGTCGATGAACTCCTCCTGGAGGTCCTCAGGGACGCGGGCCAGGTGCGGATTCAGTCCGACCGATCGCACGTAGTCGCGCGGCTCCGATGGCTCGACCTTGCGCTCCTCGAGCCAGACCTTGTCCACCACGAACCCCGCCCGCTCGAGCCTAAGCTCGGTGTCACCGACCGACGCGAAGTTCCACGGCTGGGTCATGCCGCGGAAGTAGGAGACGAATCGCTCGTCGCCCATCGCCGACTCGACGGCGCGCTTCCACTCGGCGACGTTGCCCTCTCCCCCGCACTGTGCCTCCAGGACGCCGCCGGGGCGAAGCACCGTCAGGAGGCCCGCGAAGAGACGATCGTGCTCTCCGACCCAGTGGAACGTGGCGTTGGAGAAGACCGCATCGACCTCCTGGCCGATGTCCAGCTCGAGGAGGTTCTGGACGTGCAGCTCGACGCGATCCCCGTACTCGGCCAGGTTCGACTTGGCCTCCTCGATCATCGACGGCGCCGCATCGACTCCGATCACGTGTCCCTCGGGGAGCAGGTCGAGCAGCAGCTTCGTCACGCGACCCGACCCGCACCCGGCGTCGAGCACGGTCTCGCTGCCACTCAGCTCCAGGCGATCGAGGACCTCGAGGCCCCATTCCTCCTGGTTGTCGGCGACGCGATGGTAGGTCGCGGCGTCCCAGTCGACGGGCTCGTTCATGAACCACCTGCGGCGGCTTCGCCGCCTGACACGCCAGTTTCGGTGCTAAAGCACCTCATCTCATATCCACTGTAGAAGGCCCGAAGTCCGCCTTGCCGGCTTCTTCGAACGCGGTGATCGCGGCCTCGTCCTGGAGGGTCACAGCGATGTCGTCGAGGCCCTCCATCATCCGGCGCTTGATCTCGCCGTCGAGCTCGAAGACGAACACGCCCCCGGCGCAGGTGACGGTCTGGTCATCGACGTCGATGCGCGCCTCGCCGGCCTCGGCGACGGCGCGGCACTCGTCCTCGGACAGGATCACCGGCAGGAAACCGTTCTTCGTGCAGTTGCCGTAGAAGATGTCCGAGAACGAGGGGGCGATCACGGCGTCGAAGCCGAACTGGTCGAGCGCCCACACAGCGTGCTCGCGCGAGGAGCCGGAGCCGAAGTTCTTGCCGGCCACCAGGATCGGGTTGGGCTCGAGCTCGATCTCGCCGTCGCGCAGCCAGTCGTAGAACAGGAACTCGCCGAACCCCGTGCGCTCGATCCGCTTGAGGAACTGCTTGGGGATGATCTGGTCGGTGTCGACGTCGGCGCGGTCCAGCACCGACACCTTCCCCTCGATCACGTCGATGGGGTCCATCAGGCGTAGCTCCGGATGTCCACGAAGTGCCCCTCGATCGCCGCGGCCGCGGCCATTCGCGGCGAGACCAGGTGGGTGCGCCCACCCTTCCCCTGGCGCCCCTCGAAGTTCCGGTTGGACGTGGAGGCGCAGCGCTCGCCCTCGCTCAGGATGTCGGGGTTCATGCCCAGGCACATCGAGCAGCCGGCGGAGCGCCAGTCGAAGCCCGCGGCGCGGAAGATCTCGTCCAGGCCCTCGGCCTCCGCCTCCTGCTTGACCCGGGCGGAGCCGGGGACGACCATCGCGTTGATCGAGGACGCGACCTTCCGGCCCTCCACCACCGACGCGGCCTCGCGCAGGTCCTCCACCCGCGAGTTGGTGCACGAGCCGATGAATACCCGCTCCAGTGGGATCTCCTGGACCGGGGTTCCCGGGCTGAGGGCCATGTAGCGCAGGGCCCGCTCCTCGACCTCGTCGCGGGGCTCGGGCACGGCCTCGGTGACCTGCACCACCTGGCCAGGGTTCGTGCCCCAGGTGACCATGGGCGAGATCGCAGCGGCATCGACGTCTACCTCGGTGTCGAAGGTGGCGCCGTCGTCGGTGGGCAGCTCGCGCCAGCGGTCGCGCGCCGCGTCGAGGTCCTCTGGCGCGCCGGGCCGGCCCTCGATCCACTCGAAGGTCGTCTCGTCCGGGGCGATCATGCCCGCGCGGCCGCCTCCCTCGATCGTCATGTTGCAGATCGTCATCCGGTTCTCCATCGAGAGCCCGGCCATGGTCTCGCCGGCGTACTCCACGGCGTGGCCGACCATCCCGCCCGTCCCCAGACGGCCGATCGTGGCCAGGATCAGGTCCTTGGCGGTGACGCCCTCGCTGAGCTCGCCGGAGTAGGAGATGCGCATGGTCTTCGGGCGGCGCTGGCCCAGCGTCTGCGTGGCGAGGACGTGCTCGACCTCGGACGTGCCGATCCCGAAGGCCAGCGCCCCGAAGGCGCCGTGCGTGGACGTGTGACTGTCGCCGCAGACGATCGTCAACCCGGGCTGGGTCAGCCCCAGTTCGGGCCCGATCACGTGGACGATGCCTTGCCGCTCCGAGCCGAGGGAGTAGATCGGCACGCCGAACTCCTCGCAATTGCGCTCGAGCGCCTCGACCTGCTTGCGGGAGAGCTCGTCGGCGATCATCCGCGCGACGGCGGTCCCGTCGGTGGGCACGTTGTGGTCGGCCGTGGCGACCGTCTTGTCCGGGCGGCGCACCGCTCGGCCCGCCATGCGCAGGCCCTCGAAGGCCTGGGCCGACGTGACCTCGTGGACGAGGTGCAGGTCGATGTAGATCAGGCCGTCGTCGACCTCGTGCGCCGACCAGATCTTGTCGAACATCGTCTGTCGCCACGCTCAACTTCTCCTCAGCCCCGCGGCGACCACTGCGACGAAGTCCGTGGCGCCGATCGCCGCGGTTCTCGAAATGGTGTGCGAGGTCGGCGTCGAAGGTGACGGCGTCGCCCTCGGCCAGTGTGTGCTCGCCGCCGTCGATGGCAAGCGTGAGCTCACCGGAGAGAATCAGGGCCGTCTCGCGCGCCCCCGGCTCGTGCATGGGAGGGTCGGCGGGCCCGCCCGTGTTCGCCCCTGAGGCGAGCGAATGCCGCGATACGTCGGCGCGCTGGCCGGGCAGCGATGGGGTCAGCTCCTCGACGGTGTGCCCACCCCGTTTGCGAGAGCGCCCGTCGCCTGCCCGAACGACGACCACGTGGCGAGTCTCGTCGAGGCGCAGCAGCTGCGAGAGGCTCAGGTCAAGGCCGGAGGCGATACGTCCGGCGATCGCCAGAGTCGGGCTCGTCTCGCCGCGCTCGACCTGCGAGAGCATCGGCGCCGAGACTCCGCTGCGCTCGGCGAGATCGCGCAGCGAGAGTCCCGCCGCGTCGCGGAGGGCCCGGACCCGGGCTCCAACCGCACCGTTCTCGGTCGCGACGCTCATGCGCGTTGTACGTTATCACGTACGGACGTATTGGCGGCTGGCCCAGGCTATCTTCGGTGAATGGATCAGGTGATTCAGGTCGTCGGCGCGCTGTTCATCCTGGCCGCGTTCGCGGCCCAGCAGACGGGTCGCATGCAGGCGGACTCGCGCACCTACCTGGTGCTGAACCTCATCGGCTCGGCCGTCCTGGCCGCACTGGCGCTCTACGAGGAGCAATGGGGCTTTCTGCTGCTGGAGAGCGTCTGGGCCGTGGTTTCCGCCTGGAGCCTGTGGCGCCTGGCTCGCGGGCTACCCGTGGCCGGCGCGGGGCACTAGCGCGATCGCCATCCGGGCGCCGTCAACGGCCCTGGCCGGTCGGCCGGACGAGGATCTCGTTGATCGAGACGTGCTTCGGCTGCGCCAGCGCGTAGACGATCGCGTTGGCGATATCGGCCGATTCGAGGACCTTGCCGATCTTCTCGCGCTCCTGTTCCATGCGCTCGAGAACCAACGGGTGCTCGTTGTGGTCCTGCAGTTCGGTCTCGACGTAACCCGGCTCGACGCAGGTGACGCGCACGCCGATGTGGACGCCCTCCTGGCGCAATGACTCCGAGTAGCCCACGACGCCCCACTTGGTCATGTTGTAGACGCCCGACCCCAGCGCTGCCCTCCGGCCGGCGACGCTGGAGACGTTGACGACGTCTCCCCCACCTCCGTCGCGGATCAGCGGCAGCGCGTAGTGCGTGCAGTAGAGGAGCCCGAGGCAGTTGACGTTGATCATCGTCCGCCACTCCTCGGGATTCGCACCCTGGAGCGGCCCGAGCAGCATCACGCCGGCGTTGTTGACCAGCCCGTCGAGGCCGCCCAGCTCCGAGTTCGCCGTCTCGACGAGGTTCTTGGCCTGATCCTCGTCGCCGACGTCGGCCTCGATCGCCACCGCCTTGCCGTCCAGGCGCTCGACCAGGGCGTCGAGTCGGTCCTTGCGCCGGGCCCCAACGGCGACCGCGCCGCCCTCGGCGACGATCGCCTCCGCGGTCGCCTCGCCGATGCCCGACGAGGCTCCTGTGATCAGAATCTTTCTGCCTTCGAGTGAGTCGCTCATGGCGGCCACTCTAGACGGGCCTACGGGCCGGGCGTTACCGGCTGGGTCGCGGCGTCCGCCGCGACCTCCTCGGCCTCGCGCACGGCCGCTCCCTCGAGCGCATTCGAGAGCGCCCTCACGTAGGCCCGGGCGGAGGCCTCGAGGATGTCCGTTGCCACACCCTGGCCGCTTGCCAGGCGCCCGTGCGCTCGCAGCACCACGGTGACCTCGCCGAGGGCGTCGTCGCCTTCGGTGACGGCCGAGACCGTGTACTGACGCAGCTCCGCCTCCACGCCGGTCGCCGCGCCGATGGCGCCGAAGATGGCGTCGACCGGGCCGTCGCCGCCGGACTCTCCGACGGACTCCTCGCCCGAGGGCATCTTCAGCGCGACCTTGGCAGTCGGCGGGCGCCGCGAGGACGCCTCGACGTCGAACCAGGCCAGCTCGTAGCTCTGCGCGGAGGAGCGAACCTGGTCGGAGACGATCGCCTCGAGGTCGAGCGCGGTCACCTGCTTCTTCTTGTCCGCGATCTCCTTGAACCGCTTGAAGGCCTGGTTGAGCGCGTTGCCCTCGACCTTGAAGCCGAGCTGTTCCAGCGCGTCGCGCAGCGCGTGGCGGCCGGAGTGCTTGCCCAGCACGATCGAGTTCGAGTCCAGGCCGACGTCGCGGGCGTCCATGATCTCGTAGGTGATGCGCTCCTTCAGGACGCCGTCCTGATGGATTCCGGACTCGTGCGCGAACGCGTTGCGCCCCACGATCGCCTTGTTGGGCTGGACCGCGTAGCCGGTGAAGCGCGAGACCATCCGGCTCGTCCGCGCCAGCTCGGTCGTGTTGCAGCCAGTGTCGAGCCCGTGCTCGTCACGACGGGTCCGCAGCAGCATCACGATCTCCTCCAGCGAGCAGTTGCCGGCGCGCTCGCCGATGCCGTTGATCGCGCACTCGACCTGACGCGCACCCGCCAGCAGGCCCGCATAGGAGTTGGCGACGGCCATCCCCAGGTCCTGGTGACAGTGGACCGACAGCCGGACGTCTCGGAGCTCGGGCGCCAGCTCGTACAGGCGCTGGAAGTAGCGCGTGTACTCCTCGGGCGTCGTGTAGCCGACCGTGTCCGGGATGTTCACGACGTTGGCGCCCTCGGCGACGGCGATCGCGCACACCTCAGCGGTGAATTCCACGTCGGCCCGGGTCGCGTCCATCGGCGAGAACTCGACGTCCTCGCAGAGCGACTTCGCCAGCGCCACGGCGGCCTTCGCCTGGCCCTTCACGTCCTCGCGCGTCGTTTGGAGCTGATGCTCGATGTGGATGTCGGACGTCGAGATGAACGTGTGGATCCGCGGCCGGTGGGCCTCCTTGATCGCGCCCCAGGCCGCATCGATGTCGGCCTTGTGGGTGCGCGCCAGCCCGCAGATGACGGGACCCTCGACGGCGCGAGAGATCGCCTGCACGGCCTCGAAGTCGCCGGGCGAGGTGATCGGGAAGCCGGCCTCGATCACGTCCACTCCCAGCCGGGCGAGCTGCTGTGCGATCTCCACCTTCTCCTGGACGTTCAGCGAGATCCCTGGGGACTGCTCGCCGTCGCGGAGCGTGGTGTCGAAGATGTGGACCCGCTGGGCGTCGTCTACCGCGGGTACTGCCTGGGGTTCCTGTGCGTCGGAGCCATCCATGGGACTCCCTCCTTTTCTTCTCCTGAACCGATTGACCTTTGTCTCGCGGCTGTCGCGCCGCCCAGCGCTATTCCCCCCGGAGGGGGAGGAGAAGAAGAAGCGCGAGGCTGTTGTGCCGGAGGTTCATTCGGTGAGACGCAAGACTAGCGCAGGTTCTCGCAGCGGCGAACCTCGTTCGTCCCGCTGCCGCCGTCGCAATCGTCAACGCCCCTGCCGCCGTCGATATCGTCGTCGCCGTCGTAGGTGAAGAGCCCGTCGTTCCCGCGGCCTCCCGAGAACTCGTCCCTGGTCTCGGTTCCCGCCAGGGTGTCGCCGCCTTTCCCGCCGCCGCCGAGGATCCGGTAGCCCGGGGAGTCGAAGCTGTCGTAGAACTCCATATGGTCGGCGCCCCTCCCCAACTGAGTATCGAGCTTCGAGTACGCCTGGTCCTCACCGTTACGCGAGCAGAACGCGGTGTGCGGGGACGCCGCGTTGACATCGCAGTCGTGGCGAAGGCTGGTGACGTCCCGGTTGGCAGCCACGGTGATGCTCTCGGTGAAGCCCCCGTAGTAGATCGTGTCGTCCAGCCGGGAGCCGTAGACCGTGATCTTGTCGCCCGGGGTGTCGCCGATCGTGATCTTGTTGCCGCTGCCGGAGCCGCTGGCCACGACCGCGGTGCCGGCGCCCGCCGCGAGGGCCGCGGCCATCGCGAGCGGCAGCAGTCTGCGAGGTTTCCCCAGCGAGCTCATCGGTGCGCTCCTGGAGCCAAGGTACCACCGCCCCGGGGGCGGGTCAACGGCGCGGGCTCCTCACTCGCAGTTCTTGATTTGATCGGGGCCCGGGCCGCCCTTGCAGGTATCGGCCTGCGCGCCGCCGTCGAGCTCGTCGCGGCCGCTTCGCCCCTTCAGCGTGTCGGGTCCGGCGCCACCAGCGAGCTCGTCATCGAAGTCCGATCCCTTCAGGATGTCCTCGCCGTCGCCACCCGCGGCGATGATCCGACGCAGGGTGCTCTGGAACCCCGGGAGGAACCTGATCGAGTCGCTTCCGCCGCCGAGGTTGACATCGACCGTCTTGAGATCGGGGTCGGTGCAGACGGCGTTGGTGCTCACGACCCCGACCACCTCGCAGTCGGTCCGCTGGCTGGTGAACTGGCGGTCGGCCCCGAACGTGAGATCTCCCGGAGCCGTGCCGTAGACGATGACGTGGTCGCCGCCCTGGGAGGCCTTGACTTCCAACAGGCGCTCAGGGCCCTCCTTGAGGGTGATCAGCTTCGGCTGAGGCCCGGCGGCGCCACTGGCAAGCGCGGCGGTGAGCGCGCCGCAGGCGAGCGCGCCGATGAGCGCGGTGAGGTGCGACCGCCGTATGCGAAATCTGAGCTGGCTCACGGGGTGACCTCGCAGCTACGCAGGTCGTCCCTGCCCGGACCGCCATCGCACGTGTCCGTGCCGGGGCCGCCGTTCAGCACATCCGGCCCCGGGCCGCCCGAGAGGTCATCGCTTCCGTCGTCGCCGTTGATCGACTGTCTTCCGGGGCCGCCCTCCAGGACGTCCCCCTCGTCGCCACCGGACAGCTTCTGCTTGACCTTGTCGGCCTTGGAACCGAGGTCGATCGACGCCGAGTCACTCTGGCTGCGGAGCTTGACGACGATGCTCTTCGTGCCCGCGACCGGACATTCGACGGTCAGCGCGACCTGCTCGCACCCGGGTTCGCCCTTGCCATCGACGCCTGCAGCGACCGGGGTGTTCGTGAAGACGAACTTGCTCCCCTCCTTGCTGACGACCACGTTCTCGATCGAGTTGTGCTCCTGCAGGTCCCGGAACGTGATCTTCGGCGGCTCGTAGCGAACGACCGGCTGGGTGGTTGCGAATGCCACAGCGGTGACGGTCACAGCCAAGGCCAGCCCGATGACGACTCCCCTGCGCAGCCTCATGAGGCAACCCTACGGCACCAGCACGACCTTGCCAACGTTTTTTCCCTCGGCCAGGTAGCGGTGCGCGTCGGCGCGCCTGCTCGAACGAAAAGCTCTCGGCCACGACGGGCACGAGCTCGCCCGCTGCGAGCGGGGCTGCCAGCGGCTCGATCACGCGGTCGAGGCCCTCGCGGTCCCACCACTTGAGCATGTTCAGCCCGAAGGCGCCCTTGTTCTCGTTCATGATCGCGAGGCTCTTCCACCACGGCACCGTGGCGGCGGGCATCTGGACGAGGCCCTTCAGCAGCGCGGGGATGTTGCGGCCATCGCCGGTCTGGACCTCGGCGAGGCCGAACATGATGAGCCGGCCTCCCTGGCGCAGGGCGCGGTAGCTCTTGCGGAAGCTGGACGGACCGATCGCGTCCATCACGACGTCCACCCCCTCCCCGTTCGTGATCCGCATGACCTCCTCGAGGAAGTCCTGGTTTCGGTAGTCGATCGCGTGGTCGACGCCCTGCTCGCGGATGGCGTCGTGCTTGGAGGCGGAAGCGGTGCCGAAGATCTCGGCGCCGATGCCGCGCGCGACCTGCGTGGCGGCGATGCCCACCCCGCCGGCCGCCGCCTGGATCAACATCCGCTCGTTCGCCTTCAGGCCACCCATCACGACGAGGCCGGCGTAGGCCGTCGTGTAGTTCACGACGAAGCCGGCGCCCTGCTCGAAGCTGAACGATTCCGGGAGGGGCAGCGCCTGCGCCTCGGCGACCGTGACGAGCTCGGCGTAACCGCCGAACCGGGTGCCGGCCAGCACGCGGTCACCCACCGAGTGGGTCTCCACGCCCTCCCCCACGGACTCGACCTCGCCGGCGATGTCGTACCCGATCACGCACGGGGGCCTGGGCGCATCCGGGTAGGTCCCGGCCCGCGCCATCAGATCGGCGAAGTTGATGCCGGCCGCCTTGACGGCGATCCGGACCTCACCCGCGCCCACGGGCGGATCGGGGCGCTCCTGCACCTCCAGTACGTTGGGGCCCCCGTGGCGGGTGATCACCACCGCTCGCATGCGGCGGTAAGCGTAGTCCTCGAGCTAGAGGCTGACCGCTCGGCCCTCGAAGAAGCCGCCGAACTCGAGGATGCTCTCCAGCGTCTCCTGACGCACCGGGGCGTCGGTGGTGAGGACCATCACCGCCGTGTCGTCGCCGCTCTCGGCGCCAACGGCTGCCGAGACGATGTTCACGCCCTGTTCGCCGAAGGCGGATCCGACCCGTCCGATCATGCCCGGCGTGTCGGTGTAGCGGAAGACCGCGAGATGCCCGGCGAAGGGGAGATAGAAGCGGGCACCCCATACCGCCACGAGGTACGGGTCGTTGCGAGGGCCGACGGCCGTACCCGACACCTCGACGGCCGTCTCGCCGGTCCCCAGCGTGACCGTGACCAGCTCGGTGAAGTCCTCGGAGGTCGTGTCGTTCGTCTCGGCGAGCTCGATGCCGCGCTCCTCGGCCATCGCTGGAGCGTTGACCAGGTTCACGGGCGCCTCGGTGTGGCCGGAGAGGACGCCGACGAGGACGGATGTGCCGAGCAGGCGCGTGTCGTGCTCGGCGATCCGGCCGCGGAACTCGGCGGCGACGCGGCCGACCGCACCGTCCCCCAAACCTTGGGCGAGGCGACCGAGGCGCTCGCACAGCGGGACGATGGGGACCAGCGGCTCGGGCAGCGGAGCGTGGATGTTGACTGCGTTTGTGACCACACCTCCGCTGAGGGCGGCGCGCACCTGCTCGGCGGTGTCGGTGCCGGCACGATCCTGAGCCTCGGAGGTCGAGGCGCCGAGGTGAGGGGTGACGACGACGTCATCCCGAGCGAACAGCGGGTGCTCGGTGAAGGGCTCGGACGGGAAGACGTCGAGCGCGGCGCCGCCGACCTTCCCGGACTCCAATCCCGCATCGAGTGCGTCGAGGTCGACCAGCTCGCCGCGGGCACAGTTGACGATGCGGACCCCGTCCTTCATCTGAGCGATCGCATCGGCGTCGATCCAGTTGACGGTTTCCGGGGTCTTCGGAAGATGGATGGTGATGAGGTCTGCTCGCGCGTACAGCTCGGCGCTGTCCGCGAGCCCCTCGACCCCCAGGTCGCGGAACCGTTCGGGCGAGACGAACTTGTCGAAGGCCACCACGTCCATGTCGAACGCGAGGGCGCGGCGGGCGACCAGCTGCCCGATCCGGCCGAACCCGATCACACCCAGCGTCTTCCCGTACAGCTCGTTGCCTCCGAAGCGGGAGCGCTCCCACGCCCCGCCGATGAGCGAGCCGTGCGCTTGCGGCACGTTGCGAAAGAGCGCTAGCGCCATCGCCAGGGTGTGCTCTGCCGCCGCGACCGAGTTCGACTCGGGGGCGTTGGCGACGATGATCCCGCGCTTCGTGGCGGCCGCGAGGTCCACGTTGTCGACGCCCGTACCCGCGCGGCCGATCACGCGCAGCCGCTCGCCGCGCTCAATGAGGTCCGCGGTGAGCTTCGTCCCGGAGCGGATGATGATGGCGTCGAACTCGCCGATGCGCTCGGCCAGCGTGGCCTCGTCCCAGTCGATGCCGAGCTCGACCTCGAACTCGCGGCGCAGCAGCTCCACCCCGGCGTCGGCGATCTTCTCCTTCACCAGGACCTTGGCCACCGGGTCGGTGAGCGTCGGGTCCGCCATCAGCCGGCAACTCCTTCGGCGTTCTCCAGCACCCAGTCGATGCTCGCGGTGAGGGCCGCCACGTCGGCCGGGTCGGTCGTGGGGAACATGCCGATCCGCAGCTGGTTGCGCCCGAGCTTGCGGTAGGGCTCGGTGTCCACGATGCCGTTGGCCCGCAGCGTCGCCGCGAGGGCCTTGGCGTCCACGGAGTCGGAGAAGTCGATCGTGCCTACCACCGGGGAGCGCTTGGCCGCGTCGCTGACGAACGGTGTGGCCAGCTCGGAGGCCTCCGCCCACCCGTACAGGTGGTCCGAAGACGCTCGCGAGCGCTCGACGCACCAGTCGAGACCGCCCTCTGATCCGAACCACTCGATCTGGTCCGCCAGCAACAGCAGCGTCGCCACCGCCGGCGTGTTGTAGGTCTGGTCCTTGCGCGAGTTCTCGACCGCGAGCTGGAGCGAGAGGAAGCTGGGCTGCCAGCGGCCGTCGGTTCCGTCGAGCTCCTCGATGCGAGCGATCGCCGCAGGGCTCAGCAGGGCGAGCCAGACGCCACCGTCGGATCCGAAGGTCTTCTGCGGGGCGAAGTAGTAGGCGTCGGCCTGGGTCGGGTCGAGTGGGAGGCCGCCCGCACCCGAGGTCGCATCCACGAGCACCAGGGAGTCGCCCGCGTCGGCCGGCCGCTCGACGCCGACCGCCACCCCGGTCGAGGTCTCGTTGTGAGCCCAGGCGAGCACGTCCGCGGATGGGTCCGTCGCCGGCTCGGGCGCATCGCCCGGCTCGGCGTCGATCACGATCGGGTCCGCAAGAAACGGCGCCCCGGCCGTCACCTTGGCGAACTTGCTCGTGAACTCGCCGAAGGTGAGGTGCAACGCGCGCTCGCGGACGAGCCAGGCGGCGGCGGAGTCCCAGAAGGCGGTGGTCCCGCCGTTCCCGATCGCCACCTCGTATCCGTCCGGAAGCGCGAACAGCTCGCCCAGGCCGCCGCGGATGCGGCCCACGAGGTCCTTCACGGGGGCCTGTCGGTGCGAGGTCCCCATCACGTCGGAGCGCTCGGCGAGCCTTGCGAGCGCCTCCGGGCGCACGCGCGAGGGGCCGCACCCGAACCGTCCGTCGGCGGGCTTCAGATCGGCCGGGATCCGTGCGCTCGTGGCGTTTGTTGTCGGTGCGGGGCTCATGGGGGCTGGTGAGGATACGTCCGGGCGCGGAAGGTTAGAGGTGACTATCGTCAGGCCCATGAGCGATGACGTGCGTGAGGTGGTGCAGGGCGACGGCTACGCCGTCGGGTCACTCGACGGCATGGGCGACGGGCCCGGCTTTCGCAAGATCCGGCGGGAGCTCGGCGTCGGCGCGTTCGGGGTGAACGCGATCGTCATGCCTCCGGGCATCGAGACCGGGAGGCACTACCACGAGCGCCAGGAGGAGTTGTACTTCGTGCACTCCGGCCGGCTCGAGATGGAGTTCGGCGACGGAAGCAAGCACTCCCTCGGCCCCGGAGGGATGGCCTGGGTGGACGCCGCGACGGTGCGTGAGATGCGAAACCACGGGCCCGAGGACGTCACCTACGTGATCGTGGGCGCCGCCGACGGCTACGTCGGGCGCGACGGCGCACTGCCCGAGGGCGAGGAGACGAACGCTCCGCGCCCGATCTCGGGCTAGGCCACCACCGGCGGAGCCGTCGTCGCGGCCCGCTGCTTCGCACGGTCCGAGAGCCGCCTGATCAGGCTCGCGAGCCGCTCAGCCTCAGCCTCATCGATGTCGCCGAGGCGGAGCGTTCCCTGCCGCGAGTCGACCACCAGGCGCCCGCCCCAGGGGTTGCTGTCAACACGGACCCAGGTGATCGCCTCGAGCGGGACGCTACGCCTGCGGTTGATGAACGGCAGGAAGGCCCACGACATGCCGACGACGACCCTCATGTCGGTGATCGCCAGGAACCCCATCTGGAGGCGGTAGGTCCCACTCGTCAGGTGCAGGATCCGCTCACCCGGCAAGCAGGCCGTAGGTGAGGAACTTCAGGATCGCCCGCCTTGTGTTGCGGCGGGTAAAGCCCGCGAGCCGAAGCCATTCCGTCTCGGCGCCCCCCGACCCCCACTTGCTCCACCACTTGATCACCGGGGCATCCTTGCGCACGCGGCGCTGTGGCATGATCGCCGCGTGGCGACGCACGAGGTACCGCTGAGGGAGGGAACCGGGTTCGTGAAGGTCCGCAGCCCGGTCTGGGTCGTGGTCTGGACCGTGCTGAGCCTCGGGATCTACGGCGCCTACTGGTGGTATCAGGTGAACCGCGAGATGCGGGATCTCGGGCGCGCCCGCGGGCGGGAGGACCTCGGCGACAGCCCCGGAACCTCGCTTCTCGCCGTCACGCTCGGCGCCTTGATCATCGTGCCTCCCTTCGTCTCCCTCTACAAGGGATGCCAGCGCGCGCAGGCTGCGCAGGAGATCGCCGGGGTCGAGGAGCGCGACCGCCTGAACGGATGGCTCGCCCTCGTCCTCGTGGTGGTCGGGTTCGCGCTGGTCTTCGTGCCGCTCGTGATCGCCTATTTCCAGAGCGAGTTGAACAAGGTGTGGCTGAATGAGGCCATCACCGACGACCCGGCCGGCGTGCTCCAGCGCGGTGTTGAACCGCCCGCTGTGGCTGCGCCAGCGCCGCCGGCTGTCCCGGCGGCCTGCACCACCGGTGCGCGACCGCCCCCAGCCGGGCCACCGCCGCGGCGGTCACGCGACGCCGGCAACGCCTCCACCACCGGCCGCGAGCCCGCCGCCCCAGGCGGCGGACCCTCAGCTCGAGCGGCTGGAGCGCCTAGCCGCGCTTCGTGACTCCGGGGCGCTGAGCGCCGAGGAGTACGAAGCGCAGAAGGCGAAGATCCTCTCCGAGCTCTAGGCCGTTCCTACTGAGCGGGCGGCGGCGGCGGGGGCTGCTCGGCCGGAGCGGCCGGCTCCGCCGGAAGCGCTGCCGCGTCGGCGGCCGGAATCGCAGCGGCGGCTCCACCGCCGGCCTGCGCGTCCCAGACCTTGTTGAGGCTGGCTCTGGAGGAACGGCGCGAACGCGATCCCGATCACCACGAAGATGATCAATGCGATCCAGCCGTTGACCGGCTCGGCGCCCGTGTGTCGCGCCGCCGCCTGCATGCGCTGCGTGCCCTTGTAGTAGGAGACGAGCGGCGGAACGATGATCAGGAAGCCGGGGACCAGCGCGAGGAGCGAGGTCGTTGGGTTGTCACCCAGCTCACCCGTGCCCTTGGCGCGGCCGAGCTCGACCATCTCCTTGTTGATCTTGTACCACCAGACGAAGTGGTAGATGCCGAGGGTGATCAGCGAGAGCCCGAGGACGCCCCAGGGGTTTCGCTTCTTTGCGATCTCGTTGGTCCCGACGATCGGGATCTCTTCAGCCATATAGCTCTGCCTTTCAGATGGATTAGCGAGGCGGCGCCACCCTACCCCACGCGGGGGCGGACTATAGGCGCGGGGACCTAGTCCTCGTCGATCGGGGCAAGGCGGCGGCAGGTTAGGCACCCGCGCCCTCGGGCCGCTCGATGAACCACTCCGTGAACTCGGCGCAGAGGCCATCGGAGGTGAATCGCATCAGGAAGCAGTTGTCGTAGACCGCCCGGATCGAGCCGTCGGGATCGGTGTAGGTGCTCGTCCCCACCGCCACGACGACGTCGCCGTCGATCGCGGCGGGCGCGTAGGCGGCCCCGTAGCTGCCGGGCTCGTCCGGCTCGTCGAACCAGCTGTCGACGATCGCCTCGCGACCGCTGATCCATTCGTCGAACGGGTGATAGCGGTAGCGCGCATCGGGGGCGAAGAGCGCGGCGATCGCCTCCCGGTCGTAGCTCTTCCAGGCCTCGACGTATCGATCCAGCCAGCCCTGGACCTGCGTTGACCGGGCGGAGTCGGCATCCGTCATAGGCTGAATCCTCCCAAACGCACGCATTTGATTAGGCTCGAGGCCGTGCCACTCGTCGACCTCAGCGCGCCGATCAGGCCCAGCCCGCCGGAGCTCCTCGAGGCTTTGCGCATCGACATCGAGTACTCCGACCACGCCGCCGGCGCCGAGCAGATCAAGCAGCTCTTCGGGGTGCCAGCCGACCTCCTTCGAGACGGCGAGGGCTGGACCAACGAGAACATCACGCGCCTGGGCACGCACAGCTCCACCCACGTCGATGCGCCCTGGCACTACAACTCGACGATCCGCGGTGAGCCTGCGAAGCGCATCGACGAGCTGCCGCTCGAGTGGTTCTTCTCAGACGGTGTGGTGCTGGACATGACCGCCAAGGCCGACGGCGAGGTGGTGGACGTCGCCGACGTCGAGGCCGGCCTCGCCCAGGCGGGCCACACCCTGAAGCCGCTGGACATCGTGCTGGTCCATACGGGCCGCGACCAGTTCTACGAGGAGCTCGACTACATCGCCCGCGGACCGGGCGTGAGCGCGGCGGCCACGGTCTGGCTTCACGAGCGCGGGGTGCGGGTGATGGGAATCGACGCCTGGGGATGGGACCGCCCGTTGCACCTGCAGGCGGCCGATGCCCTCGAGCGAAACGAGCCGGGCGTCTTCTGGGAGGCCCACCAGGCCGACCTGTCCTACTCCCAGATCGAGCGGATGGTCAACCTGGGCGCGCTGCCTCCCACAGGGTTTCGCGTCGCCTGCTTCCCGCTGCGGATCGAGGGCGCGTCGGGCGCCCCGGCCCGGGTTGTCGGGATCGTGCCCGACTGACGGCCGGCCGCTCCTAACGCAGCTGCCGTCGCAGGAGCTTTCCGGACTCCGTCCGGGGCAGCTCACCGACGAACTCGAACCGCTTCGGGACCTTGTAGCCGGCGAGCGCCGCGAAGCAGTGGCGCCGGAGCTCGTCCTCGTCGGCCTCGACGCCGTCGCGGAGCACCACGACGGCCGCCACGGCCTCCTGCCACTCCGAGTCGGTCCGCCCGACCGCGGCTGCGTCGAGGACGTCGGGGTGGCGCAGCAGTACCTCCTCGATCTCGGCCGGGATCACGTTCTCCCCCCCAGTGACGATCATGTCGCCGAGGCGGTCCGTGACGTAGAGGAACCCGTCGTCGTCGATGCGCCCGAGGTCGCCGGTGTGGAGCCAGCCATCCTCGTCGGCGACACCAGGAGCGACCGTCGGGCCCTGGACCAGGATCTCGCCATCCTGAATCCGCAGGTGGGTTGTGAGCAGGGGCCGGCCGGCGGAGCCGAGCTTGCGGCCGGCGTCCACGGGCGAGAGCGTCGTGACCTGCGACGCCGTCTCGGTGAGCCCGTACGTCTGGACGACCGTCGCGCCGCGGCCGAGCGCCTCCTCCAGCACCTCGTCGGGCACAGGTCCCCCGCCGACGAGCACCGCGCGCAGCGGCAGCAGGTCGACGTCCGCCTCCAGCAGGCGCATGAGCTGCGTCGCCACCAGCGAGATCACCGTCACCCCATCGCCCTCCAGCGACTCGGCGACCCGGTCGGTGTCGAACCCGTCGTGAACCACGGCGGCCGTCCCGTAGATGACCGACCGCATCACGATCGAGAGCCCGCTCACGTGGAACAGGGGCACGCAGCAGAGCCAGCGGTCCGTGGGCTCCACCCCGAGGTTGAAGGCGGATCCCACGGCGCTCCACAGATGATTCCCGTAGGTCAGGCCGATCGGGCGGGGCCGACCGGAGCTGCCGCTGGTGAGGATCCGGCAGCACAGCGCGTCGAGGTCGTGCTCGCCCAGCAGCGGCAGATCGGCCTCGGTGAGGCCCGCGTCCGAGGCATCGGAGATCACCAGCCCCGGCCCAGCCCGTTCGAGCTCGGCCGACCGCTCGTCCTCCGCGAGCCGCGTGTTCAGCGGGTACGCGACGGCGCCCAGCTTCATCAGCGCGTGCAGGATCACGACGTAGTCGAGCCCGGCCGGCAGCTCGATCGCAACCGTCGCGCCCCGCCGGACGCCCCGGGCGGCGAGCCTGCGGGCGGCACGGATGGCCTCGTGTTCCAGCTCGGCGTAGGCGATCTCATACCCGCCGGCCAGGAGGGCCGGGCGGTCCGGACAAGTCGCCGCTCGTTGCGCGAGCCAGTTGTCGAGGTGCATCGAAAGGAATAATCACCTACCCATGCCGATTCCGCACCGCGACGCCCCCCCGGACGACGAGCTCTACGCCCCGATCGCGTGGGAGAGCGCCCACGAATACGAGGACCTGCGCTACGAGCGCGCTGAGGGCATCGCGAAGATCACCATCAACAGGCCCGAGGTCCGCAACGCCTTCCGGCCGCAGACGCTCGCCGAGCTGCGGGACGCGTTCGGGCGCGCGCGGGACGACCTGGAGGTCGGGGCGATCATCTTCACCGGCGCCGGCACCGAGGCCTTCTGCTCCGGTGGCGACCAGCGGATCCGCGGCGACGACGGCTACATCGGAGACGATGACGTCGCCTCGCAGGGCGTCGGGCGCCTCGACGTCGGCGACCTTCACGTCCAGATACGCCGGCTGCCGAAGCCGGTGGTGGCGATGGTCGCGGGCTACGCCGTCGGGGGCGGCCAGATCCTGCACCTCGTCTGCGACCTCTCGATCGCCGCCGACAACGCGCGCTTCGGGCAGACCGGCCCGCGGGTCGGCAGCTTCGACGGTGGCTTCGGAGCCGGGCTGCTGGCGCGGGCCGTGGGCGTGCGCAAGGCGAAGGAGATCTGGTTCCTGTGCAGGCTGTATGAGGCGGACGAGGCGCTCGAGATGGGCTTGGTCAACACCGTGGTGCCGCTTGAGGAGCTCGAGCGCGAGACCGTGGCGTGGTGCCGGGAGATGAACTCCCTCTCGCCGCTCTCGCTGCGGCTGCTGAAGGCCAGCTTCAACGCCGACGAGGACGGCCTCGCGGGCATCCAGCAGCTCTCCCACGACGCGACGCTGCTCTTCTACATGTCCGAGGAGGGCCAGGAGGGCCGCAACGCCTTCCAGCAGGGCCGCAAGCCCGACTTCTCCAAGTACCCGAAGCGACCTTGAACGGACCTTGAACCCGTTCCGCATCTGGGTCATGGCCGCGAGGCCGCGGACCCTTCCGGCCGCGGTCGCACCCGTTCTGGTGGGCACGAGCGCAGCCATCGTCGTGCTCGACGACCTGTCCTGGGCACGCTTCGTCGCCGCGCTGGTCGGCTCCATCTTCATCCAGATCGGGACGAACCTCGCGAACGATTACTCCGACGCCAAGCGGGGCGCGGATACGGCCGAGCGGCTCGGCCCGGTCCGGGTGACGTCATCGGGGCTGGTCGCCCCGCGCCGGGTGCTGGTCGCGACCTGGGTCGCGTTCGGCGTTGCCGTCCTCGCCGGTCTCTACCTGACCGCGGAGGTTGGCGTGGTGATCCTCGTCGTCGGCATCGTCTCGATCCTGGCGGGCGTGCTCTACACGGGCGGCCCCAAGCCCTATGGCTACGCGGGCCTCGGGGAGGTGTTCGTGTTCCTCTTCTTCGGGCTGGTGGCCGTCAACGGCTCCTACTACGTCCAGGTCGAGGAGCTCGACTGGATGCCGTTCGCCCTGTCGATTCCGATCGGCCTGCTCGCGACCGCGATCCTCGTCGTAAACAACCTCCGCGACATCGAGACGGACCGGCGCGCGAGCAAGGTCACGCTCGCGGTGAGGCTCGGCCGGCCCCGCACGCGACTGCTCTACGCCCAGATGCTCGCGGCGGCATTCGCCGCCGTGCCGGTCGCGGTGCTCGTCACAGACGCGCCGGCGTGGTCGCTGTTGTCGCTCGGCGCGGCCGCCATCGCCGATCGGCCGCTGCGGGCGGTGATGACGCGCACCGACGGGGAGGCGCTGAACGGCGCGCTCGCTGGGACCGGCGCGCTGCTCGCCCTGTTCAGCGTCCTGTTGTCGGCGGGGCTGCTGATCGCAGCGGCATGAAGATCGCCGAGGTCGAGACGGTCCCCTACGCCCTCCCGTTCAGGGAGGACTACGTGACAGCGCGGGGAGCGCTGGGGGCTCGTGAGATCGTCCTGTTGCGCCTGCGCACCGACGAGGGCGTCGAGGGCCTCGGCGAGGCGGTGCCGATGACGCTGCGCGGTGGCGATTCGCTCGAGCGGGTTGATCGCTCGTTGCGGCGCTCCTACCGGCGCATCCGCCGACTCGATCCCTCCGGCCTTGCGGGGGAGGATCCGCTGGGGGCGGCCATCGATGCGTTCATCCACGTCGCTGCCGGCCGGCGGTTGGCGGGTCCCGCCGCGGCGGCCCTCGAGATGGCGATCTTCGACCTCGCGGGGAAGCTCTCCGGCCAGCCCGTCTGGAAGCTCCTGCGCGGCGAGCGCGCGGAGCCGGTTCGCTGCAACGCAACCCTGCCCGCCTCAGAACCGGCGCGCGTGGCCGAGGCCGCGCGCGGCTGGGCCTCCGACGGGTTCGAGACGTTCAAGCTCAAGCTGGGAGCCGGCGAGGACGTCGAACAGGTCCGTGCAGTGCGCGATGCGGTGGGGCCGTCCGCTCGGATCCGAGTCGATGCCAACGGCGCGTTCGCGCCCGAGGAGGCGATTGCCCTGCTCCGCGAGCTCGAGCCGCTGGGGATCGAGCTGGCCGAGCAACCCTCCCCCAGCCTTCGCGACCTCGCTGCGGTCTCGGCCGAGAGCCCGGTGCCGGTGGCGGCCGACGAGAGCGTCACCAGCGCCAAGGACGCGGACAAGGCCAGCGAGGCGGAGGCCTGCGAGTACGTCACGGCCAAGCTGTCGAAGGTCGGTGGCATCGGCGCTGCGGGCGCGATCGCCGCTCGGCTGCCGACGTACCTCTCGAGCGCTCTGGACGGGCCCGTCGGCATCGCCGCTGCCGGGCACGCCGCCCAGGCGATCTACCGCACCGCCGAGGACCCCGGGCTGGCCCACGGCCTGGCCACCCAGCGTCTGTTCGCAGCGACGATTGCTTCGCGTGAGTGCGAGCTGCGCGACGGGCTGCTGCATTTGCCAGACGGAGCCGGGCTGGGCGTCGAGCTCGACGAGGAAGCCCTCGCTCACCATCGCCTCGTCTAGCGTTCAGGGCATGGATGCGGCGAATCGCAACACGGCACTCGCCTCGGCGATGGTCGAGGAGCTTGCCCGGTGCGGGGTGCGCCACGCCGTCCTCTCCCCCGGTTCGCGCTCGACGCCGCTGGCGCTGGCCCTCTGGCGGACCCCGGCGATTGAGGTCAGCGTGGTGGTCGACGAGCGCAGCGCCGGGTTCGTCGCGCTCGGCGCCGCGCAGGCCACCCGCACGCCCGTGGCCGTCCTGTGCACGTCCGGGACCGCCGCGGCGAACCTCCACCCGGCTGTGAGCGAGGCGGACGAGTCGGCCGTGCCGTTGCTGATCCTGACCGCCGACCGGCCACCCGAGCTGCGCGGGATCGGCGCCGGGCAGACCATCGACCAGCTCAAGCTCTACGGGTCCGCCGTGCGCTGGTTCTGCGAGGCGGGGGTTCACGAGGCCGACGACGCTGGGCTCCTGCACTTCCGCTCGATCGCGTGTCGGGCGTACGCCGCGGCGCGGGGCGAGCCACGGCCGGGCCCGGTCCACCTGAATCTGCCGTGGCGTGAGCCGCTGGGCGACGAGCGCGTCGCCGGCGAGGTGACCGCCACCTCCGAGCTGGCTCTGAACGGTCGCGGCGAGCGACCCCTCACCTCGGTCGCGGGCTCTGAGCCCGATGCCGACGGAGAGCTGCTCGCCGAGCTCGCCGAGCGCATCGCGGGCGCGCAGCGAGGCCTGATCGTCGCGGGCCGCCAGCTCGATCCGTCGCTGGCGGAGGCGCTCGCTGCCCTGGGCACGGCCACCGGTTATCCGATCCTGGCCGAGCCGACCTCCCAGGTTCGCTTCGGCGGTCACGACCGAAGCCTGGTGATCGGTTCCTACGAGGCGATCGCACGGGCCGAGCCCACCGAGCTCACGCCCGAGCTGGTGCTCCGGTTCGGCGAGATGCCGACCTGCAAGCCGCTGCGCCAGTGGCTCGCGAACCTCGACGACGCGCGCCAGGTGGTGGTCGAGGCCGGCTACGGCTGGAACGAGCCAACCCGTATCGCCGAGACCATCATCCGGGCCGACGGCGCCGCGGTCGCCCGCGGCCTGGCGCAGCTGGTGGACGGTGAGCCCGGCGCCTGGGCCGGCTCCTGGCTCGGGGCTGCGCGGGCCGCCGAGGACGCCCTCGCGGGCGGACTCGCAAGCGACGCGATCTCCGAGCCGGCCGCCCACCGGGCGCTCGCGGCGGCGTACGCCGACGGCGATCTCGTCTACACGGCCTCCTCGATGCCGATCCGCGATCAGGAGGCATACGCCGCGGGCACCGCGGCCGACGTTCGCTTCCTCTGCAACCGAGGGGCGAACGGGATCGATGGTCTCGTGTCCTCGGGTATCGGGGCCGCGCTGGCGAGCGGCCGGCCCACGTGGATCCTGACCGGCGACGTCGGCCTCCATCACGACCTGAACTCCCTGTCGCTCCTGGGGGATGTCCCGGTGCCGGTGCGGCTCGTCGTCTTCAACAACGAGGGAGGCGGGATCTTCGAGTTTCTGCCGCAGGCCGAGCAGGTCACAAGAGATGAGTTCGAGGCGCTGTTCGGCACCCCGACCGGCCTCAGCCCGGAGCGCGCGGCGGCGAGCTGGGAGCTCCCGTTCCGCCGCATCGCGAGCCCGGGCGAGCTCCAGGAGCGGCCCGAGGGAGTCGAGGTCGTCGAGGTCCCAGCCGATCGCCGGCGCGGCGTCGAGTTGCGGCGGGAGCTCATGAGCGCGGCGGCGGAGGCCGCCGCGCGATCCGCCTCCTCGGCGCGCCGCTAGGGCGCCGGGGTCAGCTCCCTTCCTCGCCGCCGCAGTTCTCGTTCGTGTACTCCTCGAGGCGGGTGCTGGTGTCCTCGAAGTCCTGGGCCTCGTCCTGGAAGTCCGTCGCGATCGCGAGGAAGTCCTCGGGGCTGTCGGCGTCCTGCGCCGCCTCGACGAAGTCGTCGAAGAAGGTCTGGGCCTCCTCGACGTCCGCCTGGATCTCCTCAGGTGCGACGTCCGCTACCTCACTGAACAGCTGCTGCGCCTCCTCCAGGGCCGCCGTGGCGCCCTCGATGTCGTCGCCTGAGACGCCCGCGAACGGATCATCAGCCGCCCGGATCTCGTCCACCTTGTCGCAGAAGGCCTCGATGTCACCGTCGTCACCGCCGCAGCCGCTCAGGGCCAGTGCGCCGGTAACGGCCGCAATCGATCCGATCAGGACGAGTCTCATCTGTTGCACCTCTTGGTCGCGGTTCGAACCGCGGCAACACTACCGCCGCGTCAGGCGGTGAGGAGCGGGAGCATCGCCCCGAGCTTCAGCTCCGTCTCGGCCAACTCGGCGGCCGGGTCGGAGTCGGCGACGATCCCGGCGCCGGCGAACAGGTGGGCGGTGCGGTCGCGCAGGAGGGCCGAGCGCAGAGCGACGCAGAATTCACCGTCCTCCGCGGCGTCCATCCACCCCACCGGCCCCGCGTACCAGCCGCGGTCGAGCCGCTCGAGCCTGGCGATCGCCTCGGGCACACCCTCCGGCGGCTCGCCGCCGACGGCGGGCGTGGGGTGCAACAGGCCGGCGAGCTCGACGGCCGAGCGGGCCTCGGCGAGCTGCGCCCAGACCGGTGAGGCCAGGTGCTGGATGTTGGCCACCTTCACGAGGCCGGGCTCGGTGGCTGCCTCGACCCAGACGGCGTGGCGCCGCAGCGTGCGCGCGATGCGGGCGACGACGAAGTCGTGCTCGGCCCGGTCCTTGGCCGAGCGAAGGAGCGCTTCGCCGAGGTGGTCGTCCACGGCCGGATCGGCACTGCGCCCGGTCGAGCCGGCCAGGGCGACGGTCGCCGCGGTCGCCCCGCTGCGGCGGACCAGGAGCTCTGGGCTGGCGCCGAGGAACGCGCCCGCGGGCGAGCCGGCGCAGAAGCAGAAGCAGGAGGGAAAGGCCGAGCGCAACGCGCCATAGATGGCGGCGGGATCGTGGGCGGAGGGCGCCTCCACCCGGACCTCACGCGCGATGACGAGCTTCTCGCGCACACCGTCTCGGATCTCGGCCACGGCCGCCGCAACGGCGTCCTCGTAGTCGGACGGTGGCGCGGCGCCTGAGATCCGCACACCTCCGCTCGGATGTGGGTCGAGCATCGGAAGCTCCCCGTCCACGAGCCCGGCGAGGCGGCCACGCAGGCGCGCCACGGCGGCTTCGGCCCCGGGCCCTGTGACCGCTGTGACGGTCAGGAGCGTCTGCGAGCCGCGGCGCATCAGCGACAGCTCCGGAAGGACGAGCAGCGCAGGCGGGAACGTCGACCAGTGCTCCGCCGAGCCACCGTCGGCGTCGAAGGCGAACCCGCCGGTCCAGACCGGGCCCGCCCCGGCGGGGAGCCCGCGCGGCTCGTCGCAGACGCGGTCGCGGAGCAGGTCCGCGCACGCGCTCGCGACGTCGCCGAAGCGCGACGGCCCGCGGGAGACGACCTCAGCCGCGCTCCCCAGCCCCGCCAGCGCGAAGCCGTCGTCTGGCTCCTCCCAGCAGAACCAGCGATCCGCGGCCATCCGCGAGCCGAACACGGCGGCGGACGGGTCGTCGATCTCGACGGGCGTCGTGACGCTCACGACCCGTCGCCCCTCGACCCCGCCGAGCAGCTCGTCGAGTGAGTCGAGCGCGGTCGCGGCGCCCGGGATCATCGGCCGGCTACTGGTCCGGCTTGGACTTGGTGATCGCGACTTCACCGGTCCGCGCCATCTCGATCAGGCCGTGCGGGCGGACCATGCGCTCGAAGGAGTCGACCTCCTCCTGGGAGCCCGTGACCTCGACCGTCAGGGTTCGCCGTGAGACGTCGACGATCGTGGCGCCGAAGATCTCGGCGAACTGCATGATCTCGGCACGGTTCTCGACCGCCGCGGAGACCCGGAACAGCGCCATCTCGCGGGCGATGGTCGTATCCGGCTCCATGTCGCGGATCTTGATCACGTTGACGAGCTTGTGGAGCTGCTTCGTCACCTGGTCGATCGGGTGGACGGCGCCGTCGAGCGTGAGGGTGATCCGCGAGACGTTGGGGTCCTCAGTCGGCCCGACTGCGAGGGTGTCGATGTTGAAGCCACGGCGGCTGAAGAGGCCGGCGATCCGGGCGAGGACGCCGGGGCGGTTCTCCACCGTCAGGGAGAGGATGTGCTTGCGCCCGGTGAGCGCGCGCGAGGTCTCGAGGTCCTCGAGCTTGATCAGATCAGGGGTGCCGGCTTCCATCAGCCCACCATGTCCCTGGCGGCGGCGCCCGCCGGGATCATCGGGAAGCAGTTCTCGTCCTGGGCAACCCGCACGTCCAGCAGCACCGGCCCCTCGGTCTCCAGGGCGGTGCGCATGGCGTCGCGGACCTCGGATTTGTCCGTCACCTCCATGCCCTTCCAGCCGAAGGCGTCGGCCAGCTTCGGCCAGTCCGGGCTCGGGCCCATCTCGACCGACGAGTAGCGCTTGTCCCAGAACAGCTCCTGCCACTGGCGAACCATGCCGAAGTGGCCGTTGTTCATGAGGAAGATCTTCACGGGGATGTCGTGGTGCGCGGCCGTCGCCATCTCCTGGCAGGTCATCACCAGGCTGCCGTCGCCGCAGAGGGCGACCACGGTCTCGTCCGGACAGGCGACCTTGGCGCCGATGGCGGCCGGGAGGCCGAAGCCCATCGTGCCGAGCCCGCCGGAGTTGATCCACTGGCGAGGGCGGCTGAAGTGGTAGTACTGCGCCGCCCACATCTGGTGCTGGCCAACGTCGGAGGTGATGATCGCGTTGCCCTCCGTGGCCTCGTACATCGCCTCGATCATCAGCTGCGGCTTGATCACCGAGTCGCGCGAGTCGTCGTAGCGCAGCGGATACGTGGTCTGCCACTCGTGGATCTGCTTCCACCACTCGTCGAGGCGGGATGAGTCCGCCTTCAGCGCGTTGTACTCGCGCGTGAGCTTCGGCAGCACGTCCTTGGCGTCGCCCACGATCGGGATGTGGGCTGCGACGTTCTTCGAGATCTCGGCGGGGTCGACGTCGATGTGCACGAACTTGGCGCGCGGGGCGAACTCGGAGAGCTTGCCGGTGATCCGGTCGTCGAACCGCGCGCCTACCGCGACGATCAGATCGGCCGAGTCCATCGCGTAGTTGGCGGCGCGGGTCCCGTGCATGCCCAGCATCCCCAGCCACTGCTCGTGCGGGGCCGGGAAGGCGCCCAGGCCCATCACGGTGAGGGTGACCGGCAGGCGGTCAGAGGCGCAGAAGGCCCGCAGCTCCTCCGCGGCGTTGGCGTTGACCACGCCGCCGCCCGCGTAGATCACGGGCCGCTGGGAATTGGCCAGCGCCTTCGCCGCGAGTCGGATCTGCTTGATGTTGCCCTCCGTCGTGGGGCTGTATCCGGGCAGCTCGGGCGGGCCCTCAGCGGGCTCGTACTCGATGTCGGCCCGCGAGAGGTCCTGCGGGATGTCCACGAGGACCGGGCCTGGGCGGCCGGTGGAGGCGATGTGGAAGGCCGCGTGGATGTACTCGGGGATGTGCCGCGGGTCCGTGACCAGCAGCGAGTGCTTTACGACCGGCATCGTGATCCCGGTGACGTCGGCCTCCTGGAAGCCGTCGGTGCCGATCAGCTCGGTGCGGACCTGGCCCGTGATGAACACGGTCGGGACCGAGTCCATCATCGCGTCGGCGATCGGGGTGACCAGGTTCGTGGCTCCCGGGCCGGAGGTGGCGAAGCAGACGCCGACCCGGCCGGAGGCCTTGGCGTAGCCCTCCGCGGCGTGTCCGGCGCCCTGCTCGTGGCGCGCTTGGACGTGCTGGAACTTCGCGTCGTAGATCGCGTCGTAGGTCGGCAGGTTGGCGCCGCCGGGGATGCCGAAGACGTGTTCGACCCCCTCTGCCTCAAGGGCCTGGATGAGTGCGTCAGCCGCGCGCATGTCGAGGATTGTAGGGAGCCATTTCCGCCCGCTCGCAAGCGGGGGTTCGGCTCAGGTTCACTTCTTGCGGACTCCCACGGGCGGGAATCGCTGTCAAGCGGACGTCGAAGTCAGCCGGCTTCGGAGGGGACGTCCGCGACCTCGCCCTCGAGCTCGCCGGCCTTCCACGTGGTGTGCGGAAGGATCGCGCTCTGGATCACACGGTCGCGGTGGGCCTCGATGATGCGGAGCATCGACTGCACGAGCTCCTCTCCGAGGTGGTTCGGCTCGAGCCCGAGGTCCATGAGCTTCGTGTGGGTGGCGTTGTAGTAATGGCTCTCGGCCTCGACGCGCGGGTTTGGGAACCGCTTGATCTCGACGTCGATGCCGGCGTGGCCGGCGCTCTCGCGAACGAGCGCGGCCAGCTCGGAGACGGAGAACTGCTCGGTGAACTGGTTGAAGACGCGGTACTCGCCGAGCTCGGCCGGGTTGGCGACCGCGAGCTCGACGCACTGCAGGGTGTCGCGGATGTTGAGGAAGCCGCGGGTCTGCCCGCCCTCGCCGTAGACCGTGAGGGGGTGGCCGATGACCGCCTGGACGCAGAAGCGGTTGAGCACGGTGCCGAAGTACTCGTCGTAGTCGAAGCGGGTGAGGAGGCGCTCGTCGCGGGCGGACTCGTCGGTCTCGATGCCGTAGACGACGCCCTGGTTGAGGTCGGTCGCCCGAAGGCCCCAGATGCGGCAGGCGAAGTGGATGTTGTGCGAGTCGTGGACCTTCGAGAGGTGGTAGAGCGAGCCGGGCATCTTCGGGAACGGGAGCGTGTCCTTGCGCCCGTTGTGCTCGATCTCGATGAACCCCTCCTCGATATCGATGTTCGGGGTCCCGTACTCCCCCATCGTCCCGAGCTTGACCAGGTGGCAGTCCGGCACCCGGTCGCGCATCGCGAACAGCAGGTTGAGCGTGCCGATGACGTTCGTGTACTGCGTCTCGACGGCGGCCTCGCGCGACTTCATCGAGTACGGCGCCGACGGCTGCTCGGCGTAGTGGACGATTGCCTCGGGCAGGGTCTCCTCGATCACGCCGTCGACGAATGCGGCGTCTTCCATCGAGCCCTCGAAGACCCGGATGTCCTCGCCGGAGACCTCCTTCCAGGCCGCGACGCGCTCGTCCAGCGAGCGGATCGGGATCAGGGAGTCCGTCGAGTTTTCGGTATGCCAGCGGCGCCGGGAGAAGTTGTCGACCACCGACACCTCGTGCCCGCGCTCGGAGAAGCGCATCGCGGTCGGCCAGCCGAGGTACCCGTCGCCACCCAGGATCAGGATCCTCATGAGTCGCGGGAGGGTAGCGGAGGGGCCGGGTGCCGCTCACGCACAGCCGGTTCCCGCCACAGGAGAGCGTGCAAGGACCGGTCGCGTCCGTCCGTATCCTGCCCTGCCCCATGAACCTGCCGATCGCAGACGTATTTCCCCAGGAGCTGACCGCGCTGCGCGCCGGCGGCCTGGTGCTGGCGGTGGCCATCGCCGCCTTCGCGATCTGGCGCCGGCGCTCGCTGCGCAACTTCGACGTCCTGATCCTGCTCTCGATCGCGCTGGCCCTGGCGATCGTCTCGGGCACGGAGCTGCTGGACGCGCTGCTCTCCGCGTTCTCGTTCGAGCGCGAGAACGGCACGCGGATCGTGGGCGTCGTGGTGTTCGCGATCCTGATCCTGTTCGGCCTCACCCTCCGCGCCCTCTCGCAGAACTCGCGGATCACGAGCGAGCTCTCGGCGGTGCTCGAGGGGCTCGCGTGGGAGCGGTTCCGTCGTGACGGCCACCCCGAGCAGTTCGTGGGGAAGGTCGCGATCCTGATCCCGGCCTACAACGAGGCGGAGAACATCGCCACGGTGCTCAGGCAGATCCCCGCGGAGGTCTGCGGCGAGCCGACGGCTGTGCTCGTCGTCGACGACGGCTCGCGCGACGGGACCGCCGAGGCCGCTGAGGCGGAGGGCGCCGTTGTCGCGCGCCACGTCATCAACCGCGGCGGCGGGGCGGCGCTTCGCACCGGTTACCGGCTGCTCTCGGACTCGAAGGCGAACATCGTCGTCACCCTCGACGCCGACGGCCAGCACCTGCCCTCGGAGATGCCCCGGCTGGTCCAGCCGGTGCTCTCCGGCGAGGTCGCGATGGCCCACGGCTCCCGCGTCCTCGGCGACGCGGAGCAGAATCACAAGGCACGCGAGATGGGGATCGTGTTCTTCAACAAGGTCGTGTCGTTCATCACCCGCACGAAGGTGACCGACTGCTCCAACGGGTACCGGGCGGTGCGCGCCGACGTCCTCCCCACCCTGGTCCTGCGCCAGGAGCAGTTCCATACCTCCGAGTTCATGATCGAGGCGATCAAGCGCGGCATCCCCTCCAAGGAGGTGCCCGTCACCGTGGTCGCCCGCCTCTCCGGCCACTCGAAGAAGCCGGCGGTCGTGCGCTACGGGATGGGGTTCGCGAACGCGATCGCCCGCACCTGGCTGCGGTAGGACGCGGGCGTCAGCTCCGCCGCGCGGTTCGCGCCGCCTCGATCATCGCGGGGGTCCGCACCTCGTCGTCCTCCGGCAGGTAGAGGTCCTCGCCGCAGACGCTGCACACCTGGACGTACAGCTTCTGGACCTTGCCGCAGCGCGGGCAGCGGCGCTCCGGCTCGCGGTGCTCGGAGCGGTAGGCGAGCACGACGAAGATGCCGATGATGGGAAGCAGGAATCCGATCAGGAACCAGAGGAAGAACGAACTTCCCTTCGCCTTGCCGATGACCGCCGTGACGAGACCGGACAGGCCGAGGACGATCAGCGCTTCCATCGCTAGGCGAGCGGGCGGTGGGTGCCGCCGCGCTCGTAGACCGCGTCCCCCAGCGGACGCGGATGGCCGATCGAGCCGACCTCGGCGACATCGCGCGAGAACGGCAGGCCGACCGTCCAATCGGCGACCGCCCTGATCTTCCGCGAGAGGCCCGGGATCTGGCTCATGTGGTAGCTGCGCGCCAGCCACCATGCTCCGAACCCGCTGAAGCGCCGGTTCCCGAGCTGGCCGACCGCCTTGTAGCGGCCCAGGTTCACGAACGCGGCCTTCGCCTTGTACGAGAAGCGTCTCGGTCGTGTCGCCACCCCGAGCTCGCAGGCGATGTTGTGTGCGACCGCCGGCCCCTGCCGGACGGCGTGCTGCGCGGTCGGCGGAGAAGGCGTGGCGCCGTCGGTGTTGGGGTCGGGGACGGCGGCGCAGTCGCCGATCGCCCACACGCCCTCGAGGCCTCTCACCCGCATGTACTCATCGACGACGACCTTCCCCGTCTGTTCGTCCAGCGGCAACGAGAGCGACTTCAGGCTTGGGTGCGGGGCGACCCCGGCGGTCCAGACGATGGTCTTGGTGGGAATCTGCTCGCCGGTGGACAGGCGCGCGAAGTCCGCGCCCGCCTCGTCGAGCTTGGTGCCGAGGCGGATGTCGATCCCGCGGCCGCGAAGCTCGCGGACCGCGTAGTCGGCGAGCCCCTGGTCGACCTCGGGCAGGACCCGGTCTGCGGCCTCGACGAGGATCCAGCGCATGCCGTGCAGGCGGGCGCGCGGGTAGCGGTCGATCGCGTCGACCGCGAAATCCTGGAGCTCGGCCAGAGCCTCCAACCCGGAGTACCCGCCGCCCACGAAGACGTAGGTCAGGAGCTCCTCGCGGCGCGCTGGATCGTCGGTTGCGTTGGCCCGCTCCAGGGTCTCGACGACGTGGTTGCGCAGCCAGATCGCGTCGGCGAGGCTCTTGAACCCGATCGCGTGTCGGTCGAGGCCGGGAATGGGCAGCGAGCGCGAGACCGATCCGACGGCGACGAGGAACTGGTCGTAGCGGAGCGTCTCGTCCTCGCCCTCGTGGGTCGAGAGCTCGAGCGTGCGCGTCTCCGGGTCGTGACCGGAGATCGCGCCGAGTCGCAGGTTGGTGCGCCGCAGGATGTCCCGCAGCGGCGTGACCACGTGCCGAGGTTCGAGCGTCCCGGCGGCCGCCTCCGGCAGGAACGGCGTGTACAGCATGAAGTTGACGTCGTTGACGAGGGTCAGGCGTGCCGACTGCTTCGGCAGGAGGCGCTCGAGCTCGCGAGCCGCGCTCATCCCGGCGAAGCCACCTCCGGCGATGACGACGTTCCAGGCCATGCACTGAGTATGACCGATCGGGCGTGCTTGTAACAGGTTGTTACAAGTGACGGTTTGACGCGCTGCGTAGTCTCGAAGGCATGGAGGTGCGCGTCACCGACAACCCGGGCGAACACCGCTTCGAGGCCACCGTCGACGGCGAGCTCGCCGGGTTCGCGATCTACCACCGCAGCCCCGGGCAGATCGCGTTCACGCACACCGAGGTGGATGACGCCTTCGAGGGCCACGGGGTGGGCTCCCAGCTCGCGGCCGTGGCGCTCGACGCGGCTCGCGCGGAGGGCCTCGCCGTGCTGCCGTTCTGCCCCTTCATCCGCCGCTACATCGCCGAGCACGGCGACTATCTCGACCTCGTCCCCGAGTCCGAGCGAGAGAGGTTCGCGCTGTGAGGAAGAGCTACGACGGCAAGGAGATCACGGTGAGCTTTCAGAGGCCCAGCTGGGAGCGGATCAGCTTCGTGACCTCGCCGCCGTCGGCGCGGCCCTTGGTCTCCTTCATCACGTAACCCACGATCGGCCCGACGGCCTTCATCTCTCCGCCGCGGACCTTCTCGGCGGCCTCCGGCTCGGCCTCGATGGCCGCCGCCACCAGCGACTCGAGCTCGCCCGAGTCCTCCATCTGCCCCAGCCCCTCGGACTCGACGATCGCAGCCGGCTCGCCGCCCTCGGCGATCAGCTTGGCGAGCACCTGGCGGGCGGCCGTGCTGGAGACCTGCTTTGAGGCCGCCATGTCGGCCAGGGCGCCGAGGGCCTCCGGCGTGACCTTCGAGGAGGCCGGCTCGGTGCCGTCACCTGCCTCGCGCAGGCCCGCCACGAGATCCCCCACGACCCAGTTCGCGACGGTGCGGGCGTCGGCCTGCGCGGCCGCGCCGGTTGCGGCCTCGAAGTAGGCGGCCAGCTCCGGGTCGAAGGCCAGCTGATCGGCGTGCTTCTGAGTCAGGCCGAGGTCATCCATGTAGCGGGCGTGGCGTGCCTCGGGCAGCTCCGGGATCGAGTCGCGGGCCGCGCTCAGCATCTCCTCCGTCGGCACCAGCGGCACCAGGTCGGGCTCCGGGAGGTAGCGGTAGTCGTGCGCCTCCTCCTTTGAGCGCAGCGAGGTGAGCGCTCCGGTCCGCGGGTCGAAGTGAAGCGTCTCCTGTTCCACGCGCTCGCCCGCCTCGACGACCCCGGTCTGGCGCTCCAGCTCCGCAGCGATCCCGCGCTCGATGAACCGGAACGAGTTCATGTTCTTCAGCTCGGTCTTCGTCCCGAGCTCGTCGGAGCCGGCCGGGCGGACCGAGATGTTGGCATCGCAGCGGAGGCTGCCCTCCTCCATGTTCACGTCGGACGCGCCCGTCTGCTTGATCGTGGCCCGCAGGAGCTGGAGCCATTCGCGGGCGGTCGCGCCATCGCGAAGGTCGGGCTCGGTGACGATCTCGACCAGCGGGGTGCCGCCGCGGTTGAAGTCCACGAGCGAGGTGCTCGAACCGTGGATACGCCCGGACTCGCCGGCGTGCGTGAGCTTCGCCGCGTCCTCCTCGAGGTGGACGCGATGGATCCGAACGTCCCCCAGGCGGCCGTTCGTGGCAAGCGGGATGTCGTACTGGCTGATCTGGTACGCCTTCGGGTTGTCGGGATAGAAGTACTGCTTGCGGTGGAAGATCGAGCGCGGGGCGATGTCGCAGTCCAGCGCCAGGGCGATCGCGAGCCCGTAGCGAACCGCCTGCTCGTTCGTCGTCGGCAGCACGCCCGGGTGCGCCAGGCAGATCGGGCACGTGTGCACGTTCGGCTCATCGCCGAACGAGAGCTCGCAGCCGCAGAACATCTTCGTCCGCGTGCGGAGCTGGACGTGGATCTCAAGGCCGATGACGGCTTCGAGGGGGACTCCTCAGCCAAAGCCCATGCTCTCGATCTGTTCTTCGCCCATGCCGAAGAAGTGGCCGACCTCGTGGAACACCGTGCGCTTGACCTCTTCCACGTTCGGGTTGGCTTCGCGGAAGATGACGATCCGCTGGAGGCCACCGACGGGGTCGTAGATGCCCATCAGGTCGTCGGGGTGGGATTCCTCGATGACCACGGCGACGTCGCCCATCCGCTCGCGCGCCCATCCGGGCAGCTCGTCGAGCGCCTCCTGCGCGGCCACGCGGCACTCCTCCTCCGTCATCGCGGCCTCCCGTCGAAGGCGACGGCGCCCTCGACGGCGTGCGCCGCGTCGAGCAGCAGTGTCTCGGTGAACGCCGGGCTCGTGAGCTGGAGACCAACGGGGAGCTCGGGCCCGCCTCCCCCGGGCTCGGCGAGCCCGCACGGGATCGAGATCGCCGGGATGCCGGCCAGCGACATCGGGACTGTGAAGTAGTCGGAGAGGTACATCGCCAGCGGGTCCTTGGTCCGGGCGCCGAGCTCGAACGCCACCGTCGGTGAGGTCGGCGTTGCGATCAGGTCGAAGGAGGAGAACGCCGCGCGGAAGTCGTCGGCGATCTTGGTGCGCACCCGCTGGGCGCGGCCGTAGTAGGCGTCGTAGTAGCCCGAGGAGAGCGCGTAGGTCCCGAGCATGATCCGGCGCTTGACCTCGCCGCCGAACCCTGCAGCGCGGGTGGTCTCGTACATCTCGGTGAGGTCGGTGGGCTCGTTCTCGCGCATCCCGTAGCGGACGCCGTCGTAGCGGGCGAGGTTCGACGATGCCTCCGCGGGCGCCAGCACGTAGTAGGCGGAGATGCCGTGCTCGGCGTGGGGCAGCTCGCACTCCCCCACCTCCGCTCCGAGGTCGCGGATGACGTCGAGGCTCGCGGCGAACGCGGCGGCCACGCCCGGCTCGACGCCCTCCGCATCACCTGAGAAGTCCCGAGCGACGCCCACCCGCAGGCCCTTCAGGTCGGTGCGGCTGGGGAGCTCCACGCCGGCCTCGATCCCGACGCACGTCGAGTCCATCGGGTCCGGGCTCTGGAGGTGCCGGAGCAGCATGGCGGCGTCGGTGACGTCGCGGGTGAGCGGGCCGCACTGGTCGAGCGAGGATGCGAAGGCGATCATCCCGTACCGGGAGACGGCCCCGTAGGTCGGCTTCAGGCCGACGATCCCGCAGAGAGCGGCGGGCTGGCGGATCGATCCCCCGGTGTCCGTGCCGAGGGCCCAGGGCGCGAGCCGGCCGGCGACGGCTGCCGCCGAGCCGCCCGAGGATCCGCCCGGCACCCGCGCTCGGTCCCACGGGTTTCGGACGGGCCCGTACGCGGAGTTCTCGTTCGACGAACCCATCGCGAACTCGTCCATATTGGTCTTGCCGAGGACCCTGGCGCCGGCGTCCGCCACGCGCTGGACGGCGGTCGCCGTGTAGGGCGGGACGTACCCCTCGAGGATGCGCGACCCGGCGGTGGTCGCAATGCCGTCGGTGCAGAAGATGTCCTTCACGGCGATCGGCATCCCGCCGAGCAACTCGCCCCGGCTGCTCCCAGCGAGCGAACGGCGAGCGGTGTTCCGAGCTTGCTCGGAATCGTCCGCTGCCGGTGCGGTTCCCGTCCCGCTCGCGCCGCCGGGCTCCGCTCGCCACAGGTAGGCGCCGAGGTCGTCCTCGGTGGCGGCATAGGCGTCGAAGTACTCGCCGGCGTCGAGCTCGCCAGCCTCGATACGGCCCAGCGCCTGGGCCGCGGTGAGTTCGAGCAGCTCGCTCACGAACAACCTGCGGCGGCTGCGCCGCCTGACACGCCAGTTTCGGGGCTAAAGCCCCTCATCACGCCTGTGGGCTCGGCACCCGGAAGGAGCCGTCGGCGGGGTCCGGCGCGGGTTCGAGCGCCTTCTCGCGCGGAAGGCTCGCTCGCGGCTCGTCGGCCCGGAGCACGTTCTCCAACTCGACGACATGCGTGGTTGGCTCGACCCCGTCGAGGTCGAGGGCGGAGATCCGCTCGACGTGCTCGAGGATCGCCGACAGCTCGCCCGCCATCGTCTCGATCTCGTCGTCGCTGAGGCGAAGCCGGGACAGCTTCGCGACGTGAAGGACCTGCTCGCGCTCAATCACGCGGGTGATTCTAGGTAGCAGGTAGGATCGCCCGCCTCATGACGGGGGAAGCGGCTGAGCGATTCGTGGTGTTCAACCTGCGCCTGCTCGCGGCGACGTTCGCCCTGGTCGGCCTGTTGTTCATCGTGCTCCCCGACGGGACGCTGACTGCCCTGGACGATTTCGGCGAGTGGCTGCCGCTCGGTGAGTTCTCGGTGGCGCCGGAGACCCTCCAGCAGCTGTGGCTGGCGCTGGGCTTCTCCTACATGGTCGTGATCACAGGCATCTGCCTCGTGGTCCAGGCCGATGTCGTCCGCTACCGCCCCCTGCTGCTGGTGCTCGCCGCCGGCAAGGCCGCCTCTTCCCTTGCCGCCCTGGGCGCCTACCTGTTCGACGACGACGTCTTCGCCTACCTCCTCAACTTCCTCGTCGACGGGTTCCTCGTTGGGGTCGCGCTGCTCCTGTGGTCCCTCGCCGGTCGGGTGGGAGCGCCGGCCGCGCCCTCCTGAAGGCGCGCGCCGGGGCTTCGGGCCGCCGAGCTCCGCGTGCTGCGCGCCTTCGCCGAGGCGCAGGCCCCCGGCCTGGGCCCGCTGCCGTCCGCCGCCGGTAACGACAGCTCCGACCCGGCCTCCATCGACGTCGCGGGCAGCGTCAACGGGTTCCTGCAGACGCTTCCGCGAAGGCGGGTGCTGCTCGCCAAGACCGGGCTGTGGATCTTCGACCGCCTCCCCTTCCCGTGGCGGTTCAGCCGTTCGGATCTGGCCGCCCGCCAGGACTTCCTCGCGAAGTTGGAGGAGGCCAACCGCCCGTTCCTGGGGGAACTGCTCGTCTTCCTCAAGGTGCTCACGGGCCTGGGCTACGGCAACGACGCCGGGGTCCGCGCCTCAATCGGCTACGAGATCACCTGCGGGGTGGACGGGGCCGAGTCCCCCCTCCCGCTCTCGTCGGACCCGCTGGGAGACCTCGAGCCTGGCGGCGGCGTCGAGGAGTGCGACGTCGCGATCGTCGGCTCCGGGGCCGGCGGGTCGGTCGCGGCGACGCTCCTGGCCGAGGCCGGCCTCGATGTGGTGGTTCTGGAGGCCGGGCCGTACATGGACCGTGGCTCGTACCCGGAGGAGCCGATGGCCGCGTTGGCGGCGCTGTACCGCGACGGCGGGCTGACGATCGCCGAGGGCCGCCCGGCGATCCCGACCCCAGTCGGGCGAGCCGTCGGCGGGACCACCGTGATCAACTCGGGGACGTGCTTCCGCGCCCCCGACGACCTGCTCGCCAGGTGGCGAGCCGAGCGCGGTATCGAGTGGGCTACCGAAATGGCGCCCGACTACGCCCAGGGCGAGGAGATGCTCGACGTGACGGAGGTCGACCCGGAGCGGATGGGCCGCAACGGGCAGATCCTGATGGAGGCCGCCGAGGCGATGGGCGTGAGCCACCACCCGCTGTCGCGAAATGCGGGCCGCTGCTCGCAGTGCAGCTCGTGCCCTCAGGGGTGCCGCCTCGACGCGAAGCGGGCAGCCCACGTCTCCTACCTGCCCCGCGCTGTCGCCGCCGGGGCACGGATCAGATCGGGCGTGGAGGTGTCCGAGATCGTCTTCGACGGCGAGCGCGCAACCGGCCTCCGTGGGCGGTCGGGCGTTGCCTGGCATCAGAACGGCACCGCGACCCACGAGCGCGCCAACGGCGACGGCTCCGGGCGGCCATACGAGCTTCGCGCGCGTCGCGCGGTGGTCCTCGCGGGCGGCGCGTTCGGCACGCCGGAGCTGCTGCTGCGGTCGGGGTTCCGGTCGCCGAGCGGTCAGCTTGGGCGCAACCTGCGGATCCATCCCGCCTGTTGGGTGGGTGCGCGCTTCGAGGACGAGGTGCGTGGCTGGGACGGCGTGATGCAGAGCTACGCCGTCGACGAGTGGAAGCACCGTGGCCTCCTGCTCGAGGCCACCTTCACCCCACTCGCATTCGGCGCCCAGTGGCTGCCCGGCACCGGCGCGGCACACCAGGAGCGAATCCTCGCCTATGACCGGATCGCGTCGACGGGAGTCCACCTCTCCGACACCTCGTCGGGCCGGGTCGGCCTGGCCTCCGACGGCTCACTGCGCATCACCTACAAGCTGACCCGCGACGACGCCGAGAAGCTCACCTTCGGCATCGCCCGCGCCAGCGAGCTGTTTCACGCGGCCGGCGCCACCGAGGTCTATCCGCAGATCGCCGGAATACCGACCATCGATGCGAATGGGATCGCGGAACTCGACCGCAAGGCGCCATCGGCCCATCGACTTCGCCTGGAGGCCTTCCACCCGATGGGCACGGCGGCGATGGACGCATCCCCCGAGCGGGGCGTCGTGGGCACCGACGGGGCGGTACACGGCGCTCGCGACCTCTACATCGCCGATGGCTCGCTCTTCCCCAGTTCGATCGGCGTCAATCCGATGATGACCATCATCGCGATGGCCTCCCGGGTCTCCAGCCAGTTGGCTGACACCCTTACCTAAATGAAGCGACCGCCCGAAGGCGGCCGCTTCACAACCTCTCCTCCCCGGGGCGTTGCCCCGGAGCCCTGAACTACTGAGCCGGAGGCGGGGGCGGCGAGGGCGGGGCGGGGGCGGGGCTGCCGCTCCACCACTGGAACCGCTGTACGAGCCCTCCTCCTGCATCGCGAGCCAGCCTCCCGCGGCCACTCCGGCGGACGCGATCAGGCCGAGGAACACGCCGATGCCACGGCCGACGTCGAACTCGCCGCCGAAGGCCTCGGCCGCGTCGCCCAAACCGAAGTCGGGCGGGCTGATGATCCTGAACAGGACCAACACGACCGCGAGGATCCCGAGACCGGCTGTGACCGCGCTGAGCGCGACGGGCAGGTCGACCTGGTTTTGGCTTGCGGCCACGACCGCGAGCGCGATTGCCGAGACAGCGGCGAGGAACAGGATGAAGCGGATGAGCTCCATCGTGTCCCAGGCGTTGCCGCCCGCCTCGAAAGCACCCTCGCCGTACGTGAACCAGTCAAAAAGGAACATGATTAGAAGCAGGGCGATCCCCGAGATGCCCGCCAGCTTCTCTCCAGTATTAAGTTTGCTTACGTCCATTCACTCTCCCCCGAATCGGGTTAGGTACCAATCGGGACGCAGCCTATAGCGGCGGGTGGTCGGATGCGCGCCTGCGTGAGCGGCGGCAGGCGATCATCCGCCCCCAGCTCGTGCCTGGGCGGCCTCGAGGGTGTTTCGTAGCAGCATCGCGATCGTCATCGGGCCGACGCCGCCCGGGACGGGCGTGATCGCGCCCGCGACCTCGGCGACCGCCTCGAAGTCGACGTCACCCTCGGGGGAACCGACGTCGATGACCGTGGCCCCGGGCTTCACCATCTCGGCGGTGATGAGGCCTGGCGAGCCCACGGCGGCGACGAGGATGTCGGCGCGGCGAGTGACCTCGGGCAGTCCACGGGTGCGCGAATGGCACATTGTCACGGTCGCGTTGTGGTTCACCAGCAGCGAGGCCAGCGGCCGGCCGACGAGGATGGAACGGCCAACGATGGCAACCTCGGCCCCCTCGATCTCGGTCCCGGCGTCGCGCAGGAGCTCGACGATCCCCTGGGGGGTGCACGGGACCAGCCCGGGGCGCCCCTGAGCGAGCAGGCCGGCGCTGGCGACGGTTAGCCCGTCCACGTCCTTTTCGGCCGGGATGTGCCGAATCACCTCGTCCTGGTTATGGCCGTCGGGCAGCGGCAGCTGCACGAGGATGCCGTCGACATCGTCGTCGGCCGCCAGAGAGTCCACCAGCCGCAGGAGCTCGCCTGGCTCCATATCGCCCTCGAGCCCGTGATGAATCGACCGCATGCCGGCCTCCTCGGTCTGCTTGCGCTTCGAGCCGACGTAGACGTGGGAAGCGGGATCGTCGCCCACCAGCACGGTGGCGAGCCCGGCGCGTCTTCCGTGGGCTGCCTCGAACTCCGCGGCACCGTGCGCGACGCCGGCGCGGACCCTGGCCGCGACGGCCTTGCCGTCGATCACGGTTGCCGCCACGGTCAGCTGGCCTTCCGCAGCGGCGCGTAATCGGCCATCAGCTTGCGCTCGCTGCCGTCGGAGGCGAAGCGCACGACCACCACCGAACCGGGTTCGACGGATGTGATCACGCCCTCGCCGAACGATGCATGGACGACGTCGTCACCGGTCCGGAACTCCACCAGTTCCGGGTTGGGCGCCTTGCGCAGGTCGTCCGTGGTCGGAAGCCCGCCGCCGCCCGAGCCAAAGCTGCCGCCGAGCACTTCGGCCCGGCCAGAGCCCGTCTGCCAACCGGTGCGCGGCGTCGAGATCTGCCGTACGACAAGCTCCTCCGGCAGCTCGCGGAGGAAGCGGGAGGGCAGGTTCTGCCCCCAGCCGCCGAAGAGGTTGCGCCGGCGCGCGCAGGTCAGATACAGGCGCTGGCGGGCGCGGGTGAGGCCGACGTAACAGAGCCGGCGCTCCTCCTCGAGGTTGCCCTCCTCGACCGAGCGCGAGTGCGGGAAGACCCCCTCCTCGCAGCCGATCAGGAACACCGCCTGATACTCGAGGCCCTTGGCGTTGTGGAGCGTCATGAGGGTGATCAGACTCTCGCCGTCCTTCAGCGAGTCCTGGTCGGAGAGCAGCGAGATCTGAGCCAGGAATTCCTCCAGCGGCGTCGTGTCGCTGTCGCCCTCCATCGCGCGGTTGGCGTCGAACTCGCCGGCCACGCCGATCAGCTCCTGCAGGTTCTCCACCCGGCCCTCGGCCTCGATCGTGCGCTCGGCCTCGAGCGTCTCGATGTACCCGGTCTCGCGCAGGACGGCATCGAGCAGCTCCGCCACGCTCCTCCCGTCGACCCGGTCGCGGAGCGCGACCATGGTGTCGGCGAAGCGGCGAACTGCGCGCTGGGGCCCGGTGCCGAGCGCCGGGACCCGCTCGACCTCGCGGATCACGTCCCAGACGTCGGTGCCGGTCGTATTGGCGTGCGAGAGCAGCCGCGCCTGCGTCTGGTCGCCGATGCCGCGTCGTGGTGAGTTGACGATGCGCTGGAAGGAGACAGCGTCGGCCGGGTTCGCGAGGAACTGGAGGTAGGCGACGGCGTCCTTGATCTCAGCGCGGTCGTAGAACTTCGTGCCGCCGATCACCTGGTACGGCAGCTCGAACCGCACGAGCGTGTCCTCCAGCACCCGGCTCTGAGCGTTCACGCGGTAGAAGACGGAGATCTCGTCGCGAGCCATCCCCTCCTCCGTGCAGAGGCGCTCGACCTCGGCGGCGACGTACCGAGCTTCGGCGTGCTCGTCGTCGAGCTCGGCGATCGTGATCGGGTCCCCCCTGCCCTCCTCGGTCCACAGGTTCTTCGGCTTCTGCTCGCGGTTGTGCGCGATGACGGCGTTCGCCCCGTCGAGAATCGTCCCGGTCGAGCGGTAGTTCTGCTCGAGCTTGATCACCTCGGCGTCGGGATAGTCCTTCTCGAAGTCGAGGATGTTGCGGATGTCGGCATTTCTGAAGCTGTAGATCGACTGACTGTCGTCGCCGACAACGGTGAGGTTCCGCGTTTCTCCGGCGATGAGCTGGAGCAGCCGGTACTGCGCCTTGTTGGTGTCCTGGTACTCGTCGACCAGGACCCAGCGGAAGGCGCGCTGGTAGCGGTCGCGGACGTCCTCGAACAGCTCCAGGAGGTCGACGGTGCGGACGAGGAGGTCGTCGAAGTCCATCGCGTTGGCCTCGTGCATTCGCTTCTCGTAGAGGCCGAAGACGTCGCCCACGGTCTCGTCGAAGAACGAGGCCTGCTGCTCGCGAAAGCCCTCCGCGTCAAGCAGCCGGTTCTTGGCGCCGGAGATCTGGGACTGGACGGCGCGCGGCGGGAAGCGCTTGGGGTCGACCTCGAACTCCTGCATACAGCGCTTGACCATGCGCAGCGAGTCGGCCTGGTCGTAGATCGTGAAGCCGCGCTTGTAGCCGAGGCGCTCGGCGTCGGCGCGGAGGATCCGCGCGCAGGCGGAGTGGAATGTCATCACCCACATCAGGCGCGAGACGCCGCCGACCAGCTCCTCGACGCGCTCGCGCATCTCCCCGGCCGCCTTGTTGGTGAACGTGATCGCGAGGATCTCGCTGGGGCGGGCCTGGCCGGTGGCGACGAGGTAGGCGATCCGGTGGGTAAGCGCGCGCGTCTTCCCTGAGCCTGCGCCCGCGAGCATGAGGAGCGGGCCTTCGCCGTATTCGACTGCCTTGCGCTGAGGCGGATTGAGGTCCACGAGCAGCTGCTCGATCTGGCTGGCGCCGGGGGCGATGGGCGCGCCGGCCGGGGCCTCGGTCAGCTCATCCCGGGACGCCCAGCTCTCCTCCTCGGATGCCCACGCGGGCTCGTCGCTTGCCGAGTCTGTCTCCACGAGCCGAGGATAGCCCTGGGCCCGGCGCGGTTCAGCCGCCTGCGGAGCTCGGGCCCTGCTTGGGGCGAAGCTCGCGGAGCTCGCCCTCGCTGGCCTTGCCGTCGAGCTCGGCCAGGCGGCCCTCGAGCTCGGCGATTCGCTCCGAGAGAAGCTTGATCGCGTCGGCCACCGGGTCGGGCAGGTGGATCCAGTCGGTGTCTGGGCCCTCGACCTTGCGCCCCTCAACGCGAACCGGGTGGCCGGGGTTGCCGACCACGGTCGAGCGCGCCGGCACGTCCTCGATCACGACGGTGTTGGCGCCCACCTTCGCCCCGTGCCCGATCTTGATCGGCCCCAGGAGCTTGGCGCCCGAGCCGATCGTGACGTCGTCCTGCACGGTCGGATGGCGCTTGCCGCGCGCGAACCCCGTGCCGCCCAGCGTCACCCCCTGGTAGAGGGTCACGCGGTCGCCGATCTCAGCGGTCTCGCCGATCACGACCCCGGCGCCGTGGTCGATGAAGAAGTCGTCGCCGATCCGGGCTGCCGGATGGATCTCGACCCCGGTGAGGGCTCGGCTGGCGTAGGCGATCGTCCGGGGCACGAGGGGCACCTTCGCGTCGTAGAGCGCATGGGCGGCGCGATGCGCGAGGAGCGCCTGCACGCCCGCCCAACTGGTGAGGATCTCGCCGGTTCCGACCGAGCGCGCGGCGGGATCGCGGTCTCTCGCCGTGCCAACGTCGGCGCCGACCTCGTGAAGCACGCGCTTGAGGGTTCCGAGTCCCAGCATCAGGGTGCGAAGAATGGCAGCGACACGTAGCGCTCACCGCCGTCGGGGGCGATCGTGACGATCCGCTTGCCTTCCATCTCGGGCCGCGCGGCCAGCTCCAGCGAGGCGCGAAACGCGGCCCCGGCGGAGATCCCGACGAACAGGCCCTCGCGAATGGCGGCCTGGCGCGCCGTCTCCAGCGCGTCCTCGTCGTCGACCCCGATGATCTCGTCGATCACCGAGACGTCGAGGACGTCGGGCACGAACCCGGCGCCGATCCCCTGGATCTTGTGCGGGCCGGCCTGCCCTCCCGAGAGCACCGGCGAGGTGAGGGGCTCGACGGCGACGACGAGCGCCTCCGGCCGGCGTTCCTTCAGCACCTGCCCCACGCCGGTGATGGTGCCGCCGGTGCCCACCCCGCACACCAGCGCGTCGACCTCGCCGTCCAGGTCCCGCCAGATCTCCTCCGCGGTGGTCAGCCTGTGCGCCTCGGCATTGGCCGGGTTCGAGAACTGCTGGGGCATGAAGCCCTTGCGCTGCTTGACGATCTCACGGGCGAGATCGATGGACTCCCCCATGCCGCCGAGCGACGGGGTCTCGTGGACGTGCGCCCCGTAGGCGCGAAGGAGCTTGGTGCGCTCCCGGCTCATCCCCTCCGGCAGCGTCAGCACCAGCTCGTAGCCGCGAGCGGCGCAGACCATCGCCAGCGCGATCCCGGTGTTGCCGCTGGTGGGCTCCACGATCACCGAGCGGCCCGGCTCGATCAGCCCGTCGGCCTCGGCCGCGTCGATCATCGCGACTCCGATCCGGTCCTTCACCGATCCGCCGGGGTTCAGGTACTCGAGCTTGGCGACCACCTCGGCCCCAATGCCCTCGCCCATGCGCCGCAGCGCGACCATCGGCGTGTCGCCGACGGTCGCCGATGCCTCGGGGGCGATGCGCAGGGTGGTCCGCTCGCTCATGCCTTCCAAAGTAGCGGGGAACTAGTCTCCGGCATGCATGGCATCGATCGAAGACGCGGTGAACGCGCTGACGGACCCCAAGAACCTCTCCGAGCTGGGCGGGGGCGGCGAGGAACGCCGCTTCTCCGTGAAGCAGAAGCAGGTGATCGCCCGCCTGCGCGAGGGTGGCGCCGGCAAGGCCGAGGCACGCTCCCTCGCGCTCCAGGCCGTCGAGAAGGTCGGCGGCGAGATCACCGAGGGCTCCCACCGCGGCGATCCGATGGCCCGCCACACGGACTCCGTCGAGAACTGGGTGATCCCGCTCGAGGCCGTGCGCTGGGACGCGGAGTAGCGCCCGAGCTGTAGTACTCCCGCGCCGCCGTGGGATTAGTCGCTTTGCATTGCGATCGGTTGAATCGCAACGAAGCGACTATCTCGATCGAGTGAAGGATTTGCGACCGTATAGGTAGCCAACCCTGCACTCGGCCCGCTCGACCACACAACGTGACGCGTCTCCGTGCATGTCTAAGCCGGGTTCGCGGCCGGGGGCCTAGATGTAGTACATGCCCGAGGCCGAGTCCTGAGCCTGGCGGGCGGCGATGTCGGCGATGGTCGTTGAGCGGAAGACCTCGCGGAGCGCCTCGACGCCCTCCGCCCAGATGCCGCCGGCCTCAGTGGCCTCGTCTCCGAGGCGGCCGTCCAGCGCTTGGACGACCTCGATGACCGTGATCTGGTCGGCAGGGCGCGCGAGCGTGTAGCCGCCCTTGACGCCGCGGTGGCTGTGGAGCAATCCGTCGCGGCGCAGGGTCGAGAAGAGCTGCTCCAGGAATTGGACCGGCATGTCGCGGCGTTCGGCGATCTGGGCGATCGGCGTCGGTGTGTCGCCGGAGAGAGCGAGCTCGGCCATCGCGACGACCGCGTACCGAGACTTGGAGGTGACCGAGATCATCGACCCCTTTGTACCGCAGGTCTCGGGCGGACGAAAAACAACGCTCCTAGCGAGCGGCGGTAAGCGGAGCGCTACGCGGCGCGGTTAGGATGGAACACGGACCGGCGATTTGCCGGTCGATGCGTTCCGGGGGTCTCCCGGGACGCGGGGCAGAAGAGTTGAGAGTTTGACTGACGAACGCCGCTGCTTGGTTGTAGATGGCCACCCGCTGGTTCGCCTTGGCGTGCGCCAACTCCTCGACCAGCGCTTCGACATCGAGGAGGCCGTCGACGGGGATGACGCGCTGGAATTGATGCGCGACTACGGAGAGTTCGATGTCGCGATCATCGACCTGGCTCGCAGCGGTGAGCCCCCGGTCTCCGGCACGGACGCGATCAGGGCACTTCGCAAGGCGAGTCCCGGCCTCGGGATCGTGGCGCACGGCCCGCGCGCCGAGCGTCAGGCGGCCAAGGACGCGATCAAGGCCGGTGCCACGGCCTACGTGGCCAAGAGCTCGCCCGCCGAGGAGCTCACGAAGGCCGTCGACGCGGCCGCCGACTCCGAGACCTTCGTCGACCCTGCCGCCAACGGCCAGGGCCGCGCCGCCCTCACGCGCCGCCAGCGCCAGATACTGCAGATGATCGCCGACGGCCATTCGACCGTCCAGGTCGCCCGCCGCCTGGGCCTCTCATCGGAGACGGTGCGCACCCACACCAAGGCGGCGCTCGCGCGCCTCGGAGCCCGCGACCGCGCCCACGCGGTCGCGATTGGCCTGAGACAAAGTCTCATCGACTAGATCAGCCGACGGGAGTTGTTCTTAGATCCAGCCGCGGTCGCGCGCGATGAGGACGGCCTGGGCGCGGTCGACCGCGCCGATCTTGCGGTAAACGTTGTGGAGGTGGGTGCGGATGGTGCTCACCGACAGGTTGAGTTCCTGGGCAATCTGCTTGTAGACCTTGCCCTGGGCCAGCCCGCGCAGCGCGTCGACCTCGCGGGTGGAGAGTGGGCAGGGCTCGGACGCCCGGCGGCGCTGGGTGCCAGCAGTGCGGGAACTCGTACAACAGGGCCCGCACGGCCTCCTGGGACAGGTCAAGCCGTGCCGCGACGGTCATCATGCCGTCGAGCGAGACGCGGTCGCCGGAGGCGTGATGGACGATGGAGTCCGCCAGGCAGATCACCGCAGCGTGCCCGTCGGCGTCCGGCGAGTGATGGCGCTCGATCGCCGCGGCGATCTGAGGCTTGAGGCCCCAGCGCCGGACCAGCACGGCGCCGACGAGGGCGTGGTCGATGCCGAGCTCCCGGCGCTCGCGCCGGATGCGTTCCTCGGGGTTCTCGGCGGCCGGGTCAGCACCGTAGTCGTCGCCGTAGAGCTGGGCAAGGACGAGCCTTCCGACGTCGTGCAGGAGGGCGGCGATCGCAAGCTCGTCCGGCTGCCCGATCCGAGCGGCGTCGGCCACGCGGTCGGCGGCGTGGCGCGTGGCGAGCGCGTGACGGCGGAACCGCTCGTAGGTAGCCGGGAACGATCCGTCGTTGTCAAAGGGGTCGTAGGTCTCGAGCGAGCTGGCGATCACCCGCACGCCGCTGGGGGTGAGCGCGTCGACCGCTTCCTGCACGCCGCCGACCCGGGCCGGGGGGCCGGCGCCGTTGTTGGCCGCGCGCATGACGGCGATCGCCAGGGCGGCGTCCGACTCGACCGCCTCCGCCACATCGCCGGCGGAAGGGCCCTCGCCGTCCGTGAGACTCATCAGGCGCCGGCGGGCCTCGCCCAGCGCGGGAAGCCTGGTGATCGTCTCGAAGGCGTCCGCGAGCCGCGCTCCGCTGGCTTTCGCCGAGCCCTGCTTCGCAGCAGACTCCTTTGTTGTTGCGGTGGCGGGGGTCATCTGCCTGTTTTTCGGGTCGCCTTTCGCGGAGGAAGCCGTGCCGCGTTGATCGCGGTGCGGAACCTCCGCACCATTCATCGGCAGATCAGGCGTGCGGATTTAGCGTGTGAGCAGGGTTGACACCCTCTTGGGTGCCAGCGCTCAGCCCGGCTGGTCGGAGGCTGCGTCCTCCAACCGGACGAGGGCCGCATCGATGCGGGCGAGGCTCTCGTCGCGCCCGAGCGCCGCCACGGACTCGAAGATCCCAGGCGACACCGTGCTCCCGGTCAGGGCCACCCGTAGGGGCTGGTAGAGCGCCTTGGGCTTCACCGCCTCTGCCTCCACGATTCCGCTCAAGGCCGCCTCCACGGCCTCCGTGCTGAAGTCCGCGAGCCCCGCGAGGGCTTTCCGTGCGGAGGCCAGCAGCGCCGGCGTACCGTCGCCCATCACCTTCCCCCACGCGCCCGGGTCGTCGATGGGAGGCTCGAACAGGAAGCGGATCAGCTGCCACACCTCGGCCATCGTCTGCGCCTTCTCCCGGACGATCTCGCAAGCGTCGGCCCTGGCCTCCGGCGAGGCGCCGGCGAACGCCTCGGCTGCGGCGGGTTCGGTGCGGCTCAGGTGGTCGGCGAGGCGACGCTGGTATTCCTCCAGATCCAGCTCGCGCATGAAGCGGCCGTTCATCCAGCGCAGCTTCTTGGGGTCGAAGATCGCCGACGCCCGACCCACCCTGCCGAGATCGAAGCGCGAGACGAGCTCGTCCGTGGCGAGAAGGGTCGTGTCGTCGTCGGTGCCCCAGCCGAGGAGGGCGAGGTAGTTGCGCACCGCCGCCGGCAGGTAGCCGTCGTCGCGCAGCTCCTGGACCGAGGCGGCTCCGTGGCGCTTGGAGAGCTTCTTGCCGTCCGGGCCGTGCAGCAGCGGCAGGTGCGCGTAGCGCGGCGGCGCCACCCCCAGGGCCTCCAGCACGAGGAGCTGCTTCGGCGTGTTGGAGAGGTGATCGTCGCCGCGGATCACGTCGGTGATCGCCATGTCCGCGTCGTCGACGGCGACCGCGAAGTTGTAGAGCGGGGTCCCGTCCCCGCGCGCGATCACGAGGTCGTCGGTCAGCCGGTTCTCGAACCTCACCTCCCCGCGGATCAGGTCATGGACCACCGTGTCCCCCGCGTCGGGCGCCCGCAGCCGGATCGCGGCACCCGGCTCCTCGCGTGCCTCGCCGCGGTACCCGGCTCCGTCGTGTTCGCGCTTCCAGCGCTGGACGTCCTCGGATGTCGCGGGATCCGGATACGCCCGGCCATCCTCGAGCAGATCCTGGATCCGCTCGTCGTGGGCAGCCCGGCGCTCGAACTGGCTCACCGGGCCCTCGTCCCAGTCCAGCTCGAGCCAGCGGAGGGCATCGAGGATCTGCTCCACGTTCTCCGGGGTCGAGCGCTCGCGGTCGGTGTCCTCGATCCGCAGGATCAGGGCACCACCCTGACCGCGGGCGTGAAGCCAGTTGTAGAGTGCCGTCCGGGCGCCGCCGATGTGGAGGGCGCCAGTCGGCGAGGGGGCGAAGCGAACGCGAAGGGGTTCAGAGGTCATGCTGATCGGCGCGCATGTTTCCACAGCCGGCGGGCTGGTCAACGCCGTCGCGCGTGGAGAGGAACGTGGGTGCAAGTCGATCCAGGTGTTCCCGCAGAGCCCGCGGATGTGGAGGCCGACCGCCTACACGGATGACGATTTCGCCGAATTCCGCGAGGCCATGGACGCTTCCGGACTCGGCTCCGTCGTAATCCACGCCATCTACCTTGTCAACTGCGCGAGCAAGGATCCCGACGTGAAGAGGAACTCGCGGGCAGCGCTCGAGCACTCGCTGCGCGTGGGAGACGGCATCGGTGCGGACGGCGTGGTGCTTCACGCGGGAGCCCGCAAGGGTGAGCCGCACGGGCCGTCGGCGAAGCGAGCCGCGAAGGTGATCGCGAAGGCGCTGGAGGGCACCGACTGCCCGATCCTGCTGGAGAACACCGCCGGCACGCAGGGTCCGCTCGGCCGCAACATGGACGAGCTCGCGGAGTTGATCGACCTGGCCGGCGGCGGCGAAAAGCTCGGCGCCTGCCTCGACTGCTGTCACCTGCTGGCAGCCGGCTATGAGATCAGGGGCGACGGGGCGCTTGCGGACGTGCTCGATGAGTTCGACTCGAAGGTCGGCATGGAGCGCCTGCAGTGCGTTCACGTGAACGACTCGAAGGTCGGGCTCGGTGCCAACCGCGACCTGCACGCCCCGCTCGGTGAGGGCGAGCTGGGCGAGCGCGGCCTGGCGACATTCCTGTCGGAGCCGCGCTTCGACGGGTTGCCCGCGATCCTCGAGGGGCCCGGGCTGGCCGGGAGCAACACGGAGGCCGCCGACCTGGAGCTCGCAAAGCGGCTACGCAAGCGCGGCCGCGCCGCCCGCAGGCGGCGCGTGCGCAATCCCGGCTAGGGATGCCTGGTTAAAGCTCGTCTGTGGACTCGCGCGCGACGGCCCTCTGGAGGGCCAGGCCTACGCCCGTCACAGCCAGCGCGACCGCGAGCATCGCGATCACGTCGAAGCCGGTGAACGGGAGGGGGCCAACGTTGCCGCTGAATCCACCGTCGGCGGATCCACCGCCGGCGGATCCACCGCCGCCGGTCGTGTGCGGCGGAGGCGGAATGGGGTCATATTGCTCGGCGGTCGGGCCCTGTCCCATCGCGAACGCCGGGAAGGCGAACATTGCGATGAGCAGGAGCGCGACAACGCGGAACCTGATCCCCCGCGACCCGTGGTTGCGCTTTGAGTCTGCGTTTGCGTTGGTGGTCATTGGCAAGCAGTCTCAAGGGAGGGAGTGAGAGCAACGTGAGCGGCGGATGAGAGTTGCTCTCATGTGACGCTCGTGCTGGATACCAGGTTTGGGGCGGTTTGGGTAGGTTCACCACGCGTGGGGGTCCCCGCTTTCGGGTAGCAGTCTATCTCATTCGACTCTCATCCCACTCTCATCTGCGTAGGCGAAGCTAGGCAGGTCGATGCTCTTCGGATCTGATCGGGCCAGCTCTTCGTGAGCAGCCGGCGCAGGCGAATCGTCGGCGTCCAGGCTGCGGCGGTGACCCTGCTCGTTCTGCTGGTCTACTTCACGCTGCTGCGGCCGGATGATCCCGACGCGCTGCGCCCGATCGAGGCTCCCGGAGGCGGCGCTCAGACGAACAACAACCGGCCCGGCAACACCGGCGGCCCGGATCACGGCGGCGGCGATCAGAAGCCGACCGGGTCCGGTGGACCTGCCGGACCCTCCGGTCCGGCAGGAGGCGGGGGCACGACGGGAAAGCGGCGGTGCTGGCCGGCACGGGGGGAGTGTCCACGCCCGGCACAACGCCGGTCGACGGAACGAATCCGAGCGACGATCAATACGCGGACGCGGTGGGTTCGCTGCTCCGCAAGGTCGCGACGGGGGGCGCCATCGGGGAGTGAGGCCCATGCCTGGCCTCCGCTCCGCGGGGTAGATTGCTCCAGTGGCAGCTCTGCTCGGCGACAGCTCCGCAAGCACGCCCGAAGCCCCGGCCTCAGCCCGGGACCCGGGGGGCGAGCATGCGCGGATGCGGCTCTTCGCCGGAATGCGCACGAGGGTGCTCATCTCGTTCCTAGTGCTGCTGACACTCTCGACCGCGGCGTCGGTGATCGTGCTGCGCCAGGTGCTGATCTCGCGCATCGACGACGAGGTCGCGACCACTCTCACGGACGATATCGCCGAGCTGGAGGAGCTTTCGGCGGGTGGCGTCGACCCCGGCACGGATCGCCCGTTCAAGGGCAAGATCAACCGCATCTTCGATGCCTACCTGGCGAGCCACTCCCCGCTCGCCGACTCGGCGTCGGTCTCGTGGGTCGAGGGCGAGCCGTACGCGAGCCAGAGCGTCGAGGAGGATCTCGACCCGCTGGTGGAGGCGCTTGACAGCGTCGGGCCGGTGAGCGAGCCGACGGAGGGCACCATCGACACCCCCCTTGGGCCTGCCAGCTTTGCGGCGGTGCCCGTCGTCACGGGGTCGGACACCGGATCGTTTGCCATCGGCCAGCTGCTGGTGGAGCGTCGTGAGCAGGTGGACTCCGCGGTGCGCATTGCAGTCGGGGTCTCGATCGTCGTCCTGCTGCTCGCTTCCCTCTTCATTTGGCTGGCTGCGGGCCGGGCGATGGCACCCCTTCAGGCGCTCGCGCGAACCGCCCGGCAGATCTCCGAGACGGACCTCTCCCGGCGGATCCAGGTGTCCGGCACCGACGAGATCGCCCAGCTCGGGCACACGCTGAACGCGATGCTCGACCGCCTGGAGACGGCCTTCGCCGACCAGCGCGAGTTTCTGGCAGACGTGAGCCACGAGCTGCGGACGCCGATCACCGTCATCCGCGGGCATATCGAGACCCTCGGCGACGACCCTCAGGAGCGCCAGGAGGGAGTGGCCGTGATTCAGGACGAGCTGGATCGGATGAACCGCTTCGTCGACGACCTCCTGCTCCTTGTGCGCGCCTCCCGGCCGGACTTCCTGCGCCCCGAGCCCCTCGACCTCGACCTCCTCACTCACGAGGTGTTCGCGAAGGCGCGGCTGCTCGGCGATCGCGCGTGGGTTCTGGAGGGAACGGGCATCGGCCTGCTGAACGGGGACTCGCAGCGCCTCACCCAGGCGATCACGAACCTCGCATCCAACGCCGTCAACCACACGGGGCCCGGCGAGCCCATCTGGATCGGCAGCGGCCTGAGTGCGATCCAGGCGCGGATCTGGGTGCGGGATGAGGGGCCGGGGATCCCGGCGGAGGAGCAGCGCCTGATCTTCGAGCGGTTCGCCCGCTCACAGAGCGTCCGCGGCAGTGGCGGAGCCGGGCTGGGCCTGGCCATCGTCGAGGCCATCGCCGAGGCGCACGGAGGGCGGGTCGAGCTCGACTCGGCGCTGGGCGCCGGCGCGAAGTTCACGATCGTCATCCCGGTTCGGTGACACGAGTTCTGATCGCTGAGGACGAGGCCCGCCTGGCCTCCTTCCTCGAGAAGGGGCTCCGCTCCAGCGGCTACACGACCACGGTCGTCCCCGACGGACCCCAGGCCTCGATCATGGCCCGCGACGAGGACTTCGACATGCTGATCCTCGACCTGGGGCTACCCGGCAAGGACGGCCTCGACGTCCTCCGGGAGCTCCGCGCGGCAGGGCAGCGGCTGCCGGTGATCATCCTCACCGCCCGCGATGATCCGGCCGACAAGGTCGAAGGCCTCGAGGCCGGCGCCGACGACTACCTCGCCAAGCCGTTCCACTTCGAGGAGCTACTCGCCCGCGTTCGCGCCCGGCTGCGCGGTGACCGCCCGGAGGAGGACCGGGTCCTGCGCATCGGCGACATCTCGCTCGACCTTCGCACCCGCTGGGCCTCCGCGGGCGGCGAGACGATCGAGCTCAGCGCCAGGGAGTTCGAACTGCTGCGGACCTTCCTCCAGCACCCCGACCAGGTGCTGACCCGCGAGCAGCTCCTCTCCCAGGTCTGGGGCTACGACTACGACCCCGGCTCGAACGTTGTCGACGTATACATCGGCTACCTGCGCCGCAAGCTGGGCTCCCGCCGCTTCGAGACGGTGCGCGGCGTGGGGTACCGGTTCCGTGCGTAGCTACGTCAGCGCGTTGCGCAGGTCGAAGGCCCTGATGCCGTCGTCGCCCTCGTCCGTGCAGTCGAAGAAGCGAGGGTTGACGCAGGCGAAGGCGGGGCCGTCGCCCTCGTAGCACGGCTCGACCTTGAACTGACAGTGCGGTAGCGGGTCGCCGGTCATCTTGATCCCGCCGAAGCCGCCGGTCGCCTCGGCCAGCTCGAACATCTCCAGGTCGATCTCGGCCCCGAAGACCTTGCGCATGCAGCCCATGTAGCGGTTGCCGCTGAGGGGATCGGAGTAGCTGTAGAGGTAGCTGCAGCGCATCTCGACGCAGCCGCGGGGCTCGACGAGCTTGTCGCAGAAGGTGCGGCAGCGGCGACACTCTCCCTGGCGGGTGTCCTTGCCCCCACGCTGCTTCAGCGCCATGGCTGAATATTACGCCGCGAGGGACGTCGGACCAAGGACCTCGGCGAGCTGCGCGCGCAACGGCGCCGACGGACTGACCCGATAGGAATCCCCGAAGCGAAGACGCCGGGTGCCGTCGTTGGTCCGCATCACCAGCAGGACCTCGCTCTCGCCCGGGAAGCCCTCGAACAACGACTTGAGCTCGTCGATCAACCCGGGCCCGAAATCGGCGGCGTTGATGGAGAGCGTGATCTCCTTCGGATCGCGCTTCGCCGCGGCCTTCGCCTCGGCCGCCGCGAGCTCTGCGGCGTCCGGTTCGAAGAGCTCGGCGTCCTGGACGACGACGCTCGTCTGCCCGCGGCCCTTGTGGTCGACGCGGCCCTTCACGAGCACGACCCGGTCCGCCTCGATTGCCTGCGCCGCCTCGCTGGTCGCGTCGCGGACGAACAGCTCCACCTGGCCCTCGAGGTCGTCGAGCGTCGCGAACATCACGTGTCCCCCGTTGCGGGTGCGTACCTTCTTCGCCTCGCCGACGATGCCGCCGACGGTGAGCCACGTGCCATCCGGCTTGTCGGCGACGTCCGGCAGCCCGCAGTCGATGCGCTCGTTGAGGGCGTCGCGCACATCGTTGAGCGGGTGCGCTGAGAGGAAGGTGCCGAGAGTCTCCTTCTCAAGCTTCAGCAGCTCGCGCTGCTCGAACTCGTTGGCGGGCACCGGGAGCCGCTGGCTGGCCGCCGATTCACCCTGCTGGCCGGTGTCGCCGGTCCCGCCGAGGTCGAAGATCGATCCCTGGCCGCGGCGGGAGTCCTCCTGCGCCTTCTGGCCCGAGGCCTGGGCCTGCGGGAGCACCTCGAGCATGCCCCTGCGGCTTGCCCCCGTCGAGTCGAGCGCGCCGCACTTGACCAGGCACTCGATCGCGCGCTTGTTGACGGCGCGGGAGTCCACGCGGTCGCAGAAGTCCCAGATTGAGTCGAACGGGCCCGCGTTCTCGCGGGAGCGGATGATCGCCTCGACCGCTTGGTGCCCGACGTTCTTCACCGCGTCGAGCCCGAAGCGGACCTGAACTCCGTGAACGACGAAGCCGTGGTCGGAGGAGTTGACGTCGGGAGGCAGGACCTCGATCCCCATGGCGTTGCAACGGTTGACGAAGTAGGGGACCTTGTCCTTCGTGGACATGACGGAGGAGATCAGGGCCGCCATGTACTCCGCGGTGAAGTTCGCCTTCAGGTAGGCGGTGCGGTAGGCGATCAGCGCGTAACAGGCGGCGTGGCTCTTGTTGAAGCTGTAGTCGGCGGCGGCCGTCATCAGGGACCACAGGTCCTTCGCCACCGCCCGGTTGGTCCCCGACGTCTCCGAGCCCTCGAGGAACTTGCCCTCCATCGTCGCCATCAGGTCGCGCTTCTTCTTGCCGACGGCCTTGCGCAGGTCGTCGGCCTCGGCGCCCGAGAACCCGGCGATCTGCTTCGCGATCTCCATCAACTGCTCCTGGTAGATGCAGCAGCCGTAGGTGGCCTCGGTGATCGGACGCAGCCGCTCGTCGGCGAACGCCACGGACGCCGGGTTGCGCTTGCCCCGCGCGTAGTCGTCGATGTAGCGCATCGCCCCGGGGCGGTAGAGCGAGACCAGGGCGACGATGTCGTCGAACTCGGTTGGCTTCACCTTTCGCAGGGCGTCGCGCATCCCGTCGGACTCGAGCTGGAAGACGCCGACCGAGTCGCCGGCGGCGAGCATCTCGTAGGTCTTGACGTCATCGAGCGGGATCCCCTCGATGTCGACCTCGATCTCGCGGGAGCGCTTGATGATCTCCACCGCGTCCTCGATCACGTCGAGGTTGCGCAGGCCGAGGAAGTCCATCTTCAGCAGCCCGATCTCCTCGATCGGGTTCATCGAGTACTGGGTCACGACCTTGTAGGAGCGCTCCGTCTTGCCGTTGGCGCCGTTGGCACTTCCGCCCCGGTCCTCCGCGAGCTGCAGCGGCACGATCTCGTCGAGCGGGCGGTCGGCGATCACCACCGCCGCCGCGTGGATTGAGTTGTTCCGGACGATGCCCTCCAGGCCCTTGGCGACGTCCACGATGCGCCGAGCGGCCGTGTCCGTGTCGTAGGTGTGGCGCAGCTCCTGTCCGTCCCTCAGACACTCGTCGAACGAGGGCGAGCGGCCCATGATCGGCTCTGGGATGAGCTTCGCGATCTTGTCACCGGTCGCGTAGTCGTAGCCGAGCACGCGCGCGGCGTCGCGGGTGGCTGCGCGCGGGGCCATCTTGCCGAAGGTGATGATCTGGGCGACCGACTCGCGCCCGTACTTGTCCTGCACGTAGTGGATGACCCGCTCGCGCCCGCGGACGGAGAAGTCGATGTCGATGTCCGGCATGGACTTACGCGCCGGGTTGAGGAACCGCTCGAACAGGAGGTCGTTGGCGAGCGGGTCGAGGTCGGTGATGTTGAGGGAGTAGGCGACGATCGAGCCCGCGGCCGAGCCGCGGCCGGGGCCGACCGCGATCCCGTTCTCCTTGGCGAATCGGACGAAGTCCCAGACGATCAGGAAGTAGGACTCGAAGCCCATATCGCGGATGACCCCGAGCTCGAACTCCAGCCGCTCGACCGCTTTCGAGGGCGGTGGGTCGCCGTAGCGGTGGCGCAGTCCCTCCTTCGCGAGCCGCAAAAGCATTTCTCCCGGCTCTTCGCCGTCGGGGGTGGGGAAGCGTGGGAGGAGCAGCTTGCCGAGCTCGATCTCGACCTCGCAGCGCTCGGCCACCTCCAGCGTCGTCGGCACGGCCTCGGGCCACGGCGAGAAGGCCTCGGCCATCTCCTCCGCGGTCTTCAGGAAGAACTCATTGGTGTCGAAGCTGAGCTTCGGCTGCTCCAGGGTGGACTTGGTCTGGACGCAGAGCAACGCGGCATGGTTGTCGTAGTCCTCGCGGCGCAGGTAGTGGACGTCGCCGGTGGCGACCAGCGGCCGGCCGACCTCGCGCGCGACGCGCACGATCCCCTCGTTCGCCCGATCCTGCTCGGGGATGCCGTTGACCTGGACCTCGAAGTAGAGGTTGTCGGCGCCGAAGACGTTCGAGAGGTCGTCGATGTGGCCGCGGGCGTCGGCCGGGCGCTCCTCGACCAGCCGCTGGCAGAAGCGGGACTGAAGGCATCCGGTGAGCGCGATGACGCCCTCTGAGTGGCGCTCGAGCAGCTCCATGTCCACATTCGCCTTGCCGCGAGCGAAGCCCTCCAGGTAGCTGGCGGAGGTGAGCTTCACCAGATTGCGGAAGCCCGCGTCGCTCGCCGCGAGGAGCGTGAGGTGGTTGCGCTCGACCCCCCTCCCGGGCGCTGTCTGGGCCGCGCGGCGATCGTCGACGAAGTAGGCCTCGAGGCCGAGGATCGGCTTGACCCCCTCATCCCGGCAGGCCTTGTAGTGCTCGACGGCGCCATTCATTACGCCGTGGTCGGTGAGCCCCAGCGCGGGCATGCCAAGCTCGGCGGCCCGGGCCGCCATCGCCTTGATCTTGTTGGCCCCGTCCAACAGCGAATACTCGCTGTGGACGTGCAGGTGGGCGACCGTCGGACCGGCGTTGCTCATCGCGGCCATCTTCGCAATCGGGCCAGATGCCACGGTCCTGCCGAGACGCGTGATCTCGCAATCTGCGGATACCCTCGACCGCGTGATCTGGCTGTTGCGCCATGGCGACGCCGAAGACGGCACCGGCGACGATGCTTCACGGGAGCTGACGAAGAAGGGCCGGCGCCAATCCGAGGCGGCGGGCCGAGCGCTCGCGAAGCTCGGGGTGAAGCTCGACGGATGTTTAACGAGCCCGAAGGTCCGGGCTCGGGACACCGCGCTGATCGCCTGCCAGGCGCTCGGCCTCGAGCCGGAGATCGTCGACGCCCTGCGGGGCGGCGACTTCGACCCGGCGGCGCTGTCCGCGGGGCGCGGCGAGGTCATGCTGGTGGGTCACGAGCCCGACTTCTCCCGCGCGATCGCCCTGGCGACCGGCGGGCGCGTGAAGCTCAAGAAGGGCGGGCTCGCCGCGGTCGACGGTGCGGAGCTGATGCTGCTCCTGCGCCCTGCTGAGCTGGCCGCGATCGCGGCGTCCTAGCTACTCGTCATCGGAGACTGCGTCGCGCAGGCGCTCCTCGGCCTCGCGGATCCGGCGTGCCGCCTCCTCCTCCGCGGCCGCGGCGGCGCTGAGGCGGGCGTGGACGTCGGTGGCCTCCTGAGCGGTCCTCGCTGTCGCGGCGACGACCTGGGCCCCGACCTCCGCGACGCGACCCTGCGTGTCGATCATCCGCCGCTCCGACTCCCCGATCTCGGCCAGGGCGGACTCGACCCGCTCGACGCCCTCGTTGAGGCCCGCCAGGGCGGCGGCGACGCGCTCGTCGCCGGCGGCGTCGAACTCGCGGCGCAGAAGATCCATCCGGGCGTCGAGCTCCGCCACCCTCGAGTCCAGCCCTGTGCGGACCTCCTGGTCGTCCCGGCGCAGAAGCTCCATCCGGGCGTCGAGCTCCGCCACCCTCGAGTCCAGCCCTGTGCGGACCTCCTGGTCGTCGCGGCGCAGAAGATCCATCCGGGCATCGATCTCCGCCACCCTCGAGTCGAGCCCTGTGCCGACCTCCTTGGCTCCATCCTCGAGCAGCCGCTGCAGCGCCTCCCGCTGGACGCGCGCGGCGGACTCCACTCCGGCGCTGTGACCCTTCGCGGTGTCTTCGAGCTCGGAGGCCGCCTTTTCCGCCCGCTGCTCCAGGCGCTCGATCGCGGACTGGACCCGCTTGGACGACTCCTGGCGCGCCAGCTTCAGCTCCTGACGCCGTGCGCGTATCGAGACCTTCTCGGCGGCGGCCTCGATCCCTTTCGCCACGCGCGCCTCCGCCGCCTGGATCGCGTCGAGGGACTTGCCCGCCTCGGCCTGCATTCGCACGACCTCGGCGCTGACCCGTTGCGAGCCCTCGGCCGACAGCTTGGCCGCGGCGGCCTCGGCACGCTCGTTGGCTTCCTGGGAGAACTGCTCGATGAGCGCTTCGCGCTGAGCCGCGATGGACTGAGTGAACCTGGCCTCGGCCGCCGCGAGCCGCTCGTCCGCGGCGCCGCGCACTGCCTCGGCGCCCGCCTCGCGGGCTCGATCGGCCGACTCGCCGGCAAGCTTCTCCGCCATCGAGCTCAGCTCCTCGAGCCGCTCGGCAAGGCGTTCGTCGGCCCGGCGCTCGAGCTCCTCGTTCGTTCGCTCGGCCGAGCCCGCCACGCGCGCCTCGAGCGCCTCTGAGCGTTCCTGGAGCAGCGCCTCAAGCGCCTTGGTCCTGTCGTCCAGGGTGGCGGCCAGCTGGGCGCGGCCGCTGTCCGCCCCGGCCGCCGCCGCCCGCTCGGCCCTGCCTCTAACCTCGTCCGCGAGCCCGTCGAAGCGCTCGGTGAGACTTGAGACGAGCGCCGCCTCGGCGGCGTCCGAACGCGCTGTGACCTTGGACTCGACCAGCTCGCCCAGCTCCTGGCGGGCCCGGTCCAGCGAGCCGGACACGAGCCCGCGAAGGCGCGCTTCAACGGCAGCCGCCCGCTCGGCGCTGCTCGCCTCGAGCTTCTCGGCCGCGGCCGCCAGCTGCTTTTTCTTTACCTTCGCGCTCTTCCTCCGCGCGACGGCGGCCGCGTCGTCGATCCGTGTCTCCAGCTCGCTCCTGCGTTCATCGATCCGGTCGGCGATCCTGGCCTCGAGCGCATCGCGTGCCTTGCCGGTCTTGCGATCCAGGTCGGCAATGAGCTGCGATCGGGCCTCCGCCGCAGCGGTGGCCACTCCCCCCTCGAGGCCGGCACGCGCCTCCTCGACCCTGCGTTCGACCTCGACGGCAAGCCTCTGCTCGGCCACCGACAGCCGGTCGTCGGCCGCCTGCCTCGCCGCCATGAGGGCCGCGTCGTAGGACCCGGATGCCTCCGATGCGAGGCCGGCGCTGGCCGCCTTCAGGCCGCCCGCGAGGGCTGCGGCCTGCTCCTCGCGCAGCCTGGACTCCGCCGCGGCGACGGCGTCCTTGACGCTGGCAGACGTCGCCTCCTCGAGCCGCGCGAGCTCGGAAGCGGAGACCCCGGCCGCGCTCCTCGCGAGCGTCTCGCGAGTCTCCTGCGTGACCTGCTCGAGGTTCGCGGCAAGCTCCGCCTGGGTCTTGGCGAGCGCCTCGGCGTTTGCCCGCTCGACCTGCTCGGTGATCCTCGCCTCAACCTGCGCGACCCGCTGTTCGACGCTGCGCTCGACCGTCGCGCCGAGCGACGCGACCATCGCGTCGCCCTCGCGGCGCGTGCGCTCCTCGGCTTCCGCGATGAGTTGCTCGTGCTGGGCAATCAGCTTGGCCTCAGCGCCCGCCGTCGCCGACTGAACCAACGCCCGCAACTCCCCCTGAGGCGGCCCGAGGCGGCCGACCTCCGCGCGCACCTCGGCCAGCCGCCGTTCGATCGCCTCCGCCGCGGACTGCTCAGCGCTCTCGCGGGCGGCCTGCTCCAGCTCCGCGCGGAGGGCTTCGACCCGTTCGCGCAGGGCGGTCTCGAGCTCCTCGAAGCGGGCCCGGGCCGGCTCTCCCGCCTGCTCCCGTGCCGCGTCGACCTCCTCGCGCAGCTTCGTGATGCGCTCCTCGAGGTCGCCGAGAACCCGCTGCTCCGCCTCGAACTGTTCGGCGACCTCGATCAGGCTCGCCGAGAGCGACTCGCGGACATCGTGGAGCCTGCCGTGCATGCTTTCGCCCGAGGTCCCCGAGGGCTCCTCAGGGCTGGGGGGCTCGCCTCGTTCCTCACCCACTACGCGGAATCGTCCTATACGGGTCGGTCGCACCCGTGGGCGCAACCACGAGCGGGCGGCTTCGCTAGCTTGCGGGCGTGCTGCCGAAGCAGCGCGGCGGCGGTTATGCCCGCGCCGGCTTAGTCAGCGATCAGGCCGTCGCGCAGGGCCATCGCCACCGCCTGGGCCCGGGTCCGGGCACCGAGCTTGGCCTTGGCGTTGCGGACATGGGTCTGTACCGTGGCGGGCGAGAGTTCGAGCTTCGCGGCGATCTGGACGTCGGTATCGCCGGAGGCAAGCATCCCGAGGATCTGTCGTTCGCGAGCGGTCGGGCCGCGCGACAGGCGACCGTCTGCGCCAGGCGTCGACCGGGGCGGCGCCGCGAGTCCCGGGATCGGTCGTCCAGCCGCATCGCCGTTATCGCTGTTCGCGAGGACGACGAGGTGGCGGCCCGGCAGCACGGCCGCGGTCACGCTGATGTCAAGCCGGGCGGCGCCGTTAGGCCATGCGAGCTCGAAGGGTCCCGCATGGCCGCCCGTCTCGTGAAACGGGGCCCAAACAGCGCGCAGGCGATCCGCCGCGGGCGGCGACAGCAGCTCCGGCAGCGCGTGATCGACCACGTCGTCCCGGCCCAGGCCGAGCAGCCGGCACGCCGCGAGGCTGGCCTCGGAGACTCGGCAATCGTCATCGACGACCAGCAACGCCACGGCGGCGCCTGAGGTACCCGGCCTGGCCGCAACCGGCCCGCCGACGTCAACTGCGGGCTCAGCCATGTGCGCGCTCCTCCAGGATGAATCGGTCGCTCGGCGTCCGCAAGGAGCGGTGCGCGTCGCGGAATGTCACGAATGCGGTCTCGAAGACGATCATCAGATCGCCGAGGACGGACCGGTGCTTGATGTAGAAGAGGTCGTGGCACAGCTTCCAGCCGGTGCCGAGGTCCGAGCCGCCGTAGCCGCAGCGAAGCTGGGCCCAGCCGGCGATGCCGGGCTTAAACAGGTGGCGCCGGCGGTAGTGGGAGTACTGGCGCTCGAGCGCGGCGACCATCTCGGGCCGTTCGGGCCGGGGCCCGACCAGCGTCATGTCGCCGCGGAGGATGTTCCACAGCTGGGGAAGCTCGTCGATGTGGGTGCGGCGCAGGAAGCGACCGATCCGGGTCACCCGGGCGTCGTCGGCCTCGGACCACTGGGCGCCCTCGGCCTCGGCTCCCACGCGCATCGTCCGCAGCTTCAGCATCTGGAACGGTTCGCCCTGCTCCCCCAGCCGAACCTGGCGGTAGAGGGCCGGCCCGCGGTCGCCGAGCTTCACGAACAGTGCGGCCAGGGCCAGGATGGGCGCGGCGACGAGGCCGATCAGCACCGCGAGCACCAGATCCAGCACGCGCTTGGACGTCGCGTCGGTCGGACTGGAACCTGGGGTGCAGGACGTAGCGGTACCAGGCCTGGTCGATAGTGCCCAGCGGGATGTGCCCGAGGAGGTCCTCGTAGAACTGGTTCGCGCCGATCATGCGGACGGGGAGGTCAAGGCAGGCGTCCGCGACGAGCTCCCACGGGCCGGCGCCGGGGCCGGCGCCGGGGCCGGACTCTCGATCGGCGGCGACGACGATGAGGTCAACCTTGTGGACGAGGACGGCGCCGCGGACGTGGTCGAGCGGGCCGAGCCAGCGCGGCGTGCCGTCGCTGCGATCGAACGGGTCCCTCGGGGCCGAACCAGCCGATCACCTCGTAGGCGCGAACGCCAGCCATGTGAAGCTCATCGCGGATGTCCCTGGCGAAGCGCGGCGAGCCGATGACGGCGACGCGTGCCCAGGCGGTGTGCGCCATCCGGATCTTCATCCAGGCGCCGAGGCCGAGCATGATCCACGCGCCGGCGATCGCGGCCGTTAACTCGCCGGGGTCGGCGGCGTTCCCCGCCAGGGCGGTGACGCCCAGCATCGTCGCGCCGGCGACGACAGGAGCGAACAGTCCGAGGCCGATCCGCGCGGCGGGCATCAGGGCGAGCGGGAACGGGGAGCGCTCGATCAACTGCAGCGCGGCGAGCATCGCCGCGAAGACGATCAGGGCCTCGCCGAGGGTTTCGGAGTGCAGATAGGCGATCACGCCGGCGACGAGCGCCGGCGCGAGGCGAAGCCCCACGAAGTCCATGAGGCCCTGGGCGCGAAGGGCGCCCATGGGCTGCGACCGCGCCTCCGAGCGAACTCGCCGGCGGCGCGCCATCAGTTCGCGAACGCTCATTTAGCTGTCGCCCTCCGCGAAGGTGGCGCATGGCGCAGAGCGCCGCAAAGATATTCTGTGGGTACGAAGCAAGAAGGTCACCCCATCGATTAACTGCCCTGGACCCATCGTACTCTCAGCGATCCGCGAGCCGGATTCAAGCTCTGCATCAAGAAATACCGGATTCCAGGGACTCGATTACCTCAAAGCGGTTAGTGCTAGCCTCGGCGGCGAGGTAGTGGGAACAGGAGTGATGGGGTGGCGAAGACACACGAGCCAGGCACGGCCAAGCCGCGGCCGAAGCGGGACCGGACTGGACCCCTTTCGAACCGCGAGCGTGAGGTCTTCGAGCTGCTCGCTGACGGCCTGAGCGGCGCTCAGATCGCCGAGCGGCTCGTGCTCTCGCCCGAGACCGTGCGCACGCACATCCGCAACGCGATGGCCAAGCTTGGCGCCTCCACGCGCTCGCAGGCGGTGGTCCTGGCGCTGGGGCGCCGCGAGATCGCACCCAGGCACGATGAGGCAGGGCGCGGAGCCCGCGGCTGCGCCCCGGCCTGCCGGCGGCCGGCCGGCCGCCTCCCGCCGGGACATCAACGCGCCGCTGGCGGCCGTGATGGACGGGCTCCTCGAGCTCTGGGACGTCGACGCGGGGTGGATCTACCTCGCCGACGACGACGGGCTGACGCTCTCCCAAGCGGTGCAGCGGACGGGCGAGGGTGGAGCCCGGCTGCCGGAGTCGATCGCTCTGGGCGAGGGCGTCCTCGGCGGTGCCGCGCTCGAGCGCCGCCCACAGATCCTTCAGACGCCCGGCGCCGATACCGGCGCGATGATGGTCGCCCCGCTGCTGGACGGCAGCCGCCTCGTCGGCGTGCTCGGGCTGGCGGTCAGGCCCAGCCGTGCCACCGGGCGACAGGAGCTTCTGCTCCTCCAGGCTCTCGCCGGCAGGCTCGCCGAGCTGACCGCGCTCGGCGGCCCCCGCATGGGTGAGCTCTCGCAGCAGGCCCTGGCGGGCTTCCGCGCGTCGTGGACCGCCGCCACCCGCGCCGTCTAGGCCGGGCCGCGCGCCTCAGTTGTCGGCGAAGATGGCCTCGGCCGCGTCTTCGGCGCTGTTTGCGATCGGCGCCACGCTGCCGATGTCGCAGATCTCGAGGACCCGGCGCACCGGTGAGCGCTCCGGGATCCCGAGGCGTAGCCGCTGGCGGCGATCACCCAGCCGGCGGGCGAGCCCAAAGAGGAGCTCGACACCGGCGCTGTCCAGGTAGTCGACCGCGCTGAGGTCCAGGACCAGCCCGTGGGCGGACGTGGGCAGGCGATCACCCAGCGCGCGGCCGAGCTCGACTGCGTTCGAGCCGTCCACCTCGCCGCTGATACGGGCCAGAAGCACGCCCTCGCGCTCCTCGAATTCGACGTCGCTCAGACGATCCCTCATACGCCTACCCCGTTGCTCAGAGAGCGCCGCAGGACGACGGTGGTGCCGGTGTCGCGCTTGTCGATCGTCACGTTCTCCATCAGCTGCTCCATCAAGGTAAGCCCACGGCGGCGCTCCTCGCCTCTGGCGGGTCGCCAGCGGCCGAAATCTCGCACGATGACCTCGAGCTCCGGGCCTAGCCGGGAGGCCTCGACCTCGAACGAGGCCTCGCCCGCCGGATACGCGTGCGCGATCGCGTTGGCGCACGCCTCACCGACGGCCACCAGCGTCTCGTAGATCTCCGTCTCCCCCGCTCCGGCCGACTTCAGCCAGCGTCCCAGGACGCGCCGAAGCGTGGCCAGCGAGCGCGACTCAGCGGGCAGCGAGAGCTCCATGCGCTCCGCGGGCAGCGGCTCGAGCCGGATCGCCAGCAGTGCGATGTCGTCGCTCGATCGGCCTTCGAGGACCAGGCCGGGGAGCGAGCGGCAGACCTCGGCGGGGTCGGTCATCCCCACGGCGGCCTCCGCCAGTGCGGCGAGGCCGTCCGAGAGCGGCACGGTGGGGCGCTCGACCAGGCCGTCCGTGTAGAGCAGCACCACCGAGCCAGGCTCGAGGGCGACCACGCTCTCCTCGTAGGCCGGGAAGGTAACGGTGCCGAGCGGGCTGCCCGAACGGCCCTCGGCGAACACGGCCTGCCCACCCGGGGTGAGGATGAGCGGCGGCGGGTGCCCGGCGCTCGCGAAGCGCAGGGTCCCGACCTCGGGGTCGAGGACGGCGTAGAGCATCGTCGCCATACCGCGACGCTCGAGCTCCTGGGCGAAGGCGTCGGTGCGCTCGAGGACGACCGAAGGACGCAGGCCTTCCAGCGCGTAGGCGCGGACCGCGCTTTGCAGGTGCGCCATCCGCGCGGCGGCGCTGATGCCGCGGCCGACGACGTCGCCGATCGCGACGCCGGCCTTGCCGTCGCGAAGCGGGATCGCGTCGTACCAGTCGCCGCCGATCTCCGCCTCGGCGCTGCCCGGCAGGTAGCGGGCGGAGAAGCTCATCCCGGGGATCTCCGGGAGCCGCTCGCGCAGGAGGCTGTGCTGCAGCGTGGCGGTGACCGAGCGCTCGACCTCGACCTCGTGGGCCGCGCGCCGGAGCCCCTCGAGAGCGGCGCCGATGATCGCGTCTCCGCCCGCTACGGCGCCGCCGCCCTCCTCGGCAGCGCCGACCGGAGGCAGTACGCCCCCCTCCTCAAGTTCTGTCCGCTCGTCAGCCACCCAGGTGTCCCTACCTACCTACTTTGCTGCATATGCACGAGTCTAGCCCCCAGGCGGCTCCGAACTGCACCACGCTTTGCGCGCGATAGCGACTGACCAAAGCGGTAGCGTTGCACGCGACTTGACCTCTGCTCACGACGCCGGAATCACGCGCTCCCAGCGGGCCCGCGAAGAGCTTGCGAAGGCGTGGCTCCTGGAGGTCCTCGAGCGGACGCCGCTTCGCGAGATCGAGGAGGTCCCGGTCGCCTGGATCGCGTCCGAGGCGCCGGCGCTCATCGGCGACATCGTCCGCAGCCTCTCAGACCCTGCGCCGTCGGCCGACCTCGCTCTTCCCGCCGACGGGATCGAGCGGATCTCGGAGCTGGGGGAGCTACGCCAGGGCGAATCGGCGCTGGAGATCCCGAAGGACCTGGCCGCCCTCCAGACGCTGCTGATCGAGGCCCTCCGACGGGAGATCCCGGAGCGCCAGGTCGGAGCGTTCGCGGGGTCGGTGGGACGCCTCGCGTCGATCTTCGGCGACATCCAGGCCCAGGTAAGCGAGAAGCTGGTTCGCGAGCGCAGCGGCGGCGCGACCGTCGATCCGCTCACCGGCCTCCCCGGCCAGGCCGAGCTGCACGAGTGGCTGCGGATCCAACTCGCCGAGCACCAGCGCCACGGGCAGCCGTTCTCGCTCCTTCTCATCGACGTCGAGGGCCTCGGCCGGATCAACCAGGCCTACGGGCGCGACGCCGGCGACCGGATGCTCCGCGCGGTGGCCGCGGTCCTGCGGCGGCAGATCCGCCCCTCCGACCGCGCCTTCCGCGTCGCCGACGACGAGTTCTGCGTGCTGGCGCCCTACCAGGAGGCCGACGACGCGGTTCCCGTCGCCGAGCGCCTCTGCGAGCTCGTCGAACGCTCGCAGGGCACGGAGGGCTACCGCATCGCGATCTCCGTTGGGCTCGCCTCGTGCCCGGAGCACGGCACGGAGGCCGACGCGCTGCTCGCGGCTGCCGAGGAGGCATCGTGGGCCGCGAAGGCCGCCGGGCGCGGCGTGGGTGTGGGCACTCCCTAGGCGTCGCAAGTGTGCAACTTCGCCGCCAGCACTTGCGAAAAGGTGGCGGAGATGAGAAAACCCTCTCCTGATGGCAGGGATCAGGACAGCCGCCGCCGCCGAACTGCTGGGCGTAAGCCCCTCGACACTGCGCACTTGGGAGCGCCGCCTGGGGTACCCGCAGCCGGAGCGGACGGCCGGTAACCACCGGCAGTACAGCCTCGACGAGATCGAGGCGCTGCGCGATGCGCTGCGCGAGACCGGCAACATCTCCTCCGCTGTCGACGTCGCCAAGCGCCGCGGCCGCGGCCCGACCTCGCCCGCGCGCCTCGTCGCCGCCTTCGACCGCTTCGACGAGGCTGCTGCCGACCGTGAGCTCGAGGAGAGCCTGGCGGTCCGGTCCGTAGAGCGCACCATCGAGGAGGTCCTCCTCCCCGCTCTCGACATGGCCGCCTCCCGTCCAAGCGCGGAGGCTGAGCTCGAGCACGCGAGCCGCTGGGCCGTGGGATGGCTGCACTCCGCCCGTCGCCTGGCCCCGCCCGCCACCCGCGCCGAGGGTGTGCTGCTCCTGGATTCCGGCGCGAGCGTTGGCCCCGAGGTCGTGGAGACCCAGGCGCTCGAGCTGTTCCTCCGCCGCGCCGGCCTGCGCGTCCTGCTCCTCTCCGCCGAGCTCCCCGAGACCCGCTTCGCGCGCGCCCTGCGTGCGCTGGACCCGCGCGCGGCGGTCCTCTGCGGGACGGAGGCGCGCCTGGACGTGCTCGGTGGGCACCTGCGAAAGCTCCTCAGCCACGGCGAGACGGCCCGGCTCTACAGCTACCGCTCCGCCAACCTCGTCTCCGGCCGGACCGGCCTGCCCAGCCTGGGCACGCGGCCCAGCGAGGCGACGGCGACGCTGCTCGACGTCGTCGCGCAGCGCTAGCGCTGCGCCCGTCCCGTTGGGCGCGCTGCCGCTGGACGCACCCCAGCTGCGCCGTTTGGCTGGGTAGGGGTGGTTGTTGGCGGCAGGGTCGGCCGCGGGGCGCCTCGGTCCCGCATATCGGGACTCATGCGGCACGGGCGAGGTGAATGGCGACTTTCTTCAATCCCTCTGAAGAAAGTCGCCACCCCGCCCGTGCAAACTTGCGAAAACCTGCAGGATCCGCTGCGCATTGTGGCCCTTGCGCAGGTTTGGGGGGCTGAACCTACGCAGTTCCCGTCAGGTCCTAGCAAGCCCCTTGCCGGGGCCAAGCGCGGCCCCAAACTCGCAGGCCTTGTCAAGTTCTCGCCGCTTTGATCCGATTACCGGGAAGCGAGAATTTTTTCGATTACCGGGAAGTGAGTAATGCAAGAAGAAGCCAAACTGTTGAATGTTGGTCGCGCCGCCGCCTATCTTGGCGTCAGCGCGGCGTCCCTACGGAAGTGGTCCAACGATGGCTTGGTGCCGGTCTACCGGACCCCCGGCGGCCAGCGCCGCTTCGCGATCACCGACCTCGATGACTTCATCCAGTCGATGCGTGAGCCTGGCCGGGTCGCCGTACCTCGACTGGGCCGCGGCGCCAGCGTCGTCGGTAGCTAACCGAAGGCCACCGGAGCCACCCGAAGGGAATATGACCGGGCTATGACCGGGCGACCCACCCGCAGGGTGATCCTGCTGGAGATCTGTGCGCTCGCGATTGCCGCGGCCGTGGCGGTTCTGCGCTCGGATTCGGCGGACTGGGATCTGCCGCTGCTGTCGGTGCTGCTCGCCGTTGCGATCATCGGCGATCTGACGGCGCTCGATACGCCGACGAGCCGGGTCAAGCTCTCCTCCAGCTTCCTCGCGATCGTCGTCGCGGCCGTGCTACTCGGCGAGTCCGCGGCTGCCGTGATCGGCGTGCTGACCATCCTGATCGGCTGGGCGCGCGCGCAGTATTCGCCGACCGACCTCCTGATCAACCTGGTCACCTACGCATGGTTTCCGCTCATCGCCGGTGGTCTGTTCCACGAGATCGTCTCCGGCTACGGCCTCACCAGTGACGAGAGCACGTATTACCTCCTCGTCCTGGGCGCCTTCGTGGTCGCGCTGACGATCGACTTCCTGGCGATCGCCGGCTACACGAGCTACGTCGAGCGCTCGCGCTTGGGGCCGAAGTTCCGGCGCTCGCTGATCCCCCTGCTTCCCTCCGAGCTCGCCTCAGCGCTGCTGGCGCTCGGCGTCGTCTACGCCTACATGGAGGAGGGCGTACCCGCCGTGGCCCTGTTCGGCGTCCTCGTCATCGCGTTCCAGTACCTGATCGGGGCGCTCCTTCTCTCCCAGGAGCGCGCCGACGAACTGGAGCTCCGTGCCAAGCAGCTGGCCGGCTTCCAGGTAGCCCTCCTGAGCGCCCTCCTTCGCACCCTCGACCTGCGCGACCGGATGACGGCCAGACACAGCGCGGCGGTGGCCCGATACTCGCGCGAGATCGCGGCCGCGGCGGGCCTCTCCGAGGAGGACCAGGACCTTGTGCACACAGCAGCCCTGCTCCACGACATCGGCAAGTTCGTGCTCCCCGATCGGATCCTCAAGGGCACCGCCCCACTGACCGAGGCCGACTGGGAGCAGATCCGCAAGCACCCAGAGGAGGGCGCGCGCATCGTCAGCCAGATCGACGGCTACCGGCCGGTGGGCGAGCTCATCCTGGCCCATCACGAGCGCATCGACGGCCTGGGCTACCCGCGGGGCCTCGAGGGCGACGAGATCCCGGCGCTCGCGCGGATCATCTCCATCGCCGACGCCTACGACGTGATGACCGCCCGCGACTCCTACCGGAACCCGATCAGCTCATTCGACGCGATCTCGGAGCTGCGGCGCATCGCCGGCATCCAGCTGGACGCCCGATACGTCGACCTGTTCGTCGGCGTGCTCGCCGACAAGGACGTCGCCTACCGCCACGGCGAGGACGCCGACTTCGAGCGCGAACTCGCTCTCGACCGGCGCATTCACGATTACGTGAGCAGCGGTGCGGCGAGGCGGACCTCGCGCACCCACGCCCGCGGCTAGCTGAAGCGTGCCACCCGAACGCGGGCACACCAAAGACGCGGGGAACAGATGTGCTTGCGCCCCGCGCCAATGCTTGCTTTCAGTCGCTTGCTATCCGCGGCGGTAGCCCACGATGCCCTCCGTCCTTGGTGGAACATCCAGAACCTTGACAGAAACACTACAAACTTGCAAGTACTGGGTACAACTTCCTACTCACGGACGCGAACTTGCAATCACCCCCACGAACCGTGGCTAACTTCGGCCACTGATGCGATCGACCCTCGGCGTCCTCCGCGTACCGGCTTTCGGGAAGCTGGCCGCGGCCAACCTCGTCAACGAGCTGGGCAACTGGCTGGGCGAGATCGCGCTGGCCGTCCTGGTCTTCGATCAGACGGGTAGCGCGATGGCCACCGCCGGCCTCTTCGTGGCGATCCACTTCCTCCCCGCCCTCGCCGCTCCACCGTTGGTCGCGCGACTCGAACACCTGCCGGCCCGGTCGAGCCTCTCTCTCATCTACGCAGGCGAGGCCGCCGTCTTCGGCTCGCTCGCCCTGCTGGCCGGAGACTTCCTGCTCGCGGCCGTGCTCGTCCTCGCGGCCATCGACGGCTCGCTGGCCTCCGCGGCACGGTCGCTGACGCGCGCGGCGGCCGCGGGGGCGCTGAAGCCCGTGGGCATGCTGCGCGAGGGCAACGCGGTGCTCAACATCGGCTTCACGGCGGGCGCGGCCGTCGGCCCGGCCGTCGCCGGCCTCGTGGTCGCAGGCGCGAGCGTGCAGGTCGCGCTGCTCGCCGACGCGGTCTCCTTTCTGGCCGTCGCGGCACTGCTCGCTACCGCGCGGGCCCTGCCTCGCGCACAGCCCGAGGTCGAGGGCGTGCTGGCGCGGCTGCGAAGCGGTTTCGCCTACGTGAGCGGGAACCCGTTGCTGCGCCGGCTGCTCAGCGCCCAGGCCATCGCATTCGTGTTCTTCGCGATCGTCATCCCCGTAGAGGTCATCTTCGCGAAGGAGACGCTGGGCGCGGGTGACGCCGGATACGGGGCGCTGCTGGCCAGCTGGGGCGTCGGCATGGTCCTTGGCAGCCTCGCGTTCGCCGGCCTCGCGCGCGCGTCGATACCCGCGCTACTCGCGCTCTCGACGATGGCGATCGGCGTCGCCTACGTCGGGACCGCCGCGGCCCCGACCCTGGCCCTCGCCTGCGCGGCTTCCGTGATCGGCGGGACCGGGAACGGGGTGCAGTGGGTCGCGCTCATGACCGCCGTGCAGGCGGTGACCGCCAGCGCCTACCAGGCCCGGGTCGTGGCGATGCTCGAGGCGATCGCCTCGGCGATGCCGGGCCTGGGGTTCCTCGTCGGCGGCGCCGTCGCGACGCTGGCCGACCCGAGGGCCGCGTTCGCCGTGGCCGGGGCCGGCGTGCTGGTCGTACTGCTCGGCGCCGTCGTTCTGCTGCGAAACACGGATTGGCGCGACGCCGATGCCGAGGATGCCCCGCGCACGGGTGAGCCCACGGTCGCTCCCACGCCCGCCGGCGGCGGTTCCCGCGGCGCCCTGAGTCAGCAGACCCAGGCGGAGCTGCCGGAGTCGGCCCAGATCTGGGCCGCGATGTCGTCCTGCTCTGACGGCGAACCGTTCTGCGGCAGGCCGTGGCCGCCGTAGAGCGCCCACGTTGAGGGAAGGATCTGGTACGCGCCGCCGGCCCCGGAGCTGGGGTTGACGGCGCCGTAGTTGCCCCCGGACTCGCACATCACGATGCCGGCCGGGATTGCCCACGGGCCCGAGCCCGTCGGCTGAGTGGTAGCCGCTGCGGCTGCGGCAGCCGCTGCGGCAGCCTCGGCCTCGGCCTGCTGGACCTGACCGCTCCAGCCCGAGATCTGTGAGCGCAGGGCCTCGAGCGCGGCCGCCTGCTCGTTGCGCAGGGCCTCGATCTGGGCGGCCTGCGACTCGGCCGCCGCGCGGGCGGCGGCGATCTGGTCGCGGGCGGCGGCGATCTGGTCGTTGTGGGCGGCCTGTGCGTCCCGTGCGGCGGAGACCTCCTCGAGGCGCTTGGCGACGGCCGCGCGGAGCTCGCGAACGCGGGTTGCGAGCTCCTGGTCGGCCTCCTGGATCGTGCGCAGAAGCTGGGCGCGCGTGGCGAGGTCGTCGTAGCCGTCGGCGTCGAGCAGAAGCTGGGTCTCGTCGATCGTCTGGCCCTTGTAGATGGCGACAAGGCGCGAGCCCAGCGCATCCAGGGCGCGGTCGAGCCGCGCGCGGGCCGCGGCGAGCCGCTGGGCGGCGGCGTCGACCTCGGCGTTCAGTTCGGCCTCGCGCTCCTCACCGCTCGCGAGCACGGAGGCGAGCTGCGCCTCGCGCTCGGCCGCGGCGTCGGCGCGCGAGCGTGCGACCGCGAGTTGGGCGTTGCCCGAGTCGATGCTGGAGCTGAGCCCCGACGCGTTGCTCTCGGCGGCCGCGATGCGGCCCTGGAGCTCGTCGATGGTCTGGGCGTCCGCGGCCCCGCTGGCCGTGAGCGCGACCAGGGCGGCGACGGCGAGCACTCCGGCCAGGCCCGCCCAGCGCAGGCTGGCGAGCGCGGGCGCAGGCTCGCGGCCGGTGCTGGCGGGTGGCGTGTCGGTTCCGGTTTCCATCCTTCGAACGCCTACGGGGTTAGCTGACGGGCTCGGGCCGAAGGAATGGCCCTACGCGGCACGAGCCGCGATTCGCCCCTCGGGCACCGGGAAAGAGCGGTCCGGTGCCCAGCGGTTCCCCCGCTTCCCCGGTCGGCCCGGGGAACTCGGCGGGTATGTGGCGGCGAATCCTAGCGAATGCTTACGACACGCTCAACCAACGCTCAACGGGTTTCCATAACCCAGCCTCCTGCAACGGTCCTTGCAGAGGCGAGCTACCCCCCGGGCGGCTAGCCCTCGGGCGGTTCGCGCGTGGCGGCCAGATAGCCCGCCACCCCGACCGCCACGAGGCCCACGGCGCCGGCGATCTTGATCTGCTTGCCGAACTTCCACCAGGCCATGCGGACCACGGCTCGGCCGATCAACTCGTAGAGGGCACCCATGCCTTCACCCTACCCGTCGTCGGCCTGGCGACGCACCCTGTGCGCCATGCGACTCTGGAGGGTGAAGAGCTCGATGAAGCCGGGGCTCGCGGCCTGTGAGAACTCGCCGCCGCTCTCGGAGAAGCCGGCCAGGGAACGGTCGTACAGCGCGTACGGCGAGCTCCGCGCGACGGGGGTGACGTTGCCCTTGTAGAGCTTCAAGGTCACGTCGCCCGTCACGTTCCGGTTCGCGGACTCAACGTAGGCGTCGAGGTCCTCACGGAGCGGCTCCAGCCACAGGCCGGCGTACACCAGGTAGGCCCACCGGCGATCCAACGCGTGCTTGGACTCGACCTGGTGGACGGTCGAGACGAGCTTCTCCAGATCGCGGTGCGCGGTCATGATGATCGCGGCCGCGGGGACCTCATAGAGGTCGCGGACCTTGAGGCCGACGACGCGATCCTCGATGTGGTCGACGATTCCGACTCCGTGGCGAGCACCGATGTCCCCGGCCCGCTCGATGAGCTCCACGAGCTCGAGGCGCTCGTCGTCGAGGGCGACCGGCACGCCGGCCTCGAAGCTCACCTTCAGAAGCTGCGGCTCGTCCGGCGCCCGTTCGGGCGGCGTGACCAGCTGGAAGACGTCGTCGGGTGGCGGCGCGGAGAGATCCTCGATCGAGCGGCCCTCCGAGCTGCGGCCCCAGAGGTTGTCGTCGATGGAATACGGGCTGACCTCGTTCCCGCCCTTCAGCGGGATCCCGTGCTTCTGGGCGTACTCGAGCTCCTCCTCGCGGCCCATCGACCAGTCGCGTACCGGCGCGATGATCCCCAGGGCGGGATCGAGCGTGGCGATCGTCGCCTCGATGCGGATCTGGTCGTTGCCCTTGCCGGTGCACCCGTGGGCGATCGTGTCGCAGCCGGTGGCGCGGGCGTGCTCGACGGCGAGCTTCGCGATCAGGGGGCGGGCGAGCGCGGTGAACAGCGGATATCCGCCGCCGTAGAGGCCGTTCGCCTTGATCGCCGGCAACACGTACTCGCGCGCGAACTCCTCCTTCGCGTCGACGACGATCGTGTCGGCCGCGCCGAGTCTGCTTCGCCTTCGCGACCACCCCGTCCCAGTCCTCGCCCGGCTGCCCGAGCTCGACGCTGAGCGTCACCACCTCGGCCTCGTACTGAGCCTGGATCCAGTGGAGCATCACCGAGGTGTCGAGCCCGCCGGAATAGAGCAGCAGGACGCGCCCGACCTCTGCCGGGTCGGCCTGGTAGGAGGCGATGCGGGGCGGGCCGGGTGCCACGAGGCGCGGAGAGTCTGCGCATCCGGGCGCGTGCGCGCGCGCCGGCACGGGCCGGTCGTGAATGATTGGCCGCGTGCACCGCGTTCTCCGCATCCTCTCGATCGCCCTGATCACGGCCGGGCTGGTGGTCCTCGCCGACGTGGGGCTGACCCTCGCATGGAAGGAGCCGCTCTCGTCCATCTATGGCTCCCTTCAGCAGGGGAAGGCCGAGGACCAGCTGACGGAACTGGAGGATCGCTTCCCCTCCGACGAGCTATTGGCACGCGCCCTCAGCGAGAGACAGCTGGAGGATCGGGTACGGGTGCTCGCCGACGCCTTCGCGGGCGAGGTGGAGCGTGGTGAGGCCATCGGGCGCATCGTTATCCCGCGCATCGACCTCAACGTCGTGGTCGTCGAGGGCACGGACACGGCCAGCCTCCAGAAGGGTCCCGGGCACTACACGCTCGAGGACACGACGCCGGAGCTGCGCGCCCAGGGCGACGGCTCGGCCTTCCCCGGGCAGGGCGAGACGATGGGGATCGCCGGACACCGGACGACCTACCTCGCCCCGTTCCGGCGCATCGAGGAGATCCAGCCGGGAGACGAGATCACCCTTCAGATGCCCTACGCGACCTTCACCTACGAGGTCGAGAAGCACGAGATCGTCGATCCCGGCGACGTCGCGATCGTCGAAGAACGTCGGCTACGACCGGCTGGTCCTCACCGCCTGCCATCCGCTCTACAGCGCCGCGCAGCGCTACGCGCAGTTCGCAAAGCTGACGGACGTGAACCTCTTCGCGCCCGGCGAGCGCCACTGGCAGGATCCCTGAGCGTGCCCGAGATACCGCCGAGCGAGCGCACATCGCAGGACCCACCGGCGGGGACCGCTGAGGCCGACCGGGAGGGGCGGGACGGTTTCTCCCGTCCCGCGCCCGCCGGCCTCGTTGCTCTGGTGCTGCTGTCGGCACTGTTCGCGATCTGGGCCTGGCAGTACGGGGGTTGGTTCGGCACGGCGCTGTATCCCGGCGCTGTGGCCCTGGGCGCGGGCCTCGTGCTGCTGGCGCTCTTCGCTCCGTCGCGGCTGCGCCTTCGTGGCTGGCCCGCCGTCGCGCTGGGAGCATTCGTCGCGCTCGGGCTGTGGTCGGCGCTGTCCGCGCTCTGGAGCCCGGCGCCGGACGTCGCGATCGAGGACGCGCAGCGGATCCTCGTCTATGCGATGGCGTTCGGGATGGGACTGTGGACCTGTGCACCTGCTCGCCCCCCGCATCCATCTCGCGCTGGTGCCGCTGGCGTTCGCTGGCCTGTTTGCCGGGCTCATCACCTTGGGCATGCTCCTCGCGGGCGATGATCTGCGCCAGCTCTTGGACCGGGCGACCCTCCAGTACCCGATCGGCTACCGCAACGCCAACGCCGCCTTCTTCCTGGTCGCCTCCCTGCCGGCGGTCGGGCTCGCCGCCAGTAGCGGCTTCGACTGGCGGCTGCGGGGCGTGTCGCTCGCCACGGCGACCCTTTGCATGCAGCTGGGCGCCCTCGGGCAGAGCCGGGGGTCGATCCTCGGGGCGGCGGCCGTGCTCGCCGTCTACCTGGTGGCAAACCGGGATCGGGCCCGCGCGGTAGGGTGGCTCGCCCTCGCCGTCGTTCCCGCCCTGGTCGTGATCCCGGCGCTGACCGACCTCTATTCGGTCGTCGATGAGCGAAGCCCCGAGGCCACCCTCGATGCAGTGCGCGAGGCCGGCCGGGCGGTTGCACTGGGCACAGCGCTGTCGCTGTCGCTCGGGCTCGCGGTCGCCTTCGCCGAACGGCGGCGGCCCCTGTCGGCGGCCACGCTCAGGAGGGCAAACAAGGCGGTCGCGGCGGGCGCCGCGGGCGCGGCGGTGATCGGCCTCGCCGGTTTCGTGCTCATCACCGGAGATCCAGCCGATTGGATCGGCGATCGGGTCGATGAGTTCCTCACGCAGAGCAGCCCGGAGGGCACGCAAGGGTCGAGTCGGTTTCAGTTCAACGCGGGCACCGAACGCGACGACCTTGGCGGGTCGCACTGGACGACGCGGGCGACGCCCCGGTGCTCGGGGAGGGCGCCGGAGGCTTCTACTACAGCTACTTGAGGTCGACGCGCAGCCGAGGGTGTGGCGAGCGCGCGGGACGCTCACAGCGTCGAGCTGGAGACCCTCGGCGAGCTTGGCCTTCCTGGGCTTGCATTCCTTCTCCTCGGCCTCGGTCGGGGCCGTGATCGGCGCGGTGCGCGCTCGCGCGGCGGCCCCGCCGCAGCCGCCCTCTCCGCGCTTCGCCATCGTCACCGGCGCGTACTGGCTCGTCCACGCCTCGATCGACTGGTTCTTCCCTTTTCCCGGCGCTTACTGCCCCGGTCCTCGCGCTGCTCGGCTCCGCCTGCGCCCCGGCGGTACTGGAAGCCCGGCCCTCCACAGGGGGCCGGCGGCGCTGGGCGGTCGTCGTTGCTCGGTCGCGCTGGCGATGAGGTCGTTCCGCCCTATCTCAGTGATCGCTACGTGGATGCGGCCTACGACGGTTGGCAGGTGGATCGCCAGCGTGCGTTTCCGTGACCTGGATCGGGCCGAGACCGTCGAACCCGCTGTCGGAGGAGCCGATGCTGGCGCGGGGCGCCATCGCTCGAGCCGCGGCGATCGGGAAGCGGCGATCCTCGGCCTTCGAGGAGGCCGCCGAGGAGCGTCCCGAGGAATGGGTCTCGCACTACTTCCTGGCCCAGCTCTTCGCTGGCTCGGATCCGGCTCGGGCCCGCGACGAGTTCGGCTCGGCGCGCGAGCGGAAGCCGTTGGGGCCCCGGATCCAGGAGCTGCGCGAGCGCCTCGAACGCGGCGGCGGCAGCCGGGTCGCCGCCGCCGAGGATCTCGTCGACTAATCGCATCCGGCGAGTCGATCCGAACTCCGCTCGAAGCGTTTGCTCGATGTCCGCGCGGCTGCTTCCCGCAACAGCGAGATGTGGCCGCTCGCAGCAGCGCTTCCTCGGGCGCATCATCTCCCGCGGGCGCGCGCTCGGGCAGGCGCGTTCGAGGGCTCCGCCTCGGGACTCCCCGACCCCGCACGCTCGCCCGTCGCGCCCGGGGGCGGCAGAGCTGCGAGGACCGCCTCGGCTGCGCTGCAACCCTTGCGCCTGGGTCAGGACCGTCTGCGCCTTGCGGCGGAGCAAGGCCTCGAGCCTCGAGGCGGCGAGCATGCGTCCCTCCGCTTCGCGGTCGGTGGCAGCCGCCGACGCTCGAAGCTCGCGGTCGGCCTCACGACGACGCTGGTCCGCGTAGCTCCTTGCGGCGACCGTCGCCTCGTTCTCGATCTCGGCTGCGGTTCGTCCGCGATCTCCAGGATCCCCTCGATCCGGTCGCCGAGCTCCTGCAGGGTTCGGCTCGTGCGGGACGGCGTTCTCTCCCGGCGATCGCCCACAACCTCTGCTTCGGTGTCGCCGGAGGCCGGGGATCCGGATCGGGCTCCGTCCTGGCGGCGGGCCGAAACCTACGAACCCGCTCACCTTCGAGGACCTCGCTCACGGCCGTGGCCGAATCGTGACCCCGAAGTCGCGCCTCAGGCGGAGGCGGATCTCGTCCCGGCTCTCCCCGTCCAGAGCCATCTGCGCCGCGAGCAGTTTGACCCCGGCCGAAACGGGCCGCTGGATCTGTCCGCTGCGGGCCTCGGCCTGTCTCTGTCGTCCTCCGCTTTGGCCGATGCGGCCGCGGGCGGGCCTCGGCCTTCTTCCCCGGCCGGGGACTCGGGTCACGCCGGGCCTCAGTCGCACGCCCGGTGGATGGGTTCGGAGTGATGGATTCGCGGCCGTTCGGGGTGAAGGATCGCGTTCCTGGCGCGCTCCAGGTCCCGGCGATCAGCTCCGCCTCACGCTCGAGCCCATCCGCTCGTTCGCTCAGGGTCAGGATCAGCTCGTGCAGCACAGCCCCCTCTCCCCGGCGGGGCCTGCGGGCCCGGGCGGGGGAACCCCTGCCGCGAGCGCCTCGCGGCGCAGCTCGGCAACGGCCCCGTTCGCGGCCCCTCGAACTCACGCAGCCGTTCGGCCACGCGGCCGAGGAGTTCGGGTGATTCCCTCTGCGCAACGGCCTCGGCACCCGTCGACGCCGTGGGCTCCGCTCCCCCTCGCTGTCCGCGACAGAACCGCTCACCGGTGGAACATAGCCGAAGGACGTAGCGCTCCGCGGTGTGATTGGCGGCCTTGCTGGGCGGGACACTGAATAGCGTCCGCACGGCCGGATCCTGGAGCCCTCGGACACCGCCCTGTAACAATCAGGCCTCCACCATGGCCAGGAATTCCGACAACCGCGCCGCTCCAGCCTGGCTGCGCCCGCCCGGCGAACAGGTCGGCTGAGGTACCTGGGCGAGGTGCTCCGCGAGCAGCGCAGATCGCGATCGCGATCCTGCTCGTGACCCTGACGGCCGCCGCTGCGTACCTGCTGACAGCCGACTCGGTGTACGAGGCCGAGGCGGAGCTGCTCGTCACTCCGTGCCGGCCGAGGACCCGCTGGTCGCCAGCCTCGGGCTCCTCCAGCCCTCGAGCGACCCCACGCGCGACGTCCAGACTGTTTCGACACTCACCACGAACCTGGCCGTCGCAGAGCGGGTGCGGAAGGAGCTGGAATTGGACCAGACCCGCTCGACCTGCTCGAGGCCGTCACCGCGAACCGGTGGCTTCCAGCAACATCGTCGCGGTCACCGCCGAGGCTTCCACGCCGGAGCAGGCGGCCGACCTGGCGAACGCCTTCGCCGAGCAGGTCGTGGCTGAGCGAACGGAAGCCCTCCACAACCGGGTCGACGAGATCCTGCCGGAGTTGCAGTCCAACCTGGAGGGGGGCGGGTCCCCATGTCCCCCGATGGCAGCACCGAGGCCGAAATAGCCCGACTGGAGGTCCTGCGCGCAGCCCCGGACCCGACCATCCGCGTCGCAACGAGGCGGTCCCGGATTCCACGCCGGTCTCGCCACGGCCCCTGCTGACGATCGTCGGCGCCCTCGTTGCCGGGCTCGTGCTGGGGATGCAGGGAGCGTTCGCGGCACAGGCGATCGACCCGAGGTTGCGCCGCGAGCAGCAGCTTCGCAGCCGCTACCAGCTGCCGATTCTGGCCCGCATACCCAAGGAGCAGGACGTCGCGGGCGTCCGCTCGGTCCGGCCGCGATCTCTCCCCGGAAAGGAGGCCTATCGAACCCTTCGTGCCAACCTCATGGCGGCGCGCACCGGAACCGGTGCCCAGACGATCTTCGTCACGGTTCCGCCCCCGCCGAGGGGAAGACGACGACGGCGATCAACCTCGCTGCTTCCTGCGCTCGCCGGGCAGCGCGTCGTCCTCATCGAAGCCGATCTGCGAAGGCCGCGATCGGCCGGCGCTCGGGATGACCGTTGAGAGCGGGGTCGTGGCGACTCTGCTCGAAAACGTTTCGCTTGACGATGCGCTGATCACGACGGCGCCCTTCGGCCCCTCGCTGGAGTTGCTCCTGGCCGATTACTCCGGAGGCTGGATCAGCGAGCTGTTCTCGCTGAGCGCGGCGGATGCGCTCCTCGAGGCAGCTCAGCGCGTGCCGACTACATCGTCATAGACTCGCCGCCGCTGACGACGGTGGTCGATGCGCTACCTCTGGCCCGGCGTCGGATCACGTCGTGCTCGTGACCCGGCTGGGCACGACCCACCTCGATCGGCTTCACGAGCTCTGTGAGCTCCTCGCCGGCAACGACATCATCCCACTCGGCTTCACCCTCGTCGGGACCGCCCGGGGCGACGGCGGCTACTACGGCGAGGCCACGGATCCGCGCAGCCCGCTCCCGGCCGGGCAGGCAGAGAGAGCCCTCTCTGCCCGCGCTGCGCCGCATCAAGACGGGCGACTGAGCCGAGGCTCGGGGCCCGGCCGCGAGACTCAAGCAGCCCTGAGGAAGTCCATCACCCGGTCCGTCTCCGCGTCGAGCGTGTGCACCGACGCGTAAGCGAGCCCGGCCTCGACCAGGCCGCGCGAAGCGACGCGTCGTCACGACGGCGCGGACGGCCGCGGCCGCGGCCGCGGATCTCCGGCCGGCACCAGCGCGACCGCCTCGCCCATCGCGGCCCGAAACCCTCCGACATCAGCGCAACGCAGGGAGCCCGCCGCCGCCGCCTCAATGGGGATCTGGGAAAAACCCTCGGTCCAGGAGGTGTGCAGGAGCACATGGCTCGAGCGGTACGCCTGCATCGGCGGCTCCCGTACGGCATGTACCCTGCGAGCTCGGCGTTGTCTGCCTGCCCGAGATCCGCAAGGCGCGCCGCGAGCTGATCGACATCTCCCCCTCCCGCAGACGAGGAGTCGCCAGCGGTTGCCGTCGTCGGCGTTCAGGAGCGCCAGGACGTCGGCGAGCATCAATGGATTCTCTCCGCCTCGCCGACCGACGCTGATGATCCGAAGCTCTCCCGCGTAATCGCGTTCCGCCGCATCCGCCGCTTCGACGACTGGTCGTCGTCACGACCACCGAGACCACGATCTCGAGCAGCCGGCGGGAGCAGCAGTAGTTCGCGGCGAGCTCGGATCCAACCACGACAACCGGCAGAAAGCAGCCCAGCCCCCGGAACGCCAGTTCCAGCCCGAGCCGGCCCACCGGATCCAGCGCCGATTCGGGTGTCGCATCGCGACGTAAGTCGGAAGGTCCTGCCGGACTCCCAAGACCACCGCCGCCGTCTCGCCAAGGCGACAGCGACGAACGCCAGCGCCATCGGATGCGGCCCAGCAGCCAGACGCAGTCGACGTCATCGAGCAGACGCCAAAACCGACCGACGGAGCGCAGTACCGCAGGCAGCACGCTCAGTGGCTTCGCGAGGCTCGAGTAGTAGGGCAGAGGGAGCAGGCGCAACATCCGAACCGACGGGGTATCGGGCCGCATCATCGACCGGGCTCAACCGGCCGATCAGGGTGGGTTCGTCAACCGAATGGCGCATCCGGGCGACGAACAGGCGAACGCCGCTCGGCGTGTACCCCGCTGGGCGTCTCGTGGTACGCGTCGTCCGTGTAGACCGCCAGCCGCACGGCGCGCGAGCGTACTGGACCGCGGCTCCACGCGCGGTGTTACCGGCGACCTAGAATCGGAGTGACCGTCGCGATCCAACCCGCGCGCTGGGCACTGGCGACCGCCTGCCTGCTCGCCGGCCTACTCGGCGTGCTGGCCGGGATCGACCCGATCCTCGCCCTCGGCGCGGCCGCGGCCGTGGTCTTCGTCCTGATCGCCTTCACCAACCTCGCCGCGGGCCTGGTCCTGTTCGTCCTTATCGCCTTCCTCGAGTTCGTCTTCGCCGGAGGCCCCGTGTTGAGCCTCACGAAGGCCACCGGCCTGCTGCTGGCCCTCGCCTGGTTTGCCGAGGTCACGAGGCCGGACGGGGCCGCAACTATTTCGTCGACCATCAATTCGGCGGCTTCCTGCTCATCGCCTTCCTGATCTGGGCCCTTCTCGGCCTGAGCTGGGCCGAGAGCACTGCCGCGACGCTCGAGGATGTCCTCCGGTACCTGCTGGTCATGGCGCTCCTGGTCATCACCTACACCGCGGCGACGACCAGGTCGCGCATCGCCTGGAGTCATCGGAGCTTTCCTCGTCGGCACGGCACTCACGGCCGGGCTGGCGATGTTGTCCCCGCCCACGGCGGACCCAACCGAGGTAGCCAGGGTGGAGAGTACGTTCGGAAACGCGAACCAGCTCGCGACCGTGCTCGTTGCGGGCCTCGTGCTCTCGATCGCCGCCGCGGTGGCGCTCCGCCGCGCGACGATGCTGCGAAGCGCCGCGATCGGCATCGCCACCCTCTGCGCCGTCTCGCTTGTCTTCACCGGCTCGCGAGGCGGCGTCGATCAGCCTCGGCGCCGCGCTCGTCGTCATGGTTCTGGTGGCGGGCCCCGGGCGGCGGGGAACGGCGCTGGTGGCCTCCGGGGCTCGCGGCCGCTGGCGGCCGTGGTCCTCTTCATCACGTTCGCCCCCGAGGGCATCAAGGACCGCATCGCTCAGACGACTCCGGGACAGGTGCCGGCGACGGAGAGCCGATTGACCATCTGGCAGGTGGGCTGGCGCATGTTCGAGGAGAACCCCGTCCGCGGCGTCGGCGTCGGCAACTTCCAGACCTCGTCGATTCACTACCTGCTCCAGCCAGGGGCGCTGACCCGGACCGACGAGGTGATCATCGACCCCAAGGACGCTCACAACATCTACCTGATGGCGCTCTCGGAGACCGGGCCTGCATCGGGACGGTGATCCTGCTCTCCATGCTGGGGTTCCCGATCGGGTGCGCGCTGGTGGCCGCACGGGACTTCAACCGCACGGTGGACCGGGCAGCTTGAAGATCATGGCCCGCGCACTCGGCGCCATAGCTCTCGCCGGCTTCCTGGTCGCCAACTTCTTCGCCACCGACATCTTCAGCAAGATGGTTCCGCCGCACTTCTGGGACTGGGGCCGGCGATGCCTGGGCGCCGGCGCGCTTGCAGCTCGCCGAGGCGCAGGGTTCTTCGCGGCGAACCCTCTACCTGACCGCCCTCTCGCCTCCGCGCTTCGACGAGGCGTAGAGGCGGGCGTAGAGGGCACCGATGCCGTCGCCCGCGACCGCCACGTCGAACTCCTCGGCGCGGCGGTCGCGGGCCCGCTCGCCCATCAGCCGTTGCGCGCTCGGGATCCCCAGGAGCGTGGCAATTGCCGCGGAGAGGGCCACGGGGTCCTGAGGCGGTACCAGCAGGCCGTGGACCCCGTCCTCGATCATCTCCGGCACCCCGCCGACCCGCGTGGCCACGATCGGGCGGCCGAGCCCATGCATTCCATCAGCCAAAGGGCGTGCCCTCATAGTCGGAGGAGAGCACCGCCACGTCGAACGCCGCGAACACCTCGGCGACGTCCGTGCGTCGTCCGAGGAAAGTGACGGAGTCCGTCAGTCCAAGCTCGCGGGTCAGGGACTCGAGCCGTCCTGCTCGGGGCCGTCGCCCACGATGAGCGTCCGCACCCCCGGCACCTGGTCGGTGAGTAGCTCGCGGCCCTCAGCAGCACGTCGAGCGCCTTCTGCTCGCTGAGACGGCAGAGAGTCCCGATCACCTGGACGGTGTCATCGATTCCGAGCTCCGCCCGAACGGGGTCCCGTCGGTCTGCCGGCGGGGCGGGGACGGCGTTTCGGACGAGGACGATTTGGCCGGGTCGATCCGTTCGATCTCGATCATGCGTTGGCGGTCCTGCTCGGAGACGCAGATGAAGGCGTCCGCCTGGCGCGAGATCAACTCGCGGTCGAGGAATTCCTCCGCCGGTTGGCCCTCGTATGACCAGGTCTGCTCGTGAGCGACCACGACGGGGACCCGTGCCAGCGTCCCGAGCGCGGCACCCGCAGGTTCGACCCGAACTTGTGCGCGTGAAGGACGTCAACGTCCGGCGCCAGCCGATCGAGTAGTGGCCGCCAGGCCATGAAGGACAGCCGTTTGCGCCAGGGCAAGTCGGCCCCGGGCCGAGCGGGCGCCCGAGGGTCATCACCTCCACCCCGCGCTCCTCGAGCTGCGCGAGCACCTCCGCACCCGGGTACCTCCGCCCGTTCCTGCGACCAGCGCGAGACGCAGAAAGGTGGTCTCGAACCGCTCCGGGTCGAGGTGGACCGCGAGCTGCCCGCGAAGTCCTCCGCGCCCCCCGTGGCGAGGGAGTCGATCAACATCATCACCCGTAGCTTCCCCATCACGCCATCGCCGCCATGATCCGCCGGACCGCCGCGAGCTCTTGGCTGCGAAGCGCGGCCCGTGTCAAGGTGGTAGACACCCACCCGCGGCCAACGCAGCGGCGCCGGGGGATGGAGTCGCCCGGGAAGCGTCCGCCGCCGAGTACCCGGCCGCTCCGGCGGCGCGGACGACGCGCTCGTCGTAGTCGCCAAGGGGTACGCGAGGGAGGTGCAGGGCCTGTCGAGACGCTGCGCGCACAGGTCGCGGGAGACGGTGAGCTCACGATGGAGGTCGTCGTCGCTCAGGGCCGGCAGGCGAGGATGACTGTGGGTGTGCGAGCCGATCTCCCATCCCTCGTCGGCGAGCCCGCGAAGCTGATCCCACGACATACAACGAAGCTCCTCCTCGTGGGGCCGCCCATCCACCCGTCGATCCGGGCCAGCTCATGGCCGCGCCCGGTCCCTCCTCCGCGAACTCCGTGGGTACGAAGACCGTCGCGGGAATGCCCAGGCGCCGCAGGATCGGGAGCGCGCGGACGTTGACCGAGAGAGGAAGGCGTCGTCGAACGTGACGGCGAGCGCCCTCGGGCCCGGCGGCCGCGTGACGGCCTCGGTAAACGTGCAGCCGCGGTGGCCCGCCCGACGAGGCGGCCCACCTGCCGCTCGAAGGCCTCCGGGGTCACGGAGAGCGCCGCCGGCCACGCTCGGACACCGCGTGGTAACAGAGGACGAGCACATCGCTGGTGCCTGTTGGCCGGGCATCCCGCGTGGCTCAGCTAAGTTCCGCTCGCCGCGCCCGCATCCCGCAGGAGAATACCCACTTGGACGGGCGGCGCGTTCCTATGCTTCCGTTGCCCGAGTCGCTGCGCATGGGCGCCGCGCGGGAAGGCGGACCCATGCGAATCCTCATTCTCAGCCACACTACGCCCCGGAGGTAACGGCCGCCCGCGTTCGGGTCCAGGCGTTCGCCGAGGGCCTCGTCGACGCCGGCCACGAAGTCGAGTGGTTTGCGCCGTGCCGAACCACCCCGAGGGGATCGTGGTGCCCTCCTATCGCGGACAGGCCGTCGTGAGGGACGAGATCAACGGCGTCCGGGTCCACCACGTGTGGGTCAGGGCGACGCCGCGGAAGACCGTGACGACGCGCCTCGCTCTGTACGCCTCGTACGCGGCGATGGCGACGTTCACGCCTCCAGGTTGGCCCGGCCCGGACGTGATCCTCGCCTCGTCGCCGCCTTTGCCCGTAGGCGCCGCCGCCGCCCTCGCCGCGACGTCATAGGCGACCCTGGGTGTTCGACGTCCGGGATCTCTGGCCGGAGGCGGCGGTGATCCTGGGCGAGATCCCCGATGGCCCCGTCGCCCGCGCCGCCGAGGTCCTCGAGCGGCGCCTCTACCGGAGCGCTGCCTGGATCGTCACCGTCACCGAACCGTTCCGCCGCGAATCGCCGAACGCTCGGGCGACCCAGAGAAGGTGCGGGTGATCATGAACGGGACCACCAAGACGTGGCTCGACGCCGGCGCGGAGCCTCCCGACCGCGCGGCCCTCGGACTGCCAAGCGACCGGTTCGTCTGGGCGTACGCGGACAACCAGGGGATCGCCCAAGGGCTGGACACGGCATCGAGGCCGCCGCAATGCTCGGTGACGGCTTTCAGCTGCTTCTGATCGGCGACGGCCCGCTCCGGGAGTAGCTGCGCCGCCAGGCCGGGGAGCTCCCGCCCGACGGGTCGTGTTCCGCGACCTGATGCAGCCCGCCGAAGCCGCGCGACACCTCCGCGCGGCCGACGCCCTGCTGGTTCCGCTAGCCAGCCAGCCGGGCCTCGAAAAGTTCGTCCCTTCGAAGCTCTTCGATTGCTGCGCGATCGGCCGGCCGGTTATCGTGGCCGCCGCGGGCGAGCCCACGACGGCTGGTCGAGGAGACGGGAGCGGGGATCCCGGTGCCGCCAGGCGACGCCGCCGCGCTGGCGGCAGCCGTACGGGGCCTCCGCGAGGATCCCGAACGCGGGCCGGCGGTAGCCGCGGCAGGCCGTGAGTTCGCAGGCCGAGCACCTCCGCGAGCGTCAGGTCGAGGAACTCGTCGGCGGCGCTGGAGGCGGTACGGGGCGGTCACGACGATTACCGCCTACGCATGAGCGAGAGTCGGAACCCGGCCGGCAGCGAGGGAACGGTCGCGCGAAATACGCGGTCTTCGCACTCGCCTCCCAAATCACGACCGCTCTGTTCACGGCGGGCCTCACCCTGTATCTCGTTCGGGCCCTCGGGCCGGATGACTACGGCCTGTTCGCGCTGGCCCTCGCGGTCGGGCTGCTCGTCCTCCAACCGTCCGATCTCGGCCTCACCCAGTCCACGGCCCGCTTCGTCGCCGACCATCGCGAGAGCCTGCCTCGCGTCGCGGACGTCTCGCCGACGGCCTGCGCCTCAGGCTCGTCGTGCGGCGCGCTCGTCTCGGTGGCGCTCCTCCCCTCCGCGGGGCCGATCTCCGGAGCCTACGGGGAGCCCGGTCTGGTCTGGCCACTGCGCGGGATCGCGCTGGCGACGTCTTCCAGGGCCTCCTCGGTTTCCTCACCACCACGTTCATCGCGTGCGCCGGGTCGACCCTCAACTTCCGCGTCGTCCCTATCGGAGAGCGCCGTCGAGGCACGGCCAGCGTGATGCTGGTCGTTGCTCGGCGGCGCCGCGACCGCGGCCGCGTTCGGTCGCGCCATCGGTTACGCGTTCGGGGTCGTCGCGGCCGTGTTCTGTTGGTTCGCCTGCTCGGGCGCCGCGCGTCGCGGTCAGGAGCGGGGGCGCGGCGATACCGCGGCGCGTCGCCAGGTACGCCGCGCCGATGTTCGTGATCGATTGGGCATACTCGGCGATGACGCAGGTCGACTCGCTCGTAATCGGGGGAGTCCTGGGGCGGCACAGGTGGGCGTGTTCCAGGCTCCCCTCCGGCTCATCACCCCGCTCCTCTATCCCGGCCTCGCGCTCGCCCAGGCCGTGGCGCCCGGGATGTCCAGAGTGGCGGCGCGCCCGAACGGGCGGCGTTCGAAAGGCGCTGCGCTAGCTGTTGTTCCTCCAGGCGGCGATCGTCGCCCCGATCGTCGGTTCGCGAACCATCAGCGCGAGGTCCTCGGCCCCGGGTACGAGGAGTCGGCGGATGTGCTCCGGGCCCTGGGGCCCTTCATCTTTGTCTCGGGATTCGCGCCGCTCCTCTCGCTCGGCATCAACTACCTCGGCGAGGCTCGTCGCCGGATCCTGTCGCGGTCGCGGCGGTCCTGTCAACCTCGGGCTCGACCTCGTCCTGGTGCCGGAGCTGGGCTCGTCGGGGCCGCGTCGCGAGCGACGCCGCCCTCGTCTTCTACACAGGGCTCACTGGTCCTCTGCCGGCGCGTTGTTGGGATGCAATTGCGGCTCGGCTGCTCGGGCACGCGGCGTGGCAGCCGCGCTCGCGGCGCTGCGCCATGATCGCCATCCTCGTCGCCTTCGGGCCGGACGTGGGCACCTCGGGATGGTGGCGGCACCCTGGCCGGGTGGGCCGTCTTCCTCCCGGCCCTGGTCGTGCCGGGTGCGGTCAGCCGGGATGAGCCGTGCGAGTGACGGCGGCACGTCGGCAGGCTGCCGGGCGCCGAGCGCGGTGAGAAGCTGCGGTGCGATCCAGCGGGTCACCCGCAGCTCGAGTCAGTGACCAGCCTCGCCGGGGTCGCTCGGCTCCCCGTGGTTCGCTCGAACCCGATCGAGCTCCGAAGCCCGCGCCGCCGACGGCGCATGACGCTCGCCGCTCGGAAGCCGGTCCGCTCCAGCGTGCGCCCGGACGCCACGTTGGATTCGGCGGCCCTCGTCATCAGCAGCTCGTAGCCGTCGTCGCGGAACCGCTGGGCGATGCCGTCCAGGCGGCCGGCGCGATCAGACGACCCCGGAACTCGCGGCTAGCGAGACCGTTCTCGAGGCAGGCACGCCCTCTGGCAGGACGTAGTCGTCGCCTCGCGTGCCCTCGAGAGGGAAGCGCTGGCCAGCCAGGAAGGCGAAGCAGACGAACGCCGGACGCCCGTCCTTCAGCACGAACCAGAGCTGGACGCCGTCGCGGACACGTTGCCGGCCCTCTCCGCAGGCACGTGCGGAAGGTCATGCAGCAGATCAGCCTCGGTTTCGCTCGCGAGGTGCAGCTCGAATCCCTCCGCCAGAGCGATCGGCTCGACGCGGCCAAGATCAAGCACGAACCACACGAATCGCTCGTCCACGGAGACGACCCTGCTCGCGGCCTCTCGCGCAAGCTCGAGCGGACCTCGCGAGTCGAGGCCGCGGCGTAGGCGATGTCTATACCTTCCGAGTCGACGAGAGCGGCATCGGACGATCGTACGGGTCCGACTGCAATAGACCTCCGCCCGTGACACCTCCAGACCCAGCCCGTCGACCGGCCCGTGCTCTTCATCGGGATGCCCCGCAGCGGGACATCGCTGATCTACGCCAGCTTCGCCTCGCACCCCGACCTCGCGTGGTTCTCGCAGTATCAGGACCGGGTCCCCGGGGTCCCCGCGCTCGCCGTCCTCGGCAGGTTGCCGGGCCTCGGACCGGGCTGCGAAAGGGCGTGCCGCGCCGGGGCGAGAGTCGGGGCCTGTCGAGCGGGTACGCGTCGCGCCGGCGGAGGCGTACGGCGTTTGGGAGCGTTGCTGCGGGGAACGTTTCGTCTACGACTTCCTGCTCGGTGAGACACCCAGGCCCGATAGCGCGAATGCATGCTCGCGACGGTCGCTCGCACCTCACGCCTCCAGGGCAAGCCGCGCTTCACTGCAAAGGTGACGGGCCCGGCTCGGTCGAGTACCTGACGGCCCGTTCGCTGACGCGCGCTTCGTCAACGTGATCCGTGACCCGCGCGGCGTGGTCGACTCGCTGCTGCGCGTCCCGTTCTGGCGCGACACTACAGGCTCGACTCACCGGCATGGCGCGGCGGGCTGACGGATGAGGACATGGACGCGTGGAAGCGGGCGGGAGGCACGCCCGCGACGCTCGCAGGAATCCAGTGGGCGCGGTCCTGCGACTGGGGCGCGGGAGGCCAGCGAGTTCGCTCCGGGGCGGTACCTCGAGCTTCGCTACGAAGACTTCGTCGCCGATCCTCACGCTGCCTCAAGGCGGCCTGTTCGAGTTCTCGGAGCTCGCCGACACACCCGATGCGCACTCCTTCATCGAGGACCGGATCGAAGGCCCGCGACCTCACGGCCGGCTGGCGGAGGCGCCTCGCCGCCGGCGACGTAGCCGAGCTCGAGCGGCTCCTCGGGGAGCCGATGGCCGAGCTCGGCTACGCGCCCTGGCTAAGGCCGCGCGACCCGAACTCGTCCGAGCCCGCGGCGGAGCCGGAATCCCAGTCGGCGCAGGGCAGTCATCGGGTAACTCTACGGTGAGAGGCGGATCGGCCCCGCTCTCAGCTGCGCGATCGGCCGTGGAGGCGCTGACGCCCCTCGTACGCGGCCTTCGCCGCGTTGCGGAGGAGGCCGACGGCGCCGTTGCGCGACCTTCGAGGAACGGCGGAGAGACCTCCGTCGTCCCCCATTTGCGCTTGTAGTCCATGTATCCACCGAGATCGGCGACCTCCACCCCGCGCGACCTCCAGTGGCGCAGCGCGTGCCACATCAGCGCCTCGTTCGGGCGGAGACGCTGATGCTCCCGGAGGCTGCCGCCCGCGAGGAAGTGCATGGTGCGGTTCATCCCCGGGAAGATGCCGGTGGCGACGCACTCGCCCTCCGGGTCACGTGCCCTCAGCAGCAGCAGATGCCCGCCGGGGTGGACCTCCCGGATCAGCGACCGAATCCGATCGATCCCGTAGGGCGGCACGAGCTGCTGCTTCGCGAAGACGTCGGTGAGCTGCGGGTAGAAGTCGTCCGCGAAGTCGGGGCCGGCTCGCCTCCTCAACGGTCACGCCTTGGCGCTCGGCCTTACGCACGGCGGTTCGGCAGGGGCCCTTGAGCCCCGCCCAGATCTCGTCCTCCGACCGGTTGAGGTCGACCTGGAGCCCTCGCCAGGGGGTGGCCTCGAACCCCAGGCCCTCGACGTCGGACGACGCCAGCTTGCGATCCTTGAGCTCGAGATGGATACAGCCGAGCTCCCGGAACGCGAACGGCAGCAGCGCCTCGACTGCGTTCCTCCGTGAGACGCCGGGCTCCAGGTTGAAGCCCATGAACCCGGTGGTCCAGCCGGGCATCGGGCTGCCCAGGATCCTGAGTCCGAACCGGCGTACCACCAGGCCGGTGAAGTATCCGACCGGGCTGCCGCCGTCGTGAGGGCCGCGACCACCGGCTCGGCGCCCTGGGTCCGCTCGACGAAGCGCAGCCACTCCCGGGTCTGGTAGACGAGACGGTCCTCGAAGCCGTCGAGCAGGGCCCAGTCGATCTCGTCGCTATCGAGCTGCTCGAGCCTCATCAACGGCTTCTGCGGCGCTCGCGGCGCCCCTCCTCAGCGGGGGAGGCTGCTCAGGTGCGGCTTCCTCGGCCAGCCGCATCAGCCTGAGGTGATCGAGGAAGAACTTCACGGCCCAGGACGGGTACTTGAGCGGCACGTACCGACCCCAGATCGGATACGAGCCGGCGATGCCGCCCGTCTGATCGCCGCGGGTCCCGTTCAGGTCCTGGGCGAAGGCCAGGAAGTCGAGCAGCCGGCGCGGCTGTGCTCAGCTTGCGGTCGTCGGCCTCGCGGGGGTGGAGGCCGAGCATGATCACGCCGAGTTGCGCCGAGCCGGTCAGCACAACCGAGCGTGACGCGGCCGCCATTCGCGATCGAGGTGGCCAGGCAGGCGGCCGCTCGAATCGACGGCGCCGCATCAACGCCGCCGCACCGCGCTCGCCGGCTGCGACGGGCTCCGCCGCTCCCAGCAGCGCGCCACTCTCGAGCAGGCCCTCCACGGTGTAACAAAGGGTGTGAGTACTCGGGCGGTCGTTGCTCGTCCCGGTGTTGTCGCAGTGGTCGAACCACCCGCTCTCGGTCTGGCAGCCGATCGCGAACTCGCAGTTTGCGAGAGCCGCGTTCCGGTAGCGATCGCCTGACGTGACAGCGCCAGCTGAGCCAGCCCAGCGGCGGCGTAGGTGTCGTAGGTCCGCGCCATTCCCAGGTAGTTCGCCTCCGCCCAGCTCCCGTCCCGCTCCTGGTTCGCGACGATCCAGTCCCCGGCGCGGATCGCAGCCTCCAGGTACCGCTCCTCGCCGGTCTCCTCGTGGGTGCGGAGGAGGCCGCGGATCACCTGCCCCGTGTTGAACACGACCGGGGGCTGATTCCAGCCCTCGTAGAGGCTCTCGAACCCTCCGGAGGGCTTCTGCAGACGCAGCTCCCAGTCCGCCATGCGCACGGCACGATCCGCGAGCTCGCCACGCCCGAGGAGGTGGTGGTAGTCCCAAAAGGTGGGGATGATGTATCCGGTCACCTCGGGATAGCCGGGCGTCCAGCCCCTGAACGAGAGGTCCGCCACCCCGCCGCGGCCGACCCGGTCCTGCGATCTGCAGATCCACCCGAGCGCCCGCTCCGCCATCCGGGCGGTTGTCCCCTCGGGGTGTCTGCGCACGTAGTCGCGCCAGGGCTCGGACCTCGCCGTGGCGGTCAGATTCCTCCCGAGCGCGGTCAGGTTGCGCGGCCGCAACGCGGCCACGCCCGTGGCTACTCCCCTTCGGACCTGGCGTGCTCTCATCTCATTCGGGGCCAACCGCTCTGGCATCAGCGGCTCGACCCGATCAAAGTCTCGGCGGCCCAGCCTACCTCGCGGAGCGGATCGGCATGCCCGTCGCTGGCGTTGAGGCGCCCTGACTACGGCCGCACAACCTGCACGTTGTCGACCTGGGTCGAGCACCCCGACGGCGGCGGGCAGGCGATCGCGGGGTTGTGGTAGATGCCGACTCGCAGGTGCGAGGGGATCGACTCGCCGGGGGCGATCCCGTCGTCGGTTCCGCCCGTCGTCTCGCGCTTGAGCGTCGCCATCGATAGGTCGGGCTCGCTCGCCGGAGTCGGCGGCGTCGCCGTCGCCGTTGAGGTCGACGTAGACGGTCACCCTGCCGACGCTGGGGTCCTGCGAGTAGGCGATGTCGAGCGCGAACCGTGTCCAGGTGTGCTTCTCGGCCGGCGTCGACCAGACCTGGTGGTTCAGCTCGCTGAAGTTGACCGAGTCGCTCTGCCAGAGGCTCCAGCGTCCGTTCATGGCCCGCAGCGAGAGCATCGGGGTGCCGCTGCCGTTGGCGGAGGGCTGGGCCTGCTTCATCTGCATCACGGTCTGCCAGGTGTTCGCCTCGAGCGGGAAGTTCGAGCCGAGCCTGAAGCGAGACGAAGGTGATCGCCCGCTGGCCCTCGCGGTAGACGGCCGTGGGGCCCGTCTTCCAGGAGTTCTTGCCGATCTCGCAGCGCTCGCCCCAGACGTCGTCGCCGTCGATCACGGTCAGCCGCCGCGAGGAGGAGTCGCCTGGGAGACGCCGGCCGCCGTCGGGTGCGGGTCGCCGTCGCCGACGAGCGATGGCGGGAGCTGGCGGCGCAGCCGAGGTCGCCCCAGAGGGTGGTGGGCTCCCGCCCTCGCTGGTGTCGTCGAAGAGCTGCTTGCATCCGCTGGCGGTCATCGTGACGGTGAGGTCGGGCTCGCAGCCGCCGCCCGGTGGGGATCCTCCGGATCGGGCGGCTCCTCGGCGGGTGGAGGCGGTCGGGCGGACCTTGGCCCTGCGCACCCGCTCGCAGCCGCCGACCCTGTCCTTGGTGTCGACGACCGCAACGTCGCGGCCCGGGCCGCAGCGGATGCGATCACGGCTCCCGTCGCGGGCTCGGAACCTGTCGGGACCGTCGCCGCCCGCCATCGCGTCGGCGCTCGGGCCGCCGATGAGGACGTCGCGGCCGGGGCCGCCCTTCATGCAATCGCCTCGTTCGAGGCCGTTCAGCTTGTCGCGCCCGTCGCCCCCCGTGATGCGGTCGCGCTCCTCGCCGCCGATCAGCTGTTCGCTCGCCGGGGTCCCGTCGACGAGGGTCGCGCAGGGGCCGTCCGTGACAGGAGGCTCGGTCGGCGGCGCCTCGGTCTCCTGAGCGGCGGCGGTGGCGCCCTGGAGAAGGATCGCGACCGTGGGGCAGAGCAGTGCGATCGCAGCGCGACGCCAACGTGAGCTGACCGACACGGAGCCTCCTTTCGGTAGCTGAGCCGTCTCGCCGGGCGAGACCTCTGGCTTTGCGTCCCCGCCTCGCGACGGGTTTGCCTTTCTCGGGGTGCCCCATGGTCGGGGCCCTCTCCATTGCACTGCCGGTATCGGGCGCGCCTGGGCCGCGGACCCAGCGATCGCCGTCGTTGTTGGACGGATGTCCAGGCCCCCCGCGATGCGGCGGGCCGTTCTGCAACGACAATTTAGCTCCCCATCGCAGGCCGGCTCCGATGCGCGAAGTCGCGGCGCCCTGTGCGACGCGGGAGACCGTATGCCTGAAACTAAGTACCAGAAATCAGGTACTTAGCCGGAGCAAGAAACGCGCAGCTTCACTCGCCCGATCCGACGGCGGCGCGCAGGTTTCGCGAGCTTGCAAGCGCGCTTGCCGGGCTGCTCAGGCGGCTGAGGCCTTGCGGGCGATGAGGGTAACGCTGGCCTTGCCGACCAGCGGCCGGACCAGCCGCGGCGGCTCCCACCTCTCGACATGCGCGCTCGACGACCGTGGCCGGCTCGCCGGCGCGCAGCATCTCCTCGAGCACCGGCTCGGTGTAGTACGGAGACCACTGGCGCCCCGATGTTGTTCCAGTAACCGAACAGCCCGACACGCCGATCGGTGATCCTCGTGACGGTCTTCTTGACGTAGAACAGTGCGGTCATCGCGGAGTACGGGGAGTAGACGGGCTCGTGGATGATCAGGTGCCCCCCGGGTTTCAGCAGCCGCTTCGAGTTGGCCACGGCCAGCTTGGCGTGCTCGCGAGACTCGCGCCGGCTGTCGCCGATCAGGTGATGGAGGACGGCGGCTACGACCGCGAAGTCGTATTTGGGACCGATCGAGTCGACGAGCTCTCGGTCGAGCACGGAGCCAAGGAAGGTCTCCGCGTCCACCCGCTCGCGGGTCTGCTCGAGGCAGCGGGCGCTGACGTCGAGGCCGGCCGTGCTCTCGATACCGCCGGCGTGTACCAGGTACTCGAGCGTGTTGCCGACGCCGCAGCCGACGTCGATCAGGCTCGAGCCCTTGTGACCGCGCTCGCGGATGAACCGCGCCGCGGGCTCGAGACGACTCGTGCCGTACTCGGGCGTGTGCTGATCGAAGTAGGCGACGGTGTCTTCGTCGCGCGCTACGTCTGTCGCATCATCCATCGCCGTGACTCTCCTACGGCGCCTCGGCGCCGCCGCTGCCCGCCGCCATCGTCCGACTCGCCGGTGGTCGTCGTCGTGGTGGTCGTCGTCTCGGTCGAGGTCGACGTCGTCGGGTCCGCCGTCGTGGTCGGAGGTCACCGTGCTCGCCGACGTCGTCGCGGTAGTCGCGGGCTCGTTCGAGTCGTCGCCGGTGGCGATCAGTGCAACGGCGACGCCAAGGCCGATGATGATCGCGAGCGAGAAGGCCGATCAGCGCCTTGTGGGCGCCGCTCATGCCCTGCTGCGGCGGCGGGTAGCCTCCCGGTGGATAGCCGCCCTGCGAGGGCGGCTGGTCGGCGGGCATGCGGCGGGTTGGATCCTCGTTCATGGCGCGAGTGTACGAGCGCGCACGGCGGTGAGCCCAGTCCAGGGCGAGCGCGGCGAGGGCGACGCCGATCCGCTCGCGCGTCCAGCCGACTCCGGCTGCGGCGGGACTGCCTGAGCTCAGATGCAGTCATCGACGATCTCAACCGCCCTACCCACATCGGCCGCATCGATCACCAAGCGGCGGCAGGAACCGCAGCATCCCGGGCCCCGGAACGTTCATCACGAGCCCGGCCTCGAGGCAGCGCGAGTGCGACCTCGTCGGCGTCGATCCCGCCCGCGAGGGTGACGCCTGCCATCAGGCCTCTTCCCCGCACCTCGGCCACGCCGTCGATCCCGCCGAGGGCGTCCCTGAAGGAGCCCCCGAGCTCGCGCGACCGACCGCAGGAGCGCCGGGTCGTCGATCACCTCGAGGGCCGCGAGGGCGGCGCGAGGCCGTCACCGGGCCGCCGGCGAACGTCGACCCGTGATCGCCGAGCGTCAGGGTCTCCCCCAGGTCCGGCGTCGTCACGCAGGCGCCGACGGGCAGCCCGCCGCCCAGCGCCTTCGCCGCGGTCATCACGTCGGGCCGGACCGCGAGCTGCTCGTACGCCCACAGCGACCCGGTGCGACCCATGCCCGTCTGGACCTCGTCGAAGACGAGCAGCGCTCCTGCCTCGTCGCAGGCCTCGCGCGCCGCCAGCAGCACCTCGTCGGCGATCGGGAAGATCCCCGCCTCGCCCTGGATCGGCTCGGCGAGCACGGCGGCGGTCGGCGGAGCCGACCGCCGCCCGCAGCGCATCCGGGTCGTCGCGCGGACACCGCGACGAAGCCCTCGCGGCAGCGGCCCGAAGAGGTCCTCGCGCGCGAGCTTCACGGTGGCCGCGAGCGCCCCCAGCGTGCGGCCGTGGAACCCGTTCTCGAGCACGACCACCTCCGGGCGCTCGACCCCGCGCCCGTGCGCGTGCTTGCGGACGAGCTTGAGCGCGCACTCGGTGGCCTCGGTCCCGGAGTTGCAGAGGAACGCCTTGCCGCCCAGGCTCGACTCGACGAGGCGCTCGCAGAGGCGCATCGCGGGCTCTGAGTAGAAGAGGTTCGAGCTCCCGCCGAACGTCTCCGCCTGCTCGCGGATCGCGGCGACGATCCGCGGGTGACAGTGGCCGGCGTTGTGGACCGAGAGCCCCGCGAAGAAGTCGAGGTACTCCTTGCCCTCGGAGTCCCAGAGCCGCGCCCCCTCGCCGCGGACGAACTCCACCGGCGCCCGCGCGTAGGTGGGCATCGCGTAGCGCTGCCTCGAGGGCCCGCAGGTCCGTCGACGCTCACTGGGTGACCATCGTGCCGATGCCGGCGTCCGTGAACAGCTCGAGCAGCAGCGAGTGCGGGCGGCGGCCGTCGACGATGTGGGCCGACTCGACCCCGCCGCGGATCGCCTCGACGCAGGCCTCGAGCTTCGGGCGCATGCCGCCCGCGACCTTGCCGAGCTTGGCCGAGACCTCGTCGACGGTGGCGTTCGTCACCAGCGACTCGGGCTCGGCGGGGTCGGCGAGCCAGCCCGTCGACGTCGGTGAGGAAGATCGCCTTGTAGGCGCTCGAGCGCGGCGGCGACCTTGCCGGCGGCGGTGTCGGCGTTGACGTTGTAGGAGTTGCCCTCGCGGTCGGCGCCGGCCGAGGCGATCACCGGGATGTAGTCCTCGGCGATGTGGTTGAGGACATCGACGTCGACGCGCTCGATCTCGCCGACGAAGCCGACGTCCTCCGACTTCGCGTGCGGGCCGATCTCGAACAGCCCGCCGTCCTCGCCGGAGAGGCCGACGGCGGGCTGGCCGTGGCGGTTCAGGCGCGAGACGATGTCGGCGTTCACCTTGCCCAGCAGGACCATCTTCGCCACCTCGACGGTGGCCGGGTCGGAGACGCGCACGCCCTCGTGGAACTTCACCTCCATCCCCAGGCGCTCCATGTAGGAGGTGATGTCCGGCCCGCCGCCGTGGACGATCACCGGGTTCAGGCCGACGTACTTCGAGCAGCACGACGTCGGTGGCGAACTCCTCGCGCAGGTGCTCCTCGCGCATCGCCGCGCCGCCGTACTTGATCACGACGGTCTTGCCGTGGAACTCCCGGATGTACGGGAGCGCCTCCTTGAGCGTCTCGACCCGGAGCTCCGAGCCCTCGGCGCGTGGGATCGCTCATGTCGAGTACTCCGCGTTCAGCTCGACGTAGTCCTTGGTGAGGTCGCAGAAGTAGACGTGGGCGCTGCTCGCCGCCGCGGCCGAGGCGGATCGCGATCTCGGCCTCCGGCTCGTCGGTCCCCAGCTCGGCGGCGTCGATCCGGTCCGGCCCGCAGCTCCTCGACCTCCTCGCCGGCCAGCGCCTGCCCTGCGGCCTGCGCGATCCGGCCCCAGTTCGGGTCGCGGCCCAGCAGGGCGGTCTTGACCAGCGGCGAGTTGGCGATCGCGCGGGCGACGCGCTCGGCCTCGTCCGCCGAAGCCGCCTCGTCGACCTGGACGCGGGCGGTGCGCGATGCGCCCTCGCCGTCGGCGACGATCTCGAGCGCCAGCTGGAGCAGCGCGGCGTCGAGCAGGCCCTCGGGCAGCGGGCGGCCCGACTCGCCGCTCGCCTGAAGCAGGACCGTGTCGTTCGTGCTCATCTGCCCGTCGACGGTGATCCGCTCGAACGACGAAGCGACGGCCGCCCTGCAGGGCGGCGCTCGGGGTCCGCGAGCGACCGCGTCGGTCTGCACGAAGCAGAGCATCGTCGCGAAGCCGGGCTCGATCATCCCCGCGCCCTTCGCCTGGGCCGAGAGCGTCACGCCGTCGAGCTCCAGCGTGCACGCCTTGCGCGAGCGGTCGGTGGTCATGATCGCGTCCGCGAACACCCCTCCGCCCTCACCGGAGAGCTCCCCGGCCGCGCGCCCGATGCCGGCGAGGACGTCGTCGACGGGGAGCGGGACGCCGATGATGCCGGTCTCGGCCACCGCCACCGCGCCGGCCTCGAGCCCGAGGGCATCCGCGGCCGCGGACTGCATGGCCCGTGCGTCCGCCAATCCCTGCTCGCCGGTCGCCGGCGTTGGCGTTCCCCGAGTTGACGACCGCGGCGCGGATCATCTCGGCGTCGCACTCGTCTCGGCAGACTCGGATCGGCGCCGCGGCGGCGGCGTTTCGGGTGAGCATCAAGCGCCGATGTGACCTCCTCGGATCGCAGACGAGCGACGGCCACGTCGGTGCCTCCGTCCGCCTTTCAGGCCGCAGGCGACGCCGCCGGCCCGGAAGCCCGGAGCCAGCCGCGCCGGGTCCCGCTCGACGACGCCGGCCGGAGCACTCGACCCAGCGCGAACGCAGGAAAGTGCCGGTGGCCACGCTCAAACCAACCCCGCGGTCTCGTCGAGGCCGAGCATCAGGTTCAGGTTCTGGATCGCCTGGCCGGATGCGCCCTTCCAGAGGTTGTCGATCGCGCAGAAGGCGAGGACCTTTCCTGAGAGCTCATCGACCGTGACGTGGACTCGGGCCCGGTTCGTCTCGCGGACGTCGCCGATGCCCGGCGGCGCGCTGACGAGCTCGACGAACGGCTCTCCGCCGTAGCGGTCCGCGTAGAGCTCCCCGAGCTCCTGGTTGCGTCACCTCGCGCGACGGGGTCACGTAGCAACTGGCGAGGAGGCCCCTGTTCGATCGGCAGCAGGTGCGGCACGAACGACGTCGGCCCGAGGGCGCCCATCAGCTCGAGCTCCTGCGCGATCTCGGGCGCGTGGCGATGGCCCGTCGACCCCGTAGGGCCGGAAGTCGTCTGCGATCTCGTCCAGGTCGATGGCCCCACGACCGGCGCCCGGTGTAGCCGGACTTCGCGTCGATCACGATGTCGGCGCAGAGGCCCGCCTGGGCCAGCGGCGCCAGCGCCAGGAGCGCCGCCGTCGGATAGCAGCCGGGGTTCGCGACCAGTCCGGCGTCGGCGATTCGCTCGCGCGCGAGCTCGGTGAGCCCGTAGACGGCCTCGCCCGAGCAGCCCGGGGGCGTCATGGGCGCCGTACCAGCGCTCGTAGGTCGCCGAGGTCGCGGAGCCGGAAGTCGGCCGAGAGGTCGACGACCGCGACCTCGCGTGCGCGCAGCTCCGCGACGAGGTGGGCCGACGCACCGTGTGGCAGCGCGACGATCGCGGCCTGGACGCCGTCGAGGGCGGTCGAGGTCGGGCTCGCTCAGCTCGACTGGAGCACCCTCGCCGGGATGGAGCTCGTCGAGCCGGCGGCCGGCGCCGGACCGCGAGGTGGCCGCCACGAGCTCGAGACCGGGATGGCCCCACACCAGCCGCGCGGCGAGCGCGCCCGTGTAGCCGGTGGCGCCGGCGACCAGCACCCGGGCAGGCGCGGCGGCCGTCGTCGAGTGGCTGCGCCACGGCCTCGGCCTGGGTGGCGCGCTCACTCACGAAGCGTCCCCCCAAGGCGCCTCCACGTTCGCCTTGATCGCCTCGCGGCGCTCGGCGACCTCCTCGTCGGTGAGGGTCCGGTCGGGCGCCCGGAACTCGAGGCGGAGCGCCAGGCTCTTGCGCCCCTCGCCGACCTGGTCGCCGCGGTAGAGGTCGAAGATCGCGGGCGGCCGCGCAGCAGCTCGCCGCCCCCGGCGAGGACGGCGGCCTGCGAACGGCCTCGGCCGGGACGTCCTCGCCGACGACGACCGCAAGGTCCTGGAGCACGGCCGGGAAGCTGGTGACGTCCTCGAAGTGCTCGACCCCGGCGCGTGAGGCCGCGAGCAGCGGCGCCAGGTCGAGCTCGAACGCCGCGCCCCCGGGAGGTCCCACGCGGCCGCGACCTGTGGGTGGAGCTCGCCCAGCCAGCCGGCCTCGGCGCCACCGATCGCAACGATCGCCGCCCGGCCCGGGTGCAGGAAGGGCTGTCGGCCGGCAGCGAACTCGGCCGGCGACGGCGAGTCGCTCGAAAAGCGCCTCGAGGGCGCCCTTGAGCGCGTAGAAGCCCTCGGCCGGCGCGGCGTCCGCCCCAGCGCCGGCTCGCGCAGCGGCCCGACCGTGATGCGCAGCCAGCCGGTGGGGCTCGCGGACGGGCGCCGCGAGGTCGCCCCGGAAGTGGCCCGGCCAGGGGGCCGCCCTCAGCCGGAGCGGGCTCGCGCAGATACGCCCGGCCGGACTCGAACAGGGCCACGCGCTCGGCGCCGCGGGCCAGGTTGTGACGGGCGGCGTCGAGCAGGCCGCCCAGCAGCGTCGTGCGCATCGCCGACTGGTCCTCGGACAGCGGGTTGCCGGTCATCACATGCGTCACGGCGGCGGATCGTCGGCGGCGCAGCCGCAGCTGGTCGGCCACGGTCGGACGAGCCGAAGTGCCAGGCGACGATCTCGTCGAAGCCCAGGTCGGACAGCACGTCCTCGGCGCGGCGGCGCAGCAGCTGCTCGCGGGTAAGGCGCCCGACCCGCTCGCGCGCCGCGGGCAGCCGGCGCGGCAGGCGGTCGAAGCCCTCCAGACGCCCGACCTCCTCGATCAGGTCGGCCTCGCGCGTCACGTCGTAGTGGCGGTGCAGCGGGACCGTGGCGTCGAGGTCCGCCTCTCCCACGGTCTCGACCTCGAACTCCAGCGCCTCCAGATGCTCGACGGCGCGCTCGCGGGGAACCTCGATGCCCAGCAGCGAGTCGAGCCGGGCGCCGTGCATCGAGACGACGTGCGGGGCCGGGATCTCGCCGGCCTCGTCGATCGTCCCCGGCGCCATGCGCGCGCGCCGGCGATCTCGCACAGCAGGCGCGAGGCGACGCGCTGCGCCCAGATCGGTCGTCTCGGGATGAAGCTGCTTCTCGAAGCGGGTCGAGGCCTCCGAGCGGAGGCCCAGCATCGCCCTCGGTGCGCAGGATGTTCATGCCGTTCCAGTTCGCGACCTCGAGCAGGACGCGGGTGGTCTCGCCGGACACCTCCGAGACCTGGCCGCCCATGATCCCCGCGATGCCGGTCGCCTGCTCGCGGTCGCAGACGAGGACGGTCTCGGCGTCGAGCGTGCGCTCGACGCCGTCGAGCGTCGTCATCTTCTCGCCCTCGCGGGCCGTGCGGACGATCAGCTCGCCGCCGGGAACCTTGTCGAGGTCGAAGGCGTGGAGCGGCTGCGCCGTCAGCAGCATCACGTAGTTGGTGATGTCGACGACGTTGGAGATCGGGCGCTGGCCGGCGGCGATCAGGCGCTGCTTCAGCCACAGCGGCGACGGCCCGATCTCCACGCCGGTGAACGCGCGGGCCGTGAACCGCGGGCACAGGTCCGGGACCTCGACCGTCACGGAGGCGAGCTCCTCCACGGCGGTGTCGCCCTGTGGGGTCGGCGTCGTCCGTCCACGGCGGTGGGGCCAGCTCGGCGCCCGTGATCGCGTGAACCTCGCGCGCGACGCCGTAGACGCCGAAGAGGTCGATCCGGTTCGGGTTGAGGTCAAGCTCGAGCACCTCCTCGGCGATCGGGAGGACCTCGGCGAGCGGCGTGCCGGGCGCGGTCGCCTCGGCGAAGGCGATGATCCCGTCCGAGTCCGATCCCCACCTCGAGCTCGGTCTCCGAGAGGATCATCCCGTCGGAGACGACGCCTCGCAGCTTCGCCTGGCCCAGCTCCATGCCGCCGGGCATCACCGCGCCGGGCAGGCCGACCGGGACCGTCTGGCCCGCGGCGACGTTCGGGCGCGCCGCAGACGATCGTCCGCGTCCCGTCGCCCGTGTCGACCTCGCGTCACGCTCAGGCGGTCGGCGTTCGGGTGCTTCTCGGCCGAGAGCACCTTCCCGATCACGAAGCCCTCGGCGGAGGGCACGCCGACCCGCGTGACGCGCTCGACGTCCACGGCCCGCATCGAGAGCAGCTCGGCGAGCTCGGCGGCGCCAGATGCCGGGATCGACGTACTCGCGCAGCCAGCTGAGCGGCACCCTCATGAGAACTGCCCCAGCATCCGCACGTCGTTCTCGAAGAACATCCGCAGGTCGGGGACGCCGTGCTTCAGCATCGCGATGCGCTCGATGCCCATCCCGAACGCGAAGCCCTGGGTCGTCTCCGGGTCGTAGCCGCGGTCGCGGACGAATCCGAACACGTTCGGGTCGACCATGCCGGCGCCGAGGATCTCGATCCACCCCGTCCCCTTGCAGAGCGAGTCGCGCGAGCCGTCGGCCAGCTCGCCCGTGCCCCCGCAGGCAAAGCACGAGACGTCGACCTGCACGCTCGGCTCGGTGAAGGGGAAGTAGTCGGGCTTCAGGCGGGTGCTTGCGCTCCGGGCCGAACAGCGCCCGCGCCGCCTCCTCGAGCGTCCCGGCCAGGTCCGCGAGCGAGATCCCCTCCCCCACCGCGAGGCCCTCGACCTGCGAGAACATCGGCGTGTGCGTGGCATCGGAGTCCCGCCGGTAGACGGTGCCGGGGACGACGACGAAGATCGGCGGCTCCTGGGCCTCCATCGCGCGCGATCTGCATCGGCGAGGTGTGGGTGCGCAGGACGACGTCCTTGGGCCCCGGCGGCAGGCCCGTCCTCGTTGACGACGCCCTCCGGCAGCGTCGCCGGGTCGACGTAGAAGGTGTCCTGGGCCATCCGGGCCGGGATGGCCGGGCGGGTGGTTGAGCGAGGTGAAGTTGTAGTAGTCGTGCTCGATCTCGGGCCCTCCAGCACGCGGTAGCCGAGCCCGACGAACACGTCCTCGATCTCGCGCCTGGTCTGCGTGATCAGGTGCAGGTGGCCGGCGGCCACCGGCGCGATCCCCGGGAGGGTCACGTCGATCGCGTCCTCGGCAAGGCGGGCCTCCAGCGCGCCGCCCTCGAGCGTCGGCGACGCGCGCCTCGAGCGCCGCCTCGATCGCCTGCCGCGCCTCGTTCGCGGCGGCACCCACCGCCCCGCGCTCCTCCGCCGGCAGCTCGCCGATACCGCGCAGGATCCCGGTCAGCTCAGACTTGCGGCCCAGCAGCCGCACGCGCAGCTCCTCGAGCGCGTCGGCGTCGCCCGCGGCCGCGATCGCGGCCTCGGCGTCGACTGCGGAGCTTTGCGACCTCGTCGAGCATCAGCTGGTGGTCCCCTCGGCGGGCCCGGGCGACGATATCCGCTGCAGCGCGATGGCCGCCGCAGCGGCGACGTTGAGCGACTCGGCGCCGCCGGTCCCGCAGCGGGATCGTCCAGCTCGCCTCGCACACTGCGACCACCTCATGCGGGCAGGCCGTCGCGCTCCGATCCGATGCACAGGGTGGCGGCCGGTGCGGGGTCCGGAGCAGGGCTCGCCGTGGGCGACGAGCGCCAGGCGCGGGCGCGGGCGTGTCCGCGACCTGGCCCCGCAGCAAGCCCGACGCCGAAGATGGAGCCCATGCTGGCGCGAACGGCCTTCGGCGAGTGCGGATCGGCCGTGCCGGGCCCGAGGACCACGCGTGCCGCCGGTGAGCGCGTCGGCCGAGCGGATCACCGCGCCGACGTTGCCCGGGTCGCCGACCCCGTGCAGGTAGACGCAGGGGGCGCTCGCGGCCGGCGCCCAGCCTCGCTCCCAGACGCGATCGCCCGCGTGCCGGAACCGAGGGTCGAGACGCCGTCGAGCAGCTCGCGCTCGACCTCCTCGCCCTCGAGGCCGGAGCCCTCGGCCACCAGAACGGCGCCGGGGTCGCGGCCCGCGATGCCAGGCCGGCGGCCAGGAGCAGGTCCTCGCCCTCGGTGGCGAACAGGCCCTCGCGCTCGCGGTGCTTCGCGTCAGCGAGCTTGCGGACCAGTTTCAGTTTCTCGTTCTGTGGGCTCGTGATCATGTTCGGGCGTTCGCTCGCTCAGCAACAAAAAGGGCGCCTCGCTGGGCGCCCGGGAGATTCTTCCTTGCCGTCGCTATTTCAGGCAGCGGCGGCCTCCCGGGAGATCTCGGCAAATCGGCGGAACGCGTCGCGGTCGCGGACGGCGATGTCCGCGAGCATCTTGCGGTTGACCTCGACCTCGGCCAGCTTCAGGCCGTGCATGAACTCCGAGTAGCTCATGCCCTCCTGGCGCGCGGCGGCGTTGATGCGGGTGATCCATAGGCGGCGGAAGTCGCGCTTGCGGCGGCGCCGGTCGCGGTAGGCGTAGTTGCCGGAGCGCTGGACCTGCTCCTTCGCGAAGCGGTAGGACGAATGCTTGCGCCCGTAGTAGCCCTTGGCCTGCTTCAGGACCTTCTTGCGGCGGCGGTTGCGGGCGACGGCGTTCGTCGCGCGAGGCATGGCTCAGCCCCCCTTGTGCGTGCCGAGCAGCTGATTCACGCGCTTCTCGTCGACCTTCTTGACCTCCACCGGCCGCGCCATCCGCCGCTTGCGCTTCGGCGACTTCTTCTCCAGGATGTGGCTGGAGTAGGCGCGACGGCCACGGATCTTGCCCTTGGCGGTCTTGCGAAAGCGCTTCTTGGCGCCCGAATGGGTCTTCATCTTCGGCATGGCGGCCGACTATTCAAGCAGAGCGGGCTCAGCCCTTGAGGGTCAGGTTGGTGACCCCGCCCCCCGCGCAGACAACTTCCTGGTCGTCGATCATCCCGTTCTCGGGCCCCTCGTCGGACCAGTTCCCGCTGAAGACGTAGGCCTGCGCCTGCCCGCTCCCGGCCAGGGCGTTGACGTCTTGATGCCGGATCGTGGCCAGCGCCGGCTTGGTCTTGTCCTTGTCGTTGACGGCGCTCGTCCGTGCGCAGGAGCGTCCAGTCGACGCCGGCTGACCTCGTTCAGCCTCCCGCTGCCGAGGCCGCAGTCCTCGGTCGAGGTCGCCTCGGCCTCCATCGCGCCGTCGGCGAACATCGTGTACGGGCCGCCGAAGTCCCCCTTCGAGTCGAGCTCCCGCTTGCCCTTGAGGGTGAGGACGCCCCCGTCGTCAAGGCCGACGAGAACGAAGGGGACCATGCTGTCCCTGGCGCCGATGTCGGACGTCTCGGGGAGGAGCTTGACGACCAGCTTCGTCTTCTTGCCGGCCTTGACCACGGCCGGATCCCACTTCATCGTGCCGAAGACGAAGCAGCCGCTCAGGCTCATCGCCAGAGCAACACCCACGATCAGTGCCCCCGTGCGCTTCATATGCCTAGGGGGGCGGAGGCGCCCCGCCCTTGATCTTGAGGAGCGTGACGTAGGGCGGCTGGCAGTCGTAGGAGTCACCGTCGCCCTCGAGCTCCGGGGTCCCGTCCCCATCGTCACCCCACGTCCCCATGAAGATCGCGAGCGCATCGCCCTTGTCGAACTCGCTCGCCTTGATCGGCAGCTTCGTGTCCATGAACTTGCGGGAATTGTCCGCATCGAAGGGATCCTCGGTCGTCACCGCCGACAACGTGAGGTCCGGCCCTCGCCTGGTCGGGGTGGTCGACTCGCACTCGTCCGACGCCGTGTCGACGAGCTCGGAGTTGGTCTTCAGCGGGACCGGTCCGTCGAAGACGCTCGTGGTGTCGAAGCTACCCCCGTTCGCGGCCTTGCTGCCCCCCTCCGATACGACGAAGAAGAACGGGTGCTCGGCAAGGCCACCCCTCATCATCATGTCGGTGGTGTCGCCGGAGACGCTGATCTTCGCCGTTGTCTTCTTGCCGGCGTCGACCGTGTCGTCGGTGAACGTGAGTGTGCGCATCACGAAGCATCCGCTGAAGGCGAATGCGAGCCCTGCTACGACGACGACCCCAGCGAACTTCTTCATCTGAACAGCTCCCTTTGCCAAGTCCCGGATGACGTTCGGAAGGCTACCCCTTCGCGGTGACGGCAGCGCGGAATTCCTCGACGACGATCCCGATCTCCTCGTCGCCGAGCGAGGGCGACAGCGGAGGTCGTCTGCACACGGTTGGCGTGCATGGTCTCCCGGACCCGGTTGCGCGTGTCGAAGTCAGCGACGAACGCCGGGAAGGCGAAGTGGCCCGCGAGTTCGACCCACTCGGCCGGGAACGGGACCTCGATCCCCTCGACCCCCGCGAGCCCCTCGCGGGATGCCGGCGACGGCAGGGTGCCTAGGCGGCTGCTTCGTCGGGGGCGTCGGGCTCGCTCTTCGGCTCTTCGGCCTCTGGGGCCTCGGCCTGCTCATCCGGCGAGGCGTCGTCGCCGGAGGACTCGCGCTGCTGCTGGGCGAGAAGCTCCTTGCAGGGCGCGAGCATCATGTGCATGTTGCGCCCCTCCTGCTGGGGTGCGGACTCGATCGTCGCGATCTCGGCGATGTCGTCGTAGAGGCGCTCCAGCAGGGCTCGGCCCCGCTCGGGGTGGGCCTGCTCGCGGCCACGGAACATGATCGTGACCTTGACCTTGTCCTTGTGGCGAAGGAAGCGCTCGACGTGGCCCTTCTTCGTCTCGTAGTCGTGGTCGGCGATCTTCGGGCGCAGCTTGATCTCCCGGACGTTTACCTGTGTCTGGTGCTTGCGGGCGGCCTTCGCCTTCTGCTCCTGCTCGTACTTGTACTTCGAGTAGTCGAGGAGCCGGCAGACCGGCGGACGGGCGTCTGGGGCGACCTCGACGAGGTCGAGGTCGCGATCGCGCGCCATCTGGAGGGCCGTGTCGGTGGGGATCACGCCGACCTGCTCGCCCTCCTCGTCGATCAGGCGCACCTCCTTCATCCGGATGCGCTCGTTGATCCGCGTCGGGTCCCTCTCGGGCATCCGGCGGTCGAACCGTCGCGGGACGGGCACTAGAGACGGATGACGGCAGGCTTCAAGAGGAGGCGCTAACCGGGGATCGGAGGCGAGGCGGGAAGTGGGCAAGGCGCGGGCGCTCAAGCGCGCGACGAGATGTGGCTGCCTTGCATCGCGGCGGAGTATAGACGCAGCGCTCGCGGCCGCGGGGGCGCCGTCCGGGGCCGCGATCGGCCCTGGATCGCAGGTGCGCGGGTTTAGCGTCCGCCGCCTGGCGTCGCCGACCCTGCGTCGCCCAGGGCAGTTGCTAACTCAGCTTCGCCGCGACGTCGCCGAGCGGATGCTGCCAACGTCGCCCTCGTCGTGCGAGCGCACGGACACCGCGCCGGCCTCCTGCTCCTGTCGCCGACGACGAGCATGAACGGGGTCTTCGCCAGCTCGGCGTCGCGGACCTTGCTCCCGACCGACTCCGAGCGCTCGTCGACCTCGGACCCGCACGCCCGTCTTCGCGCGAGCCGCCGGCGACCTCGGCCGCGTAGTCGTTGTGGGGGTCGGCGACCGGCAGGACCATGGCCTGCACCGGCGCGAGCCAGGTCGGGAAGCGGCCGCCGTAGTGCTCGATCAGGATCCCGGCGAAGCGCTCCATCGAGCCGAGCAGGGCGCGGTGGATCATCACCGGGCGGTGCTCGGCGTTGTCCTCGCCCTGGTAGGCGAGGTCGAACCGCTCGGGCATCTGGAAGTCGAGCTGGCAGGTGCCGCACTGCCAGGAGCGGCCGAGCGCGTCGGTGACGTGAAAGTCGATCTTCGGGCCGTAGAACGTCCCCTCGCCCGGGCTCATGCTCGTACTCGCGCCCCTGGCGCTCGAGCGCCTCACGCAGGCGCCGCCTCGCCCGGTCCCACTGCTCGTCGGTGCCGATCGACTTCTCCGGTCGGGTCGAGAGCTCGACCCGGAAGTCGTCGAAGCCGAAGCGCTCGTACAGCTCGTCGATCGCTTCGCAGATCGAGTCGACCTCGTCCGGCGACCTGGTCGAGCGTGCAGTAGACGTGACCGTCGTCCTGGGTGAACGCCCGCACGCGCAGCAGGCCGTGCAGGACCCCCTCGCGCTCGTAGCGCGAGACGTCGCCGAACTCGGCCAGGCGCAGGGGCAGGTCGCGGTAGGAGTGGCGCTCGGAGGCGAATACGAGGCAGGCGCCGGGGCAGTTCATCGGCTTGAGCGCGAAGGCGCTGCTCGGACTCGGCGTCGCGCTCGGCGGGCTCGACGAAGTACATGTTCTCGCGGTAGTTGTCCCAGTGGCCGGAGCGGTGCCAGAGCTCCTCGTCGAGCACCTGCGGGGTCTTGATCTCGCCGTAGCCCCGCTTCGCGAGCTGCTCGCGGATCTCGCCCTCGATCAGGCGCAGCAGCACCGTTCCCTGCGGCAGCCAGAACGGCATTCCCGGCGCCTCCGGGCGGAAGTCGAACAGGCCGAGCGCCGGCCCGAGCCGCCTGTGGTCGCTCTGCCTCGCAAGCTCGAGCCGCTCGAGGTGGCTCTCGAGCTCGGCCTGGGAGTGAAAAGGCCGTGCCGTAGATCCGGGTCAGCATCTGGCGGCGCTCGTCGCCGCGCCAGTAGGCGCCGGCGAGCGAGGTGAGCTTGAACGCCCCCACTCGCCCGGTCGAGGGCGCGTGCGGACCACGGCAGAGGTCGGTGAACGGGCCGTTTCGATACAGCGACACCGTCTCCACTCCCTGTTCGGCGATCAGGTCCTCGATCAGCTCGACCTTGTAGGGCTGGTCGGCGGCCCGGAAGCGCTCGATCGCCTCGGCGACCGCCAGGTCGCTGCGCTCGAACGGCTCGTCGGCCTCGATGTGACGGCGCATCACCTCCTCGATCCGCTCCAGGTCGGCCTCGCTCGGTCGCTCGCCGTCGGGGAACTCGAAGTCGTAATAGAAGCCGCCGTCGATCGGCGGGCCGATCGAGACCCGCGTGCCCGGCCAGAGCTCGACCACCGCGGTCGCCATCACGTGGGCGGCGTCGTGACGGATCAGCCACAGCGCCTCCTCCCCGCGCCCTTCGCTGCGCGCGGTCACGATCGCGATCTCCGCCCCGTCGGGCAGCTCGGCGGCGAGGTCGCGGAGCTCGCCGTCGACCTCGATCCCGAGCGCCGCCGTGGGCGAGCCGGGGGCCGATCGCCGCCGCCGCGTCGGCGCCGGTGGCGCCCGCCGCCAGCTCGAGCGGCGAGCCGTCGGGGAGGGTCACGGTCAGCTTCGCCATCGCGCCCGCATGCTACGCAGCGGCGCCCAGCCACACGGCGTCGCTCAGTCCCGCGGGCCTCCGGGACGTTCGCCGGGGCTGGGCTCAGTGCTCGCGCAGGGTCGCGCGGTCGAGCTTGCCGTTGCCGGTCCGCGGCAGCTCGTCGTGGACGACGATGCGCTTCGGGACCATGTAGTCCTCGAGCCGCTCGGCGCACAGCCGGCGCAGCTCGCCGGGATCGAGCTCCGCGTCGCTGTCGGGGCGCTACGTGTCCGATCACCGCCTCGCCGAGCAGCTTGTCGGGGATCCCGACCACCGCTGCCTCGCGAACCTCCGGGACGGTGTGCAGCAGGTCCTCGATCTCCTTCGGGACCACCTTCTCACCGCGCGACTTGATGATGTCGTCGCGCCGGCTGACGAAGTACAGATAGCCCTCCTCGTCGGTCCGGAAGAGGTCGCCGGTCGCCAGCACCCGCTCCCACGGCCAGCGCCCGGGGCGCAGCTTCTCCGCCGTCGCCTCGGGCTTGTTCCAGTACTCGAGCATCACGTGGGTCCCGCGGACCATCAGCTCGCCGACCGCGCCGGGGACCGGGACGTTGCCGTCCGCGTCCTCGATCCAGGCCTCGGTGCCCGGGATCGGGACCCCGACCGAGGTCGGGCGCTGCTCGAGCTGGTCGGGCGGCAGGTAGCAGATCCGCTGCGCCTCGGTCTGTCCGTACATCGAGTAGAAGCGCGCGTTGGGGAAGGTCGAGCGCAGCGACTGGATCATCGGCTCGGGCATCGGGGCGCCGGCGTTGGTCAGCGTGCGCAGCTCGGGGAACTCGCGCTCCTCGAGCCCGCGCAGTGAGAGCAGGACCCCGAACACCGTCGGCACCCCGGGAAGCGCCGTGATCCGCTGATCGCCGATCAGCGAGACGACCCGGCCGGCGAACGCGAACCCGGGCTCGAGCACCAGGGTGCCGCCGCTGCGGACGCTGGTCAGGAGCTGATAAAGCCCGTAGCCGAACGAGAGCGGCAGCACGCAGAGCACCCGCTCGCGACTGATCCATCTCGAGGTACTCGATGATCGAGTCGGCGACGAAGGTCATCGTCTGGTGGGTGACCGCGACGCCCTTCGGCTCCCCGGTCGAGCCCGAGGTGTAGACGACCCCGGCGAGGTCGACCGAGAGCGGCCTGTGCAGGCCCGCCTCGCCCGTCGGCACCGACTCGACGCTGCTGAACACGTGCACATCGCCGGCGGCCCGCTCGGCCGCCTCGCGTGCCGTCTCGACCCGCTCGTCGTCGCAGATCAGCGCCCGGGCGCCGGAGTCATCGAGCACGTAGGCGAGCTTGCGCGCCTTGACCGTCGGGTTGAGCGGCGAGATCGCCGCCCCGGCGCGGAAGATCCCGTAGATCGCGATCACGGCCTCGAGCGAGTTCGGGAGCAGGGTCGCGACCCGGTCGCCGCGCTGGACCCCGTTGTGTGCGAGGCCCGCCGCGAGCCGGTCGGCGGCGCGATCGAGGTCGGCGTAGGAGAGCTCGCCCTCGGGGGCGATCACCGCCGGCTTCTCCGGCTCGGCGGCGGCCGAGACCCTGAGATCCTCGCCGATCGTCCGCCCGCGCATGGCTGGATCTCCTCAGGACCGCTTGGTCGTCACGAACCCGGTGATCGCGTCGATCGAGCCGAAGTTCTCCTCGGTGATCTCGACGTCGTCGACGGCGATCCCGTAGCGGCTCTGGACTTCCTCGACCAGCTCGACGAAGCCGAGCGAGTCGATGATCCCGAGCTTGAGCAGGTCATCACCGTCGGCGAGCTCGGTACCGGGATGCATGTAGAGGAAGTTGTCCTCGATGAAGGTGCGCATCTCCTTGCGCACGCCGTCATCGCCTGCGGTCATGAGACCTCCTTCGCTAGTGGTCGGACGGGCCGATTGGTGCGGTCGATTCTCACCCGCGGCTCGGTCGTCTCGGGACCGTAGTCGGCGAGCGGGACGCCGATGAACGCCCGATGCCAGAGCTGGGTCGAGAGCACCCCGATCAGGGCCATCCCCTCGCGCATCCCGGTGGCGCGGCCGGCGCGGCAGCGTCGCACCAGGCCCTCGACCCGCTGCGGGTCCCAGATCCCGGCCTCGCCGAGCGCGCCGGGCTGAGCGCTTCATCGACCCATGCCGGGGCGTCCTCGGCGAAGAACGGCTCGACCTCCGGGGCCCGGTAGGGCTGCTTGCCGCGGCGGCGATCGTCGCCGGCAGCACCCGCTCGGCCAGCTCGCGCAGGGCGGCCTTGTCGCGCAGGCCGTCGAGCTTGGCCTCGGCCGGGAGCCGCGCGGCGTAGGCGAAGACCCGGTGGTCGAGGAACGGGTAACGGCCCTCGACCCCGTGGGCCATCGCGACCCGGTCGCCCTGCGCGGCGAGCAGGTAGGGCTCGAGCAGGGTGGTGACCTCGAGCCATGCGGCGCGCTCGAGCTTGCTCCAGCCGGCGGCGCCGGCGGGAAGCTCGCCCGCAGCCGCTCGAGCGAGGCGTCGGCGCCGATCTGCTCGGCGACCTCGGGCCGGTAGAGCGCCTTCACGCGCCGCGGTCGCCGCGACTCGGGTCAGGTGGGAGCCGAGCAGCTCGTCGTCGGCGCCGGTCTCGAGCAGGAAGCGCCGCCAGGCGGGCCCGCGCCGGGCTGCCGCCGGGCCGAGGTAGGAGTAGAGCTGGTCGAGCAGCTCCTCGGCGCGCTCGGGCTCGGAGGCGTTGAGCTCGCGCAGCGCCACCTCCTTGAACAGGTCATAGCCCCAGAACAGCTCGTCGGCGCCCTCGCCGGTGGCGACCACGGTGATCCCCGCTCTCGCGCACCTCCCGCGCGAGCAGGTAGAGCGGCACCGGTGCGGTGCGCACCAGCGGGGTCTCGGCGTGCCGGACGACCTCGTCGAAGGCGCCGGTGATCTCGCCGGTGCCGACTCGGACGACGTGGTGACGGGTCCCGATCGCCTCGCGCGACCTCCTGCTGGAAGGCGCGCTCGTCGTAGAGCGGGTCGCGGAAGGCGACCGAGAAGGTCCGCAGCTCGCCCTCGGTCTCCTGCTGGGCGAGGGCGGTGATCAGGCTCGAGTCGAGCCCGCCCGAGAGGTAGGTCCCCACCGGGACGTCGGCGCGCAGCCGCAGCCGCACGCTGTCGCGCATCAGCTCCTCCAGGTCCTCGGTCGGAGGCTCGCCCTGACCGTAGTCGGGAACCCACCA
>CAVSOA010000008.1:0-219444 GCA_963729505.1 uncultured Solirubrobacterales bacterium
GGTATCGCTCATCACGAGGTAGACGGCGACCATCCCGTAGCCCGGGCCGGAGATCCCAAGGGGATCGAGGAACCAGTTGAGGACGCCCTCCTCGCTGAGGATTCCGCGCCAGGCGAAGACCTTCACCAGGTAGGAGGACCACAGCGGCATCAGCACCGCGACCACCAGCAGGCCGCGCGCCCGGGCTTCGCGAGCTTCGCCATGTAGAACGCGAGCGGGAAGGCCAGCAGCGCGCACGTCACCGTGACCGCCGCGCGATCCCGATCGTGCGGGCGCGACCGCGCGGTAGACGGGCTCGGTGTAGACGACGTCGAAGTTGTCGAGCGTCGGTGCCCTCGATCTCGCCGGACAGCTCCCCCAGCGTCCAGAAGGTGGTGATAGCAGGACGGCCAGCGAGCCCAGATAGCCGACGACCAGCCAGCCCACCGGGCCGGCCAGCAGCGCCCCCACCTGAAGCCGGGGACGCCCGTGGAAGAGGCCGGCGAGCCTGCGGCCCGCCGGCCTCTTCGGGGCTGGAGCGGTTGCCAGCCTCCACGGCGCTCGTCAGGGATCACCTCCGTTAGCCCTTGACCTCGTTCCATCCCTGGACCCACTCGTCGTAGGTCTTGCAATCCTCGTCCTCGCCATCACCACAGTCGGAGACGGGGGTCTTCCAGAACTCGATCTGGTCGAAGAACTCCTCGTCGTCCGCGTGGTAGATGTCGCAGTGCTGGCCTGCAAGTAGGCAGGGTCGAGTTGCCGGTGAGGTCGCACGACTTCTGGTTGGCCGGCGCCTCACCGAACCACTCGGCCACGCGGCGTTCGCCTCCGGGCTGATGATGTGGTTCATCCACTCGTACATGCAGTTCGGATGCTCAGCCTCCGAGCTGAGCATCCACGTGTCGGACCAACCGGTCGCTCCCTCCTCGGGAACGTTCGACCTCCTCACCGTCGGCGTTCAGCAGGTGGCTGATCACCTGCCAGGTGGTGCCGACACGGACGTCGCCGTTGGCGAAGCCTGGATCTCCTTGGTGTAGTCGGACCAGTACTCGCCGATGTGCTCGTTCTGCTCCTTCAGGAGGTCGATCGCGGCGTCGAACTGCTCCTGCGTGAGCTCGTACGGATCCTCGATGCCGAGATCCGGCTGAGTCTCGCGCAGGTACAGCGCCGCGTCGGCGATGTAGATCGGGTTGTCGTACGCGGTGACCTTGCCGCTGTAGTCGTCACCGGGAAGACGACGTCCCATGACGTCGGCGCCGGCTTGACCTCGTCCGGGTCGTACATCAGCAGGTTCGAGCCGCGGCCGTTCGGGACGCCGTAGATCAGGCCGTCGACGTGTTGAACGGCTGATCCTTCAGCGCGTCGGAGACGTCCGTCGTAGTTCGGGATCAGGTCGGTGTTGACCGGCTGGACGTCGCCGCCCTCGTACAGGCGGCCGTGGCGTCGCCCGAGGCGGAAACCCCGTCGTATGCCACCCTGCTCATCAGCTGCACCATCTCGTCGGAGGTGTTGCCGAGCTTGACGTTGACCTTGCAGCCGGTGTCCTTCTCGAAGTCGGTCACCCAGTCGACCTCCGGGTCGGTGGAGCCGTCCTCGACGTAGCCGGCCCAGGCGACGAGGTTGACCTCGCCCTCGCCCTTGCCGAGCTCGGTCAGCGCTTCGTCGCTGGACCCTCGCCGGAGTCCTCATCGTCGTCGCTTCCGCAGCCGGCGGCGAACGCCAGCATGAACGCGACGAGACCGCCAACGACGAGCCATGCCCATCGAGCGGAGTTTGCCTCTCTCTTCTGTCACAGTGCTACTCCCTTTCTCCGGTGCTGTTTCCGAGACGGCGACCGTGTGCTCCGGCCGCCATCCCACTTCCGTCTCGCGGCCGTGCTCTGAGCGGCCTCGGCCGATGTCGATTCAAGGTTCTGCTTTACGACCTGGAGCTGCTCCGCCCGCCTCCAGCTCGACCGTGTAGCGGGTGATCATCCCCGCGTACGCGACGTCGACGATCCGCCCGCGCTCGATCTGAAGGCCCGTCGCGCGTCCTCGCCGTCGCCGAGCAGCCGGACCTTCTCCGGCCGGACGGTGAACGCTTGCCGTCGCGCTCGAGGACGTTCGACACCCCGACGAAGCCGCTGACGAAGGCGTTAGCCGGATGCTCGTAGACCTCGGCCGGCGGGCCGACCTGCTCGATGCGGCCGTCGTTGAAGACCGCGAGGCGATCCGACATGGTCAGCGCCTCCTCCTGGTCGTGCGTGACGTAGATGAAGGTGATCCCGACCTCGCGTCTGGATCTGCTTCAGCTCGACCTGCATCTGCTCGCGCAGCTTCAGGTCGAGCGCGCCGAGCGGCTCGTCGAGCAGCAGGACCTTCGGTCGGTTCACGATCGAGCGCGCCAGGGCCACGCGCTGGCGCTGGCCGCCGGAGAGCTCGCTGGGCTTGCGGTCGCCGTATCCGGTGAGGCGCACCATCTCGAGCGCCTCGTCCCGGCGCCGGCGCGCGCTCGGCGCCGTCGATGCCGGCCACCTGCATGCCGTACTCCACGTTGTCCGCAACGGTCATGTGCGGGAAGAGGGCGTAGTCCTGGAACACGGTGTTGACCGAGCGGTCGTACGGCGGGACGCCGGTGACGTCCTCGCCCGTCGAGCTCGACGGTCCCGGCGTCGGGCTCCTCGAAGCCGGCGATCATGCGCAGCGTCGTGGTCTTGCCCGAGCCCGAGGGGCCGAGCATGGTGAAGAACTCGCCCTGGCGCGACCTCGAGGTCGACCGAGTCGACCGCGACGACGTCGCCGTAGGTCTTTCGCAGCGACGTCAGCCGGACGTCCGGAGCGGTTCCGGCCCCGTCCCCGGCGGCGGGGGCTTCGGATTGGGTCATCTGCTCCACTGCGTACAACGGCCCTGGCGCGCCGAGGCTGACCCTACTCCCCGCAGCGATTTCGGGCTTGGACAAAGTTCGGGCCGCGTTTGGCCGCATGCGGTTAGAAGCCGCGTTCAGGGCTTCCGAGGGTCAGAGCACGGCGCGGGTGAGCGCCGTGACCAGCGGCCGCGACCCCGACACGGTGAGAGCGCCGAGCCGCCGCGCCACAGCACGAGGCCTGCGGCGCCCACGCCCGAGGATGCCCGCTCGTCGATCTCGAGCTCGCCTCCCGCCGGGAGCCGAGAGCGTCTGGACGACGACCAGGGCGGCCAGCAGCGCGGGGGCGAGCAGGACGATCACGTCCGTCGCCTGCGCGCGGCAGCTCGCGGCCGCCGAGCAGCGCCGGGCCAGATGCCCGCGTGAGCGCGGTCGTCACCGTCAGGACGCCGATCGTCACCCACGACCTCGGTCACGCGGCGGCCCTCCGGTCGGCGACCAGCCCGACCAGGCGCGGCCGCGGAGGCGGCGATGATCGGGACGCCCGCGGGCGTGAGCGGGATCAGTGCCAGGGCGATCAGCGCGCCGAGCCCGGCGGCGACCGCCGGCAGGCCCGGCCGCAGCTCGCCCTCGACGAGCAGCGCCAGGAAGAAGGCGGGGAACAGCGCGTCGAGGCCGAGGTTGGCGGGGTCGCCGATCAGGTCGCCGGCGAGCACGCCGATCGCCGTGCCGCCGACCCAGCAGGGATACGAGGGGAGCGGTCGCGCCCATCATGAAGGCCGGGTCGAAGCGCCCGCCGCCGCGGCTGGCCGCCGCCCAGGAGAAGTCGATCATCGTCTGCGCCGATCAGCGACCGGCGCAGCGGCGCCGCCCTCGAGCGATGGCGCCAGGGCGACCCCCATCGGGACGTACCGCGCGTTCAGCAGGATGCCCGGCGGCGATCGCGGCGGCCGCGTCGCCGCCGGCCGCGAGCACCGCGTCGGCCGCGAACTGCGCCGAGCCCGCGAACAGCGTCGCCGACATCACGATCGGCGCGATCGGCCCCATCACGGGCTCGGCGAGGACGCCGAAGGAGATGCCCAGCAGCACCGCCGCGACCGCGTACGGGATGCCGAGCCGGACGCCCTCGCGGAAGGCCGGCTCGCGAGCGCGAGCCGGCTCATCGGAAGTAGTTGCCCCCGGGCCTCGGGGGGTGAAGAGACCCGGGGGCGTTTCCTAGCGCTGGATGGGGGTCTGGCGCTAGAAGTTGTTCGGGTGGCGGACGGTGAAGCCCGAGGACGATCGCATGTCCTTGCTCCATCCCGGGCCCTCGCCCGACGTCATCGACGTATCGAATCTTAGCCCAGCGATTACGGCGTAAGCGTGGTCTGACGTGCGGCGTAGACAGTGATCCACTTGCCCTTGCCCTTCTTGCCCCAGCTCCGGTAGCTGCCGGAGGGCATCGGCGAGTCGACGAAAGTCGCCGCCGTGGAGGGCGTAGGACACCGCGCCGGAGCAGTCGTAGCAGTTGTCGTTGAAGCTCCCGTGACCGCCGCCGTAGCAGTAGTCCTTGCCCTTCGCGATCTTGTTCGCGGCGTCGATGACCTTCTCGACGCGGCGCGGGGCGTTGGACGGGGCGACCGCCAGGCCGTTCTTGAGCTTGGCCTTGCCGGCCGGGCCGCTGCTGCCGCCGCCACCGCCGGAGCCGGGGCCGCCGATGCCGCCTGAGCCGGCGAGCGCGCGGGGCAGCGGTGAGCGCGATCCCCGCGCAGGCGCCGCCAGCGCCAGCGGACCGCATCGACGCGTCGCGAGAGAGGGGTGGTGGAATTCAAGGTTCGGTTTCTCCTTCATCTGCCTACGGGGTTAGCTGACGGGCTGGCGCTAAAGGAGTCGCGCCCTCACGAACTGAGGGTGAGTTCGCCCCAACTGGTTGGTTCCCCCGCTCCCCGCGGCTATCGAGCGCCGCCGGAGACTCGGCTTTACCTATTACGGACCGCGCAGGAGCCTACACGATTCCGTAAGACGTTTGCAAGCAACCGCTAACAAAGCGGTCCGAATTCGTGCCTGAGGCGCGCCTAGGCGGCCGGGTTGGCCTCGGCCCAGGCGATGATCGCGCTTGGAGTCGGAGATGACCTCGCCGGAGTCGGTCACGAGCACCGGCACCGTGGGGCTGCCGGTCAGCTCCTCGACCTCCTTGCGGCCCGCGGTCTTGTAGCTGGAGGAGCTTCGGGCCGACGCCCAGGCCGTGGACCTTCTCGACCTCGGGGTCGTGGCCGGCCATCCTTGAGCGCCTCGTAGGCGTTGTGGCAGGGGTGGCCTCCGGGCCTTGGCGTCTGGAAGGTTCCCCAGCAGATGTAGAGCTTCATCGCGCGGACAGCCTATGTCGCGCTAGTAGCTTGCACGCGTGGAGCTGGCCGGCAAGACCGCGCTCTTACGGGGGCTACCGGGGGCCTCGGGCGCGCGATCGCCGGCGCGCTGGCCGACGCGGCGCCACAGCTGTTCTCTCCTCCCGCAAGCCCGAGGAGCTCGATCGAGCTCGCGGCGTCGCTTCCGGGCGACGGGCACCGCGGCCATCGTCTCGGACCTGGCCGAGGAGCGGGCGGCCGAGCGGCTGGTCGAGGAGGCCGGGCAGGTCGACGTCCTCGTGGCCAACGCGGGCCTGTCCGGCGGTGGGCGCCTCGACGCCTTCTCGGAGGAGAGCCTCGAGGCGGCGCTCCGCGTGAACTTCGAGGCGCCGATTCGCCTCGCGCGGGCCGTCCTGCCGGGGATGCTCGAGCGGGACGAGGGGCACCTCGTGTTCATCGCCTCGCTCCAGGCCAAGGTGGCACTCGCTCGCAGCTCGGTCTACTCCGGGACCAAGTTCGGGCTTCGAGGGTTCGCCCTCTCGCTCCGCGACGACCTCCACGGGACCGGAGTGGGATCGTCGGTGTCCTCCCCGGCTTCATCCGCGACGCCGGCATGTTCGCCGACTCCGGCCAGCAGGCCCCGCGGGCCTCGGGACCAGCTCGCCGCAGGAGGTCGGAGAGGGCGTCGTCAGCGCGATCGAGCGCGATCGCGCGGAGGTCGTGGTCGCCCCGGTCGCTGCAGGGCGCGGGCGCCTGCGATCGGCCTGCGCCTGCCTCGGCTCACCTCGCTGCTCACCCGGCGCAGCGCCGCGAAGGTGGCCGACCAGGTCGTCAAGGGACAGGCGTCTGCAAAGCGATAGTGGGGCATCGCGCCGGTGGCCAGCGGGTAGCCTGAAACCATGAGCGATTCACACGGCGCGAAGGGCACGTTGGAGGTCGGCGGGCGGGAGTTCGAGATCTACCGCCTCGACGCCCTGCAGGAGCGGTTCGACGTCGCCCGGCTGCCGTACTCGCTCAAGGTCCTGCTGGAGAACGCGCTGCGCCTGGAGGACGGGGAGGGGGTCACCGCCGAGGACGCAGAGACCATCGCCACGTGGGACGCGAAGGCCGAGCCGTCGAAGGAGATCCCGTTCCAGCCGGCCCGCGTCCTGATGCAGGACTTCACCGGGCGTGCCCGCGATCGTCGACCTCGCCGCGATGCGCGACGCCATGGACGATCTCGGCTCCGACCCGGAGAAGATCAACCCGCTCGTCCCGGTCGACCTCGTGATCGACCACTCGGTCCAGGTCGACGCCTTCGGCAACGCTCCGCGCCTTCGACATCAACGCCGACCGCGACTACGAGCGCAACGAGGAGCGCTACGCGTTCCTGCGCTGGGGCCAGCAGGCGTTCGACAACTTCCGGGTCGTGCCCGCCGGCGACCGGGCATCTGCCACCAGGTGAACCTCGAGTACCTGGGCCAGGTCGTGTTCACGCGTGAGGGCGACGGGCCGACTCAGGCCTACCCCGACACGCTCGTCGGGACCGACTCCCACACGACGATGATCAACGGCCTCGGCGTGCTCGGCTGGGGCGTCGGCGGGATCGAGGCCGAGGCGGCGATGCTCGGCCAGCCGATCTCGATGCTGCTGCCCGCAGGTGCTCGGCTTCCGGCTCGAGGGCGAGCTGCCCGAGGGCGCGACCGCCACCGATCTCGTCCTGACGGTCACCGAGATGCTGCGCGAGCGGGGCGTCGTCAGCAAGTTCGTCGAGTTCTTCGGGCCGCGGCCTCCACACGCTGGGCCTGGCCGACCGGGCGACGATCGGGAACATGTCGCCGGAGTTCGGCTCGACCTGCGCGATCTTCCCCGTCGACGCCGAGACGCTCCGCTACCTGGAGTTCACCGGCCGGCCCGACCGAGCAGATCGAGCTCGTCGACGCCTACGCGCGTGAGCAGGGCATGTTCCACGACCCCGACTCCGAGGAGCCGACCTTCTCCGACACGATCGAGCTCGACCTCGGCTCCGTCCTGCCCTCCATCGCCGGGCCGAAGCGCCCGCAGGACCGGATCGCGCTCTCCGCCGCCAGGCCGGCCTTCCTCGAGTCGTTGCGCGAGTTCGACCCCGATGCTGCCGAGGAGCTGGGCAACCACCACGACGAGGCCGTCCGGGAGTCGTTCCCGGCGTCCGACCCCCCGGGCGACGATCACGACGACGAGCGGGGAAAGCCACAGCGCGCGGGACCGGACACCGGCGCCGTGATCACCGAGCTGCGCGCCGACAACGTCGGTGAAGATCACGCTGGAGGACGGCACCGAGGTCGACGCTCGACCACGGGCGCGTCGTGATCGCCGCGATCACCAGCTGCACCAACACCTCGAACCCCTCGGTGATGGTCGCGGCGGGCCTGCTGGCGAAGAAGGCGGTCGAGCGCGGGCTCACCTCGAAGCCTTGGGTGAAGACATCGCTGGCCCCCGGGTCGAAGGTCGTCACCGACTACCTCGAGCAGGCGGGGCTCGACGAGCCGCTCGACGAGCTCGGATTCAACCTCGTCGGCTACGGGTGCACGACCTGCATCGGCAACTCCGGCCCGCTGCCGGAGGAGATCTCCAAGGCGGTGACCGAGAACGACCTGGTCGTCTGCTCGGTGCTCTCGGGCAACCGCAACTTCGAGGGCCGGATCCAGCAGGACGTCCGCAACAACTACTTGGCCTCGCCGCCGCTGTGCGTCGCCTACGCGCTCGCCGGGCGGATGGACATCGACCTGCTGGAGGATCCGCTCGGGCGAGGGAGCCGACGGCGAGCCGGTCTACCTGCGCGACCTCTGGCCCAGCATCGGATGAGATCAAGGGCACCGTCTCCGACGCGGTCCGCTCGGACATGTTCACCAAGAGCTACTGCCGACGTCTTCAGCGGGCGACGATCGCTGGCGCGGCCTCGATACGCCCGACGGCGACCGCTACACGTGGCCCGACTCGACCTACGTCCGCCGTCCGTCGTTCTTCGAGGGCATGGACCCCGAGCCGGCGCCGGTCGAGCCGATCGAGGGCGCCCGGGTCCTGGCCGTGCTCGGCGACTCGGTCACGACCGACCACATCTCGCCGGCGGGCGCGATCAAGAAGGCGAGCCCGGCGGGCGCGTGGCTGATGGACAACGGCGTCGAGGTCCGCGACTTCAACTCCTACGGCTCACGCCGCGGCAACCACGAGGTGATGATCCGCGGCACCTTCGCGAACATCCGCCTGCGCAACGCGCTGGTGGAGAAGGAGGGCGGCTTCACCCGTCACTTCCCCGACGGCGAGGAGACGACCATCTACGAGGCGGCGATGACGTACGCCGACGAGGGCGTGCCGCTGGTCGTCCTGGCCGGCAAGGAGTACGGCTCGGGCTCGTCGCGCGATTGGGCCGCCAAGGGCACGGCGCTCCTGGGCGTGCGCGCGGTGCATCGCCGAGAGCTTCGAGCGGATCCACCGCTCCAACCTGATCGGGATGGGCGTGCTGCCGCTGCAGCTCCCGGACGGCGAGACCGCTTGACTCGCTCGGGCTTACGGGCGAGGAGGAGGTCACCGTCGGCGATCTCGAGAACGGGGAGGCGAAGACGCGTCGAGGTCACGGCGACCAGGGACGGCGCCGACGAGATCACGTTCGAGGCGACCGTTCGCCTCGACACCCCCAACGAGGTCCGCTACTTCCAGAACGGCGGCATCCTCCACCGCGTCCTGCGCGACCTGCGATAGCCGCCTGGACCGGGCGCCTCGCCAACAGAGAAATGGCGAGGCGGGGCCGCGGGAGGCAGGGGGTCCACACGGCCCGCGCCACGCCTGCGCGTCGGTAGCCAGGGAGGGATGCCGACGCGATCGTCCCCGGAGGCGGGACTGGCCGGGGACGAGTCTTCGAAATCCCCCTGCACTTCTTCCCTGCTCCCGGATGTGTTGCGGGTTGCCCCCATTCTTATTGATCGGGGGTGGTTCTGTCAACGGAAATCCGGCTTCCTGCTGAGGTCTTTTCAGGTCACCGGGATTATCGCGGCCGCTTCGAAGCGAGCCACGTCCGCCAGCTCGGCCTCGATCGCGTCGCTCACCGGCGCGGCCGAGCTTCGCGAAAGGGAGGAGCTCGGCGCGGAGCTTGCCGCCGGCGCGCCGTAGCCGCCAGGTGCCGACCGCGCCTCCGCCGACCGTGATCGCCGGCCGGAGGATGCCGCCGCCCGGGCCGATCTCGGTCCAGTGCCCTGCCCCCGCGATGAAGTCGCGGTCGCGGTGGCCCATCAGGTAGGTATCGAAGGCGGGGAGCAGGCGGACGAGGTTCGTTGGCACCGGGCGTGGCGCGCGGCCCTTCGGCTGCCAGGCCGTGGCGCCCCGGATGCTCACCTGCCGCAGCCCGTCGGCGACAGCGGCGATGCCGGCACGGACGTCGCCCAGGGGCAGACCGGCCCAGCCGGCGAAGTCGGCTTCAGTCGCCGGTCCGAAGGCGGCGAAGTAGCGGCGGGTGAGCTCGGCGAGCGCGGCGTCGCGTTCGAGGTCGGGAGGGTCCTCCTCCAGCCAGTCGCCCGCAGCGACGAGGGTGCCGCCCGAATCGCCGGGGCCCATGCAGGCGAGGCCCGTGGAGACCGCGAGGGGAAAGATGTGGACGTGGCGCTGGGCGTCCATCGGGGTCCCGGCCTGTTCGATGCGCTGCGAGAGCTCCTTGCGCGTCAGCGGTCCGTGGCGGGCGAGCTCCTTGGAGATCAATGACAGCAGGCGGTCCTGGGCGTCGGAGTCGAGGCCGAAGTGGGCGAGGCGGCGGCGGTTGAACGCCGCCATCAGCGGGGCGAACAGCGGCCGGATGAAAGGGAGGTCGTCGGTCGCGACGAGGTGGGCGGTGTTCCTCATTGCCCACAGGCGCATGATCGAGCGCTCCTCGGTCCGTGCCCGCTCGACGTCCGCGGACGTCAGAGTGGGGTGGCGCGAGCGGATCGACAGGCGCCCGGATGGAGGTTCCTGGGCCTGGGCTCCGCCGATCGCTCGCAGCACGTCGGCGGGGTGGCGATGGGTGCGCGGGCGGTGGAGGAGCTGGCGCGCAGCGCGGATCCGGGCGAGTTCGGCCTGCGTCACGCGGCTGGGCGCTTGCGCTCTTGGTACTCGATTGCGATCACGCTGCCCAGCGGCCCGACCGGCGTCATAGTCGCCGCGAGCAGCGAGTACGAGGCCTCATGCCGGATCACCGCGACCCAGATAAGGATCGCGAGCGCGACGAAGCCCAGCCCGTGCGCCCACCCGAAGACCATCGTCTGAGTCTCAAAGCCGGGCAGCAGCCAGAACAGCACGAGCGTCGCGAACAGCCCGAGCTCGAACCACGAAGCCCGCTTCACCCACGGGTACAACCGCCCTGGCACAGGCCGCCTGAGGACCTCACTGGCCTCCATACCCCGAGGCTAGCGCGACGCCGATTCGACGCGTGGAGGGGGTGCGGCGGCCGAAGTCTGGACGGTGGGACATGGGCGTGGCTGTGCCCCGGGGGCAGAATGCCTCCCATGAGTGGTTCAGCGAGGACGAGTCCCGGACGGTCGGCACATGAGTTGGCGGCGGTCCGTCGGGCGCGGCGCCTACTGCGTTCGAGCGCAGCCAGCTCGATTCGTCTGGCGGCGTCGAAGCGCGCGCCTCTGCGCGCCTAGTCGCGCTAGCCCGTGAGGGCGGTGAGCACGATGCGCTCCTGCTCGAGGCGGTGCGCGGCCGGGTATCCCTCGCTCGGGCTCGCCCGTTGCGGGCGCCCCACGTAGCGGAACTGGACGCCCTTGGGCAGGAGCTCGGGCAGGCGGCGGAACATGACCTTGTACGCGCCCATGTTCATCGGCTCCTCCTGGACCCACACGATCTCCTCCAGGTTCGGGTAGGAGGCGACCAGCTCGATGAGCTGGGCCTTCGCGAAGGGGTAGAGGAGCTCGACTCGGGCGATGGCCACCGTGTCGGCCGACTCGCGGCGCTCGTGGCCCTCCATGTCGTAGTAGACCTTGCCCGAGCACAGCACCAGCCGCTTGATCTTCTCCTTGTGATCCGCGGCTCGCGGGTCGTCGAGCACGAACTGGAACGAGCCAGTCGTCAGGTCCTCCAGCGTCGAGCCCGCGGCGGCGAGGCGCAACAGCCCCTTGGGCGTGAAAACGATCAGCGGCCGCGGCTTCGCGATCCGGGCCTGCCGGCGGATCAGGTGGAAGTACTGCGCCGCCGTCGTCGGGTTGGCGAGCCGGATGTTGCCCTCGGCGGCGAGTGCGATGAAGCGCTCGATCCGCGCGCTCGAGTGCTCGGGGCCGGACCCCTCGTATCCGTGGGGGAGCAGGAGCGTGAGCCGGGTGGTCTGGCCCCACTTCGACTCGCCGGCGGCGATGAAGGAGTCGATGATCACCTGCGCGGAGTTCGCGAAGTCGCCGAACTGCGCCTCCCAGAGGATCAGGCTCTCCGGCGACGCCGCCGAGTAGCCGTATTCGAACCCGAGGCAGGCCGCCTCCGACAGCGGGCTGTTGTGCAGCTCCATCGGCGCCAGCGCGCCTGACAGGTTCTGGATCGGCGCGTACTCCAGACCCGTCTTCTCGTCGTGCAGCACCAGATGGCGGTTCGAGAACGTCCCGCGCTCCGTGTCCTGGCCGGTCATGCGGATGTGCGTGCCCTCGGTCAGCAGCGACGCGAAGGCGAGCGACTCCGCGTGGCCGAACTCGATCGGGCCCTCCTCGAGGATCTCCACCCGCTTCATCAGCGGCTTGCGCAGCTTGCGATGGATGCTGAAGCTGTCCGGGACCTTGATCAGGTCGGCGTTCAGCGAGCGCAGCCGCTTCTCCGACACGGCGGTGTCCACCTCCGGGCTCTTCGTCCTGTCGAGCTCGCCGGTGCCTACCGCGGTGGAGCTGGGGTCCTCGTAGTCGCCCGCCTCCATCTTCTCCCGCAGGTGCTTGAGCGTCGCCGACAGCTCTCCACGATGCTCGGTCGCGAACGCTTCGACGTCGGCGGCGCTGACCACGCCCTCCTTCTCCAACTGCTCCGAGTAGAGCTCCGCGGCCGGCAGGTGGTCCTTGATGAGCGCGGCCTGCTGCGGCTGCGTGTAGGCGGCCTCGTCGCTCTCGTTGTGGCCGTAGCGCCGGTAGCCGATCAGGTCGATCACGACGTCGCGGCCCCAGCGCTCGCGATAGGCCATCGCCAGGCGGATCGCGGAGACGCAGGCCTCCACGTCGTCGGCGTTCACGTGGATGATCGGGACGTTGAAGCCCTTCGCCATGTCGCCGGCGTAGGGGGTCGAGCGCCCCTCCTCCGGGTCGGTGGTGAAGCCCACCTGGTTGTCGGTGATGAGGTGGACGGTGCCGCCGGTCGAGTAGCCGGTGAGCGCCTGGAGGTTGAGCGTCTCGGCGACGACGCCCTGCGCCGGGAATGCCGCGTCGCCGTGGAGCAGCAGCGGCACCGCGACGCTGGGGTTGTGATGAAGGCGCGGCCCGGAGTGCTCGGTCTGGGCGGCTCGGGCGCCGCCCGTGACCACCGGGTCGACGTATTCGAGGTGGCTCGGGTTCGGGTAGAGGCGCACCTTGATCTGCTCGCCGTCGGGAGTCGTCACGATGCCCTCGGCGCCGTGGTGGTACTTCACGTCGCCGGTGCCGGACTGCGGCAGCGCCGCGATCGCCTTCACCTGGTCGAGCGCCTTCGCTCCCTCGAATTCGGCCAGGATCGATTCGACCGAGCGGCCAAGGTTGTTGACGAGAACGGACAGCCGCCCGCGGTGCGCCATTCCGATCACAACCTCGTCGGCGCCGGCGCGCTGTGCCAGCGAGACCAGCTCGTCGATCATCGGGACGATGGCATCGAGGCCCTCGATCGAGAAGACCTTCTGCCCGAGGTAGGCCTTCTGGATGAAGCGCTCGAAGCCGTAGACCTCCGCCAGCCGCTTGCGCAGCTGCTGCTTCTCGGCCTTCGTCAGCGCCACGCGGTGCGTCCCCGTCTCGATCTGCTCGCGCAGCCACATGCGCTGCTGGTGCGAGGAGAGGTGCTCGATCTGGTAGGCGATCGTGCCGCAGTAGGCCGCGCGCATCCGCGGCAGCGCCTCCAGGAGGGTCTCTCCCTCGACGCCGATCCGCAGGATCCGCGCCGGGATCCGTGCCATCAGCTCGGGCGTCAGGTTGAGGTTCTCGGGCTCGAGCGCCGGGTCGCCCTTCGGCTCCTTGCCGAGCGGGTTCACGTTCGCCGCCAGGTGCCCGTGCGTGCGATACGCCTTGAGCAGGGACGTGGCGGCCTGCACGGCCTGGAGCAGCTCCTCGTCCGGTTGCGCGGACGGGCCGGCCGCCGCGGGCGAGGGCCCTCCCGCTGACAGCGGCGGGGCGGATGCCGACGCCGCGTAGGCGTTGGTCACGATCACGGGCGAGACGCTCAGCGACTCCGCGACGTTCTCGTAGAACGAGTCCTCGCCTTGGAGCAGCTGGTCGATCCGGCGCAGGAACGAGCCCGACTCGGCGCCCTGGATGACCCGGTGGTCATACGTGGACGTCATCGTCATCACCTTCGAGATCCCGAGCGACTTGATCTTGTCGGCCGGCGCGTGCGCCCACTCGACGGGGTACGCGATCGATCCGGTCGCCACGATCGTGCCCTGGCCAGCCATCAGCCGCGGCACGGAGGCGACGGTTCCGAGCCCGCCCGGATTGGTGAGCGTGATGTTCGCGCCCTGGAAGTCGTCGGCCGTGAGCTTGTTCTCGCGGGTCTTGTTGATCAACTCCTCGTAGTAGGAGTGGAACCCGGTGAAGTCGAGGCCGCTCGCGCCCTTGATGGCCGGCACCATCAGCGAGCGCTGCCCCTTGCGCTCGACGTCCACCGCGATCCCCAGGCTGACGCCGCCCGGCTCGACGACGAACGGCTTGCCGTCGCGCTCGACGAAACTGCGTCCCATCACCGGGAACTCCTCGGACGCCTTCACGATGGCCCAGGCGACGAGGTGGGTGAAGGAGATCTTCATGCCCCGTTCCTTCAGCACGCCGTTCAGCGCCTTGCGCTTGGCGTCCAGCGTGTCGACGGGCACCGTTCGGAAGGAGGTCGCGGTGGGGATCGCGCGGCTCTCGTTCATCGCCTTGGCGAGCATCGCCGCGGGACCGCGAAGCGGCTTGTCCTCGCCGGCGGCCGCGGCGGGAGCGGCCGGCCGCGCGGCACCGGATCCGTTGGCGGCGGCCTCGACGTCGGCCTTCACGATCTTGCCGCCCGCGCCGGATCCCGCAACCGAGCCGATGTCGATCCCCCGGTCGGCCGCCATCCGGCGCGCCACCGGGGACGCCTTGACGTCGGAGGCCGGGGTGGGGGCGGGGGCGGCCGGCGCCTCAGCTGCGGCGGGCGCCGCGCCGGCGCCATCGCCCGAGGGCGCCGCGCCGGCGGTCATCTCGGCCAGCGCCTGGCCGACGGCGACGACGTCGTCGGGCTGAACCAAAAGCTTGGTGATCGTCCCGCTCGCCGGGGCGGGCACCTCGGCATCGACCTTGTCGGTGGAGACCTCGACGACCGTGTCGCCCTCGGCCACCTCCTCGCCCTCCTGCTTGTGCCACTCGAGCACGGTGCCCTCCGTGACCGACTCGCCCATCTCAGGCATCGCGATCACGAGCGTCTCGCCGGTCGCGTTGGCCTCGCCTCCGGCGCCGTCGTCCCCAGCCGGGCTCACCGCGGTCGGATCGGCGCCGGGCGTCGGTGAGTCAGCGGGCACATCCTCTTCGCCCAGGTCGGCGTCGCCCTCGCCCGTGCCGCCCTCGCTCAGCCCGGGCGGCGTCTCAGCCATTTCGGTCGGAGCCTCTGATGGATCCGCTGCGGATGCGCCGTTGCCGGAGCCGTTGGGGTCGAGCTGGGCTAGCACCTGGCCGACCGCGACGGTGTCGTCGGGCTGGGCAAGGATCTTCTCGATCACGCCGCTCGCCGGAGCCGGCACCTCGGCATCGACCTTGTCCGTCGAAACCTCGACGACGGTCTCGCCCTCCTCGACGAATTCGCCCTCGCTCTTGTGCCACTCGAGGACCACTCCCTCGGTGACGGACTCCCCCATTTGGGGCATCTGGATCTCGACGATGCCGTCAGGCATTCAGTACGCCTGAGTGTATGGCCTTGCGAGTGGCACGCAAGTCGTTTACCCGCTCACTGAACGCGGTATCGCGGCAGCGTCGTGGCGGAACCACAATCGGGTGGCTCTCACGCCACCCGTGCGACGAGGTAGACCTCGTTGGCGACGGTGTCGTAGACGTCCTCGCGGATGAAGTCCCGCGCCTCAGCCGTGTGCTCGCAGAAGGAGCAGCGGAGCGCGCGGGCGGCGCGGACGCGGCCAGCCGGAAAAACCGGCAGCTCGCACTCCGGGCAGACGAGGGCGCCGTGCGCCAGGATCTGCTCGCCGTCGAGGATCAGCCGCCGCTTCTCGCCCGCCTCGGCGCCGCCGGTACGACCGATCCTGACCCGAGGCTCGCCAGGGTCGCCGTGATCGGGGTTCAGATGAAGAGCCATTGTTGAGAGTGTAGGCTCGGCCACCGGTCAGTCCCGGATTTCCCAGGAGGGGACCATGAGCTACTTCGTCACCGGCGCCACCGGCTTCATCGGACGTTTCCTGGTCGAGCGGCTGCTCGAGCGGGAGGGGACCATTTACGTGCTCGTCCGCGAGGGCTCGAAGGGGCGCCTCGAAGAGCTCCGCAGCCGCTGGGGGGTGGACGACGAGCGGGTCGTCGGGATCGTGGGCGACCTCTCACAGCAGCGCCTGGGCGTCTCCGAGGAGGACATCGATCGCCTGCGCGGCGTCGATCACGTCTTCCACCTCGCCGCGATCTACGACATGACGGCCAGCGCCGAGTCGCAGCACGTCGCAAACATCGAGGGCACCCGCCACATGGTCCAGTTCGCCGAGGCCGTCGAGGCGGGGCGCGTCCACCAGGTCTCCTCGATCGCGGCCGCCGGGCTCTACAAGGGCACCTGGCGCGAGGACATGTTCGAGGAGGCGGAAAACCTCGACGTGAACGCCTACTTCCGCACCAAGCACGACTCCGAAGGGATCGTCCGCGACGAGTGCTCCCGGCCCTGGCGCGTCTATCGCCCGGGAATCGTCGTCGGCCACTCCGAGACCGGCGAGATGGACAAGGTCGACGGTCCCTACTACTTCTTCAAGCTGATCCGGCGCATCCGCGGGACGGTCCCGCAGTGGGTGCCGATGCCGGGCATCGAGGGCCGCCAGATCAACATCGTCCCCGTCGACTTCGTCGTCGGCGCGATGGACCACATCGCGCATCTGGAGCAGGGCGACGGCCGCGCCTACTCCCTCACCGACCCGAACCCGCCCACGGCGGGTGACGTGATCGACATCTTCGCCGGGGCGGCGCACGCACCGCAGTCGCGTGTGCGGGTCCCGGCGGCCGTCACCGAGGCGATCCAGCCGATCGCCGAGCTCGGCATCCGGACCGTGCCGATGGCCGACGCCGTCTTCAATCGCCTCCTCGCCGATTTCGGCGTTCCGCGCTCGGTCCTCACCTACATCAGCTGGCCGACCAAGTTCGACTCGCGGCGCACGGAGGCGGCGCTGGAGGATACGAACATCCGGGTGCCCCCGCTCTCGAGCTACGCCGACAAGCTCTGGGACTACTGGGAGCGCCACCTCGACCCGGACCTGTTCCGCGATCGCACGCTGATGGGCGCGGTCCGCGGCCGGATGGGTGTAGGCAGCGGGATCGCGAAGATCGCCGAGCAGCAGATCCCCGACGAGTTCCTGCGGATGGGCCGGCGCCTACTGGGGTCCGCATCGCTGGAGACCGCGGTTCGCGGGCGCGTCGTGATGGTTACGGGCGCCTCGTCCGGCATCGGCAAGTCGGCCGCGATGAAGATCGCGGAGGCGGGGGGCACAGTCCTGCTGGTCGCCCGAACGCCCGAGAAGCTCGAGGCGACGCGGGAGCTGATCGCGGACGGCGGAGGGACGGCCTACATCCACCGTTGCGACCTCTCGGACATGGAGGACATCGATCGGATGGCCGACGAGGTCCTGATGCAGCACGGCCAGGTGGACGTGCTGGTCAACAACGCGGGCCGCTCGATTCGTCGCGGGGTCGGCCTGTCCTACGACCGCTTCCACGACTACGAGCGAACGGTGCAGCTCAACTACTTCGGGTCAGTGCGCCTGATCCTGAAGGTGCTGCCCGGGATGCGCGAGCGACGGTCGGGGCACATCATCAACGTCTCCTCCATCGGCGTCCAGACGAACCCGCCGCGGTTCTCGGCATACGTAGCGTCCAAGTCGGCGCTTGACGCCTTCTCGCGCTGCGTTAGCTCGGAGGTGCTGGACGAAGGCGTCTCCTTCACCGCCATCTACATGCCGCTGGTACGGACGCCGATGATCGGTCCGACGAAGATGTACGACCGCTTCCCCACCCTCACCCCCGACGAGGCCGGCGAACATGATCTGCGAGGCGATCATCCACAAGCCGAAGCGGATCGCGACGCCGATGGGGACGCTGGGCCAGATCCTCTACGCGATCAACCCCAAGTCGGTCGACTACATCCTCAACACCGCCTACCACCTGTTCCCCGATTCGACCGCCGCGAAGGGGGAGAAGAAGCCGGACGAGGCCGACGCCCCGGCTCGGCGGCCGGCGACTGCCCAGGAGCAGCTGGCCGGCACCGGCAAGCTCTCGAACCAGCAGGCCGCCTTCGCGTACCTGATGCGCGGCATCCACTGGTAGGAACGTGGTAGCCACCGGCGACCGGCGCAGCCACTGGGGCTGGGGGCCGGAGTCGGCCCGGCTCACACGGGAGCAGGTCGAGGCGGCCGTTCCGCAGGTGCGTGAGCGCCTCGGGTTCGGGGGCGAGGACGTCGCCGAGCCGGTGCCCCTCGACCGGGTCGAGCTGCGCGAGCCGCGCACGGATCCCCCGGAGTCGCTGGCGGAGATCTGCGCGACCGACGCGTACGAGCGCGCCTCGCACTCGATGGGCAAGGCCTATCGCGACATCGTGCGCGGCTTCCGCGGCGAGTTCTCCAATCCGCCCGACGTCGTCGCTCATCCGCGCGACGAGGCCGACGTGGAGCGCGTGCTCGCGTGGTGCTCGGACGCCGGCCTCGCGGCCATCCCGTTCGGCGGTGGGACCAGCGTCGTCGGCGGCGTCGAGCCCCGCGTCGGCGATGACTACCCCGGGGCCGTGAGCATCGACCTTCGCGCGCTCGACCGGGTGCTCGAGGTCGACGAGGTATCGCGCGCCGCGCGAATCCAGGCCGGGGCGCTCGGCCCCGCGCTCGAGGACCAGCTTCGTCCGACCGGACTCACCCTCCGCCACTTCCCGCAGTCGTTCGAGTTCTCCACGCTGGGCGGCTGGATCGTGACTCGCGCCGGTGGCCACTTCGCGACCGTGATGACCCACATCGACGACCTGGTGGAGTCGGTGCGGGCGATCACGCCCTCGGGGGAGTGGGAGATCCAGGCGGCTTCCGGGCTCGGGCGCCGGCCCCAGCCCCGACCGGATGCTGATCGGATCCGAGGGCACGCTCGGCGTGGTCACCGAGGCATGGGTCCGCCTGCAGGCCAGGCCGGTCCACAAGCTCTCCTGCGGCGTGGCGTTCGACGACTTCCACGCGGCGGCCGGCGCCGTCCGGGAGCTCTCGCAGTCCGGGCTTCACCCTGCGAACTGCCGCCTGCTGGACGCGACCGAGGCCGAGGTCACCGGGGCCGGCCCGCCCGGGAAGGCCCTCTTGGTGCTGGGCTTCGAGTCGGCGCATCACCCCGTGGACGCGTGGATGGACATCGCCGTCGAGGTCGCGCGTGAACACGGAGGCGAGCCCGGCGATGTGCGCGGGCGCAGCGGCCGCCCGGGCAATGAGGGAGAGGGCGGTGAGGATGCCGTTGGCTCGTGGCGGAGCGCCTTCCTCGCGGCCCCCTACCTGAGGGACACGTTCGTGGCGCTCGGCGTGCTCTCCGACACGTTCGAGACGTCGATCACGTGGGACCGGTTCGAGGAGTTCCACGCGACGGTGATGGAGTCCGCGGCCGCGGCGGTGGCGGAGGTCTGCGGCGTGGCGCCCGGCGGCTCGGGCTCCCCGCGCCTGAGCTGCCGCTTCACCCACGTCTACCCGGACGGGCCCGCGCCCTACTTCACCGTGCTGGCTCCGGCCAAGCGCGGCGGCGAGGTCGAGCAGTGGGACGAGATCAAGGCCGCGGCCTCCGACGCGGTCATCGCCGCCGGCGGCACGATCACCCACCACCACGCCGTCGGCCGCGACCACCGCCCCTGGTACGACCGCCAGCGCCCGGACCGCTTCGCCGACGCGCTCCGCGCCGCCAAGTCGGCAGTCGACCCCGCCGGAATCCTCAACCCAGGCGTCCTGATCGACCCCTAACCGGGTCTGTCTGGCTGCCGGAGCCGGCACGGCTACGGCGCTGCGGCCTCGATCTCGTCGAGGGTGCCCGCCGCGACGGCCGAGGCGGCGCCGAGCTCAGCGGCCGCGCGCTCGTCGAGCGCGATCTCGCCGGCAATGATGTGAAGCGGGCGGTCGCGTGCGCGGCAGCGTGCCGGCCACCTCGCCCACGAGCTTGCCCGAGAGCGACTGCGACATCCAGCCTGCCCTCGCCGCTGACGCACGGCGTCGGCGGCAGACAGCCGCCGATCGAAGCCCAACCGCGTCAAGCACCGCCGCCGCCCCGCTCCGCAGCTCCGCCCCAAACGCCGCCCAAAGGCCTCCGGCGAGCCCACCCGCGGCGCCGGCCATCTCGACTCCCCGCGGGTCACGGGGCAGCCGTTCGGCGAACTCGTCGAGTCGATCCTCCAGCCGGGCAACGGCGTCGGGCCCCGCGCCCTTCTGCGGCCCGAACGTGCGCGCCGCGTCCTCGAAGCGAGTGCGTACGTCGCAGAGCACCACCAGCTTCGCCCCAGCCCAACCCACCGGCATCGCGAATCGCCTCCACCGCTCCGAGCCCACCGTCGGTCGTCGCGCTGCCACCCGCCGCCACCAGCACGCTCCTGGGCACCACCGGCCGACGCGGCGGCGATCAGCTCGCCCGGTCCCGAAGCTGCTCGCCAGCTCCGCATCCCGCTCGGCCTCCCTCACCAGCCCAAGCCCGGACGCCTGGGCCAACTCGACTATCCGCGCGCCCATCCGGCGAGGCGGCCGAAGACGCCCTCACCGTCGCGCCCCAGGGGGTCGTGGACCGTCGGCCGCGACCTGCTCGCCCCCGAGCGCGCTCCAGCAGCACCGCCATCGTCCCCTCGCCACCGTCCGCGAGCCGGGCAGAGGTCGGCCTCGGCGCCCGCCTTCTCGAGCCCGCGAGCGATCGCCGCGGCCACCTCGGCTCGCGCTAGAACGTCCCCTTGAACGAGTCCGGGGCGACGAGAAACGCATGGGGCCGTGCGTTCTGCGCTCACCACCGCAACCTAACCTTCCCGGCGCCGTGTCGCCGCTGATCCGCACGATGCGCCCCAGGAGTGGGTCAAGAACGCCCTGGTGTTCGCCGGGCTGCTGTTCTCCGGCAAGTTCGACGAGGGCGCCGCCGTCGCCGACGCGACGCTCGCGTTCGTCGCCTTCTGCGCGATCTCGAGCGCCGGCTACCTCTTCAACGACCTCCGCGACGCCGAGCACGACCGGCGCCACCCCGAGAAGCGCAACCGGCCCGATCGCGAGCGGCGCGCTGGCCCCGGCCACCGCCGGCGATCGCCGCGGTGGCTCCTGGCGATCGGCGCGATCGTCGCTGCCGCTGCGTCGACGGTCGACGCCGAGGTCGCCGGGCTGGTCGCCCTCTACGGCGTCACGACCGTCGCCTACTCGCTGATCCTCAAGCGCCTGGTGATCATCGACGTGATGACCATCGCCTTCCTGTTCATCCTCCGGGTCGTCGCGGGCGCCGTCGCCGTCGAGGCGCAGGCATCGGAGTACCTGCTCGTGTGCACCGGCATGCTCGCCCTCTTCATGGGCTTCACCAAGCGCCGCCAGGAGGCGATCCTCGAGGGCACGCGACACGCCGCCGAGACGCGACGCCCGGCCGTCCTCGAGCACTACTCGGTCCCGTTCCTCGACCAGATGGTCGCGATGGTCACCGCCGCGGCGATCCTCTCCTACGTGATCTACGCGGTGAGCTCGCCGCTGGTCGGCTCGCGGATGCTGGCCACGGCGCCCTCCGTCCTCTACGGGGTCTTCCGCTACCTGTACCTGATCTACGACCGCCAGGACACCCGTTCGACGGCGGCGATCCTGACCAAGGACCCGGGGATGATCTTCGCCGGCGTGAGCTGGATCGCCTCGGCGCGTGGCCGTCCTCTACGTCTTCGACTAGTCCGAGGTGGCGCGAGCCTCGCTAGGCTCCACCGCCCCGTGGATCTCTCGCTCACAGCCGAGGAGGAGGCCTTTCGCGACGAGCTGCGCGCCTGGCTCGCCGACAACCATCCCGGCGAGGCGCCGACCGGGCGGCGACCAGATCCAGTTCGAGTTCGAGCGCGAGTGGCAGCGCAAGCTCCACGAGGGCGGCTGGGCCGGCGTCTCGTGGCCCAAGGAGTACGGCGGCCGCGGCGCGACGCTGATCGAGCAGGCGATCTTCGGCGCCGAGCTGGCCCGCGCCAAGGCGCCCCGGCCGGCCAACGTCCTGGGCCTCGTGATGGGCGGCCCCGTCGTGATCGCGCACGGCACCGAGTTCCAGAAGGAGCGCTTCCTCGAGCCGATCCTCTCCGCCGAGGAGATCTGGTGCCAGGGCTTCTCGGAGCCGGAGTCCGGCTCCGACCTCGCCTCGCTGAAGACGAAGGCCGTGAAGGAGAACGGCGGCTGGCGGATCACCGGCCAGAAGGTGTGGACCACGTTCGCCCACGAGGCGAAGTGGTGCATGCTCGTCGCCCGCTCCGACCAGGACGCCCCCAAGCACAAGGGCCTCACCTACTTCCTGATGGACATGGAGCAGGACGAGATCGAGGTGCGCCCGCTGCGCCAGATCACCGGCGAGGCCGAGTTCAACGAGCTCTTCATCGAGAACGCCTACGTCCCCGACGAGAACGTCGTCGGCGGCGAGGGCAACGGCTGGATGGTCGCGATCACGACGCTGATGAACGAGCGCGCCGGCCTCGGCGCCTCCGCGGCGCTGGGCCTGGCCCAGACGCTCGATCAGCTCGTCGAGCTGGCGAAGGAGCGCGGCGTGGCCGACGACCCGCAGGTCCGCGACCGGGTCGCTCGCCTTCGGATCGGCATCGAGGGCCTGCGCCTGGGCGCGATGCGCGCGCTCACCTCGACGATGAAGGTCGGGATCCCCGGCCCCGAGGGCTCGATCGCGAAGCTCCAGTGGTCCTCGACCGCGCAGGCGATGGCCGAGCTCGCGCTGGAGGTCGGCGGCATGCAGGCGCTGGAGAAGGGCTCGCCCTGGGCCTACCGCTTCCTCCGCACGCGCGCCAACTCGATCGAGGGCGGCACCAGCGACGTGCTGCGCAACATCGTCGCCGAGCGCGTGCTCGGCCTGCCGAAGCTGAGGTAGCGGTGGAATTCGACTTCAACGACGAGCAGCGCGAGATCAAGTCCACCGCGCGCGACTTCCTCTCCAGCCGCTTCAAGCCGGAGAAGGTGCGCGAGCTCGCCGAGTCGGGCAGCCCCTACGACGACGCGCTATGGAAGGAGATCTGCGACCTGGGCTGGCCCGGGATCGCGATCGCCGAGGAACACGGCGGCCAGGGGCTCGGGCGCCGTCGAGCTGGTGATCCTCCAGGAGGAGCTGGGCTATGCCTCGCCCCGAGCCCGTTCATCTCGAACGCCTACGCCGGCGCGGTGATCGAGAGCGCCGGCTCCGACGAGCAGAAGCCGAACTGGCTGCCGGGCATCGCCTCCGGGGAGGAGCGCGGCGCCGCCGAGATGGCCTGCGATCCCGAGCCGGTCGTCGGGCGCCGCCGGGGGCGCGTCGATCCTCGTCCTCGCCGAGCGGCGAGGGCGCGAAGCTGGTCGAGCCCGCCGACGCCGAGCTCGAGCGCCTCGACCTGATCGACGACACCCGCGCCTACTTCCGCGTGCGGGCCGAGGGCGGGGAGGACCTGCCCGGCGACATCGCCCACGCCGGCAGCGTCGGGCCAGGTGGCCCTTGCGGCCGAGCTCGTCGGGGTCGGCCCAGCGCGCGCTCGACATGGCGGTGGAGTACGCGAAGGAGCGCGAGCAGTTCGACCGGCCGATCGGCGCCTACCAGGCGGTCTCGCATCGCCTCGCCGACATGCTCTGGGCCGTCGAGGAGGCGCGCTCGCTCACCTACTACGCGGCCTGGGTCGCCGACGCCGAGCCCGAGTCGCTGCCGCTCGCCGCCTCGATGGCCAAGGCGCGGGCCTCGGATGCCGCCGCCTCGGTGTGCCACGACGCGATCCAGACCTTCGGCGGCATCGGCTTCACCTGGGAGCACGACATCCACTTCCTGCTGAAGCGGGCCAAGGTCGGCGGCCAGCTGATGGGCACCGCCGGCCAGCACCGCGAGCACGTCGCGGCGCTCAGCGGCTTCTAGGCCTGGGCCCGTTCCTCTACGACCTTCGCGTCGGCAAGCAGCTTCACCTGGCCGCCCAGGCGGTACTCGATGTCGATCGTCTCGTGCTTGCGGTAGGTGCCGAAGAGGCCCAGGTACATCGCGGCCCAGCGGGCGCCGCCGACCTTGCCCTCCTTGACGATCGAGCGCTTGAAGACGATCTCGTCCGTTGCGGAGGTCGTAGTCCTTGCCGCGCGTCTGCTCGACGCCGTTCACGTAGACGCGGATCGGCGGCTCGGCGCCCCGCGGCAGCTTCACGCGGCGGCCGACCTCGACGCCCTCCTCCTCGCGGTCCGCGAACGGCCTTGATCTCGTCGTTCACGCCAGCTCCTCGCGCACCGCGTCGAACGGCTGCGCTCCGCGTCGAGCTTGCGCTTGCGGATGCCGCCCGCGTAGGGGACCAGCGAGCCGTCGCCCATCACGTCGACGCCGGCGTCGCGGCCGCGCAGGAAACCGCCCGTCGAGAGCTCGACCCGGCCCGCGACGCGCTGGTCCGGGCCCGTACTCGCGAAACGCCTTGACGGCGTCGAGCGGGCCGTTCGCCCGGATCTCCTCGGCTCGCGCGCGCAGCGACGCGATCGCCTCGTCGAGGTCGTCGAACCGCTCGCGATCGACGCGCGGTCCGTGCCTGATCGTGAGCAGATAGGCGGCCATCGCCACGCAGGGTAGACGGGAGCCTAAGGCGCCGCCCTTGGCACGCGGATCTGTGATGAGCATCGACGGCCATGCGGTGTGCAGGGATCGCTGTACGGTCGCATTGGCGCGCGCTGGCGCCGTGGCGCCGCCCGGCGGCGGCCGACGACCTTTACGGTCGACTCGTTCAAGGACGGCAACGACGCCGACCCGGCCGACGACATCTGCGCGACGGTCGCCGGGGAGTGCACCCTGCGCGCCGCGATCGACGACCGCGAACCAGGGGCCCCGGGAACGACGAGATCATGCTGCCGAAGGGCACCATCAGGCTGAAGCTGCCGAAGGTCCCGCGGCGCAGGACAACAACGAGGGGGAGCTCGACGTGACCGGAGGCGGTCGAGATCGACGGCCGCGGCCCGGCAAGACCGTGATCGAGCAGACCGTCAAGGACCGCGTGCTGCGAAACGACGCGCCGTTCGCCGGCTTCACGGCGCCGGGCCTCCAGCTCAACGACGTCACCCTCACCGGCGGGCGTGATCGGCGGCGCCGGCGAGAACGGCGGCGCCGGGCTCCAGAACAACGAGTTCGCCCTGCTCGACAACGTCGTCATCCAGGGGAACGTCAGCCCGCTCCGACGCGTACGACAACGTCCCGGGGGGCGGGATCTGGACGAGCGGCGTCCTCGGGCATGGCGCGAGACGACCGTCCGGGACAACGTGGCGTCGGGGGAGGGGTGACACGCGAGCCCCGGGCGGCGGGCATCTTCGTCCAGGACGGCGGCGTGACCGATTCAGGACGGCTCGAAGGTGGTCGGGAACACGGTGGAGATCCGCGACCCGGAGGGCACGCACGGTCGCCCGGGCGGCGGGGGCATCCTCGTCCGCAACCCCGGGATCGGAGCCGGCCGACACGGTCTCCGATCATCGACAGCACGATCGCCGGGCAACACCGCTCTGGGCGGCCCGCTCGCCGAGCGCGGGCGGGATCTTCGCCGGTACCGGGACCAACCTCGAGATCACCCGCAGCACGATCTCCAGGCAACCGCTCGAAGACGCGGCGGCGGCCTTACGCGGTCGGCGTCGGGCTCGGCCGCCGGTCGACGAACTCGACCATCAGCGGCAACTCCGACACCGGACAGGGCGGCGCGGCGATATTCCACCAGGCGGGGACGGACGCCATCGACGATCGCAGAGCACCACGATCGCGGACAACGAGCCCATCCGCGGGGCACTTCGCGATCGAGGCCGGCGAGCAGGCCGCCCCCGGTTCGCTCGAGCCTGTTCGCGCTCGATCGTCTTCAACCCCGGCAAGGAGTGCGGACCGCCGGCGGAGGCCGGCGCCGTCGCAAGCGACGGCGGCGGAACGTCGTCGGCGACAAGACCTGCGCTTTCAACGAGGCGCTCTTCGACCTCAAGGCCGACCCCGAGCTGGGCCCGCTCGCGGACAACGGCGGGCCGACGAAGACCCACGCGCTCAAGCCGTCGAGCCCTGCGATCGACCGCGTGCCGTGCAGCCCCGGGCATCGACCAGCGCGGACTGCCCCGCCCGCAGCGGACCGACTGCGACTCGGGCTCCTACGAGCGGAAGTTCTGAGCGCTAGGCGCCGCGGCGCGGGCGCTTCGGGCGCCGCGCGGGCGGGCCCGTGATCTTCTCCGTCGCCCTCGCGGTCGTCGATCGGCGACGTAGTCGCGGTCGCGCTCGCCGGTGTAGATCTGGCGCGGACGGGCGATCTTCTGCTCGGAGTCGTCGTTCATCTCCATCCACTGCGAGACCCAGCCCGAGGTACGCGGGATCGCGAAGATCACCGTGAACATGTCCGCCGGGATCTCGAGCGCCTCGTAGATGATCCCCGAGTAGAAGTCGACGTTCGGGTAGAGCTTGCGCTCGGTGAAGTAGTCGTCGTCGAGCGCCCGCTTCTCCAGCTCGGTCGCGATCGAGACCAGCGGCGTTGTCCTCGGTCGCCTCGAGCACGTCGTCGAGGTGCTTCTTGATGATCCGGGCCCGCGGGTCGTAGTTCTTGTAGACGCGGTGGCCGAAGCCCATCAGCCGCTCCTCGCGGTTCTTCACGCCCTCGAGGAAGTCAGGGATGTTGGCCGGGTCCTCGATCCGGCGCAGCATCCGCAGCACGGCCTCGTTGGCGCCGCCGTGAAGCGGGCCGTAGAGGGCCGCGACGCCGGCGGCGACGGCCGAGTAGGGGTCGACCTCCGAGGAGCCGACGCCGCGCACCGCGCTGGTCGAGCAGTTCTGCTCGTGGTCGGCGTGGAGGATGAAGAGGACGTCGAGCGCCTTCGCGAGGCGCGGATCCGGCTCGTACTTCGCCTCGGTCTTCTTGAACATCATCGAGAGGAAGTTCTCGGGATAGCTGAGGTCGTTGTCCGGATAGACGTAGGGGAGCCCCATGTTGTGGCGGTAGGCGAACGCCGCCAGCGTCGGCACCTTGGCGATCATCCGGATCGCCGCCATGTAGCGCTCCTCGGGATCGTCGATGTGCTTGGCGTCGGGGTAGAAGGTCGACAGCGCGCCGAATCCGGAGAGCAGCATGCCCATCGGGTGCGCGTCGTAGCGGAAGGTCTCGAAGAGGTGCTTGATGTCCTCGTGGACGAAGGTGTGGTGCGTGATGTCGAACGTCCAGCGCTCGAGCTGCGCGGCGGTCGGGAGCTCGCCGAAGATCAGGAGGTAGGCGACCTCGACGTAGCTCGACTGCTCGCAGAGCTGCTCGATCGGATAGCCGCGGTGCTGGAGGATGCCCGGCCTCGCCGTCGATGTACGGTGATCGCGGAGCGGCAGGACGCCGTGTTGGTGAAGGCCGGGTCGTAGGCCATCATCCCGAAGTCGTCCTCTGTCGACCTTGATCTGGCGCAGGTCCATCGCTCGCACCGTGTCGTCGGTGATCTCCAGCTCGTAGGACTTGCCGGTGCGGTTGTCGGTGACGCTCAGCGTGTCGTCGCCGGCCGTGGCCACGCCACCGCCGTCCTCTTCCGTCTGCTCTTCGGTCGCCATCCGCTCTCCTTCGGTCTATGCCCCTCCCGGCATTGTCTCAGCTAGGGGCCTTCGAGCGGCGCTCGTGACGATTCATGCGAACTCGGTCATCCCGCGGAGCTCGCCCAACCGGGCGTCGATCTCGTCGCGCTCCAGGCGCGCGACGCGCTCCGTGCCGAAGTCCTCGACGTTGAACGAGGCGAGCACGGTGCCGTGCGCCATCGCGCGGCGAAGGGTCGCGTCGTCGAGCTTCAGGTGCCCGTCATCCAGCCGTTCGGCCTCGCCGTCGAGGTAGCCGAGGAACCCGCCGGCGAAGCTGTCGCCGGCACCGGTCGGATCGCGCACGTCCTCGAGCGGCAGGCCCGGGAGGGCGAAGAACCCGGTTGGCGTGAACATCGCCGCGCCGTACTCGCCCTGCTTGGCGACGACCACCCGGGGCCCCAGCTCCATCACCGCCTTCGCGGCCCGGGCCAGGTTCGACTCCTCGGTCAGCATCCGGATCTCGGCGTCGTTGACGATCAGGCAGTCCACCTCGCGGACCGCCGCTGTGAGCGAGTCGCGCGCCGTCTCGATCCAAAGGTTCATCGAGTCGAGCGCGGCGAGGCGGGCGCCGTCGCACTGGGCGCGGACCTGACGCTGGAGGTCCGGCTGGATGTTCGCCAGGAACAGCACGTCGGAGGCGCGGGAGGCCTCCGAGAGCTTCGGATCGAACTCGCCGAAGACGTTCAGCAGCGTCTCGTCGGTATGGGCGACGTTGAGGTCGTACTCGTAGTGGCCGCGCCAGAAGAAGGTCTCGCCGCCGTCGACGCGCTCGACGTCGTCGACGTTCGCGCCGCGCTCACGAAGGAGGTCGAGGTGCTCGTCGCCGAAGTCCTCGCCGACGGGGCCAACGACGTGAACGTCGCTGAAGAATGAGGCCGCGAGCGCGAAGTGAACGGCGGATCCGCCCAGCATCCGATCGCGCTCGCCGAAGGGCGTGCGCACGGAGTCAAAGGCGATGGAACCGACCACCGTTAGCAGACACGGCGGCGCGATCCTGCCAGACTTGCCTGCTCCGTGCGCGCCATTCAGGTCAAGAAGTTCGGAGGCCCCGAGGTCATGGACCTCGTTGAGCTCGACGACCCCGAGGACGGCGACGGCATGGTCGTCGTCGACATCGCGCGTGCCGGAATCAACTTCGCCGACACGCACGCAACCCGCGACGACTACCTCGCCAAGCAGTCGCTGCCGATGATCCCCGGCGGCGAGGTATCCGGGACCACCCCCGACGGGACGCGGGTCGCGGCCCTCCTCGCGGGCGGTGGCTACGCGGAGAAGGTCGCGGTCCCCGAGAGCTTCCTCATCCCCGTGCCCGACGGCGTCTCCGACGATGCCGCGGCGGGACTGCTCCTGCAGGGGCTGACCGCCCACGCGCTCGTCCACCGGTGCGCGCGGCTCGAGGAGGGGGAGACGATCGTCGTGCAGGCGGCCGCCGGCGGCACCGGAACCCTGGCCGTCCAGCTCGCCAAGCGGGCCGGCGGGAAGGTGATCGCCCTCGCCTCCAGCGAGGAGAAGCGATCGCTTGCCGAACGGCTGGGCGCCGACGCGACGGTCGATTCGCGCGCGGACGATCTTCAGGCCGCGATCCTCGAGGCCAACGACGGGAAGGAGGTCGATGCGGTGCTCGAGATGAGCGGCGGCGCAGCCTTCGAAGCCTGCCTGCGGACCCTGGCCCCGTTCGGGCGTATCGTCACGTTCGGCATCGCCTCCCGCGAGCCGAACCAGGTCGATACCGGGCACCTGATGCGCCACTCGCGCGCCGTGATCGGGTTCTGGCTCATGCACCTCGTCCCCCGCCGCGATCTGGTGGTGCCGATGATCGCGGACCTGTTCGGCGCGGTCGAATCAGGCGAGCTCGAGGTGATCATCGGCGACGTCTACCCGCTCGCCGACGTGCGGCGCGCGCATGAGGACATCATCGCCCGCGGCACGCAGGGCAAGCTCCTGCTGGACCCGACCTCCTGATGGCCAAGTTCAGCGAACTCGGCCTCTCCGACGGCCTGCTTCAGACGCTCGACGAGCTCGGGTACGAGACCCCGACGCCGATCCAGGAGCAGGCGATCCCGGAGCTGCTGGCGGGACACGACGTGATCGGCCAGGCCCAGACCGGGACCGGCAAGACGGCGGCGTTCGGCTTGCCGCTCCTCGATCACATCGACCCGGAGTCCGGGGATACCCAGGCCGTCGTCCTGACGCCGACGCGCGAGCTGTGCATCCAGGTCACGCAGGCGCTGCGCTCCTACGCGGAGCACCTCGACATCGAGGTGCTCGCCGTATTCGGGGGCCAGGCCGTCGCGACGCAGACCTCGCGCCTTCGCACGGGCGCCCAGGTCGTGGTCGCCACGGTGGGCCGCATGCTCGACCTCGTAACGCGGGGATCCCTGCTCCTCTCCTCGGCGAGGTACATCGTCCTCGACGAGGCCGATGAGATGCTCGACCTGGGCTTCATCGAGGACGTCGAGCGCATCCTCAAGCTCTGTCCCGGCGGTCGCCAGACGGCGCTCTTCTCGGCCACGATGCCGCCTCCGATCGCGCGCCTCGCCGACGGCTTCATGTACGACCCGGTGACCGTCAAGGTCACGCCTCAGCAGCTCACCGTCGACGCGATCGAGCAGGCGTTCGTCGAGGTGCCCGCCAAGGAGAAGACCGAGCGCCTGATCTCCGTGCTCGAGGCCGAGGAGCCCGAGCAGGCGATCATCTTCTGCCGGACCAAGATCAACACGCGCAAGCTCGACGAGGCGCTCCAGCGCAAGGGCCTGCGGTGCAAGGCACTGCACGGCGACCTCACGCAGGGACAGCGCGACGGCGTGATGCTCGCCTTCAAGGCGAGGAACCTTCCCTTGCTGGTGGCCACCGACGTGGCCGCTCGCGGGCTCGACATCGAGCACGTCACCCACGTCATCAACTACGACGTGCCGACCACGACCGAGCCCTACGTCCATCGCATCGGGCGCACCGGGCGGGTCGGGCGCACCGGGCGGGCGATCACGTTCGTGACCCCGGCCCAGCGCGAGGAGATCGACCGGATCGAGCGCGAGGCGAAGACTTCGATCGGGGAGTGGGAGCCGCCGGAGGAGCGCCTCGAGCATGCGCCTCGGCCCCGCCGCCGCGACCACGCCAAGGCCGGCAACGGCGCCAAGCCCGACCGCGACCGCGAGAAGCTTCCGCCGGAGGAGGCGGAGTCCGGCAGCGCGAAGCTCTTCATCAACCGCGGTGCCCGCAGCGACATCACCGAGGAGGACATCCGCTGGGCCCTCACGGAGGGCGCGGTCGTCCCCGGCGATGCGATCGGGGAGATCCGCGTCCTCGAGCGCTTCTCGTTCGTCGATCTGGAGGCCGAGCACGCCGAGCAGGCGCTGGAGCGGCTCGACGGGACCAAGCTCAAGGGCAAACAGGTTCGCGTGGAGTACGCCAACAAGTAGCGCCTAGGTCTCGGCCGCCCGCCCGTCGTTCCGGGCCTCCTTGCCCTCCTTCACCAGCGACTTCCAGTCGCCCGTCCGGAAGACGACGCCGAGCGTGATGAACGCGACCACGCCCATCCAGGCGGTGACCGCGAGCTGCTGGCCCACCGAGTAGGAGAGGACCGCGACGCGCGATGGACCCTCCAGGGTCGCGACCAGGAGCGCCTGCTGCGCGCCGGCGCCGCCGGGGGTGAGCGGCAGCGCGCCGCTGATCGCCAGCACGCTCATCACAAGCAGGACGTTCTGGGCCGAGCCGCCGATGTGGAAGGCGTCAAGGAAGAGCCAGAAGGAGAAGAAGCGCAGGAACCAGGCAACGAGCTGCCAGGCGAGGACCTCGCGGAAGTAGCGCCGCGGCTCCCGGAAGATCGCCAAGCCCTGGATGAACCGTTTCCAGACGGCCGTGGCCCTGCGCGCGAGCACGGCGTAGAGCACGAGGGCGCCGATGGCGAGAAGCGTCACGGCGAGCAGCAGCAGGTCCGGGTGCGCCGCCCAGAACGAGACGTCGAAGGCGGCGAGGTCGGGTAGCTCCGGCGCGGCCGGGAGCAGCCCCTGCGTGATCGCGTAGAGCAGGACGAGGAGGCCGATCCCGGTGTCGAACGGTGCGAGCACCGCGAACGAGGAGATGACGGCCGGGTAGCTCGACTCGCGCACGCTGCGCTTGGCGAGCACGATCTTGATCGCGTCCCCGCCGCGGGCGGGGAGGATGCCGTTCATCCCGGCCCCGACGAGGAAGGCGCCCACGACGCCACGCTCCGAGACCCGGTCGCCCGGATAGGCGGCGCGAAGCGCGTTCGCCCAGGCATGCGCGCGGCAGGTGTGCAGCCCCAGCGACAGCACGAGGGCGAGGACGAGCCAGCCCCAGGCGATGCTGGAGAGCTCCTCGAAGAACTGCTCGGCCGCACGCCCGAAGGCGTCGATCTGCTGGCCCAGGTCGATCGCTACGGGCGGCATCGGGCATAAAGGCTAGTCGCGTCGATGATCCTCGCGCCGATGTTGCTGGCCGCCGCGCTGGCCGGGGGTTACCTCGCCTGGGATCCGCCCAGCGCCGATCTCGCCGCCCAGACCTTCCGCGCCGACCTCTTTTCGGAGCTCGGCTTCTCGGTCTGGAGCAACGCCTGGTACGCGGGCATTCACCTCCCGGGCTACAGCCTGCTGTTTCCGCCGCTGGCGTCGTGGCTCAGCCCGCAGCTCGTCGGCGCGATCTCGGCGGTGGCGTCGGCCGGCCTGTTCGGCGCGATCGCGCATCGCCGCTGGGGGTCGCATGCCCGGCTCGGCGTCATGTGGTTCGCGGCCGCGACCAGCGTCAGCTTGCTGAGCGGCAGGCTGACGTTCGCGCTCGGGCTGGCGTTCGCCCTCGCCGCCCTCCTGGCACTCCAGCGAGAGCGCCCGGTTCTCGCCTCCGCACTGGCCGTCGTGACGGCGCTGGCGAGCCCGACGGCGGCCCTGTTCCTGGCCCTCGCCGGCGCCGCGGTCGCGATCGCCCGCCGTCCGCCCGTCGGCGGCAGGAGGGAGTGGGCCTCAGGGCTCGCGGTAGCCCTGGCGGCCGTCGCGACGATCGCGCTGCTCGCGATCGCGTTCCCGATCGAAGGCGTCGAGCCGTTCGTCTCCTCGGCGTTCTGGGCCGTGCCGGCCTTCTGCGTCATCGCGCTGGTGCTTCTCCCGGGCGACGAGCGGGTTCTGCGCTGGGCCGTCGGGCTCTACGCCCTCGTGACGATCGCGCTCTTCCTGATCGACAACGCGGTCGGGGGCAACGCGACCCGCCTGGGTGCGCTGTTCGCCGGCCCGGTGATGGCCCTCGGGCTCGCCGGACGCCGGCCGGTCGCCCTCGCGCTCGTCGCGCTGCCGCTCCTCGCCTGGCAGATCGCCCCTGCCGTCCGCGACGTCTCCGACGCCGACGGCGACCCATCCGTCGAGCGGGCCTTCCACCTGCCGCTGTTGAACGAGCTGGACTCGGAGGTCTTCGGCACGCCCACCCGCGTCCACGTGGTGCCCACCCGCAACCGCTGGGAGGCCGTCTACGTCGCCGACCGGTATCCGCTCGCCCGCGGCTGGCTGCGCCAGGCCGAGTCCGACGACTTCGATCTCTTCGACGACGGCAACCTCACCCCCGAGGCGTACCTGGAATGGCTCCAGGAGCACGCCGTCTCCTACGTGGCCGTCCCCCAGGGCGTGGACCTCGACTACCTCGGCGAGGACGAGGCCGAGCTGATCGCCGCCGGCCTGCCATTCCTGAACCAGATCTGGGAGAACGACGACTGGCGCCTGTACCGGGTCACGGCCGAGGTCCCGTTCGTCTCGACGCCGGAGGCGCCGCTCGAACCGGCGGCGGACGCCCGCCTGGCGACGCTCGGCCCCGACTCGTTCGAGCTGACCGCCGACGAGGCCGGCTCGTACTTGGTGCGCATCCACTACACGCGTTACTGGACTGTCGATCGGGGCGAGGCGTGCGTCGAGCCGGAGGGCGAGTGGACGCGAGTGAACGTGAGCGCGCCATCCGTCATCGCGGTCCGCGCGGAGTTCTCCCTGGGCGGCGGGGGAGGGTGCTAGGGGTCCAGACCCGGCCGGAGCGGCGCCGCGTAGGCGCGCGATGGCAATGAGGGAAGCGATTCCGGCCTGGTCGCAGGGTGTGCAGGATCGACCCCGCTATCCGGGGCTAATCACGCAAGCCCTAGGCGCTGGCCCGCAGCCCCACGCCCAGCAGCTCCTCGAGCTTCGGCACGGTCTCCTCGCTCTCGCGGTGAAGCAGCGCGGTCATGCCCACGGCCTCCGCGCCCTCGCAGTTCTCGCGCAGGTCGTCGACGAACACGGCCTCGGCGGGCTCGATGCCCAGCCGCCCGCAGGCCATCAGGTAGATCTCCGGCTGCGGCTTGTGGAGGCCGACGTCGCCGGAGATGATCGCCTCGTCGAAGATGTCGATCGGGCGCGCGCTCGTAGATGCCGAGGCCCCACGAGTTGGAGATAAGCCCGGTCTTGATCCCGGCGGCGCCCGCGGCCCGACGGCCGCGATCATCGCCTCGTCGGGCTGCAGGCCCGCGAACAGGCGGGCCGTGAGGTCGGTCGAGTCGTCGACGCCCAGCAGAGCGCCGAACGCCGGCTCGAACTCGGCGCTGTCGATCTCGCCCGTCTCGAGCGCGCGCAGCAGGCGCAGGGCCTCCGCGTCGCCGCGGAAGAGGTCGCGCACGGCCTCGGCCTCGAGCCCCTCGGCCTCGCAGAACTGCGCGAAGGCCGGCCAGATGGACGTCGTGAGGACGCCGCCGAAGTCGACTATGAGAGCCTTCGCCGCCATGTCGGAGGGCGAGCAGGCTACTGCCGAGGCACCGGACGGGATCGACCGCGAGGGGGTCGAGGGCTGGTTCGAGGCCAACGTCGCCGGCGCTCGAGCCGCCGCTCGCCTTCGAGCGGATCTCGGGCGGGCGGTCGAACCTGACCTTCGGCGTCGCCGACGCGGCCGGCAACCGCTGGGCGCTGCGCCGCCCGCCGCTGGGCAAGCGCCTGGGCTCGGCTCACGACATGGGCCGCGAGCACCGGGTGATCGCCGCGCTCCAGGACACGCCGGTCCCGGTGCCGCCGGTGGCGGGCTTCTGCGAGGACGAGTCCGTCAACGACGCGCCCTTCTACGTCATGGGGTTCGTCGACGGGCCGATCCTGCGCTCACAGCGTGAGGCGGTCGAGGCGTTCTCCGACGGTCGAGCGCCACGCGATCGGCGAGCGGGTCGTCGACACGCTGGTGGCGATCCACGACGTGGATCCCGACGCCGTCGGCCTCGGCGAGCTCGGCAAGAAGGAGGACTACGTCGCCCGCCAGCTCCATCGCTGGCACGGCCAGTGGGAGAAGTCCAAGACGCGCGAGCTGCCGCTCGTCGACGAAGTCCACGACCGGCTCGCGGCGCGGATCCCCGAGCAGGGCCCGGCCACGATCGTCCACGGCGACTACCGCCTCGACAACATGATCCTCAGCCCCTCCGGCGAGGTCGCCGCCGTCGTCGACTGGGAGCTGTGCACGCTGGGCGACCCGCTCGCCGACGTCGGCCTGCTGATGGTCTACTGGTCGGAGCCGGGCGACGAGCTGATCCCGCTGTTCGACCCGCCGACCACGGCGCCGGGCTTCCCGGGCCGCGCCGAGCTGCGAGACCGCTACGCCGAGCGCTCGGGCCGCGACCTCTCCCAGCTCGACTTCTTCGTCGCACTCGGCTACTGGAAGCTGGCGATCATCCTCGAGGGCGTCCTCGCCCGCTACGCGGCCGGCCAGTACGGCAAGGCGGCGAGCGGCGATCAGGCCAGACGAGTTCGCCAAGATCGTCGAGCGCCTCGCCGAGGCCGCCGACGAGGCCGAGCGCCGCCTGGGCTAGCCGCAGGCCGTTGGCGCGGCGCGGCCGGTGCGCGCCGTCGCTCGCCCTCCGTCTCGGCGGCTTCGCCCAGTGGTTGAGCTCGCGGCGGGCGATGACCATCTTGTGGACCTCGTCGGGGCCGTCGGCGACCTTCAGCATGCGGCTGAAGCGCCACATCCCGGCGAGCGGGGTGTCGTCGGACATCCCGAGCGCGCCGTGGACCTGGATCGCGCGGTCGAGCACGTCCATGACCACGTTCGCGGCGACGACCTTGATCATCGAGATCTCCCGGCGCGCCGCCTTCTTGCCCTCGGTGTCCATCCTCCAGGCGGCCATCAGCGTCAGCAGGCGGGCCTGCTCGGTCTCCATCCGCGATCTTGGCGATGAAGTCCTGGACGAACTGCTTCTCGGCGAGCTTCTCGCCGTGGGTCTCGCGCGGTCAGGGCGCGCTTGCACATCATCTCGATCGCCCGCTCGCAGCTGCCGATCGCGCGCATGCAGTGGTGGATGCGGCCGGGGCCCGAGGCGGTCCTGGGCGATCGCGAAGCCCGCCTGGCGCGGGCCGAGCAGGTTCGCCTCGGGGACCCGGCAGTCCTCGTAGAGGATCTCGCAGTGGCCCGGGCCCGCCGTCGTGGCCCATCACCGGGACGGGGCGGACGAGGTTGAAGCCGGGGTTGTCGATCGGCACGAGGATCATCGAGGCGCGCGCGTACGGGTGGGCGTCGGGATCGGTCACGACCATCGCGATCGCCACGTCGGCGCCGACGGCGCCCGAGGTGAACCACTTGTGCCCGTTGATCACCCACTCGCCGTCGATCGAGCTCGGCGCGGGTCTGCAGGGTCGTCGGGTCCGAGCCCGAGACCTCGGGCTCGGTCATCGAGAAGCAGCGAGCGGATCTCGCCGTCGAGCAGCGGCTGCAGCCAGCGCTCCTTCTGCTCGTCGGTGCCGTGCTCGGCGAGGATCTCCATGTTGCCGGTGTCGGGCGCGGCGCAGTTGAAGGCCATCGCCGGCGATCGCCGGGCTGCGGCCCATCTCCTCGCAGAGGAGGCCGTACTCCCAGTTGGTCAGGCCCGGGCCGTAGCGCTCGTCGGGCATGAACAGGTTCCACAGCCCCTCGGCGCGGGCCTTCTCGCGGATCTCGACCAGGATCTGCGGGATAGGCGACGCCGGGCTTGACCTCGTCGTCGAGGGCCTGCAGCGCCTCCATCTCGACCGGGTAGACGTGCTCGTCGAGGAAGGCGCGAATCCGCTCGCGCAGCTCCTCGACTCGGGGGCTGGGGTCGAAGTCCATGGACGCAGACTATCTGCGAGCGAAGCGTCAGGTGGCGGCGGCTGCGGCGGCACGCAGACGCCGCTGCGAGATCGCCTGGATGGCGAACAGCGCCGCCGACCAGGACGCTGGCGATGAGGATCGCCGGGATCACGACGCTCGGGTCGCCCTCCTTGACGACCAGCGTGGTCCCGGAGGCGAGCAGGACGACGGCCAGCGCGCGGCGCAGGAAGGCCTGCGGCGCGCGCACGGAGAGCAGCCCGCCGAGCAGCACGCCGGGGACCGAGCCGAGCAGGATGTTGCCGGCGAGCACGAAGTCGACGTTGCCGCCGACCCAGTGGGCGATCCCGGCGGCCCACAGCAGCACCGCCGCGTGGAAGATGTCGGTGCCGACCACGCGCTGCGGGGTGAGGCGGAAGATCGCGATCAGGGCGATCGCGATCAGCGTGCCGCTGCCGGCCGAGGTGAGGCCGATCACGAAGCCGGTCGTGGCGCCGGTGATGACCGCGGCGATGATGTGGCGGCGGTAGAGGTGGATCGCGTAGCGCTCGGCGATCACGTCCTTGAAGAAGATCGAGCGCAGCAGGGTCGCGATGCCGACCACCAGCAGGGCGCCGCCGAGCATCCCGAGCACGAGCTTGTCGAGGTCGTCGCCGTAGGTTCGCTGGAGCAGCTCGATCACGTAGACGCCGGCGATCGCCGAGGGACGCTGCCGACCGCGAGCCAGAAGGCGATGCCCCCGGTGGACCGTCTTCAGCTTCAGGTGCTGGTAGCCGCCGACGGTCTTGGTGACCGCCGCGTAGAAGATGTCGGTGCCGATCGCGGTCACCGGCGAGATCCCGAAGACCAGGATCAGCAGGGGGGTCATCAGGGATGCGCCGCCCATGCCGGTCATGCCGACGAGCAGCCCGATACCGAGCCCGAAGAAGATGATCGCGGGGTCCATGGCAGTGCGTGCGCCGGGGCGGGGACACCTTCCCTCGACGCATTCCTAGCTTTGTTGACCGACTAAGGCCTCAAGCAGCGCGGCGATGCTAGCAGTCGGATCGCCTAGCGCTTGATCCAGGCCTCGGGGTTCTGCAGGATCGCGTCGATCCGCCAGGGCAGGTCGCCGTTGGCGATCTCGGCGAGCGTGATGCTCTCGAGAACCGCGCGCAGGTTCGCGCGGACCGCGACCCAGACGTCGCGCAGCTTCTCGGCCGGCCCCGCGTAGTGCAGGTCCTCGGGCGCCGACTCGTGGATGTTGGCCAGCGGCCCCTCGACGGCCCGGATCACGTCGGCGATCGTGATCTCCTCGGGCGGCCGGTCGAGCCAGTAGCCGCCCTTGTAGCCGCGCTTCGCCTGGATCAGCCGCGCGTGCTTGAGCTCGAGCAGGATGTGCTCGAGGAACTGCAGCGGGATGTCCTGCGCCTCGGCGAGCTGCTCGCCCTTGACCGGCTCGCCGTCGGGCGCGGCGGCGAGCTCGAGCGCGGCGCGCACGGCGTAGTCGGCCTTGGCGGAGATCCTCATTGTCGTCATTTGCGTCCAGCAATGCGCCGCTACCTGCGCCTCATGATCGACCTGCAGAGCCACTCAACTGTCTCCGACGGCCAGCTCGAGCCCGGGGACGTCGCCCGTTCGGCCGCCGAGGCCGGGGTGACGGTGATGTCGCTGACCGACCACGACGGCGTCGCCGGCGTCGAGGAGGCGAGCGCGGTCGCCGCCGAGCTCGGGATCGAGAACGTGCCCGCGATCGAGATGTCGTGCGTGCACAAGTACTCCGAGGACCTTCACATCTGCGGCTACTGGGTCGACCTCGAGAAGATCCAGCCCGCCTGCGACCGCGCCCAGCAGGAGCGGGTCGACCGCGCGAAGGAGATCATCGAGCGGCTGAACTCGCACGGGGTGGACGTGACCTTCGAGGCCGCCGTCGAGAAGGCCGGCGCCGCCGACGCGATCGGCCGCCCCCACATCGCCAAGGCCGCGGGCGCCGGCCCCGACCTCGGCCCCTTCTTCGAGGAGTACCTGGTGCCGGGCGCGAAGGCGTTCGTCTCGCGCAAGTGGCCGTCGGCCGAGCAGGCCGTCGAGATGATCCACGACGCCGGCGGCGTCGCCGTCGTCGCCCATCCCTACTGGGACGTGCAGGACCCCGAGCAGGTCCGCGACCTCGTCGAGAGCCTCGTCCGCGACGTCGGCCTCGACGGGATCGAGACCTTCTACCCGCCGCACACCGCCGAGCAGACGAAGCACTGCCTCGAGCTGTGCGAGGAGTTCGGCCTGGTGCCGACCGCCTCGTCGGACTTCCACGGCCCCACGCACAAGACCTTCTCGCGCTGGGGCGCCTACGACACCTACGGCCTCGGCGAGCCGCAGGTCCCGGCGAAGCCCTAGAGGTTCCGGCCCAAGAACAGAGAGCGGTCGGGCCCCTTCGGCCGCGTGCTGAACCCGCACGCCTCGTAGAGAGCGATCGCGGCGTGGTTCTCCTCGTTCGTGTCGAGCTCGATCCGCGCACAGCCCCGCTCCCGGGCGCGCTCGAAGGAGGCCTCGACCAGGGCGCGTCCGAGGCCCGCGCCGCGCGCCGACTCGCGGACGAACAGGTCCTCCAGCCAGCAGTCCCCGCTGCTCCAGACGCTCGGGCGGAAGCGAAGCTGCGCCACCCCGGCCGGCTCAGAGTCGCCGACGGCCCCGAGGAGGTACTCGCCCCCGTCCGCGACGATTCGCCCCATCCGCTCGCGGAGCGTCTCGAGGGTGGGCTCGGCCTTCCCGAAGTGATCCCGGAACTCCGAGATCAGCTGCGCCACATCGTCGAGCTCATCCTCGGCGGCGAGCCACACGCGCGCGCTCCCTGATCCGTCTGCGGCCACCGCGGCATTCTCACAGGTGGCCGCCACCGCGACTGACCGGATCATGCGGCTCACGCAGGCGCAGCCCGATTGCGGGCCCGTGCGTCGGCCTTATCACCGGTATCGCGGCGATAAGCGCCACGCGCCGACCGTCTATCTCCACTTCGTCACGGCAGTCGCGACGCATTCCGAGCCTCGCGCCGGTCAGGGCACCGCAGAGCCGGTCTAGCCCTCGGCTTGCTGGGCTTCGCCGGGCGCGTGGGCTTGGAGCGGCCCCGTAGCTCGACGGGGTCGCCCAGCTCCCAGCGCGCGGCTCCTCCTCCGAGGCCCGCTCGATCGCCGAGTCGGAGGCCAGCACGCCGCCCTCCGACTTCGCGAGCTCGGTCAGCCGCGCCGCCTCGTTGACGGGGTCGCCGATCACGGTGTACTCGAAGCGCTGCTCCTCGCCGATGTTCCCCGCGACGACCTCGCCCGAGGAGACGCCGATCCCGGCCTCGAAGCCCTCCAGCTCGCCCAGCTCGTCGCACAGCTCCCGCGCGGCCGCGAGCGCCTTGGAGGCGTGGTCGGCGAGGGGGACGGGCGCGCCGAAGATCGCGAGCGCCGCGTCTCCCTCGAACTTGTTGACCCAGCCGCCGTGCCTTCCGACGACATCGACCACGACCGCGAAGAACTCGTTGAGCGTGTCCACGACCTCCTGCGGCGGCCGCTCGCTCGCGAGCTTGGTCGAGCCCACCATGTCGACGAAGAGCACGGAGACCTCGCGGGTCTCGCCGCCGAGCTCGACGTCCTGCTCCAGCGCCGCCTTCGCCACGTCCTCGCCGACATGGCGCCCGAAGAGGTCGTGGATGCGCTCGCGCTCGCGGAGGCCGGCGACCATCCGGTTGAAGCCGGCCTGGAGCCCTCCCAGCTCGCTGCCGTCGTAGACCTCGACCTCGACGTCCAGGTCGCCGCTCTCGACGGCTCCCACCGCCTTGCGGACCGACCTGATGGGGTCGGCGACCGCCCGGGCGGCGAGGATCGTGATGTACAGCCCGATCACCAGCCCCACGCCGCAGAGCGCGATCGCCGCGACCGCCAGCTCGTCGGCCGTGAAGTCGCCCTCGATCAGGGTCGAGAGGGCGATCAGGATCAGCCCGACCATGGGGATCGCCGGGCCCAGCACCCAGGCGAGCAGCGCCCGTGCCTTGACGCCCGGCGCGACGGTCTGCTCGCCGCCGCCCTCGGCCAGGGCCCGGGCGGCGGCCGGGCGCATGACGCCGCTCGGTCACCAGGTAGGCGATCGCGCACGTGGTCAGCCCGCCCAAGGCCACGGTCAGCAGAACGCGCTGTCCCAGCTCGTGCGAAAAGGTCCAGTTCAGGATCCCGAACGCGAGCGCGCCGAACCCCCACAGGAATGCATGGATGCCGACGATCCGGTTGGGCGCGCGCAGCACGCGCAGCTGCTCCTCCGGTGTCGCCGGCCGGTCGGAGCGCAGCCAGCGGCGCAGTCCGCGCATCCGGCGCATTCCCCAGAGCGTGCCCACGATGAGCCCGAACAGGACGTAGATCCCGGCCGCGACGAGGTTGACCATGACCGCGTTGGTCTCGTCGTCAAGCTCCGGCTGCGGGAAGACGAGCCCGAGGAGCACGAACACCACGGCCGTTCCGACCAGGTTCGCGATCGTCAGCGAGACGATCAGCTGCAGCTGCGTCCGCCGCGAGATCGCGGCGCCGGGCTCGCCCGGGCTCGGGAAGAGCCACCCGATCATGGGCAGTCTGCTGGTGGCGCTCACGACGCGAGCAGCCTAGAAGCATGGCGGGCCCGGCGCGCCACCCCGGGCCTACGGCCGTCGGGAGCCGGGCGGGCCGTTTGGTTTCACGGGGTCAGGCATTATCTGCGGAGGGTGAGCGATGCGAGCGTGATGAAGCGACGGGTTGTGATCGTCGGCGGCGGCGTCGCCGGGTTGGAGGCGCTGCTGGCCCTCCACGACCTGGCGGGCGAGCGCGCCGAGCTGACGCTCGTCGCGCCCGACCCCGACTTCGTCTACAAGCCGTTGCTGGTGGAGGAGCCGTTCGACCTCGGCCCGGCCGAGCAGCACGCGCTGGCGCCGCTGGCCGAAGAGCTTGGTGCGACGTTCGTGCGAAGGCGCGCCGACGGGCGTCGAGCCGGACGAGCACACCGTCGAGCTCGACGACGGCTCGAAGCTCGAGTACGACTTCCTGATCGTCGCGCGCGGGCGGGCGGTTTCGCCCCGCCCTGAACGCGCGAGAACGTTTCCATCGGCGGCGAGCCGTTGCGGATCAACGAGCTCTTGAGTCGGGCGAAGGCCGGCGGCGGATCGCCTTCGTGGTGCCGTCCGGGGTCACCTGGGCGCTGCCGATCTACGAGATCGCGCTGATGACCCAGCGCCGGGCGCTGGAGCTCGGGGTGAGAGTCGAGCTGACGATCGTCACGCCCGAGGCAGGCTCCACTCGCCATCTTCGGGCCGGCCGCCAGCGCGGCGGTCGCGGAGCTCCTGGCCGCGCGCGGAATCGGGGTCGAGGCGGGGGCGCACGCCCGGGAGGGGATGGCGAGGAGCTGATACTGACGCCGGGGGACCGCCGGATCGCCGCGGATGAGGTGATCGCGCTCCCGCGATGGACGGCCCGGCGCTGCCGGCCTCCCAGCGGACGAAGGCGGCTTCATCCCGATCGACGCAGCACGCGCGGGTCGTCGGGGTCGAGGATGTCTACGCGGCGGGAGACGGCACCAACTTCCCGATCAAGCAGGGCGGGCTGGGCACGCAGCAGGCCGATGCGGCGGCCGCGCACATCGCCGAGCGCCTCGGCGCGGCGGTCGCCGCTGAGCCGTTTCACCCGGTGCTTCGAGGCAAGTTCATCACCGGGGACGAGTCGCTCCACCTACGCGCCGATGTCGCGGGCGGCGGTGGAGCGGACGAGGCGTCCCTGGATTGCCTGTGGTGGCCGCCACACAAGATCAGCGGCCGCTACCTGGCCCCGTTTCTGTATCATGGCGACATTCACGCAGAGCCGGAGCCACCGCGGCGACTCGTTGGACATCGACGTCGCGCTCCCGGCCGAGTGGCATTCGGAGCCGATGGCGCTTGACCCCTACGGCTTTCCTGACGCCGACTGATCCCGGAGGGACGCTCGACCGTCAGACGCCCAGGGCCGCGCTCAGGCCAAGCATCCCCGCCGCGCCGAGGACGCGTACCCAGCGCGGCGCCCCGCCTGCCGCCGCGCAGCGCATCGGGGAGCAGCTCGACGTACCACCAAAGCCAGCATCGCGCCGGCCGCAAACCCGAAGGAGAGCGGGAGCAGCGGCTCGATCTCCTCGACGAGTAGGAACGCGATCGCGGCGCCCACCGGCTGCGGCGCGCTGGTCGCGACGGCTCCCCAGAACTGACGCGAGCGCGAGAGCCCGGCCGCGGCCATCGGGATCGCCACGCTGGTCCCCTCGGGGATGTTCTGAACGGCGATCGCGGTGATCACGAACAGGCTCAGGCCGGCGGTGTCCGAGGCGTAGGCCGTGCCGATCGCGAAACCCTCGGGCAGGCTGTGGACCAGCAGGACCACGAAGACGAGGATCGAGGTGCGCAGACCCGCGCTCATGGCCCGCTCGACGTGGCGCTGGCGCGCCTCGAGCGCGCTGCGAACCCCGACCAGGAACAGGACGCCGGCGGCCAGGCCGGCGCCGACCGAAGTCGCGGACCCTTCGTCGAGGCCAGGCAGGATCAGCCCGACCACCGAGGCGACGGCCATCGTGCCCGCCGCGATCCCGAGAAGCAGGGGCTGCAGCGCCGCTGCACGCGTCCCGAGCAGAAAGACGGGAATCGCGCCGAGGCCCGTCGCGAGCGCGGTGCCGGTCGCGGCGAGCAGAAGGATCAGCACCTCCAAGGGAGTCTGGGCCTCAGACCACGATCGCCACCACGATCGCCAGGTAAACAGCGATCGAGAGCAGATCCTGGATCACGGTCGCCAGCGGCCCGGAGCCGAAGGCTGGGTCCCTGCCCAGACGCTGGAACGCGGCAGGCAGGGCCATCGCCACCACGGTCGCGATCGAACAGCTCGCGAACATCGCCAGCGCGACAGCAACGGCGACCTCGACGTCACCCCAGCCGACCAGAGCGAAGGCCAGGAAGGCGCTGCCGATCACAACGCCCATCGCGACGCCCGTGAGCAGCTCGCGGCGAAGCACCGAGCGAACGGTGACTCCGGCCGCGAGCGCGCGAATCATCACCGTTTCGGTCTGGGTGCCGACCGCGTCGGCCATGTAGACCACGGCGGGGATGAAGAACGCGAGCAGGACGTTCGCCTCCAGCTGGTGCTCGAAGCCGCCGACGAGCGCGGTCGCGCCCATCGCCCCGAGCAGCCCGACCAACAGCCACGGCAGCCGGTGCCAGAGACGCTGGGAGATCGGCTCCTCGGCGGCGCCACGGGCGCGTGCGGTCCCGGCCAAGTAGCCACCCAGGCGAGCCAGGTCCTCCTCGTGCTCGGAGAACAGGACGCCCAGCATGCGGTAGGACGGGATCAGCCCCAGGAACCGGCCGTCGGCGTCGACCACGGCCAGACTGCATCCGTGGCGGTCCACCAGCTCCCGGGCTGCGCGCTCCTGGTCCGTATCCGGCGCGACCCTGGGCGGGTCGGGATCCATGATGTCCTCAACCCTGGCGTTGGAGTCGGCGGCCAGCAGGCGCTCGATCGAGACCAGGCCGACGAGCTTCCCCGACTCGAGGACGGCGACATCCTCGGCGCACTCGAACCGGCGGCCCGCGAGCCCCGCCCTCAGCTCCCCGGCCCGTTGGTCTCTTTTCGTCACCGGCACGCTCTCGGTCGCGTGCTCCGCCGCGACGCCGAGCAACCCGTCAGGCGTCGACAATGGACTCTTCCGGTGGGGCGGGGAAGCCGCTCGGGGTGCGCCGGAGTGTGGCTAGCAGGCGACCACCGAAGGCCACCGAGAGGCCAAGGGACGCCGAGAGCGCCACGAGGTCCCCGGTCCCGTCGCTGCGTACCAGCGCGATCGCCGAGATCAGGGCGGCGAGGGCCACCAGCACGACGCAGACGCCGCGGTGGAAGCGACCGGCCTCCGAGTGCGGCCACGGGTCGAGCGATCGACGATCTCGCGGCCTTCGTCGGAGTCGGTGCACTCAGCCTTCGCCGGGCAGGCGTTGCAGATCGGCGGCTCGGGCCCGGTAGCGGGCCAGCCGCCGGCGGTGGTCGGTCTCGACCCGATGCAGGTGCTCGCCCTCCGGGCACTCCCAGGCGATCGAGATCTGCGCCGGAAGGTGAAGCCGGCGGTGCGGTAGCGGCTCGCTGCGCCGGTGCGAATGGCGGGCGAGGAGGTCGAGGCCGGCCGCGGCGGCGAGGAGGAACGCCGCATAGCCGAGCGGCGAGCAGCGCCTCGGTGCTCATCGGCCGGCTCGCATCGGCGAGACCGCCGCCGAAGTCTCCGGGGCGGGGGCCGTGATCTCGGTGAACAGGATCTCCGTCCGGCTCCTCCGGTGGTCGTCCGCTTCACCCGGTGGCGGACCCCGAGCAGCAGATGTAGAGCAGCGGCAGGACTCCGCCGGCGATGAAGAGGATGTCACCGGGCAGGCGGATCCACTCGATCACCGTGTTCGTGTCGTTGGTCAGGAACTCGAGCGAGCGGGCTTCGAAGTAGCCGGAGTTCGACCGACTCATAGAGCTGGATGAAGCCCGAGCGGGAACAGCGTCGCGAAGGTCATCCAGGCGAGGCCGATGTTGAGCGACCAGAAGCTCCACTTCGCGGCCCGCTCGGGCCACGCTCGTCCGGGATCAGGTAGCGCAGGCAGAAGAGCGCCAGGCCGACCGCGAGCATCCCGTAGACGCCCATCATCGCCGCGTGGCCGTGGTTGGCGGTCAGCGCGGTGCCGATCTCGTAGTAGGAGACGATCGGGAGGTTGATCAGGAAGCCGAAGACGCCGGCGCCGAGGAAGTTCCAGAAGCCGACCGCGACGAGGAACATCACGGCCCAGCGGTGCGGGAACGGGGTCTGCGACTGCGACTCCTGGCGCGCGCCGAGCTGGAGGAAGCTCCAGGCCTCGACCGTCAGGAAGGTGAGCGGGATCACCTCGGCGGCCGAGAAGACCGCGCCGAGCGCCATGTGCTCGGCGGGCTCGCCGGAGAAGTAGAGGTGGTGCATGGTGCCGATCACCCCGCCGGCCGAGTAGAGGAGGATGTCGAGGAAGACGACGGTGAGCGCAACGCGCTCGCGCACGACGCCCAGCAGCACGAAGACGTAGGCGACCATCACCGTCGTGAACAGCTCGAGGAAGTCCTCGACCCAGAGGTGGACGACCCAGAAGCGCCAGAAGTCGGTGACGGTGAAGCTGTCGCCCGGGCGGGCGAGCAGGCCGACCGCGTAGAAGGCCGGGATCGCCAGCGCGGCGAAGAAGAAGAGCCAGGGCATGTTGCCCATGTGCTCGCGCGCGCAGGCGCGCCGCGCAGGCCGCGGAAGATGAGCGCCACCCAGAAGAAGAGCCCGATCACGAGCAGCACCTGCCAGAAGCGGCCGAGGTCGAGGTACTCGAAGCCCTGGATGCCGAAGATCGAGCCGTCGTCGCCGAACCAGCCGTGGACGCCGGCGAACTCGCCGATCAGGCTGCCGAAGACGACGATCGCCAGCGCCGCAGCAGCCCGTAGGCGAGCCAGTGCTGGCGGCGCGGCTCGCGGCCGGCGATCATCGGCGCGAGGAAGATCCCCGCGGCGAGGAACGAGGTCGAGACGAAGAAGATCGCCAGCTGGACGTGGAAGGTGCGGGCGAGGTTGAACGGCAGAAGCTGGCGCGAGGTCGATGCCGAAGAAGTCGCCGAGCTCGGCGCGGTAGTGCTGCGAGGCGGCCCCGACCAGCGTCTGGATCAAGAACAGCGCCGCCATCACGAGGAAGAACCAGGCGCAGGCGCGCTGCGCCGGGGTCAGCGCCACGTCGCCGGGCGCCGGAAGGACAGCGTGGCCTGCTCGCGGCCGTGCCAGCCGAGGAAGTTCCAGCGGCCGAAGGCCGCGAACAGCAGGCCGATCCCGCCCAGCAGCGCGATCAGCGAGACCACGCTCCAGACGACCACGTTCGCGGTCGGCCCGTTGTCGACCAGCTTCTCGGGCGGCCAGTTGTTGGTGTACGAGTAGTTGTGGCCGGGCCGGCGTGCCGACGGCCGCCCAGGCCGACCAGCTGAAGAACGCGGTCAGCTCGCGAGTCTGCTCCGGGTCGTCGATCGCGTCCGGGCGCAGGCCGATACTCGGTCGTCGGGTTCGCAGAAGAAGTCGCGTGTAGTGGCGCTCGAGCTCCTGCGAAGGCATCGGCCTGCGCCGCGGTGAAGGTCGAGCGTGTCGGTGTCGGCGTCGTAGCGGTTCGCCTGGAAGTCGGCGATCGTCTGCTGCGCGGCGCTGTCGGAGCCGCGCGCCGCCGTACTGGTCCTCGACCGACGAGCGCCGCGCGGTGAAGGTAGTCGGCGGTGAAGTCCGGGCCGAGGTAGGCGCCGTGGCCGAAGATCGAGCCGTACTGCCATCGAGCCCGTTGTTGAGGAAGACCCTGTCTGGCCGTTGGTGATGTCCTCGCCGGTGAACAGCGTCTGCCCGGCAGGGTCGACGACGCGGTCTGGGATCGGTGGATCGGCGGAGTAGGTGCGGTAGGCGAGGAGGCCGAGGAACGAGGAAGCCGATCAGAAGACGACGATCGGAGGCCTGGACCCAGGCCTTCGAGACCAGGAGCTTGCGGCGTCTGCCTCCTCCGGCATGCACAGCGATCATATGCCGGATGGTTCGACAGCGAGTAACGCTGGCGAAAGCGCAAGTAGGTGATGGGGCTAGGCGGACGATAGTTTCGACGGCGGCGAGGCGTGATAGCTGTAGGGGTGAAGGGTAAGATTCGGTTGGCTGAGGAGAGGTAGGGTTGAGGCCGATGGGCCGCCGCGCCGCGCTAGGCGGCGACGGCGGCCGGGATGAACTCGCGCTCCTCCAGGTACGTGAGGATCTGCTGAGCCGACTCCTCCGGCGACTGGCGTCTCGGTCTCGATGACGATCTCAGCGTTCTCCGGCGGCTCGTACGGGTCGGAGACGCCGGTGAACTCCTTGATCTCACCGGAGCGGGCCTTCGCGTAGAGGCCCTTGACGTCGCGCTCCTCGCAGACCTCGACCGAGGCCTTGGCGTAGACCTCGATGAAGCGGTCGTCCATCATCTCGCGCGCCTCGTTGCGGATCTCCTTGTACGGGGAGATCGCGGCCGTGATCACGGGCACGCCGTGGCGCGAGAGCAGGTTGGCCACGAAGGCGATGCGACGGATGTTGGTGTCGCGGTCCTCCTTCGAGAAGCCGAGGCCCTTCGAGAGGTTCTCGCGGACGATGTCGCCGTCGAGGACCTCCAGCGGGACGTCGCGCTTGCGCAGCTCCTTGACGAGCTGATTGGTGATGGTGGTCTTGCCCGAGCCGGAGAGCCCGGTGAACCAGAGCGTGAAGCCCTTGTGTGTCGCTCATTTCAGATGCCTTCCTTGTATGCGTCGATCAGGATCTCAGCAACCTCGTCCCTCAGAACTCGTGGGGCGGCTTCTCGCCGGCCTCGAGCATCTCTCGCACCTTGGTCCCCGAGAGGAACAGATGCGACTCCTGGGGGTGCGGGCACGTCTTCGCCGAGCCCATTCCCTCGCAGTCGTTGCACCAGAACGTGTGCTCGAAGAAGAGCGGCGTGATGCCCAGCTTCTCGATGTCGATGTCATCGAAGATGCGCTGGGCGTCGTAGGTGCCGTAGTAGTCGCCCACCCCGGCGTGGTCGCGGCCCACGATGAAGTGGGTGCAGCCGTAGTTGCGGCGGATGACCGCGTGCAGCACGGCCTCGCGCGGACCGGCGTAATGCATCTTGCCGGGGTTGACCCCGAGCATCACGTGGTCCGGGTGGTAGTAGTTCTCCATCAGGACCTCGTAGCAGCGCATCCGCACGTCGGCGGGGATGTCGCCCTTCTTGGTCTCGCCGATCAGCGGGTGGATGTACAGCCCGTCGCAGATCTCGAGCGCGGCCTTGGTCAGGTACTCGTGCGCGCGGTGGATCGGGTTGCGGGTCTGGAACGCGACGATGCGCTTCCAGCCGCGGTCGGCGAAGGCCTTCTTCGACTCCTCGGTCGTCTGGTAGCGCTTCATGAACGCCTCGTCGTGGTCCGGCAGCGCGTCGGCCTCGATCGTGCCGGCGACGCAGCGGTTGCCCTCCTCGCGGATGGCGGCCACGCCCGGGATGCTCGTTGTCGGTCGTGCGGTAGACCTTCTCGGCCTCCAGCTCGACGTCGCGCTCGAAGACCTCGCTGACGGTCAGGCGGCCGAGCGCCTTGCCGTTCGGGGCGGACAGCTCGATGACGTCGCCCTCGGAACAGTCGAGGTCGGTCGCGAGGGTGATCGGGATCGGCCAGATCTCGCCGTTCGGCGAGCTCCATGTTCTCGCAGACGGAGCGCCAGTCCTCGGAGCCCATGAAGCCCTCGAGGGGGGCGAAGCCCCCGTTTGCGAGCAGCTCGAAGTCGCTGGCCTGACGGTTGGTGAGCGTCAGACTCAGCGCCGTCTCGGCGCTACCCATTGATCCCGCACTCCGTGCGGTCGGTTCCGGCCCAGCGGCCAGCGCGGGTCATCCTCGTCGTCGCCGGCCGCGAGGTGCAGGGCATGCATCCGATTGACGGATAGCCCTGGTCGTGAAGTGGGTTGTATGGCACGTGGTTGTCCTTTATGTAGTTCCAGACTCGCTTGTCATCCCAGTCGGCGAGCGGGTTCAGCTTCCAGAGGCCGAACCGGTCGTCCCATCCGAACTTCGGGGCATTGGCTCGCGTGTCCGAGTCGACTCGGCGTACGCCTGAAACCCAGCAGTCGACCCCGACCAGGGCGCGCCGCATGGTAGCTACCTTGCGCGGGGCACAGCACTCGTCGTCCGGTCCCCACTCGCCGGCCTCCCACCGCTCACGCAGGCCCGGGGGGTTGTCCTGCACGTAGCGTTCGAACTCGATCCCGAAGTGATCGGCGAGCCGGTCGCGCGTCTCGTAGGTCTCCGGGAACAGCAGCTCGGTGTCGAGGTAGAAGAAGTCGGCATCGGGCTCGATGCGGTGCGCGATGTCGATCGATCACCGAGCTGGTCTTCTGGAAGGAGACGGCGAACCGGAGCTTCGGGATGGAAGGTCTCGAGCGCCCAGGCGATCGCCTCCTCCGCGGAGAGCGGCTCGATCTTCGCCGTGATCTCGGCCGGGTCGACGAGCTCCCCGTTGATCTCAGGCAGCTTCGGCGGATGCCCGTTGCCGTTCCCGTTCGCCGTTCTCGCTCGGCAGAGGAGTGTCCAGGACGAAGGGATGCGACGCGGGTCGCAGACTCGCTCATACGGCGCACTCGCCCTCGCCGCGCTCGACCTTGTAGGGGTCCGAGCGCGACCAGTCGACGAACTGGTCGAGGGTCTCGAGGCTGAACTCGACCGGCATCGTCAGGTCCTTGACCTCGGCCTCGAAGGTCTCGGTGCCGACGCGCTCGACGAAGGCGTTGAACTCCTCACCGTCGTTGCGGTCGTCCTCGTACAGGCGCAGCCAGCGCTCGACCGCCTCTGGCACGCGCTTGGCGGGCAGGCGCGCCTTGAGGCGGTGGCCGTAGAGCACCTCGCCGCCCTCGTAGTTGCCGCCGAGGTGCGGGATGTAGGCGGGGATCTGCTTGTCGCCGATCTTCAACGAGGCGCCGTAGAAGCCGATGTTCGCGATGTGGTGCTGGGAGCACCCGTTCGGGCAGCCCGACATCTTGATGTGGACCTTCCGGGTCAGCGGGTCGGTGATGTCCATCGCCTCGAGGCGCTCCTGGATCGCCTTGTTCAGGCCCATCGAGGCGGTGATCCCGAGCTTGCAGGAGTCGGTGCCGGGGCACGAGACCACGTCGGTGATCTCGTCCTGGCCGGCGTCGCCCAGGCCCAGCTCGCCCAGGCGCTGCTAGACGTCGTAGAGGGACTCGTCGCGGATCCAGCGCAGCACGAAGTTCTGGTGGACGGTCGTGCGCGCGTAGCCGCCGGAGAACTCGCGCATGATCGCGGCGAGGCCGCGGAACTGCTCGGGGCTGAGGTCGCCGCGGGTGACCTTCACGGAGACGGTGCTGAGAACCGTCCTGGCGCTGCGCGAAGACGTTGGACTCCACGAAGCGGTCGAACTCGGAGCGGTCGCCATTGGGGCTCGCGGCCTGCGCGGGCACCGGCGGCGCGTTGGCCTCCTCGTCCTCGTAGAACATCAGGTGTTCGATCGAGAAGTCGCGCTCGGCGACCCAGTCGCCCTGAAGCTCCTCCTCGACCATCTCGCGGAAGGCGTCGATCCCGATCTTGTCGATCAGGACCTTGATCCGGGCGCGGGCGCGGTTGACGCGCAGCCACTCCTGGCGGTCGAAGAGGCGGAAGACGGCCTCGGAGATCTTCAGGAAGTCGCCGTTGTCGAGCTCGACGAACTCGTAGAGGGTGGGGGCGACCCGCGGCATGATCGAGGTGCCGCCGCCGACGCGGATCTCGACGCCCTTGACGCCGTCGCGGACGCGCGGGATGAAGCCGATGTCGTGGATGCCGGTGATCGCGACGTCCTCGTCGGTGGCGGTGAACGCGGTCTTCACCTTGCGCGGCATCAGCTGCGTCGTCGGGATGGCGCACGAAGTAGCGGACGTAGGCGCCGGCGTAGGGGGTGATGTCGAAGAGCTCGCCCTCGGTGACGCCGGCGAACGGGTCGCCGGTGACGTTGCGGACGGTGTTGCCGCAGCCCTCGCGGGAGGAGAGGCCGGAGTCGGAGATGCGGCGGATGAACTTCGCCGCGTCCGGCAGGGGGATGTGGTGGATCTGGATGTTCTGCCGGGTCGTGATGTGGCCCTTGTTGAGCGGGGCGTAGTCCTCGATCGACGTCGGCGAAGGCCTCCATCTGCTCGGGCGTGATCCCGCCCATCGGGAGCTTCATCCGGATCATCTGCACGTCGGGCTGGCGCTGGCCGTAGACGCCCTGCTTCAGGCGGAAGCCGATGAACTGCTCCTCGGTCTGCTCGCCGCGCAGGAAGCTGCCGGCCTCGGTGTCGAAGTCGTCGAACTCGCGCTCGATCGCGCGGGATCCAGTGGCCCGGGGACGTTGTCGTAGACCTCGGGGTTCTCCAGCGAGCCGCAGCTTGCCCTTGCCCTTCTGGGGCTTGCGGTGATCGACGTCGAGCTTGTACTCGGCGGCGATGCGCTCGGCGGCCGTTCGTGGTGGGCTCGGCCTCGGGGTCGGTCTTCGCCCGCTCAGGGGCGGCGGTCGGCTCCATGCGTGGAGTATGGCATAAAGCCCTAATCCCGATTGGGATTAGGGTATTTAGTGGCCGGGAGGCATGCCCCGTGCCTGGCATCAGTCGACGTCGGTGTCGTCGATGATGAACGCGACCCGGACGTGGGCGCGATACTCGTCGAGGTTCTCGCCCCGGATCCCGGTCGAGACGATGTCGACGGCGCGGATGTTCCGCAGCGAGCCCGACGCCTGGGTCAGGGCCTGCTTCGCGGCGTCGTCGGTGGATGTCTTCGAGCTGCCGACCAGCTCGATGATCTTCACTACGGCCATCTCTACCTCCTCCTCCTCGCGGCCGGCCTGCGTTGCCCGGCTCACGGCGTGAGGGGTTCTATCCGGTTTGCGGACCGCGTGCCGGCGCGTGGCCCCACACGGCCGCGCTCACCTGGCGGGCCGAGATGCCCTCCTCCAGCGCGGCGCGCTGCCAGGCGCTCACCGTCGGCCTCGCGCCGCGCCGCGGGCGCGGTGTCGGCGAGGAACTGCTCGAGCGCGGCGACGATCGCGGCGGCCTCGGTCTCCGAGGCGGGGCCGGAGACGATCTCGATCCGCGGCCTGGGTGGCCTGCGCTGCCGTTGGTCGCCATGGCCGGGAATCTAACCTGCCGGGCGTGAGCGGGATCCCGGTCTTCGATGCGCGAGGCCGGTTCTGAGCCGCCGTTCCCGCCGAGGCGGCGATCGAGCGGACGCGGCTCGCGTTCGAGCGCCACGCCGCCGGCGAGTGGGTGATGCCGGCGAAGGTCTATCTCGACGCGCCGCCCGACGGCGACTTCCGCGCGATGCCCGCGCGCGGCGACGGGTTCGCCCTGCTGAAGTGGGTGACCTCGTTTCCCGGCAACCCCGCGCGCGGCCTGCCGGTGGTGACCGGCGCGCTGCTGCTCTCGAGCGCCGAGACCGGCGAGCTGCTGGCGATCATGGATTGCGCGGCGGTCACCTCGCTGCGGACCGGCGCGGCCGCGGCGGTGTCGGCCCAGGCGCTGGCCCGGGAGGGCGCCGAGTCGGTCGGGCTTGATCGGATGCGGGGTGAACGGGGCCTGGGCGGCGCGGTGCCTCGCGGCGGCGGGGTACTCGTCGTGGGGTTTGCTTCGACCCCAGGGATGAGGCCGCGGCGTCGCTCGCCGAGGAGTTGGGCTGGGCAGGCGGGGTCGAGGACGAGGCCGTGGCGCAGGACGTGGTCGTGACGGTGACCCCGGCCGCCGACCCGGTGATTGCTCGAGCGAGGACCTGCGGCCGGGCCAGCACCTCGCGGTGCTGGGCGCCGACGCCCATGGCAAGGCCGAGGTCGAGGCCGACGCGCTCGCGCGCCTGCTCGCTCTTCTGCGACGAGTGGGAGCAGGCGTCGGGGGGCGGTGAGCTCTCGGGGCCGGTCTGCGCGCGGCGAGGTCGACCGCGAGGACGTGCGTGAGCTCGGGCGAGTGCTGCGGGGCGAGGTGCCGGGACGGGGCGGCGAGGAGGAGATGACCCTGTTCGACTCCACCGGACTGGCGATTCAGGACCTCGGCATCGCCACGGCGGTGTACTCGGCCTGGCGCTCGGACGGGCTCGAGGCGCCCGAGATCGCCCTCTAACCCCGGAGCTGTCCTGCCCTGCTATCCAGGACGGCTATCCAGGACAGCTGCCGGGCTAGTGGCGGCGGGTGACGTGCTCGCAGCCCTTGAGGGTGTCCTCGCGGGTCGGCGATCGCGCTGTCTGTGCCGGGGCCGCAGCGGATCTGCTCGGCGACACCGTCGGCGGCCCTGATGCGGTCGTCGCCGATGCCCCCGCCGAGGTCGTCGAGGTCGCCGCCGCCGACCACGATGTCGCTGCCACGGCCGCCCTTGACCGAGTCGGAGCCGGCGCCGCCCTTGACGCGGTCGGCCCCGCGGCCGCCGCGGACCCGGTCGTCGTCCTCCTCGCCGTTCGACCCGTCGCTGCCCCGGCCGCCGCCGGCGCAGTCGTCGCCGCTGCCCGCCTTGATCGCGGTCGTTGCCGGCCCGGCCCTTGATCCGGTCGGACTCGCCGTCGTTCCCGGGGATGTCGTCGTCGCCGGGGGTGCCGTCTGATCTTGGCTGTCCTCCGGGTCGCAATCCTGCGGGGTCGGCCCCGGCGTCCGCGGGTCGGCGATGAGCAGCTCGACGTTGCGGTCTTCGACCTCGCCCTCGCCGGTGCCGGCACCCGGCCTGGGGTCGTTCGCCGCGAGCGTGCGGCCGACCGACGCGAGGTCGGCCTCGGTCATGCCGTGCGGCGTCCGTGCCGGCCGCCGGCGCGGTCGCGTCGCTGGCGTGATCGAGGATCGTGCCGAAGAGCGACAGCGTGCCGTCCTCGTTGTCGAAGATCTCCAGCAGGCGCGACTGCTGCGGCCAGTCGGCCTCGGCGGCGACCCGCACGCTCCAGAAGCCGCCGCCCGCGCCGTTCGGGATGCGGCTCGATCGAGTTCACGTGGGAGTGGCCCGCGACCCAGGCGATCACGTGCGGGTACTGCGCGAGCAGCGCGTCCATGTCCGGGCCCGAGGTGGATCGGCTGACGAGTCGCGCGGGTCGACGTCGCAGCCGGGGTTGATGTCGTGGCCGTGTGCGTCGGGGGCCGTGCACGGGCCTGCCAGCTCGTCGGGGACGTCGGCGGTGAGGCTGGGGATCGCGTGGTGGCTGAAGAGCACCACGAGCTCGTCGGCCGCGGTCGGCCGCGTCGAGCTCGGCCCTGAAGCCACTGGAACTGCGGGTCGTCGATGTTGCCGTCGGCGGAGGGGCCGATCACGCCGGCCTCGGAGACCGTGTCGAGCGAGATGAAGCGGAAGCCGGGCTTCGGGCTCCAGGCGTAGTAGCCGGCGGCGCCGCCCGAGGCGGTCTCCTCGGCCGGGTCGATCAGGCCGAAGCCGTGGCCGTCGGCCTGGGTCCCCGCGCGGAAGATGTCCTTGTACTGCGTCTTGGAGACGAACTGGCGCTTCGGGGTCGGGCGGGACCAGGCCGACCTTGGTCGGGTCGGAGCCGAGCAGCGACTGGAGCCCGGCCAGGTCGAGCCCGGCGATGTCATTGAGCGCTCCCTCGAAGGCCGCCTGGAGCCCGTCCGGGTCCGCGACCACCGGTGCCATCGGCTTCACGCAGCCCGTCGCCACCGCTCGTAGGCGGCGTTGGCGGCGGCGTTGCCCTGGACGAGCGCCGTCGTGGTTGCCGAAGACGGCGTAGAAGGGAACGTCGAGGCCGGCCGCCTCGAACGGCTCCTGCGCACGATCGAAGAGGCCCGGATAGCTCGGCCAGGCGGAGAAGATGCCGGCCGGCGAGTCCGGGTCGTAGTGCTGGGGGACGGTCCCTCGATGTAGTCGTCGAAGTCCTGGACGCCGGTGTAGTTCGCCGGGGTGTCGCCGTCGGCAATCAGGCCGGCGCTGTCGAGCGCCGCGCAGAGCGGATCGCCCGAGGTGGCCGGATCGACGCCCGAGCCCGGGTTGATGCGGGCCGCCCTCGACGAGGTCGCGGACCCACTGCGTCTCGTTGCGCTGCTGGCTGTCGGCGAGGTCGCCGGTGCCGACGGTGAGCGCCATCGGGGCGAAGCCGCCGGTGCCGTCGGGCACGGGGCTGGCGTCAGCGAACGCGTTCAGCTGGCGGATCATCGCGTCGTCGATCTGGGGGTTGAGGGCCTCGTGCGGGCGGATCGCCGCCGAGAACGGGCCGGTGTCGATCAGCTCGACGCGGGCCGGCGATTCCTCGTCGGCGAGCTGGAAGTCGGAGAGCTGGCCGAAGTAGAGCAGCGACTTGCGACGGCTCTGCGCGCCCGCCCTGCGCGGTGCCGACGCCCTCCTCGCGGACGATGTACGCCGATTCGCCGGGCCCGAGCGCGAGCTCCTTGAAGTCGGTGTCGGAGTTGGGGACGATCCGCTGCTCGAGCGTCGTCTTCCCGAGCGTGTCCGGGTCGGTCGCGGCCGTAGCGACGCCCGCCGCGGTAACCGCGGCGATGCCGATCATGGCTGCGCCCAGGAGGCGCCGGATTCCTCTGCCTCGGTACTTCACTCTTGCCCGCGAGCGAGGCGTACCCCGCCCCGGCGGGCGCTGCGCCGGTTCCAGCGCCGGCGGGGTGGCGGTCAGCCCCGGCCGACCGGGTTGTTCGGTCGCGTCTCGTCCTCGCTGCCCAGCGGGTCCGTGGCTGGCCCGGTTGGCCTGGCCGCCCGTTCCCTCGGGCTCGAGCTGATGACCACGGAGATGCGGCGCTGGGCGAGGATCGCGCCCAGTCCCGATCAGGATCGCGCCGGCGAGCGCGATCCAGGCGCCGACGTCCTCGGAGAGGCCGAATGCGGCGGGCGGGTTGTTCACGATCGAGACCACGACGAGGAGGAGGGCGGCGGCGGCGATGAGCGGCAGCCAGCGGTCCTCGTCGAAGTCCAGCCGCCGCCCGGCGAACTGCAGCGCCGCCACCAGGACGACGAAGGCGGCGATCACCGCGAGCAGCACGTCGACGATCTCGAAGACCGTCCACGCCGTGACGTCTGGCTCGTACCAGTCGAGGAAGAGCGAGATGAAGAGCGCGACCGCCCCGACGGCGGCGAGCAGGATTCCGGCGTTCATTCGTTCAGACATGCCGCTTGGCTACCCGTCCTGTGGCGAAACTCGATGCCCGCTAGAGCGGGATGTTCCCGTGCTTGCGCTTGGGCTGATCGACCCGCTTGGTCTGCAGCATCCGCAGTGCGCGGATCAGGCGCGGGCGGGTCTGGTGCGGCTCGATGACGTCGTCGATGTAGCCGCGCTCGGCCGCCGCGTACGGGTTGGCGAAGTGGGCCTTGTAGTCGGAGATCAGCTTCTCGCGGCGCTCATCCGGAGTTGGGGACTGGGCGATGTCCTTGCGGTAGATGATGTTGACGGCGCCCTCGGGGCCCATCACCGCGACCTCCGCTTGCGGCCAGGCGAAGTTGAAGTCGGCGAGCATGTGCTTTGAGTTCATGACGTCGTAGGCGCCGCCGTAGGCCTTGCGCGTGACCACGGTCAGCTTCGGAACCGTCGCCTCGGTGAACGCGTACAGCAGCTTCGCCCCGTGGCGGATGATGCCGCCCCATTCCTGTGAGGTGCCCGGCAGGAAGCCCGGCACGTCGGTGAAGGTGAGCAGCGGGACGTTGAAGGCATCGCAGGTCCGCACGAAGCGCGCCGCCTTCTCCGAGGCCTCGATGTCGAGCACGCCGGCCAGGTGCTTGGGCTGGTTGCCGACGATCCCGATCGGATAGCCGTCGAGTCGCGAGAAGCCGCAGATGATGTTCTGCGCGAAATGCTCGTGGACCTCGAAGAACTCGCCGTCGTCCACGATCAGCGAGAGGACGTCGCGCATGTCGTAGGGCTTCTGGGGGTCGGCTGGGACGATCGTGTCGAGCGCCGCCTCCTCGCGGTCCGGGTCGTCGTATGGCTCGACGCGCGGCGGCATCTCGAGGTTGTTCTGGGGGAGGAACGAGGCCAGGTAGCGCACGTCCTCCAGGCAGGACTCCTCGTCCTCGGAGGCGAAATGGGCGACGCCCGACTTGGAGTTGTGGCTCATCGCCCCACCCAGCTCCTCGAACTCGACCTCCTCGCCGGTAACCGTCTTGATCACCTCGGGGCCGGTGATGAACATGTGGGAGGTCTCCTTGACCATGAAGATGAAGTCGGTCATGGCCGGGGAGTACACGGCCCCGCCCGCGCACGGGCCCATGATGATGCTGATCTGCGGGATCACCCCGGAGCACTGGACGTTGCGCACGAAGACGTCGCCGTAGGCGCCGAGTGAGACGACGCCCTCCTGGATCCGGGCGCCGCCGGAGTCGTTGATGCCGATCACGGGCATCCCGACCTTGGCGGCCAGGTCCATGATCTTGCACATCTTCTCCGCCATCACCTCGCCCAGAGACCCGCCGAACACGGTGAAGTCCTGTGAGAAGACGGCCACCGGGCGCCCGTCGATCGTGCCCCAGCCGGTCACGACGGCGTCGCCGTAGGGCCGGCGCTTCTGCATCTCGAACTCGTAGGTGCGGTGGCGGACGAACGTGTCGAGCTCCTCGAACGAGCCCGGGTCGAGCAGCTTCTCGATCCGCTCGCGCGCGGTCAGCTTGCCCTTCGCGTGCTGCTTGTCCACGGCCTCTTCGGAGGCGGAGTGGAGTGCCTGGTCACGAAGCTCGCGCAGCTGGGCGAGCTTCTCCTCGGCGGTCTCGGGCACGGCTTGGCGCATCAGGCGGGAGAGTCTATGCCCGGCGCCGAGCCGTCAGCGCGTCTCCCTAGCGCAGGACCACGTACCCGCTGTAGGTGCAGTCGGCCTGGTCGCTCGTGTTGTTGGACAGGAGGTTCGTCCCCATCCCCAGCTCCACCATCGCCACACGTCCGCGGCGCGATCAGCACCGCCGAGGTGTGGAAGGGCCCCGACTGGATGCCGGTGTCCTGGAACTCGTCGATTTCCAGCTCCTCACCGATGTCGAAGTCGGGCTGCCCGGCGTTGAAGCCCCCGTCGGTCTGATAGGCGCTGCCGCCGGCGTCGTTGACGCTCGTCTCCACCCACGCGCGGTGGACGTCCTGGGTCGCGTTCGCGGCCGTGCAGCTGCCCCTCACCGTGAATGGCTGGGGCGATTCGCGGACATCTGTGCCTCCGTTCCTAGGGTTCGTTCAGCAGCACCGATACGTCGTCATCACCGACGTTCGCGACGACGACATCCGGTCCGTCGACTCCGTCGACGTCGGCCACTGCCGAGCCGATCGGGAAGTCGCCGACGGCGTAGTCGTCCGCGGCGTCGAAGTCGCCGTCCCCCAGGCCTGGGAGCAGCGAGAGATCGTCGTCGTCCGCGTTCGACACGATGAGATCGAGGATCCCGTCGTCGTCGAAGTCGCCGCGCTCGATGAAGAACGGGTTCATGCCGACGTCGAACTCGTCGGCTCCGGCGAAGCGGCCGCCGCCGCGGCCGAGGCGGACCGTCACGTCGTTGTCCATCGAGTTGGGCACGGCGAAGTCCAGGCCGTCGCCTGGCTTGAACCCCCCGAGCGCGACGGAGAAGGGCGCCGCGCCCACGTCGTAGTCGCGGCGCGTGCCAAAGCTGCCGTCACCGTTGCCGATGACGATCGAGACGTCGCCGTCCATGTCGTTCACGACGGCGAGGTCCTGGCTGCCGCCCCCGTCGAACTGGCCGGTCTCGACCGCCCGCGGCGTCTCGCCGACCTTGCGGTCGTTCACGCGCTTGAAGTTCCCGCTCGCGCGGCCCAACAGGATCGCGACGTCGTCGTCGTTGAAGTTGGCCACGGCGAGGTCGTGGCGGCCGTTGCCGTCGAACTTCCCGCGCGCGACGGAGCGCGGGCTCGAGCCGACCTCCTCGGTGCCGCCGTCGTCGAAGGTCCCGTCGCCCTCGCCGAGCAGGATCGAGACGTCGTCGTCCATGCGGTTCACCACGGCGAGGTCGATCTCCCCGTCGCCGTCGAACTTCCCGGTGGTGATGTCCTGCGGCTCGTCGCCGACGGCGTAGTCGTCGTCGAAGTCGAAGTCGCCCGCGCCGTCACCGAGCAGGATGTGGACGTTGTCGTCGCCCTTGTTGGCGACGGCCAGGTCGAGTGCATCGTCGCCGTTGAAGTCAGCGATCGCGAGCGACTCGGGCCCGTCGCCCACGGCGAAGTCGGCGGCCGGCGCGAACACCGCCGCGCCTCGCTTGGCGCTGCTCGCCGCCGCGCCCGCCGCAAGTGCGGAGGCCGCCACCAGCAGTGCCAGTGCCCGGAGCGGGCGCGATCCACCCACGAGGCGATAGTCCCACGACCGGGGCCGCTTGTCCAGTCCGGCTCAGCCCGAACGAGCGCGGGTCACCACGGCCTCGAGTGCGTCGACCACCATCGGGTCGAGCTCGCGGCCGGACGAGCCGTGGAGGGCGTGGAACGGGCGCCGCCCGGTGCCCGCCACGACGGGCTCAGCTGCGCTCTCGGTGAGTGCTCCGTAACAGGCGTACGCGGCGCGCGAGATGCGCGCCTGAAGCGGGATCGCCTCTCCGGCCAATCCGTGCGGGCCCCCGCCGTCGTAGCGCTCCGCTCCGAGGCGGATCCACTCGCACACGCGCTCGGGGACACCCGCCCCCCTGGCGAGCTGCGCGCCCCACTCCTGGTGTCCCTCCACCTGCGCTTCCTCGGCCGGTGTGCGGCTCCAAGCGGGCTTGGCGAGGATCTCGTCGGGCACGTAGACGCGCCCGACGTCGTGGAGCTTTGCCGCCTCGCGGATCAGCTCGGCGCCGGGCCGCGTGAGGCCGAGCTCGACGGCGGTGGCAAAGGCGAGGGAGGCGGAGGCCTCGCCGACCTCGCGCGAGCCGTGGATGTGCGCCTCGAGCGCGTCGATGAGCGGCGCGCCTCGCATGTGAAGCAGCGAGAGGAGGCTGAGCTCCGACGCGCCCTCGTCGAAGCTATCCGCGTGTGAAGGGGCGACGTTCGGGAGATCCGAGCTCATCGAGCAGCTGCTCCAGGGCGTCGAGGGCCACGGCAGGGTGAGGCGCCGTGTGCTGGGCTGTGATCGAGACCGCGGTGCCGAAGCCCTTCTCGGCCAGCTCGATCGCGATCCGGGCGTGCGCGGCGTCCCCGTTGCGGGCACGCCAGGCGAGGATCCGTTCCGGCTCGCGGTCGGTGACCTCGACGGGGATCGGGTCGGTCGAGCCAACGAGGCCGCCCATCCACACCTCCATGCGGGCGAGATCGTCGGCCAGCTCCCACAGCTCGGGAGCGGACTTCACGAGCGTCCGCTTCGTCTTCGTCTCCATCCCGGGGTGTGTTCGGGCGGCCTCGCCGGACTCCTGCCGCCTGCGCTAGGCATGCACGACGCCCTGCGTCGCCTAGAAGAACGCGCCGCCGCGGTACTCGCCGAACACATCGCGCATCGCGCCGCAGACCTCGCCGATCGAGGCGTTCTCGCGCAGCGCCTCCTTGATCGGATGGAGCAGGTTCTGATCGCCCTTGGCCGCCTCGCGAAGCTCGTCGAGCTTGGCCTCCACCCTGTCGGCGTCGCGATCGGCCTTGAACTTCGCGAGGCGCTCGACCTGCCGGCGCTCGGCCTCGGGGTCCACCTTGAGGATGTCCACGTCGTCGATCTGGTCGGTGACGTACTTGTTGACGCCGACGATGATGTCCTGGCCTGATCGGTAGCGCTCGTGGTAGGAGGCGGCGGACTCCTCGATCTCCTTCTGGATGAACTCGAGCGCCTGGGTCGAGCCGCCCATCTCATCGACCTTCCCGATCAGCTCCCATGAGCGCTCCTCGATCTCGTCGGTGAGGCCCTCGATGAAGTACGAGCCGGCGAATGGGTCGACGGTGTCGGCGGCGCCGGACTCGTGGGCGATCACCTGCTGAGTGCGCAGCGCGATGCGGGCCGAACGCTCGGTGGGCAGCGCCAGGGCCTCGTCGAAGCCGTTGGTGTGGAGTGACTGCGTGCCGCCGCAGACGGCGGCGAACCCCTGGAGGGCGACGCGGATGATGTTCACGTCGGGCTGCTGAGCCTGGAGCGTCACCCCGCCGGTCTGGGTGTGGAAGCGGATGGTCTGCGAGCGCTCGCTGGACGCGCCGAACTCCTCGCGCATGATCCGCGCCCACATCCGGCGGACCGCGCGGAACTTCGCGATCTCCTGGAAGACGTTGTTGTGGCAGTTGAAGAAGAAGGCGAGGCGCGGGGCGAAGTCGTCGATCTCGAAGCCCCGGTCGAGCGCCGCCTGAACGTAGGCCTTGGCGTTCGCGAGCGTGAACGCGACCTCCTGCACGGCCGAGCAGCCCTTCTCGCGGATGTGGTAGCCGGAGATGGAGATCGTGTTCCACCTGGGCACATGCTCGGCGCAGTACTCGAAGATGTCGGTGGTCAGCCGCATCGTGGGCTCGGGCGGGTAGATGTAGTTCCCGCGCGCCACGTACTCCTTCAGCACGTCGTTCTGGACGGTTCCCCGCAGCTGGTCGGACGCCACATCCTGCTCCTCGCCGACCAGTTCGTAGAGCAGCAGCAGGATCGCCGCGGGCGCGTTGATGGTCATCGACGTCGAGACCTGGTCGAGCGGGATCTCGTCGAAGCAGATCCGCATGTCCTCGATCGTGTCGATCGGGACTCCGGTCCGGCCCACCTCGCCGTTGCACAGCGGGTCGTCGGAGTCGCGGCCGAGCTGCGTCGGCAGGTCGAACGCCATCGACAGGCCGGTCGAGCCGTGCTCGATCAGGTACCGGTAGCGGTTGTTCGTGTCCTCGGGGCTCGAGAAGCCGGCGTACTGGCGCATCGTCCACAGCCGGTCGCGGTACATCCGCTCGTGGATGCCGCGGGTGAACGGATAGGCGCCGGGTTCGCCAAGGCGCTCCTGCAGCCCGGAGGCCACGTCGGACTCGTCATAGAGCGGCTGGATCTCGATGCCCGAGTCGGTGAAGACGCGCTCGTCGTCGGCGCCGACGATCGGCGCGATGTAGCGATCGGCGTCCTCGGCGACCGCGCGCTCCGTCTTGGGATCGGCGCGGCCATCAGGACGCGAGACGTCTGCGGGGCGCGTCGCCATGAAACGAAGGATAAGCGCGATGATCGGGGTACCTGCCACTCATGGGAACCGCGATGGGGAGCCTTCTAGGCACGATGACGCTCACGGCGCTGCTTGTGGCGCCTGCGTCGGCCTCGACGGTGCGCGCCGATTTCGAGGGCTCGGGCACCCACGTCGCGTTCGCAGACGCCTCGGGGGAGGCGAACCGGCTGGACATTCGCGTCCCACCTCAGGCGGGCGAGATCAGGTTCCACGACACCGCGAGCCCGATCGAGCCCCAGGGCAAGCGCTGTGACGAGGTCCCGATCGGAACGTTCAGGGTCGATTGCATCCTGGACGGCGAGCTCTACTTCGAGCTCGAGCTGGACGCTGGGCCTGGCGACGACGAGATCACCAGCGATGTCGACGAGCGCTACCGCGGCTTCAAGGTCTCGTTCGTTCACATCCTCGGCGGCGCGGGCAGCGACCGGATCGACGCCGGCCGCGCCGAGGACACGATCGACCCGGGCCCCGGTGAGGACTCCGTCCACGCGGGTGGCGGCTACGACCAGATGGCCGCCGGCCCGACCGCCGACGGTCCCGACCGCTTCGACGCCGGTCCCGCGGGCGGGACGATCAGCTACGCGGAGCGCGATCGGCGTACGACCGTGCGCCTCGACGGCGTCGCCAACGACGGCGCCGCCGGGGAGGGCGACAACGCGATCAGGACGTCCGGAGCCGTGGGCGGGAGCGCCCGCGACACGCTCACCGGGGACGACCACGGCAATTACCTGTTCGGGGGACACGGACCCGACCGGCTGCGGGCTCACGGCGGCGACGACGCGATCATGGGGGACGCCGGCGCCGACCGGATCCACGCCGGGACGGGAGACGACTTCGTGCTCGACGGCGGCTCACCCGGCGTCGACGTCATCGACTGCGGTCCCGGGCGCGACCTCTACGAGGCCGATCCCCAGGACGAGACGATCGACTGCGAGGTCCCCCTGGTGGGCGCGCGCGCCTCCAAGGCCGAGTCGCGCGCCGTCAAGGCGAAGAGCTAGAGGTCGTCCGCCGCGAAGGTGTCGCAGGACGCCGGGTCGCCGGACTCGTAGCCGTTCTCGAACCAGGTGCGGCGCTGCTCGGCGGTGCCGTGGGTGAACGAGTCCGGGTTCACTCCCTGACCCGACTGCTCCTGGAGGCGGTCGTCCCCGACGGCCTCGGAGGCGGTGAACGCCTCGTCCAGGTCGCCGGGCTCGAGCGCGCCCTCCTCGAAAACGGTCGCCGCCCAGACGCCGGAGTAGCAGTCGGCCTGTAGCTCGGTGCGGACCGAGTCCCCCTCTGCGCCGGCACCGTGGCCGGCGTCGAGGCCGCTGACGTTCTGGACGTGATGGCCCATCTCGTGCGCGATCACGTAGGCCCAGGCGAAGTCGCCCGACGCTCCGAGTTGGCGCTTCATGTCCTCGTAGAAGCTGAGGTCGATGTAGACCTTGCTGTCGGCCGGGCAGTAGAAGGGCCCTGCCGCCGAGGTGGCGCTCCCGCAGCCGCCGGTGCTGACGCCGCCCGAGTAGATGACGAGCTTTGCGTCGTCGTAGTCCTCGTCGCTCTGCGCGAAGGTCTGCGCCCAGGTGTCCTGGGTGTCGTTGAAGACGTAGCTCGAGAACTCCTTGAACTCGAGGTCGGGGTCCTCATCGGGCGGGATCGGCTCGGGGTTGTTCGCGCCTGGGGCAGCCTGGCCGCCGAGAAGGATCTCCCCGATGTCACCCAGCGCCGCCATCGCCGTCGCCGCCCCCGCCGCCGAATACCTGGATGGCGACCAGGACCAGCACGACGACGATTCCGGCGCCGCCACCCATCTTCCCGAGCCCGCCAGGGAGCTGAAGACCACCGCCACCGGCGCCGCCCGAGCCCGCACCGCGGATGTCGATCACGTCCTTGTCCGAGGACTTGCTGCGCTTCCACTTCATCGTTCGATCGCCCTTTCTACCGCTTCGGCCATACGCTCGGCCGGAGCGGGATAGGTGTAGGGCGCGACGGCGTCTGGCGCGGGGGGCGCGGGTGGGCTCTCGATGAGGGCTCGCAGGGCGGCGGCGATCGCGGCTGGATCGTCAGCGGCTACCACCTCGCCGCCGGTCTCGGCGACCACCCGGCCGGCGTCGGTGCCGGCCGCGAGCGCAAGGATCGGGCGACCCGCCGCCAGGTACTCGAACACCTTGATGTTGAGGAGCTGGGAGCGCGTCGGCTGCGCGATCAGCAGGAGCGCGTCGGCCTCGCGCTGCAGGGCCAGGGCACGCTCGCGCGGCATGCTCCCGGCGCGCACGATCCGAGCGGGCGAGACGTCCCGTGCCATCAGCTGGGCCTCGTCGTCGGTGAGCGGTCCCGCGACGACCAGCTCCAAACGCGCCGCCGCCTCGGGGTGCTCGGCGGCCAGGCGCGCGATCGCCTCGACCAGCGGGGCGGGGTCGCGGCCGTAGCTGCCGAAGCGGCCGGTGTAGAGCAGGGAGAACCGCTCGGGGTCAAGAACGTCCGCGGCCGGCGCTGGATCCGGGGCGGCCTCGTCGTCCCAGCCGTTGGTGATCACGACCGGATCGGCGATCTTGCGCACGCGGAGGTCGTTGGCCGCAGGCTCGGACACGCAGACGACGACGTCTGCTGCCCCGAGCCACCGGCGCTCGAGGCGCCGGTCCATCGCGCGCTGCGCCCGCGTCGGGAACTCGGGGCGCAGGGACTCGAACGTCCACGCGTCGCGGACGTCCGCGACCCACGGGACGCCACGGCGGCGCAGCGCCATCCCGACGGCGTGCACCGACTCCGGCGGGGAGGTGGTGATCACGCAGTCGAACGGCTGCCGGCGGTGAAGGCGAAGCGCCTCCCGTCGCGCGAACGGGGCCCAGGCAACGGCGAGCGGCTCGGGCACGATCGCCTTGCTCAGGGGATGCGGCTTGCCGGTGTAGGTGTCGGAGTCGAAGAGGGCGTCCACCGTGTCCTTGCCCGCCCTGCGTGCACGCCACAGCTGCGCGTCGGCCGTGCGGTGCACCGTGGGGTCGCCGTCATCGCCGTACGCGGCCGTCGTCACGACCTCGACCTCGTGTCCCAGCCGGCGCAGGTACTTGGCCATCGCGGCGGGCCGCAGGGCGCCCGTGTCCCGGGAGGGCGGATAGAAGTAGGAGACGAGGAGGATCCGGCGGGCGCTCATCGCCTGCCCCTGGCCCTGCGGACTTCCATCGCCTCCGCGTAGGCGGCGTCCATCCGCTCCACCAGGCGGGACCAGTTCCACTCGGCCTCCGCTTTGGCTCTCCCGGCCGCGCCCATCCGCTCGCGCTCGGCCGGGTCGGCGGCCAGCCGGTCGAGCGCCGCCGCGACTGCGCCGGGGTCGCCCTGAGGAACCAGCAGGCCGGTCTCGCCGTCGTCCACGACCGCGCGTACGCCCGGGTAGTCGCTGGCGACCGCGGGCAAGCCGCAGGCCATCGCCTCGATCACGACGATCCCGAACGACTCCGGCGGCTCGGTGGTGAGCAGGAAGAGGTCGGCGCTGCGAAGCACCCGCGGCAGCTCGGCGTGGGGTACGGAACCGAGGAAGTGCACGCGCTCGCCGACTCCGGCGGACTCGGCGCGCGCCCGGAAGTCCTCGAGCAGCTCGCCGCCGCCGGCAACCACCAGATGCCAGTCGGATTCGGCTGCGAGCCAGGCCGTCGATCGCCACGTCCAGGCGCTTGAAGTGGTGCGCGCGGTCGAGCGTCGCGACGAACGCGGCGACCAGCGCCCCGTCCGGGATGCCCAACTCGGCGCGCAGCCCGTCGTCGGCGCCCGGCGAGAAGACCTCGGCGTCGACGCCGTTGGGCATCACGATCAGCTTGGCGGGGTCGCGCTGTCGCGCCCGCCGCAGGTAGGAGACCGAATCCGCGTGGTCGATCGACAGCACGCACACCCGGTCCGCCGCGGCGATCAGGGCCGGGGCGACGGTGTGCTCGTAGGTCTCGAACATCGCGCCGCGCACTCCGTCGGCCACCAGGCGGTTCTTGTAGTGGACCAGCAGCGCCTGCTCGCGGCGGGCGCGGCGCAGGCGCCCGAGCAGCGTCAGCTCCGAGCCGAAGATGAACGGGTAGTGCAGGTGCACGACATCGAAGCCCTCGAGCCGGGCGAGCGCGGGGATCAGCGGCGCGTTGCCGTAGGCGAAGGCGGGATCGATCCGGTGCACGGAGACTCCGCCCGGATCCGGGATCTCACCCTCGGCGGGCGCCGTGAACACCTCCACGTGATGGCCGCGGTCGGCCTGCTCCAGCGCGAAGCGGTACGCGGTGTTCCCCGCCCCGCCCCGGTAGGGGGGGAAGGTCGCGGTCAGATGAGCGACCCGGAGCAGGAGGCGCCGTCGCGGCTAAACGCCGGCGCCGACCAGGCGCTCGACGCCGGCGCGCTCGATCGTCAGGCGCAGGCCCTCGGCGAGCTCGACCTCCGGCTCCCACCCGAGCAGCTCTTGGCCCTGGTGATGTCGGGCTGGCGGATCTGCGGGTCGTCGACCGGGAGAGCCTCGAAGACGGTCTCGGCCCGGGACTCGGTCGCGGCGATGACCGCCTCGGCGAGCTCGAGCAGGGTGAACTCGTTCGGGTTCCCGATGTTGACCGGGAGGTGCACCTCGGACTCGCTCAGCGCGACGAGGCCGCGGATGAGGTCGTCCACGAAGCAGAAGCTCCGCGTCTGGCCGCCGTCGCCGAACACCGTCAGCGGCTTGTCCTGAAGCGCCTGGCGCAGGAACGTCGGGATCGCCCGACCGTCGTGCGGGCGCATGCGCGGGCCGTAGGTGTTGAAGATGCGGGCGATGCACGTATTCACGCCCTGCTGGCGGTGGTACGCCATCGTCAGAGCCTCGGCGTAGCGCTTGGCTTCGTCGTAGACGCCGCGGGGGCCGATGGGGTTGACGTGACCCCAGTAGTCCTCGGCCTGGGGGTGGACCTGCGGGTCGCCGTAGACCTCCGACGTCGAGGCGATCAGGAACCGGGCGCGCTTCTGCTTGGCGAGGCCCAGCATGTGGTGGGTGCCGTAGGAGCCCACCTTCAGCGTGTGCAGCGGCAGCCGGGCGTAGTCGATCGGGCTCGCGGGGGAGGCGAGGTGATAGACGAAGTCGACGTCCTCGTCGGTGAAGAACGGCTCGGTGACGTCGGCGTTGACGAAGACGAACTCCGGGCTGTCGATGTGCTCGATGTTCTGCAGTGACCCCGTGTCGAGGTTGTCGACGCACACGACCCTCCGGCCCTTGGCCAGCAGGTGGTCGCACAGATGCGAGCCCAGAAAGCCCGCTCCTCCAGTGACGATGCACGTGCTCACGCGGCCGAGGATACCGTCGCCCAAGCCGCCTCCGCGCAGCTACCCGCCCAGGATTCGGCCGTCCGGGGCGCCTGGCAGGGGGCTGGGGTTGACGGATGCGTGGAAGCAGCAACCGCCCGTCTCGACCCCGCGGCAGTGCTCGCGGCGAACCGGGCCACCCTCCTGCGCCGGGCGCGGCGTTTCTCGATCTGCGCCGACGACGCAGAGGACGCGCTCCAGCGCTCCGTCGAGATCCTCCTCGCCCACATCGACCGCGTCGATCCCGACCGCGTTGTCCCTTGGATGCTGACCGTCGTCGGGCGCGAGGCCCTGGCCGTCCGGCGGGTTCGCCTCCGCGCGCTGGGCGACGGAGGCGGCGATGCCGGCGAGTCCATCGCGCGATCGCCAAGCGATTCGCCCGGGCCGCACGAGCGCCTTGAGCATCGCGAGCGCGTCGCGCGAGCCGCCCGGCTGCTGGCCCGCTTGAAGCCACAGGAGCGCCGCGCCCTGGCGCTTCAGGCCGAGGGCTACTCCTACGCCGAGATCCAGGGGATCACCGGCTGGACCTACACGAAGGTGAACAGGTGTTTGGCAGAGGGCCGAGCGCGTTTGCGGCAACTCGGAGCGCTGTAGCGAGCGGAGCCACGTGCCCCGGAGGCGTATCGCGGGGGGCCTATTCGCAGATCGCGAACACCTTGAAGACCCGGTCGTCGTCGCCGGAGTTGTTTTCCACGCCGGCGTACCACTGCGTCGCTTTGTCGCCGTCGATGGTGTTCAGCGTCTGGCCGGAGGCGTCGAGCGGGCCGCTCGTCTGCACACTGAAGTTGTCCGCCGTGCCGCTCTGGACGATGCCGCCGCCGAGGGCCCGCTTGCCCTGGCCGCACTTGACGTACTCCTGGACGGTCTGTGCATCGTCGACGATGAGTTTGGTCGCCTCGATCCTGGCCTTCGAATCGGCGGAGCAGATCGCGAAGACCTTGAAGACCCGGTCGTCGGCGCCGGAGAAGTTGACCAGGGCCGCGTACCACTGCTTCGCCTTGTCGCCATCCTTGGTGCTCAGCGTCTCGCCGGACGCATCGAGCGGGCCGCTCGCCCGCACAAAGAGGCCGGCCGACGAGCCGCTCTGGACGATGCCGCCACCGAGTGCCCGTCTGCCGGCAGGGCATTTGGCGAACTCGTCGCCACTCTCCCCGTTGTCAAGGGTGAACTTGGTCGCCTCGATCTTGGCTCTCGAGTCGGCAGAGCAGATCGCGAACACCTTGAAGACCCGGTTGTCGGCGCCGGAGAAGTTCCGCACGGCCGCGTACCACTGCGTCGCCCTGTCGCCGTCCTTCGTGTCCAGCGCGTCGCCGGAGGCGTCGAGCGGGCCGCTCGCCCGCACATTGAGGCCGGCCGCCGAGCCGCTCTGGACGACGCCGCCGCCAAGGGCCGGCTTGCCGGCGGGACACTCCGCAGACTCCACGCCGGTGAAGGTGTGGTCAACGGTGAATTGGGTCGCTTCGATCGTGGCGTCTCTGCCGCCACCGGCCAGCGCCAGGGCCGCGAGTAGCGTCGTGCCCAACGCTGCCAGCACGGATACCCGCCCCAGCCAACGTCCCCGCAGCCTCATGACCACTCCCTCGTTGGTTCGATCAGGGTGAAGCTATATCGACGGACGGCGCGTGTCAACGGAGCAGGAATCGCTGAACCACCGCGGCGGTAGGCAAACCGTTCGATTGACCAACGAGTATCGATGCCCAGGGTGCCGGGCAGACGGCGAGCGCCGTTATGGCAGCACTATCAGAGCGACGACGGCGAGCCCGAGCAGGGGACCGGCGGCCGTAAGAGCTGGCGCGCTCCAGCCCATGGCGTGCTTCTCCTCGCCGAGAGCAGCGGCCACCTGGCGGGCACGAATCGATCCCTGGGCAAAGAGCGCGATCCCATAGAGCGCGAAGCCGACACCGACGACGACGTAAGGCCAGGTCGACCCGGATTGGAGCTCGGGCGCCAGGCGTCCGACCCCGACAGCAACCGCTAGAGCGGCTAGCCCTGTGCGCCACCACGCGAGCTCGGTCCTCTCACCGGCTAGCAGAGTGTCCCTGCGGGCTGCTGTCTGGTCCTTGGTTGAGTTCACGGTCGTGTCCTCGACTGCCCCGTGGGCGCTTGAGCCTAATAGATGGCACCCAGGGATCCTGGCGAGCGCCGCTGGGCGCGCTACCGCTTCTCCAGGGCCGCGGCCCTATTTCGGGTTTGAGCATCGGTGAAGGGGCTAGGTGGAGGTGAACCCGCGTCAAGGGAGCACGGATGTCTTCTGACGAGCACCACCACCTCGACTTCGCGGTGCATTCGGCACCGCTCGCGGATGGCGGCACAGAGATCACATCTTCGGAGACCTAGACCTGCACACCGTGCGGGAGTTGCGCGCCGCACTCGAGCCGGCGCTGGCGGACGAGGGTCCCATCGTGATCGACATGAGGGCTTGCCCGTTCGTCGACTCGAGCGGGCTTGGCGCGCTGGCCGGAGCTGCCGTTCGGCTCGACGAACGGGGGCGCTCGCTCGTTATCAGGGGCGTCGGCCCGCGCGTGTTGCGGACCTTCCAGGTCGCCGGGATCGCCGACCGCGACTCGATCACGGTGGAGCCGGGGCCGACCGTTCCCAGCCACTAGGCGGCTGCCCCCGCTGAGCGATGCTTCAGCTACCTCTCCTCGGCCCCTAGATCGGCTGGAGCGGACCGCTGGGATTAACGGCGTCGGCCAGGAAGGCCCACCACAGGACCAGGCCGACGAGGGCGAGCACGGCCGAGATGACGAGCATCACTTCGAGGAGCGGCAGGGAATCGCCCTCCGCGGCGGGCGCCAGGCGGCGCCGCAGGGACTCGACCCGGCTGAGCACCTGGAAGACCAGGACCATCGTCAGCGGCAGGCCGATCAAGACCAGGACGAAGCGCGTCCCCCCGTGCGGCACCAGGTCACCGGTGACGTAGAGCCAGGTCACGGGAACGACGGTCCAGAAGGCGAGGGCGCCAGCGACGACTACGCATGCAAGGAGTCCCCGGACGAGGCGGATGGGCGCGGTCGGTGGCTCAGCCATCACCGCCTCCATCTACCCGATTGGGATGCCGCACACCCCAGACGGAGCGGCCAGGCGCGCTCAGCCAGGGTTGCGGGCGGAGACGAACCAGGTGGAAGACGGGGCGATCACGCTGCCGTCGGGCTGCTGGAAGTCCGCGAGCGCCGTCTCCAGCTCCCGCTCGATCGTCGGCCGCAACTCGTCGGCCGCGGCGCCGGATAGGCGGAGGACCTCGGCCGCGGGGCCGATGGCCTCCATGAAGGCCACGGCTCCTGCCATGTCGTCGCCGATCCGGAACGGGAGATCGCAGCGTTCCAGGGTGATCCGCTCGAAGCCGGCGCTGACGAGGATGCCGCTGGTGACGTCGCCACCGGCCATCGAGAACGGGCCCGGGCCCGCAGGTGGGCTCGTCGGTCTCCTCGGGCGGAGGCTCGTCGAGGTATTTCTTGGTGGCGAGCTCGGCCCGGTGTAGCCAGTCGTTGTCAGGCTTCTGCCGCCACACGACCATGTTCAGGACCCCACCGGGGGTGAGGGCGGAGCGGACGTTGCGCAGGGCGGCGACGGGGTTCGCGAAGAACATGGTCCCGAAGCGGGCGTACGCGTAGTCGAAGGTTCGGTCGAAGCTGCCGTACTGGACGTCCATGACGGCGAACGAGACGTTCTCCGAGCTCTGCTCCGCGGCGGCGGTCTCGATCATCCGCTCGGCGATGTCCACTCCGTAGGCGCTCCCGTTCGGGCCCACGAGCTCGCCCAGGCGGGCGGTCGTGTCGCCGAGACCGCAGCCGATATCCAGGACGTCATCGCCCTGCTTGGGCGGGCGGGCCATCATCGCGAGCTCCCCGTGCTGGGCCAGGCCCGCGACCACGACGTCGCGGAACTCGACCCAGCGCTCATAAAGCGGCCCGTTCCACGCCTCGGTGGCCTCGTCGTTGTCCTCGTAGGTCCTGATCGCGTCGGTCAAGGCCAGACCACCGGTCAGTCGTGGGTACCGGGAGCGAATTCGTCCCACGTGTGCTTGTTCAGGTGACGGCGCAGGTCTCCGCGCGCGGCCGGGTACTTGTCGATGTCGTAGACGCTGTTCACGGAGACGCTTCGGTAGTAGACCATCATCCGCACCCGCCGGTGGTTCTCGGCCCAGCTCAGCAGCCGGTGGGTGAAGTGGCCGCCCGGGTCGGCGTCCCACGGCGACCACTCGCCGATCATGAACGGCCAGTCGTCGTAGCGATTGAAGAAGGCCTGCATGTCGTCGAAGGCGCTCTCGTACTTCGAGAAGATGTCGACGCCGACCCAGTCGACGAAGTTCCCACCGGGCCAGTAGTCGGACGGCTGGTTGCCGCCTACGTTGGGCGAGGCGATCGTCTGCGGCACCCAGATGAACGCGACCTTCGGCCTATCCATCCTCTTCGGCACGTCGCGCCGGTCGTAGATCGGGTCGTGGTTGGACTTGGCGCGGTAGATCCGGGCGAGGCCGTTTCGGCGCAGGCGCTGGTTGACCTTGGCGCGCTTGCCGCCGCGGGTGATGATCACGAACCGCTTCCACGCCCGCTTGAACGCCCGGGTCGAGTGCCAGCCGCCGCGGGGGCTGCCGTCGGCGTTGTAGGCGCAGTAGGGGTTCCAGTGCCCGTTCATCTCGGGCATGAGCCTGATGTAGGTGGGCTGATGGAGGTGTCCGAGGACCTCGTTGTAGCGAAGGATGTAGCGGTCGCCGATGCCCTTGGCGATCGCCTTGGTGGAGATCTGCGGGTTCCCGTTCGCGGGCAGCTTCGTGGAGAGGCTGACCATCCCGAGCGCGTCGGCGCGCTCCCAGCGATCGACCGCGCCGCTCGCCGTCAGCGAGACATCCCAGTGGTAGAACTCCTGAAGCACCGCCGGGTGCGCCCTGACCTGCCGCTGGAAGTCACGGACCTCCGATGCGACGCCGGTGTCGGAGACGCCCTGATAACGCTTGCCGCTGTTGGGGAGCTGCGGGTTCGCCGCCGCTCCGCTCGCTCCTAGGACCAGCGTCGTCGCCGCGACGATCGCGGCGGCGCCCAGGCCCCTGCGCCTGTCACCTGCAGTGCCGATGGTTCAACCGTAGCGACGGCCAGCGCCGGCGGGCGAAAGAAAGCACCCGAAATGAAAAGGGCCCGCGTCGCTGGACGCGGGCCCTTCTCGTCACTGCTGAGCGTCAGCTCAGGTCTTGCGCTCGAGGTCCGCGACCTCCTCAGCCTTCGCGTCGGCGCGATCCTCCGCGCGGTCGAGCTCTTCCTTCTTCTCGCCCTTGCGCTCCTCGTTGATCCCCTCGCGGCGAGTCTCGCTGTCCCCAGTCACGTCACCAATGGCCTGCTTTGCCTTGCCTGTGATCTTGTCCGTGATGCTCAACGTGATCAATCCTTTCGATCGTTGACCCCAGTCGCCTACCCGGGAGCGACGCCGATAAGCGGTCGGACGAGGCGGAGGGGGAGGGATTCGAACCCCCGGACCCCGTGAAGGGTCGGCTGCTTTCAAGGCAGCTGCAATAAACCGGACTCTGCCACCCCTCCGCGGCCCCGGAGGGTAACCCCGGAAGGGGCGCCTCTGGTAGGGTCGGCCCGTGCCCACCTGGAGCAATTGGGCGGGGGATCAGACCTGTACCCCTGCGGCGATCGAGAGCCCGACGACGCTCGACGAACTGCGCCGCGCGGTGTCGCGGGCCGCGGCCGCTGGGCAGACGGTGCGCGCGTCCGCCTCCGGGCACTCGTTCACCGACGCCGCGCTCACCGACGGCGTGATGGTGCGGCTCGACAAGCTCACCAGGCCGCTCGGACTTCGACCGGGAGACCGGCCTCTTCAAGGTGGAGGGCGGAGCGGTTCTGGCCGAGCTCAACCGGGCGCTGCACGAGCGTGGCGTGGCTTTCGAGAACCTCGGGGACATCGACCGCCAGACGGTCGCGGGCTCGATCTCCACCGGGACGCACGGGACCGGCGAGCGGTTCCAGAACGTCTCGGCCCAGATCGCGGGCCTCGAGCTCGTCACGGCCGACGGCGAGGTCGTCGAGGTCACCGAGTCAGATCCGGACCTCCTGCGCGCCGCCCGGGTCGCGATCGGCGCCCTGGGCGTCATCTACTCGGTGACGATCCGGACGGTCCCGTCGTACACGCTCGACCGGCTCGACAGCCCGAAGCCGCTCGCGGACACGCTCGACCGGCTGGACGAGCTGAACGCCGGCACCGACCACTTCGAGTTCTACGTCTTCCCCGGCACCGACGTGGCGCTCTGCCGCGAGAGCCGCCGCACGGACGAGCCGGCCGCGCCGCGCCATCCGGCGCTCGTCTACGCGCAGGAGGTGATGCTGGAGAACTGGGTCGGCGGGCTCTTCGCCCAGGCCGCGCGGCGGTTCCCCTCGCAGGCGCCCCGGCTGGCCAGGATCGCGTCGCGGGGCGTCGGGCGCTCGCGCAAGGTGGACCACTGGCACAAGGTGTTCGCCTCGGAGCGGCGGATCAAGTTCACCGAGATGGAATGGGGCCTGCCGCGCGAGCACGCCCGCGAGGCCATCGAGCGCATCCTCGAGGCGGCCGCCCGACCCGAGCACGCCGTCGCGTTCCCGATCGAGGTCCGGTTCGTGAAGGCGGACGACTCGTTCCTCAGCCCCTCCCACGAACGGGACACCTGTTACATCGCCGTCCACCAGGACCGACGGATGGAGTGGGAGCCCTACTTCCGCGAGGTCGAGGGGATCGCGCGGAGCTTCGGCGGCCGCCCGCACTGGGGCAAGCGCCACTTCCAGACGGCCGAGACCCTCGCCCCGCTCTACCCGAAGTGGGACGCATTCCAGGACGCGAGGGCACGCCTGGACCCCAACGGCACCTTCCGAAACGCCTACACCGACCGCGTCCTAGGTCAGCTGTCGTAGCCCAGGCCCAGGCGGTCCAGGAGGCCGAGCCACAGGCCCCGCTTGCCCTCGCGGCGGTCGGCGGCGGCGAGGCGGTTGCGGGTGAGCTCGATCGCCGCCCAGCGCAGCGGCTCGGGCGGGAACGGGAACGGGCTCTTCTGCATCGCCCGCAGCCCGGTCGCCTCGGTTTCGCGCCCCGCGAGCAGGTCGAGGGCCATGCGGGCGCCGAAGCGGCTGGCGCCAACCCCGAGGCCGGTGTGCCCGACCGTGTGCGCGACGCGCCCGGAGTGGCTCGTGCCGTGGAAGGCGAAGAAGCGGCTGCAGGTGTCGATCGCGCCCGCCCAGCGGTGGGTGAAGCGGATCCCCTCGAGCTGCGGGAAGGTGTGATGGAAGTGCTGGGAGAGCAGGGCGTAGGTGTCGTCGCGGCGCTCCCGCTCCGGGCCCATCGCGTTGCCGTAGTGGTAGATCGCGTCGTAGCCGCCCCAGAGGATCCGGTCGTCGGTGGTCAGCCGGTAGTAGTGGAACTGGTTGGCGCAATCGCCGAGGCCCTGGCGGCCCCGCCATCCGATCGACACGAGCTGATCCGCCGTGAGCGGCTCGCTCATCAGCACGTAGTCGTAGACCGGGACGATCCGCCGGCGCACCGAGCGGATCAGCGCCGGGAAGGCGCTGGTGGCAAGGAGGGCCTGTCGGGCGGCCAGGCGCCCGCCCGCGACCTCCAGCTCGACCCCAGCGCCCGCCTCGCTTGATCCCGAGCACCGGCGTGCGCTCGTGCAGGCGCACCCCCTGGTCGATCGCCGCCCGCCGCAGGCCCCAGCACAGGCGCGCCGGGTCGACGATCGCCGACCCGCTCCGCTGCCACATCCCGCTCAGGTAGGTCGGTGAGGCGACCTCCTCGCGCATCCGCTCGCGGTCGAGGATCTCGACGTCGTGGCCCAGCTCCCGCAGCTGCTCGGCCTCCTCGACGAGCTCCGCCTCCTCGTGGGGCGCGAGGGCGACGTTGATGTCGCCGTTCAGCTCGAGGTCGCACTCGATGCGCATCGCACGGATGTCCGCCACGGCCGCGTCGAAGTTCTCGCGCCCGAGCCGCTCGAGCACCGGCATCTCCTCCGGGAACCTCGCCATGCCGTTCGCGAGGCCGTGGGTGAGCGAGGAGAGGAAGAACCCGCCGTTTCGCCCGCTCGCGCCGTGGGCGACCTCCGTCCCCTCGAGCAGGACGACGTCGCGCTGCGGGTCGTCGGCCTTGGCGAGGATCGCCGCCCACAGGCCGCTCAGGCCGCCGCCGACGATCGCGAGATCGCACTCGGCGGTTCCCTCGAGCGGCTCGGTGGGCTCGGGGGCCTCGGCCCGGTCGAGCCAGAACGGCACCTGGGCGGCGTCGGCGAATGCCGCCCGGTGCAGCGCGCTCGGCGGGCCCAGGTCCCAGGCGCCGCTCACAGGAAGGTCTTGCCCTCGCCGCGGTAGGTCGGGACCTGATCGACGATCGCGTCGCCATCGACGAGGTACAGCGAGTCGAAGCGCTCGCACAGCTCCCCGGCCTTGGCATGGCGCATGTAGACGCGGTCGCCGATCCGAAGCGAGCGCGCCGCCATGCCCACCAGCGGCGTCTGGACCTCGCCCGCGCCCTCCTGGCCGTCGAGGCGCAGGCCGTCCGGGAGGTAGGGCTGGGGGAGGCGCAGCTCATCGGCGGGCCCGGATGCCAGGTAGCCGCCGCCGAGCGCGGTGACCGTTCCCGGCGATGGACGACGCACGATCGGCAGCGCGAAGAACGCGGCCGGCTGCAGCGCCAGCGAGCGGTAGCCGTCGAACAGGTGCGGGGCGTAGAAGCCCGAGCCGGCGGTCAGCTCCGTGGCGGTCCCGGCGGCAGCGGTTCGCGCCAGGCTCCCGGTGCCGCCGGCGTTCACGAACTCGAGCTCGCCCGGCGTGGCCTCGTTGACCGCGTCGATGATCCTCGGCAGGCGCTCGCGCAGGTCCGCCTCCGAGCGCGCCTGCATCCAGCGGACGGCCGCGCTGCGAAGGGCCTGGCCCTCGACGTCGTCACCGACGCCGGCGATCTGCCCCTCGTAGGCCATCACCCCGGCGAGCTTCGTCCCCGGGCGGGCGGCGATCTCGGCCGCGAAGCGCCCGGCCCTCCCCGGATCGTGGATCGGCGATCGCTTCGGGCCGACGCGGGCGACGCGCCCGCCCATCACCCACCAGCCGGCGTCCACGTCCATGCAGACCCGGACCTCGGCCTGCCCGGCGCCCATCGCGCCCTCGATGAGATCGAGGTGCGGACTGTCATCGACCATCGGCACCGGCGCCTTTGCCTCGTCGCTCGGCAGCGAGCGCCACCAGCTCGCGGATCGCGTCGCGGTTGGCGCTGGGGTAGGCGACGACGATGTCGTCGAAGCCCTCGCTCGCCAGCCACAACGCCTCGGGCAGGGTGAAGGCGAGGATGCCCTCGAAGCCGTCCGAGAGCTCGAAGATCCGCCGCAGCACCGGGAGCGAGCGCACCGACTTCGAGGCCACGCGGATCGGCTTTCCCGAGGCCTGAGCCAGCATCGCATCGGCGTTCGAGCGCATCGCGCCGAGGTCGACGAAGGCGAACGGGGGCGGGATGGCCTCGAAGATCGCGTCGTATCTGGCGCGCTGGGCCTCGAGTGAAGCGGGGTCGCTCACGGCGCGGCGAGCGTATCTAGTCGTACCTAGAATGACCCGCGGCCCGACCGGGCCCCCGGAGAGGTGGCCGAGTGGCTGAAGGCACTCGCCTGCTAAGCGAGTAGGGGGCTAATAGCTCTCTCGAGGGTTCGAATCCCTCCCTCTCCGCTCCCACGCCGCCAAAAGGGGGCGAACGTCCCGGACTACCCCGCTATGCGGGGGCATGAGGGACGTTCGGATCGCTGAGTTGGCCGGTCGCCAGTTCAACCGGGTTTCGCGGCAGCAGCTCTACGGGCTCGGTCTCGATGACAAGGCGGTCGGGCGTCGCCTCGCCGCGGGTCGCCTCACCGTTGTTGAGGAGGGGGTCTTCGCCATCGCGCCAGTCGATGAGGAAAACGATTGGGGACGTTGGATGGGCGCCACCCTCACCGCGCCAGGGAGCGTGCTGAGCCACGTCAGCGCCGCTGCCGCTCTGGGCTTCTGGGACCGGCCGCGCCAGTTCGAGATCGTGACGCGTCCGGGCAGTGGCGGCCCGCGACGGCACGGTGGCGTCCTCGCGTATCGGAGCACGACGCTGGAAGGGGATCGTGAGGTGCTCAGAGGGATCCCGATCACGTGCGTGCCGCGGACCCTGCTGGATCTGGCTGCCGGCAACGGGGTCAGCGATCGGGCGCTCGCGAGGGCCCTTCGCGAGGCTATTCGCGTGACACCGCTCTCTATCACTGCGATGGGTGATGCGCTTGGCAATTACCGCGGGCGTCGCGGCTCCCGCCGCTTAGCGAGCGCGGTCACGCGATACGCCGGCCTGCCGCTGGAACGCGCACGCAGCGGAGCTGAGATCCGGGCGATGGAGATTCTGCGTGACGCCGGGCGCCCGCTGCCAAGGCTGAACCACCGCATTGCAGGCGAGGAGGCGGACCTCAGCTGGATGGCCTTGCAACTCATCATCGAGATCGACGGTGGGCCGTTTCACCTCGACGCCGGCGAGGACGCACGCAAGCAGGCGGCCTGGGAGGCCGCGGGCTGGACGGTCCGCCGCCTCCCCTCCGACGACATCTACGAGCAGCCCAACCGCCTCCTTGCCGCGGCCCCACCACCCTGACCGTCCCGTAGTACCCCGGAATCCGGGGGATTCCGGGACGTTCGGCGCGGCGAGGGGGCGGGCGCTTAGCGGGCCGCCGCGGCTCGCAGCACGTCCAGGTGGCGTTCGAAGGAGGTGCGCCAGACGATGCGGGTGAACGCCGGCTCGTAGTAGTTGCGCGCCTCGCCGGCGCGGGCCTCGTCCCACATGGAGCGGATGACGTCGGGCTGGAAGATCTCGTGCCACGCGGAGTCCTCGGCGATGATCCGCGCGAGCTCCTCCGAGTGCCCGGGCTTATCCCAGATGCGGACCTGCTTGGTCTCGCGAAGCGGGGCGGACTCGGCCTCGAAGAACGGCACGTCCTTCCATTCCGGCAGGAGCTCGCCGATGATCAGCCGGTGCATCTTGCCCTCGAGCCGCTGCTCGGGGCTGAGGTCGAAGCAGGCACGGACGAACCCCAGGCTGGAGCAGGCCGACCAGCGGTCGTTGCGCGTCGTGAGGCCCGAGCGGTTGGCCAGTCGCTGCGAGAGGTAGTAGTAGTCGAGGAGAGCCGGGCCCTCGAGCCCCAGCTCCGAGCCCTCGGCGAGCGTCGCTTGCACCTCCTCCGCGTACGCGGTGTAGGCGGCGGGCTGTGCAGCACCACGCTTCTTGCGCGCCGCGTCCAGCAGCCGCTCCGCCAGCGCCTCGTCGCCCCCGCGCTGCAGCCTCTTCAGCGCCTTCTTGTTGCCGTAGTAGAAGCCGTGGCCCAGCTCGCCGCCGTGGCCGGAGATGGACGGCCGCGAACGCGGCGGATGGGGGATCGGCATCGGTGTTCGCAGCAGCGACTGGGGGTTTCGCATCCCGTCGTGGGCCAGGTGCAGGTTCGCGGCCCGTTCGAGGAGCGAGTCGTCGGGCTCGCGCTCGGCGTCCTCGACCCGGGAGCGGACCGGCGCGGGCGCCGCCTCGAGCAGCTCGTTGACGACGTCGAGCTCGCCGAACTCCAGGTCGGCGGTACGGAATTCCGCGTCGGCGCCGACGGCGATCGCGGCCGCCGACGACACGCGGGAGTCACGCCCGCCGGAGAGGTCGACGTCAAGCGGCTGGCTGTACGTATCGCCCACGTCGCGCAGGAGCTCCCGCGCGCCCTCCGCCGCCTCGCGGGCGCTTGGTCCCAGGCGCTTTCGCCGCGGCCCGACCAGCTCGCCCAGCGCTTCCATCCCGCGCCGGTGAGCGACGGTCGTCTCCTGACCGGCTCGCGTCGCCTCGACGACCGACGCCGGGCGCAGCTGGCGGACGTCCTCGATCGCCGTCAGCTCCCCCAGGAACCAGCCCGTCGCCGCGAGCACGCCCCAGGCCCGCTCGTCGGCTCGGGGCTCCGCCCCGGCGAAGATGTGAAGGGCTCCGAGTCGGTTCGACCAAGCCCAGCCACCGTCCCACTCGAGCTCGAAGAGGCGGCCGGTGCCGATCGCGTCGTTCACGATCACCAACCGCTCGCCGGAATGGATCGCGAGTACGAACGGCGGGTTCAGCGTGAACGCCGCCTCGGGCCGGGCGAGGAGCTCCTGGCCGAGCAGTCCGGGCGCGTCCTCCACGCTCGCGTCGCCAACCAGCGACCTCCACCCGGCCAGCGGGCTCGTCGAGGCTACGTGCCCGCTACCGGAAGTAGCCCACAGGGGCGCGCGCAGATGCTCGTTCGGCCGTTGCCAGAGCGCCATGCCCAAGGTGGCGTCGCCGCAGGCATCGTGCCCAAGCGGCTCGGGGTACAGCCGCTGGAAGTGGCGCTCCACGCGCTCGAGCCCGCGCGCGGCCATTCCCTCCTCCGCCGGACCCTTCAGGGCGTAGGCGAGCCAGGTCTGGTCGAGGTAATTGGCCATGCCGAGCGCGGAAGCCTACGATGCGGAGGCCCAAAGGCTTGGCGGAAAGGGGGCGATCCCAGTGCAGATGCAGGCTGCTTCGCGCACCATCGTGGTGGGCGCTCTCGTCCTGGCGCTCCTCGGCGCCGGCCTGGCGCTGCTCTTCCGCGGCGGCCCCGAGCCCGTGACGCCGGCCATAGAGGCCTCCGAGCCCCGGGTCCCGCCGGCGGACAGCGATGCTGAGCCCGCCAAGGCCCGCGGGACGCAAAACGGGCGCGTGCTGACCCTCCCGGAGGGTGGGGAGGGAACGCCGCTCGTCTGGGTTCGCAACCACGCGCAGGTCGACATCCACTCCACGCCGGGCGGCGCGGTCGTCAAGACCGTCGGGGACGCGACCCAGTACGGGTCGCGCACGATCCTCTCGGTGGCCAAGAAGGATGCGGAGTGGGCGGGCGTCCCCAACGCCTATACCGGCAACGGCACGCTGGGCTGGGTCCGGCTCGATCCGGATGAACTGAAGGTGGGCTACACCGACCACGCGATCGTCATCGACCTCTCCGATCATCGCGCGCAGCTCCTGCGCGACGGCAAGGCAATCCGCAGCTTCACGGTGAGCATCGGCGCGCCGGGCGCCGAGACGCCGACCGGCGAGTTCGCGGTCACCGACACCTTCCGTGGTGGCCTCAACCCGGTCTACGGATGCTGCGCCGTGGCGCTCACCGCCGTCCAGCCGAACCTGCCCTCCGGGTGGATCGGGGGCGACCGCATCGCGATCCACGGCACCACCGGCCCACTGGGCGTGAACATCTCCCACGGCTGCGTCCGCGCCGCCGACCGCGACGTCCGCGCGCTCGTCGCCGACGTGCCGCCCGGCGCTCCGGTGACCATCCGCGAGTAGCTAGGCGGCCGCCGCGAGCTGCTCGGCGAGCGCTGCCTCGATGTCGGCGGCGAGATCGTCGATGTCGGCCATGACCTTGCGGTCGCCCACGAGCCCGAAGCAGACGCCCCCGTCGTAGCTCACGATCCCGATCGAGAGCGCGTGACCCTGCGGGGAGAGCGGGACGAACGGGTAGATCTCGCGGACCTGCTTCCCGAGCAGGTAGAACGGCATCTGGGGTCCAGGGACGTTGGAGATCACCAGGTTCCAGGTGAGCGGCCGCGAGATCGCCGCGGCCAGCACCCGGTTGAGCGTCGGCGGCGCGAAGCCCGTGGCCTCGATCACCAGCGAGGCGGCCCGCGCCTGCTCGCTTCGCTTCAGGCGCGCCGTCTCGGCGTGGATCGCCGCCAGCCGCTCCGCCGGGTCCCGCTGCGCCGATCGGCAGCGGCACCATCAGCGTCGCGATCCGGTTGCCCAGGTCGTGCTGCTCGTCGGGACGCCGGATGCTCATCGGCACCAGGCCCACGAGGATCTTCGGAAGCTGCTCCCCCCGGCGCTCGAAAGTGCGCTGCAGCGCGCCGGTCGCGACCGACAGGATCACGTCGTTGACGGTCGCCTCGGTGTCGCCGCGCGCCCGCTTGAGCTCATCCAGGCTGCTCGCCGCGAAGCCGACGCGCCGGTCGCGCCCGATCTCGGGATTGAGGAACGTCCTCGGCGCGCTCGGCCCGCCCGCCGCCAGCCCGGCGACTCCCTCGGCCGTTCGCATCACGCGGTTCGCGGTCTCGCGCGGCATCGTGAGCGCCTCCTGCGCGGTCTTTCGCGCCTTGCGCAGCGGGTTGCGCACCCGCTCGGAGGCCGCGCGCACCAGCAGGAGCTCCGGGCTCGGCTCGTCCGGATCCCACGGATCGGCCGAGAGCTCCATCTCCGTCCCGTCCTTGTTGGGGTCGAGCAGGATCGTCCCGACGTCGACGGCGGAGACGCCATCGACGAGCGCGTGGTGCGTCTTCGAGATAACCGCGTGGCGCTTGCCCTCCAGTCCCTCGACGAGGTAGAGCTGCCAGAGCGGCCGGGCGAAGTCGAGCGGCTGGCTCATCACCCGGCCGACGAGGTCGCGGAGCTGTGCATCCGAGCCCGGGGAGGGGAGGGCGACGTGGCGGACGTGCCAGTCGATGTCGAAGTCGGGGTCGTCGGCCCAGACCGGGTTCGAGAGGCCGAGGGGCGTCTTCGTCACCTTCTGGCGGAAGCGCGGCACCAGGGTGAGCCGGTCGGCGACGTGCTTTCGAAGTTCCTCGAAGGTCGGCGGCTTGCCGTCGACCACGATCGTGCCCCCGACATGCACGTGGATCGGCCCCCGCTCCGCGAGGAGCGAGGACATGTCGGACGCGGAGAGGCGCTCCAGGTCGTTCATCCCCGGGCCGAGCCTATTTCAAGGCCCGACTCGCGCGGACCCTAGAACCCGAGGTCTTCGACCTCCGAGCTCTCGAGGGCGTTGTCCCAGATCCGCAGTCGTGCGATCTGGCCCCCGGACTCCTCGTCGCCGGTGACCTCGTCATCGCAGACGAAGTGGAGGAAGCCGTCGGCGCCAAGCACCTGCCTGTCGTCGGGGTCCTGGGTGTTGACGCGGCGGTTGCCGTCGATGTATCCGCGGATCTGGCCGCCGCCGAAGCGCACGAGCGACAGCTGGTACCAGCGCCGGGCCCTGATGATCTCCGCCGAGTAGTCGAGGTCGTACGGATAGAGCGCCTTGTCGTCCACGTACAGGCCGTACTCCGTCAGCTGGTTGTCGAAGTCGATCAGCTTGTTGTAGCCGTCGATGTCGTTGAGACGGACGAGCATCACGATCGTGTAGCTCGTGCGGCTCTTCAGGACCTTGGTTGCGTCCGCGAGGCGCAGGCACGTGCCCTTCTCCCAGTCGAGGACGTTCTGCTTCTGCCCCCCGATCTCAGCCTTCTTGAAGTCCGCGGGGCCCTGCCGCTTCAGGTGCGGCGCGCCGTTCACGGAGCTGCCGTACCCCCCGTTGAACTGATAATCGGCCTGAAGCGACGCGCCGGCGGCCGCTGGAGCGAGCGCCGCCACGGCAGCGGCGAGCGCGATCCCTGCAGCCCATTCCCTCCCCTGGAACATGTCCCTAGGTTACGCCATCTCCTAGCGGATGAAGAGGATCTCCGAGTACTTCGGCAGCGGCCATAGGTCGTCCGAGACGACCTTCTCGAGCTTGTCCGCGACCTCTCGGACCTCCGCCATCGTGGCGATCTGGCTGTCGCGCGCGAACTTCGCGAGCTCCAGGCCCTCGACGCCGTCGGGGTACTCGTTCGCGGCGTCGAGCTTGCGGATCACCTCGACGAACTCCTCGGTGAGCTCGCGGGTGTTCTGCGAGAGCCGGTCCATGCCGGCGTCCTCGATCAGCTTCAGGTGGCGAAGCGCCGCCGGCAGCAGCATCGTGCGAGCGATCCGGGCCGCCGTCTCGGCCTCGATGTTGGCGCGGATCACGTACTGCTCGACCCACACCTCGAACCGGGACTCGAGCTCGCGCTGCGAGAGCACGCCGTAGTCGCCGAAGGCCTTGACGGTGCTGTCCGCCAGGACCTCGGGCAGCGCCTCGGGCGTTGTCTTCAGGTTCTTCAGCCCGCGGCTCTCAGGCCTCGGTGTGCCAGGCCTCGTCGTAGTTGTCGCCGCTGAACAGGATCGCCTTGTTGGCGGCGTAGGACTCGCCCACGACCTCGCGGATCTCGGCGCCGGCGTCGACCTTGTCGGCCAGCTCGTCGATCGCCTCGGCGACGACCGTGTTGAGCACCGTGTTCGGGAAGGCGAGCGACATGCTCGATCCCAGCGCGCGGAACTCGAACTTGTTGCCGGTGAAGGCGAACGGCGAGGTCCGGTTGCGGTCGCCGCCGTGGAGCGGGAGCTCCGGCAGGACCGGGGTGCCCAGGTCGAGCGTCTCGTCCGGCGTGATCCCATCGCCGCCCGTCGCGATCGCGTCGAACGCCTTCTCCAGCTCGGCGCCGAGGAAGATCGAGATGATCGCCGGGGGCGCCTCGTTGGCGCCGAGACGGTGGTCCTGTCCGATGTTGGCGACCGAGGCCCGCAGCAGACCCTGGTGCTTGTTGACGGCCTGGATCACGGCCGCGCAGAAGAACATGAAGCTGGCGTTCTCCGCGGGCGTCTCGCCCGGGTCCATCAGGTTGGTCCCGGTGTCCGTGCTCATCGACCAGTTGTTGTGCTTGCCCGAGCCGTTCACACCGGCGAAGGGCTTCTCGTGCAGCAGGCAGATGAGCCCGTACTTGCGGGCCACGTTCTGCATCAACTGCATCGTCAGCTGCTGGTGGTCGGTGCCGACGTTCGAGTTCTCGAAGATCGGGGCGATCTCGTACTGGCCGGGGGCGACCTCGTTGTGGCGGGTCTTGACCGGCACGCCCAGCTTCGCGAGCTCCAGCTCGGTCTCGAGCATGCAGGCGAGCACGCGCTCGGGGATCGAGCCGAAGTAGTGGTCGTCCAGCTCGTGGCCCTTCGGCGGCAGCGCGCCGAACAGCGTCCGGCCGGTGGTCACCAGGTCGGGGCGCTCGTAGTAGTACTGCTCGTCGATCAGGAAGTACTCCTGCTCGGGGCCGACCGTCGTGTAGACGCGGTGCGACTCCTCGTCGCCCAGCAGGCGAAGCGCCCGCACGGCCGACTTACTCAATGCGTCCATCGAGCGCAGCAGCGGGATCTTCATGTCCAGCGCCTCGCCGGTCCACGAGGTGAACGCCGTCGGGATGCACAGCAGCGAGCCGTTGGGGTTCGGGAGGATGAACGCGGGGCTCGTCGGGTCCCAGGCGGTGTAGCCGCGCGCCTCGAAGGTGGCGCGGACGCCGCCGGTGGGGAACGAGGAGGCGTCGGGCTCGCCCTGGATCAGCTCCGAACCGCGGAACTTGGCGATCGACGTGCCGCCCTCGGCCGGCTCGAAGAACGAGTCGTGCTTCTCGGCGGTGAGGCCCGTGAGGGGCTGGAACATGTGCGTGTAGTGGGTCGCGCCGTGTTCGAGCGCCCACTCCTTCATCGCCTCGGCGACCTCGTCGGCCAGGGACGGATCGAGCGCGGCACCGGCCGCGAGCGTGTCCTGAAGCTGGGTGTAGGTGTCCTTCGAGAGGCGGTCCTTCTGGACCGCCGGCGAGAAGACGCTCGCGCCGAAGGGGTATTCCTCGCGGGTGAAGTCGGTTGCCCCAAGGGCGGCTCCGTTGGAGCTCCACTGCGCGGCGGACACGTTCTTCTCACGGATCTTCATCTGTACGGCTTCCTCCTCAGCGCAGCGTGCCCGTCCGGGCACGCTCATTCCGTCTGGCCTGTTCGAGTTTCGCGCAGAGTAGAGCGCACACGCTTTACATGGGTTATCCAACCGTCGAAAATTCCCGGTAGTTGCCCTATCCGCGTGGTGGAAGGCCGCGGGGTAGGGTCCCGGCGTGTCCACCGACGGGGTCAAGGACGTGGTTCGCAGCTTCTACGCGGAGGTCATCAACGAGCCCCGCGTGAACGCCATCGACGAGCTGATCGCGCAGCTCGGGCAGGCCTGAGGCCGATGGGTCTCTTCGACTACTTCCGCCGCCGCCGCGAGCGCGAGAGCGCGGTGCCGAGCCTCGAGATCACCCCGCCCTCGACGCAGGTGCAGCCGCTCTCGCGCGAGACGGACGCTTCGCAGGCGGCCCAGGCCGCCGGCGTCGACCTCGCCCAGCTCGGACAGATCGGGCAGATGATCGCCGAGGCTGCCCGCTCGGGGAACATCCAGATCCAGCAGGACGACTCGGTCCAGCTCGACGGACCGCAGACGATCGACCTCCAGGGCAGCGGCCTTCGCGAGGAGATCCTCGGGATCCTCGACCAGCACGGGATCGACCCCGACCCGGCCTCGCCGCAGCACATCGACGCGAGTCAGATGCCGGAGATGCAGCAGCAGATCATGGACGCGATCGCGCGCCAGGGCGTCGACCTGAACCAGTTCATGCCGGGCGCAGGGGGCCGTGACTTCCTCCCAAGGGAGCACGGCGAGCCGACCGCCGAGTAGGGCGCCGGATAGAGCGGACCGGGGGCGCGGTGCTGCGGTCCCCTTGACATCCCTGCCACAAAGTGTGTATGTTCTCCGAACGGCGTTCGGCATTATCGAACACAACTCAACACAGGAGAGGGTATGGAGCACTCACTCAAGCAGCGCACGCTGGCCGAAGGACTCGGCACCGCGTTGCTCGTACTCGTTGGACCGGGCTCTGTTGTCGCGACCCTGAAGCTGGGTGGCGACGCAGCGTTCACGGGAGCCGACCTGCTCGGGATCTCGTTCGCGTTCGGGCTGGTGATCGCCGCGATGGTTTACGCGATCGGCAAGGTTTCCGGATGCCACATCAACCCGGCGGTCACGTTCGCCCTGGCCACCACCAAGCGCTTTCCGTGGAAGGAAGTCCCGGCCTACATGACCGGCCAGGTGATCGGCGCAGTCGTTGGAGCGTTCGCGATCTGGGCACTCTTCGCCCAGGGCGGCATCGACCTCGGTATGGGTCAGGCCTCCTTCGACGAGAGCACCACCAGCTGGGGCTCGGCGATCTTCGCCGAGGGAATCGGCACGTTCATCCTCATGTTCACGATCCTCGGGATCGTCGACAAGCGCTCGCCGGGTGACTTCGCCGGCCTGATCATCGGCGGCGTCGTCGTCGCGATCATCATGATCGTGGGCCCGCTGACCGGTGCGTCGCTGAACCCCGCCAGGGCCTTCGGCCCCGAGCTGGTCTCGGCGATCGGTGATGGAGCGACGTTCTGGAGCCAGCTGGTTCCGGTCTACATCCTCCCCGGCCTCGTGGGCGCGGCGCTCGCCGCCTTCGCCTACGACTTCCTGGCGACCCCGCGAATCGTCGAACGACCGATCGCGGAAGCCGTCACCCATCCCGACCCCGGCGCCGTCAACGGTGCCAGCGACGACTCCCGCGACACCGCGGCCGTCAAGTAAGGAGAATCAGATGACGACAGCGACAGCGACACTCAAGAAGTTCCTCAACGACCCCGAGGAGGTCGTTGAGGAGTCAGTGGCCGGGCTGGCCGCCGCGCATGGCGACCTGCTCCGCTACGACGCCGAGGAGCGGATCATCGTCCGCGCCGACGCGCCGGTGAAGGACAAGGTCGCCCTGATCTCGGGCGGCGGATCCGGGACACGAGCCGCTTCACGGCGGGTTCGTCGGGCCGGGGATGTTGGACGCGGCCTGTCCGGGCGCGGTCTTCACCTCGCCCGTCCCGGAGCAGATGCTGGCCGCGACCAAGGCGGTCGACGGCGGCGCCGGAGTGATTCACATCGTCAAGAACTACACCGGCGACGTGATGAACTTCAAGCTGGCCGCGGAGGACGCGGCGGATGAGGGCATCGAGGTCGAGTCGGTTCTGATCGACGACGACGTGGCCGTCCAGGACAGCCTCTACACGGCCGGACGCAGAGGAGTGGGGGCCACCGTTCTGGCGGAGAAGATCGCCGGCGCGGCTGCGGAGCGAGGGGACGACCTGCAGTCCGTCGCCGGCATCGCCCGTCAGGTCAACGCGAGGGCCCGCTCGTACGGAGTCGCGTTGAGCTCGTGCATTCCGCCGGCGGCCGGGAAGCCGATCTTCGACCTCCCGGAGGACGAGATGGAGGTCGGCATCGGCATCCACGGAGAGCCGGGACGACGCCGCGAGCCGCTGGGAAGCGCCCACGACATCGCCGCGCTGATGGTCGAGGCCGTCGTCAGCGACCTCGAGCCGGCCGAGGGCACAAAGGTGCTGCCGTTCGTCAACGGCATGGGCGGCACTCCGGATCTCGAGCTCTACCTCCTCTACGGAGAGGTCGAGAACGCGCTCCGAGACGCGGGCCTGGAGCCGGTTCGCCGGCTGGTCGGCAGCTACATCACCTCGCTCGAGATGGCTGGAGCTTCGCTCACGCTGCTCGAGCTCGACGACGAGCTGACCACGCTGTGGGATGCTCCCGTGAAGACGGCTGCGCTCCGCTGGGGAGCGTAGCCGATGATCACCGAGTCGGCCGTGCGAAGCACAACGATCACCAACTGGATGAAGGAGAGCGCGACGGCGGTCACCGACCAGTGCGACTACCTGACCCAGCTGGATTCGGCGATCGGCGACGGTGATCATGGCCTCAACATGAGGCGCGGATTCGAGTCGGTGACCAAGGCGCTGGCCGGGCAGGACGATTCGCTCCCGCCCGGCCGGCTCTTGATCGTCGCGGGCAAGACGCTCGTCTCGACGATCGGCGGCGCCAGCGGCCCGCTGTGGGGCACCGCCCTGCGGCGCGCCGGGCGCTCGCTGGGCGACTTGAGGAGTCGGGCGGTGACGAGCTTGCGACGCTCTGGACGCGGCACTCGACGGGATCGTCGACCTGGGCGCGGCTGCGCCGGGCGACAAGACGATGGTCGACGCACTCAGCCCTGCGGCTGACGCCCTTCGTCATGCGATCGAAGCGGAGCGCCCGTCGCCCTCGCCCTCGGGCGCCGCGGCCGAGGCGGCGGAGGAGGGGATGCGCGCGACGATCCCGATGCAGGCGCGCAAGGGCCGCGCCTCCTACCTCGGGAGCGCTCGGTCGGACATCAGGACCCGGGCGCGACCTCCACCGCGCTGATCGTCCGCGCCCTCGAAGCTGCGGTCGCCGCCGAGGCCTGAGCCATGGAGCGGGTGGTTTCGGGGCTCCCCGCATCCCCGGGGAGGCCGTAGGGGCAGCGCGGGTGCTCGCGCCGGCGCCGACGCGGTGGATCGAAAGACGGTTCCCGTCGAGCGGCGGGCGGCCGAGGCTCGGGTTGCGCGCGGCGCGCTCGACGGGGCGACGGTCGAGATCGAGGCGATCGCGGCGAGGCTGAGGGCGGACGGGCGGAACGCCGAGGCCGAGATCGTCGCGACCGGGGCCTGATCGCACAGGATCCCGGCCTGCGCGGGGAGGTGGAGGCGCTCATCGCCGAGCGCGGCGTCCCGGCGGCGGCCGCGATCATCGATGCCGCCGCGGCACAGGCTGAGCTGATCGCCGCCATCGACGATGCCCGGCTTTCCGAGCGGGCGGACGACATTCGAAGCGTTGGACGCAGGGCGGCCGGCCTGGTGGGCTCACGATCGCGGGACGGCGACACTGTGCTCGCAACGGCGCCGGGGACGATCCTGGTCGCGTCCGATCTGGGTCCGGCCGAGGTCGCGGAGCTCGAATCGGGCGTGACCGGGATCGCGCTCGCGGCCGGTGGCGTGTCGGCCCACGCCGCCATCGTCGCGCGGTCGCTCGGCGTCCCGATGGTCGTCGGGGCCGGACGCGAGCTTTGAAGGTCGAGGCGGGAAGCCCGGTGGTCGTGGACGGCACCGAGCGGGACGGTTTACCTCTCGCCGAGGCCGACCGGGTAGAGGCTGCCCGCCTCGAGCTCAGCGAACAGGCGGAGCGCCGGGCGCGGGCGATCGCGCGCAGCGAGCTTCCCTCCGTGACCGTCGACGGCCGCCGCGTTAAGCGTGCTGGCGAACGTCTCCGGCGCGGCCGAGGTCGAGCGGGCCCTCGAGGCAGGCGCCGAGGGGGTGGGGCTGCTGCGGACGGAGCTCGCGTTCCTGACGAGCGACCGGTGGCCGACCGAGGAGCGAGCACAAGCGGGCCCTGGCCCCGGTTCTGGCCGCGCTGGAGGGCCGCCCGGCCACGGTGCGTGTCCTCGACTTCGGCGGCGACAAGACCCCGCCCTTTCTCACGGGTGTCGCGGAGCGCGGGATCGCGCTGCTCCTCGGGCATCCCGAGCCCTTCGCCGCGCAGCTTCGCGCGATCCTGGCATCCGCCGGCGATGCCGCAGCGTGCGCATCCTGCTCCCGATGGTCGACGGCCCGGAGCAGGTCAGCGGAAGCTCGAGAGGCGCTAGCCGAGGCAACATCGCCGCTCGGGCGGCGCCACACCTCCGATCGGGGCGATGATCGAGACGGTCAAGCGGAGTGGAATCCTCGCCGCGATCGCGGCGGAGGCGGACTTCCTGAGCATCGGCACGAACGACCTGACCCACGCCATCCTGCGCGCGGACCGGTTCTCTCCCCAGGACGCCCGGGCCCACGATCCGCGGGTCCTGCGCGCCATCGCCGCGATCGCCGCGGCAGCTGCGGCGGCGCGGGTGCCGCTCGAGGTCTGCGGCGAGGCGGCGTCCGACCCGTCAGCGCGCCGCTGCTCGTCGGCGCGGGCGTCGATGAGCTCAGCGTTGGCGCGGCGCGCGTGGGCACGCTGCGGGAGTGGGTCCGCGCGCTGGACTTCGCGGAGATGAGCGAGATGGCGGCGACGGCGCAGGCGGGGCAGACGCAGGCGCCGGGTCGAGGCACTGGTCGACCCCGTCCGTGAGCGGCTGGCTACTGGAGCGAGCCGAGGCAAACGGCGAGGTCGTCGAGCGCTCGATCGGCATCGGATCCCTCGGCACTGAGGCGCAGGGTGGACCCGCCCCTGGCGCCTAGCGCCAGGACCGCGATCAGGCTCTTCGCGTCGGCCTCCCGGTCATCGGCCGCGACTGTGATGTCCGCGTCGAACTCCATCGCAGCCCGCACGAAGTCGGCCGCCGGCCGGGCGTGAAGATCGACTGCTGGCGGGCAGCCGGACGACGGTCTCAGAGCTTGTTGACGCCACGCGCTTCCTCCGCCGCCTGGACCACGCCCTCGATGGCGGCGCCCGCTGACGAGGCGACTGCCGCGGCGACGGCGCCCTCGACGAACGGGGCATCGGCCAGTCGGGCATGGCCGTTGGCGGCGCTCTCAAGAATGTGGCGGGTGGTGAGCACGGAGCTGCCCAGATCGGCGAGGACGACGACACCCCCGCCACTGTCCGCCCGGCGGACGGCGGTGCGAACACGGTCCTCGTCGGTGCCGAGCTCCCCTCCCGGGTCGCCCCCCGCTGCGATGATGTCCACGCCGGCCCGGCCATCTGGCCGGCGAGCTCGGCGAGACCCTCTGCGAGGGAAGCGCTGTGCGAGACGAGCACGATCCCGACCGTGTGGGGTGTTTCCTCCGCCATGCCGGGTAGTCTACATCATCGAAGCGTATTCGACAATGCCGAATAAGCCAACAACTGACTCAGCTGCGCCCCCCGCGTCCAAGCCCGGTAGGCAGAGGGGCACGATCCAGTCCGTGGATCGCGCCGCGCGCATCCTTCGCGCGCTCGCGAGCGGGCCCCGTCGACTGGGCGTGAGCGAGCTGGCGGAGCGGTTGAACATCACTCGCCCCACGGTCCACGGTTTGCTGCAGACGCTGCAGCTCCACGGGTTCGTCGAGCAGGACCGCGAATCGGAGAAGTACCAGCTCGGCCCTGGCCTGCTTCACCTCGGCAACTCCTACCTCGACCTCAACGAGCTTCGCGGCCGGTCGATCGTGCACGCGGAGCGGTTGGCCGAGCGAGCGAACGCCGCAGTCCGGGTTGGTGTGATGCACGGACCCACGGTCGTCGTCGTCCACCACGTCTTCCGCCCGGACGCCAGCTTCCAGGTTCTGGAGGTGGGAGCGGAGCTCCCCGTCCACGCGAGCGCGTTGGGCAAGGCGATCCTCGCCTACGCGCCCAGGGAGCACGTCAACGACCTCGTGGCCGAGGGGCTGCCCAAGCTGACGGGCCGCACGCTCTCCGCCGGCGCGCTTCGAACCGAGCTCAAGGCCGTCCGGGAGACCGGCATCGCCCGCGAACGCGACGAGGCCGTGCTCGGGGAGTCGAGCGTCGCCGGGACGATCTTCGATCGCACCGGGGCCGCCGTGGGGGCGATCGGCGTGGTGGGGGAGACCGAGACGATCCTGCCCCGCGGCCCGGCCAAGGGGCTTCGATCCGGCGTGGCCGAGGCGGCGCGCGGGATCTCCAGAGAGCTCGGGGCTCGACGCTGGCCCGCCCTCCCCGAGTCCTCCTGAGCACGCGATCCCAACGGCGAGGCGCCGCCTACAATGCCCACTCCCCGCGCCCGTAGCTCAGTTGGATAGAGCGTCGGTCTACGAAACCGAAGGTCACTGGTTCGAGTCCAGTCGGGCGCGCTTCTTCTCCGGCCCCATAACCGCGTCTCGTCCTAAGCGGAACCCTTGCGATCGGCGTCTGGGCAGTTGCCCGACCCTCGTGACTTCACGCTGATCGCGATCCGAGGTTCGCGCGTGGCCGCACCGGCGCTCGAGCGGCAGCGTGCTAGTGATCTTCGGTAGCGACGATCAAGACGTGGCAGGAGGCGCGATGCGAGACCTTGTTTGGAACGCTGCCGAGCATGCGGCCCACGCCGTGCATTCCTCGGTTGCCGACCACGATCAGGTCAGCCTTCTCCCGCTCTGCGATTTCCAGTAAGGCCTCCGCCGGGTCGCCGGTCAGGGTGTGCGACTCGACCGTCACGCCGCGCATGCGCACGGCTGCCGCCGCCTGCTCGACGATGGACTGGACTTTAGCGTCCGGTCGGACCGCCCAGACCTTCGCGGCAGCTTCTGGCGCGCCGACGATCCGCGCCCCGCGAAGCGGCTCGTATGCGGAAACCACGTGCACCGCGCTACCCATGGCCTCGGCCAGTCGCGTCGCTTCCGCGACCGCACGCTTGGAGGTCTCAGATCCGTCCGTGCCGACTACGATCGACCCATACATCGGAGGCCAAGCCTATTCCTTAGCTGCGGGGCACGCTCACACGAATCTAGGTACGCGGCACTGCGCGTACTCCACCGAAGACCCAGCGGTTCTGCTTCGGTCCCCCGACTGCATGGCCTCGACGACCGCGCGCACCAAGCCGACCTTGTCCTTCGACATCTCCACCGGCAGTATCCCGGCTCCGCGCCGACGACCGCTTTCAGCAGCAGTGTCCCTTTCCATGCAAAGCAGTCAACTCCCAATCCGGGCCCACGGCGCGCTTCGAGCCATTCGCCGAAAGCGATGCGGGTGCGAGTTGCGTTAAGCGTTCGTGGCAGCGCCAGAGGGGCTTGCATGCCCGCCCGAATGCGGATAGATTCACAGAGCTGTTAGCCCCCCGGATCACCCAGGCGAACCGGCGCTGGTGGACACTGGTGGGGACCTGCATGGGGCTGTTCGTCCTCATGCTCGACTCGACGGTGATCAACGTCGCGCTGCCGACGATCGCGCGCGACCTGGATGCGACTACCGCCGGCCTGCAGTGGGTCATGAACGCCTATCTGCTGGTACTCGCGGCGTTCGTCGTCAGCGCGGGCCGCGTCGGCGACATCGTCGGCCGCCGGCGGGTCTTCCTGATCGGGATGGCGTTGTTCGCGGGTGGCTCGGCGCTGGCGGGGCTCGCGGGCTCAGAGGAGGTGCTCGTCGCTGCGCGCGTCCTCCAGGGCTTGGGGGGCGCCGCCCTGCTGGGGCTCTCGCTGGCGATCGTCTCGACGGTCTTCCCGGCCGGCGAGCGTGCCCGGGCTCTCGGCATCTGGGCCGGCGTGTCGGCGCTCGCGTTGGGGATCGGGCCGCTGATCGGGGGCGGCCTGCTGGAAGCTGCCAGCTGGCGGTGGTTGTTCTGGCTCAACCTGCCCTTCTGCCTGCTCGGCGCCGTGCTCGTGATGTTGTCGACCGACGAACAGCGCGACGAGACGGCAAAGGGCGGGATCGACGTCGCCGGCGTCGTCACCGTTGGTATCGGACTCGCGGCGATCGTCATCGCCCTCGTCGAAGGCCGGGCCTGGGGCTGGGCCTCGGCCGCCACGATCGGCGTGTTCGCGCTGGGCATCGCGTCGCTCGTCGCGTTCTGGTTCATCGAGCATCGCGTCCGGTCGCCGATCGTTGAGTTTTCCCTGTTTCGCAACGGGCCCTACTTCGGAGCCAGCGCCGCAGGCTTCTGTCTCGTCGGCTGTTACTGGGTGCTCATGTTCTTTCAGCCGCAGTACCTGCAGACCGCGCTTGGCCACGGCGCGCTCGCGACCGGCGTCCTGATCCTGCCGGTGACGACTCCGATGATCGTCATCTCCCCGCTGAGCGGCCGGCTGATCGCGCGGTTCGGCGTGCGCCCTCTCATGACCGCGGGCATGGCGATCGGCACGGCGGGGCTGATCGTCCTCACACAGGTCGACTCCTCGAGCGGTTACGGCCTGCTGTTCCCGGGCTACCTGTTGTTTGGGATCTCGCTCGGCTTCGTCTACGGCCCGATGTCCACCGCGGCCATGACCGCGATGCCTGAAGAGAAGGCGGGCATTGCGGCCGGCGTGCTGGCGATGAACCGGGTGCTGGCCGGCGCGATCGCGCTCGCGGCGGTCGGCGCGATCTTCCGGGCCACCCTCGACGACGATCTCCACGCCGGTGAAGCGGATCCGGCGGCATTCGCGGCCGCTCTTTCGCATTCGACGTGGGCGATCGTCGGACTATGCGCCGTCGGCACAGTCCTGACCTGGGTGTTCGTCCGCTCGAGCGCCCAGACCGCGGTCGCGCCAGAGCACGAGCACCGCCACCAATTCCACCTTCCGCTGGTCCCCCCTCGCGACTGGCGCGGGGTGGAGCGGTAGGCTCCGGCCATGTCAGGGATGACGCAGGGGGACTAGTGGATCGCCGCCGCATCGGATCGGTTGCCGTTTTGGTGACCGTTTGCGCGCAACTCGCCATGGCGTCGCCGTCGAGCGCCGGCGAGGAGATCCTGGGGGCCGCCAGCTACCCGGACATGAGCACGTACAAGTGCAAGACCGACCCTCTGCCGATCTCTCCCGGGCAGAACCTGAACCTGGTCGCGGCGACGACGACCTGCCCGCACGCGAAGAAGATCAGCGGGCCTGGAAGCGCCTCGACGTTCGACCCCGGCTCCGGCGCCCAGGGGTACGTGACGCGGTTCCAGCCGAGCATGCAGGAGATCAAGAACAGCGGCAAGCTCGTCACGCCCAGCGTCTGGGACCTGCACCTGCACCACGTCGTCTGGCTTCGCGGCGGGTCGGCGCCGACCTTTGCCTCCGGCGAGGAGAAGACCACCGTGAAGATGCCGCAGGGGTACGGGCACAAGGTGGGCGCGGGCGCGCTCTGGGGCCTCAACTACATGATCCACAGCCTCAACGCCTCGTCGGGGCGGGAGGTCCAGATCACCTGGAAGATCGACTGGGTGCCGGAGACCTCCCCCGCCCGCACCGACATCAAGCCGACCACGGTGAGATGGCTGGATCCCGCGGGCTCGCCCCAGATCTATCCGGTCTTCGACGCGGAGAAGGGGTTCGATACGGACGCGGACGGCGAGTTCGTCTTCCCCGACGATGCCGACGAGCCCAGCGAGCCCGCCTACGAGGAGGAGTCTCCGAAGATCAGCGCGGCGGGCACCTGGACCGTCCCCGCCGGAGGAGTGACTCTGGTCTTCGGCGCCGGCCATCTGCACCCCGGCGGGCTGAGCGTCGACCTCCAGGTCGAGCGGGGCGGCGAGGTCAAGCAGCTGTTCCGCTCGGACGCCCACTACTACGAGCCGGCGGGCGCGGTCAGCTGGGACGTGAGCATGGAGGCCACGAGGCCCGATTGGCGTGTCAGCCTCAAGGCCGGCGACGTCGTCACGGTGAACTCCACCTACGACGTCTCCGAGGCGTCGTGGTACGAGTCGATGGGAATCCTGCCGCTGGCGTACTCGACGGCATCGGATCCGCTCGCCAAGGACCCGTTCGACGACGCGGCGGCCGTGCAGGCGATGTACGACGCCGGCGGCATCCTCACCCACGGACGGCTACCGGAGAACATCGACACCAACGCGCGGAAGAACCTGCACCTACCCGACCCGCGCGACCTTGCCAGCAAGGGAGAGGTCCCCGCCTCCGGGATCGACATCGACGGGTTCGTCTACCAGCTGGGCGGCTACTCGGCGACGAAGGCGACGCCGGCGAAGCGGATGCGCCCACCGACGATCAGCCCCGGCGAGAGCGTTTTCTTCACGAACCTGGACGCGCTGTCGAGCATGTCGCAGGACCAGCAGGCCTGGCACAGCATCACGTCGTGCAAGGCGCCCTGTAACAAGGGCTCGGGCATCGGCTACCCGCTGGCCGACGGGCCGATCAAGTTCGACTCCGGCCAGCTCGGCTACGGCACCGAGTTCAGCTCCGAGGTCACGACGGGCTCGAACGAGTTCACGACCCCGCCGCTCACCGACCCCGGCACCTACACCTACTTCTGCCGGATCCATCCGTTCATGCGCGGCTCGGTCCGGGTCGAGTAGGCAGCGGCGCACGGGGCCATAAGGTGGCTCTCGTGGGCTCGACTGGACGGGCGTTCGAGTCCGTCGCGCGGCGCGTTGACTGAGGCCACGCCCAGCGCTAGCCTGGTGCCAGTCCTCAGGAGGGAGCGGGAGGCTCACGGACATGCGACGCAAACGGACTTGCCTCATGCCTATCGCCGCGCTGGGCGCCGCGGCCGTCCTCGCCCCGCCCGCCCAGGGGGCGACGATCACGGTCACAACGAACGCTGACGAAGCGCCGCCCGTGGCCAACGGGAACTGCACGCTGCGCGAGGCCGTCAATGCCGCCAAGTCAAACGGCAGCCCTGTGGTGGATGCCTGTCCGAACGGGGACGCCGGCTCGCTGGACACGATCGAACTCGGGGCCGGGACGTACTCCCTCACCGGAACGGCCGGAGAGAATTCCAACCAGGGTGGCGACCTGGACATCGACGCCCGCGTCGGCACGGAAGGCCCTCTCGCGATCGACGGCACCGCGGCCGGCGTGACGGTCGAGGGGGCGTTTGACGACAGGGTCCTCCATCACCTGAGCGGGGAGCTGAGCCTGTCCGATTTCACCGTTACCGGGGGCGGCATCCTCTCGGTCAGCGATGGGCAGGGGGTCCTGTCCACGGGCGCCGCGCTCACGCTTACGCGCATGACCGTGACGGAGAACTCCGGCCCGGTGTCCGGGGGCGGAGGAGGGATCGCATATCTCCCTGCGTCGGCAGGGGACCTGACCATCATCGACTCTCAGATCACCGAGAACGGCACCTCCCGTACGGGCGGCGGCCTCTCGGTCAGCAACGCCGATCTCGAGATGACCGGGTCGCTCGTAACCGGGAACACGGTGAGCAACGACAGCGCCTCCGGGACCACCGGCGGAGGCGGCATCTTCTTCGGCGGGCCCGGCGGCGCGACGATCACCTCGTCGAGCATCTCCGGCAACACCGTGCAGGCGGTCGGCACCAGCAACGCCAAGGTGACCGGTGGCGGCATCATGTTTCACACGTCGGCCGCGTCCCTGATCCGGGACACCACTATCAGCGGCAACCAGGTGGTCGAGAACCAGCCCGCGGCCCTCGCGCCTGCAGGCGGCGGGATCTACCACATGGACACAGCCGGCAGCTCCCCGGTCAGGATCGTCAACTCGACCATCTCGTCGAACACCGTGACCGGGGACGCCGATGGGGGAAGTACCCCCTTCTTCGGAGGCGGGGCGTTCTGGTCGAGCCCGAACGGCGCGATCACCGACCGCATCGTTCACTCCACCCTCGCCGAGAACTCCTCTCCGCGCGGAGACGCGCTTGCGTCCTACGCCTTCGGCGGAGGCGGCATCACTTTGCAGAGCTCGATCGTGGATGACCAGGACGGAGATGCCACCGACACATGCGTGGGATCGACCGTGCTGAGCGCCGGTTACAACGTCGCCATGGGGACGACCTGTGTCAGCGGCGCCGACCTCACAGACCTGCCGAGCACCGATCCCGAGCTGCTGCCGCTCGGTGGGTTCGGCGGCGTGACAGACACCAGTCCGCCCAACGTGGGAAGCCCGGCTGTCGATCTGGTCCCCGCCGTCGAGTGCGACGACGGGGCACCCTTACCGGTTCTTCTGGGCGCGGATCAGCGCGGATTCCCGCGCCCCTTCGACGGCGATGCCGACGGCAGCTCGGACTGCGATGCCGGCGCGGTTGAGGTAATCCCGTGTGGCGGTAGGAACGCCACCCGCGTCGGCGGAACCGGCGGCGACGTCTTGAGTGGGACCGGCGAGAACGACGTGTTCCACGGGCTCGGCGGCAACGACACCCTCAAGGGCAAGGGCGGGAAGGACCGGCTCTGCGGTGGCAACGGGAAGGACGGCCTGAACGGCGGGGGCGGCCGCGACATGCTGTTCGGCGACAGCGGCAAGGACCGCTGCGCCGGCGGGCCCGACAAGGACCGCGCCAAGGGCTGCGAGGAGAAGTCTGGGATTCCCTAGCCCTCCCGCTCCACTCTCATCAACGCCTTCGCCGTGGCCTCGCTGAGGTCCGGGGAGGCGAGATCGACGCCGGCCGGAAGCTCGACGTGGAGGTCGGCCGAGGGGTCGAGGCGGGCGTGCCCCGAGCGCAGGTTGCAGTCCAGGACGTGGCCGCCACGGGCGCGGTCGGTGGAGATGAAGTGCAGGTGGTAGCCGGCCGCCTCGAGCCCCCGGCTGTAGTCGGGGAAGCGGAAGCCGACCAGCGAGCCCTCGATCTCTGTGAGCTCGAACACGTGCTGATCGGCGACGACCTCGGCCAGAGGCCGGTAGGGCGGGTGCTGTCGCGGGACCGAGCGTGCCCGGACCGAGTCGAACCGGCCGTCCACCCGCACCGCCAGGGCCGCCGTCGCGATGGGCAGGTGACTGTCGATCTCGGCACTGAGCTCCTCGTAACCCAGCGGGCCGGAGAGCTCGAGCTCGAGCGAGGGCTCGAACCAGACGACCACGCCGAACGGGGTTCGGGCCTCGGGCGCGACCTCGTTGATCCGGCCATCGACGTCGGCGCGGTAGAAGCGCCCGTCAAGCGCGACCATCTCGCCGTCGAGGTGATCGAGCGTGCCGAGCCCGAGGTCGCCGTGCTCGGCCAGCTCGGCGAAGCTGACGTCGCCCTCGTAGGCGCCGTCGAGCAGCGCCCCGATGGTCGAAGCCTGGAAGACGACGTGCGGCTCGTGCTCGGGATGGAGGCCCGCACGCCGCATCGTCTCGACGTGAAGCCCCTTGATCATCAGCTCGTCGAGCACGAGCGTCAGTCTCGCACCGACCGCCCTGACAGCGGGCTGGCAGAATTGGCCCGGATGTCCGAGGAGAAGATGGTGGAGCTCGTGCAGCAGGCGCTGACCAAGCGCGGCGTCGACGACGAGGTCCTGGCCGTCGGCGAGTTCAATCCACGGGGCCACACCGGGGCGCTCTTCGCCGGTGGGCTCGCTGGAGGCGAGGCACTCGGGCGCTTCGGCGACGCGGCCGACGCGGTCGGCGTGGCGGCGGGATCGCTCGCCGGCATGCACGCAGCCGATGCCGCCTCGGGCCTGCCGGCGTGGATGCTGATCGGGGTCACCGGATCGACCGTCTACGGCTTCGCCGGGCGACGGGACTCCGAGCCCACACAGCTCGTCTTCGAAGTGCCGCGCGAAGGCCTCGGCGTGAAGGTCCACCAGCGGGTGAACGTCCGCGTGCTGGAGCTGAGCGACGAGGGCAGCGGCTCGACGATCGAGCTCGAGGGCAACCGGGTGCCGCTCACCCATTCCAAGGACGTGATCGAGGCACTAAAGGCCTGACCCGAGTCGCCGGCGGCATCCTGCGATCCTCGCGCGGTGCGGATCCTGTTCGTCTGTCTCGGGAACATCTGCCGCTCGCCGACGGCGGAGGGGGTGACGCGCGCCCTGATCGCCGACTCGGAGCTCGACGGCGACATCGAGGTGGAGAGCGCCGGCACCGGTGGCTGGCACATGGGCGACCCTCCGGATCCACGCTCCGTTGCCGCTGCGGCGGAGCGTGGCGTTGAGCTCGAAGGGGAGGCCCGGCAGGTGGGGCCCGAGGACTTCGAACGCTTCGACCTGCTGGTGGCGATGGATCGCTCGAACCGCGACGAGCTCCTGAACCTGGCGCCCGATGAGGACGCACGTAAGAAGGTGCGACTGCTGCGTGAGCTCGGCGAGGGGGTCGACGAGGATGTGCCGGATCCCTACTACGGAGGCGAGGAGGGATTCGCCGAGGTGGTCGAGATCATCGAGCGAAACTGCCGCGCGCTGATCGGGCAGCTGGAGTGACCGCGGACCGAGCGGCAGCGGGGAGCTGATGCGCCGGGCCGCCCCGGAGCGAGTGCTCGGGGAGGTGGTCGCATCCGCTGAGCCGGTCGCCGGCGGGTCGATCAACGACGCGTGGCGGGTCGAGCTCGAGTCCGGACGGCTCGCGTTCGTAAAGGAGCGGGCGGGCGCCGACGCCGCGGAGTTCAGGGCGGAGGCCGCGGGACTCGAGTGGCTGGCGGCTGCGGGCGCCCCGGTCCCCGCCGTGCTGGCGGCGGAAGAGGAGCCGCCGGGCCTGGTGCTGGAGTGGATCGAGCCGGGCAGGCTCTCGGACGCGGGCGCCGAGGAGCTCGGCCGCAGCGTTGCCGCGCTTCATCGCGCCGGCGCCCCGCAGCACGGGACGCTTCCTCCAGGGTCGCCCGACAGCCTGCTTCGAATCGGCTCGGTTGGCCTGGAGTTCGAGCCGCCTGCGGATGGCGAGGGCTGGCCGGAGCGCTACACCGGGCACATGCTCCTGCCCCTCGTCGCGCGGGCGCGCGAGCGGGGATCGCTCGCGCCCGCGGACGCCGCCGCGGTGGAGCAGGTCTGCGCGCGAGTCGACGACCTCGCTGGCCCGCCCGAACCCGCCTCGCGCCTCCATGGCGACCTCTGGGGAGGCAACGTGCACGCAGCGTCGGACGGCTCCGCCTGGCTGATCGACCCGGCGGCCTACGGTGGCCACCGGGAGGTGGACCTGGCGATGCTGCGGCTGTTCGGCGGCCCGGGCGAGCGGTTCTTCGCGGCCTACGACGAGGCCTTCCCGCTCGCGGACGGCCATGCCGGGCGCATCGAGCTGTGGCAGCTCCTGCCGCTCCTCGTCCACGCGGTGCTGTTCGGCGGTTCCTACGGCGACGCCGCGGGGCGCGCCGCCCGGCGCTACACGTAAAGGGCCGGTCAGCCCTACTTCTTGCGGTCCGTGTCCCGCGAGGGCTGCACGCGCTTGGGCTCGCCCGGCATCTTCGGGTAGTCGGGCGGATAGGGCATGTCGCCCTCGCCCTCCGCCTCGTCGCGCTCGTACATCTCGAGCAGCGGTTCGAGCGAGTGATGGGTGTCGTCGATCTCGGCGAAGCGGTCGCCGATGTCGGCGAACCGTGCCGGCATCGACTCGACGGTGAAGTCCTCGGGCTGGACCTCGGAAACCTCGTCCCAGTCCAGGGGCGCCGAGACCGGAGCGCCGGGCTTTGGGCGGACGCTGTAGGGGGAAGCGATAGTGCGGTCGCGGGCGTTCTGGTTGTAGTCGACGAAGACCGTCTCCCCGCGCTCTTCCTTCCACCACTTCGTGGTGACCTTCCCCGGCATCCGGCGTTCGAGCTCGCGCCCGAACGCGATCGCGGAGTGGCGGACGTCGGTGAACGTCCACTTCGGCTCGATCCGCACGTAGATGTGGAGGCCGCGCCCGCCCGAGGTCTTCGGAAAGCCGCGGATTCCCAGCTCCTCGAGCAGGCCCTTCGCCTCGCCCGCCACCTCGACCGCGTCGTCGAAGTCGGTTCCGGGCTGCGGATCGAGGTCGAGGCGCATCTCGTCCGGGTGGTCGACGTCGTCGCGGCGGACCGGCCAGGGGTGGAAGGTCAGGGTGCCCATGTGAGCGCACCAGACGACGACGCCGAGCTCGGTCGGACAGACCTCGTCGGCGTGGCGGCCCGAGGGGAACTCGATCCGCGCCGTCTCGACCCAGTCAGGAGCGCCCTTGGGGATTCGCTTCTGGTAGAAGGCGTCGCCCTTGTGGCCCTCCCGGGTGGAGATGGTCATCCCCTCGTGGACCCCCTTCGGCCAGCGCTCGAGGGTCGTCGGCCGCTCGCGCAGCGCGCGCATGATCCCGTCGCCCACGGCGACGTAGTACTCCGCGATCTGGAGCTTGGTGACCTCGCCGGTGCGCTTCGTTGCGGGGAAGATCACCCGGTCCGGGCTCGAGACCCGTACCTCGCGCCCGTCCGCCTCGACCATCGCCGCGTCCGCCATCTCCCGGCGAAGGATGCTGCATCCGCACCGCGACCCGCGGCGAGCCGGGCGTCTACCGCTTGCAGATCGCCAAGGTCGTCACCTGATCGGCGGCGGGACGCTGTCTGCAGTCGCCGCCAGCGCCGGATCCCAGTCGCACACGTCGCAGGCGTGGCGAAACGCCGAGCGGGCGAATTCCAACGCCAGGGCGTGCGGATCGGGACTCTCGCGGATGTCCTCCCACGCGAGCACGTACTCCCCCAACTCCCCGTCCCAATGGGCCTCTGCGGGGCTGATGTCCGCGTCCCCCCAGCCATCGGGCGTCGGGTAGGCCAGGGCGAAAAAGGCAGCGCGCTCGTGGTTCGGATCTCCAGGCCACCATCCGACCTCGACCTGCTGGGCATCGCCCCCGTTGCGCATGATGAAGTCATCGGACGGCGGATCGGCCGGCGCGCCTGAGAAGAGGTGGACCGCGAGATCGAAGGTCCCCCACCAGGCGTTGACCGGCGTCGAGCGTCCACGAAATGGTGCTCGAAATTCCGCCAGGACGAGCGCCGCGCGGGTGGCGGCGTCGAAGTAGGTGGCCACCTGATCGGTTTCATAGGTCGCATGCTCGAGGTCCTCGTCCAGGGGAACCTCCCACGGCACCTCCTGGGGGGTGGGATTGATCGCGACCGCACCGGCGAGGCGCTCCACGGCCTCGAGAACCTCTCGCGTGACTTCCCCTACAGGCCGGTTGGGGGTGAGCGCGATCCTTGTCTCGTTGCCGCCGCTGTGTTCGACCACGGCTTCGTGGGTGCGCAGGTCGAGGGCGACGACGATCGCGCCGGAGCCGTCGGGCGCGGGTAGCGCCTGCGTCTCCCAGCCGCGAGCGCTCAGCCGCAGGGCAGCGTGCTGTAGCTGCGGCTCGGGCGGCGCGAGCTGCACCGCCAGCTTTCCGAGCACCTGGGTGTGCGCGTGCAGGGTGTCGCAGGTGGCGCTCCATGCGCCGTAGCTGAGAGGTCGCCAACCCTGCGACATGACCCAACGCTACCCCTCTCGATCATCGGCGTCGTCCCCGCCGTCCGTATTTGGTGGGCGCTATGGTCGGCATGTGGACGACGCCAGCCTCCGTACCCAGATCGAGGAGATGGTCGCCGAGGAGCAGGAGCTCCTCGAAAGCGCCGAAGGCCAGGGGCCTGACGCTGACCGGCACGCTCGCCTAGCCGAGCTGAGAACCGAGCTCGACCGTTGCTGGGATCTCCTCCGCCAGCGCGAGGCCCGTGAGGAGTTCGGCCTCGATCCCGACGACGCCTCCGCTCGCGACACGGATACGGTCGAAGGCTACGAGCAGTAAGTCAAACGAGCGATCCCGCTTCCATACGAACCGGCACCGGGCTCAGGGCGGACTCTGGGTAGCCTGCGGTAAGAATCAGTCAATCGGCAAGAACGCCATGCGACCGCAAGAGGAGTAAGCCAGATGGGCAAGTACGCAGTCATCAACCCGGCAACCGGCGAGACGGTCCAGGAATACCCGCAGATCTCCGACGAGGATCTCGACGCAGCGGTCACGGCGGCGGACGACGCCCACCGCAACTGGGCGCTCAAGACCTCGGTCGCCGAGCGGGCCGCGATGGTCAAGAAGGTCGCCGACTTTCACACCGAGCGGCGGGAGGAACTGGCCGACATCATCATCCGGGAGATGGGCAAGCCGAAGGAGCAGGCCCTCGGCGAGGTCGACTTCTGCGCGGACATCTACGGCTTCTACGCCGACAAAGGAGAGGACCTCCTCAAGGACGAGGCGATCGAGCTGCTGGCCGGCGACGGCTCGGCGCTGATCCGGCGCTCGTCGGTCGGGCCCCTGCTGGGGATCATGCCGTGGAACTTCCCCTACTACCAGGTGGCCCGTTTCGCGGGACCCAACCTCGTCGTCGGCAACCCGATCCTGCTCAAGCCGGCGCATCAGTGCCCGGAGTCGGCGGAGGCGATCCAGAAGATGCACGACGACGCCGGCTTCCCCGCGGGCGCCTACCGGACGATCCTCGCCGGAAACGATCAGATTCAGAAGGTCATCGAGGATCCGCGAGTGCGCGGCGTCTCCCTGACCGGCTCGGAGCGTGCGGGTGCCGCGGTCGCGGAGATCGCCGGGCGCAACCTGAAGAAGGTCGTGCTCGAGCTCGGCGGGTCGGATCCGTTCGTGCTCCTCGGGGCCGAGAACCTGGACGAGGCCGTGGAGGCCGCCGTCGCCGGCCGCCTCGACAACACGGGGCAGTCCTGCAACGCGGCGAAGCGGTTCATCGTCGCCGACGAGCTCTACGACGACTTCCTCGTGAAGTTCACGGCCGCGATGAGCGCGGCCGAGCCCTCGGACCCGACGTCCGCGGACGCCGAGATGGGCCCGCTGTCGTCCTCCGACGCCGCGGAGACGCTCCAGGACCAGCTCGACCGGGCGGTCGCCCAGGGCGCCACGGTCGCCGCCGGTGGCGAGAGGAAGGACAACTTCTTCCCGAGCACCGTGCTGACCGGGATCACCCCGGACAACGACGCCTACCGGGAGGAGTTCTTCGGCCCGGTCGCGAGCGTCTACCGGGTCAGCTCCGAGGAGGAGGCGATCGAGGTGGCGAACGACACGCCGTTCGGGCTCGGCTCGTACGTCTTCACCGACGATCCGGACCAGGCGCAGCGGGTGGCCGACGGCCTCGATACCGGGATGGTGTACGTCAACGGCGTGGGCCAAGACGGGGCCGAGCTGCCGTTCGGCGGCGTCAAGCGCTCGGGCTTCGGCCGGGAGCTCGGCAAGTACGGCATCGAGGAGTTCGTCAACAAGAAGCTGATCCGCGTGGTCAAGTAGGTCGGCGGACGGAGGTTCACGATGATCTCGACGGTTGCGGTAGGAACCGATGGGTCGGCAACGGCGAGCGAGGCCGTCAATCAGGCTGCGGAGATCGCGCGGCGCTTCGACGCGAAGCTGGTGCTGCTGAGCGCATTCAAGGATTCCAAAGACCGACCGACACCTCAGCGCGACATCGAGCTGCAGTGGGCGGAGAACTCGCGCGCCGCGGTGACGTCGAGCCTCGAGCGAATCGCCGCGGAGCTGGGCGCCGGCGGCCTGGAGTGCGAGACCCAGCTGGACGAGGGAGATCCGGCGGACGTCCTGGTCCGCCTCGCGGCGGAGTCTGGGGCCGACCTCCTCGTGATCGGCAACAGGGGCATGGAGCGCCGCGTCTTGGGGAGTGTCCCGAACTCGGTCACTCACAAGGCGGACTGCTCGGTGCTGGTCGTCAAGACCACCTGAGAACGCGCACGTCGATGTCCCGCGGGCGGGTCAACTCCTCGCCATCGGGTAGACGCAAGGTATGAAAGCGAAGGACGTGGGAAGGGCCGGCCTGGTTGGGTGGCGAGAGACCGTCGCCGACAAGGCTGCGGCCCCGGTGGCCGAGCAGAACCCCTGTCGACGAGGACACGGTTCGAGGAGCTATCGGCGCACTGTTCTTCGTGCTCTCGCTGATTTACGTGCTCGGCACGGTCAAACGGATGCTCGAGGCCTGATCGCGTAGTTCACGGCCTGACCCGAAACCGGGCGTCGTTAGGACCACCGACCGGTAGGGCTTGCGCGGCCGCCCGATGGGGGTTAGGGTCGGGGCATGCAGGGAATCGTCCGCGGTCGCGCGCTGCGGCGTACGCGCCGCGGGGTCGGGCTGGGCGCAGGGGTCCTGACCCTGGTCGCGACGGCGCTACTCGGGGGCGCCGCTGCTGCGGACGGCGCCACACAGCGGTACCCGGGAGCGGCGCCTTGCGACGGGACGCTCCAACGCTGCATTGACAAGTCTGCGGCCACGGACCAGGATCCTCATCGCGAAGAACGTCAAGGAGGACCTGGAGATCAGCACGAGCGTCACGCTGCAGCCTGCGCCCGGGGCCGAGCCGGCGATCGGCTCGAACTCGGCTCAATGGGACCTGGAGATCAAGCCGAGGGGGTCGCAGACGCTCAAGGCGAAGCTGCGGCGGCTGGAGTTCCGAAACGTCGCGATCGACGTCAACCTCACCGGGGGCGCTGGCCACCGGATCCTCCTCCAGGGCTCGTCGATCGACAACCCGCTCGGCGACTCTAGCGGCGTGTCGGGCATCGACGTGGACGCCGAGCGGTCCGGCCGCATCCGCCTCCGCGGCAACGAGATCGCGTCGAAGGGCGATGCGATCGATGTCTCGGCGGTGCCGGAGGTGGGCCCGCTGGAGGTGGAGATCGCCAACAACCGGATCACCACCTCCGACAACCCAGCCGGCGTGGACCCGAACGATTCGCACGGCGGTATGAACCTTGAGATCGGCGGCACCGCCCGCGCCGAGGTCGACGTCTACAGCAACCTGGTCTATGGCGTTGCCGGCTGCAACTGCGGCGGTGCCTCCAGCGTCGAGATCGAGGGGAACGCGGCGGACGGCATCGTGAACTTCATCGGGAACACGGTCGACGATTCGCAGTACTCCTCCGAGGGCCTGGACGTGAACGACGAGGATCCCGGGAGCCTGACCTTGAACCTGTTCAACAACCTCGTCTCCAACGCGAGCGACGACGTCATCGAGCTTCCCGACGACGACCCGGGCCTGACGATCCTGCACGACCACAACGACTTCTACGACCCCGGGGACCCGCCGGACTTCGGCGACTACCCGCCGGGCCCGTACACCGACCAGGAGGACCCGCTCTACGTGGACGCGGCCGGCGCCGACTACCGCCTGCAGTCGGTTTCGCCGCAGGCCGCGCAGGGCATCGTCTGCCCGCCCGGTGGTCAGAGTGCGACGGATCTGGCCGGCAACGACCGAGTCGAGCGGTTGCCCGGCATGGGCGCGTTCGTCACACCGGGGGCGTTCGGGTTCGCGCCGGGCCCTCCGGAGGGGCTGTTCCTGCTCGGCACCGACGAGGCTGAGACGCTCGACGGGGGAGGGGGCAGCGATGTGATCTGCGCCTATGGCGGTGACGACACGGCGAACGGCAAGGGTGGAGATGACGTCATCGCGGGAGGCGACGGGGCCGACGTGATCACCGATGGCAGCGGCGACGACTACCTCTACGGGGAGGCCGGGCAGGACGACATCACGGCGGGCGCCGGCGACGACTACCTGTCGGGCGGCGACGACTTCGACGAGCTCGAGGCACACGACGGGATCGACGGCAACGACTACCTCGACGGTGGCGGCGGCGTGGACTCCTGCAACCCCGACCCCGGGGACTCGTTCACGAACTGCTGAGACGCGTGGGCACTGCCGCGAGGCTTCAGCGCCCGCCGAGCACGCTCGCGACGTTCTCCCGGTGCACCGCCTCGTAGGGCTCGAAGTATCGGATCCAGCCGGCGGACAGCGGGCCCGCGATCAGCTCTCTTAGGTCCACGTCACCGAGGCTGGGGTCGTCCGGCATGCGCTGGAGCGCGCGGATGTATTGCTGGGTCGCGCGGACGAGGCCCTTCGAGTAACCGCCGTCGGCGATCACGTCGGGATCGCCGTGGTCGGGGAGGATGAGTTCGGGTTCGAGCTCCCACAGGCGGTCGAGGTCTGCCAGATGGCGGTCGAACCCGTCGGGCTCGGCGACGTAGGTGATCGTGTCCTCCATCGTGTCGCCGGCGAAGAGCAGCCCGCGCTCGGGCAGCCAGAGCACCGTCGCGTCGTCACTGTGGATGTCGACGTGGAGGAGCTCGACCGCCGTGTCGCCGACCTCGAGGCGCTCGCGCTCGGAGAACGTCCGGGTGGGGAGGACGAGCGGGTCGATCGCGGGCGGGCCGGATTCCGTGCCGGCCTCGATCGCCGCGCGCTTCGATGTGAGGAGCTCGGCCGTGCGCTCGTTCGCGATCACCTCGCAGTCGTCGAAGACCGCGGTGCCGGCCACGTGGTCGAGGTGCGAGTGGCTGAGCACGACGGTGATCCGCGCGATGCCCTCGTCCTCGAGCAGCTGCCGGATGAAGCCGGCGTGCTCGACGGAGACGTGCGTGTCGTAGACGAGAGCCTCATCGCCGTCGATGACCGCGTAACTCGCGATCCCGAGGGAGAGGGCTCCGTCGTCCACCCAGTTCGGGCCCTCGGCGAAGCGGTACCCCTCGACGCGCCCGTCGTAGAAGGCGATGACGCCGTCCGCCGGCCTCAGGACGCGCATGTGCATCGTCACGATTAGCGGCCGAGGGTGCTGAGGAACCGTCGTGAGGAGGTGGGGACCGGCGCGAGCAGCTCGCGGATCTCGCCGAGCCCGGCGCGCAGCTCGGCATCGCCGGCCTCGATGGGCAGCATCGAGTCCTGCAGGTCGGCGAGCCGGCGGTCCGCTTCCGTAGCGGCCTCCGTGGCGCGCTCGACGAATGAGCGCGCCCCCTGCGTTGTGCGGCCCGCCGATGGCGGCTCGAACACGTCGCCGGGGAGCTCGACCCGCTGGGCGAACTGGGCGTGGGTGCGCTTGCCCCGCCCGTAGGCCTTCTGGATGGGCCGGTACAGGTCGTCCTCCATCCGCTCGGCGCTCATGACGTCGAGCAGCTCGAACGCTTCGCCGAGGCAGGCGACGCCCAGCGCGAGCTGGTCGTTGGCGGCGGCGAGGTCATCGAGGATCTGTGTCCTCGCTTCGAGTGCCGTCCTCGCCACCCCTTGAGCCTAGCCATGCGCTCGCGCGAGCAAGCGATAGGTCCCGGTCAGCCGGGTACTGGGGAGTACATGGGAGAGCCTTGGAGGACCACGCCGGGGCCGCCGTCGCGGCCGTTCGGCGTTCGCTCGCGGGAGCGCGGAAAGGTCATCATCGTCGAGCTCGAAGGCGAGGTCGACCTCGCCAGCGCCGCTGAGATGCGGGTTGCCCTGGACGCGGCGATCGCGCGCGAGCCGACGCTGGTGGTCGCGGATCTGACCGCGGTCGACGTGCTGGACTCAACCGGTCTCGGGGCGCTGATCGACGCGGCGGCGAGCACGGCAGAGGGCTGTGAGCTCGCGATCCTGGCCCCCGGGGGTCTCTACGTCCGCGGCGTCCTCTCGGTCTCGGGCGTGCTCGGGCGGATCACCATCTTCGAGTCCGAGCACGAGATCGAGCGCCACCTGCGGCCCTAGAACGCGACGAGGCCCCCGCGGGCTTCGCGTGGGGCCTCGGCGGCTGGGCTCATCGCTTCGCTCGCGGGCGGAAGGCGGCGCACGGCCCGCTAGCGTGGACGGGTGCCCACGTCGCGGTCCATCATCCGCGTGTACCTCGGCCTCATGCTGGGGAACACCCTGGCCGCGTCGTTCATCTGGGGCATCAACACGATCTTCCTGCTCGACGCGGGGCTGACGAACCTCGAGGCGTTCGCGGCCAACGCGTTCTTCACAGTCGGCATGGTGCTGTTCGAGGTGCCGACAGGGATCGTCGCCGACACCGTCGGGCGCCGCATGTCCTATCTGCTCGGGACCGTCACGTTGACGGTCTCGACGCTCCTCTACGTACTGCTGTGGCAGGTCGAGGCGCCGTTCTGGGAGTGGGCGGGGGTCTCGATCCTGCTGGGCCTGGGCTTCACGTTCTTCTCCGGTGCCGTCGAGGCGTGGCTGGTGGACGCCCTGACGGCGACCGGGTTCGACGGTGAGCTGGAGACCGTGTTCGGGCGCGGGCAGATCGTGTCGGGGGCGGCGATGCTGACCGGGTCGGTCGCCGGCGGCGTTCTCGCCGAAGTGGTGAGCATCGGCTTCCCCTTCGTGATGCGTGCGGTGGTCCTGGCGGTGATGTTCGTGGTCGCCTACAAGGTCATGCACGACATCGGCTTCACGCCCGAGAAGGGCGGCCGGCCCGTCGCCGAGATGCGCAAGATCACGTCCGCCTCGGTCGAGTACGGGTTGAAGGTCCCGGCCGTCAGGTGGCTGATGCTCGAGGCGCTGTTTACGGGCGGCGTCGGCATCTACGCGTTCTACGCGCTCCAGCCCTATCTGCTCGAGCTCTACGGCGACCCCAATGCCTACTCGGTCGCGGGCCTGACCGCCGCGATCGTCGCGGGCGCGCAGATCCTGGGCGGGATGGCGGCCCCGCGGATCCGGCGCCTGTTCCTGAGGCGTACCTCGGCGCTGATCCTGACCCAGGTGCTCAGCGTCGGCGCGCTGCTGGCCATCGGCCTCGTCGAGGACTTCTACGCGGTGATCGCACTGGTCGTCGTGTGGGGCCTGCTGTTCGCGGCCACGACCCCGATCCGCCAGGCCTACATCAACGGGATGATCCCCTCCGCCAGCGCGCGACGATCCTCTCCTTCGACTCGATGATGGGCTCCGTCGGAGGCGTCTGGGCGCAGCCCGTGCTGGGCAAGGCCGCGGATGCCTACGGCTACGCGAGCTCCTACCTGATCTGCTCGGGCATCTCCGCCTTCGCGATCCCGTGCCTGCTGCTCTCGCGGCGCCAGCGCAACCCCGCCGACACGGTGAAGCCGCTGGAGGCTGCCGCGCAGGCTGCATAGCCCGCCAAAGCGGCGGGCTACCCTGAGTCGCTTGTCCTCGCCGCACGCCCTGGAGATCTCCGACCTCGTCAAGACCTACCCGACCGGGGTCAAGGCCCTGCGCGGGGTCGCCCTGGAGATCGAGGACGGAGACTTCTTCGGCCTCCTGGGCCCCAACGGCGCCGGCAAGTCGACGCTGATCCACTGCGCCACCGGGCTGGCGCAGCCGACCTCGGGCGAGATCACGGTGTTCGGCCACGACGCGATCGAGGACTACGCGCCCGCCCGCCAGGCGGTGGGCCTCGCGCCGCAGGAGCTCAACCTGGACTGGTTCCTGACCGCGGAGGAGACGCTCGACTACCACGCGGGCTACTTCGGGATGCCGAAGCGTGAGCGCCGTGAGCGAGCGAAGGAGCTGCTCGAGACCTTCTCGCTGACCGAGAAGCGCGACGAGCGCACGCGGACGCTCTCCGGCGGGATGAAGCGCAGGCTGATCCTGGCCCGCGCCCTGATGCACCGCCCCCGCCTGCTGATCCTCGACGAGCCGACCGCCGGCGTCGACATCGAGCTGCGCCTGGAGCTGTGGCACTACGTCCAGCGGATCAACGAGGAGGGCACGACGATCCTCCTCACGACCCACTACCTGGAGGAGGCCGAGCAGCTCTGCGACAAGATCGCCTTCATCAACGAGGGCGAGATCGTCGCCCAGGGGACCAGCGATGAGCTGGCCGGCAAGTACGGCGTGGGGAACCTCGAGGACGCCTATCTCGAGCTGGTCGGGCGCGCGGAGCTGTCGCGCTCGCACGTGGACTTGGAGGAGCTCGTCTCGTGACCGCCGCGCAGATCCGCTTCCTGACGCTGTGGCGGCGCGAGGTCAACCGCTTCCTCAAGATCAAGAAGCAGACGATCGGCGCCCCGCTGCTGGAGACGTTCCTCTACATCTCGGTCTTCGGGGCGGCGCTGGGGACCCGGATCGACAAGCTCCACGGGTTCGACTACGTCGTGTTCGTGATCCCGGGGCTGATCATGATGGCCTGGGCGATGAACGCGTTCTCGAACAACGCGTCGTCGATCCTCCAGCAGAAGTTCCAGGGCGCGATCCAGGACCAGCTCTCCTCGCCCGCGTCGCCGCTCGAGCTGCTGCTGGCCTTCTCCTTCGGCGGCTTCATGCGGGGCCTCACGGTCGCGGTCCTGACCTTCATCGCGGCGTCGTTTCTCGTCGACCTGCCCGTGGAGAACGTGCTGATCCTGTTCCCGGCCCTGTTCCTGGTGGGCTTCTTCTTCTCCCAGCTCGGCGTGCTGATCGGGATCCGCGCCGAGCAGTTCGACGACGTCGCGATCGCCCAGACGTTCGTGCTGACGCCGCTGATCTTCCTGGGCGGGGTCTTCTACTCGGCGTCGCTGCTGCCCGAGCCGTTCCAGACCCTGACCCACTTCAACCCCGTCTACTACATGATCGGCCTCGTCCGCTACGGGTTCCTCGGGTTCTCGGAGGCGTCGGTCGCGCTCTCGCTCGCCGCGCTCACCGCCGCCACCGCGGCGCTCTTCCTCTTCAACTACCGCCTGTTCAAGTCGGGCTACAAGCTGCGCGCGTAGCGCGCCTGAACGACGTTCGTCAGGAAGCGGCCCCGGCCGGCGCCGGTTCGGCGGCGCCGCGTTGCTCGGAGTGCTCGGTCCGAGGGTCGTAGCCGGTGATCACGCGGGCGAGGAACAGAGCCGCGATCGCGACTGCGACGCCCGCGACGTCGTCGATGAAGTAGTGCCAGCCCAGGTACACGGTCGCGATCGTGGTGATCCCCAGCCAGATCCAGAGTCCCCGCTTCAGGCGCCGTCCGGCTCCGAAGAGGTAGGCGGCGGCCAGGGCCGTGAAGCTCATCGCGATGTGGAGCGAGACGAAGGCGGCGATCGCCTGGGGCGTGCCGGTCGCCGGGTCGGCGAGGAACGCGACGCGGTCGGACATGAGCAGGTCCTGGAGGCGGGTGGTCTCGGTGTGGGGAAGGTCCGAGAACCACTGCGGGTAGAAGTAGATCGGCCCGAGCGCCGGCACCAGGAGATAGGTGGCGGCGCCGATGATCCAGTTCAGGCCGAGGGCGGCGGCGTAGAAGAGGCTCGCCTTCAGCCGCTCGGCGAACACGAGCGCGACGCCCAGGGACAGCGGCAGGAAGACGATGAAGGCGATGTAGAGGGCGGAGATGACGTGCGCCGAGATGCCCGTCCCGAACAGGCTGTGGAGCAGCGTGGCGGGGTCGTTGCCGAGGAACATCGCGCGGTCGATGTCGGCGAGCTGAGCGTCGAAGAGGTCCTCCGGACGAAGCAGCGGGACCACGGACTTCAGGTTCCGGTACGCCAGGTAGCTCGCGTAGAAGGCGACGATGGCAAGGGCCACGGCGCCGATGCGAAACGGCGTCCAGCGTTCGCGGCGCACGGCGCCCATCGCAGCGCGCGACGGCCAGCGGGTTCCGGTCAGCTTGCGGGCGCGCAGGAAGATGTCGAGGCCGACCAGCAGCGCCACCCCGGCCCAGACCTCGAGCACGTAGAGCACGGCGATGTGGTCGGGATCGCGGAACGTCACATCGGCGGCGCCGGTCGCGATCAGCGCGGCGACCGTCGTGGCGACGGCGATCAGGGGTCCGGCGAAAACCAAACGCCAGCCCGCTTCCCGGGTCTGACCGTCGGTTTTCCTCCACGCGATGCCCCTTCGCGTCGCCAGCTCTACAGCTGACTCGGGAGTCGACACGCCGAACAGGGTAGGCGTTTGGCGCGGCGACGGCGCGGGCGGGAAATGGCGGGCGGGTCGGCAGCGGACCGGTAGCCTCGGGCGATGCCGCCCTCCGAGAACGCGGCCGACATCCAGCCGCGCCAGTTCTTGGTCCCGGCTGTGGTTGGCGTGCTGGCCGTCGCGCTGATGCTCGCGGTCGCCGCGATCGAGGATCTTCCCATCCGCGATCCGGACGCGCGGTTCGTGGGCTCGCCGCTGGCCCTCATCAGCCTGATCGTCGTCGTCTTCCTGATCCTGGATCTGATCCCGCGTGCCATCCGGGCGGCTCGAGCGGGTGGAGTCGGTTTCGGGGCGTCGGTTCGAGCGACCTTCCTCGAGCGCTGGTGGGGCCGGCGCGGGGTCATCATCGTCGCCTGCCTCCTGGGCTTCTACGCCACCTATCTCTCCTACCGCAACCTGAAGAGCTTCATGCCCTTCGTGGTCGACGCCGATCAGGATCCGGCGCTGCTCGACCTCGACCGATCGCTGTTCTTCGGCCACGATCCGGCGACGCTGCTGCACGACCTGCTCGGGACCGGGGTGGCGGCGGAAGTCCTGTCGGCCAGCTACCTCGCGTTCCTGAGCTTCGTCCCCCTCTCGCTCGGGGTCGTCCTGATCGTCTCATCGCGCGTGCGCACCGCCGTCTGGTACGTGAGCTCGCTGTGCATCGTGTGGATGCTGGGCATCGCGAGCTACTACGCGGTCCCATCCCTCGGCCCGATCTACGAAAGCCCGGCCCTGTTCGCAGACCTGCCCGAGACGGGTGTCTCCGGGCTGCGAGACACGCTGATGGAGCATCGGCTGGAGGTGATCGCGAATCCGTTCGCGACCGATGCGGTCCAGGGCATCGCCGCGTTCGCGTCGCTTCACATCGCGGTGGTCTTCACGGCGGCGTTCATCGCGCATCTCGTCCGGGCTCCGCGCGGACTGCGGATCGTGCTCTGGGCCTACCTGGGGTTGACCGCCCTGTCCACGGTCTACTTCGGGTGGCACTACGTGAGCGACGACGTGGCCGGCCTGGTCATCGGCGTCGTCGGCGTGTACGCGGCCGCCTACCTCGTGGGGCAGGAAGCGAGGCTGCCGGTCCTCGGGCCGCGGGCCCGGCCCGTCAGCCCGCCGGGGTAGGTCAGCCGGCCGGCGTGAGCCGCTTGTACGTGATCCGGTGCGGGCGGTCTGCGGCCTCGCCGAGGCGCTCGTGGCGGTTCTCCTCGTAGGCCTCGAAGTTCCCCTCGAACCAGCGCACCTGCGAATCGCCCTCGAACGCCAGGACGTGGGTCGCGATCCGGTCGAGGAACCAGCGGTCGTGCGAGATCACCACAGCGCAGCCGGCGAACGCCAGCAGCGCCTCCTCGAGCGCGCGCAGCGTGTCGACGTCGAGGTCGTTGGTGGGCTCGTCGAGCAGGAGCAGGTTGCCGCCCGAGCGCAGGAGCTTCGCCAGGTGTAGACGGTTGCGCTCGCCGCCGGAGAGCGTCCCGACCTTGCGCTGCTGGTCGGACCCCTTGAAGTTGAAGCCCGAGGTGTAGGCGCGCGAGTTCATCTTGCGGTCGCCGACGGTGATCTCCTCGTGGCCGTCGGAGATCTCCTCCCACACGGTCTTCTCCGCGTCCAGCGCGTCGCGGGACTGGTCCACGTAGGCGAGCTCGACCGAGTCGCCCAGGCGCAGCTCGCCCGCGTCGGGCTGCTCGTCGCCGGTGATCATCTTGAAGAGGGTGGTCTTGCCGGCGCCATTGGGCCCGATCACTCCCACGATCCCGGCGGGCGGAAGCGAGAAGGAGAGGTCGTCGATCAGGAGGCGCTCGCCGAAGCCCTTGCGGAGCCCGTCGGCCTCGACGACCACGCCGCCAAGGCGCGGTCCGGCCGGGATGTGAATCTGGACCTCGTCGAGCTTGACGTTGCGGTCCTCGGCGAGTAGGGCCTCGTAGCGGGCGAGGCGCGCCTTCGACTTCTTGCGCCGGCCCTTGGGGTTCTCGCGCACCCACTCGAGCTCGGCGGCGATCGTCTTCGCGCGGGCGGAGTCGCGGCGCTTCTCCTGCTCCAGCCGCTGGCCCTTCTGCTCCAGCCAGGAGGAGTAGTTGCCCTGGAACGGGATGCCGCGGCCCCGGTCGAGCTCGAGGATCCAGCCGGCTACGTTGTCGAGGAAGTAGCGGTCGTGGGTGACCGCGACGACCGTGCCCTTGTACTCCTCGAGGTGGCGCTCGAGCCAGGCGACCGACTCTGCATCGAGGTGGTTGGTCGGCTCGTCCAGGAGCAACAGGTCGGGGGCGCGGAGCAGGAGGCGGCACAGCGCGACGCGGCGGCGCTCGCCGCCGGAGAGCTTGGTCACGTCGGCGTCGCCGGGCGGCAGCCGCAGCGCGTCCATCGCCGTGTCGAGCACGGTGTCGAGGTTCCAGGCGTCGGCCGCGTCGATCTGCTCCTGGAGGCGGGCGAACTCGTCGGCGCTGTCGTCGGAGTAGTTGGCCGCGACCTCGTTGTAGCGGTCCACGAGGTCCTTGACCTCGCGGACGCCGTCCTCCACGTTGCCCTTGACGTCCTTGGACTCGTCGAGCTGCGGCTCCTGCTCCAGCATCCCGACCGTCGCGTTCTGGTGGAGCGCTGCCTCGCCCCGGTACTCGGTGTCGACGCCGGCCATGATCCGCAGCAGGCTCGACTTCCCCGCGCCGTTGTAGCCCAGCACGCCGATCTTCGCGCCCGGGAAGAAGCTCAGCGAGATGTCCGCGAGCACCTCCTTGTTCGGGGGATGCGTGCGCGAGACCTTGTACATCGAGAAGACGTAGTCGGCGGCCATGGGCGCGCCAGGGTAGCCACATCGCTTCGATGCATCGACATGCTTGGCATGCCTCCGCATCGGGAAGAGGGGGTGCATGCAGACTGTGCCCGGGACGGATCCCTGGCAGACGAACTTCGGAGCGGAGTCTCCCTTTGCCCTCGGCGTCGAGGAGGAACTCCTCCTGGTCGACGCGGACAACGCGCTCGCCGAGAGCAGCGCGGCAGTCCGCAGCGAGGCCGACCCCGACGAGGGCGACGTCACCAGCGAGCTCTACCGGGCCATGGTCGAGAACCGTTCCGACGTGACGATGTCAGCGGCCGACGCGGTCGCCCAGCTCCGTGGCCTGCGGCGGGCGCTGACCGAGACAGGGACCAGGGTGATGGCCGTGGGCGTTCATCCCGCGGCGCGCCCGGGATCGGCCGCCTTCGACGATGCCGCGCGCTACGCCGCGATCCAGGACACGCTCCAGGGCATCCTTCGCACGCCGATCTGCGGCCAGCACGTCCACGTGGGAATGCCTGACGCCGAGACCGCCGTGCGCGCGTACAACGGGATCCGCGTCCACATCCCGTTGTTGAACGCGCTCGCGGCGAATTCTCCGTTCTGGTTCGGCGAGGACTCTGGACTCGCGAGCTCCAGGACGGTGATCTTCCGCAGCTACCCGCGAGCGGCGATGGCGCCGGCGTTCTCGGACTTCGAGGACTTTCGCCGGGTGACGGGGCAGGTCTGCGTTGCGGCAGGGGTCGAGGACTACACGCATATCTGGTGGGACGCCCGCATCCATCCGGCGCTCGGAACGATCGAGGTGCGCGCCGCGGACACGCAGTTCGACCTCCAGCGCGCGGGCGGCATCGCGGCGCTCGTTCATTGCCTGGTCCGGATCGAGGCCGAGCGCTCGCAGGAGGACATCCCAGCGCGCGAGGCCCTCGCGGAGTCGAGCTTCCAGGCCACACGCCACGGGCTCGACGCGCGCTTGCTCGATCGGGCCGGCTCCTCGGTTTCGGCCCGCGACCTCGCGAGGCGGACGTTGGAGGAGGCCGGGGAGGTCGCGGCCGAGCTCGGGTGCGTGGACGAGCTCCAGCAGGTCTGGCGGATCCTGGAGGACGGGACCGGCGCCGACCTGCAGCGTCGAGTCTTCGAGGAGCGGGGCATGGACGGGCTCTTGGAGTGGCTCGTGGAACGAAGCCAGACGTGGAATGGCGCCGGATCGCTCTGATGCGAGCATGCCCGCATGGCGGATCGGCGAAAGCGCGAGATCGGGCGCGGGGAGCGGGTGTTGCCGGGCGTGTGGCGGCTGCGGATGCCGCTGCCATGGCCCGGTGTGCCGCACGGCAACGCGTTCGCCGTGGCGGCGGGCGACGGCATCGTCCTGTTCGACACCGGCTACGCGGGTAGCGACGGCACCCGCCAGCTCGAGCTGGCGCTTGCGCAGGTGGGATTCTCGCTATCCGACGTAAGCCTGCTCGTCTGCACACACGCCCACACCGACCACTACGGGCTCGCCGGGCCGATCGTGGACGAGGCCGAGTGCGAGCTATGGATGCACCCCGCCTGGGGGCACATCAAGGCGATGGCCGACGATCCCGATGCCGCGCTGGACCGGCGCATCGAGGTGGCCCGCCAAAGCGGCGTTCCGGCCGCCGGGCTTGAGCTCTACGAGAAGAGCCGGCGGGGCGAGAACACCGGGCTGGTCCGGGCGGTGCCGCCGGACCGCGACCTGCTCCCGGGCGTGGAGATCGAGACCGACCTCGGTACCTGGCACGTCCACGAGACCCCCGGGCACGCTCCGTCGCACGTCGTCCTTCACCAGCCCGATAGCGGCCTGCTGATCTCCGGCGATCACGTGCTGGGCAGGGTGTCGCCGTTCTTCGACCACGGGCACACTCCGGACCCGGTCGGCGAGTTCCTGACGAGCCTCGACGTCGTCGCCGAGCTCGACACCGGGTTGTGTCTGGCCGGCCACGGACGTCCGTTCCGGGACGTGCCGGCGAAGGCCGAGGCGAACCGCGAGCTCGTCTTCGAGCACCTGGATCGGGTTCGCGGAGCCTTCGGCGATGAGCCAATGACGCCGTTCGAGCTGATCGCGGCGATCGTCGGCGCGGAGAACGTCACCCCGGCGAACGCTGCATGGGGGCTCCAGATGGCAATGGCCTACGTCGATCACCTGGCGGCCGCCGGCGAGCTCGAGGAGGTCGAGGGCTCGGATCCACGCCGCTGGCGGCCTACGGGCTAGGCCGATGCAGGGGGTGTCGGATCCCATCGGAGAGCGCCGTCGCAGGCGCCGCGCCGCGGAGCGCCGCCGGCGGGCGGCCAAGCGCCGGCGGAACTTCCTGGGGTGCGCCGCGGCCGGCGCGTTCGTGATCGGCCTGGTCGCCGGCGCCGGCGCCGGCGGGGCGGGGGAGGGCGCCGACCAGGTCCAGCGGGCAGCCGCCGCCTCCGACGCTGACGTCCCCACCGTCAGCGGGTTCGACGGCCCGGTCCCGATCCTGATGTACCACGCGATCTCCCCGGCCCCTGCCGGCAATCCCAACCCGGGCCTGTTCGTACCTCAGGCCGACTTCTCCGCGCAGATGGCGTGGCTCGCGGACGAGGGCTACCACGCGGTGACGCTCGACGAGGTGTTCGCGGCATGGGATGACGGCGAGGAGATCGCCCGCAATCCGGTCGTGGTCTCGTTCGACGACGGGCTTCGCTCCCAGTACGTCGGCGCCCGCCCCGCGTTGGAGAAGCTCGGTTGGCCGGGAGTGCTGAACCTGAAGGTCGAGGCGGTCGATCAGGGCGAGCTGACCGAGGAGATGGTCGACGAGATGGTCCAGGCCGGCTGGGAGATCGACTCGCACACGTTCACCCACCCGGACCTCCCCGGCCTGGACGCCGCGTCGTTGGAGCGGGAGGTGGCGGACTCGCGCGAGGAGCTGCAACAGCGATTCGGCGAGCCCGTGGACTTCTTTTGCTACCCGGCGGGCTCCTACGACGATGCGGTGATCGCGGCCGTCCGCGAGGCGGGCTACCTGGGGGCCACCACAACGAATCCCGGCCTTGCCGAGCCGAGCGAGCCGTACGAGCTGAAGCGGATCCGGGTCGAGCCCGGGGACGGCGCCCCAGAGCTCGCGGCGAAGCTCGGGACCTGAGGGCGAGCGTGCGTGCCAGCTTCCCGGCCGGGTAGACGGAGCGCATGAGCCGGCTGCGCTACCTGAACCCGTGCCTGATCCGATCGGTCGTGCGGGACGGGCGCCGTGTCACCTCCGGCGGGGGGCCCAGGCTCGTTCGGATCGCCCGGATCCGGGAGCCGCGCGGGCTCGTGCTGCCGCGTGCGGAGCTCGACATCGAGGTCGAGTCTCGGGACGGCTCCGTACACGAGTTCACCGCACCGATCCCCGTCCCGTGGCCGGCGGCGTGGTCCTATCGCCTCGCGCGCGCCCTCGGCGTCCCGATCGTGTCATCGCTCGACGAGGAAGAGTCGATCGGACTGTCCCTCCCGGTGCCGCGCGTCTAACGTACGCGCCGGTGAGGCGAAGGACCCCGATCTCGACGGACCAGGCGCCCGCGGCCGTGGGGCCGTATAGCCAGGCGATCGAGCACGAGGGAGTGCTCTATTGCTCCGGCGCGATCCCGCTCGACCTCGATGGCGCCATCGTCGGAGAGACCCCGGCGGAGCAGCTCACGCAGTGCATGCGGAACCTCGGCGCGGTGGCCGAGGCCGGCGGCACGTCGCTGGAGCACGCCCTGCGGCTGACGATCTACACGACCCGCCTCGAGGACTTCGCCGACATCAACGAGGCCTACGCGGAGTTCTTCGGCGACGAGCCCCCGGCGCGCGCGGCCGTCGGCGTGGCCGCGCTCCCCAAGGGAGCGCTCGTCGAGGTCGACGCGATCATCTCGATACCCAACTGATGGCCGGGCCGGGGCCCGACCTGTCCGCGGCCTCCGTCTCCGAGGCGGCGTCGCTCGCGAGCGACGTCGTGCGCGAGACGCCCGTGTTCCCGGCGGGGTGGCTGACGCGGTCCCTGGGCGGCGCGATCTCGCTGAAGGCGGAGAACCTCCAGCGCACCGGGTCGTTCAAGGTGCGAGGCGTGTCGGTGAAGCTGGCCCGCGAGCCCGCCGACCCCAAGGCAGGCGTGGTCGCAGCCAGCGCCGGCAACCACGGGCAGGCCCTCGCATACGTCGCGTCCACGCTGGGGCTCCCGTGCCGGATCTTCGTGCCCACGACGGCCTCGATCGCGAAGGCGCAGGCGATCGAGTCCCGCGGCGCCACGATCCAGTTCGGGGGTGAGGCGCTTGAGCCCTGCGTCGAGGCCGCCCAGGCGCACGCCGCGGAGGTGGGCGCCACGTTCGTGCACCCGTATGACGATCCTGCGGTGATCCTCGGACAGGCGACGCTCGGACTCGAGCTGGCCGAGCAGGTGCCGGATCTGAAGAAGGTGGTCGTGCCGATCGGCGGCGGCGGGCTGATCGCCGGGGTCGCGGGAGTCCTGAAGGAGCTGCGCCCCGACGTCACGATCGCCGGCGTCCAGGCCGAGGTCTGCGCGCCGATCAGCGGCCGGGCGCCCGGCAGTGCCGACGTCCGCTTCGCGCTCGCGGACGGGATCGCGGTGAAGGATCCCGGAGAGATCACGCGCCCGCTCATCTCCGAGTACGTCGACGAGCTGTGCACCGTCAGCGAGGACGCGATCGCCGACGCGATGGTCGAGCTCCTTCAGCGCTCCAAGCTCGTCGTGGAGGGTGCCGGGGCGGTGCCGGTGGCGGCCCTGCGCACCCGTGCGGTCGAGGTGGCACCCGATGGGGTCACGGTGGCGCTGCTCTCGGGCGGGAACCTCGACCTCAGTCGCGTGTCCGCGATCGCCCGGCTGCACGAGGCCGCGGCCGGGCGCAGCGTCCAAATCGCGACCCGGGTGCCCGATCACCCGGGCGGGCTCGCGCAGCTGCTGGCCCGCATCGCGGAGGAGGGCGGGAACGTGATCGATGTGCAGCATGTGCGCGACATCGGCCGTCGCGGATACCACGAGACGCGCGTCGAGATGGTCCTCGAGGTGCGCGGCGGCGAGCACCGGAGCAAGCTCCTCGCCGCGCTCGAGGCCGACGGCTACGGCGTCGACGTCCTCCAGCCCGCCGAATAGCGGCTCAGGTCTGAGCGCCGCCGGCCGCGGCGAGCAGGCCGGTTAGCCCGCGCTCGAGCTCGTCGGGCTCAGGCCAGGCGAACCCCAAGCGGAAGCTCCGGCGGTCCTGGTCGAACCAGTGGCCGGGGCCGACGTAGGTTCCGTGCTCGGCCAGCAGGTCCGCGTAGAAGCGATCGACGTCCACCTCGATCTCCTCGCGAAACCGCGGCATGCAGACGACGCCGGCGCTCGGCTCGACCCACTCGAAGGTGTCCTGGCCGTCCATCCACTCGCGGACCGTGCCGAGGTGGCGCTCGATCTTGGCGCGGATCGCGGGCAGAATGCGCGGCCTCGCCTCCAGGATGCGAGCGGCCATCTCCTCGTCGATCGCCGACCCGCAGATCAGGATCTGCTCCTTGGCCGCCAGGAGCCTCTCGGCCAGCTCCGCGTCGCGACCGGCGATCCACCCCATCCGCAGGCCGGGGAGCCCGTAGGTCTTGGACATCGACGAAACGCTCAGCGCCCGCTCCGACAACGAGGCCGCCATCGGCAGCGCCTCCCCGTAGCTGAGCTCCCGGTACGTCTCGTCGACCAGCAGGCGCGCCTGGCCGTGATCCTCGACGAGTGCCACCAGGCGCTCCAGTTCCTCGCGGCCGATCATCGCTCCGGTCGGGTTGTGCGGGTAGGTGAGGCTGACGAGCTTGGTCTCATCCCGAAGCATCGACGACAGCCGCTCGGGGTCGAGCGCCCAGCCGTCCTCAAAGCGCAGCTCCAGCAGCTCGACGTCGGCGCCGAGCGCCCTCGGCGTCTCCAGGTTCGTCGCGTAGTTCGGCGCCGCGATGACCACGTGATCCCCTTCGCCGAGCAGCGCGGTGGCGATCATGAACAACGCCGGCGCCGCACCCGCGGTGACGATCACGTCATCGGGGCCGAGCCCGTCGCCGTCGCCGGCGATCAGCTCGCGCAGGCGCGGCAGGCCGAGGTGGTCGCCGTACTGGAGGAGCAGGCCGGAGACATCGGCGTCGATGTCGTAGTCGCTGAGCCGCATATCGCTGAACGAGCTCTCGGCGAGGTTGTTCGCGATCGAGTCGTAGCCGAGCTCCTCGGGCGACTCAACCTCAATCGGCATCCTTCGGTAACGCACGCGTCGCAATCTACGCGCGTCCCCCATGCGGGGTCTGACCCCGGGGACCCCCCGAATGGGGGGTGTTGTGGGTAACGTGACGCCTACCACCGGGTAGGAATGACTATCGAGGCACGGACAGCCCCACCCCATCCGCGGACGGTCGACGTCCTCGCCGGCCTCATCGCCGAGCTCGACTCGGCCACCGAGGCGGACGAGTTCTACGACCACGTGTGCGAGGCGCTGTGCCTCCTCACCTCGATGGAGCGTGTGGGCCTCCTGCTGTACGACTCGGGGACCCACGCCGTGCGTCCCGCCGGCTCCCACGGTGTCGACACGAACCTGCTGGGGGACGTGGAGGGGACGCTCGAGGAGACGCCGATCGCCCAGAGAGCGCTTGCGGAGGACCGCGTCGTCGAGACCTCGGAGGACCTCGCCGACGCGTTGCCGGCCCGCTACGCGAGCTTCGCCGGGATCACGACGCTGGCCTGCGGCCCGGTCGCGGCGGGCGGGCGCTGGCTTGGAGTGATCTTCGCCGATGCCGGCGGCGGCCCGTTCGAGCTCAGCGAGCAGGAGCGCGAGACGATCCTCACCCTGGGGCGCCTCGCGGCCCTGGCGGCGAGCGTCGAGCGCGCGACCCGCCAGGACGAGCGAACCCGCCAGCTGAACGAGCGAATCGAGCTGACCCGGGAGATCCACGATCGCGTGATGCAGCGCCTGTTCGGCCTCGTCCTCGCGCTCGGCTCCGGCGAGCCGCTGTCCGCGGACCAGCGCCAGAAGTGTCACGACGAGCTCCAGTCCGTGCTGCGGGAGCTTCGCTCGGCGCTCGGGCGTCCCACCTCGTCGTATGGGCGCCGGCCGGGCGTCTCGCTGGCCGACCTGGTGCGCAAGCGCGCCGAGCGCACGCCCGAGCTCGAGGTTTCGTGGCCGGAGTCGGCGGCCGTGCCCGAGCGACTCGAGCCGCTCGCCCAGGCCGTATTCCTGGAGGCGCTTCGCAACTGCGAGAAGCACAGCCGGGCCGAGCGAATCGACGTGCGGGTCGCGCGTCGGGACGACGCCTTCGAGCTGGAGATAACGAACGACGGCGCGGAGGCCGGGAGCTCAGCGGCGGGAGCGGGCCTGGGCCTGCGCCTGTTGACCCTCGAGGCGCTCCAAAACGAGGCCCTGGTGGAGTTCGGCTCGCTGCCCGAGGGCCGCTGGCACATCCGCCTCGTGGGAGGCGTGGACTGATGGCGAGTGCCGACACCCCACCGGAGAACCTCTCGCTTCGCATCCTCGTCGCCGACGACCACGACGTCGTCCACTGGGGCTTCCGCCTGTTGTTGGAGCGCCAGTCGTGGGTCCACCGATGCGTGGCGGCGAGCACCGCGGCGGAGGCTCTCGAGCTCGCCGAGGAGCTTCAGCCGGACGTCGCGCTCGTGGACCTGTTCCTGGGGGAGGACTCGGGCGCCGAGCTGACCGCCGAGCTGCGCGCCCGGTCCCCGAGGACCAAGGTCCTGCTGATCTCCGGCGCCGGAACCGTCTCCCGTGGGGTGGCGCGAGCCGCCGGGGCGTCCGGCTTCGTGTCCAAGGACTGGGGCGCGCCCGACGTGATCAAGGCGGTTCGCATGGTTGCGATCGGGATGGAGGTCTTCGGCGAGCAGACTGAGCCCGAGCCGCCGCAGCTCACCCCCCGCGAGCGCGAGGTGCTGAACGAGATCGCCACCGGAGCCACGAATCGCGAGATCGGCGAGCGGCTCTTTCTCTCCCCGCACACCATCAAGGAGCACACCAGCTCGATCTACCGCAAGCTCCGGGTGCGCAACCGGGCATCGGCCGTAAAGCACGCCCAGCGCGTCGGCCTGATCGGTTAGAGGCCGATGAACCCCCCGCCCATACCCTCGCCACCCCCCCGGCCGGGGGGTAAAGGGCACAAAGGCCTTAACCAGTACCCCTCGACGGGGAACTATCGGTGCATGTCCACAGTGCTTCTCTTCCCAGGGCAGGGCAGCCAGACCTCCGGTATGCGCGAGGTGGTCGAGCGCCACGCCCCCGATCTGCTCGACCTCGTGCTCGACGAGGTCGGCGCCGACCCGTTCGAGCTCGTCGACGAGGGGACCATGTACGCCCAGCCCGCGATCGTGTGCGCCAGCCTCGCGCTGTGGGATCGCGCCGGCCGCCCCGAGGCGGCGTTCCTCGCCGGTCACTCGCTGGGGGAGTTGAGCGCGCTCGCCGCCGGGGGCGCGATGAGCGCCGTCGACGCCGTCCGCCTGGCCGTGGTGCGCGGGAAGCTCATGCAGGACGCCGGAGGCAAGGCACCCGGCGGGATGATGGCCCTCTTGGGCGACGGGGACGAGGCGCGCGCCGCCGTTGCGGCCAGCGACGTCTCCGTGGCCAACGACAACGGCCCGACGCAGCTCGTCGTGGCCGGTCCCGAGGCCGCGCTTGACGCCGCGGCCGCCGAGGCGAAGGCGCGCGGGGTCCGAACCATGCGCCTCGCCGTCCGCGGCGCCTTCCATTCGCCGGCGATCGAGTCGGCCGTGGGCCCCTACCGCAACGCGCTCGAGCGGATCGAGATCCTGCCGCCGGGACAGCCCGTCTTCTCCAGTTGCACCGCAGCCCCGTTCGGTGCGGGCGGCGACTCCATTCGCGAGCAGCTGTCCGTCGCCCTCATTCGCCCCGTCCGCTGGCGCGAGACCATGCTCGCGCTGCAGGAGCTGGGCGCCGAACGCTTCCGGGAAGTCGGGCCCGGCAAGGCCTTGACGGGCATGGCCCGTCGTGCCCTCGACGACGTCGACGCTGCCGTGCTCGACGAGGTGGCCCATGCCTGAGGCAGTTGTTCGTCCGGAGGCGCGGGGCCAGTTCGACTCGCCGCGCGTGCGCGAGGCGTCCGTCGGCGCCGTCGGCGTCGCGGTCCCCAGCCGCGTGGTCGACAACGCCACCGTCGCGGCGCGACTGGACGTGACCGAGGACTGGATCGTCGCCCGCACCGGCGTTCGCGAGCGCCGCGTGGCCGACGCCGAGACCCAACTGGCCGACCTCGCCGCCGAGGCCGCCTCGCGCGCGCTCGCCGCGGGCGGGGTCGAGCCCGACGAGGTGGACCTGGTGCTCGTCGCGACGATGAGCCACGAGTCGCTCTCGCCGAACGCCGCCCCGCTGGTGGCGGCGCGGATCGGGGCGACGAAGGCGGGGGCGATGGACGTCGGAGCAGCGTGCTCGGGCTTCGTCTCCGCGCTGGTGCTGGCCTCCGCTCAGGTTGAGGCAGGCCGCGCGGATTGCGTTCTCGTCGTCGGAGCCGACCTGATGACCCGGCTCGTCGATCCCTCCGATCGCGGCACGGCAGCCCTCTTCGGCGATGGCGCCGGAGCGGTGCTCGTGAGGCCCGGGAACGGCCTGGGTGGCGTCGGGCCCGCGGTGCTGGGCGCCGACGGAACCCGGCACGATCTGGTCGCCGCCGGGCGCGAGGAGGGCATCCTCCGGATGAAGGGCCATGACACCTTCCGCCAGGCCGTCGACCGGCTCGAGGAGGCCACGATCGCCGCGGTCGCGGCGTCCGGCCTCGGGCTCGACGAGATCGACGTCTTCGTCTTCCACCAGGCAAATACCCGCATCCTGCTCGCCGTCGGCGAGCGGCTCGGGCTAGACCCGGGCCGCGTAATCGACTGCATGGGCCGTTTCGGCAACACCTCGGCGGCAACCATCCCGCTGGCGCTCGCCGAGGCGCGCGAGACCGGGATGCTGACCCCCGGGGCGAACGTCCTCGTCGCCGCGTTCGGCGGCGGGCTGACCTGGGCGGCGACCGTACTCGAGTGGGGAGGAAGCGTCGATGACGCCTGAAGGGTGCGCCATCGTCACCGGGGCCGCGCGTGGCATCGGCGCCGCGACCGCCCGTGCGCTCGCCGAGGCGGGCTGGCCTGTGGTTGTGAACTACCGAAGCGACGCCGAGGGCGCGGAGTCCGTCGCCGCGGCGATCGAAGCCGACGGCGGCCGCGCGATCGCCGTCGCCGCCGATGTGACCGACGCGGAGGACATCGATCGGCTCTTCGAGCGCGCCGAGTCCGAGCTCGGCGGGGTGATGGTGCTGGTGAACAACGCCGGCATGCGCGCCGACGGGCTGGCCCCGCAGCTGAAGGCCGAGGACTGGGACTCAGTGCTCGAGACGAACCTCTCAGCGCCGTTCAGCACCACGCGGCGGGCGCTGCGCCCGATGCTTCGCGCGCGCTTCGGGCGGATCGTGAACGTCGCGTCGGTCGTGGGTCCGCGCGCGAACGCCGGCCAGTCCAACTACGCGGCCTCCAAGGCCGGCCTGATCGGCATGACGAAGACGATCGCCGTCGAGGTCGCCCGGCGCGGCATCACCGTGAACGCGGTGGCACCCGGATTCGTCGAGACCCAGCTCACGGAGGGGATCTCCGAGAACGGTTTGGCCGACCGGATCCCGGCCCGGCGCACGGGCACGGCCGAGGAGGTCGCGGCCTGCATCCGCTTCCTCGCCTCCGACGACGCCTCTTACGTAACCGGATCCGTCCTGACTGTGGATGGAGGGCTCAGCGCGTAGCGCTGGCCGTCAAACGAAGCAACGAAAGGAGCCGTAGATGCCAACCCAAGTGACAACCGAAGCCGTAGAGAAGGTGATCTTCGACGGCCTCGAGGAGATCGGAGCCGAGGGCGACGTGACCCGTGAGGCGACGTTCGACGACCTCGATGTCGACTCGCTGGACCTCGTGGAGGTCGCGCAGATCGTGGAGGACGAGTTCGGCGTCGAGCTCGACGGCGACTCGATGAAGGACGTCAAGACCGTCGGCGACGTGATCGACCTGGTGGTGGCTCGGTCGGGATGACCACCACCGCGGACAACGGACGGCGCGTCGTCGTTACCGGCGTCGGCGCAGTGACCCCCCTCGGGGTCGGCGCGCCTGCGCTCATCGACCGCTGGGCGGCCGGCGAGTCCGGCATCGCCGACGGCATGGGACGCTGCTTGGACTACGAGGCCGGCGATCACCTGAGCCGCAAGGAGGCACGGCGCCAGGACCGCTTCACGCAGTTCGCCGTCGTCGCCGCCGGCGAGGCCCTGAAGAACGCCGGGTGGGAGGACGAGCTTCCGGTCGACCCGGACCGCGTCGGATGCGTGATCGGCACCGGCATCGGCGGCCTGGGCTCGCTGGAGTGGCAGCAGGGCGTGCTGTGGGAGAAGGGCCCCAAGGCCGTCTCGCCGCTCGCGGTCCCGCTGCTCATGGGCAACGCCGCGTCGGCCGCCGTGGCGATGCGCCACGGCATCCACGGGCAGTCCTTCGGGGTCATGTCCGCCTGCGCCGCCGGCGCCCACGCGATCGGCCAGTCGATGCGGATGATCGAGACCGGCGAAGCAGACGCCGTGGTCACCGGTGGCTCCGAGGCCGCGCTGACCGATGTCGCCATCGCTGCGTTCGCGGCGATGGGAGCGACCTCGGAGAGCGGCATCTCGCGCCCGTTCGACGCGCGCCGCGACGGCTTCGTCATGGGCGAGGGCGCGGGCGTCCTGGTCCTCGAGGCCGCTGAGGTCGCCGAGGCTCGCGGTGCCGAAGCGCTCGGCGAGCTGCGCGGCTACGCGGCGACATCGGACGCTCACCACCTGACCGCCCCCGAGCCGTCGGGCCGCGACGCGGCCCGCGCGATCGGGCTGGCGCTAGCCGACGCGGGCATCTCGGCCGCGGAGGTCGACTACGTGAACGCCCATGGCACCTCGACGCCCCTGAACGACCGCTCCGAGACCGAGGCGCTCAAGGCTGCGCTCGGCGAGCCGGCCGCCGAGCTGCCGGTGTCGTCGACGAAGTCGGTCATCGGCCACCTGCTCGGCGCTGCCGGCGCGGTGGAGGCCGTCGCGACGATCGAGGCGCTGCGGCGCGACATCGCCCCGCCGACCGTGGGCTGGGAGGAGCGCGATCCGGACCTCGACCTCGACTACGTCCCCGGCGAGGCGCGCGCGCTCGAGCGTCGCTCGAACGGGTCCGGGCCCGAGCCCCTGCTCGCCATCTCCAACTCCTTCGGCTTCGGAGGGCACAACGCTGTCCTCTGCATCGCGGCATGAGCACCATCACGGCGACACCAGCGGCGATCGAACGCCCGAGCAGCCTCGCGGAGGAGCGGCTCGAGCTGCTCTGCGATCCCGGGCAGCTTCTCGCCGGTTCGCTCCGGCGTCACGTCGATCGCGCTCGGCGACCGGGCGGTGGCCGGCGACGGCGTCGTCGCGGGCGCCGGCACGGTCGGCGGCAGGCCCGTCTTCTGCTACTCGCAGGACCCCCGCTTCCTGGGCGGGTCGCTCGGCGCGGCGCAGGCGGACTCGATCGTGCGGGTCATGCGGCTCGCCGGCGAGGCCGGCGCCCCCGTTGTGGGCTTCGTCGAGTCCGGCGGCGCGCGCCTGCAGGAGGGCCATGAGGCTCTCGCCGGCTACGGGCGGATCTTCCGGGCCAGCGTCGAGCTGGCGGACAAGGTGCCGCAGATCACGGTCGTTGGCGGGGTCTCGGCCGGCGGCGGGGCGTACTCGCCCGCGCTCACCGACTTCGTCGTCATGACCGAGTCCGCTCGGATGTTCCTCACTGGCCCGCGCGTCGTTCAGGCGGCGCTGGGGGAGGAGGTCACGATGGAGGAGCTGGGCGGTCCCGACATCCATTCCCGCAACGGCGTCTGCCGCCTGGTCGCGCGCGATGACGCCGACGCGATCGGCCTCACTCGAGAGCTGCTGGGCTTGCTGCCGAGCCGGGTCGGGGAACGGCCGGCGGCGCGCGCCGGGTCGCCCACGCAGCCCATCGGGGACCCGGCGCAGTTCGTGCCGGCCAGCCCCCGCCGCGTCTACGACGTCCGCGACGTCGCCCGGACGATCTTCGACGAGGGCACCCTGCTGGAGCTCTCGCGCGACTGGGCCAAGAACATGGTCACGGCGTTCGCCCGCCTGGACGGCCGGCCCGTTGGGATCGTGGCGAACCAGCCGCGGTACCTGGGCGGGGTGATCGATTCCGTTGCGTCGGAGAAGGCGGCGCTGTTCGTGAACGATTGCGCGCGCTTCGGGCTGCCGCTTGTCGTCCTGGTCGACACCCCCGGGTTCATGCCCGGCACCAAGCAGGAGCGCGGCGGCGTGATCCGCCACGGCGCGTCCCTGCTGCGTGCTTTCGCGGCGGCCCGCGTGCCGAAGCTGACCGTGGTGTTGCGGAAGGCGTACGGCGGCGCCGTGATCACGATGAACTCGCGCGACCTCGGCGCCGACATGGTGTTCGCCTGGCCCGACGCCGAGATCGGGATCATGGCCGCGCGCCAGGCGATCGGCATCGTCAACCGGCGCGAGCTCGAGGCGGGCACGCACGATCCGGACGAGCTTGCCGACCACTACACGGAGGCGCACCTCGCCCCCGAGAGGGCGGCGGCGTCGGGCTTCGTCGACGAGGTGGTCGAGCCGGCCGACACGCGGGATCGCCTGCGCTGGGCGCTGGGGGTGCTCGCGCCATGACCCTTCGCGACCCCGTTGCGCAGCTGGCCGCGGAGCTCTCGCCGCGCGCACACTCCATGCGGCTCTCCCTCTATGTGGCACTTGGCGACAGCTTCACTGCCGGCGCCGGCGCGGTGGACGGTGAGGCGTGGCCGGACCTCCTCGTCGACCGCCTGGTCGAGCACAACCCAACGCTGGCCCTGCGGAACCTGGCCGTCGACGGCGCGACCAGCTGGGAGGTCGTCGAGCAGCTCTCCGAGGCGGTCGAGCTCGAGCCGGACCTGGTCACCGTGGTCTGCGGCGCGAACGATGTCCTTCGCTGTACCCGTCCCGACTCGGAGCGCTACGCCGCCAACCTGGCGCTGATCCTGGGCAGGCTGCGCGTGGCGCACCCGGACGTCCGGATCGCGACGGCCACCTCGCCGGAGAGCTGGGACTTCATGCGCATGGGGCCCCGGACCCGCCGGCGGGTCGAGCAGGGGATCTCGGAGTTCAACGGCGTCACCCGCCGCCTGGCGGACGCGATGGGCGTGCCGTGCCTGGAGGTTGCCGGCCACCCCGGCCTCGCCGACCCGAAGAACTTCAACGACGACGGCCTGCACCCGTCCGCGACCGGACACCGGCACGCGGCGGCGGGGTTCGCGGCGCTGCTGCACGACAACTACGGAATCGAAACAGGCGAGGAGCTGGAAGCGAGATGAGTAGGAACGGTGTAGGGACGATGGCACTTGACGATCCACGTGTTCCGGAGATCGGGGAGGAGTTGACGACGGCCGGGCGGACGATCACCGAGGCGGACCTCGTCTCCTTTTCGTCCCTCACGGGCGACTGGCACCCCCAGCACGCCGACGCCGAATGGGCGGCGGCGGGACGCTTCGGCGAGCGCGTTGCCCACGGGATGCTCGTGCTCTCCTACGCGGTGGGCCTCGTGCCCCTGGATCCCGAGCGCGTCGTCGCCCTGCGCGGCCTGGACTCGGTCAGCTTCAAGCGCCCCGTCGCGATCGGCGACACGATCCGCGTGCGCACCCGCGTCGAGAACGTGCGCTCCCTCGACGACGAGCACAGCCTCGTCACCTTCGCCTGGAAGATCTACAACCAGCACGACCGGGTGGTCGCCCGGGCGAAGGTCGACGCCCTGTGGCGCGGAGCGGAAAGCGAGGGGTCTGATCCCGCATACGGCGATCCCGACGTCTACCCCGCCCAGGTGCTCCTGTGATCCTCGAGGGCAAGCGCCTCGTCATCACCGGGGTGATCAACCGCCATTCGATCGCCTACTCGATCGCCCGCCGTGCCCAGGAGGAGGGCGCGGAGGTGGTGCTGACGAGCTTCGGGCGCGCGATGCGGATGACCGAGCGCGCGGCGAAGAGCCTTCCCGACCCGCCGGACGTACTGGAGCTGGACGTCAACGACGATGAGCATCTCGCCGCCTTGCGGGAGGAGCTGACCGGGCGCTGGCCCAGGGTGGACGGCGCCATCCATGCGATCGCCTACGCGCCCGCGGACGCCCTCGGCGGCGCCTTCGTCGCCGCGCCTCGTGCGAGCGCCAGCGCCGCGTTCGAGACGAGCGCCTACTCGCTGAAGGCGCTCGCGGAGGCGCTCGCGCCGCTGATGCGCAGTGACTCGAACGGCGAGGGGCCGCGGAGCTCGTCGATCGTGGGCCTGGACTTCGACGCCTCCGTCGCGTGGCCGGCATACGACTGGATGGGCGTGGCGAAGGCTGCGCTCGAGTCCGTCTCGCGCTACCTCGCCCGCGACCTCGGAGAGGGCGGGACCCGGGTCAACCTCATCTCCGCCGGTCCCATTTCGACCCCGGCCGCCTCCGGCATTCCGGGCTTCGGCGAGCTCGCCGACGTCTGGGGCGCCCGCGCCCCGCTCGGCTGGGACACGAAGGACGCGAGCCCCGTGGCCGACGCGGCGGTATTCCTGCTCTCCGACCTTTCCCGCGGGGTGAGCGGCGAGATCCTGCACGTGGATGGCGGCGTCCATGCAGTGGGCGCCGGCATGCGTGAAGGCGCATCAACGAGCGCAAATTGAGGTATCCCGGCGTCATCTCGCCGGGATTTGGGTAAGAATCCCGGGATGAAATCGGGCTCGCTTATGCGGGCCGGGGCCAATGACCTCCGGGGCAGGGAGGGGCCAAGTGAGATTCGGGCGTGTCTTGCGCCCGTTTTCTTGGCTGTCGTTGGCCTGGCCTCGATGCTGATAATCGCTGCGGCGGAAGGGCTACCCGTGCGCGATCCCGACGCGCGCTACGTCGGCTCGCCGCTGGCGCTCGTGGGCCTGGTCGCCCTGATCTTCGTGGTGCTCGATCTGCTCCCGCGGGCCTGGCGCGCGAGCCGGCGTGGGGGGACCCCGTACCTGCGCAGCATCCGCTCGGTCTTCGTCGATCGCTGGTGGGGCCAACGTGGCGTCGTGGTGCTCATCTGCCTGCTGTCCTTCTACGTCACCTACCTCTCCTACCGGAACCTGAAGAGCTTCCTGCCGTTCGTAAACGGCGCGAACCACGATCAGGCGCTGCTCGATGCCGAGCGCTGGTTCTTCTTCGGCAACGATCCGGCCACGATCCTGCACGACCTTCTCGGCACCGGCGCCATCGCCCACGTCCTGTCATTCGTGTACCTCGCGTTCCTCACGTTCGTGCCGCTCTCGATCGGATTCGCCCTGATCTGGTCGAGCCGGCTGCGGGTGGGCATCTGGTACGTGACGACGCTGTCGATCTGCTGGCTGCTCGGCGCCCTGTCCTATTACCTCGTCCCGGCCCTCGGCCCGGCCTACGCCGAGCCGAAGCTGTTCAACGCTCTGCCGGAGACTGGCGTGGCGCGGCTCCAGGACACCCTCTTCGAGCACCGCGGGGAGGTGCTGTTCGATCCGCAGGGGACGTCGGCGGTCCAGAGCATCGCCGCGTTCGCCTCACTTCACGTCGCGGTCCTCTTCGCCGCCGCCGCTGCTCGCCCAGCTCGTCGGGCGCCCCGCGGGGGCTGCGGATCGGCCTGTGGAGCTTCCTCGGCGTCACCTCTATCGCCACCATCTACTTCGGCTGGCATTACGTGGTCGACGACGTCGCCGGGCTGCTCGATCGGCGTCATCGCGGTGTACGGCGGCGCGCGGATGTGCGGCGTCGAGCTGCGCGGGCTGTGGCGGCGTGTCGGCGTGCCCTCTCAGAGCGCGAGCGCGACATGAGCCGGTCAAGCGACGTGAACCTGCCCAACTGCCTGACGGTCGCGCGCATGTGCCTGACGCCGGCGCTGGTGATCCTGTTGATCGGCGACGCATGGGGCCCCGCGCTCGCGGTGTTCATCGTTGCGATGGCGACCGACGCGCTCGACGGATACCTCGCTCGCTCCCGCGGCCTGGTCACGGACTTCGGGCGGCTGATGGACCCGATCGCCGACAAGCTCCTCACCGGCGCGGCGTTCGTCTGCCTCGCGGCGATCGACCGCATCGACCCCTGGGCCGTGGCCCTGATCCTCACCCGCGAGGCCGCCGTGAGCGGGATCCGGCTCGCCGCCCGCCGTCAGGGAATGGTCATCAGCGCGAATCGCCTCGGCAAGGCGAAGACCGTGGTCCAGACGATCGCGATCGTCGTCCTCATCGTCGCCAGCGATCCGGCCGCCGCCTGGGTCCAGGCGCTCGTCGGCCTGACCGTCGCGATCACGATCGTCTCCGGCCTGGCCTACGCGATCAACTACTACGGCGGCCGCAGGGCACCCGTGGCGCCGCCGTCACCGGCGGCCTAGCCGGGGTACAGCCCTAGGCAGGGGCCGCGGCAGGTCCGCGAAGCCGGTCCGCCAGCGCCCACGCCGCGAAGCACAGTGCGCCCGCAGCGCCCGTGGCCGTCAGCAGGGCCCCGGCGGCGGCGACGACGGCCACGCCGTTGGAGCCGAGGATCATCACGGCGCATGCGGCGACGAGGCCCGGACCGACGGGGAGCAGGCCGAGCGCCGCGGTTGCGATCAGCAGGGCCATCGAGTCGAGCACGGTGATGTCGACGTTCAGCCCCTTCAGGACCAGCCAGTTGCGCCCCACCTGCATGCTCACGGCGAAGATCACCAGGGCGATGATGCGGTTTCGGCTGCGGAGCCCGCGCATCACCTCGATGCCCTTCCAGAAGCCCTCGCGGCGGTTGCGAAGGAGCCAGGTGATCCCGCCGATCACCGCGGCGGTGCCGGCCAGGAACGCCAGCGGGATCCACCAGGCCACGCCCAGCGGGCCGACCAGCGTGAAGGAGAGGAGCGCCGCGAGCGCGACCTCCACCACCACGATCGGGAGCTCGGCGGCGATCAGCACCTTGGGCTTGGGGCTGTCGGCCGGCGCCGAGCGCCGCAGGGCCGCGATCCGGACCGCGAGGCCGAAGCTCGGATTGAAGATGTTGCCCATGTAGCCCACCGCGGAGGCGCGGTAGAGCCGTCGCCTGGAGACGCTGCCGCCGGCGGCGCCGACGCAGACGTGCCAGGCCTCGCTGCGGGCGAGGAGCCAGACGAGCTGCAGCGCGATCGCCCCGCCGAGCACCCAGTACGACGCGCTCGCGAGGGCGTCGGCGAAGTCGGCGCGCTTGTCCCAGAGCCCGAACGCGAGGGCGGCGAGCACGATCGTGCTGCCGATGAGCGTGACCGCCGTGGGGTGCCGGCGCACCCAGTTGCGTGCGCGGAGGCGCAACGGCACCTGCGCAACAGGCGCCCGCGTCGCCGCAAGCGAGCCCTCTTCGGGGATCGGCACGAGGCCGGTGGGATCTGGAGGTGTGAGCGGCATGGTCATCTCATCGGCTCCTTTCGGAACCGGCCTGAACCCGATTCTCGCCAGCGTTATCGCTGTCGCTTACTCGGGCTCCTCCAGCAGCTCCTCGGCCTGTGACCAGGCTCCCGGCGGGACGCGCAGGGCGATGTCACCGCGGCCAAACCGATCCAACGGCCAGTCCGCGGTCAGCACCGATTCCTGCCCCCGCTCCGCGAGGTTCTGCCTGAACGCGCGCGCGGCATCAAGCTCGGCGAAGTCTCGGACCACGTCCCAATCGTCGAATCGGGGGTCGCCGACATGGAGCTCCGCATTGCCGTCAGGTTGCGGCTCGCCGCCAAGGGCCTTGCCCACGCGGTCGAGCCTTTCGCGCAAACGCATCGCCTACACGCTACGCGCTCGCGGCGCCTCCGTGGGTTAAGTGCCTATGAGGCGTCCTGCTTGGCGAGTCGGTCGGCCAGCCGGTTCATGCCCCGCTCGGCCGCGGCGGCCGCCGCGGCCTCGAAGTCGGTCGGCGAGTCCGCCGGGGGGTCGAAGCCCGCCTCGCGCAGGGTCGCGATGTCCTTGTAGGCGCGAAGATCGTCGGCGGACTCAATGAGCGTCGAGCGCAGCTTGGGGCGGGTGATCGCGATCGCGTTATCGAGCAGCGCCTCGAGCGACCCGTGCTCCCGCAGCAACTCTGCCGCCCCCTTCTCGCCGACTCCCTTGGCTCCGGGGATGCCGTCGGAGGGGTCGCCGCGCAGCGCGATGAAGTCGGGAACCAGCTCGGGTGGGATGCCGTACTTCTCCTTCACCTGCTTGGGCCCGACCACCTCGGCCCCCTGGGGCCCGGTCCGGACGTAGAGCACGGTGACCGCCTTGGTCGCGCACTGGAACATGTCGCGGTCGCCGGTGAGGATGAGCGCCCGGCCGCCGGCCTCCTCCTCCTTGCGAGCGAGCGTGCCCAGGACGTCGTCGGCCTCGAGCGTCTCGTGCCGGTCCACGCGCCAGCCGAAGGCCTCGAAGAACTCGGGGGCATCGGCCCACTGCGGCACGAGCTCGTCGGGCATCTCCGGGCGCTCCGCGTGGTAGCCGTCGTAGAGCTCGACGCGGTAGGTAGCCGCGTCCGGCCCGAAGCACAGGACGACGGCTCGCGGCGAGTGCTCCTCGACCTCGCGCAGGATGAGGTTGGCCGCCCCCAACAGTGCGTTGACAGGCTTGCCGTCGGCGCCCTTGATCGACTTCGGGAGGGCGAAGAAGGCCCGGTAGAGCATCGACGGCGTGTCGACCACCATCAGTGGGGCTGGCTTGGCCACGACGGCACCGTAACCGCTGCAAGACTCACGAGCCATGGCCAAGCGCAGGAAGCGCCGCGAGCGCGAACCGGCGGCGACCGTCGCCTACACCGACGACGAGGGGAACGTGCTGACGCTGCGGGAGTCGCTGAGTCCCGGGCAGCGTCCGGAAGATCCGCGGCGCCTCCGGCAAGGCCGCGACCACCGCCGAGGACTCCTACCGCCGCCGCGAGGAGATGCTTTTCGAGCGCCTCGTCGTCGGGTGGGAGGTGGCCGGCCTGCCGCTCGACGACCAGAAGCTGCTGCTCGGCCGCTACCGGATGGCGGACGCGACGGAACGGGAGTGGGTGCGCCGGACGATCGCCGAACACGTGGAGCGCCACATCCCGGAACTCGCGCCCTGATCGACCCCGCCGATCGTCCGGTTTGTATTAGGTAACCCGAACTTTCTTCACACGAGCCGCGGGCAAAGTGGCTAGAGTCCGCGTGCCGCATGAGTGCCGCTGACGCCACGACACCTCGCCGTGAGCGCCCAACCTGGGCGCGCGATCTTGAGCCCTACTCCAACCCCACGCTGGGCGCGGAGCCTGCTCGACATCGCGACCTCGGTCGTGCCCTACCTGGCACTGCTCGTCACCGCGTACGTCGTCTTCGACAGCTCGGTCTGGCTCGCGCTCGCCCTCGTCATCCCCACGGCCGGGTTCCTGCTGCGGACGTTCATCCTCTTCCACGACTGCACCCACGGCTCGTTCCTCCCCTCGCGCAAGGCGAACAACTGGCTGGGCGCCTTCTGCGGGCTGCTGGTCATGCAGCCGTTCGAGAACTGGCGCGCCGACCACTGGGCGCATCACGGCTCGGCCGGCGATCTCGATCGCAGAGGCCAGGGCGACGTACCCACGCTGACGCTCGAGGAGTACTACTCGAAGCCCTGGTCGGGCCGCCTCGGCTACTACCTCTTCCGCCACCCGCTGGTCATGTTCGGGATCGGGCCGCTCTACTCGCTCATGGTCATGCCCCGCTTCTGGGGCAGCAAGGCGGGCAAGGCGCAGAAGCGCAGCGTCGTGCTTACCGACGTCGGCGTGGCGATCATGTTCACGGCGACGATCCTGATCGTTGGCTGGGAGGCCTTCCTCCTGGTCCAGATGCCGGCCTTCATCCTGGCCGGCACGGCCGGGGTCTGGCTCTTCTACGTCCAGCACCAGTTCGAGGACGTCTACTGGGAGAACACCGAGTCCTGGAGCTACGCGGACGCGGCGCTCCGCGGCAGCTCGTACCTGCGGCTGCCGAAGGTGCTCCAGTTCTTCACCGGCAACATCGGCCTGCACCACGTGCACCACCTCAACGCGCGCATCCCCAACTACAACCTCCAGCGCGCCCACGACGACAACGAGATCTTCCACGACGTCCCGATCCTCACCTTCTGGGACGGCATCAAGTCCACACGCCTCAAGGTCATCGACGAATCCAGCGGCCGGCTGCTCACCTGGCGTGAGGCCCGCGCGGTCCATCGGGCCCGGCTTTCGGCAACGCCCGTTCCCGCCGCGGAATCAGTCTGAGCGACCCCTCCGCCCATCGGATTCCGGACCAGTCCGGGCGAACCGCCCTCGTCACCGGAGCCAACAGCGGCCTGGGCCTGATCACGGCGCGGGAGCTGGCGCGGGCCGGGGCCACGGTGATCGTCACGGCGCGCGACCGGGCGAAGGCCGACTCCGCGGCCGCCGAGATTCGCGACCACGTCGCCGAAGCAGCGCTGGAGCCGCGAGTGCTCGACCTCGCGGATCTCGCCTCGGTCCGGGAGCTTGCCGCGGGGGTTGGCGCCGACCACGAGCGCCTGGACGTTCTCGTCAACAACGCCGGCGTGATGATGCCGCCGCGCTCGCAGACGGCCGACGGCTTCGAGCTCCAGTTCGGCACGAACCACCTCGGCCACTTCGCGCTCACGGGCCTGTTGCTGGGGGAGATCGGCGGGAACGACCCGCGCGTGGTGACCGTCACCAGCCTCGAGCACCGGCCCGGGCGCATCGACTTCGACGACCTCCAGTGGGACAAGGACTACGACCCCCGCGCGGCGTACCAGCGCTCGAAGCTGTCGAACGCCGCCTTCGCGATCGAGCTGGACCGGCGGCTCCGGGCGGCGGGCTCGCCCGTCAAGAGCGTGCTGGCCCACCCCGGGTACTCGGCCACGAACCTCCAGAGCACCGGCCCTACCGGCTGGATGAAGCAGGTGCTGAAGCTCGGGAACGCCCTCCTCGCCCAGAGCGCCGAGGATGGGGCGCTGCCGCAGCTCTACGCCGCGACCGCCCCGGGCGTCCAGGGCGGCGAGTTCTATGGCCCGGACGGCTTCCGCGAGACTCGCGGGCGCCCGACAACGGTCCGCGCCACCTCCCGCGCCAACGACCCCGAGCTGGGGAGACGCCTCTGGGAGGTCTCCGAGGAACTCACCGGCGTCAGCTACCGCCTGTGATCCCGTCTTCGGGCTCGCCGCCGACTTCCTCGGCGAGGAAGGCACGGACCTTCCGTGCCGCCTCGCCGTGGTAGTAGTAGAGGGCGTCGACGTGGCCGGCGTCCGGGGCTATGAAGAGCTCGCTGCCGGGGAAGGAGTTCGCAACCTTGCGGCCCTCCCAGGGGGTCGTGATGTCGTCGTGCTCGCCTGAGATCACCAACACGGGGGCCTCGGTGGGCTCATCGACCTCGGGGTCGGCCGGCGGTTCGTAGATGTCTGAGTGCGGAGGCCACGTGAGGCAGTAGAGGTATCCCACCGTCGAGGACAGCGCGACCTCCCGCGGTGTGAAGGGGCCGAAGGCGTTCTTATCGTAGTTCTCGATCGCCGCCTCGAGCTGCTCGCGGCGCTCGGGCTCCGACGCCTGCTTGTCCCAGATCATCGGGTAGTCGTTGCAGCTGAACATCAGCTCGGCCGCGTAGGAGTAGCGCCTGATCTTCTTCGCGCCCCGGATTTGGTACATCGTCAGCCGCTTGTACAGATCGGGATCGCCATGCAGGTACTCGGTGATCGCCTCGTCGGCCTGCAGGTACGAGTCGGGCGGCCCGGAGTAGCCACTGGCGATCAGGTCGATCAGGGGCCCGACGCTGAGCCGGTCCTCCCGCAACTGCTCGGCAAGGCGATCGACCCTCGCCAACGCGTTGCCCTTGCAGTCCGGGTCGCGGTCGCACACCTCGCGGATGTCGCGGTTGCCGGCCCGGATCAGGCTGGGGTACCAGGGGTCCTCGCCGAAGACCGGGTAAGCCGAGTCCAGGACCAGCGCGTCGAGGTTCCCGCCGTGGCGCCAGGCATAGGACTGGGCGAGGAACGTTCCGTAGGAGTCTCCGTAGAGGGTGATCGTGTCGAATCCGAGCGCCTTGCGGACGGAGTCGATGTCGTCCGCGGCGGCGGAGGTGCGGTAGGACTCGAAGTGCTTGCCCAGCCGCCGCGCGCAGTCGGACAGGACGATCCACTCCGGCCCGTTGACCTGTTGGAGGTCGGGGCAGTCGACCGGCCCCGAGTATCCGGTCCCGCGCATGTCGACCAGCACCAGCTCGTGGCGATCCAGGAGCGAGCCGAACAGCCGCCGGTAAGCGTTGCCCGTGCCGGTCGAACCGTATCCCGGCCCGCCCTCGACGGCGAAGATCGGGCCAAGCGACGGCTTCGAGCGGTCGTCGCGCGGCCTGTAGGCGAACCCGATGTCGGTCGTCCCGTAGCTCTCATCGGTGCGCTCGAACGGCACTTCGATCGTGCCGCAGACGTAGTCGAAGACCGCCGGCCTTGGGTTGCAGGGCTCCAGTTTTGCGATGTCGACCGGTTCGACCTCCTCTTCGGCCGAAGCGCTCGCGGGCGGGTCATCCTCTCCGCAGCCCGCGAGGATCGCGCCGGCGGCGAGCGCCGTCGCGGCGATCAATCCGAACCGAACCCGGCTCTGCATGCGCCGAGCGTACTCGTGGGTGGACGCCTGCCGCGAGCCCTGGGAGCTACGTCGGGCGGGTCCAGATCCGCCGCTCGGCGGTGGATGCACGGACCGGCGGGGCACCCTCGGGCTTGCCGGAGACGGTCTCGAGGTGCTGGTGGACGCCGTCAAGGAGGAACTCGACGCGCCGCCGGGCGGAGTCGAGGTCGGCCAGCGCAGCGTTCAGCGAGACGGTCGAGACGTCGCCGCTGCCGCACTCCACGCACGGTGCCGCGCGCTCCGCGGCGTGCACGGCGCCGCAGCTCGAGCAGCTGACTCGCAGGACGTCCCGCAACGGCCTCGAGCCGTCCTCTTCGGTGTGGACCGACGTGACATCGGTGAGGATCCCGTCGATCAAGCGGTGCCCGTCGGCGCCCTGGGCGACGACCGCGCGGTCGCGGACCCAGACCACGGAGCCCGAGCGTGAGAGCAGGCGGTACTCGCTGATCCACGGTGTGCCCACCGCCATGCCGACGTGGCGTTCCTCGTCGCGCAGCACCCGCGAGCGGTCGTTGGGATGCAGGGTCGCCTCCCAGAGCTCGGTGCCGGCGTCCCATTCCTCCGGGGTGTAGCCGATCAGCTCACGAACCTGAGGAGAGAGGAACTGCCGGCGCTGGGGCGTGGACGGATCGGCTTCGTACGCGCAGACGGGAAGGCTGGTCACGAGGCCGCGGTAGCGGTCGTGGGACTCCGCGAGCTCCTGTTGGGCGGCGCGCGCCTCCGTGATGTCGACCAGGACCCCGCGCCAGTAGGGCGCTACCCCCTCCTCGGAGGGGGTGACCATCCGCGCTTCGTCGCGTACCCAGACGACGCTGCCGTCGCGGTGGAGCATCCGATACTCGGAGACCACCGTGAGGTCGTCGCGGCGCGCCATCTCGGCCTCCGTTCGCTCCAGCTCCATCACCTCATCGCGGTCGTCGGGGTGAAGGCGCCCGTAGAAGAGACCGCGGTCCGACATGATCTCCGTGGGCGAGAAGCCCAGCAGCGTCTCGATGTGTGGGCTGATGTAGTACCACTCGCCCTCGGCCCCGAACTCGGCCTCGTAGATGGCAGCGGGGAGCCACTCGATCAGATCCCGGTAGCGCTGCTCGGCGCTCGCGCCCTTCGGCACGCGCCCGTTTTGGACGGATTCATCCATCGCCATAGATATCGACCCCCCAGGGGACAATCTTAGGCGTGAACGGACCGAGGGTAAAGCGCGTGCAGCCCCGCGGCCCGGGGCAACCCTGCGTGGCTAGGCGTCGAGCTCGACGCGCTCGATGATCTGAGCCTCGACAGGCGCGTCGCCCGCGCCCGTCGCCGTGCCCTCGATCGCGTCGACCGCGTCCATGCCGTCGGTGACCCGGCCGAAGACCGTGTGCTTGCCGTCCAGCCAGGGAGCGGCGTCGGTGGTGACGATGAAGAACTGCGAGCCGTTCGTGTTGGGGCCGGCGTTGGCCATCGCCAGCGCTCCGCGAACGATCTTGTTGTCGTTGAACTCGTCCTCGAAGGTGTAGCCGGGGCCGCCCGTACCCGTTCCTTCCGGGCACCCGCCCTGGATCATGAAGTCGGGGATCACGCGGTGGAACGTCAGCCCGTCATAGAAGCCGTCGCCGGCGAGCTTGCGGAAGTTCTCGACCGTCTTCGGCGCGTCGTCGTCGAAGAACTCGACGGTGATCGCCCCGGCGTTCGTGTGGAGAGTTGCCTCAGACATCGCCGCGGGACCCTATCGCTATCCTCGTTGGCCCGGGGACATGGAGCGCCCTGGCGGCAACGCAGGGATAGTCGCCATGGAGGACCGATGAAAAAAGCTGCACTGACGTTGACGTGCGCCGCGGCACTGTTCGTGCCGGCGAGCGCCCAGGCCGAGATCACGAGCGTGTTCACCGCCACGCCGACGCCGGTGGATTGCCAGATCCTCACCGGGGGCGACGCGGGAATCCGCCTCTGTAACCACGAGGCGGCCACCCCGGAGGACCCGCGCAGCACGGTTGCCGACGTTCGACGGCGTCCCCATCGACGTGAACGTTGCCTTCCCGCCCGAGCCCGAGAGCGGGCCGGACGGCGATTTCCCCGCCGTGATGCTGTTCCACGGGTACGCCGGCTCCAAGCTTGGCCTCGGCAGCATGAGGCGCTGGCTCAACCAGGGCTACGCGACCTTCAGCATGACCACGCGCGGCTTCGGGCAGTCGTGCGGCACCCCGGCCTCGCGCACCGCGCTCGGCTCGGCGTGCGATGACGGCTACGTCCGCCTGATGGACACCCGCTACGAGGTCCGTGACGCGCAGGAGCTGATCGCTCTCCTCGTCGACGAGGGCCTCGTCGACGGCGACCGGATCGGGGCGACCGGCGGCTCCTACGGCGGCGGCACGTCGATGGCGCTGGCCGCGCTCAAGGATCGCCAGATGCTCCCCGACGGCTCCTACGTGGACTGGGAGTCGCCCGACGGTACGCCGCTCTCGTTGGCCGCCGCGGCTCCCGAGATCCCCTGGATCGATCTCTCCTACTCGCTCGTCCCGAACGGCGGCAACCTCGACTACCTCTCCGACGCCTCCTACTTCGCGGCCAACGACCGCGTCGGCGTGCCGAAGGAGGGCTGGGTCGACACGCTCTACCTCGGCGGCTTCCTCGCGGGCTTCTACGCACCTGACGGCACCGATCCGGACGCCGACCTCCCGGGTTGGCGCCAGCGGCTGCTGTTCGAGGCCGGCGGCCTTGACGATGATCCCGAGGTGGCCGACATAGTCGACGAGATCTCCACCCACCACTCCTCCTACGGGATCGACGACTCGACCGCCCCGGCCCCGCTGATGATCTCCAGCGGCTGGACCGATGACCTCTTCCCGGCCAACGAGGCGCTGCGCTACTACAACCGCCTGAAGGCGCACCACCCAACCTCGCCGATCGCGCTGAACTTCGCCGACTTCGGCCATCCGCGCGGCCAGAACAAGCCGGCGGCCACGGGGGCGATCGCGACCGCGGAGAACGCCTGGTTCGCCCACTACGTGCGCGGCGACGGCGCGGCGCCCCCGCAGCAGGTCCAGGCCTTCACCCAGACCTGCCCGAACGCGGCGGCTCCGGGCGGCCCGTTCACGGCGCCCACCCCGCGTGAGCTGGCCCCGGGCGAGATCCGGTTCGAGAGCGACGGCGTGGAGAACATCGCCACCACCGGGACCGAGCACGGCCTGACCTTCGGCAGCACCCAGTCCGTCGGTGGCTCATTTGCCACGGCGTGCGTCACCACCGCCGCGACCGATACCGAGGCGACCGCGAACTACCGCCTCGACCCGGCCCCGGCCGGCGGGTACACGCTGATGGGCTCGCCCACCGTCCGGGCGCGCATTCGCCCTCGCCGGCCAGGACTCCCAGCTCGCCGCCCGGCTGCTCGACGTCGGCACCGACGGCCAGCAGACGCTGGTCGCGCGCGGGCTCTGGCGCCCCGAGGTCACCGGCAAGGAGCGCGTCCGCCAGGTCTTCCAGCTCAACCCCAACGGCTATCACTTCGCCGAGGGCCACATCGCCAAGCTCGAGATCGCGCCGAGCGACCGGCCGTTCGGGCTCGAGACCCCTCAGGGCAAGGCGTCGATCGACCACCTGCGCCTCACGCTCCCCGTGCTCCAGACCCCGGGATCGCTCGGCGGCCTCGTGCAGGAACAGGGCCCCAAGCCGCTGCCGTGGGCCGAGGGCCGCGACGTCCGCCTGGCCCCCGACTACGACGACGGCCCGCCCCGCACCTTCATCACGAAGGGTCCCGGCAAGAAGACGGACAAGCGCAACGTGACGTTCGACTGGGAGTGGAGCGACATCGGCTCGACGCTCGAGTGCAGCCTCGACGGCGCGGACTTCTCGCCCTGCGTCGGCCCATTCGCGGTAAACGGTCTGTCCAAGGGCAAGCACAAGTTCCAGGTCCGGGCGGTCGACCCCGACCATCTCGTCGACCCGACACCGGCCGAGCGGAAGTTCACGGTCACGAAGTAACCGGCGCGGCCGGCGGCTAGCTGCCGGTCAGCCAGCGCGGCGGGTTCGAGACCAGCATCGTCTCGATCTGCTCGTCGGTCGCTCCGCCCTCCTTCAGGGTGGGCACGACCTGAGTTGGGACCATCGCCATGGTCCAGTCCTTGACCATCCCGGCGGCCATCAGCTGGCGGTCGGTGTCGAGTGAGAACCAGTCGATCATCACGCAGGCGTCGGCCGAGAGGAACATGCGCTCGGCGTGGCCCCGCTCGAGCAGCGCGAGGGTGGTCGCGATTCGCTTGTCGAAGGGCAGGTACATCTCGATCCCGAAGCGGTCGAGGCCGACGTACACGCCCTTCTCGATCAGGCGTTCGACGTAGTCGGGGTCGTCGCTGTCGCCGCAGTGGGCGATCTGCACGCGCCCGAGGTCGACGCCTTCCTCCTCGAAGATCTCGATCTGCCGCGGGGCGGTGTCGGACGCGGGCCGCGAGTGGGCCATGATCGGCGTCCCCGTGCGCACATGTGCCTTGGCGACTGCCCGGTGGACCTTTTCGACGTTCTCCGTCACCCCCGGCTCGTCGGCGGCGCACTTGAGGAACGCGGCCTTGATGTCCGTCCCCTGGATCCCCACCTCGATGTCGTGGACGAGCAGCTCCGCGATCTCGTCGGGCGTGCGGGACTGGAGGGCCACGGGCAGGTGGTCATAGGTGTAGATCCCGGTGCACGGCACGACCTGGAGGCTCGCGGCCTCGGCAACCCCACGCATCAGCTCGATGTCGCGGCCCAGGAACAGGCAACTCGGGTCGCAGATCGTCTTGACGCCCAGGCCCACGACCTCCGTCGCCGCCTCGACCGCCTGGTCGAAGACCCCGTCGGGGCCCACCTCCACGGGGTCGTTCCCGTCGATGCCGACCGTGTTGAAGTGGGGCCACTGGTCGCGGACACCCTCGTCGCGGGCCTGGAGGTGCTCGTGGATCAGGGTGGTCCCCAGCTCCGATGCGTCGATCGGCCCGGTGACGGTCTCGACGGTGGCCATCGGCGGAGTTTATGCGGGCGACGCGTACGCTTGAGGCGTGCCTCGCAGCTGGCAGATCAGCATGGTTCTCCTGGTCCTGGCGCTCATCGCTTCGATGGTGATCGCCACGATCAAGCTCGTCTAGGACCGCGCCCTCGGGCCGCGGTTAGTATGCGCCCGTCCCGGCTCTAGGAGAAGGAGAGGCGTCTTGTTCGAGCGCATCGTTGTAGGCACCGACGGATCCGACACGGCATCGGAGGCCGTGCGCCAGGCGACGGAACTCGCGAAGACGACGGGCGCTGCGCTCGAGATCGTGAGTGCGTTCGAGCCGGTCCCCCAGGAGCGCCTGCGGGGGGAGGCCTCAGAGGTGCCCGGCGACATCGCCTACGGGATCGGTCCGCGGGAGGACGTCAACGTGGCGCTCGAGGCCGCGTCCGGCCCGGCCAAGGCCGCCGGCCTAACGGTGCAGACGCACGCGCGCGAGGGCGAGCCCGCCGACGCCATCCTCGACGTGGCCGAGGAGACGAAGGCCGACCTCATCGTCGTCGGTAACAAGGGCATGACCGGGGCCAAGCGCTTCCTGCTGGGGAGCGTCCCGAACAAGATCTCCCACCACGCGCCGTGCGGCGTTTACATCGTCCGCACCACGTAGCTCCCCGCTACATACTGAGGGCGTGAGCGACGCGCACTTCTTCGGCCGCGACGAGCATTTCATGCTGCTCGCACTGCGCGAGGCGGAGCGCGCCGGTGAGGCCGGAGACGTGCCGATCGGCGCCGTGGTCGTCCATGGGGGAGAGGTCGTCGGCGCCGCGGGGAACGAGCGGGAGGTTCGCGCGGACCCGACGGCCCACGCCGAGGTGCTCGCCCTGCGTGAGGCGGCGAAGGCGCTGGGCGGATGGCGCGTCCCCGACTCGGTCCTGTACGTGACGCTCGAGCCGTGCGCGATGTGCGCGGGGGCGATCGTGCTCGCGCGTGTTCCCGCGCGTCGTCTTCGGCGCCACGGACCCGAAGGCCGGCGCCGCGGGCAGCGTCTTCGACATCCTGGGCGAGCCGCGCCTCAACCACCGCCCGCAGGTCGACGGCGGCCTGCTGGCCGCCGAGTCGGCGTCGCTGCTCGAGTCCTTCTTCGCGGCACGGAGGTAGGCGTGTACCGGCGCGGAAGCGACGAGTTCGGCCGCGTCCTCGCGTTCAGCGACGGGATCTTCGCGATCGCCATGACCCTGCTGGTGATCGCGATCACGGTGCCGAAGATCGCCGACGCGGACTCGGTCAAGGACCTGGCCGATGCCCTCGGCGACCAACCCGAGGCCTACATCTCGTTCTTCATCTCGTTCGCGGTGATCGGGCGCTACTGGATCGCCCATCACCAGTTCTTCGCACTGCTCGCCCGGATGGACGTTCGCCTCGTCTGGGTGAACCTTCTCTACCTCGGGTTCGTGGCGTTCCTGCCCTTCCCCACCGACCTCCTCGGCACCTACTTCGACAACCCGCTGTCGGTCGGCATCTACGCGATCTCCGTGGCCGTGGTCAGCGGTCTCGAGGTGCTCCTGCTCAAGTGCGCAAACGACTCCGGCCTCTTTCAGCGGGAGATGCCACCCCAGATCTATCGCTGGGCGGTGTACCTGTCGTTTACCCCCGTCCTGTTCTTCATTGCGTCGGTCCCGGTGGCGTTCCTCAGCACGACGCTCGCGGTTCTGCTGTGGCTCGGGCCGGTCCCGTTCGCGATCATGACGCGACGGCGGAAGCCCGAAGGCTTCGATGAGTACTTCTCGGAGCAGGACCGGATGCAGCGCAGCGGTCCCGCCGGAGGCTGATCAGGAAGGAGATTCGCTCTCGTACGGTCTCCGGGCCGCGATGACGACGAGGCCGATCACGCGCGAGACCAGCATCGCGATGAAGGCGAGACCGAGGCACTGCTCGACCATCGACAGGGAACGCGCGAAGGGCTTGATCGGGATGACGTCGCTGAGCCCGGTGCTCGTCAGGGTGGTGAAGCTGAGGAAGAGCAGCTCGATCCAGCTGCGCGGGTCCTGCGGGTCGACGGCAGCCGTGAAGCTGTGAGGCTCGATGGCCTGGCAAACGGTGTACGCGTAGGCGAAGGCCCAGGCGAGCAGCGTGAAGGTCGCGCCGATCGCCCAGATCTCGTCGCGGGTGATCTCGTGGTCGGCGAGGATGTACGCGATCAACGCACCCGCGGCGTAGAAGTACAACACCGCCTCCAGCGCCGAGGAATAGGGGTTCAGCGCGTCGTCACCGGTGATCGCCTGGATCAGCAGCAGCACCGTCGCCGGGACGGCCAGCACGATCCCGAACCCGGTCCAGGCCGGGGATCCTCGAACCGCCAGCAGAACCAGGCCGAGGATCGCGATCCCCAGCGCGCTGAAGATCGCCCGCCCCGCATCGCTGTCCTCGAGGAACGGATAGGCGAGGATCGCCGCGAGCTGAGCGCCGAAGAGAATCGCCGAGGGCTGGCGAGCCGCGAACTGCCGCATCGGGGCAAACTAGTTCCCGGCCCGGCGGCAGCGGCGGAGTTCGGTAGCGGAGAGGGTGGGATTCGAACCCACGAGGCAGCGTAAACCGCCCACGCGATTTCCAGTCGCGCACCTTAAGCCACTCGGTCACCTCTCCGAGGGTGGGTGACGATACCGAGCCGGCCGCCGAGCGCGGCCGCGGCGCTAGCCGCCGAGCAGCTTCGCCTTCTGCGCTTCGAACTCCTCGTCGGTCAGCAGGCCCTGGCTCTTCAGGTCGGCGAGCTGGGTGAGCTGAGCGGCCACGTCCTGGCCGGCGCCGCTGACCGGGGCGGGCGCGGCGGGCGCTCCCATGCCCACGAACGAGTCGGCGGCGGCGCCGAACATCTGGCGCATCGTCTCGCGGCCCGTGTCGTCGGCGACCGTTGCGTAGGCCCATGTGCCCGCATCGGCCGGGTCATACCAGACCGGATAACGGTCACCCTGGCGCGGGATCTCCACGCGTGAGACCGTCGTCTTCTTGGTCAGGTCCATGGCCGGACTGCCGTCGAGCGGCTCGACCCTGAACACCATCTCGACTCGGGGGTTGTCGTTGACCGTCATCCCCGTGTCGCGGACCGAGACGACGGTGCCGACGCCCTTGGAGCCAGTCGCCATCAGATCCTGCGCCTTCTGTGCTTTTGACTTTCCGAATAGACCCATGGGGCGGCAGCCTACAACGGGCAAGGCGTCGCCGTTTGTAGGCTTGGGGGCATGAGTCAGAACGGCACTTGGAGCGTCTACCTCGCCGGCGAGATCCACTCCGATTGGAGGGAGCGCATCGCCGCGGGCGTGGCCGAAGCGGGCCTGCCGGTCACCCTGCTCGCCCCTGTCACCGACCACGGCGCGTCCGATGACGTGGGCGTCGACATCATGGGCGCGGAGGCCGAGAAGTTCTGGCACGACCACAAGGGCGCCGGGGTCAACGCGATCCGCACGCAGACCCTGATCCGCCGCGCCGACGTCGTGGTGGTGCGCTTCGGCGAGCAGTACAAGCAGTGGAACGCTGCCTTCGACGCCGGGTTTGCCGCCGCCCTGGGCAAGCCGCTGATCTCGCTGCACCCCTCCGAGCACGACCACGCGCTCAAGGAGCTCGACCGGGCCGCGATGGCCACCGCGCGCGAGCCCGAACAGGTCGTCGAGATCCTGCGCTACGCGATCGCGAAGGAGTAGGCAGCGCGCCTAGGCCATGGCGGCAGGTCGTCCTTCAAGGACCGACCCGGTCAGGGCGTCCACCACCGCGGCATCGAATTGGGTTCCCGACCCGCGCATCAACTCGAGGCACGCGGAGTCGCTGGACATCGGGACAGGCCGGTAGGGGCGCGGGGAAGTCATCGCGTCGTAGGCATCGCAAACGGAGATGATCCGGGCGCCCAAGGGGATCTCGTCGCCCGCGAGAGCATCCGGGTAGCCGGTGCCGTCCCAGCGTTCGTGGCTGGAGCGGACGAAGCCGAGGACCGGCCCGTGCAGCCCGGCGGCGCGAAGGATCTGCTCGCCGACGATGGTGTGCAGTCGCATGACCCTCCACTCGGCGTCGGTGAGCGGGCGCGGCGCGCTGAGCATCGACTCGGGCAGCGAGAGCTTGCCGATGTCGTGAAGGTGCGCCGCCTGGCCCAGGGCCTGGCGCTCCTCGTCGACCACGCCGACCTCCACGGCGACGGCCTCGCACAGGCGGGCGACGGTGTTGACGTGGTCGCCGAGTCCCGGGGTAGCGCTGCCCGAGCAGATTCCTCAGCACGAGGATCACCTGGCTGCTTGCCTCCAACGGTGGCGAGGACTGGGCTGCGCGGGGGTCGGCCATGCCGACGTCTCTCTCGTCCTCTCTCGGTAGAGCGCCGCTCAGAGGGGGAAAAAGGACGGGAGAGCCCCGGGGGGCGGCTACAGCAAGGGTACTCCGTGGTGTGCCAGCCGCCGTTTCCGCACTCTCGCTGCGGGGTAGCCGCCGCGCATGGAACTCTCATTGCTGTTGATCATCATCGGGATCGTGCTCGCGATCCTCGTCCATTACGCCCTCGGCATCGCCTGCGTCGTGATCGGCCTCGTGCTGCTCATCTGGCCGCGCATCTCGGGGCGTGGAGCAACGACCGGAAGGGTCTGATCCGGGCGGTCAAGGAGGGCCGCCAACAGGGAGACCGACCACGGGGCCTGGGCTGGCGCAAGCGCTAGCCTAGGCGCCGCCATTCAGGCACCCGGAGGGGTGGCAGAGCGGTTGAATGCGGCGGTCTCGAAAACCGTTATGGGCGTTTTCTCGTCCATCGAGGGTTCGAATCCCTCCCCCTCCGCTTAGAGCCAGAATCTGGCTTGTCTAAGGGAACTCGGCCGTCCCTAACGCGTGGTCCGCGAGGGCTGTCCTGCCCTGGTGGTCTCTGAGACCACCTATCCAGGACCGCTGTCCTGTTCTAACCACCGTGTGGGTGGAGAGGCCAGGACGGCTCGCCCCGGACTAGTCGCTTGGGACGAAGAGCAGCTGGTCGGACCGACCGTCCTCGGGTTCTACCCCGGCGCGACCTGCGAGCGGCTCCGCGAGGTGAAGCGCCGCTACGACCCGGAGAACCTCTTCCACCTCAACCACAACATCCCGCCGGCGGACGACTCCGAGAGCTGACCCGGAGCGCCGGGGCTTAGGACCGATCACGTAGGCTTCCCGGCGCCCCGCGCGCCCCATGGACCAGGCCCGATCCAACTCCAACCTGACGATCGCGGTCGCATGCCTCGCGACCTCGATGCTGATGCTCGACATCAGCGTCGTCAACACGGCGCTCTCGGACATCGCGGACGGGCTCGACACAGGCCTGAGCGGGCTGCAGTGGGTGGTCGACGCCTACACGATCCCGCTGGCGGCGACGGTGCTAACGGCGGGTGCGATCGCCGACCGGTTCGGCCGGCGCAGGCTGTTCGCCCTCGGCCTCGGACTCTTCACCGCGATGTCGGCGCTGTGCGGCGCGGCGGGCGGGATCGAGGTGCTGGTCGGGTCCCGGGCCCTCCAGGGCCTCGGGGCCTCGATGATGTTCGCCACGGCGCTGGCGCTGATCTCCCAGGTGACGCCGAAGCCGGAGGACCGGGTCAAGGCGCTCGCGGCCTACGGTGCCGCGATCGGCGCCTCGTTCGCCCTCGGCCCGTTCGTGGGCGGATCGCTCACGGAGCTCTTCGGGTGGCGGGCGATCTTCCTGATCAACGTCCCGATCGGCGCCGTGGCCCTCTGGATCACGTATCGCTTCGTGGCCGAGGGCAAGGACCCCACCCCCCGCCGAGTCGACGTCCCGGGCCAGCTCACCCTCATCGGCGGGCTCTTCCTCCTGGTGCTCGCGCTGCTGCGCGGCAACGAGGAAGGGTGGGGGAGCGCCGGGATCGTTGCGTCCCTGGCGGGCGCGGCCGCCTTCTTGATCGCCTTCGTCGTCATCGAAGCGCGCTCACGGGAGCCGATGCTGCCGCTCCGGCTGTTCCGGGAGCGGCCGTTCGCCGGGGCGCAGGTCGCCGTCTTCGCCATCTCGGCGTCGTTCTTCGCGGTCTTCTTCTACGTCACCCTCTACCTCCAGACCGTCCTCGGCATGTCGCCGATCGAGACCGGCCTCGTCTACCTGCCGGGCACGTTCCTCGTGTTCGCCGTCTCGGGGGCGACGGCGCAGCTGGGCGCGGACGCCTCCCCGGCCAAGATCGCCAGCCTCGGCTTGGTCCTGATCGGAATCGGCCTGGCGCTGATGCTGCTCGTCGAGGTGGACTCTTCATGGACGGTGCTGCTCCCAGGCCTGTTGATGGCGAGCGCGGGCACCGGGCTCTTCAACCCGACCGCCAGCGCCCTGGCGCTGAACGCCCTGCCCGCCGAGCAAAGCGGGCTCGCGGCGGGCGCGAATGACACGTTCCGGCAGACCGGGGTCGCGGTCGGCATCGCCGCCCTCGGGACCTTCGTCCCGGCTGAGGCCGCCCTCGGCGGGAACCTCCAGTCCTACGTCGACGGCCTCCACAACGCGTTGATCGTGTGTTCGGTGATCGCCCTCGTCGGCGCGATCGTGACCGCTTGGCTTCTGATCCCGAGGCGACAGCCTCAGACAGCCGCGAGCTAGCAGGTGGGCCGGAGGTCCGGGCCGCCCGTCAGGCCAGCGCCGGCTCGGCGGGGCGCCCGGCTGAGGCCGGCCAGTCGAGCGAGAGCTCGGCCGCGACTCCGTCCGGGCGCACGAGCATGGCGCCGCGCGTGCTCAGCCCGATGGCGCGGGCCGTGATCGCGTCGAGGCGGTGCTCGGCCAGGGGTGCCTGTGGCTCCGCCGGGCGCCAGTCCGCCTCCGGTCCGCTGAGCAGGGTGAAGCCTTCCCCCAGCAGGTCGAGCGTGGAGACGCCCGGTTCGACCCAGGCGTGTGGGATGCGAGGGCCGATATCGACGTGCAGCTCCTCCGCGACGCTTCGAATCGAGCCGTTGGGGTCCACCGAGCGCTCCATGTTGTGCCGGGCGACCGGCCGCCGCTCGGGCTCGTATGAGTCCAGCAGCTCGTCGCCGGCCCAGCCGTGGAGCCTCCAGGCCAGCTTCCAGCCGAGGTCGCGGCCATCGCGGATCGCCGTGTTCATCCCCGTGCCCCCGCGGGGCGTGACCTGGTGGGCGGCGTCGCCGGCCAGGAAGGCCCGGCCCTCGCGGAAGCGATCCGCGAGCATGGCCCCGTAGGAGAAACGGCCGATCCGCTCGATGCGCAGCTCGCGCAGGGGTTTGCCCACCGATAGGCGGATGCGGCGTTCCATCGCCTCCGGCGAGAAATCTGCGGCCTCGATCGTTCCGGGCTCGTCCGCGAATCCGTAGACCCATCGATCGCCGCCGCTCACCGTCACGAAGGTCCCGTTGGGCGCCTCGGGGTGGGTGATCGCATAGATGACGTGACGTCCGCCGCTGCCAACGACGTCGTCGAGCGGGGCGTGGATCAGAGCGCTTGCCGCGTCGCGAACACGCGCCGGGCCCCGCCTGACCGATCCCGAGCTCGGTGCGAACCCGGCTGTGCACGCCGTCGGCGCCGATCAGGTAGCTCGCCTCGACGATCCGCTCGCCATGGCGGTCGCGGAGGCGTGCGCGCACGGTGTCGCCATGCTGCTCGAAGGAGACGAGCTCGGTCCCGAGCTCCGCTCGGCCCACGCCGAGCCCGTCGAAGCGGCGAAGCAGGATCGGCTCGAGCACGTCCTGCGTCACGCCGAGCGGCGCGTTGGGCGAGACCACCGCGGCCTGGTCGGCGCTCGGCACGCCCACCGGGAACACGGTCTGCGGATCGCTGAGCGTCTCGCCCAGGAACCCGGTGAAGCGGACGTCGATGGCGGCCTTCGTCAGCGTCTCCTCCAGGCCCCACGAGCGAAAGAGCTCCATCGAGCCGGTGCTGATCAGGCTGGCGCGCGGCATCGTCGAGAGCTCCTCCTTGCGGTCGACGACGAGCGACTTGATGCCGTAGCGCGCGAGCGTGATCGCGGCGGTCAGGCCGGCGGGACCGGCGCCGGCGATGAGGACAGGGACGGTGGATGTGGCGTTCGTGTAATTCATAAGACAGCCTGTCTTATATCAGACAGAGCGTCTGATGAACTGCTAGGGTGCGGCGCATGAGCCCGCGGGCCTACGAGCAGCGCCTGCGGGCTTCGTCGGCGGCAGCCACGCGCACCCGCATCCTCGACGCCCTCTACGACCGAATCCGAAGCGAGCCAGCCAAGCCGGTCAGCGTCGACGAGATCGCGCAGCTCGCCGGCGTGGCCCGCTCAACCATCTACACCGTCTTCGGCTCCCGGTCCGGCCTCTTCGATGCGGCGGCGATGGAGCTGATCGAGCGCGGGGGTTTCCAGCGGCTGGTGGAGGCAACCGACCTTCCCGACGTGCGCCAGGCCCTGCGTGAGGCGATCACCGCGGGTGTTGAGATCTTCTCCGTGGACCCTGACGTGTTCCGGGCGCTCCATGCGATGGAGAAGCTGGACGCGGACGCGGTCGGTGGAGCGATCGCCAGGATCGAGGAACGCCGGTCCGCGGGCATGACCCGCATGGCGCGCCGGCTCAAGCGGGCGGGTGAGCTGCGCGACGGCATGAGCGTCGCGCGTGCCGCCCACGTCATCTGGATCGCGGCCAGCTTCGAGGCGTTCGACCTCCTGCACTCGGGTCGAGGTCTGCCGGCGGATCAGATCGCCGAGATCCTCGTCGACGGGGTCGAGAGGACCATCTGCCGGCCCTAGCCCCTCCGGGGGATATCGTCCGCTGCGATGGCCAAGGACGTAGTCATCCTCGGGGCGGGCTTCGCAGGCCTGGAACTCGCGACGCGGCTCTCCGAGTCGGTGGCGGACGAGGTCGACGTGACCCTGATCGATCGCAGCGAGTCGTTCGGGTTCGGCTTCTCCAAGCTCGACCTCTTGCTCGGCCGCAAGGCGATGCCGGACGTGCGCCTGCCGTACGCGGCGATCGACAAACCCTCGGTTGAGTTCCGCCGTGAGGCGATCACGGCCATCGATCCCGGAGCTCGCCGGGTGGAGACCGACGGAGGGACCTACGAGGCGGACATCCTCGCGATCGCGCTCGGGGCGGACTACGACTTCGATGCGACGCCTGGGTTCGCGGAGGGCGGCGTCGAGTACTACACGTTCGAGGGCGCGGAGCGCATGCGGGACGTGGTCGCCGGCTTCGAGCGCGGCAGGATCCTGATCGGGGTCCTCGGGCACCCGTACAAGTGCCCGCCCGCGCCGTTCGAGGGTGCGCTGCTGCTGCACGACCAGCTCACCCAGCGGGGCGTGCGGGGCGAGTGCGAGATCCGCGTGATCGGCCCGATGGCCGCGCCGGTCCCGGTCACCGCTGAGGTCTCGCAGGCGTTCCTGAGCGCGCTGGGCGAGCGCGACATCTCCTACGTGGGCAAGGAGACCGTGGCGAGCATCGACCCGGGCGCCAGCGAGGCGCGGCTGGCCAGCGGCGAGACCGTGCCCTACGACCTCTTCATCGGTGTCCCCGTGCATCGGGTGCCCGAGGTGGTGGCGAGCTCCGGCCTCGCGCCGGACGGATGGATCCCGGTCGATCCCGACAACCTCGCGACCAGCTTCGACGGCGTCTACGCGCTCGGGGACTGCACGGCGCTGCCGATGGCCAAGGCGGGGGTGTTCGCCGAGAACGCCGCCGGGGTCGTCGCCGAGGACATCATCGCGACCCTTCGCGGCGGCGAGCTCGAGCATCCCTACGAGGGAATCGGCAGCTGTTACCTCGAGTTCGGCGGGGGGGAGGTCGCCAAGGTCGAGGCCAACTTCCTCGGTGGGCCCGCCCCGACGGCACGCCTGGTCGGCCCGAGCCTCGAGCTTGCCGCGGAGAAGGAGGAGTTCGGCGCGACCCGCAGGCAGCGCTGGTTCGGCACCGCCGCGCCCTGAGAGGCGCTATACAGCCTGACGTGAGCACGGAGTTCCTGCTGACCTCGCTCGTCGTCGTCGCGACGCCTGGGACGGGCGCGATCTTCACGCTCGCGGCCGGGCTCACGCGAGGCGCGGGCGCCGCGCTCGTCGCGGCGGCCGGCTGCACCCTCGGAATCGTCCCGCACGTCGCCGCAGCGATCACCGGGGTGGCCGCACTGCTGCATACGAGCGCGGTCGCCTTCGGAGTCCTGAAGTACCTGGGCGTGGCTTACCTGCTCTACCTCGCGTGGGCGACGTTCCGCGAGACGGGGGCGCTGAGCGTGGACGACGACGACGCGCCGCGCTCGGCGGGACGGACGATCCGCACGGCGGTCCTGATCAACCTGCTGAACCCGAAGCTGACGATCTTCTTCTTCGCCTTCCTGCCCCAGTTCGTCGCCGCTGGCGATCCGCACGGGGTGCTGACGATGCTCGGGCTGAGCACGGTCTTCATGGCGATGACGTTCGCCGTCTTCGCGCTCTACGGCGTCTTCGCCGCCGCGGTCCGCGAGCGCGTGATCTCGCGCCCGCGGGTACTGACCTGGATGCGGCGCACGTTCGCCGCCTCCTTCGTCGCGCTTGGCGCGAAGCTCGCGTTCACCAGGCAGTAGCGGTTCAGCGCCGCCGCGCCGGGTAGCCGCCTTCCATGGCTGAGAAAGCGCTCGACGTCTACCTGAACGACCACCTGGGTGGCTCGATGCTGGGGACCGACCTCGCCAAACAGATTCGCGACGGCGCCGAGGGAACCCCGCTCGGCGAGAAGATGAAGGTGATCGCCGCGGACATCGAGGACGACCAGGAGGTACTCCAGCACCTGATGGAGCTGCTCGGCGTCTCCCGGAACCCGGTCAAGCAGGCCACCGGGTGGATCGCCGAGAAGGCCAGCCGCGTCAAGTTCAGCGGCGTCAGCTCCGGCGAGCCCGATCACGGCCTCTTCATGGCGATCGAGACCCTGCGCCTCGGGGTGGCCGGAAAGCGATGTCTGTGGCTCGCGCTGCAGAAGGTCCAGGCCGACTACCCGGCCCTCCACGAGGTCGATCTCGAGACCCTCATCCAGCGGGCCTCCGGGCAGCTGGCGGAGCTTGAGAGCGAGCGGATCGCGCTGGCGCGCCCTGTGCTCAGCGAGGGCTCACGGAGCGCGCCGGTCGCTAGCTGACGCTGGCGGGCGCGAGGCTCGCCAGAGCCTCGTCGAGACTGGTGAAGCAGGGGATCCGGTCGGGCACCCCGACGAGCTCCAGTACGCGGCGAACGTGGAAGTCCGAGGCCACGAGCGCGAACTCGCGCCCGGCGCTGTCGGCGCGCTCGAAGCTGCGGATGACGCAGGCGATCCCGGTCGAATCGATGAACGTGCAGTCGCCCAGGTCGACGATGAGGGCACCGTCGGCGCCCAGCGCCTCGGCCCGGGCCGTGCGGAACTCGGTCGTGGCGGCGAGATCGAACTCGCCTTCCACGGCCACCACGGCCGCGTCCGGGTGTTCATGGAATGAAGCGCTGAAGGGGGTCACTTCGCTCGTTCTCCCATAAGCCGCCGGGATTCTCTTCGATTTGGCGCTCCGGCGCAAGTGGAGTTGTGAGGACGCTCAGTCGCGGAGCGATTTGCTTCGCTCGGCCGGGCGGCCGTTGCCGTTCCCGTTGAGCGAGATCCGGTGTAGCACGGGCGCTTCCGAGGGCTGATCGTCGGGCTCGTCGCGGACTGCGTCCTCGGCCAGCTGCGCCTCGTGGGCCGCGATCGCGATCCGGATCTTCCGCTTGCGCCACCACTCGGCGGCGAAGTAGCTCCCGACCACGAATGCGAAGGCCAGGGCCTGTGCGACGAGCGTCTCGACCGTCGGGTAGATCCCGAGCCAGTTGCCCATCCACAGCGGGAACTCGACGTCGATGGGCGTGATGGACAGCCAGCCAACGCCCTGCATGGTGCGCACGGTGTTGCCCACCATCACGACCAGCACGAGCGCGATCATGGCCCCGGTCACGACCAGCATCCGCTTGTACGGGAGGCGCTGCTCGAGCTTGAAGGTCAGCGCGCCCACGGCCGCGACCGCGAGGAGGCCAAGCGCGACGCCGGCGATGACCACGCCCGTCCCGGAGCTGAGCTGCAGCGCCTGGAGGAAAAGCACCGTCTCGAAGCCCTCCCTCAGGACGCTCGTGAAGCCGAGGAGGTAGAGGCCCGCGACGGTGGCGGCCGCTGCCCCGGCCGCGGCGCCCGCGAGCTTCAGCCCGCGCTTGCGGTGTCCGGAGATCCATTCGGTCCAGTAGACCTTGTGGAAGAACCAGTTCATGACCAGCAGCAGCACCGCGATCGCGACGATCCCGACCACCGCCTCGAGCTTCTCGCCGTACTGCGAGAGCGAGTCGAGCAGGAAGAGCGAGAGGACGAACAGCAGCATGCTGGCGGGCAGCGCCAGCAGGGCGCCGCGGTAGACGGGCCGGCGCAGGCGCCGGTTGTTGCCGACCATCGAGGCGGTGATCGCCGCGATGATCAGGATCGCCTCGAGGCCCTCGCGGAAGACGATGGTGGCGGCGTTCGTGATCACCGTCGCGTCGCTGGCCCCGTCGCCGGTCTTCGCACGCGCCTCGTCGAGCGCCTCGTCGAGCTCCAGCCTGCTGGTGCGGATCTCGCTGGCGGGCGCCTTGTCGGCGATCAGCTCACCGAGGCCATCCACGTCGCGCGCCCCGTACCAGACCAGGCCCTCGACCTCGGCCACGAGCTGCGGATCGAAGGCACGCAGCTTCGGCTCGGGGCCGAACTCGAAGAATGCGTACGCCGACAGGCGCGCCTGCTCGGCCTGGTCGTACTCGCTCGCGGAGACCGCCGCCTCCATCTGATCGAGCGCGATGTCCACGAGGTCGAAGTCGGCCTCGTCGCTTGACTCCTTCCACTCATCCGGCATGACGGCGTCGAGCGCGTCGCTCGCCTCCGCCTGGATCGAGTCGACCTCCTCCTGGGAGACGACCTCGCCGCCCTCGCTGGCGTTCGTCGCGATCCCGCGAAGCTCGGAGAGCGCATCCTCGGCGGTCGTCACGGCCGCGGGGTCCCGCTGGTCGAGCTCGGGCTCGAGGTCGTCGAGCGCCGATTGCGCCGCGTCGATGAAGGCCGTCATCTCCTGCATCTCGAACGGCACGGTGAGGCGCCCGTCCTCCGTGCCGTGGTCCCACTCGACCGGCACGAGCTCGAGGAACCGGGTCAGCTGGGCGGCGCGGCGAGCCTGCTCCTCCGGGGTGAAGGGCGCCGCCGTGAACCCGTCGAGGCGCTCGCGCACCTGGTCGCGGGCCGACTCGAACGCCCGAACGTCGCCGGCGATGGCGGCCCGCTCGAGGTTCGCGAAGGCGGCGTCGGCGGCGTCGTGCTCGGCGGGTCCGCGGAGTTCTGCGTACTCGTCGTCGATGATCAGCCAGTAGCCGCGAACGAGGGCGGCCGATTCGGCCAAGGCGGGCCCGAAGTCGTTGTCGGCCTCGCGCTCGGCCTCGCCCAGGTAGTCGAAGAGCCGGGCCTGGTAGGCGTCCAGCAGGTCCTTCTGGACCGCGGTCGCCGCGTCGTCGGGTGAGGTGTCGCCCGCGGCGAGGCCGTCGATCGCTGCCGTCGCGTCGACGCCCGGCCTCGTGAACCGCGTCGCCTTGCGGAAGTCGCGGACAAGGAGCCAGCGCCTGGCCGTCTGCGCATCCCCGGCGCGGACCGCATCGACGGTCACCGCGTAGGCGCCACGCCGGATCGCGGCAACAACGTCGCCCCGTGCGGCGGCGAGCGCCACGTCGTCGCCCGCGCTGAAGGCCCGCTCGGCGTCGTCGATCCCCGCGCGGGCCGCCCGCAGCGCCTCCGGGTCCGACTCCGCGAGGTCGCGGCGGAGCGATGACTCCAGTGCCTCCGACGCGCTCCCGAGCGACTGGGCCGGGTCCTCGTCGAGGAGCAGAGCGGTCTGGGCGCTGAAGAGGGAGGCGCGGATGTTCTCCGCCGCCTCCCACGGTGGAGCGCCCGCGGCGGGAGCCGCGAGCGTGAGCGCCGCGAGGACGGCGAGCGGGCAGGCCGCGAGGGCCGCCCGTCGCCTATGTCGCCGCGTCGCTCGCATCGCCTCCCATTACGCCTGGAGCTCGATCCCGAGGCGGTTAGCAGCCTGCGTCACCTGGCCGGCGATCGCCTCCGCCTGGCGCTGTGCCTCGGACCCGAGCGTGTCGGCTTCCTCGGCCGTGTACTCCTTGCCGTCCTTCTCGCGGTCGCGGATGTCCTCGACGTAGCTCAGAAGCTCGTTGAGCGCCGCGTCCGTCTGCTCGGCCTGAGCCGGATCCTCCTCGGCGATGACCGGTTCGACCTCGTCGTAGGTGAACTGGATCCCCTCGAGGATGTCGGCGATGTCGGAGAGGCGCGAGGCGGCGACGAAGCCGAGCTCGCTGGCGTCCTCGCCCGCGATGAAGCGGGAGTTCTTCCACGCCTCGAAGTACTCGCTCATCGTCGGCGTCATCACCGTGATCGCCGTCAGGGCGTCGGACTCCGTCGGCTCGAAGGCCTGGGCGTCCGCGTCGAGGTCATCGGCGAGGTCGTCGAACTTCTCGACCATCGCCAGGTAGATGTTCGCGTCGGGGATCCCCTCGCCGAACTCCTCCTTGCCGTCTCCGTCGACATCCTGCTTCGTGTCGGCGAGGAAGTCGGGATTCGTGCCGTAGAGCGAGGTCTCGGTCACGAAGAACGCGTTCCCCGGCTGCTTCAGCGTCTCGCCGTCGGGGAGCTCGAGGCTGTAGGAGACCGCGTTCTCCGGGTCCGAGGCGTCGGCCCCGGCGTCGATGTCCACGTCGTACTGCGCGAGGCGCGGGACGCCCGCGACGATCCCCTCCATCTCCTCGTATGCGGGGTTCGCGGTGACGAAGGCTCCCTTGGAGTCCTCGAGGATCGCCTCGACCTCGTCGCCGTGTTCCTTCATCAGGGCCTCGTAGTCGAAGTCCACGGACTCCGCCAGGTCGTAGTACTCCTGGCCGAGGGTCTTCAGCGTCTCGGTCTGCTCCGCGAGGACGGCCGAGTGGTCGGTCAGGTAGCTCTTGACGGCGGTCAGGTCGGTGCCGGACTCCGCCTCGGCTGTGGTGCTCTCGCCCTCCTCGGAATCGTCGCCGCAGGCGGCTAGGCCGAGCGCGGCGGCGCAGATGAGCAGGGCGGGGTAGGTGCGGGACAAGCTTGCCTCCAGGTATTGGGAACTCAGATCAGGCACACCTAATTAGGGAAGCCTAATGCAAGCCGTCGAAAGCTGACGAACCAGGTCGGTATTGAGCCCTGCCAACATCCGTGGCGTGGCGCGGAAGGCCAAATCGGAGGGCCAGGGGCTCGAGGATCTGTACGCGGAACCGCTGGCGGATTTCACGAACCGACGCAACGCGCTGGCGAAGGAGCTGCGCGACGCGGGCGACCGCGAGGCGGCCGATGACGTGAAGGCGCTTCGCAAGCCCAGCCTCCCGGCATGGGCGATCAATCAGGGCGTGCGTGCTGACCGCAAGGCCGCGGCGAAGCTGCTGGACGCGGGCGATGCCCTGCGCGGCGCCCACGAGCAGGCGCTCGGCGGCGATGCGGACGACCTGCGGGTGGCGATGGCCAAGGAGGCCGATGCCGTCGAGGCGATGACGATGGCAGCGGTGCGGGCCGGCGAGCCCGAGAAGCTCGCAGGGGGAATGCTCGACCGGGTGCGCGACACCCTGCGCGCCGTCGCCGGCGACGAGGAGCTCCGGGGCGAGTTCGAGGCGGGCTGCGTAACGCGTGATCGCAAGCCGGTCGGCCTGGGCGGCATGGCCCTCGGGGATGCCACCGGGGGCTCGTCGAGCAAGCGCAGGCGCAAGGCCAAGCGCCCAAGCGGCCCAACGGCGGCACAGCGGCGCAAGGCCGACGCCAAGGTGACCAAGGCCAGGAAGGCGCTGGACGCCAGGCGCCGCGACGTCGCGGCGGCGACCGAGAAGTCCGAGAGGGCGCGACGGGCAGCCAAGGAGGCCGAGGCCCGCGTGGCGGACGCCGAGGAGGCCGAGCGACTGGCCGGTGAGGACCTGGACGCCGCTGAGGAGGCCCGCGCCGAGCTCTAGCCGCCGTCGACCGCACGAGCGCTACCGGAGGGTAGGAGCTTGCGCATCGCGGTCACGGGTAGGTTTCCTGCGTGGCTGAACGCGGGGCAAAGCCGAGGGTCCATCCCCTGCGGCGCAAGGCGCTCGATGCCGTGCGTTCGCTGTTCACTCCCCTCCTGCCGGACGACTACCTGGAGCTGATCAATCCCCTGTGGTCGACGCAGGAGCTGCGCGGCAGGATCGAGCGGATTGAGCACGAGGCCGGCGACGCCGTGACGATCACGATCCGCCCCGGATACGACTGGGAGGGCCACGAGCCGGGCCAGTACCTGCGGATCGGCGTCGTGGTCGACGGCATCTTCCACTGGCGCGCCTACTCCCTGACCTCGGAGCCCGGCCGCGAGGACGGCTGCATCAGCGTCACGCCGAAGCTGGTCGAGGAGGGCAAGGTCACGCCCTTCCTGGTTCGGGAGGCGCAGCCCGGCGCGGTGATTCGCCTGGGCGGTATCGAGGGCGACTTCACGATGCCCGATCCCGTCCCGGGCAAGCTGCTCTTCATCAGCGCCGGCAGCGGGGTGACGCCGATCATGAGCATGCTCCGAGCCCTGGACGACGGGGACCGGCTCTCCGACGCAGTGCACCTGCACTCCGCTCGGACCAAGGGCGAGGTGATCTTCGGCGATCGCCTGCGCGACTTCGACTCCCGCCGCGATGGCTACCGCCTGCACCTGCAGCTCACCGGCGCCGACGGGCGGATGAAGCCCACCGATCTCGACGAGCTGTGCCCCGACTGGCGCGAGCGCGAGACCTTCGCCTCCGGCCCCGGAGACATGCTCGACGCCCTGGTCGACCACTGGGAGGCCGAGGCCGACCTGGACCGCCTCCACCTGGAGCGCTTCCAGCCCAAGATCGATGCCGGCGAGGAGGGCGAGGGCGGAAAGATCTTCTTCGCCAAGAGCGAGACCGAGGCCGAGTCCGACGGTGCCACGCCCATCCTGGTCGCCGGCGAGGAGGCGGGGCTTGAGCTTCCCTTCGGCTGCCGCGAGGGCATCTGCCACACGTGCATCGGGAAGCTCTGCTCCGGCCAGATCCGAGACCTCCGTAACGGCAAGGTCTACGGATCCGAAGGGGAGATGGTCCGCACCTGCATCAACGCGCCCGAGGGCGACGTGGAGATCGAACTGTGACAACCGAAGGAGTGAACAAGTGACTACCACCGAGGTCAAAAGCCCCCTGGCGCACCTGAGCGACGAGCAGATCGAGGAGCTCGGCAAGACGTTCGACGCGATGCACGATGAGATCTACGAGGACCTCGGCGGCCGCGACCGGCGCTACATCACGAGCATGATCGAGATGCACCGCAGGCTCGCGGTCATGGGCCGCGTGCTGCTGCTGGCCTCGCGCTTCAAGCCGGCGTGGGTGGCGGGAACCGCCGCCACATCCGCGGCCAAGATCCTCGAGAACATGGAGATCGGCCACAACGTCCTTCACGGGCAGTGGGACTGGATGAACGATCCGCAGATCCATTCCTCCTCATGGGACTGGGACACGGCCTCGACGGCGGAGGCGTGGAAGCACTCCCACAACTACGTCCACCACACGTACACCAACATCCTCGGCAAGGACAAGGACCTGGGCTACGAGATCATGCGGATCGATCCGCAGCAGAGCTGGCACCCGGTCTACCTGTTCCAGCCGTTCTACAACGTGCTGCTGATGATGCTGTTCGAGTGGGGCGTCGCCGTCCACGATCTGGACTTCGAGGCGATCCGCAAGGGGGAGAAGTCGAAGAAGCAGCTGCGCAAGGAGCTGAAGGGCATCGGCGCCAAGGCGCGAGCCCAGATCACCAAGGACTACATCGCGTGGCCCCTGGTGAGCGCCGCCGCGGCGGGGGCCGTTGGATTCGGCGTCTCGCTACTGGCCTCGTCACGTCAGGGCCGGCGGCTGCAGCGATCGCCTGCCGGGCAAGAGCGGCCGCCGCCGGCGCGCCGCGCTGGAGCAGGCCGCGATGAGCGCCTGGGATGCCGGAAGCGAGACGTACCGCAAGACCGCGGTGGCCAATGCGACCGCGAACGTGGTGCGCAACCTGTGGTCCTACGCGATCATCTTCTGCGGCCACTTCCCCGACCAGACCCACACCTTCACCCAGGAGGAGACCGAGGACGAGACGCGGGGCGCCTGGTACGTCCGGCAGCTCACCGGCGCCGCGAACATCGAGGGCAGCCCGCTCTTCCACGTCGCGAGCGGCAACCTCGGCTATCAGGTCGAGCATCACCTGTTCCCGGACATGCCGAGCACCCGCTACGCGGAGATCGCGCCCCGGGTGAAGGAGATCTGCGAGCGCTACGAGTTGCCCTACAACTCGGGCCCGTTTTCTCAGCAGCTCGGGATGGTGCAGCGCACCATCCTTCGGCTGGCCTTCCCGGGCGGCACGCCGCGTCCGAAGCCCGGGCCGTATCGGCACGCTGACGATGACGAGGTGGCATCGGCGAACGGCGACAGGGCCACGCGCAGCCCTGAGACAGGGGGCAGTGGGACGTCCGGCCCGAGCAGGACGACGAGGGCGTACGGGTGTCAGTGCCTAAGGACTAGGGCTCGATCGGGATCTCGTCGCTCGTAGCGCCCCGGCAGATGTGCGAATGCGCCGGGCCGGGCGCGAGGTCGCGTCTTGCGGGCCTTGGAGTAGTAGGTCCCGGAGGTAAGGCGTGCCGCCGCGGCGCCTCGATCGTCCAGGTGGCCCCGCCCGCGTTGCCGATCGAGTGGCTTGCCTCGATCAGCTCATCGTCGCCGGCGCGCTTGCGGTAGAGCTTCACCTTCCGCTTCGGCTCGCAGCTCGCCTTCGGCGAGTCCAGCCCGCCGTAGACGTAGTCGGCGTTGACGCCGGCGGTGATCTCGATCTCGGAGTCGTAGCGGTCCGTGTGCGCCGACACGCCGACGGCGAGCATGCCGCCGAGCGCCGCTGCGAGCGCGGCCAATGGCGAGCGCTCGCATCCGTCTCATGCTTCGGCCGCAGCCCCGGTGCGGTTCAGCGGGTGATGGCATGCCGCCCAGTGACCGTTGCCGTGGTTGACGAGCTCGGGCTCGACCTCCGAGCAGATCTCGGTCGCGTACGGGCAGCGGGTGTGGAACCGGCAGGCCTCCGGCGGGTTTGCCGGGCTGGGCACGTCGCCCTCGAGAATGATGTGCTCGCGAGCGCGGTTCTCGCGCGGGTCCGGGATCGGCACGGCCGAGAGCAGCGAGAGCGTGTAAGGGTGGATCGGGTTCGTGTAGACCTCGTCGGCCGGCCCCATCTCGACGATCTTCCCCAGGTACATGACCGCGATGCGGTCGGACACGTGCCGCACCACCCCGAGGTCGTGTGCCACAAAGAGGTACGTGAGCTCGAACTCCTCCTGGAGGTCCTCCAGGAGGTTGATGATCTGCGCCTGGATCGAGACGTCAAGCGCTGAGACAGGCTCGTCGGCGATCACCAGCTTCGGCTTGAGCGCGAGGGCGCGGGCGACGCCGATCCGCTGGCGCTGGCCGCCGGAGAACTCGTGCGGGTAGCGGTTGTAGTGCTCCGGGGCGAGTCCCACGCGGTCGAGCAGTTCCTCGACCTTCGGCCGCACGCGCATCGCCCTTCGCGATCCCGTGGAGCTCCATCGGGTCGCCCACGATCTGCCCGACCCGTTTGCGCGGGTTGAGCGACGCGTAGGGGTCCTGGAAGATCATCTGCATCTCCCGGCGCAGCGGGCGCAGGCCGCGACGGCTGAGGCCGGTGATCTCGGTGCCGTCGAAGCGCACCGAGCCGGAGGTGGGCTCGATCAACTGGAGGATCGTGCGGCTCAGCGTGGACTTCCCGCAGCCCGACTCGCCGACGAGGCCGAGCGTCTCGCCCTTCTCGAGCTCGAGGGAAACGCCGTCGACGGCGCGGACACGGCCGATCTCGCGGTCGATCAGCACGCCGGACTTGATCGGGAAGTGCTTGACGAGGTCGGTGACCTCGAGCAGCTTGCCGTTCTCGCTCATGCCGCCGGGAGCTCGAGGCCGATATCGCCGTTCTCCAGCACCCGCAGGACCTGCTTCTGCTCGGGCGCGAGCCAGCAGCGGTCACGATGTGCGCCCTCGCCGGTCCGGGCATCGAGGGCCGGCACCTCCTTGCACTTCGCGAACTCATGAGGGCACCGCGGCCGGAAATGGCAGCCCTCGGGCGGTGAGACCAGAGACGGCGGCTGACCCTTGATCTGGGAGAGGCGCGCGGTCCGGGGGCGATCGAGACGGGCGATCGAGCCCAGCAGGCCCCAGGTGTAGGGGTGCTGGGGGTCGTAGAAGATCTGCTCGAGGGTGCCCGACTCGACCACGCGCCCCCCGTACATGACCATCACCCGGTCCGCGATCTCGGCGACGACGCCCAGGTCGTGGGTGATCAGCACGGTCGCCACGCCCAGGTCGGTGTTGAGGGTCTTCAGCAGCCGCAGGATCTGGGCCTGGATCGTCACGTCGAGCGCCGTCGTCGGCTCGTCGGCGATCAGGAGCTCGGGATCGAGCGACAGCCCCATGGCGATCATGGCGCGCTGGCGCATGCCGCCCGAGAACTCGTGGGGGAACGAGTTGGCGCGCTCCTCGGGCGCCGGGATCCCGACCTTCTCGAGCAGATCAACCGCCCGCGCGTGTGCCTGCTCGTCGGTCATGTCCGTGTGCGCCTGGATCTGCTCGACGATCTGGTCGCCGACCTGGTAGACCGGGTTGATCGAGCTCATCGGGTCCTGGAAGATCATCGCCATCCGGTCGCCGCGGATCTCGCGGAGCTCTTCGTCGCTGACTCCGATCAGCTCGGTGTCGCCCAGCTGGGCGGTGCCCGAGATCTCCGCGTTCGGGCTCCGGGTCAGGCCCATCAGGGTCATCGCCGTCACCGACTTGCCGGAGCCGGACTCGCCGACGATCGCCAGCACCTCGCCCTTGCGGACATCAAAGGAGATACCGTCGGCTGCCTTCACGGTGCCCTCCTCGGTGCGAAAGCTCACCCGGAGGTCATCGACGCTGAGGACGGGGGCCGTGCTCATGCGGAGGAGCCTCCCTCGAGGCGGATCCGCGGGTCGAGGAGCGCGTACCAGACGTCCACGATCGCGTTGAAGAAGACGACGAAGAAGGCGCCGAACATGGTCACGGCCAGGATCGGCGGCACGTCGAGCTGGCCGATCGCGTCGGCGGCGTACTGGCCGACGCCCTGGAGGTTGAAGACGGACTCGGTCAGGATCGCGCCGCCGCCGATCACCACCGCGAAGTCGAGGCCCCAGAGGGTGACGACCGGGATCAGGGAGTTCCGAAGCACGTGCATGATCAAGCACCCGCCGCTCGGAGAGCCCCTTGGCACGCGCGGTGCGGATGTAGTCCTCGTTCATCGTCTCGAGCACGTTCGAGCGCAGCACCCTCGAGTAGACGCCGATGAACAGGATCGAGAGCGCGATCCACGGCAGGATCAGGTGGTGCGCCCACTCGAACGGGCTCTCCGTGAACTCCACGTAGCCGCCGTTCGGGAACAGCTCGAAGCCGAGCGCCTTGGTCAGCTCGAACCCTAAGTAGTGGTTCATCAGCGCTCCCACCCAGAAGACCGGCATCGAGATGCCGATCAGCGCCAGCACGGTCAAGAAGCGGTCCGAGAACCGGCCGGCGCGCATCGCCGTGTAGAGGCCGAGGGCGACCCCGAAGAACATCCAGATGATGGCGGCGCCGATCGCCAGCGAGAACGTGCGCGGGAGGCCCTTCCAGATCTCCTCGGTCACGCTCAGCCGCGTCGTGTAGCTGATCATGTCGCCGCTGAAGAGCTGCTCCATCGTCGTCAGGTACTGCTTTGGCAGCGAGTCGTTGAAGCCCCATTCCTCGCGGATCGCCTCGATCTGTCTCCTCGGTTGGCTGCTTGCCCGCCATCCGCTCCGCCGGATCGCCGTTGGGAAGGACCTGGAAGATGAAGAAGACGATCAACGAGACCGCGAACAGCACGACGAACATCGAAGCCAGCCGTCTGACGACAAAGCGTGCCATCAGCCCTCGATCTTGATCTTCGCCCGCGGGTCCAGTGCGTCCCGCACGCCGTCGCCGAATACGTTGAGCGCCAGCACGGTGGTCACCAGCATCGCGCCGGGCACGATCGCGAGCATCGGCGCGGTGACGATGCGCTCGACACCCTCGTCGATCATCGTGCCCCACGACGGCTCAGGTGGCTGCACGCCGGCCCCCAGGAAGGAGAGCGCCGCCTCGAGGAACACGGCGTTGGCGACGAGCAGCGGGAAGAAGACGATGATCGTCGTGATGACGTTGGGCATGATCTCGCTGAACATGATCCGCAGCCGACCCTGGCCCTGGGCCCGGGCGGCCTCGACGAACTCCTTCTCGCGCAGGGACAGCACCTCGCCACGGATCGGGCGTGCCAGATACGGCACGTAGACGATCGAGATCACCCCGATCGGGATCAGAAGCGACGTGCTCGCGATCTCGATCGGGCCTAACTTGAACCCGCCCAAAGCCAGGGCCGTGCCCAGCGCGATGCCGAGCAGGATCACCGGAAAGGCCCAGATGATGTCCAGGATGCGGGCGATGACGCCATCCACCCATCCTCGGAAGTAGCCGCCTGCAAGTCCCATGACGAGGCCGAACAGCGTGGTGATCAGCGCCGCGCCGATCCCGATGATCAGGGAGTTGCGCCCGCCGTAGAGCAGGCGCACCATCACGTCGCGGCCCGAGCCGTCGGCGCCGAGGAAGTATTCACCGTGCCACGTGGGGCCGACGGGGATCCCGGTCAGGTCGATGATGTAGACCTCCTCGCCGCCCTTCTCGACCCTCTCGTCGGAGCCCGGGATCGACTCGGGCCCGCGGTGGGCGATGTTGTTCGCCCAAAAGGGAGCCAGGATGCAGGCGAGGACCAGCAGGATGAATACGAGCCCCGCCACCATCGCGCTGCGGTTGCGGCGGAGCCTGCGGGCGGCGATCCGGTACGGGCTGGCGCCGGCCAGCCCAGCCTGGAGCTCTTCGCCGGAGAGCTCCATCTCCATCGCGCCGGAGAACTCCGAGCCCGGCTCGGTGCGGATCGACTCTTCCCTAAACGCCAACGGTGCTCACCTCAATGCTCAGCACTCATGGCCATTATCTCCGCTTTCACGGTTTGGGAAACCAAGAGGGGCGCCATATGGCGCCCCTCTTGCTCGGAATCCTCCTACTCGGTCAGCTGCCAGCTCGAGTAGTCGTTGAAATACACCGGGTGGAACTCCGCCGACTCGAAGTCGATCCTGTCTGACAGGAACTTCGAGAGCTTGCGGTGGCCCCACGGGGCAATGTACGAGTTCGGCGGGGCGACCAGCACCTGGTCGAGTGCCGCCCAGTCCTCCGCAACGGAGGGCAGGTCGGTCTCGCCCGAGAGCCTGTCGATCTCGTCGTTGATCTCCGGGTCATCCACGTTCCCGAAGTTCTGGTTGTTGGTGGGCTGGATCGTGTCCCCGTCAACCAGGAAATAGAAGTTGAGCGGGTGCGGGAAATCCTGGAACCAGTTGGCGAACCCGGTCTGGGCCTCCGTCTTGGCGTTCCCGATCGTCTGGAAGTAGACGCCGCCGTCGATGATCTTCGGCGTGGCGTCCAGCCCGATGTCGTTGAGCATGTCGGCGTAGGCCTCGGTCACCTTGTCCGAGGGGTCGTCGTTGTTACCCCAGACCGTGACCTCGGTGCCCTCGGCACCGGCCTCCTTGATCAGCTCCTGCGCGTGCTCGACGTCCGGAGCCTCGTTCGGGTCGCCGTACGGGCACTCGTCGAGGTCGAACGCTTCGTCGTAACCCGGCATGCCAGGCGGCAGGAACGAACAGCCGGGCGTGATGTCGCCGCCGGAGATCCGGGAGAGCGCCGGCTTGTCGATGCCGAAGTTGACGGCCTCGCGGACCTTCGGGTCGTCGAACGGCGCCACCTGCGTGTTCATGAAGAAGTAGTACGTGGAGGTCGTGGTGAACTCCTCGTACCGCTGCGCTTCGCTGCCGTCGGGCCCGACCTGCTCGATCACCGTCGGCCTGAAGTCGGCCGGCGGCGGATCCTGCATGTAGTCGAGCTCGTTGTTGAGCACGTCCTGGGCCTGCTCGGTGGTGTTCTTGATGATCTCCGTCGTGATCTTGTCGATGTGGCCAGGCGGGAGATCGTCACCGAGGTCGTTGTCCTCGTAGCCGTCGACCTTCTCGAGGACGAACTGGCGGTTCGGCACGGACTCGGTGACCTCATAGGGACCGACGCCCGGAGGCGGGTCCTCGGTGAGGTTCTTGAACGGCGTGTCGCCGGGCACGAGGCCTGCGAACCACATCGCGAGGATGTTGGAGAACGAGGCGTCCGCCTCGGTCAGGGTGATGGTGATCTCGCCCGTCTTGTCGTCGGTCTCGATCCCGGAGATGTCGCCCTCCGGATCGCCCTTCTCGAGGTACTCGGTCGCGCCTTCGATCGTCTGGTAGAAGGCCGATCCGCCCGACTCCAGGTTCAGCACGCGCTTGATCGTGTGCTCGAAGTCAGACGCGACGACGTCCTGGCCGTCGGAGTACTTGAGTCCGTCGCGGAGGGTCAGCTTGTACTCGAGGCCGTCCTCGGAGATCTCGGGGAGATCCTCGGCGAGACCCGGGATCAACTCAGAGCCGCTGGGGCCCTCGTCGTGCGGGTAGGCCAGAAGCGGCGTGTACACCAGCCACAGTGGCTCGATGCCGTTAACCGTGTAGGTCAGCGCCGGATCCAGGTAGTCGGGCTGAGAGGTCTGCGCGATCGTTACCTCGCCGCCCTCGACTGTTTCGCCGCTACCCCCGCCGCTGTCATCGTCACTGCCGCAAGCGGCGATTCCGATGGTTCCTCCGGCGAGCACGAGTGCGCTAAGCACGCCCAAAGCCCTCCGACTGACACGGGAACTGACTACCTCTCTCAAGCTAACTTCCTCCCCCGGCCAGGATACCCACGGCCGGAACTCCCTAGAACAGTGCCGGACGGCACGTTACAACTTCGTTCAGCTTCCCTGTTTCCCGGGTGTCGGGAACTGGGTGCGCATCATCGCGTCCCATACCCTGTCGGAGACGATTCGACGCTGGGCGATCGCGAGGTGTGCGGACGGCGTCACGCGGTACCGGGCGCGTGGGCGGCGCGCCGAAAGAGCGGTCTCGATCCTCTTCGCGACTGCCTCCGGCCCGGCTCCGAGCTTCGCGAGTGGCCCCTCGTCATAGACGCCGGCGGTGGCCTCGGCCACGTGCGCGTTGAACTCCGCGTAGGGCCCCTCCTCGTGCGTTCCCTCCGCGATCGACCCCACGGCGGCGTTCCCGAACTCCGTCTTGATCAGTCCGGGCTCGATGCAGACGACGGCGACGCCGAACCCACGCACCTCGAAGCGCATCGCGTCCGAGATCGCCTCAACGGCGTACTTCGTCGCGTGGTAGATGCCGCCGCCGGGGAACGTCAGCCGCCCGCCCATCGATGAGATGTTCACGATCCGGCCGGCGCCCGCCTCGCGCATCCCCGGCATCACCAGCTGGGACATCCGGATCAGGCCGAAGACGTTGGTCTCGAACTGGCGCCGGACCGAGTCGAGCTCGACGCTCTCGATCGCGCCGGACTGGCTGTAGCCCGCGTTGTTGATGAGCGCCGTAGACGGGCCCGGCGGCCGCGACGGCCGCCTGCATCGAGGCCTCGTCGGTGACGTCCAGCGCCAGCGTCTCGCATCCCGCCTCGGCCAGGTCGGCCAGGCTCTCCGGCTTGCGTGCCGTGGCGATCACCGACCACCCCTGGCGGGCCAGGTGAAGGGCGGTCTCGTGGCCGATGCCGGTCGAGCATCCGGTGATCAGGACGCGCTTGCCTTGCTCGCTCATGGGATCTCCTCGGTCGCGGTGGGCGGAGGCTATCCCGGCCTGGTGTCTAGAGTGCCCGCCCGATGCGAGCGGTCACCTTCCAGGCGCCGGGCGAGATCCGCCTTGACGAGCGCCCCGAGCCGGAGCTGGCCGCGCCCGACGACGCCGTCGTCAAGGTTGAGGCGACGGGCGTCTGCGGCTCGGACCTCCACATCTACCACGGGCGAGTTCAGATCGAGCCGGGGTTCGTGATCGGTCACGAGTTCGTCGGCACCGTCGTCGCGGCCGGCGACGAGGTGACGCGCGTCGCCGTGGGCGACCGGGTGATCGGCACCTACTGCACCGCCTGCGGCGAGTGCTTCTTCTGCGAGCGCGGCGACTTCCACAAGTGCGACAACGGCCGCGTCTTCGGGCACGGCGCGACGCTGGGCTCGCTCCAGGGCGCGCAGGCCGAGATGGTGCTGGTCCCGACCGCCAATCTCACGCTGCGCCCGGTGCCGGAGGGGGTCTCCGACGACGTCGCACTCTTCGCGGGCGACGTGATGGGCACCGGCTATCACGCTGTGATCGAAACGGGCGTCGGCCAGGGCGACAGCCTCGCCGTGCTCGGGCTCGGGCCAGTGGGCCTGTGCGCCGTGCAGGCGGCGAAGGCCGCCGGAGCCGGGACAGTGATCGCGGTCGACACCGTTCCCCAGCGGCTCGAGATGGCCCGTTCGTTCGGGGCCACGCCGGTCCACCTCACCGAGGAGGACGTTCGCGCCGTGGTCAAGGGGGCCACCGAGGGCCGCGGAGTGGACGCAACAATCGACGCCGTGGGTCACCCGGACGCGCTCGAGATGGCCTGCCGGCTGACGCGCAAGGCGGGCACCGTGTCGGCCACCGGCGTCTACGCCGAGCGCATCGACTTCCACATGGGAATCGTCTGGATCAAGGCCCTGACCCTGAAGACCGGGCACGCCAACGTGATCAAGCATGTCGACCCCGTGCTCGAGGCCATCGCCGCCGGCACGCTCGACCCCGCGCCGCTGGTGACGCACCGGATGAGCCTCGACGAAGCCCCGGAGGCCTACGAGATCTACGACCGCCGCGAGGCGCTCAAGATCCTCCTCACGCCGTAGCGGTCGTCGCCGGCCCGCGCGCTAGATCTCGCTGTCGCTCGCCGGGTAGGCGAACGTGACTTGATTGCGGGCGACCGCGAGGAACTCGCGCTCCTCGCTCCGGCCGCCGCCGTTCAGCGAGGCGATCTGGGCGTTCGACAGCGGGACGAACTGATGTCGCCGCGGTTCAGGTAGTCGGACAGCCGACTGCGATAGCCCTCGCGGGGCAGGTGCAGGTCGCCGGTGATCCGGTGATGCTCGGTTTCGAGCACGACTCTTTCGATGCGCATTTCCATGCCTCCGTTATATCGGCTGCGAGGCAGCTCCCGTGAGCGCGGGGAACCGGCGCGCGGCGAAGGGCCCGTGCGTAGCATCGGGCGCGTGATGGAGGGAACCCGTCGCTGGCTCGTCGCCGGGCTCGTCATGGCCGCGTTCGCAACGCTGCCGGCCGCGCCCGTATCCGCCCAGGAGGTGCAGTATCCGGGCATCCCGTGGAGCGATCTGCTTCCGCCCCTGCCGAGCCCGAACCAGGAGCGACCCGCGGGTGTGGCGCACTGCCGGACCCCGGGCCTGCACTGCGTCAACAACGCCCTGCGCCGGCTGCGCAACGCCCGCGACGAGTTCGGCTGCGATCACCGCGGCGTCTTCGCCACGACATACATGACCCTCACTCGGACGTTCCGCGGGATGATCACCTCCGACCCGCACATGGTCCGGTTCCGCGACTACCTCTTCACCGAGGACGCGCTGTTCGCCAACTTCTACTTCCGTGTCCTTCGCGCCTGGGAGGCCGACGAGCCCGTGCCGCAGGCGTGGCGGATCGCGCTCGAGACCGCGGAGTCGGGCAGTGTCTTCGGAGCACAGGACATGCTGCTCGGGATCAACGCTCACGTTCAGAACGACATGCCGTTCGTGATCGCGGCGCTTGGTCTGCGAACGGGCAAGGGCGAATCGAGAAAGCCCGATCACGACGCGGTCAACGCCGTGCTCACCAACGCCTACGCGCCCGTCGTCCACGCCATTCGCAAGCGCTTCGATGAGTCGCTGGACCTCACCAACCCCTCGCAGGTGCCGATCGACGACGTTGCCGGGCTCGAGGCCGTACGCGGCTGGCGCGAGATCGTTTGGCGCCATGCCGAGCAGCTCGTGAACGCGAAGACCGCGACCGAGCGCGCGCTGGTGGCGCAGCGGATCGAGGCGTACGCAGGCCTGACCGCGCAGCTCATCGCGGCGGTCCCCGCCCCGGGCTACCGGGCCCAGCGCGACGCGTACTGCCAGGCCCAGCTCGGCGCCTGATCCCGGCCGACCGTCCAAGCGCGCGGGGCCTCGCGGCCACTAGCATCTTCCGTTCTCGTGAAGGGGATCGGGCACAAGGTCGAGGCATTGCTCGTGATCGCGGGGCTGATCATCGCGCTCACCTACGTCGGCGACGGCACCAAACGCACCTCGGTCCCCTCTCTCCTCGGCCTCTCGGTGGCCAAGGCGGAGAAGCGCCTCAAGGACAGGGCCCTGGAGGCGGAGGTGGTGAAGCCTGCGCGGGGAACCCAAAACCTTCCCCGCCGTTATCGGGTCGAGGGCGAGATCATCTTCCAGGACTACCGTGACGGCATCGTGCTGCCGGTTGACAGCAAGGTCCGGGTGATGGTCTACAAGCCCCGCGGCGAGCGCCGCTAGCCGAATCGCGCCGTCCTACTCCCCGCCGGGTGGGCGCGTGGTCTCGTGGCCGGCGGTGCGGCCCTCCACGTCGGCCTTCGCCACCACGGCCTGGGTCTTGCGGTCGCGGCGCATCTGCCAGTCGATCGCCGGGTTGAGCACGCCCCGCAGGGCCGAGTAGCCGCGAAGGAAGCCCGGGGCGTAGACCCGCGGCGAGCGCCGCTCGATGCCGTCCACCAGCGCGGCCGCGGCCTGCTCCGGGGTCAGCCGGCGGCGGACGAAGGCGGGGATCCGCCCCTCCAACTCCTCGCCGAGCGGATCCTCCTCGATGCCCTGGCGCACCATCTCGGTGGCGATGAAGCCGTAGTAGACGACCCCGGCGCTGGCCCCCTGGCCGGCCAGCTCCACTCGGAGGGCACGGCCCAGCGCCTCGACTCCCGCCTTGCTCATGGCGTAGGGAGCGACCAGCACTCCGTTGAAGAACGAGTAGATCGACCCCAGCAGGGTCATGTGCCCGCCCCGGGCGGCGACCTCCGGGAGGGCGGCCGCGACCGTTCGGTAGACCCCGCCCAGGTTCACGTCGAGGACCCGCTCGAACGCCTCGACGGGCATCGCCTTGACCGTCGCGACGCCGGGCGCGATGCCGGCGTTGGCGACCGCGATGTCCAGCCCGCCAAACTGTTCGACCGTGGTGGCGACGGCGGAGCGCATCGCCGCCGCGTCGGTCACGTCGGCGCCGATACCGATCGCGCGTTCGCCGACCGCATCCGCAGCTTCCCCGGCTGCGGCCTGGTCGAGGTCGAGGACCGCCACCGATGCGCCGCGGTCGTGCAGGGCACGCGCGGTCGCGAAGCCGATCCCGCGGGCGGCGCCCGTCACGAGCGCGACCTTCCCCGGAAGCGCGAGCCTGCTCATCCGGCGTCGCCCACTGGCCGGCCGCTCGCCAGTTCCTGGCGGGTCCGCTCGCGGAACTCAGAGAAGCGGATCACCTCGTATGCGATGAGCACGATCAAGAGGGCGGCGATTATTGCGGAGGTGGCGAGCGCGGAGATCTCCGTCGCCACCGGGATCAGCGCGAGCATGATCACGCGCGCACGCGAGGCGCCGGCGGTTAAGCGAGTGCACGTTCCGCCAGCGGAAGGCCACATGCGCGAGCAGGTACAGCGCGCTCCCTCCCAGCGCGGCCGTCGCGACCTCCACCTTCAATGGAGCGTCGACGTCACCGATCGTCTTCTTCAGGCCCAGCGCCGCGAGGATGATCCCGGCCACCATCCCGAAGTGGATCAGCGAGTAGGAGTCGCGGGCCATCTCGTTCTGGACCTTCCCGACCGGCGCCTCGGAGAGGCGGCGTTCGGCGACCAGGGCGACGACGTCGAAGTAGAGCCACCACAGGGCCGAGGCGATCACGATCCCGAGCACCGCCGCGACCACCACGCCGGTGTCGACCGCGACCGAGGCGCCGGCCCCGATCGCGACGATCGACTCGCCCAGCGCGATGATCACGATCAGGCCGTGCCGCTCGGCGAAGTGGGAGGGCTGGAGCTTCCAGCCCTCGGAGCCGAAAAAGTACGGCTCGGCGACGTCCAGGACCAGGGCGATGCTCCAGATCACGAACTGGGCCTCGGTGTCGAAGAACGATCCGACGAGCAGCAGGCCGCAGCCGACGGCCGTGCCGCCCGCGAGCCCCCAGACGGAATGCCGGAGCTCCGGAAAGTCGCGGCTGGCGAGGATGAACAACCCGATCTGCGAGAAGCGGACGACCGCGTAGGCGAGCGCGAAGAGCGTCGCCTCGTCCCCGAACGCGCCGGGCACGCACAGCGAGACGACGAGGAGCCCGGCCATCGCCGCGAACATCACGAGCCGGACCGCGCCCTCCTCCGGCTCGACGACGCTCGTGAGCCAGGCGTACCCGGTCCACGCCCACCACATCAGGCCGAGCACGAGCACGCCGCGGGCGATGCCCTCCCAGGTCGGGTCGTGGGCCATCAGCGCGGTGCACTGAGTGATCGCGAGGACGAAGACCAGGTCGAAGAACAGCTCCAGCGGCGTCACCCGCTCCTCTGAGCGCATGACCGCCCGCAGGCGGGGGGTCCGCGTGCTGGCGCTTGTGCTCACTGCTCGGGTCGGCCCGGGAACGGCTTGGTGTCGGCCACCTCGTGGATCGCGACCTCGGGCTGCCCGGAGACCAGCGCCCCAAGCCGCTCGGCGAACCGTTGCAGGTGGGGCTGGGCGAAGTGCGCGTCGAGCGCCGGCCGGTCCGCCCATTCCTCGACGGCGATGAAGCTCAGCGGGTCCTCGACGGCGGCGAAGAAGCCGTAGCGCAGGCACCCGTCCTCGCGGCGTGAGTTGTCCTGCATCTCCTCCATGGCCGCGACCAATTCGTCGCGGCGCTCGGCCTCGCACCTCACGCGGCCGACGACGATCACCATGTTCAGCCCTCGAGCGTCGCGTCCACCGTGATCTCGACGTTGCCCTTGAGCGCGCCCGAGATCGGGCATCCCTCGCCGGCCGCCTGAGCCGCCTGCTCGAACCCGGCCTCGTCGATCCCGTCGACCGAGCCCTTGACGGTGACGTGCGAGGACTTCACGCCCTCGCCCGGGACGAAGGAGACGACGACGGTCGCCTCGAGCCGCGCTGCCTCGTGGCCCGCGCCGTCGAGCTCGTGGGAGAGGCCCATGCAGTAGCAGGCTGCATGCGCGGCGGCGAGGAGCTCCTCGGGGCTCGTCGTCCCCTCAGTCCGTTCCACCCGCGCCGGCCAGGTGACCTCCACCGATTCCAGCGTCCCGCTCGCCGTGGTGGTTTCGCCCCGGCCCTGCTCCAGGCTGCCCTGCCAGATCGTGGTCGCGCTGCTCTCGCTCGCCATCTGCTCCTCCTCCGCGTCGTGGATACTGGGCTCACAACAATCGCAGAGGAGAGACGTTGACGACCAAGGCAGATTTCACCGAAGAGGAGTGGGAGCAGGTCCTGGAAGGGCCTCCCGCCGCGGGCCTCGTTGTCTCCAGCGCGCAGCGCGGAGGGACGTTTCGCGAGGCGTTCTCGATCGCCAAGGCCTATGTCGAGGCGGCCAAACACCACGGCGGGACCGAGCTCATGGACGAGATCCTCGATACCAAGCCCAAGGTGGATCACTCCAAGCACCGATCGCTGGATGAGATGAAGGAGCACTCGCTCACCCAGCTGCGGTCGGTCATCTCATTGCTCGAGGCGAAGGCGACGCCCGAGGAGGTGGAGGGCTACCGCGATCTGGTGCTTGCGGTCGCCGAGCGCGCCGCCGCCGCCAAGGAGGAGGGCGACACCCCCGTCAGCGACGCGGAGCGGGCGGCGATCGGCGATATCGCCGTGGCCATAGGCCGCCCGGGTGCCGGGGAGACCGAAGCCTGATCCGTGGCGCCCCGGCCGCCGCTACGCGGAGGCCTTGGCCCTTGACCACTCGGCCTTGTGCTCGCGCTTGGCGGCCTGGTAGGCGGCCAGCGCGTCGGCGGAGTCCACGTCGCCCAGCGTCGGGTGCCAGGGCACGAGCCCCTCGGCCGCCTCAATGCCGAAGCGCTTGGCCAGGACCGAGCCGAGCGCCTTGACCTTCATCTCGCCGAAGCCGGGGAGGGCCGCGATGTTCGCGCGGAGCTCGTCGGTGTCCGCCGCGTCGGTCCAGACCCTCGCGGCGTCGCCGTCGTAGGTGTCGCGTACGTGGACCGCCAACTCGTGCACGCGCTTCGCCATGTTGCCGGGGTAGCGGTGGATGGCCGGCTTCTCACGGAATATCGGCTCGAGGTCGGCGCCGGCCAGCGTCTCGGCGTCGATCGCGCCGAGCCGCTCGCGGATGTCGAGCGGCCCGGTGAACGCCTTCTGCACCGTGACCTGCTGGTCGAGTGCGAACCCCACCAGCAGCGCCATCGGGTCGGTCGCGATCAGCTCGTTCGCCTCGTCGGACTCGGTGAAGTAGAGGCGCTCCGGCATGCCTGGATCCTAGTCGGGCGGGGCCGTAGCCGGCGACTCCTCGGCTTCCCAGCGGTCTAGCGGCTGAGGCCCGCGGCGCGGGCGGCGGCCTCACGCTCGCGGAATGCTTCGAGGCGTACGACCTTCTCACCCCGGAACGTCCAAACGTGCGCGTAGCTGAGCTCGGTGGCCGCGCCGCTGCCGCTGCCCACCCCTCGCTGGAGGACGTCGACCACAATGATGCCTTCACTGGCCTCAGTGATCGCCTCGGCCACCATCGTGAGCCGGGTCCAGGGCTCGAGAAAGCCCCGCATGTAGCCGGCTGATCTGCTCGATGCCGATGTAGGTCCCCGAATCGGGCAGTTGTGGGGACATCACGAGCTCGGCGGTGGGGTCGAAGACCGCTGTGGTGTCGAAGTCGCCCTCGGCCCAGCGGTCGTAGACGCCACGAACGATCTCGGCTTGTTTCCCCATCCTGCCGATGCGCAGAGCCTACCCCGCGCGCCCGGCGCTGACGGTCCGCAGCGCCAGGGGCACTCCGGGCCGGTAGACGAGGTGCTCGTGCGAGGGCGCGTTCAGGATCACTGCGTCGCCTCGGGCGCCCGGCCCCAGGCGGCCCAGGTCGTCGCGCCGCAGGGCGCGGGCGCCGCCGAGGGTCGCCGCCAGCAGGGCCTCGTCGGCGGTCATCCGCAGGTCGCGGACCGCGAGGGCGATGCAGAACGCCATTGACGTCGTGTAGCTCGACCCGGGGTTGCAGTTGGTCGCGATCGCGACGGTGGCGCCGGCGTCGATCACCGGGCGCGCGTTCGGGTAGGGCTGGCGCGTCGAGAAGTCTGTGGCCGGCAGGAACGTCGCCACGGTCTCGCCCCCGGCGAGGGCATCGACATCGTCGGCGTCGAGGTAGGTGCAGTGGTCGACGGACGCGGCGCCCAGCTCGACCGCCAGCCGCACCCCGGGTCCGGGGCCGAGCTGGTTGCCGTGGACGCGCAGGCCGAGCCCGGCCGTCGCGGCCGGCCTCGAGGACGGCTCGGGACTGCTCGGCGTCGAAGGCGCCCCGCTCGCAGAAGACGTCGATCCAGCGGCAATGCGGGGCGCAGGCCGTGAGCATCTCGCCGCAGACGAGTGCAACGTAGTCGTCGGCTCGGCCCTCGTATTCGGCCGGCACGGCGTGTGCGCCCAGAAAGGTGACGTCGTCGGTCAGCCCCGCGGCCACCTCGCACAGGCGCTGCTCCGTCGGGACGTCGAGGCCGTATCCGGACTTGATCTCCAGATGGGTGATCCCGGCCGCGAAGGCCTCCGCCCGGCGGAGGTCCGCCAGGCGCTCGAGCTCGTCGGTCGAGGCGGCGCGGGTGGCCTCCGTGGTCACCCGGATACCGCCCGCCTCGTAGGGGGCGCCGGCCATCCGCGCGGCGAACTCCGCGGAGCGATCGCCGGCGAAGACCAGATGCGTGTGGGAGTCCACGAAGCCGGGGATCACGCAGCGCCCGCCAGCGTCGACCTGCTCGTCCGCGGCCGCCCCCGGGCGCTCGATCGCGGCGACCTCGCCATCGGCGATCACCACGGCCGCGTCGCGGACGGCGCCCAGCGGGCCCTCGCCCAGTTCCGGCTGGTTGGTGATCAGCAGGCCGATGTTGTCGATGACGGTCGTGCTCACGGCGTAACCGCCCCGATGGAGTCGCGGAGCTCGGCCGCCACGTCCACCCCGAGATGCCGGCCGTCGCTCACGACCGGCCTGCCCCCGGCGATCACGTGCCGGACGTCGCCGGCGCCGGCCGCGAACACGAGCGCCTCGAGGAGCTGTTCCTCATCGGCGCCCGCCATCCGAACGGCGCCGAGATCGACCGTGACCAGGTCGGCGATGGCGCCTGGCTCGATCCGCCCTGCCTCCGGCCAGCCGAGCGAGCGGTGGCCCTCCACCGTTCCCGCGCGCAGCAGCTCGGACGCGGTGTGAAGCCCGCGCTCGTTCGTGACAAGGCGTTGATCCAGCTCGACCGCCCGCATCTCCTCGAAGTGATCGATGATCGCGTGCGAGTCGGACCCCAGGGCGAGGCCCGCGCCGGCGTCGACAATGGCGCGCGCTGGGCCGATGCCGTCGGCCAGGTCTCGCTCGGTCGTGGGGCACAGGCAGCAGCATGCGCCCGCGGCCCCGAGTAGGCCGATCTCCGGCTCCGAGACGTGGGTGAAGTGGACCGCCGTGAAGCGCTCGGAGAGGGCGCCGCAGTCGTCCAGCAGCTCGACCGGCGCCCGCCCGTACGCCGCTTGGCACGCCTCGACCTCGGCGACCTGCTCGGAGAGGTGGGCATGGAGTGGGGCGGAGCGATCGTTCGCCCACGCCGCGACGACGCCCGCCGAGTCGGGATCGACGGCGCGGACGCTGTGGATCGCCGCGCCGACGCGCGCGTTCGGCCCCGGCTCGCCGAGCGCCTCGACTCGCTCTGCCCAGCTCGCGGCCGTCCGGTCGCTGAATCGCACCTGTCCGGATTCGATCGTCTCGCCAATGCCGCCGTGCAGGTAGCAGGTGTCCAGGAGCGTCATCCTGATCCCGGCCTCCTCGGCGGCGGCCAGGAGCGCCCGGCTCATCTCGTTCGGATCCTCGTAGGCGCCGCCGCCGGCGTCGTGGTGCACGTAATGGAACTCACCGACCGCGGTGATCCCGGCGAGGGCCATCTCGGCGAACGTCGCTCGGGCGAGGGCGCGGTAGTTGTCCGGGTCGAGAGCGCCCGCGACCTCATACATCGCCTGCCGCCAGGTCCAGAACGAGCCACGGCCGCTCTGGGTCCGCCCGCGAAGCGCCCGGTGGAACGCGTGTGAGTGGGCGTTCGCGAGGCCCGGGATGCTGATGCCGTGTAGCCGCTCGGCGCCCGGCGGCGGCTCGGAGACCCCGGACTCGACCCGCGTGAAGCGCCCATCCTCGACCTCGACGGCCACCCCGGACTCGACTGCGTCATCCCCCGGCCACGCGTACTCGCACCAGTACGCGCTCACGAGCCGACTCGCTCGGTGAACTCGGTGATCCGCTCGACGAAAGCGTCGCGGTGAAGGCGCTCGAACTGCTCCCAGGTCATCAGCGACCGGGGATCGGCGCGATCGACGATCAGCGTGCCGTCGAGGTGATCGACCTCGTGCTGGAAGGTGCCGGCGGTGAGCCCCCGCTTGACCTCCTCATGCGGCTGGCCGTCCCGATCCAGGTAGCGCAGGCCGATCGATACGTGGCGCGCCACGACCCCGCGAAGGCCGGGGACGGAGAGGCAGCCCTCGTTGATCTCCACGGTCTCCTCGCCGATCCCCTCGAGCTCGGGGTTGACGATCACGGTCAGCGGGATCGGCGGCTTGTACGGGTAGCGGGGGTTGGTCCCATCGACCTCGGCGACGGCGATCCGAAGCGGCACACCCACCTGGTTGGCGGCGATCCCGGCCCCGCCGGCGGCTCGCATCGTCTCGATCATGTCGTCGATCAGCGTCTGAATCTCGGGCGAGCGGAGCTCCTCGGGGCTCACCTCGCGCGCCCGCTCGCGCAGGACCGGATCGCCGATCGTGACGACCTCGCGCAGGCTCACGCCTGCTCGCGCATCGGGATCTCGACGTCGCGCTCGGCGGCGACCTCCAGTGCCCGCTCATAGCCGGCATCCGCGTGGCGGATGACGCCCATGCCGGGGTCGGCGGTCAGGACCCGCTCGAGCTTCTCGGCCGCCATCGCCGTGCCGTCGGCGAGGCACACCATCCCGGCGTGGATCGAGCGCCCGATGCCGACGCCGCCGCCGTGGTGGATCGAGACCCAGCTCGCGCCCGAGGAGGTGTTGACGAGGGCGTTCAGGAGCGGCCAGTCGGCGATCGCGTCGGAGCCGTCGGCCATGCCCTCGGTCTCGCGGTATGGCGAGGCGACCGAGCCCGAGTCCAGATGGTCGCGCCCGATCACGACCGGCGCCTTCAGCTCGCCCGAGCGAACCATCTCGTTGAAGCGCAGCCCAAGCCGAGCCCGCTCCCCGTAGCCCAGCCAGCAGATCCGCGAGGGCAGCCCCTGGAAGGCGATCCGCTCGCCCGCGAGCCGGATCCAGCGGACCAGCGCCTCGTCTTCGCCGAACTCGTCGAGCACCGCCCGGTCGGTGGCCGCGATGTCGGCGGGGTCGCCGGAAAGCGCCACCCACCGGAAGGGACCCTTCCCCTCGCAGAACAGCGGGCGGATGTAGGCGGGCACGAAGCCGGGGTAGTCGAACGCGCGCTCGAACCCGCCCAGCCGCGCCTCGGCGCGCAGGCTGTTCCCGTAGTCGAAGACCTCGGCGCCGGCGTCCTTGAAGCCGACCATCGCGAAGCAGTGCGCGGCGATCGCGCGCCCGGGAGCGGCGCACGTATTCCTCGGGGTCGGCTCTCGCGCATCCGGTCCGCCTCCGCGAGCGTGAGCGTGTTGGGCACGTAGCCCACGAGCGGGTCGTGGGCCGAGGTCTGGTCGGTCACGATGTCGGCCGCGAAGCCGCGCTGCAGGAGCTCGGGCAGGACGTCGGCGGCGTTCGCGCAGAGTCCGACGCTCAGCCCGCGGCGATCTGCCTTCGCGCGCTCGCATCGCGCGACCGCGTCGTCGAGGTCGTCGGCTTGCTCGTCGAGGTAGCGGGTCTCGAGGCGGCGCTCGATCCGCTCCGGGTCGATCTCCACGCACAGTGCGACGCCCTCGTTCATCGTCACGGCCAGCGGCTGGGCCCCGCCCATCCCGCCGAGGCCCGCGGTGAGCGTGATCGTGCCGGCCAGCGACCCGTCGAAGCGCCGCCGCGCGATCTCGGCGAAGCACTCATAGGTCCCCTGGACGATGCCCTGGCTGCCGATGTAGATCCACGAGCCCGCGGTCATCTGCCCGTACATCGTCAGCCCCAGGTCCTCGAGGCGCCGGAACTCCTCCCAGTTCGCCCACTCCGGGACCAGGTGGGAGTTGGCGATCAGGACTCGCGGCGCCCACTCGTGCGTGCGGAAGACACCCACCGGCTTACCCGACTGCACGAGCAGCGTCTCGTCGTCGCCGAGCTCTCGCAGCGAGCCCACGATCGCGTCGAACGCCGGCCACGAGCGGGCGGCGCGGCCGGTGCCGCCGTAGACGACGAGGTCCTCCGGGCGCTCGGCCACCTCGGGGTCGAGGTTGTTCATCAGCATCCGCATCGCGGCCTCCTGCGGCCATCCCTTGCAGGAGAGCTCGGTGCCACGCGGCGCTCGGATCTCGCGGCTCACGCGAGGACCCCGACCTCGGCCTCGACCGTGTCGAGCAGCGCTCCGGAGGCGACGAGCTCCGTCCACGGCCTCGAGCTCCGGGGCCAGCCAGCGGTCCGGTCCCGGACCCGCCTCCACTTCGCGGAGCGCGGCCCGGGCGGCCCCGGTGCCCGCGGCGGGCTCGAGCGGTGCGCGGAGGTCGAGGCCGCGGGCGGCAGCGGTCAGCTCCACCGCGAGGATGCGGCTCAGGTTCGCCGATCGTCGCGCGCAGCTTTCGTGCGGCTCCCCAGGCCATCGACACGTGGTCCTCCTGCATCGCGCTGGTCGGCAGCGAGTCGACGCCCGCCGGGGCGGCCAGCCGGCGGTTCTCGGCCACCATGGCCGCCTGCGTGTACTGGGCGATCATCAGGCCCGAGTCCAGGCCGGGGTCGTCGGCCAGGAACGGCGGCAGGCCCTGCGAGCGGCTGGCGTCGAGCAGGCGGTCGGTCCGGCGCTCGGCGATGGCGCCGACCGGGGCGATGGCGACCGACAGAAGGTCGCACGCCAGTCCCAGCGGCGCGCCGTGGAAGTTGCCGCACGACTCGACGCGGCCGTCGGGGAGGACCATCGGGTTGTCGATCGCCGAGCGCAACTCGGCCGCCGGCGACCGACTCGGCGTGAGCGACGGCATCGCGGGCGGCGCCGATCACCTGGGGCGCGCACCGCAGCGAGTACGCGTCCTGGACGCGTGGGTCGCCGTGGCGGTGGCTCGCGACGATCGGCGAGCCGGCCAGCAGCAGGCGGATGTTGCCCGCGCTCAGCGGCCTGACCCGGCTGGGGGCGCAGCGCCACGAGGTCCTCGGCGAAGGCGCGGTCGGTGCCCAGCAGCGCCTCGACCGACATCGCCGCGGCGACATCCGCGATCGCGCAGCAGCCGTCGCAGGTCGCAAAGTCCCAGCACCAGCATCCCGAGGATGCCGTCGGTGCCGTTGATCAGCGCCAGGCCCTCCTTCGCGCCCAGCTCGAGCGGCTCGATGCCCGCCATGGCGTGCGCCTCGGCGGCGGGCAGGCGCTCGGCCGTCGCGGGTCTCCAGCTCGCCCTCGCCGATCAGCGGCAGGGCGCAGTGGGCAAGGGGGGCGAGGTCGCCGCTGGCCCCGAGCGAGCCATGCTCGGGGACGATCGGCGTGAGCCCGGCGTTCAGGTGGGCCAGGATTGCCTCGGCCACCTCGGGCCGGGCGCCCGAGTAGCCCATCGCCAGCGTGCGTGCCCGCAGCAGCATCATCGCCCGCACGACCTCGGTCTCCACCGCGGGCGCCCATGCCGGCGGCGTGGCTGCGCAGAAGCGAGGCTGGAGCTGTGCCCGAGCCTCCGCGGGAATCGAGACGGTGGCCAGCGATCCGAAGCCGGTGGAGACGCCGTAGACGGGCTCCCCCGAGCTCGCGAGCCCGTCGACGATCGCGGCGCTCGCCGCCATCGCCTCCCGGGCCTCGGCTCCCAGCTCGACCGGGGCCCACTCGCGAGCGACGGTGACGACGTCGGCCTCGTCGAGACCGCCTGGGGTCAGCTCGACCACCTGCGACCCACTCACCCGCCGCAGTCAACCAGTTCGGCGCGCCCCCACGGCGAGCGGTCCGCAAAGGCAGCTACCGCTCAGATCAGGCGCGACCGCCGATCATAGGTCTCGCGCCAGGCGATCGAGGAGTTCCGCGAGGGCCTCCGGGTCCTCAGCCATCGGGAAGTGGCCGCCGGGGATCTCGATCGGCTCGACCCGCAGGGCCTCGCGTGCCATGAATCGCTCGAACTCGGGCTCGAAGAACTCGTCGTCGCTCGCGTAGATCAGCGCCGTCGCGACGTCTGGGTAAGCGGACAGCGGGAACTCGTCCGGCGGCGGAGCCGCAGGGCGAAGCCGGTCGGCCAACGCCTCGGCCGTCTCGCGGTCAAGTCGCGGATACATCGCCTCGATCGCCGCCTCGCGCTCCCACACGTTCGCCCCGTCTTGCCGCCGCGGCGGGAACGGGAAGCCGGGCCGGAATGGCTCCGGGGCGCCGGGCGGGGGGTCGAACGAGCCGAGCCTCGGGCACAGGTGGATCAACAACGGATCGTCAGGCGCGCCGCGACGAGCTCCCCGTATCCGGAGGAGGCCGAGTGGGCGACGACCACAACCGGCCCTTCGACGCCTTCAAGGGCCTGGAGAGCGGGGGAGACGCGATCCTCCCAGCCCGCATTCGGGTCGTCGGTCGGCAGGTCTGGCGCGAGCACGCGGTGACCGAGCGCCTCCAGCCGAGGGGTCACCGCCTCCCACGACGAGCCGTCATGCCAGTTGCCGGCGATCAGGCAGAACGTCGCCACGTCCGGTTGCCGCCTTCAGCCCCTGGGAATCGGCCGGCCCTCGGAGGGCTGCACCAAGACCCACCCCTGGCCCGAGAAACCGAGCTGGAAGCTCTCTCCCGAGCCCATTCCGATCAAGGCCTTCGCCTGCACCTCGGTCTTGAGGTTTGTGGTCACCCCACCAGACCACGCGATTGCAGCCTGCGGGTCGCTGAAGGTGGGGGCCTCGGCCACCTCGAGCTTGACTGGCTCACCATCCGAGACGAGCGCCACCAACCCGGTCCCGGTCAGATGGATGTTGAACAGGCCTCCGGCCAGCATTCCCGCGGTACCGCCCTTGACGCGGGTCACGTCCCAGTCGATGTCGGTCTCGAACGCGAGGATGTTCTCCCCGTTGACGGTGATCGACTCATCGTTCAGGCGCACCACGTGGACGAGCATCGCCTGATGGGCGAGGAACAGCTCGCCGGTGCCTCCGGCCTGCATCAGCCGAAGCGACTCTCCGGTGGCGGCCTTCTTCAGGAAGCGCCCGAGTCCACCTCCCTTGTGCTCGAAGCGCACGTCGCCCTGGTAGGCGATCATCGCCCCGTTCTTCGCGAACACGGAGGTCTCCGACAGCTCCACCTTGAGGACTCGCGGGCCCTGGAGCGTGAAGGCCTCCCCGGTTTCGATCTCCCGGTACTGGTCGAGCGATGCGCCCATGTCGGTCATGTCGCCACTGTAGACACCGGCAATCGGAGTCGGGGCTAGCCCGAATTGATCAGGCTCAGGAACTCCTGTCGCGTCCGCGCGTCGTCCTTGACCGCGCCACGCAGGGCGGAGGTCACCGTGTTCGAGCCGGCGGTCTGAACGCCCCGAAGCGACATGCACAGGTGCTCGGCCTCGAGCACCACCCCGACTCCGCGCGGCTCGAGGTGCTCCTCCAGCCAGTCGGCGACCTGCGTCGTCAGGCGCTCCTGGAGCTGCAGGCGGCGCGAGTAGAGCTCGACCACGCGCGCGAGCTTCGAGAGGCCGACGAGCCGCTCGCCCGGCAGGTAGGCGACGTGCGCCTTGCCCTGGAACGGCAGCAGGTGGTGGGCGCAGAGCGACTGGAACGGGATCTCGCCGACGATCACCAGCTCGTCGTAGCCCTCGTCGTTGGGGAACGTGGTGGCGTTGAACGGCCGTCGGCGTCAGCAGCTCCGCGTACGCCTTGGCGACGCGCCGCGGCGTCTCGCGGAGGTGATCCGACTCCAGGTCGGCGCCGAGCGCGACGAGCAGATCGTGCGCCGCACGCTCCGCGGCGCCGAGGTCCACGCCGCCATCGTCTTCGACGACCTGGAGCTCCGCGGCCGCCCCGTTTCGCGATCCGTTCACGACCCACCCTCCGATGCCCAGACTCGGGCCTCGGCGCGGCTCGGCTCAGTCGAGTCTCCGAGAGCGGGCACGTCGCGCGATCGGCCAGATCGCGGCTGGCTGACCGGCCGGCGCGAGCGGATCAGCTCGCGGATCGGGTCGCTCACGTCCCAGACGTTCATGTTCATGCCCGGCGACCACGCCGCTCGTCCTTGAGCCAGAAGGCGATGAACTCGCGCGCGGCGACGTCGCCGCGGAAGACGACCTCGTCCCACTCGGTGGCGTAGCCGCTGTACTCCATCCCGGCGTCGTACTGGTCGGAGAAGAAGTACGGGATCTCGTCGTAGCTCGCCGTCCTGGCCGAGCATCGCCTTCGCGGCGACCGGCCCCTGGTTGAGGGCGTTGGCCCAGTGCTCGACCCGGAGCTTGTGCCCGTAGAAGGGATGCCAGGCGTTGGCGACGTCGCCGGCCGCGAAGACGCCCGGGGCGCTGGTCTCGAGGTGCTCGTCGACCACGACGCCGTTGTCGATCTTCAGGCCCGCGGTCTCGACCAGGCCGGTGCGCGGCGCGACGCCGATGCCGACGACGACGAAGTCGGTCTCGATCACGGCTCCGTCCCTGGTGACGACGCGCTCGACCGAGCCCTCGCCCTCGAAGCGCTCGACGGTGGTCTCGGGCAGGAACTCGACGCCGTGGTCGCGGTGGAGGTCGAGGTAGATCTGCCCGACCTCGGGGCCGAGGACGCGCTCGAGCGGCAGCGAGGCCATCTCGATCATCGTCACCTCGCAGCCCTTCTGGCGGGCCGACGCGGCGATCTCGGCGCCGATCCAGCCCGAGCCGACGACCACCAGCCGGCGGCCGGTCTCGATCCGCTCGCCGATTCGCTCCGAGTCGGCGAGGGTCCGCAGGTAGTGGATCCCGTCGAGCTTGCCGCCGGGCACATCGAGCCGGCGCGGCACCGAGCCGGTTGCCAGCAGCAGGCGGTCGTAGCCGAGGCGCCGGTCGCCCTCGAGCAGCAGCTCGCGCAGGCCGAGCTCGATGCCGGTGACGCGCGTCGAGGTCAGAAGCTCGATGTCGTTGTCGTCGTAGAAGCTCGCGTCGTGGACGTAGGGGGCCTCGTCGGTCTCGCCGCGCAGGTAGTCCTTGGAGAGCGGCGGGCGCTCGTAGGGGCGCTCGGGCTCGTCGCCGATCAGGGTCAGGCGCCCGTCAAAGCCTTCCTCGCGCAGGGTCTCGGCGGCCTTCGCGCCGGCCAGGCCGGCGCCGACGATTACGAACGTCTCGAGTTCTGTGGCCATCGTCTTCCTCTCTCGGAGCTGCGAGGCGTCGGGCGTCTGCGTCTGCGCCCGTCACGTCGCGTCGATGCGTCGGCTCGCGACCGTGCTGTCTTACCCGCGGTCCGATGCATACGATGATCGCAGTAACGCATGGGCTGCACTCCGGCGCGACGCCAAGCCGGGACTATGCAGCGAATTCTGAGCCCAAAGACGGCCTTCGTCCTCTCCGGCGGCGCCAGCCTCGGCGCGGTCCAGGCGGGCATGCTCCGCGCGCTCTACGAGCGCGAGATCGCGCCCGACCTGATCGTCGGGACCTCGGTCGGGGCGCTCAACGGGGCGTTCATCGCCTCCCGCCCGCCGACCCCGGCGACGGCGGACGAGCTCGCCGACGTCTGGCGCGGGGTCGGCCGCTGGAAGGTCTTCCCGCTCAACCCGCTGACCGGTTTCCTCGGCTTCTTCGGGGCCCGCGACCACCTGGTCTCCGACCGCGGCCTGCGAAAGCTCGTCGCGGACCACCTCGAGCTCGAGCTGCTCGAGGAGTCGCCCGATCCCGCTTCACGTGATCGCCACCGATCTGCTCAGCGGGCGCGAGCTTCGCCTCTCGCGGGGCGACGCGCTCGAGGCGGTCATCGCCAGCGCCGCGATTCCCGGCGTCTTTCCCGCGGTCGAGCGCGACGGGCGGCTGCTGATCGACGGCGGCGTCGCCAACAACACGCCGATCGTCGACGCGATCGAGCTCGGCGCCGAGCGCATCTACGTGCTGCCGACCGGGAACGCCTGCGATCTGCCCGAGCCCCCGCGAGGCGCGGTCGCGATGCTCCTCCACGCGATGAGCCTGCTGATCATGCGGCGGCTCCTGGTCGAGGTCGAGATGCTGCGCGACCGCGCCGAGCTGATCGTCCTGCCGCCGCCGTGCCCGCTGACGATCGCGCCGATCGACTTCTCCCACGCCGACGAGCTGATCCGCCGCGGCTACGAGGACTCGCGCGACTACCTCGACGCGGTCGACAGCCGGAACGCTCCGGTCCCGCTCACGATGGCCATGCACGCGCATCGACCGCCGCGATCGCGGCCTGAGGTAAGAACGGCGGACGGACGCTAAGGAGCATGCGGCCGAGAACCAGACGCTCCCTACGGAGCCGCATGCCGTCGAGCCCGGCGGACCTCGCCGCTGGCGGAGCAGCGCCTCTGCGCGCGGGCTCGAGCGATCTCGCCGCCTCGATCGCCGCCGACTGCGCGATCGATCTGCACGCGATGATCGAGCTCGTCGAGCGCGGCTGTCCCCGAGCTGCGGCCCGCATCCTGGCGCCCTCGACCACGAGCGAACCCATGCTGAGCCGCCGCACGCCGGTGCTACGGTCGAGCGCCGCCGGGCGCTCCGGCTCCGATGAGCCAGCGAAGCCCCGCCGTCCCGGCCCCGACGCCGAATCGCGGCCTGGCTCCGGCCTCGGCGAGGGCGCGCGAGGAGACCTCGCGCCGCCTGCACGACCTGCTCCTGCGAGCGGCCCGCTTCGAGATCAACCGCCGGCGCGGGTCCCATCCCCACCTTCGAGGCGGCGACCTCGACGACCTCGCGCACCAGGCCGCCGACGACGCGCTGTTCGCGATCCTCGGCAAGCTCGACACCTACCGGGGCGACAGCCGCTTTACGACCTGGGCCTACAAGTTCGCGCTGCTCGAGGCGGCGGTGAAGCTTCGCCGCCGCGCCTGGCAGGGCCGCGAGGTTCCGATCGAGCCCGAGCACTGGTCCGTGATCGCAAGCCGCGGCGACTCCCCGGCGGGCGAGGCCGAGAGCAACGAGCTCCTCGGCTCGGTCTCAGCGGCGATCGAGACCGAGCTCTCGCCGCATCAGCGCGAGGTGCTGGTCGCCGTTGCGCTGAACGACGTGCCGATCGACGTCCTCGCCGAGCGGCTGAACACGACCCGCGGGGCGCTCTACAAGACGATCCACGACGCCCGCAAGAAGCTGCGCTCCCACCTCGCCGAGGCCGGGCTTGCGATTCGAAGAAGACGAACTGGAACCGACTGGATCGAGATCATGAGCGAGACCCCGAAGAAGGACGATGACCGTCGTTCTGAAGCGGCTCCTTGGGCCGCGCCGGGCCCGAGATCAGCTGCGAGGAGTGCTTCGAGCAGCTCGATCGCTACGTCGAGCTCGAGCTGAGCGGAGCGGACGCCGATGCGGCGATTCCCGGCATGGGCGCGCACCTCGATGGCTGCCCGGCATGCGGTGAGGACCACCGCAGCCTGCGCGCATTGGTCGAGGCCGGGGGCGAGGACCCGCCGGCACCGACAGCCTGACCTCGCGTCGGTAAGAACCGGCTCCGGAGGGTCGCTAACGGTGTAACGACCCCCGAAAGGAGTCACTGCATGAACGCGATTGCAGCCACGCTGCGACCCATCCCATTCCCATCGATGACGCGACTGCGCGAGGATCCCGTAGCCCAGGCATTCACCCTGCTGCGGATCGGTTTCTTCGTCCTGCCGGTCCTGATGGGCCTCGACAAGTTCGCCGAGGTGCTGAACGACAACTGGCCCGCATATCTGGCCACTCGAGTTCAACGACATCCTCCCGGGCAGCGCCCAGGACGCCATGTACACGGTGGGGGTCGTCGAGATCCTCGCCGGGTTCATCGTCCTGGTCGTCCCGCGGTTCGGCGGTTTGCTCGTCGCCGGTTGGCTCGGGGGCATCATCCTGAGCCTGTTGCTCGTCGGCGGCTACGGCGATATCGCCCTGCGCGACGTCGGCCTGCTGCTGGGCGCGCTGACGCTGTTCAGGCTCGCCGCCACCCAGTCCGACCGACTCGGACGACCGCGGACTGGCCGAGCCGATCGAGCGCCGAGTCGAGCAGCCGCTAGGACGGGGCGCGGCCGCCTAGCGAGCAAGTTGAGGCTCCCCGGCGCAGGCAGCCTGACCGCGCCGGGGGGCCGATCCTTCTAGGCGTTGGCCTCAGCCACGACCGTGCAGCGATCGATGGAGGCCCGGGTTCCGGGGGTCTGCCCGGAGTCCATCGCCTCGAGCACCTGCTCGCTGGTTCGCATGTCGTCCTCCGAAGCGAAGCGCTGAATGACGACGGCGGTGCGCTGGTCGGGGTCGTGGAGGAACTGGATTCCCAGCGAGATAACGCCCTCCGGCGGCCCGTCGGCCTCGTCGATCCGAGCCTTCAGAGCGTCGATCCGTTCCGGGTCGACGTCGGTGAAGCGGACAACTCGTACTTGCATTGGATACCCCCGTGGGTCGGTTTCACCTGGACGATATTCCTATGGCGGCTTCATTGATCGCCGTCATGGGCGCCGGAGCGGCGTTGACGCTAGGGCTTGTGGACGATTCGCACCTTCCCCTTCGCCGGGGTCGGGTCGGAGTTGCCTGTCTCGGGGTTCACGGCCGCGACCAGAAGCTTGTGGCGGCCCGCCTTGAGCTTGCGGGAGAACGGGGTCTCGCACGCGGCGAGGTCAGCGCCGTCGAGGCTGCACTCGAATGCCTGGGCCGCGATCGAGGACGTGAACTCGAAGACGACGCGCTTGCGGGGCTTTCGCGATTCGACCCGCCCCTGCGGCCCGTCGATCGTGGTGCCGGGCGCGCTGTAGGAGATCGTGATCGAGGGCGCGGTCCCGGCCCCGGCGGGTGTGATGATCCCTCCACCCGTGGTCGAGTACGAGGCGCCCCCGCCGCCCCCTCCGCCCCCGGCCGGAAAGAGGTCGCTGCCGTGGGTGTCGAGGCCACCGCCGCCACCACCGCCTCCTCCGAGGACTCCGGCGCCGCCACCTCCGCCCGCACCGCCACCGGCGTTACCGTCGCCACCCTGGCCCCCCAACCCCAGAGTCCCGGAATCCCCGGCCTCGCCACTCGGGCCCTGGTCGGGGGCGCCGCCCGCGCCGCCCGCGCCGAGAGCGTCGAACACAGCCCGGTCTCCGCCGTGACCGCCCGCGGCGTGCGGGGCGCCGAGCCCGGCGCCGTCAACGCCTCCGGTCGCATCGGCATCGCCGCCGTCGCCTCCATTGAAGCCGCCGCTGCCGCTCGCCCCGGCACCTCCACCTCCCGCTGCCATGAACAACCGCGACTCCACGCTTCCGGCGTTCACGCGAGCGACGGTCCGGATGTCCGACATCCCACCGCCACCGCCGGCGGAGTTGGTGCCGGCACCGTCGGAGCCGCCTCCGTTGAAGCCGCCGGCGGCGCCCGTCGCCGTGCCGCCGACTTCCACGAAGAGCGGCCCGGGGGAGACCGTGACGTCGCCCTCGACCCTTGAGGCCTGCCCGCCCTGGGCGACGCCCGCGTCGGCGCCCTCACCGCCGATCGCGATCACGTGGATCTTCTCGATCCCGCTGGGGATGTCGAGGGACTGTTCGGCTCCGGTGAACTGAAAGACCTGGTTGAAGCTGGTCGTATCGGTGCCCGCGTCAGCGGCCGGGATCGCCCCCGCGAGTGCGACCGCGAGCACCGCCGCCGCGAGCGGCGCACTGCGCCTGGATGGCCTCCCTGCCGGCACGGGCCAAATCTAACGCGGAGGCCTAGTCCGAGTAGATGTCGGCGACCGTGAAGGCGAGGTCGAGCGCCTGGCGCCGGTTTAGCCGCGGGTCGCAGGCGGTCTCGTAGCGCTGGTGCAGATCCGCCTCAGCGACCTCATGCCCGCCGCCGATGCACTCGGTCACGTCCTCGCCGGTGAACTCGACGTGGACACCACCCGGGTGCGTGCCCAGCGAGTGATGCACGTCGAAGAAGCCGGCCACCTCGGCGAGCACGTCGTCGAGCCGCCGTGTCTTGTGGCCGCTGGGCGCCGCGAACGTGTTCCCGTGCATGGGGTCGCAGATCCAGGCCACCGGTGAGCCGTGCTCGCTCACAGCCTCGACGAGGCCGGGAAGGACGTCTTGGACCTTGTCGGCTCCAAGCCGAGTGATGAAGCTGAGGCGGCCCGGCTCGGCATCCGGGTTGAGGCGCTCGACGAGCGCGAGCGCCTCCTCCGGCGTGGCACTTGGGCCGAGCTTGACGCCGACGGGGTTGCGGATGTGGCGGCAGAACTCCACATGCGCGCCATCCAGCTGCCTGGTCCGCTCCCCGATCCAGACGAGGTGGGCGGAGACGTCGTATGGGTGGCCGGTGCGGCTGTCGATGCGGGTCAGCGCGCCCTCGTAGTCGAGCAAGAGCACCTCGTGGCTCGAGTAGAGCTCGACGCCGTGCAGCTCCTCCGGATCGATTCCGCAAGCGCTCATGAAGGCGAGCGCCCGGTCGATCTCGCCCGCGAGCTGCTCGTAGCGCTGCCCGGCCGGACTCTCGGCCACGAAGTCCTTGTTCCACGCGTGTGCCTGGCGCAGGTCCGCGTAGCCGCCGCTCGCGAACGCCCGGCACAGGTTCAGCGTGACCGCCGAGCAGTGGTAGGCGTGGGCCAGCCGCGCCGGGTCCGGCCGGCGCGCCTCGGGCGTGAACTCCAGGCCGTTCACCGCGTCGCCCCGGTAGGAGGGAAGCTCGACGCCGTCGCGCGATTCGGTGTTGCTCGAACGGGGCTTCGCGAACTGTCCGGCCATCCGGCCGATCTTCACGACGGGCACGCTCGCGGCGTAGGTGAGCACGAGCGCCATCTGCAACAGCGTCTCGAGCTTGTCCCGGACCGAGTTCGGGGTCGCCCCGGAGAAGGTTTCGGCGCAGTCCCCGCCCTGAAGGACGAAGGCGTCGCCGGCCGCAACGGCGCCCAGGCGCTCCTTGAGCTGGTCGCATTCGCCGGCGAAGACCAGGGGCGGCTGCATCCGCAGGTCGGCGATCACGGCGTCGAGCGCAGCGGCATCGGGCCAGTCGGGCTGCTGCGCCGCGGGGAGTGAGCGCCAGGCGCCGGACTCGTCGCGCGGGGTGGTCGTGGAGGTGCTCACACCGGCAAGGCTAGTCGGCGAGCGAAGTGGGTCAGACAGCTGCCGCAGTCTCCTGGACCGTTCGCAGACTCGGCTAAGGTGAGGTGAGGCCCGTGAACCATCCGATCCGAAACCTGAACGCCGCGGTCGACCGTGCCATCGACCGCCTTGTCTTGAGGACCATCGCTGTCCTCCCGCGGTACTTCCGCTACCGGGTTCGGTACGCACTTCAGGCGGCCGAGCGCCGCAGAGTCAGAAGGCGTCGGGCGGCGCTCGCCGGAGGCGGCGCGGTCGTGGCCGTCGGTGTGGTTGCGCTACTTGGCGCCAAGCAGGACAGCGACGAGCCGCAAGGCGCGGAGACCGCGCAGCCGGCTGCGTAACTCACTTGCCTTCGAGGCGATGCGCGACATCGTCGAGCGCGCGCTCGACGGCCTCGAACGTGCCCGCATCGCGAAGCGCCGTGAGGAACTGCTCGTTCAGCCCGCCCGGGGTCGCGGCCTCGGCGGCGAGGGCCCTGAAGTCATCCGGTTCGGCGTGAAGCAGGGCCTGCGACAGGCCACCGAAGACTCCCGCGACGTACCGCGTTGCATCGGACGCGGGGATTCCCCGGCCGGCCAGCCACCGGATGATCGTTTCGAGGTAGGCCAGGTGCGCGGCCATCGTCGCGGTGGACGCGGAGAACATCTCGAACGCGGGCTCATCCTCGACCGCGATGACGCCGCCGAGGGGCCCGAAGATCGCGCGGGCGCGCTCGTTGTCCGGATGGATAGCGGTGAGGCCCGCGCGAGTGGCGACTTCAGGCAGCGGAATCGCACGCACGATGTCCTCCGCAGGCGCCACCAAGGCACGAAGCGCGGCGATCGGGACCTCCGCCATGACGCTGATGACGGTCTGCTCAGCATTGAAGGCCAGGTCTGAGACCACGGGCTCCGCGTGTTGTGGGCGTACGCACAGCAGGACGACGTCCGCCTTCTCGACGGCCTCCTGGTTGCCCTCGGCGATGTGGACCGACGGGTAGCGAGCGCTCAGCCGGCTCGCTCGCTCGGCGCCTCGGGGCGAGAGGTGGATGGAGGTCTCGGTGTCAGTTCCTTCGCAGAGGCCGGTGACGATCGCATCGGCGATCGCGCCGACGCCGACGATGCCGATGTCATCGGGCATGGCCAGGAGCTACCGCATCGCCGCCGCCGCGACGGCGGCGATGAGGCGGTCGATCTCCTCGGCCGTGGTGTAGAGCACGATGGCCGCGCGGATCGCGCCGCCCGTCTCGGCCAAGCCGTAACGGCTCATCAGCTCGTAGGCGTAGTTGTCGCCGTCCCACACGGCGATGCCCTCACCGGCCAGGCGGGCGGCGAGCGCCTTGGGTGTGTACCCGTCGACGACGAAGGACACCGTCGAGGTGCGCAGGCGCGGCGCTCCCAGCAGGCGCACGCCGTCGATGGCGGAGAGGCCGGCGAGCAGCTGGGCGAGGAGGCCCTGGAGGCGCGTCTCGATCGCGGCGAATGTGGTGAGCAGGCGGGCCCGCCGATCACCCGGCGCATCGGTGAGGCCGGCGAGCCAGTCCACGGCGGCGCGCACGCCGGCGAGCAGCTCGAAGGGAGGAGTGCCGTGCTCGAAGCGGCCCGGCACCCCGTCCGGCGCCGGAAGGAGCTTCGCCGGTCGCAGGTCCTCCAGCAGAGCGGGATCAGCGACGACGGCGCCCGTGTGCGGCCCGAAGAACTTGTAGGACGAGCACGCGTAGAAGTCGGCGCCCAGCGCGGCCACGTCGGTCGGCACATGCGGGGTCGCGTGGACGCCATCGATGTACGCGAGCGCGCCGGCGTCGTGCGTCGCGTCGCAGATCGCGCGGACGTCGGGCCGGGTCCCGATCGCGTTCGAGGCGGCGGTCACCGCGACCAGCCGGGTGCGGTCGCTGAGCACGCTCTCGACCGACTCGACGGGCAGTTCGCCGGTCTCGACGTCGAACTCGGCGACGCGCACGGTCGCGCCGGCACGCTCTGCGGCCAGCCGCCAGGGCCGGATATTGGCGTCGTGATCGAGCGAGGTCACGACCACCTCGTCGCCCGGCCCCCAGCCGCGCGAGAGCGTGTCGGCGATGAGGAACGTCAGCGTCGTCATGCTCGGTCCCAGGACGACCCCTTCCGGCACGCCGCCGACGAGATCGGCGATCGCGGACCGGGCCTCGGCCACGACCTGAGCGCTCACGTGGCTGGCGGCGAATGCGCCACCGGTGTTCGCCATCGCCGTTCACGAGGGCCTCCGCGACGGCGTCGACGACCGCCTGCGGCACCTGCGTCCCACCGGCACCGTCGAGGGCCGCGACCTCAGGCGACAGCCCGGGGAACTGAGCGCGGAGAGGGTCGGTAGCAAGCAGCTGCGACATCGCCGGGGCAGTATCCCGCGCGCACGGCCGCATGGGCGCGGCTCGTTTCAAACCAGCGACCTCTCGGCGATCAGGCGAGAAGTCTGCGGGCTACTACCGATGCCGCATGGCTCCGGGCTGGGCTACGCTCGTCAAACGGACGGCGCGCCAGGCGCTGTCCCTCAGGGAAGCAGGGAGTGCCTAGATGAGGCGTACCGTTCTGTGCATCGTCGCGACCATGTTGGTTTGCGTCCCCTCAGCGTCGGCGGCCGGCAAGGCCAACACGCGGTTGACGCTGGACAACATCCAGACCTTCGTCGTCGGGGGCGTAAGCACGACCTGGGCGGGCGACATCTTCTCGTCTGAGAAGGAGTGCAAGAACAAGCGACGGGTGACCGTGTATCGCGTCCTCGACGGGGCGGACGAGAAGCGCGGATCGACGCTCTCGTACAAGGGCAGCGCCCAGCCGGGCTACTACTGGCTCTACAACGAGGAGGGCGTTCCGCCCGCGGGTGACTACTACGGGGAAGTCAAGCCGACCGACGACTGCAAGGCGGACAGCTCGCCGATCTACCCCTTCAGTACCTAGCCACCGGCCGACGCTCGGGGGACCCGAGGCCGGTAGTAGCTTCGGCGGAGTGTTCGACCACGTCGGCATCGCCGTCTCCGACCTGACCGCGTCCGAGCGCTTCTACCGCACCGTGCTCTCCGCGCTGGGCGTCGAGCCCAGCCATGCGGACGCCGAGCTCGTCGAGTGGGAGGACTGGGACATCGGCCCCACGGACCGCGAGCACCCGGTGACCCGCGGCCTGCACGTCGGCTTCCGCGCGCCGACGCGTGAGGCCGTGGACGCCTTCTGGCAGATGGGGATCGACGCCGGCTTCCGCGATGGCGGCGCGCCCGGCCCGCGCGCGATCTACGGACCCGACTACTACAGCGGCTTCCTGCTCGACCCGGACGGCAACAGCGCCGAGGCCGTGCACGACGAGCGGTCGAGCCCGGTGCCTCCCGGCTGCATCGATCACCTGTGGATCCGCGTCGGCGACCTCGAGGCGTCCAAGCGCTTCTACACGACGATCGCGCCGCACGCGGGGATCCGACTGGGCGACGACGAGCCCGGGCGTGTGCAGTTCGCCGGCGACGACTTCAGCTTCTCGCTGATCGACGACGAGCGCCCGCTCACGGAGCACGTCCATTTCGCCTTCCCCGCCGGGGACGACGCAACGGTGCGGTCCTTCCACGCCGCCGCGCTCGCCGCCGGATACGAGGACAACGGCGGCCCCGGCGAGCGCCTCGTGTACCACCCGGGCTACTACGGCGCGTTCGTCCTCGACCCCGACGGGCTCAACGTCGAGGTCGTCAACCACAATCGCTGAGCCGCGATCTGTGCGGGTTAGTACCGATGCGTGGTGGCTCCGGGCGGGCTACGGTCGTTCGACGCACAAGGGATGCTGATCGGTTGACCTGTCCAAGACACGGCTCGCCATCTGCTTGGCCTCCGCCGCCGCCAATGCAGGAGGCCACATGGACCTCAAGTCTCGTCCCGTGAAAGTGCTGGTCGGAGCGCTCGCCGCCACGGTGGCCTTGGTGCCTGCCATCGTGCTTGCCAGAGGGGGAAACGGGCCGAGCGGTCAGGGCGAGCTGATCGACCAGGTCGTCTGGTCTTCCGGTATCGACCAGCCGCTCTCGACCAACAGCAAGGAGTTCGCGAGCATCCCGAACATGTCCTTTCCTACCGATTCCCTGTGGGAGAACCCAGTGACCGTTGATGTCACCGCGGAGATGACCAGCGGTAGCGCGCGCTTCCGGGTGGTGGCCGATCCCGCTGTCACCGTGCTTCGGCCCGGCGAGACGCAGTTCGTTGGCAAGGGCGGAGCGACGGCGCTCTTCTTTACCGCAGGCAGTGACCTCACCCAGGTCCAGAACTTCGACGTCCAGTGGAGGCGGGTCGGCAAGAACCCCGCGCGCGCCGTCAACGTCGTTGCGAGAGCCGTCGGGGAGATCGATCCGACCTGAACACGAGGCCGGCCAAACGCAACATGATGCCCGCCTACAGCATCTCGTCGAGGCAGTCCAGGGTGCGTTCGACGTCCGCTTCACGGGTGTATAGATGCGGAGAGAACCGGATCACGTCGCCACGTGACGAGGCCACCACCCGAGCCTCCCTGAGTCGCGTGGCGATCTCGGCCGAGTCGACCCCTGGAAAGCGCGCGGTGACGATCGCTGTGCGCTCCGCATCGGTAAGGGGAGAGGTGATCTCCAGATCTCGGCGACGCAGTCCCTCGATCAACAGGTCGGCGAGCTGCCGGTTGTACTCGAATATGTCGTCAACCCCGACGTCGAGCAGGAACTCGATCGAGCGCGACAAGCCGAGCGCACAGCCGTACGCCATCGTGCTGAACTCGAATCGCCTCGCCGTTGGCGGGATAATCAAGCCGATCCGCCCGAAGATCCCACATGTCTCGGTGGCTTCGAAACCCAACCAACCCCGGCGCCAGCCCGGCCTGCAGGTGGGGGGCGAGGTACATGACGGCCGCGCCAAACGGCCCACAGAGCCACTTGTAGCCAGCCGACACCACGGCGTCGAGCGCATCGGCGCGAGCGTCGATCGGGATCGCGCCCGCGGATTGAGTGGCGTCGACGACGAGGAGGGCGCCGTGCTCATGCGCAGCCTCCGCCAAGCTCGCCAGGTCAAACCGCTGACCGGCTCCATATTCGACATGTGAGATGCAAACGACGGCGGTGTCCTTGTCGATGTGTCCGACGATGTCGTCAAGACGGACGTGGCCGGCATCTCCCTCGGCAAGCCTGATCTGACAGCCGGTCCGAGCCGCAACGCGCTGCCAGGGATAGATCGTGCTCGGGAAGGCCAGGGCGGTACCGACGACGTTCGTACCCGCTTCGGGCGCGACGGCCCATGCGAGGGAGCCGAGTAGCTCCGTCGCACTCGAACCCACCGCGATGTCCTCGGGCTCCCCGTTGAACAGCCCGGCGGCCGCCCGATGCAGATCGTCGAACACGTTGGCCTCGTTGGCCTCGTTCAATGCCAGGCTGCCGTTTTCAGCCACGTCGCTCTGCCAATCGACGATCGCCCGTAGTGCGCCCTGGTACATCAGCCCGATGTTTGCGGCGTCCAGGTACGCGTTGTGCTTAGACCCGGGGAAGTCGTCGGGGTCGACGAGGCCCATTGCCTACGCCGAAGCCCCGGCCGCTTCGAGGGCTTCCTCGGTAGTCCGGTAGACCTCGCCGCGGATCACCTTGCCCTCGCGGAGCACCCACAGGTGTGTGAGTCGGGCGTCCAGCGGCACCCCGCTTGCCCTCCCGCGCCCCGAGATCCGTACCGGGACGACGACGGCCTCGCCTGCGTCGATGAATTCCGCGGTCTCGACCCTGTACTCGTCGAACGCCTCGAGCGCCTCCTCGTTGGCACGAAGAAAACCTTCCGGGCCTGATCGGGTGCCGGCTGCCGAGCCCGTGACTCCGAGCCCACCGGCATCTGCGACCTCTGCCGCGTCGGAGAACAGGTCGGCCACGCCTTCCAGGTCTCCGGCCTCATACAGCTCGTAGCCGCGACGCACTACCGCGAGGTTCTCCTGCGACATCGTCCCCGCAGTATCCCGCGCGTCGAGGGATGGAGAAATGAGCACGACTCAGACGACTGGGAGCGCGAACGGTCCGTCATGCTCCTGGCTTGACAGAGTTGCGCTTCTCTAAAGAGAAAGCGGACTTTCGAAACGGTCCGACCGAGAGGAGTCTGCGTGATCGAACGGATCGAACAAATGCCTGCCGGAACCATCGGCCTGCGGGCCTCGGGAAAGCTCACTCGCGAGGACTACCGGCAGGTCCTCGAACCTGCCATAGCCGAAGGGATCGAGACCGGTGAGCTCCGCCTCTTGTTCGCGCTGACTGATTTTCATGGCCTTGACGCCGCCGCGGTGCCCGAGGACGTCAAGACCGGCCTATCCGCGTGGTTCGGACACCACTCGACCTGGAAGCGATTCGCCCTGGTCACCGATGTGGAGTGGGTGGCTAAGGCCATGCACATGTTCGCGTGGATGACACCAGGCGACGTGTTGATCTGTGACCTCGATCAGCTCGAAGACGCGAAGACCTGGGTCGCTGGATGATCGCCACACGCCTGCGATCGTGAAACGTCGGAGCTGACGGCTAGCCCTCGCTGAGGGACCAGGTGTAGGTGGCTGTGGAGTTCGGGCTATTGACCGTGCTCGATCCCACGTAGGTCCCGCGCTCCATCGTCTGCCTGGGCTGCGGCGTGTAGACCCCCGAGGGAGGGACGAAGGTGCTGTCGAAGGGCTCGTTCTCTGGGGGGCAACGGAGCGTCGCAGTCGGGAGGACCGTGGTGCTCACGTCGCGCATGCCGTAGTGAGGCTCCGGTCCGGGCTCGATCAAGAGCATGCCCGGCCCGGTGAGTGAGAGGGCCTGTGAGGGAATCTGGACCGTGCAGCCGAAGGAGGTGCCGTTGCCCGAGACCGTGATGGTTACTCCCGTCACGTCGTAGCGAGCCCAGGACTCATTGGGGTAGTCGCCACCGAACTGCGACCGGGGGCTCTCGGATCCGTTTCGCTCAAACCTCACCGTCCCGCTGAAGCTGTAGTTCATCGTTACCTCGCCGTCGTCGGAGGTGTAGCTCTCCGTGCCGCCGAAGCTGCCCTGGATCGGCGCCTGCGTGCAACTGTCACGGGCCCGCAGCCGGTGCGTCTGGCGGCCGAGCGCGCCGCCCGTCGCGACGGCGTTGGAGGTCGCGATGATCAGCTCCGTCACGTTCTCGTTCTCCTCATCGCGACATAGCGTCACCGCGCTCTCGCCCGACCAGTCCTCGAGGCGCGCCTTGCCGTTCTCCAGCTTCAGAAACGCCTGCACGACCGTCCCGGCGCTGCCCGGAAGCGCGTTCTGGAACTGCAGCTCGCGCACGTTTCTGTCCTGGATCTTCGCCCGCGTGTACGAGGTCGAGAGGGGCGCCAGGTCCCCGGCGGGGTTGCCGAACCCGCCGGGCCCGTTGGTGTTGAGATCGAAGGTGTGCTCCGCCATGCCGCCCAGCAAGACCAGGGTCTCCGGGTCGGTCGCGGGCGTTTGCGCGAACGAGTCCCATTGCTTGAACGCCTCCTGGACTTCGAACCCGGAGCTGCCGATCGGCTTGTCGTTCCAGACCTCGACCGCGTAACGCTTCCAGTTCGCGCGCAGGCCGCCGGGCAGCGCCGCAAACGCCGCTCCCAGGTCGCCCCCGGCGAGGGCCTGGAGGAACTGTTTGATCGCCCCCGTGCCGCGGTTCTTGGCGACCGAGTACCAGAACGGCCAGGACTGGTAGTTGCCGGCGTCCTCGCCGAGCAGCGAGTAATACGAGAAGAGGATTCCCTTCGGGTATTTGTGCTCGCTTTGGTCGCCCCGGTAGACGAAGTCCTCCGCCCAGGTGGCGATGCCCTCGACCCAGGTCGGATCTCGGTTGCAGGACGGGTAGGCCCACTCGATTACGTGCATGAACTCGTGCGCCAGCGCCGAGCGGCTCGCGTTCTCCCGCAGGATCACGAAGGACGGGCTCGGGCCGCAGGGCGGGCCGAGCGGGATCCGCGGCGCGACTCCCTCCTCGTTGGGGCCTCGCGTCAGCGTGGAGTCGAGGTAGATGTCGATCCTCGCGTCGCCCGCGGGGTCGCAAGCCGCCCCGGCCGCGTCGTCGACCTCTTGGAAGTCCTCGGTCAGCTTCGGCCAGATCTTCTGCGCGAACTCGCCGGACAGCGCCTGGGCCCTGCTCCTTCTGCTGGTGCTGCCGGGGCGGTACCAGACCACGGCGTGTTCGCTTTCGACGCCGCTCCACGCTCCCTGGGTCGTATCCAGCGTTCCGCATGCCGCGGGCGCGGTGCCTCTAGCGGCACGATCCGCGCGGGATCCGGCCCTCTTCGCGGCGGGCGGGCCCCATGCGCTCTGCTCGTAGCGGGGCTGCAGGAAGTACGGCCAGAGGGCGTCCTGCTCGGCCTGGGAGAGCGACGACCAGTCCGCGGCGATGTCCCTGAACGTCGCGTTGCCGTCCGCTTCGCCGTTGCCCCGGTAGATGCTCGGCAGTCGCGGGTCGCCCGTCAGGGCATAGAGCCCGTAGAGGTCGGCCTCGCCCGGGTCCAGGGTCCCCGCGGTTCGGGCGGCCTCGATCAAAGCTGAGCTGGAGCCGTCATCGATCACGACCGGGGAGCTCGCCCGGCAGTCGTCCGGCCGCTTTCCCGGCGGGACGCAGACCACCACGCTCCATGTCCCCGGTGCCCAGCTCGGGACAAGCGCTTCCAGGTCCATTGTCTTTGAGCGTCCCGGGGCGAGCGGTTTGGCCGCGCGCGCGCCGATCACGAGCGACACGAGCGTTCCGGTCTCGGGGGCCAACCGTGCGGTCACCTTGAAAGCTTTCGACTTCGCGTTCCCGCCGTTGGCCACCGTCACTTCCAGGGGGAGCTCGTCACCCGTCAGGGCCGTCGCGGGAGCGCCGCCCACCGCCGTGACGGAGAGGTCGGGCCTCGCCTTGCCCTGCGCCGGCGCTGGCAGCAACACGAGGAGTGCCACGATCGCGATCCAGCCCACGCAGGCCGCCTTCCATGGCGAGGTACCGCACCGGATCGCGAACCGGTCCATCGCAGACAAGGTACCGCCCCCGACGCCATCTGGGGGGATGGGCGCGGCTGGTTTCGAACCAGCGAACTCTCGCGTGTGAAGGTGCCCAGCCAATGGCTGCTGGATACGATCGACGGGTGGCACAATCGGACGCGCTCACGCTCGAGATAAGCCGCGTTCTCGCAGCGGTTCCTTCCGTCGTGTTCGGCGCATTCAGCGATTCGAGCGAGTTGGTGAAGTGGTGGGGGCCTCAGGGATTCACCATCCCGAGCGTGGACTTCGAGCCTCGCGTCGGAGGGAGATACCGGATCGAGATGCAGCCGCCGCAGGGCGATCCTTTCTCCCTGATCGGGGAGTTCCGCGAAGTCGAACCACCCGCGCGTCTCGCGTACACGTTCGTCTGGGAGGATCCCGACCCCGACGACGTGGCGACCCTGGTCACTTTGCTGTTCCGTGACCTCGGTGAATCGACGGAGGTCGCGCTTACGCAAGGCCCGTTCAAGACGGAGGCACGTCGTGCGCTCCACCGTGACGGTTGGACGGACAGCTTCGACAAGCTCGAGAAGCTGGACTCGCCGTAGGCATAGCCGACCAAGACGGGGTTCGCGAGCGTCCCGCCGCACTCTTTGCGACGCGTAGACGAGGCCCTGCACCTGCATGGCTCGCGAGCCTCACAAGCCAGCGGGCCGGCGGGTACGTTCCCGGGCGACGATGGCCACCGCTACCCCCTGGCAGAGCTGGGTCCGTGAGATCGAGGTCGAGCCGTCCCTCTACGCCGCCGACTTCGCTGGCCTCGGGGCGCAGATCGACACGCTCCTGGACGCCGGGGCGCGGGTCTTGCACTTCGACGTGGGCGACGGGCGGTTCGTCGAGCCGGTGACGATGGGGCCGATCGTGCTCGAGTCGATCGCGCCGCTGATCCACGCGCGCGGGGCGGTGGTCGACTGCCACCTGATGGTGGTCGAGCCCGAGCACCACATGCCCCAGCTCGCCGCCGCCGGTGGCGACAGCGTGACCTTTCACGTCGAGGCCACCGACGACCCGCCCGGCGCGATCGCCGCCGCGCGGGCGCTCGGCCTCGGCGTCGGCGTCGCGCTCAACCCGGACACGCCGACCGAGCGGGCGATCGAGGCCTCCGAGGGAGCGGACTTCGTGCTCTGCATGAGCATCCACCCCGGATACTCCGGGCAGCGCTTCATGCCTGAGGCGCTGGAGCGAATCGCCACCCTCCGCGAACGGCTCCCCGATCGGGTCCTGGTCCAGGTCGACGGCGGCATCGACGAGGCGAACGCCACCGCCGTTGCCGACGCGGGAGCGCGGCTGATCGTGGCCGGGAGCGCCATCTTCGGCCGAGCCGACATCGCGGCCGCCTATCGAAGCCTGAGCGAAGACGTAGACTCGGCGCGATCCCAGCTGTGACCTCGACACGCGTCCGTGGCGGCATCGACCTCGGCGGCACGAAGATCCAGGCCGCGGTCGTCGACGCCGACAACAACGTGCTCGGCGAAGCCCGTGAGCCGACCCCGACCAAGGGCGGCCCCGCCGACGTCGCCGAGGCGATGGCGAACGCCCTTCGGGCGGCGGCCGACGAGTCCGGAGTCGAGCCGCCGGCTCTCGAAGGCGTCGGCATCGGCTCCCCCGGCGTGGTGGACGCAGCGGCCGGCACCGTCGCGGACGCCGGGAACCTCCCGGGATGGGAGGGATCGTTCCCGCTCGGCGAAACGCTCTCGGCGGCGCTCGGAACGGAGATCCGGATCGGTAACGACGTCCAGGTGGCCACCGATGCCGAGTTCAAGCTCGGCGCGGGCCGTCCCTACGACTCGATGATCGGCGTCTTCTGGGGCACCGGCGTCGGCGGCGGCCTCGTTCTCGACGGACGCGATTGGCTCGGCCGCGGGGCGGCCGGAGAGATCGGCCACATGGTGGTCGAGATCGGCGGCGCGCGCTGCCCGTGCGGGCGCCGCGGGTGCATGGAGGCGTACGCCGGTCGCCGCGGCATGGAGGAGGAGGCGCGCCGCCTCCACGACGCCGGCGAGCACACCGAGCTGTTCAAGATCATGAAGAAGAAAGGGCACGACCGGCTGAAGAGCAGCGTCTGGGAGCACGCCTTGGACGACGGCGACGCGGTCGCAAAGAAGCTCCTCGACCGTGCGGTGAAGGCGCTCGGCGCTGGCATCGGCTCGGCCGTCAACCTGCTGGACGTCGAGGCCGTGATCATCGGCGGCGGGCTCGGCGTCCGCTTCGGTGAGCCGTTTCGCAAGCGGATCGAACATCAGATGATCAAGCACCTGTTCGTGGACGAGCGCCCGCCGGCAGTCCACGTCGCCGAGCTCGGCGACCTCGGCGGGGCGATCGGCGCGTCGCTGCTCCTCGCTTAGTATCGGCACCGTGCAGCTCGGAATGGTCGGACTCGGGCGGATGGGCGCCAACCTCGTGCGGCGGCTCGGCCGCGACGGCCACGAGTGCATCGCCTACGACGTCGACGCCGAGGCGATCGCCCGGGTCGCCGCGGAGGGCGCGACCGGAGCCGAGACGCTCGACGACTTCGTCGCCAAGCTCGAGCGCCCCCGCGCCGCGTGGGTGATGGTCCCCGCCGGCGAGATCACCGAGGCCACGGTGCACGACCTCGCCGATCGCCTCGATCCGGGCGACGCGATCATCGACGGCGGCAACTCCTACTACCGCGACGACATCCGGCGAGCCGCCGAGCTCGCCGACCGCGGCATCGACTACATCGACTGCGGCACAAGCGGCGGCGTCTTCGGGCTCGAGCGGGGCTACTGCCTGATGATCGGCGGGCCGGACGACGCCGTGGCGCGGCTCGAGCCGATCTTCGCCTCGCTGGCGCCGGGTGTGGAAGCGGCCGAGCGCACCCCTGGTCGCGACGGCGACCCCTCGCCGGCGGAGCACGGTTACCTGCACTGCGGCCCCAGCGGCGCCGGCCACTTCGTGAAGATGGTCCACAACGGGATCGAGTACGGGCTGATGGCCGCCTACGCCGAGGGGCTCAACATCCTTCGCAACGCCGACGCCGGCGCCCATCCGCGAGAGTCGGACGCGGAGACCGCGCCGCTCGACCACCCCGAGAACTACCGCTACGAGATCGACGTCGCAGAGGTGGCCGAGGTCTGGCGTCGCGGCAGCGTGGTCGGCTCGTGGCTGCTCGACCTGACCGCCGCGGCCCTGCGCGAGTCGCCGACGCTCGAGGACTTCGGCGGCCGTGTCTCCGACTCCGGCGAGGGCCGCTGGACGTCGATCGCGGCGATCGAGGAGGGCGTGCCGGCGCCGGTGTTGAGCACCGCCCTGTATTCGCGGTTCGCCTCGCGGGACCTGGACGACTTCGCCAGCAAGGTCCTCTCGGCGATGCGCAAGCAGTTCGGCGGCCACGAGGAGAAGCCGAGCTGAGCGGGCGCACGGGGCTCGCGGTCGAGGTCTGCGAGGACGCGGAGTCGGCTGCCGCGCGCGCCGCCGAGCTGATCACCGCGGACGCCGCCGTGGTGATCGGCGGGCGCGGCTCGTTTTCGATCGCGCTCAGCGGCGGGCGCACCCCGAGGCGAATGCTGGAGCTGCTCGACCCCGAGGCGCTGGTCGGCGACGGCGTGTCGGTCTTCCAGGTCGACGAGCGGGTCGCGCCCGACGGCGACCCCGATCGCAACCTGACCCAGATCCATGCCGCGCTCCCCGGCGCCGCCCTCCGGCGGGTGAGGCCGATGCCGGTGCTCGATCCCGACCTCGAAGCCGCCGCGGCGCGTTACGCGGAGCAGCTTCCGGACCGGCTCGATCTCGTCCATCTCGGCCTCGGTCCCGACGGCCACACCGCCTCGCTGGTTCCGGGTGACGCCGTGCTCGACGTGGACGATCGGTTGGTGGCCCCCACAGCCGGCGAGTACCAGGGCCGGCGCCGGATGACGCTGACCTATCCCGCGCTCGATGCGGCGCGGCGGATCATGTGGCTGGTCAGCGGCGAAGACAAGCGTGACGCGCTTTCGCTGCTGCTCGCAGGCGATCGTTCGATTCCGGCCGGCAAGGTGTCCGCGCTGGACGGGGTGGTCGTCTGCGACCGCGCCGCAGCCGGCTGAGCGGTCTCAGGCGGCGGTCACCTTCGCCTCGCGCCAGCGCCGCTCGAACGGGAGCCGCCACTCGAGCGGCGCGATCAGGTCGCGGATGGAGCCGGGTCCCCAGGAGCCGGGTGCGTAGGTCTGGACCTCGGGCGGGTTGTCGAGCAGCGGCATCGAGAGCTCCCAGAGGCGCTCGATCCCCCGTGCCGTGGTGAACAGGGTGTGGTCGCCGTTCATCGCGTCGCGAAGGAGGCGCTCGTAGGCCTCGAGCGTGTCGTCCGCCTGTTCCGTCTCGACGAGCGAGAACTGCATGCTGAGCTTTTCGAGCATCATCGACGGCCCCGGGCGTTTGCCGTAGAAGGAGAGCGACAGCCGCGAGGACTCGTCGAGGTCGAAGGTCAGGTGATCCGGCCCGTACTTGCCGATTCCAGATCCGGCCGGGAACATGCTCTGGGGAGGCTCGCGGAACGCGATCGAGATGATCCGCGCTCCCTCCGCCATCCGCTTGCCGGTCCGCAGGTAAAAAGGCACCCCGGACCATCGCCAGTTGTCGACCTCGCATCGGAGCGCGACGAACGTCTCCGTGTCGGAGTCCGGGTCGACGCCCGGCTCTTCCCGATACCCCTCGTATTGGCCGCGCACGACCCGCGCCGGGTCAATCGGCTGGAGCGAGCGGAAGACCTTGCTCTTCTCTTCCGCGATCGCCATCGGTGCCAGCGCCGTCGGCGGCTCCATGGCGACGAACGCGAGCACCTGGAAGAGATGGGTGACGACCATGTCCCGGAACGCGCCCGTCTCCTCGTAGAACCCCGTGCGCTTCCCGACCCCGAGCGTCTCAGGCACGTCGATCTGGATGTGATCGATGTGGTTGCGGTTCCAGATCGGCTCGAACAGGCCGTTCGCGAACCGCAGCGCGAGGATGTTCTGGGCCGCCTCCTTCCCGAGGAAGTGGTCGATGCGGAAGATCTGGGTCTCGTCGAAGACCTCGTGGACGGTGGCGTTGAGCTCGCGGGCGCTCTGAAGGTCGGTGCCGAATGGCTTCTCCATGATCACCCGCGCGCGCTCGGCTAGGCCGGCCTCCCCGAGCTCCCGGACTACGTCGCCCGCCGCGGCCGGGGGCACGCTCAGGTGATAGAGGCGGCGGGACATGACCCCCATATCGGCCTCGGCTCCGCTGACCGCTGCCGCGAGGCCTGACGCCCCCTCCCCCGAGTTGACGTACCGGATTTGAGCGGCGAAACCGTTGAGCTCGTCAGGTGAGACCGGGAAGCGTGCGAACTCCTCGATGGCCTCCCTCGCGAACCGACGAAAGCCGTCCGTGTCGAGCTCGGTCAGCGCGGTGCCGACGAGCTTGAACTTGGGCAGCATCCCGGCCTGCCAGAGATGGAAGCCAGCCGGGAGGATCTTTCTGCGGGCCAGGTCGCCGGTGGCACCGAAGAGGACTACCACGTGCGGGTCGACCGGCGGCAGCGCCGCGGTGGCGGCATCGCGCGGACCCGTCGCAACTTCCATCGCGCCACGGTATCGCGTGCGCGTCGCGTCAGCCAGGGCCGGGTATGAGCCGATCCACCGTTTCGCCGCGCCCGACCAGCACCTCGCTCACCAGCCAGGGCGGGAAGAGCCCGTGCGCGATCACTCCCGGCAGTCCGGCCAGCCACGCCGCCAGCCGCTGCGGGTCGTCCACGTGGCCGGTGTAGTCGGCGAGCACGCCGCCGTCCGGACTGCGCTCGGCGTCGCGGAGCTTCGCCGCACCCAGCGCGTTCAGGGTTGCGGCGACGCCGAACGCCGAGAGCTCGAGCGGGACCGGCGCGTGGATCCGTTTCACGGGCTTGGTCGAATCGACGATGACGACGAACCGGTCGGCCGCCGCGGCGACGATCTTCTCGCGCGTGTGGGCCCCGCCGCCGCCCTTGACCAGCCAACCGTCCGGCGCGACCTGGTCGGCGCCGTCGATCGCGAGGCTGAGGTGGACGAGCCGGTCGAACGGCTCGATCGCGAGGCCGAGCTCACGTGCCGCCGCCTCCGTCTCGGGCGAGGTCGCGACGCACCGGATGCTCAGGGCGCGCGCGGCGAGCGCGGGCAGCAGATGGGCGACGGTGCTGCCGGTGCCGAGCCCCACCGTCATGCCGTCGGCGGCCAGCTCGGCCGCGCGTTGCGCGGCAATCCTCTTCTCGCCCTCGGTGTCGACGCCTGCGCCCATGGCGTGAGCCTAAGGCCGAGGCCGACGGACATCTAGGATCGTTGGGGTGGAGGAGGCGATCGCCGCAAGGTCAGAGATCGAGACGCTCAGCGTCAACACGATCCGCACGCTGAGCATCGACGCGATCCAAGCGGCGAACTCGGGTCACCCGGGGACGCCCATGGCCCTCGCGCCCGCGGCCTACACCCTCTGGCAGCGCTTCCTTCGCTTCGATCCCGAGGACCCGATCTGGCCCAACCGCGACCGCTTCGTGCTCTCGGCCGGCCACGCGTCGATGCTCCTCTACTCCCTGCTCTATCTGACCGGGGTCAAGGCCGTCGATCCCGACTACGAGGTCCTAGGGAGGCAGTCGGTGACCCTCGACGACATCAAGTCGTTCCGCCAGCTCGACTCGAAGGCGGCGGGCCATCCCGAGTACCGCTGGACCTCCGGGGTCGAGACGACGACCGGCCCGCTCGGGCAGGGGGTCGCAACATCCGTCGGGATGGCGATCGCCGGCAAGTGGCAGGCGGCGTACTTCAACCGGCCCGGGTTCGAGGTCTTCGACTACGACGTCTACGTGTTCTGCGGCGACGGCGATCTGATGGAGGGCGTCTCCCACGAGGCGGCGTCGATCGCGGGCCACCAGCGGCTCGACAACCTCTGCTGGCTCTACGACAACAACCACATCACGATCGACGGCGCGACCGAGATCACCTACAACGACGACGTCGCCGCCCGGTTCATGGGCTATGGATGGCAGGTTCTGAGAGTCGGCGACGCGAACGACCTCGGGCTCCTCGAGCGCGCCTTCGAGAGCTTCCGCCAAAACCACGATCAACCCACCCTGATCGTGCTGGACAGCCACATCGGCTACGGCTCGCCGAAGCAGGACACCGCCGCGGTCCACGGCGAGCCGCTCGGCGAGGAGGCGGCCCGCGAGACGAAGCGCTTCTACGGCTGGCCCGAGGACGCCGAATTCCTCGTCCCCGACGGCGTCATCGAGCACTTCCGGGACGGCATCGGAAAGCGCGGCCGGGAGCTGCGCGAGGAGTGGGACCGCCTGCTCGTGGGCTATCGGCGCGAGCACGCGACGCTCGAGGGTCAGATCGGCGCGATCCAGCGCCGGGAGCTGCCGGACGGCTGGGACCGCGACATCCCCTCGTTCGACGCCGACCCGAAGGGCATCGCCACCCGCAAGGCGTCGAACAACGTGCAGAACGCGATCGCGGAGCTGGTGCCCTGGCTGATCAGCGGTTCGGCGGACCTCACCGACTCCACCTCGGTCCGGCTCGCCTTCGACGGCGCCGCGGACATCCAGCCCGAGAGCCGGGCGGGGCGCAACCTGCACCTCGGGATCCGCGAGCACGGGTCCGCGGCGATCAGCAACGGGCTCTCCCTCTCGAAGCTGCGCCCCACCTGGTCCACCTATCTCGTGTTCTCCGACTACGCCCGGCCCGCCATCCGCCTCTCGGCGCTGATGGAGCTGCCGGTGATCCACATCTTCACCCACGACTCGATCGGCCTCGGCGAGGACGGGCCGACCCACCAGCCGGTCGAGCACTTGGCGTCCCTGCGCGCTATCCCGGGGCTGAACGTGATCCGTCCTTGCGATGCGAACGAGGTGGCGGAGGCCTGGCGCGTCGCCATGGATCGCAGTCACGGACCGGTCGCGCTGGTGCTCACCCGGCAGGACGTGCCGGTCCTCGACCGCGAGCGGTACGCCTCCGCGGAGGGGTTGCAACACGGCGGCTACGTGCTCGCCGACGCCGCCGAGGGCGACCCAGAGCTGATCCTGATCGCTACGGGAAGCGAGGTCGCACTCGCCGTCGAGGCGTACGAGCAGCTCGCGGCCGACGGGGTGCGCGCCCGGGTGGTGAGCCTGCCGTCGTTCCATCTCTTCGATCGCCAGCCCGAGGACTACCGTGAGAGCGTCCTGCCCGCTTCGGTCCCGGCCCGCGTCTCGATCGAAGAGGCATCGACGCTCGGATGGGATCGCTATGTCGGGCCGCGCGGCGAGGCGATCGGCATGCACACCTTCGGCTCGTCCGCCCCGCTCAAGGACGTGCTGGGCAGGTTCGGGTTCACCCCCGAGCAGGTGGTTCAGACCGCCCGCGAGGTACTGAGTCGAAACGGCGGAGGAGGAAGCCAATGAAGCCGACGGCACGACTCCATGAGCTCGGCCAGAGCCTGTGGATCGACAACATCACCCGGACGATGCTCGACGACGGGACGCTCGCCGGCTACATCGACGAGCTCTCGGTCACCGGACTGACCTCGAACCCGACGATCTTCGACAAGGCGATCGGCGCCGGAGATGCCTACGACGAGCAGATCGCCGAGCTCCAGCAACGCGAGTTGGAGGGCGAGGAGCTCTTCTTCGAGCTCGCGCTGACGGATCTGAGCAGGGCCGCAAGGCTGTTCGAGCCCATCAACCGCCGCACGGACGACGTCGACGGCTGGGTCTCGCTCGAGGTTTCGCCGCTCCTCGCCGACGACGCCGAGGCGACGATCGCGCAGGCCAGGGATCTTCACGCCCGCGCCGAGTGCAACGTGTTCATCAAGATTCCCGGCACTGAGGCCGGGCGAACGGCGATCGAGGAGTCGATCTTCGCCGGCGTCCCGATCAACGTCACGCTGCTGTTCTCGACCGAGCACTACCTGGCCGCGGCCGACGCGTTCATGCGCGGGGTGGAGCGCCGGATCGAGGCGGGGCTCGACCCTGCCGTGCCGTCGGTCGCGTCCGTGTTCCTGAGCCGCTGGGACGTCGCGGTCGCCGATCAGGTGCCCGCCGGGCTTCGCAACCGCCTCGGGATCGCCGTGGGCAAGCGGGCCTACAGCGCCTACCGCGGGCTGCTCGACTCGGGGCGCTGGCAGCGGCTCGCCAACGAGGGGGCGCGGCCGCAGCGGCTGCTCTGGGCGAGCACGGGTACGAAGGACCCGGAAGCCTCGGACGTTCTGTACATCGATGCCCTCGTGGCGCCGCTGACGATCAACACGATGCCAGAGAACACGCTCCTCGCCTTCGCAGACCACGGCGAGGTCGGATCGCCGATTGCGGCCGACGGCGGCGACGCCGAGGCCACGCTGGCCGAGTTCGAGGCGGCCGGGGTCGACATCGCGGCGCTGGCCGAGCGCCTGCAACACGAGGGGGCGGACGCGTTCTCCGCCTCGTGGGCGGAGATGCTCGACTCGGTCGCCGGGAAGCGCGACCGGCTCGCGGCTTAGGCAGTTGGCCGCTCCCGCGGAGGTCCCACCGCTCCGTGAACGCCCCGCGTGGGCGGCGCTCCAGCGCCACCACGACGAGGTCTCAGGCCGGCACCTGCGGGAGCTGTTCGCCGGCGACCCGGCGCGCGGCGAGCGCCTGGTCGCCGAGGCGGCGGGCCTCTTCCTCGACTACTCGAAGAACCGGATCACCGACGAGACGATCGAGCTGCTGGGGCGCCTCGCCGCCGAGTCGGGACTGGCGGAGCGGCGCGCCGCGATGTTCAGGGGAGCGCGGATCAACATCTCCGAAGATCGCCCCGTGCTCCATGTCGCCCTCCGCATGCCCCGTGGGCGATCGCTGATCGTCGACGGCGTCGACGTGGTCGCGGAAGTCCACGAGATGCTCGACCGGATGGGCGCCTTCGCCGATCGCGTTCGCGCGGGCGAGTGGCGCGGGCACACCGGCAAGCCGATCCGAAACGTGGTCAACATCGGCATCGGCGGGTCGGACCTCGGCCCGGTGATGGCCTACGAGGCCCTTCGGCATTACGCCCGGCGGGACCTCGCGTTCCGCTTCGTCTCCAACGTCGACGGGACCGACTTCGCCGAGGCGACGCGCGACCTGGACCCGGCGGAGACCCTGTTCATCGTCTCCTCGAAGACGTTCACGACGCTGGAGACGATGACCAACGCGCGCACCGCTAGGGAGTGGGCGCTCGCCGGGCTGGGCGGCGCGGACGCGGCGGTGTCGCGCCACTTCGCGGCGGTCTCCACGAACGCTCAGGGCGTGGCCGAGTTCGGCATCGACCCCGAGAACATGTTCGGCTTCTGGGACTGGGTCGGCGGTCGCTACTCGATGGACTCCGCCATCGGGCTGTCGACCATGCTCGCGGTCGGGCCGGAGGGGTTTCTCTCCATGCTGGAGGGGTTCCACGCCGTCGACGAGCACTTCCTCGAGGCGCCGATCGAGCGCAACCTGCCGGCGCTGATGGGCCTCCTGTGCGTCTGGTACGGCGGGTTCTTCGGCGCCCAGAGCGTCGCCGTGTTGCCATACGACCAGTACCTGCACCGCTTCCCGGCCTACCTCCAGCAGCTGACGATGGAGTCGAACGGCAAGCGCGTCACCCTCGACGGTGCGGAGGTCGACTACCAGACCGGCGCGATCTTCTGGGGCGAGCCGGGCACCAACGGCCAGCACTCCTTCTTCCAGCTCCTCCACCAGGGAGTGGAGCCCTTTCCCTGCGACTTCATCGGCTTCATGGAGACCCTGAATCCGTTCGGCGACCACCACGCCCTGCTGACCGCGAACCTGATCGCCCAGACCGAGGCGCTCGCTTTCGGCAAGACGGCGGAGGAGGTGCGCGCCGAGGGGGTCGAGGAAAAACTGATTCCCCATCGCACCTTTCCCGGCAACCGGCCGTCGAACACGATCCTCGCCGACCGGCTCACCCCCAAGATGCTCGGCAGCCTGGTGGCGCTCTATGAGCACAGCGTCTTTACCCAGGGCGTGGTCTGGGGGATCGATTCCTTCGACCAGTGGGGCGTCGAGCTCGGGAAGGTGCTCGCGAAGCGGGTCGCCTCCGAGCTCGAGGGCCCTGACGATGGCGCCCTCGCCCACGACAGCTCCACGAACGCGCTGATCCGCCGCTACCGCTCGAGCTCCGGGCATGGCTGAGGCCGGGGCCGCCGGCGCGGTCCTGTTCGACATCGACGGGACTCTGATCACGACCGGCGGGGCAAGCGATCGCGCCTGGCGCCGGGCGTTCTCCGAGCTGCACGGGATCGAGGTCAATGTCGGCGATTACACGGGCAAGGGCGTCACCGATCACGTCGTCGGCATCACCAGTTTTCGCGGGGCGATCGGGCGCGAGCCGAGCGGCGAGGAGATGGCGCGGTTGATGGCGCTGCGTTTGCGGTACCTGCCCGAGGAGGTCTCAACGTCGCCCGGCTACCGCGTCCTTCCCGGCGTCGAGACCCTTCTCGATGGGCTGGCGGGCGAGGGCCGGCTGTGCGGCCTGATCACGGGCAACGTCGAGCCGGCCGCTCACATCAAGCTCGCGCGCGCGAATCTCAATCACTTCTTCAGCTTCGGCGGTTACGGCTCGGACGCCGACGAACGCGTCGATGTCGCCCGGAAGGCGCTCGAGCGCGCCGAGCTCGTCTCCGGCGGCAAGCTGGACCGCGATCGCTGCCTTGCCGTCGGCGACACCCCCGTCGACGTCGAGGCCGCACACGGCGCGGGGATCCGGATCGCCGGCGTCGCGACAGGCGAGTACGACGCCGCGGCGCTGCGTGCCGCGGGAGCCGATCACGTGCTCGCCACGCTCGAGGAGCCGCTGCCGTCGTGAGCCGCCCCCGGCCGGGGGCGGAGCGCGACTATGCTCGCAAATCGTGCTGGGCCTTCCCAACGGCGTGCGGGCGTGCTTGTTCGACCTCGACGGCGTTCTTGACCCGGACTGCGGTCGTCCACGCGGCGGCGTGGAAGGAGATGTTCGACGGATACCTGCGCCAGCGGAGTGCCCGGACCGGCGAGGCGCAGCCGCCCTTCGACAGCGCCGCGGACTACGGCGAGTACGTCGACGGCAAGCCGCGATCGGACGGCGTTCGCTCCTTCCTCGCCTCGCGGGGGATCGAGCTCCCGGAGGGAGACGCCGACGACCCACCGGACGCGGAGACGGTCGCCGGGCTCGGGAACCGCAAGAACGAGCTCGTCCTCGAACTGATCCGGGAGCAGGGAGTGGAGGCCTACGAGGGCTCCGTGCGCTACCTCGAGGCCGCGCGCGACGCCTCGCTGGGGCTCGCCGTGGTCTCGTCGAGCACCAACTGCCGCGACGTCCTGGCCGCCGCCGGGATCGAGTCGTTCTTCGACGTGCGCATCGACGGCGTCGTGGCGGAGCGCGAGCACCTGAAGGGAAAACCGGCCCCGGACACGTTCCTCGCCGCCGCCCGGGCGCTCGGCGTCGGACCCGAGGAGGCGACGGTGTTCGAGGACGCGCTCGCCGGCGTCGCGGCCGGGCGCGCGGGCGGTTTTGCCTGCGTCGTCGGGGTCGACCGCGTCGGACACGCTGACGGCCTGCGCGAACACGGTGCCACCGTCGTCGTCGACGACCTCGTCCAGCTGCTCGAGGACCGATGATTCGCCACCCCAGTTTCAGCTGCGAGCCGTGGGCCGTGTGCGAATCCCATCTCGATCTCTCCGTACTGGCCCACAGCGAGTCGGTCTTCGCCCTCGCCAACGGGCACATCGGGCTCCGCGGGAACCTCGAGGAGGGCGAGCCGCACGGACTGCCCGGGACCTACCTCAACAGCTTCTACGAGACCCGGCCGCTGCCCTACCCCGAGGGCGGCTACGGCTATCCCGAGGCCGGGCAGGCGGTGCTCAACGTCACCAACGGCAAGATCATCCGGCTCCTCGTCGACGACGAACCGTTCGACGTCCGCTACGGGCAGCTGCGAAAGCACGAGCGAACGCTCGACTTCCGGGCCGGCCTGTTGCGTCGGAAGGCCGAATGGATCTCGCCGGCGGGCCAGGGTGTGCGGGTCAGCTCCGCGCGCCTTGTTTCCCTCGTGCACAGGTCGGTCGCCGCGATCCTGTATGAGGTCGAGCCGCTCGACGAGCCGGCCCGGTTCGTCGTCCAGTCCGAGCTGGTCGCCAACGAGCCGCTGCCGGCGGCGGTCGAGGACGATCCCAGGGCCGGGGCGGGCGTCGGCTCGACTCTCGAATCGGAGTTCTTCGCCCAGCACGAAGAGCGCGTGGTGCTGGTCCACCGCACCTCGGCGAGCGAGCTACGGATGGCCGCCGGCATGGATCACGTGATCGATGCCGGGCCCAGCGCAGCGACCACGACGGAGAGCACCCCCGACCTCGGTCGCGTCACGATCGCCACCGAGCTCGAGCCGGGCCAGCGGCTGCGCCTGGTGAAGCTCCTTGCGTACGGCTGGTCGGGCCGACGCTCGCTGCCCGCGGTCCGCGACCAGGTGGAGGCCGCTCTCGCGAGCGCCCGGCGAAGCGGCTGGGACGGGTTGGCCAATGGCCAGCGCCAGTACCTCGACGAGTTCTGGGAGCGCGCCGACGTCGAGCTCGAAGGCGACGCCGAGCTGCAACAGGCCGTCAGGTTCGCCCTCTTCCACACGCTGCAGGCGGGGGCGCGCGCCGAACAGCGGGCGATCCCGGCGAAGGGGCTGACCGGGTCGGGGTACGACGGGCACACGTTCTGGGACGCGGAGGCGTTCGTCCTCCCGGTCCTCACGTACACGGTGCCCCATGCTGCGCGCGACGCGCTTCGCTGGCGGCACGCCACGCTCGACCTGGCGCGGGCCCGCGCGGAGGTCCTGGGCCTCAACGGCGCCGCCTTTCCGTGGCGGACGATCCGCGGCCAGGAGTGCTCCGGCTACTGGCCGGCGGGCACCGCCGGGTTCCACGTCAACGCCGGAATCGCCGACGCCGTTGTCCGCTACCACCAGGCGACCGGCGACGACGAGTTCGAGCACGAGTTCGGGCTCGAGCTCCTGGTCGAGACGGCACGCCTCTGGCGCTCGCTCGGCCACCACGACGCCCACGGACGGTTCCGCATCGACGGCGTCACGGGGCCCGACGAGTACAGCGCTATCGCAGACAACAACGTCTACACGAACCTGCTGGCCCAGCGAAACCTGTGGGCGGCGGCCGAGTCGCTCGAGCGCCATCCCGCCCGCGCCCGCGAGCTTGGCATCGACCCCGAGGAGGCGGCGACCTGGCGCGACGCCGCCGACGCGATGCTGGTCCCGTACGACACCGAGCTCGAGGTGCACCCGCAGGCCGAGGAGTTCACCGAGCATGCGGTCTGGGACTTCGCCGGGACCGCCGAGGACCAGTACCCCCTCTTGCTGCACTTCCCGTACTACGACCTCTACCGGAAGCAGGTGGTGAAGCAGGCCGACCTGGTGATGGCGCTGTTTGTGAGGGGCGACGCGTTCACCGCCGAGGAGAAGGCCCGCGACTTCGCGTATTACGAGGCGATCACCGTTCGCGACTCCTCGCTCTCGGCTTGCATCCAAGCGGTCGTCGCGGCCGAGGTCGGGCACCTGGAGCTGGCATACGACTACTTCGCGGAGGCCGCTCTCCTCGACCTCCAAGACGTCAATCACAACACTCGCGACGGCGTCCACCTCGCGTCTTTGGCCGGCGCCTGGATCGCGGCGGTTTGCGGCTTCGGCGGCATGCGGGACCACGGCGGCTCGCTGAGCTTCATGCCGAGGCTCCCCCAGGCGTTGCGTCGTCTTTGCTTCCGCGTCTGCTTCAACGCCCGGCGACTCGAGGTCGAGATCGGCCATCGCGAGGCTCGATACTCCCTGCTCGAGGGCGACCCACTGGAGATCACGCACCACGGGGAAGCCGTGACCGTCTCCGCCGGCGAAGGCGTCGGTCGCCCGATCCCGCCGGCCACGGACCTTCCCGCGCCCACGCAACCGCCGGGACGGGCGCCGGCGCGCCGCGCCCCTAGCGCTCCGGATCCTCGACCAGATCCGGGGTGAACATGGGCGCGGCTGGTCTCGAACCAGCGACCTCTCGCGTGTGAAGCGGTGGCGCTTCAGGTACGGATAGGCGTCGATTGACGCCATCGGATGCCTGCGGATGCCGAGACCGGACCGCCTGATGCGCCCGAGGCATGCGGAATACTCGCGGGCGATGTCGTCTGAGACCGGCACCCCGCGGCTGGGGATCCTCCTGGCGATGGCGATGTTCGTCTTCGTCATCGATACGTCGCTGATGAACGTCTCGATCTCCGCGGTGGTCAAGGATCTCGACACGACCGTCAGCGGGGTGCAGTCGGCGGTCGCCCTGGAGGCCCTGGTCTCGGCCGCGTTCATCCTGATCGGCAGCAAGCTCGGCGACCTCTTCGGTCGCAAGCGGGCCTACGTCACAGGCCTAGTCCTCTACGCCTCGGGCGCCGTCGCGATGGTGTTCGCGCAGGGCCTGGCCGCCATCATCGTCTTCTGGGCGGTGATCGGTGGCCTCGGAGCCTCGCTCTATCTCCCGGCGATGCAGTCGCTCATCCACGGCAACTTCGAGGGGAAGATGCAGGCGAAGGTGTACGCGATGATCGGGGCCGCGGGCGCCATCGCCGCGGCGATCGGCCCCCTCATCGGGGGCGCCTTGACCACGCTGCTTTCGTGGCGCGTCGGATTCATGCTCGAGGCGGTCATCATCGCCGGCGTGCTGCTGGGCAGCGGGCTGATCCGCGAGGTGCCCTATACCGGCGACCGAAGCGTTGACGTCGTAGGGTCTGCGCTGTCCGTCCTCGGGATGTCCCTACTGGTGCTCGGGGTTCTGGTCTGGCAGGAGGGGGGCGAGTCGGTGGGTGCTCTCCTCGTTGCGGGGGCGGCGTGCTCGGTTGCGCTCGTCTGGTGGCTCCGTCGCCGCAAGCGCGAGGGCAAGGCGACGCTCTTCGACCCCGATCTCTTCAAGTCCAAGCTCTTCAGCTTCGGAATCCGCCAGAGCGTCCTGCAGAACATCGCGCTCGGCGGCCTGCTGATCGCGCTGCCCATCTACCTGCAGCTCGACCTCGGATACAACGCTCTGCAGGCCGGGATCTCCCTGGCGCCGCTCTCACTGACGATGTTCTTCATCGCCCTGCTCGCAGGCAGGAGAGCCGGAAGGCGGCGCCCGAGCAGCCTCATCCGGGCGGGCTTCGCGCTGCTCGGCCTGGGCGTCCTCGCGATGATCCCGATCGTCCCGCGGGTGGACACCAGCCTGTACCTGGTGATCCCTCTCATGCTCTGTGGTGCCGGGCTGGGTCTCCTGGTGTCCCAGCTCAACAACTACACGCTGGCCCCGATCTCGGAGGAGCGGGTCGGTGAGGCCGCAGGGGTCAATTCGGCGATCTCCTCCTTCGGCCTGTCCGTGGGCCTCGCGTTCGCCGGCGCGGTCCTGCTCGCGGCACTCTCGATCGCATTCACCAACAAGTCCGATGCGAGCGACGTCCTGCCGGCGGACGAGAAGGAACAGGTCGCACAGGTCCTGGAGGACGATGCCGAGGTGATGAGCGACGCGGGGCTGGAGGAGCAGCTCGCCGGGCAGCCGCCGGACGTCCAAGCGGAGGTGCTGCGCATCAACGAGGAAGCGAGGCCGGAGGCGCTTCAGGTCGCGTTGCTGGTCCCCCTGTTCGCGAGCATCGTTGGCCTCTTCTTCTCGTTCCGGATGATGCGGTTACCCGATCCGGCTCCATCAGGCGAGACAGAGGGTGCGGCCGCCTCGTGGGGTTGATGACCTCGGTCGAGCGCTCATGAAGCCGCCGAGATGGATGCCGGGCGCTCGCTCGCTCGCCTCCTATCGCAGATCGTGGCTGCGCCACGATCTCGTCGCCGGTCTCGTCCTGAGCACGCTCTTGGTACCTCAGGGGATGGCGTACGCGGAGCTGGCTGGCCTGCCTGCGATCACAGGCCTGTACACGACGGTCATCTGCCTGATCGGCTATGCGGCGTTCGGCCCCTCTCGCGTTCTCGTTCTGGGACCGGACTCCTCACTCGGGCCGATGATCGCGGCGACGCTCCTGCCGATCATCGGATCCGGCGGGGATCCCGACCGTGCGATCGCGCTGGCGTCGATGCTCGCCCTCCTCGTGGCCGCCATCGAGATCGGCGCGGGCGTGGCGAAGCTCGGGTTCATTGCGGACCTGCTGTCCAAGCCCACCCAGATCGGCTACATGAATGGGCTCGCGCTGACGATCCTGGTCGGTCAGCTGCCGAAGCTCTTCGGCTTCTCGACAGACGCGGATGGACTCATCGACGAGGCGGGGCAGTTCGTCAGCGGGCTTGCGTCGGGAGATACCGTGGCCGCCGCCGCTGCCGCGGGGGTAGTCAGCCTCGCGCTGATCTTGGTTTTCCAGCGCGGGCGGTCCCGCATCCCCGGCGTGCTGGTCGCGGTCGTCGCCGCCATCGTTGCGACCTCGGCGCTCGATCTCTCCGACCACGGGGTCTCGCTCGTGGGGACGCTGCCCGAGGGGCTGCCCTCCTTCACCTGGCCGGACCCGGTGTCCGACCTCCCGCTCCTGCTTGCGGGAGCCCTCGGCATTGCGCTGGTATCCCTGACCGACACGATCTCCACCGCTTCGGCTTTCGCGGCCCGAACGGGCCAGGAAATCGACGGCAACAAGGAGATGATCGGCATCGGCGCGGCCAACGTCGGCGCGGGCTTGTTTCAGGGCTTCCCGGTCAGCACGAGCGGGTCGCGCACGGCGGTGGCCGAGCAGGCAGGCGCGAAGACACAGCTCACCGGGTTGGTCGGAGCAGCGGTGATCGTCCTGATGCTTGTGCTTGTGCCGGGGCTGCTGCGAAACCTCCCGCAGGCCACTCTTGCGGCCGTCGTGATCGCGGCATCTTTGTCGCTGGCCGACATCGCGGGGGTCAGGCGGCTGTGGCGCCAGCGACGCGTCGAGTTCCTGCTCTCGATGGCCGCCTTCCTCGGCGTGGCACTGCTTGGCGTGCTCGCCGGCATCGCCGTCGCCGTGGCGCTGTCGATCCTCAACGTGTTCCGCCGCGCGTGGTGGCCCTACCAGACCACCCTCGGGCGGGTTCCTGGACTCGAGGGCCAGCACGACCGCAGTCTGTACCCCGATGCCCAGGAGCTCCCCGGGCTCGTGATCTTCCGCTTCGACGCGCCGCTGTTCTTCGCGAACGCGCGGACATTCCGCGATCAGATCCGCCGCCTCGCGGCCGGCGAGCCGAAGCCGCGCTGGATCGTGATCGCAGCGGAGCCGATCACAGACGTCGACACGACGGCGGCCGACATGCTCCTGGAGCTCGATAAGGAGGTCAACGCCCGCGGCACCTCCCTCGTCTTCGCCGAGCTCAAGGACCCCGTACGGGCAAAGCTCGAGCGCTACGAGCTCATCGGCACGCTCGACCCGGATCACTTCTTCCGAACGCTCGACGGCGCCCTCGAGGCCTTCCGCCGCGAGACGGGTGCGGAGTGGA
>CAVSOA010000009.1:0-26377 GCA_963729505.1 uncultured Solirubrobacterales bacterium
CCTCGACTGGAGCACCAAGGAGGGAATGATCTTCCGCGGCGGCTCCGGCTCCGGGCATCAACCTCTCCAACATCCGCTCCTCGAAGGAGCACCTCTCCAAGGGCGGGCTCGCCTCCGGCCCGGTCAAGCTTCATGCGCGGCGCCGATGCCTGGGCGGGGACGATCAAGTCGGGCGGCAAGACCCGGCGCGCGGCGAAGATGTCGTGCTCGACGTCGACCACCCCGACGTCGAGGCCTTCATCTCGTGCAAGGCCGACGAGGAGGAGAAGGCTGCCGCCCTGCGCGACGCCGGCTTCGACATGCGGCTCGATTCCGACGCCTTCTCCTCGATCCAGTACCAGAACGCCAACAACTCGGTCCGCGTCACCGACGAGTTCATGGAGGCCGTCGAGGAGGACGCCGATCTGGGTCCTCCACGGCCGGCACGGACGGGGAGCACGATCGAGACGGTGAGCCGCCCGCGGGCTGATGGACAAGATCGCCGACGCCGCTCTGGCGGCTGCGCCGATCCGGGCGTCCAGTACGACTCGGTCATCAACTCGCTGGCACACCTGCCCGGAGTCAAGGTCGCACTGAACGCCTCGAACCCCTGCTCCGAGTACATGCACGTCGACGACTCGGCCTGCAACCTGGCCTCGCTCAACCTGATGCGGTTCCGCCGCGAGGACGGCTCGTTCGACGTGGCCGACTTCGAGCACTCGGTCGACACGGTGTTCCTCGCACAGGAGATCGTCGTCTCCCCCAGCTCGTACCCCACCGAGAAGATCGGCGACAACGCCCGCGCGTTCCGTCAGCTCGGCCTGGGCTACGCGAACCTCGGCGCCTACCTGATGTCGAACGGCCTGCCGTACGACTCCGACGAGGGCCGCTCGGTCGCCGCCGCGATCACGGCGCTGATGACGGGCCGCGGCTACCGCAAGTCGGCGGAGATCGCCGCCGCGGTCGGCCCCTACGACGAGTACGAGCTCAACCGCGAGGCGCACAACAACGTCATGCGGATGCACCGCGACGCGTCGTATGAGATCGACGGCGAGACGATCAACGACGGCGAGCTGCTCGAGGCATCACGCCGCTCCTGGGACGAGGCGGTCGCGCTCGGCGACGAGCACGGCTATCGCAACGCGCAGGCAACGGTGCTCGCCCCGACCGGGACGATCTGCTTCCTCATGGACTGCGATACGACGGGGATCGAGCCCGACTTCTCGCTCGTCAAGTTCAAGGAGCTCGTCGGCGGCGGCCAGATGACGATCGTCAACCAGACGGTCCCGATGGCGCTGCGAACGCTCGGCTACACGGAGGCGGAGATCGACCAGATCGAGGCCCACATCAACGAGAACTCGACGATCGTCGGGGCCCCGGGCCTCAAGGACGAACACCTCCAGGTGTTCGACGTGGCGGTCGGCGAGCGGGCCATCTCGCACATGGGCCACATCAAGATGATGTCCGCGGCGCAGCCGTTCCTCTCGGGAGCGATCTCGAAGACGGTGAACCTGCCGCAGACGGCGACGGTCGACGACATCTCGGACACCTACACGCAGGGCTGGAAGCTCGGCCTGAAGGCGCTCGCGATCTACCGCGACGGCTCGAAGACCGCGCAGGCGCTTCGCACCGACGCCGGCGACAAGGCCGATGAGGCCCTCGCCGCGGCCGCCGAGGCGGCCGACCCGACGCCGGTGCGGCGCCGGATGCCGCAGGAGCGCGAGTCGATCACCCATAAGTTCTCGATCGGCGGCCACGAGGGCTACATCACTGCCGGCAAGTACGAGGACGGCTCGGTCGGCGAGATCTTCCTGACCGACATCGGCAAGGAGGGCTCGACGATCAAGGGCATGATGAATGCCTTCGCGACCGCGGTCTCGATCGGGCTCCAGTACGGCGTGCCCCTCGAGACGCTCGTGAGGAAGTTCTCCTACGTCCGCTTCGAGCCGGAGGGAATCACCGGCAACCCGGAGATTCCGTTCGCCAAGTCCATGCCCGACTACATCATGCGCTGGCTCGCGAGTCGGTTCATCGACGACCTCGACGACCTCGAGGACCTCGGCATCCTGACGCCGGAGGTTCGCGCGCGCAAGGAAGAGCAGCAGGCGCTGTTCAGCGCCGACACCTCCGCCCCGGCGAACGGCGGCAACGGCCACTCCAACGGCGCCGAGGTGTCGGTCCAGACGAAGACGGTCCCCGCGGCCGAGGCGCTCACCGACAGCCCGCCGGTCCGCCCGGCGCGGATGTCGGCCGGCGAGCTCGGCCCGGCATGCGACCAATGCGGCGGCATGATGCAGCGCACGGGCTCTTGCTACACGTGCTCTCGCTGCGGCAACAACACCGGCTGCGGCTGAGGCGGTCCCCAGCACCTGACGACGAGCCCGCTTCGGCGGGCTCGTTTCGTTTCTAGGCGTCCGCCGCCGCCAGCGCCTCGTCCCGGCTCGGGTAGAGCCCGACGCCCGTGATCTTCCCGTCGCGGACGCGGTAGAGGTACGCGGTCTGCCCGTGCACCTCGACCCCGCTGGTCCGGCCGTGGCCGCGGTGGCTCGCGACGATCAGGACGACGCCACCCACATCCCTGGCCTCGTCGATGTCGAAGTGGTAGCCGGGCGCGAAGGTGGCGAACCAGTCGGCGAACCACCGTCCGACCGCCTCCTTGCCGCTGAACATGCCGTCCGTGAGGAACGCCCCGGGGTGGACGAAGAGCTCGACGTCGTCCGCGTACAGGTCCATCGCACGCGGGAAGTCACGGTCGTTCGTTGCCGCGAACTGGGCGAGCACGACGTCGACGTCCTCCCCGGGCATGGCGGGCTCCTACCGCTTCAGCTCGATCTCCACGAACACCGTCTCGCCCTCTCCGGCGTGGACGACGTCGTGCTCGGTGCCCGCGGTTCCCAGGTACGGCGTGCCGGCGACCTGGTCCATGCGGGTGGTCGACCCGTCGAGGCCGACCACGTCGAACGGCCCGCCGGTGACCGGCACCACCACGTAGTCGAACTCGTGGCGATGCTCGCCGGTGGCGCCGCCAGGCCCTCGGAAGGTCCAGGTCGTGATGCGGACCTGATCGTTGTCGACGTCGACGTTGTGGTGGGCTTCACTCATGCGACATGCCAATGCCGCGCCTGATTCGCCCTAGGGCTTGCCCCAGAGCATCACCGAGTTCTGATCGTCGGGATCGACCCGGACGATCACGTCCTCGCCGGCGCTGAACGGGGCCGCGGGGTAGATGTACTGGTTGAACGTGACCGCGTAGGCCGCGCCGCCGGCGGGGCTGACGGTCGCCTGGATCACGTTCTCGGCGCCGCCGGGCTTGTCGGTGTTTCCGGTCGGCTCCATCGAGTCGATGTGCGCGGGGGTCTCGACCCCGCTGTCCATCAGCTTCTTCGCCTTGTTGGCGAGGTCCATCTGGCTGGCCGAAGCGCCGACGCCGACCTTGCTGGTCTGGGCCTGCACTCCCTCTGCCGCCTGCTTCATCTTGTCCATGAATCCCATGCCGTGATCCTCCTTGAAGTTTCGTGTTGCGGAGCGACCCTACCGACTAGGTGGACTCGGTCTCGGCCTGCTCCACCCGCGCGGCCTCGGCCTCGAGCGCGGCGTCCTCCGCCGAGGCGGACGCGTCGGCCTCAGCCTGAGCGCGGCGGTACTTGCGCCCGCCCGGCAGGCGGTTGGTCAGGCGGGTGACGCTCTCGAGCTGGGCCGCGACCGGCTCGAGCAGATCCCGGAGCTCCTCGACGGCCGCGTGCATCTCGGTGACCTCCTCGTCCATGTGCTCGGTCCGCCTGCGGATCTCGTGAAGGGTCTCGGTCACGTCCGGCAGCGTGTCGGTGTTGCTGGCCATCTTGCGGACGTAGGTGACCATCTCGCGGATGTCGTCGGTCATCGCCCCGAGGCCGGACAGCGGCCGCAGCGCGCCGGAGAGGCCCCCGCCGAGGTCGGCGAGGATGCCCCCGTTGGGGGTCCGGCGCCTTGGCCTCGTCGTCCTCCGTCGCCTCGGGCTCGGTCGCCTCGGGCTCGGTGGGCGTCGTCGCTCACCTGCGTCTCCCGTAGCGCCCGAGCTCCTTGCCGAAGGCGTCCTGGACCTCGCGGGTCATCGTCTGCTGAAAGGTGGCCAAGAGAGCACGCGAGGCTATCGGGCGCAGCTGCTCGATCGACTCGAGGACCTCAGGCCAGCGCTCCTCCGGGTAGCCGGCCTCCGCGAACGGCTTCCAGACCTCCTCGAGGAACAGGCGGACGAAGCTGCGCGCCACCTCCTTCGAGGAGTGCTCCATCTGCCCGAGCACCGCGAGCGCGGTCTTCAGCGGGACCCCGCGCTTGACGACCTCCTCGGCGGCGTCGATCAGCGACGGGCTGGGCGCCTCGAAGCGGCCGTCGCCGAGGGGGATGAGGGCGCCGAGCTTGATCGCGCGCTCGGTGGCCTCGGCGTTGTCGGATCCGAAGCGCTCCTCGAGCTCCGCGACCGTGAAGACCTGAGGCTGCTCGGTCTCGAAGGGCTCGATCACGGCCTGGTGCACCGCGGCGAGCCGGTCGGTGACCCCGCCCGCGTCCTCGAGCAGGCGCTTGATGCCCTTGAGGTTGAAGCCCTCGGCCTGGAGGTCGGTGATGAGCTTCAGCCGGGCGAGGTGGTCGGGGCCGTAGTAGCCGATCCGTGCCCGCACGTCGGGCGGCTGGAGGAGTCCGCGCGCCTGGTGCTCGCGGATGTTGCGCACCGACATCCCGGATTGGCGCGCGAGCTCGTCGATCGTGAGATCTGTGGTCGTCGTCTGTGCCTGCGCAGCCATGCGTGAACGATATCACTGTTCAATGTGACGTTATTTGATGTAACGTCGGGTATAGGGACGTGTAGAGACGAATAACCCTGCTCATCGCGGGCATGGACACCTTCAACACAGGAGCCCCAATGACCGACCTCATCCCCCTTCTCGCCCAGGCCAGCCCACCGGCCGGCGGCGCTGCGATCGGCCAGGTCGTGATCGCGACCGCCGCGGCGATGATCGTCACCGGCGGCCTCTTCGCCCTCGGCTACGGGCACCGGACCGGGCGCACCGACCTGCTCGAGCGCCTCGGGGCATTCACCGAGCGCCAGTCCGGGATCCCCGGCTGGGCCGCCCTCCCCGCCGCCGTCATCACCGGGGCGCTGCTCGTTGCGCTGTTCGGGATGCTCTGGGACATCTCGATCCACATCGACGAGGGCCGCGACGAGGGCCCGCTCGCGAACCCCGCGCACTACTTCATCCTCGGTGGCCTCTTCGGCGTCTTCGCGGCGGGCTTCCTCGCCATCGTGATGCCGAAGGAGCGCCCCGGCCCCACCGCCATCCGCATCTCGGGGGACTGGTACGCGCCCATCGGCGGCATCCTGATCGCCGCCTGCGGCGCCTTCTCGCTGATCGGCTTCCCGCTCGACGACGTCTGGCATCGCCTCTTCGGCCAGGACGTGACCCTCTGGGGGCCCACCCACCTGATGCTGATCGGCGGCGCCGCGATGACGCTCATCGGGCTCGCCGTCCTGCTCGTAGAGGGCAGCCGCGCCAACGAGAGCGCAGGCCGCGACCGCGACGGCATCGGCTGGGTCCGCTGGGTCCGCAACGTCGCCCTCACGGGCGCGTTCCTGCTCGGCCTCTCAACCTTCCAGGCCGAGTTCGACTTCGGCGTGCCGCAGTTCCGCTTCGTCTTCGCGCCGATGCTGGTCATGCTCGCCGCGGGCGTCTCGCTCGTCGCGGCCCGCGTCTGGCTCGGCCGTGGCGCCGCGATCGGCGCCGCCCTGTTCTTCCTTGCTCGTGCGCGGTTCGATCGCGCTCATCGTCGGGCCCGTGCTCGGCGAGACGACTCCCCACTTCCCCCTGTATCTGGGCTCCGCGATCGTCGTCGAGCTCATCGCCCTGTGGGTCAGCTCCGACCGGCCGCTGCGCTTCGCGCTGATCGCCGGCGCCGGCATCGGCACCCTCGGGCTCGCCTCGGAATGGGCGTTCGCCCAGACCGCGCCGATCCCGTGGCCCTCCGAGCTACTGCCCGAGGGCGCGATCCTCGGATTCGCGATGGCGATCGCCGGCTCGCTGCTCGGCGCCTGGATGGGCGCCCGGCTGGCCTCCGATCACCTGCCGCGCACCAGGTCTCTGCGCTACGCCGCCATCGGCGCCGCCGTCGCGGTCGGCGCGATGGTCCTCTACGGGCTCCACAAGCCTGCCGATGAGGGGGTCCGTGGCACCATCGCGATCGCCGAGGCCGGCGCGCCTCCTGGCGAGGGCGTCGTCACGGTCGCGCTCGATCCACCTGACGCCGCCCAGGACGCCGAGTGGTTTCAGGCCATCTCCTGGCAGGGCGGCGGCCTGGTCCTCGACGACATGCAGCCCACCGGCGAGCCCGGGACCTACCGCACATCCGGCTCGGTTCCCCTCGACTCCGACTGGAAGACCCTCGTGCGACTGCAAAAGGGCGACTCGCTCACCGGCCTCCCGGTCTACCTACCGGAGGACGAGGCGATTCCCGTCGACGAGGTCCCGGCGACGGGCGCGACGCGCGAGTTCATCGCCGACTACAAGATCCTCCAGCGCGAGCAGCTCACCGCCGCCCCCGGCCTGTGGGCCGCGGGCTACGGGATCGTGCTGCTGATCACGCTCTCGTTCCTGGTGCTGATCGCATGGGGCCTGCACCGCCTCGCGGTCACCGCGGAGCGCCCGGACGCAGCACGGAGCGAGCGCAAGACGAGCGCGACGGCCCCGGCCATCGGCGGCCCGATCGAGGCCTCTCCATGAGCGCCGTCCTGCTGCCGCTCGCACACCACGGGCTTCTGGTCGCTGCTTCCGTTCGTGGTGCCGATGGTGCTGGTCGTGGGAGGCCTGCTCTTCCTCACGGCTCGCGACCGGCTGCGTGGGCCAACGGACGCCGACCCGAAAGATCCGACAAGCTCCACGGCATGAGCGACCGGAGGGGACGAGCACTCGCCGCCGCCGCGGTGGGCGCCGCGGCGCTGGGCGGCGCTGCGTGGCTCGCCTCTCAGGCGCGACGCGGCCAGAAGGTCCCTCTCGGAGTCACGCTCGAGGGCGGGCGCGACAGCACCGTCACGAGCCTGGACGGCACGGAGATCCACGTGACGGAGTATCGGACCGAAGGACGCGCCGGCGCTGGTCCTCGTTCACGCCTGGATGTGCTCGATCGAGCTGTGGCATCGCCAGATCGAGGCGCTGGGCAGCGAGGCCAGGATCATCGCCTTCGACATGCGCGGCCACGGCGGGAGCGGCTTCGCCCCCACCCTCGACTACTCGATCGAGGCGTTCGCCGACGACCTCGACGCCGTCCTCGAAGCGCACCTGGCCGACGGTGAGCGGGCCGTGATCGCGGGGCACTCGATGGGGGCGATGACCGTCGCTGCCTGGGCCCACGCGCTATCCGGAGCGCGTCGCCAAGCGCTGCGCCGCCGTCGCGATGATCGGCACCGGGCTGGGCGACCTCGACCATCGGAGGCGCTCGTGGTGCGCGGCCGGCCGGGACGGACGGCTTCAGGGAGCACGCGAGCGCCGCCCTGCTCTCGACCGAGATCCCCTTCGACGGAGCGCCCGAAGCCGGTCGTCCGCACGGCGGCCCGGTACGTCGCCTTCGGCCCTGAGGCTCGCGACGAAGACGTCGCGCTGGTCGGCGGCCATGGCCGCGAAACTGCCCGCGCCGCGTTCGTGGGCTGAGCGGCGGCACGCTCTCGAAGCATGGACGTCTACGACGGCCTCGCCCATCTCGATGTGCCCGGCCGCAGTCATCGCCGGCTCGGCCGACCGGATGACGCCGCCGGTGCACTCCCACAAGCTCGCCGAGCTGCTGCCGGCCGCGCCCGAGGTGATCGTGGCCGAGGGCGCGGGGCACATGGTCCCGCTCGAGGCCGACGAGATCGTCACTGAGGAACTCCGGCTCCTCCTGCCCGAGGCGAAGCGAAAGCGCCGCCGCCGGGCGAAGGCGAAGGCCTAGGCCGACGGAACGGCGCCGAGGTAGATCGCTCTCAGGCGGTTGTCCACACAGGCGCCGTACATAGTGATCCCGGTTACATTCCGTACCAATGGAGAGCCAGCGCCCGGTTGAGATCGGCCGCAACCTCGATGAGCACGTCCTGCGACGGCTCATGACCGTCGGCCGCACCCTCGTCTCCCAGCTCGAACTCGAGGGAGTCCTGGAGGAGCTGCTCGAGGTCGCCCGCGAGCTGACGGGCGCCCGGTACGCCGCGCTCGGGATCCTCGACTCGGACCGCGAGGGACTCGAGGAATTTCACGCCCTCGGCATCGACGAGAAGACCCGCGAGGCGATCGGCGAGCTCCCGCGCGGGCGCGGCGTCCTGGGGTTGCTGGTGGGCGAGGAACAGCCGCTGCGGCTGGACGATGTCGGCTCACACCCCCGCTCCTTCGGCTTCCCGCCCGGGCACCCGCCCATGCGCACGTTCCTCGGCGTCCCCATCCTGATCCGTGGCGAGGCCTGGGGCAATCTCTACCTCACCGAGAAGGAGGAGGGACCGTTCACCGACGCGGACGAGGAAGCCGTGCAGGTCCTGGCGGAGTGGGCCTCGATTGCGATCGACAACGCGCGCCTCTTCTCCAGCTCGGAGGACCGGCGCCGGCAGCTCGAGCGCGCGGTCGGCAGGCTGGAGGCGACCACGGAGATCGCCCGGGCCGTGGGCGGCGAGACGAACCTGGAGCGCGTGCTCGAGACGATCGTCAAGCGCGCGCGAGCTCTGGTCGAGGCGCGATCCGTCGTGATCCTGTTGGAGGACGGCGACGAGCTCGAGGTGGCCGCAACAGCGGGCGAGTTCATCCGCGAGGTGAAGGGCGAGCGCCTGCGCGATCGGATGGACGACGTGGGGCGGCGTGCTGCGCGGGCTCCGCCCCGAGCGTGTGGCCGACGTGCACTCCCGCCTGGGCATCTCGCCGCGCGAGCTGGGCGTCGAGGCGCGCGCCGCGCTCCTGGTCCCCCTCAACTTCCGCGGCTCGGCCCTGGGCGTGATCGCGGCGTTCGACCGCCTCGAGCTGGGACCCGAGTTCGACGAGGAGGACGAGCGGCTCCTGGACGCGTTCGCAGCGAGCGCCGCGACCGCGGTCTCGACGGCGAAGTTCGTCGCCTCCGAGCGCCTTCGCCACTCGATCGACGCCTCGGAGCGCGAGCGCCGCCGCTGGGCCCGCGAGCTCCACGACGACACGCTCCAGGCCCTTGGCGCGATGCGGGTGGTGCTCTCCTCGGCCGCGCGGACCGGCTCACCGGAGGAGCTGCGGCGGTCCGTCGAAGGCACCGTCGAGCGGCTCGGAGAGGGGATCACCGCGCTGCGCGGCCTGATCTCCGAGCTGCGCCCGGCCGCCCTCGACGAGCTGGGGCTGGCGGCCGCGATCGAGGGCCTGATCGAGCAGCAGGCGGCCGCAGGCGAGCTCGAGATCGACGCCGACGTAACGATCGAGGCGAGCCCGGGCGAGCCCGAGCGGCTCGAGCCCGAGCTCGAGAGCACGCTCTACCGGGTCGTCCAGGAGGCGCTCACCAACGTCGTCAAGCACGCCGCGGCAGAGCGCGTACGCCTGGTCATCCAGGAGGAGGGCGGCCGGATCGAGGTCGTCGTGCGCGACAACGGCCGCGGCTTCGACACGATGCGCCCGACCGAGGGGTTCGGCCTGCTCGGGATGCAGCGAGCGGGTGGAACTCGCGGACGGGGAGCTCGAGGTGCGCTCCCGGCCCGGTGAGGGCTCCGAGATCCGCGCCTGGGTGCCGGCCCGCCGGCCTCAGGAGGGGTCGAGCAGGTTGCGCTCAAGCGCGTAGCGCACCAGCTCGCTGCGCTTGTTCATCCGCAGCTTCTGCTGGATGTGCGCGCGGTGCGATTCGACGGTACGCACGCTCAGGTAGAGCTCGTCGGCGATCTCGCCGTTGGTGTGCCCGAGCGCGATCAGGCGCAGGATCTCCACCTCGCGCTCGGAGAGGTCGTCGGGCGGACCGGTCGGCTCGGCCGCCAGGCGGGCCCCGAGCTCAGGCTGGAGGTAGGTGCTCCCGTCCGCGGCTAGGCGGACGGCCTTGACCAGCTCGGAGTCGGCGGCGTCCTTGAGGATGTACCCGCGGACCCCCGACTGCATCGCCTCACGCGCGAAAACCGGATCGCTCTGCATCGTCAGCACGACGATGCTCGTCTCCGGGCGAGGCCTCGAGCATCTCGGGTACCGCCCTCAGGCTCGGCCCGCCGGGCATGTTCAGGTCGAGGATGAGCACGTCCGGCTGGTGCCCACGCACGTACCTGGTGGTCGCATCGACGTCGCCTGCCTCGGCGACGACTCGCAGGTCCTTCTCGGCGTCGAGGAGCATCCGCAGCGCACTCCGCACGACGGCATGGTCCTCCGCAAGAACGATGCTGATCGCATCGCCCTTCGGCGCCTCGTCTCCCTCGTCAGGCACTGCCGCGAGGCTAGCGTGCGTGCCGATCCGATCGGAGTTTTCACTCACGCCCGCGAGGCTAAGCGCAAGCGGGCCCCTCCACAAGCGCAACGAATGCGGATTAGTTCTGCGGAGAACTACTTAGTGTCGCCACCGGCCTCGCGCTCGGAGACCAGGAGGGTCTGGGTTGCGCGCCCGAGGGGACCGCGCTCGTCGAACAGGGCGGTGTCGGTGATCCCAATGCCAGTCGGCTCCGGGATCGTGATCGCGTCGAGCCCGACCCACTCACCCGTGGGCAGGCGCGTGAGGTGAACCGAGAGATCGACGTTGATGAAGAGGTAGCGGGTCCAATCGAGGGTGGAGCTGACGCCGTTGCCGGAGTCGGCGGCCGCCAGCACGCGCTGGAGCGGACTCGGCTCCTCCCCGGCCACGAGCGGATGGCGCATCCGCATCCAGGCCTGGGCCGGACCGGGGTCCATGAAGGCTCCCTCGGCGAACCGGTACTCCATCGCCGTGTGGTAGCCGACCGCCTGACCCGTGTGGAAGAACTCGCCCTCCGGGCACTCCGCGGGGGCAGCGGCGCCCACGCCGGATGGAGCTTCTGGGGGACTCCGAGCCGACCGCCGGCGGCTCGGTGCTCGCGAGTCCCGCCGGAAGCTCGACCTCGCCCTCGCGCAGGCGCCACCCGCGCGCTCGGATCAGCAGCTCCTCGCCGGCGTGCAGCGTGGCCTCGACCATCTCGACCCGCCGCCCGGGGCGGACCACCTCGGCGGCAACGCGTAGCGGCGCGATCGGGACCGGGCGCAGGATCTCGAACGTGATCCGGCCCACCTGCATCGGAGCCGCCGCGGGCAGCGCCTCGATCTCCCGGCCGATGAGCGCCGCGGGAGGGCCCGCGTGCTGGGAGCCGGGGTCCCAGGGGCCGCGGGTCAGCTCCGTCGAGGCGAAGCCGTCGCCCTCCGGTACGTAGAAGCTCGCGGAATCCTCGGTCACGGCGGCGGATCTTAGGTTCGGGCCTAGGCGGCGGGCGCCCGGGCGGCGTCGTGCTCCCAGCGCTCCGGGTCGCGGATGCCGGGCACCGCGAGGAAGGCGAAGCACGCGATCGTCGCCAGCACCCCGGCGCCGATCATCGTCGCCTCCACGCCGATCGCCTCGGCGATCGGGCCCGCGATCGCGAACGAGATCGGGGTGAGCCCGATCGAGACCAGCCAGTCGAGCGCGCTGACCCGCGCCAGCAGCTCGGTCGGGACGTAGCGGTGGATCATCGTCACCCAGGTGACGTTCCCCACCGTGAAGGCGAGCCCCGAGACGAACCCGATCAGCACGGCCTGCCAGGCCGCTGTCGCGAGCGCGTAGCCGACGAGACAGGCCACCGCCACGCCCCAGCCCACGTACGCACGCAGGACGAACCGCCGGCCGAAGCCACGCTGGCCCATGAGGACCCCCGACACGATCGCCCCCACGCCAGAGGCGCCCAGGATCACACCGAGGACGTCCGCGTCGCCGCCCAGCTCGTTGCGGACGATGAACGGGAGCAGCACCTCGAATGGCCCCAGGAACAGCAGCAGCGTCAGCGCGGCCGACAGCAGCGTCCCCCACAGCCAGGGCTGCGAGCGCACGAACCTCGTCCCCTCGCGGATGTCCTCGAGGACAGACGCCCCCGAGTCCTCGCGCGCCACGGTCAGGGGCCTCATCAAAGCGACGCAGACCATCGAGACCACGAAGGTGCTCGCGTCGACGGCGAAGGCAGCGCCGGTTCCAAATGCCGCCACCAGCACGCCGCCGATCGCCGGGCCTGCGAAGCGGAACGCGACTGGCTCCGCGAGCTGCTGGAGCGAGTTCGCCTCGACCAGGAGCCGCTGGGGGACGACGTCCGGCACGACGGCCTGGAAGTTGGGGGCGAAGATAGCCTCGCCCACGCCGTAGAGGACGGTGAAGGCGATCACGTGCCACAGCTCGATGACACCGGCGAGCGCGAGGACGGCGATCGCCGCAATCGCGACCGCCCGGATCGCGTCACCGGCGATCATCAGCCTCCGCCGGTCGAAACGGTCTCCGAGCACGCCGCCGATGAGCAGGAAGACGACCATCGGCAGCGTCCACGCGACGCCCACGGCGGAGAGCGCCGTGGGGACGTTCGAGAGGTCGTAGACCTGCCAGGCGAGGGCGACGATGTAGATGCCGTCGCCGAAGAGCGAGACCGTCGTCCCGCCGAAGAGCAGCGCGAAGTCGCGGATCCGCAACGGGCGCAGGATCCGGACGCCGCGCTCGCCGACCGGAGTGGCAGGCGGCTCGATCGGCGAAGGCAGCTGGTCCATCCGACGATGGTGGCAGCGCCCGTAATGCCGAGGGGCCCCGCACGACTAACCTTCTGACAGCTAGATCAGGAGGAACTGTGGAGAAGCTTGAAAAGACCGACGCGGAGTGGCGCGAGGAGCTGAGCGCAGAGGAGTACGACGTGCTGCGCAACAAGGGCACCGAGCGCGCGTTCACCGGCGCCTACTGGGACAACAAGGACGACGGCATGTACCGCTGCAAGGGCTGCGGCCAGGAGCTGTTCAGCTCGGATACCAAGTTCGATTCCGGGACCGGATGGCCGAGTTTCTTCGACCCCGCCGACAACGACGCGGTGGAGACCCGGCCCGACAACTCCCTGTTCATGCGCCGCACCGAGGTCGTCTGCTCGCGCTGCGGCGGGCACCTGGGGCACGTCTTCGAGGACGGCCCCGGCCCGACCGGCCTGCGCTACTGCCTCAACTCCTGCTCGCTCGACTTCGACAAGAGCGAGTAAGGCCCCGATCGTGACCGAGCCGCCGCCGCGCGGCTCGGACTCGATCAGCCCGACCGCGCACTACACCGGCGCGGTGTGGTCGCGCAACGGCATGTCGACCCCCGAGCTCTCGACGGGCACGGGGCGGCTGCTGTTCGCGACCGCCTGGCCGATGAACACCCTCTCGAGCGTCGCCGGCGGGCCGACACTGGAGCAGTTCCTGCTGGCGCGGCACCGGCTGATCGATCACCTGCTGGAGGAGGCCATCGCCGCCGGGCGCGTCTCCCAGGTCCTGGAGATCGCGTGCGGCATGTCGCCCCGCGGCTGGCGCTTCGCAAAGCGCCACGGTGACGCGATCACGTACGTCGAGGCGGACCTGCCGGCCATGGCCGAGCGAAAGCGCGAGGCGCTCGAGCGGGCCGGCTCGCTGTCTCAGCACCACCGCGTCGTCGAGATCGACGCGCTCACCGACTCCGGGGACCACAGCATCGCCGCGGTCACCGCCGAGCTCGACCGCTCGGCCGGCCTCGTCGTGATCACGGAGGGCCTTATCTCCTACCTGGACCGCGACGGGCTGCTGGGGCTGTGGCGGCGGACGGCGCAGGCGCTGGGCGAGTTCTCCGACGGCTTCTACCTCTCCGACATCCACCTCGGCGAGGAGAACGCGGGCCTCGCGACCGAGGCCTTCGTCCGCGGGCTCGGCCTGTTCGTCCGGGGCGTCGTCGAGCTCCACTTCGAGACGGAGGAGGAGACCGTCGCCGCACTCAGCGAGTGCGGGTTCGGCGAGGTCACGCTGCACCGGCCGCTCGACTTCGCCGACCGGATCGAGGTCTCGGGCAAGGGCGCCGAGCTGGTGCGAGTAATCGAGGCGAGTCCCTGACCGCTAGGCGGGGATCACGGCTGGGGCGCCCGCGTCGACGAGCGCCTTCGGCAGCGCAACAGTGCCGTCCTCGCGCTGGCCGTTCTCCATCAGGGCGATCAGGGCCCGGCTGATGGCGATCGCGGTGCCGTTCAGCGTGTGCATCGGGACGGGCGAGGCGTCGGGCTCGGGGCGGTAACGCGCGTCCAGGCGGCGCGCCTGGTAGTCGGTGGTGTTCGAACAGGAGGTGAGCTCGCGGTAGCGCTCCTGGCTGGGGATCCAGGCCTCGATGTCGAACTTGCGCGCGGCCGGCGCGCCGAGGTCCCCAATCGGGATGTCGACCACCCGGTAGGGCAGCTCGAGAGCGCCCATGATGCCCTCCTCGATCGCGAGGATCCGCTCGTGCTCCTCCCCGGACGCCGACGGCTCGACGAACGAGAACATCTCGACCTTGTCGAACTGGTGGACGCGGAAGATCCCGCGCGTGTCCTTGCCGGCCGCGCCGGCCTCGCGGCGAAAGCAGGTGGAGATGCCCGCGTAGCGCCGGGGCAGCTCATCGGCGCCCAGGATGTCGCCCGCGTGGAGGGCGGCCAGCGAGACCTCGGAGGTGCCGACCAGGAAGAGGTCATCGCGCTCGTCCGTCGCGTAAATCATCTCGCGCTCGCCGGGGAACATCCCGGTCCCATAGAGCGGTTCCTCCCGCACCAGCACCGGAGGAACGACCGGCTCGAAGCCCTCGGCGCGCACCGTGTCGACGGCGAGGCGCACGAGGGCGAGCTGGACCATCACCAAATCGCCCATCAGGTACGCGAACCGCGCCCCTGAGGCCTCGGCGGCCTTCTCCATGTCGATCCACCCGTGCGGCTCGGCGAGCTGGAGGTGGTCGAGCACGTCGAAGCTGAACTGGGGTCGCTCACCGACCTCCCGCAGGGTCACAGCGTCGTCCTCACCGCCATCGGGGGCGTCGGGGTGCGGCAGGTTCGGAAGCGTTGCCGCCAGCTCGTCGCGCGCCGCCTCGACCTCGGTCAGCTCGCCCCCCAGGCGCTTGGCCTCGGCGGAGACCTCCTTCATCTCCGCGATCAGCGCCTCGGCGTCGCCCCCGGAGCGCTTCGCCTCGGCGATGGCGTCCGAGGCCGTGTTCTGGCGCGCCCGGAGCTCCTCGACCCGGGGCAGCAGCTCGCGGCGGCGGGCGTCGAGCTCGAGCAGCCGGTCGAGGTCCTCGGCCGCGCCGCGCCGCGCCAAGGCCTCGCGGGCGGGCCCGGGGTCATCGCGGATGCTACGAAGGTCGAGCGAGGCGGCTCCTCGCCGCCCTAGGGCGCCGCGGCGGGACCGGACTCGTCCTCGGACTGCGCGTCCTCGGAGGCCGGCGAGGGCGGTCTATCGACTTCGTCGCCGGCGTACTCGGCGACGAAGTCCGCGACGAGCTCGGCATCGTCACCGACGAGGATGTTCTGGGGCATGATCGCGCCGGAGAAGCCGCCGTTGCGGATCGCGTAAAGCACGTCCTCCTGGGACTCGATGCGCTGGTTCAGGTTCGGGCCCTGGTTGCGGAGCGCGCGGTTCGCTGATCCGGTCGTGCCCGCGGCGCTCAGGCTGTGGCAGCCGCCGCAGCGCTCGGAGAAGAGCAGCGCGCCGTCGTGGAGCGGATCGCCCTCGGGAACCTGGACGCCCTCGCTGCCGCAGGCGCCCAGCGCGAGGGCTGCGAAAGCTGCTGCTGCGATGAGGGCGAGACGAGCGATCGCCGATCCGCGTGTCCGCGGGGGCGTCGCAGGCCAGCGACGGGATGCGGCGCAATCCGCGGGCGCGGGGGTCGGGGATCGATCGTCTTGGCGGCCGGGCACGCGGGCGGCATCATACTTTCGCCTGCCCTTGCCTGACCCCACAGTTCCAACACCCGACGAGTTCCGCAACGCGATGGCGTCCCTTCCCACCGGCGTCACCGTGGTCACCGCCCCCTCACCGGATGGTCCGCTCGGCGCGACAGCGAACGCGGTGGCCTCGCTCTCGCTCGACCCGCCGCTGATGCTCGCCTCGCTCGACGTCGGATCGCGCACGCTCGCAGCGATCCGAGCTACCGGCCGCTTCGGCATCAGCGTCCTCGGCGGCGATCAGGAGGCGGTCGCCCGGGCGTTCGCGACGAAGGCCCCGCACTCGGAGAAGTGGGCCGACGTCCCATCCACCGAACACGCCGGCGTCCCGGTCGTGGAGGGTGGGCCCATGTGGATCGCGTGCGAACTGCGCGAGGCGCACGGCGAGGGCGACCACGTGATCCTGATCGGCTCGGTCGTGGCTCTTGGGGAGACGGGCGGCAAGGCGCTCGTCTTCCACCGCGGCGCCTACCGCGCGATCTAGCCGGCGTTGCCCTAGATCAGCGGCGTCGTGCCCGCGGCGCGGAGGGCGAGGAAGACGATGATCAGCGCCGAGACGGCCATGATCCCCGTCTCGCGCCGGGCGATCGCCATCGCGATATGGCCCTGGCGGGCCTTTGGGAGCGAGTCGAAGTCGAGGCCCTCGAGCTCGCGCTCGGCGGCACCCGAGCGGATCGCCTCCGCGGTGAGCGAGACGACGATCGGCAGCACGCCGTAGAGGTAGTGAAGGTCGGCGGCGGCCTTCCCGAGCAGGAGCAGGACCGCCCCGATCATCACCTGGACGACCACGATGACCTGCGCGAAGCGCAGCGCGTACCAGAAGCCGACGGCCGGCTCGTGCCGGTACCAGGCCCATGCCCCCCAGCCACCCGCGAAGACGTTGGCGAGGATGACCGTGATGCCGACTGTGACGTGGACAGTGACCATCGGGCTAAATCCGTGTTGGGCGGTCGGGTTTTCCCTTGTTCATGCGGAAAATCACTATGTGGCACATGCGCACAAAGTCGTACCCTATGGCGGTGCTGCGCAGCTACGTCCCAGTCATCGTCTTCGCCGGGCTCGGGGTTGTGGTCGGCGGGGCGCTGGTGATGCTGAACAGCCTGGTCGGCCCGAAGCGGCCGGGCAGGGTGAAGTCCGAGCCCTACGAGTCCGGCATCCCAACCGAAGTCTCGCGCACGTTTCGCTTCGGCGTCTCCTTCTACCTCGTCGCGATGCTGTTCATCCTGTTCGACATCGAGGTGGTGTTCCTGTATCCGGTCGGCGTCATCCTCAACGCTGCCGACTCGGTTTTCGTCCTCGCGGAGATCCTCATCTTCGTCGCCCTGCTGCTGGTCGCGTTGATCTACGTGTGGCGGAAGGGCGCCCTGGATTGGAAGTAAGGCGCGAGAAGATCCGCGCCCTGGCGCCGCTCGACCAGCCGCGGTCGACCGAGGAGCTTCGCGTCCGCCAGCTCCGCGCGCGCGACCTGCTGCGCGGCGACCTCTCCGACGAGGACCTCCAGAAGTTCGTCGAGGACTCCGTCGTCACGACGCGGCTGGAGAAGGTCCTCAACTGGGGTCGCGCTAACGCGATGTTCCCGGCGACCTTCGGCCTGGCCTGCTGCGCGATCGAGATGATGTCGATCGTCTCGCCCCGCTACGACATCGCGCGGTTCGGCGCGGAGGCGATGCGCGCCTCCCCGCGCCAGGCGGACTTCCTGATCCTGTCAGGACGCGTCTCGATCAAGATGGCGCCGGTCGTCCGCCGCCTCTACGACCAGATGCTGGAGCCGAAGTGGGTGATCTCGATGGGCGCCTGCTCCTCCTCAGGCGGGATGTTCTCCAACTACGCGGTGGTGCAGGGCGCCGACAAGTTCATGCCGGTCGACATCCACGTCCCCGGCTGCCCCCCTCGGCCCGAGGCCCTGCTCTACGGCTTCAACAAGCTCCAGCGCAAGATCCTGGGCAACCCCGACCCGGGCTGGCGCAGCCGCTACAACGCCCAGGGGACCGAGGAGTGGGCGCGCGACGTCTCGATCAGCACCGGCGGGATCGAGGAGTACGAGCGGGCGCGAGAGCTCGCCAGGGCCGCCGGCGACCCCGACGCAAACGGCGGCGCCAATGCCTGATGCGCCCGGGCTGGAGCTGATCGCAGGCGAGCTGAACGAGGCCAATCCGGGCGCGGTACTCGAGACCTACTACGACCGCGGGCAGGCGTGCCTGATCGTCGACCCGGAGCAGGTGCTCGCGGTCCTCGGCTGGCTGCGGGAGACCCCGGGCCAGGAGTACACGTTCCTCGCGAGCGTCCATGCCGCCGACTACCTGCCGGCCGAGCCGCGCTTCGGCGTGCACTACGAGCTCCTGAACATGGCTCGGGTCGAGCGGCTGCGAGTTCGCGCCGCGATCGCCGACCCGGGCGGCGACGAGCTGCCGGAGCTGGACTCGTGCGTCGAGATGTTCCCCACCGCCGAGTTCCAGGAGCGCGAGGTCTACGACTTCTTCGGGATCGTCTTCCGGGGGCACCCCGACCTGCGACGGATCCTGATGCCGGAGGAGTACGTGGGGTGGCCGCAACGCCGCGACTTCCCGATCGGCGGCGAGCCCGTGATCTTCACTCACAACGAGAACGAGGTCCCGAGGTGGTACGAGTGAGCACCGAGACGCGGCACGGGACGTCTCCCGCTTCCGGCGGCGACCGCATCGCTCACACCGAGGCGACGGTCATCGGCACCTCGCCGATCGAGAAGACGGGGCTCGACCCCGGGAGCCCCGACGCCGAGCTCCTGACGATCAACATGGGGCCGCACCACCCGGCCACGCACGGCGTGCTCCGCCTGCTGGTCAGCCTCGAGGGCGAGATCGTGCGCGACCTGAAGCCGATCATGGGCTACGTCCATACCGGCATCGAGAAGTCCTGCGAGGACCAGAACTACTGGAAGGTCATCCCGTTCGTCGAACGGATGGACTACATCTCCTACTACTTCCAGATGCAGGCCTACTGCGGGGCGGTCGAGCAGCTCCTCGAGATGGAGATCCCGGAGCGCGCGAAGTACCTGCGGGTGATCCACCTCGAGCTGAACCGCATCCACTCCCACCTGGTGTGGCTGGGCACGTCCGCGCTCGACCTCGGGGCGATGTCGATGTTCTTCTATTGCTTCCGCGAACGCGACCGGATCCTCGACATGTTCGAGATGTCCTCGGGCCAGCGGATGCACACCCGCTACTTCCAGGTGGGCGGCGTCTTCGAGGACATCCCGGTCGGGTTCGCGAAGAAGGTCCTGGCCTTCTGCGACGACATGCCCAGCAGGATCGACCAGTACGAGGCGCTGCTGACGCGCAACGAGATCTTCCTCCAGCGCACGAAGGGAATCGGGATCGTCTCGCGCGAGCGCCTGCTGGATCTCGGAGTCACGGGGCCGCTGCTGCGCGCCGCCGGTGAGCCCTGGGACCTGCGCAAGGCCGACCCGTCCCTCTCCTATCCCGATCACGACTTCTCGATCCCGGTCGGCACGGTGGGCGACGGTTGGGACCGCTACCGCGTCCGCATCCAGGAGATGCGCGAGTCGGTGAAGATCGTTCGCCAAGCCGTCGAGGGGCTGCCCGAGGGGCCGTGGATCGCCGACGACCGCAAGGTCGTGTTGCCGCCGCGCCACGAGCTGTCGACCTCGATGGAGTCGCTGATCCACCACTTCAAGCTCGTCACCGAGGGCTTCAGGGTCCCGCCCGGCGAGGTCTACCACGCGATCGAAGGGCCGCGCGGCGAGCTGGGGTGCTTCGTCGTCGCCGACGGCTCAGCCAAGCCCGCGCGAGTGCATTTCCGCGACCCGTCGTTCGTGAACCTTCAGTGCCTGCGCGACATGTGCCTGGACGAGTACGTCGCCGACATGATCCAGAACCTCGCGATGATGGACCCGATCCTGGGAGGCATCGACCGATGAGCGAGGCCCGGCTGCGCCCGACCGACGACCTGACCGCGGAGGAGCGCGAGGCGCTGATCGCCTCGATGAAGCCGGAGGACGCGGAGCGCGTCCCAGAGCTCCACGAGGTTGACGTCCCGCCCGAGCTGCGGGAGCGGATCGAGGCGGCGATGTCGCGCTATCCACAGCTTCGCTCGGCCTCGATCCCGGCCCTGTGGGCGGTCCAGCGCCACCACGGCTGGTGCTCTCCCGACGGCATCCGCCAGGCGGCGGCGGTCATGGGCCTGACGCCGGGCTACCTGCAGTCGGTCGCGAGCTTCTACGACCTCTTCCACACCCAGCCGGAGGGCACGAAGCGTGTGCTCGTCTGCCACAACATCTCGTGCTGGATGAACGGGGCCGACGAGCTGCTCGAGGCCTTCTGCGAGGCCACCGGCGTCGATCACGCCGCGGCCGCGCACGGCGGGGGCAGCTCGCCCGACGGGGAGTACTACGTGCAGGGCTTCGAGTGCCTGGGCGCCTGCGACATGGCGCCGATGGCCTCGATCGACGAGATCTACTACGGCCCGCTGGAGCTCTCCGACGCGGCCGCCGCGGTCGCGCAAGCGAAGGCCGGCGAGGACGTGCTGCCCGACAAGGCGCTCGCGAAGCGCCCCGCCGCGGGCGGCGCCGAGCCCGAGCCGGATCCGCGGGTGGCGGGAGCCCCGCATGGCTGAGACCCGCCTCCTCTTCCGCCACATCGACGACCCCAGGCTTCCGACGCTGGAGGGCTACCGGGCGCACGGCGGATACACCGCGCACGAGCGGGCCTTCCGCGGGCTCGAGGCGGACGAGCTCCTCAACTCGCTCGAGGCCTCGGGCCTGCGCGGCCGCGGCGGCGCGGGGTTCTCGATGGGCAAGAAGGCGGGCTTCCTCCCGCGCGGGGAGATGGAGAAGTACCTGTGCTGCAACGCCGACGAGTCCGAGCCCGGGACGTTCAAGGACCGTGAGCTGATGCAGAAGAACCCGCATCAGCTCCTCGAGGGGTGCCTGATCGCGAGCCTCGCCGCCGGCGCCCGCTACGCCTTCATCTTCATCCGCGGCGAGTACTGGGAGATCGCCGACATCCTCGACACGGCGGTGGCGGAGGCCTACGACTCCGGGCTCGCCGGCGAGAACATCCTCGGCACGGGAGCGGACATCGACCTCGTCATCCATCGCGGCGCGGGCGCATACATCTGCGGCGAGGAGACGGCGCTGCTCGACTCGCTGGAGGGCAAGCGCGGGAACCCGCGGCTGAAGCCGCCGTTCCCGGCGATCGAGGGGCTCTATGGCGGGCCGACGCTGATCAACAACGTCGAGACGCTCGCCAACCTCCCCCACATCGTCAACAACGGCGCCGAGTGGTTCACGAGCTTCGGCACCGAGCAGTCGCCCGGGACCAAGGTCGTCTCGGTCTCCGGGTGCGTCCAGCGCCCGGGCAACTACGAGATCGAGCTCGGCATGCCCTCGCGCGAGATCATCGAGGACCTGGCGGGCGGGACGCCCCCGGGGCGCGCGGTGAAGTGCTGGTTCCCCGGCGGCTCCTCCGCCCCGGTGCTGACCGCCGCCGAGCTCGACCTCCCCTACAGCTTCGAGGCGATGGCGGAGGCGGGCTCGATGCTGGGCTCGGGCGCGATCATCGTCGCCGACGATTCCGTTTCCGTTCCGCACCTCGCCCTGCGGACCGCCCGCTTCTATCACCACGAGTCCTGCGGCAAATGCACGCCGTGCCGGGAGGGGACGAACTGGACGGTGAAGATGCTCGAGCGCGTCGTCCGCGGCGAGGCGACCCCGATGGACCTCGACATCATCTCCTCGGTCCAGGAGAACATCATCGGCAACTGCCTCTGCGTGCTGGGCGACGCGATGGCGATGCCCGTCGCGTCGATGGTGACCAAGTTCCGCGGGGAGTTCGAGGAGGCCATCGAGAGCGCCCGCGCTACGGCCCCGACGCCGCTCGACGTCGCGCCGCCGGTGGACGCCGTTCCGGTGGAGGTCTGAGGTGAGCGCCACTCGCGAGCGCCCCGACGTGACCCTGGTGGTCGACGGCATCGAGGTCTCATCCCCCGAGGGCACGATGCTGGTCGACGCCGCCAAGCACGGCGACGTCGAGATCCCGGTCTTCTGTTACGAGCCCAAGCTGGGCGAGCCGGTGGGCGCCTGCCGGATGTGCCTCGTCGAGGTCGAGGGGATCCCCAAGCTCCAGACCGCGTGCTCCACCCCCATCCGCGACGGCATGGTCGTCTACACGCGGACGGACCGCGTGAAGGAGGCCCAGAACGCGGTCGTCGAGTTCCTGTTGGTCAACCACCCGCTGGACTGCCCGGTCTGCGACAAGGGTGGGGAGTGCCCACTCCAGGACATCGCGATGGGCTGGGGGCCCGGCAAGAGCCGCGTCACCGATCCCAAGCGCCACTTCCAGAAGCCGATCCCGCTCTCACCCCTGGTGCGGATCGACCGCGAGCGCTGCATCCTCTGCTACCGCTGCGTGCGCTTCAGCCAGGAGGTCGCAGAGGACGAACAGCTGCAGCTTCTGGAGCGCGGGTCGAGCACCTACGTCGGAACCTTCGACGACCGCCCCTACATCGCCCCGTTCCACGGCAACATCATCGAGCTCTGCCCCGTGGGAGCGCTCACCTCGGAGGAGTACCGCTTCCGCGCGCGGCCCTGGGACATCGAGGACGCGGGCTCGGTCTGCACGCTCTGCCCCAGCCAGTGCAACGTGAAGTTCACGGTCCGCGACGAACAAGTGGCCCGCGTGCTGGCGCGCGACAACCACGACGTCGACGACGGATGGCTGTGCGACAAGGGCCGCTTCGGCTTCCAGATGATGGCCTCGGACGAGCGCATCACGCAGCCGATGGTTCGCTCCGGCGGCTCGCTTCAGCCCGTCGGCTGGGAGCAGGCGCTCGAGGCGGCGGCAAGCGGGCTGCGAAGCGCCGGAAAGAAGACCGCCGCGATCGCCGGGGGTGGCACCTCCAACGAGGAGGGCTACCTCGTCCAGCGCATCGTCCGCGGCGCCCTCGGCTCGCCCCACGTGGACTCCCGGGCCGCCGGCGCCGAGGCCGGCACGGCGCTCGCTCAGCTCTCGCGGCCCGAACTCGGTGCCGCCGTCGCCGACATCGACGGCGCCGACTCGATCCTCGTCCTCGGCACCGACCTCCTGCACGCGATGCCGATCCTCGACCTGCGGGTGCGCAAGGCCATCCGCCGCAACCGCACGCGCGCGGCCGTCGCCACCGAGCGGCCCACCACGCTGGACGGCGGCTCCGATGAGACGGCCCGCTGGGCGCCGGGCGATGCGGCCGCCTTCCTGTGGACGCTCGCCTCCGAGCTCGGTCACGCCGACGCGCCCGTCACCGAGGGCTACCGCCAGCCCGCCTCCGAGGTCGCCGGCGTGCTGCGGCCCGGAGGAGACGGTCCTGATCTGGGGCGAGCGCCTGGGCCGCGACGCCGACGCCCTCGCCGCGCTGCTCGCCTGCGCCGGGGCCCTGAAGCTCGACGCCGACGGCGCGGGCCTGATCGAGGTCCCCGATGCGGCCAATGCCCGCGGCCTGCGCGAGGCCGGATTGCTCCCGTTCGCCGGCCCGGGCTTCACCGAGGCGCCCGCCGGCATGGATGCGGCCGGCATCCGCGACGCGCTGGCGGCCAAGGAGCTCGGCGCCCTGGTCATGGCCAACGTCGATCCCGCCCGTGACTACCCCGGCAGCGACCGCTGGGAGGAGGCGCTCAGGGCCTCGTTCGTCGTCGCGTTCTCGATGTTCGAGGACGAGTCCACCAGCCATGCCGACGTCGTCTTCCCGGCGGAGACCCATGCGGAGAAGGAGGGCACCGTCACCCATCCCGACGGCCGCCTCCAGCGCGTCCGCCCCTCCGTGCCGCACCCCGGCGACGTGCGCCCCGGGTGGCAGGTGCTCGCCGAGCTCGCCGCGCTCCTCGGCGACGAGACCGAGATCGACTCGGCGTCGGAGGCGCTCACCGCGCTCGCCGCGGAGGTCCCCTTCTACGCGGGCCTCACGCTCGACGAGATCGGCGGCACCGGGATCCGCTGGCAGGAGCGCGAGGCCGCCCAGGCGTTCCCCTCCCCGGACGGCGCGCCGAGCCCCAGCGGTTCGCCCTCCACCGCCGCCGCCTCCACCAACGGCCATCTGACGCTGGGCACCTACCGGGACCTGTGGGCCACCGAGGTAACCGACCGCAACCCGGCGCTGCGCTTCCTCGCCCCCAAGCAGACGATCGAGATCGCGCTGGACGACGCCGAGCGCATGGGGCTCACTGACGGAGACGAGGTGGACGTCCGGTCGAACGGGACGAGCCTGCGAGCCCGCGTTGCCGTGCGCGAGCGCGTCCGGCCCGGGAGCGCGTTCATGATCGAGGCGACCGTGGAGGCGAACGCCAACGAGCTGTCGGCGGCGGAGTCGATCGAGGTCGTCAAGGCGGGAGGCGGCGAGTGACCCTGCCGCTCGCCGACGTCAACGCCTACGAGGCCATCTGGGTGATGGTCGTCAAGTCGCTGATCATCTTCGCGATCGTGTTCGCGATCGTCCCGGTGCTGACGGTCGTCGAGCGCAAGGTCCTGGGCCGTTTCCAGGCCCGCTACGGGCCGAACCGCGTAGGGCCCTTCGGACTGATGCAGCCGCTCGCCGACGCCATCAAGCTGATCGGCAAGGAGGGCTACACGCCACAGAACGCGCTGCCGCTTCTGTTCGCTGCCGGGCCCGCGCTCGTGGTGTTCTCCGGCGTGACGGTGCTGGCGCTGCTGCCGTGGGGCAACGTGGTCAACATCTTCGGCGAGGATGTCGGCCTGTACGGGGTCGACGTGTCGATCGGGATCCTCTACTTCTTCGCGTTCGGCTCGTTCGCGTTCTACGGCCTGCTGCTCGGCGGCTGGGCGTCAGGGTCGAAGTACAGCTTCCTCGGGGCGATGCGTTCCGCGGCTCAGCTGATCTCGTACGAGATCTCGATGGGTCTCGCCCTGCTCGGCGCGATCATGATGGCCGGCACCCTCTCCCTGACGCAGATCGTCGAGGCCCAGGACCAGCTCTGGTACATCGTGCCTCAGTTCCTCGGGTTCCTGCTGTTCATGATCGCCGGGTTCGCGGAGGCGAACCGGGCGCCGTTCGACCTGCCCGAGGCCGACGCCGAGCTCGTCGCCGGCTACCAGACCGAGTACGGCGGAATGCGCTTCGGCTCGTTCATGCTCGCCGAGTACATCGAGATGTTCGTGATCTCGGGGATCGCGGTCACCTTCTTCTTCGGCGGGTGGATGGGCCCAGGCCCCGAGTTCCTCGATCCGGTCTGGTTTCTGCTCAAGACGCTCACCCTCTTCTTCGTTTTCTTCTGGGTCCGGGCGACCCTGCCGCGTCTGCGCTACGACCAACTGATGAGCCTCGGCTGGAAGGTGCTGCTGCCACTGGCGACGCTGAACGTGCTCGTCACAGCGGTATTGGTGACGGTGACATGAGCGAGAACGGCGCGAGCGAGTTTCCCTACCTGAAGGGCGACGACGTCGTCGTCGTCCAGCGCGGCCCGACCCGGCGGCGTCGGGCGGCGCCTACCGCGCCTTCGGCGAGACGCTGCGCGGCCTGAAGACGACGATGGGCCGGCTCCTCGAAGGCCCGGTCACGATCCAGTACCCGGAGGAGAAGACGCCGGTCTACCCCCGCTTCCGGGGCCGGCACAAGCTCCACCGCTTCGAGGACACGCATCTGGAGAAGTGCGTCGGCTGCTCGCTGTGCGCCGCCGCCTGCCCGGCCGACTGCATCCGCGTCGTCGCGGCCGAGAACGACCCGGCGGACCGGGTCTCCGCCGGCGAGCGCTACGCCGCGGTCTATGAGATCAACCTCGCCCGCTGCATCTTCTGCGGCTACTGCGAGGTCGCCTGCCCGTTCGACGCGATCACGATGGGGCACGAGTACGAGATGGCCGACTACAACCGCGAGGACCTCATCTTCACCAAGGAGATGCTTCTCGCGGACTCGGTCGAGCGTGCCCCATTGCGCGCCGAGGGCGAATAGCCGAGTTCGAGGTGCGTGCCGGCTAGCCGTCGAGCATCCGCTCGAGCGCGGCCCGGTGATACGGCCACGGGTTGCCGCGGCTCGCGCGGCCCGAGGGGTCGAACTCGCGGACGAGAGCCAGGCCCGCGACGGTGTTCATGGCGACGGCGAGGCGACGGTCGAAGTCACCCTCGGCGCCCAGCTCGCCGGCCACTTCACGCGCGACCTCGGCGGTCGCCTTGTAGATGCGCCGCTCGACCGGGATCAGGCGCTCGCGCAGCTCCTCATCATCGGCCGCGGCCACCCAGAGCTTTGCGGCTACGGTGAACAGGGGGCTCGAGAAATCCTCCCACAGCAGGTCGAGGAGGGCGCGCATCCTCTCCTCCCGCGATTCGCCGACAGCTCGCGAGCGCGCTCCCCGTAGCGGGCCACGCGCTGCTCGGCCAGGTGCTCGAAGGCGCTCGCCACGAGGTCCACCCGATGGGGGAAGTGATGGCTCTGCGCTCCCTGGGAGACGCCCGCCCGCTCGGTCACCGCGCGGATGGTCGTCGCCGAATAGCCGGACGTCGATCAGGCTCTCGATCGTCGCGTCTAGAAGCAGCGCGCGCGTCGCCG
>CAVSOA010000010.1:0-95628 GCA_963729505.1 uncultured Solirubrobacterales bacterium
ATCCTCCCCGCGGCGACCCGCTACGAGATACCTGGCGGCGTCACGGAGACCTCGACCGAGCGCCGGGTGATCCTGAGCCCGGAGATCCCGGGCCCGCGGATCTCAGAGGCGCGCGCCGAGTGGGAGGTGCTGCTCGAGCTCGCGGCGAAGGTTCGGCCCGAGCTGGCGGATGCGCTCGCCGTCGAGGGGACGCCCGAGCTTCGGGCCGAGATCGCGAAGCAGTGCCTCTCTACGCGCCATCGCGGGCCTCTCGGGGGGTGGCGACTCGTTTCAGTACGGCGGCCGCCACTACCCGAGTGGGAACGATTTCCCGACCGCGGACGGCCGCGCACACTTTGCCCTGGTCCGCCCGCCGATGCCGTTCCCGAGAACGGCGACGGATCGCTCGCCCTCTCCACCCGTCGCGGCAAGCAGTTCAATTCGATCGTGCAGGAGTCGAAGGACGCGCTCACGGGCGCGACGCGAGAGGCGGTGATGATCGCAGCGGCCGATGCCGAGCGGCTCGGCGTCGCGAGTGGGCAGGAGGTCGTGCTCCGGTCGAAGACCGGCGAGCTTCGATGCCGCGTCCACCTCGCGCCGATCGCGCCCGGAAACGCTCAGGTCCACTGGCCCGAGGGGAACGTCCTCATCGCCGACGAGATCCGCTCGGGCGAGGCCGGGATCCCCGACTACAACACCCGGGTCACGATCGAGGCCGGTTTAAGAAGCTCCTCGGCGCGGGCAAGGTCGTCGGGGTGTTGACGTTGAAGGTCTCGCGCTCGGGGGCCTCGATGTACTCGGGGTCGAGGGATTCGAGGGCCTCGGTCGCCGATTCGCCGGCCTGGATGGCCTCCTCCAGGCGCGGGAGGGTCTCCGGCGCATAGAGGGCGATAAGGGGGTGGATGCGGTCGCCGAGCGGACTGCGGTCGTGCTTCGTTGCGCTGGCCAGGACCCGCAGGAGCATCGGCGAGAAAGGGCGCGTCGCAGGGAAGGACGAGGACCGCGCGTCTGCCGGCGTGCTCCATGGCCGCGACCACGCCCGCGAGCGGGTGGCGGGGCTCGTCCGGCTCGGTGACGACCGGCGATGTCGAGTGGCGGGAGCGGCGAGTCGGCCTTCGCGACCACGATCGGCGTCGAGCCGGCCTCGGCGAGCGCTGCGAGCGGATAGGCGATCAGCGGCCTGCCGTCGAGCTCGACCGTCGCCTTCGCGCCGCCCAGCCGCGTCGCGGCGCCACCGGCAAGCACGGCGCCGAGCGGGAGGATGGCGTCGCGGCAGGTCCGCGGCACGCTCGCGAACGTCTCGCGAGCCTGTAGGGTGACGGGCGTCGGTTCGGTAGCTCGCGGCTCGATTTGCTCCCAGTTGCCGATGCGCGGGCCGCCGTGATGGCCGAGGTCGCCGGGCCGCTCCCGGCCGAGCGGGTGCCGCTCGATGATGCGCTTGGGCGGGTCTTGGCCGCTGACGTGGTCTCGGGCGAGGACGTGCCCGGGTGGGACAACTCGGCGATGGACGGCTACGCGGTCCGCGCTGCGGACACGGCCGGCGCGAGCGCCGATGCGCCGGTGACGCTTGCGGCTCGCCGGCGAGTCCCGCGCGGGCGCCCCGGCTGCGCGACCGCTGGGCGCGCGGCGAGGCATTCGGCATCTCGACCGGCGCCGTGGTGCCCGGAGGGGCCGACGCCGTGGTGCGGGTCGAGGACACCGATCGCAGCGGACGGCGAGATGTGCCGGTCGAGGCGTCGAGGTCGAGCCGGGCCGCGACATCCGCCGCGCCGGTGAGGACATCCGCTCAGGCGACGAGGTGCTGAGCGCAGGGACGCGTGCTCGGGCTCGGCAGAGCTGGGCGTGCTGGCGTCGATCGGGCATCGCCGAGCCCGAGTGCGCGCGCCGGCCGACGCGTCGCCATCGTCTCGCACGGGCGACGAGCTCCTCGGCGCCGTCGGAGCCGATGCGCCCCGGCGGAGTCCGTAACTCGAACGCGTACACCCTGCCCGCGCTCGCGCGGCTCGCGGGCGCGGAGGTCGTGAGCGTCGAGCGCTGCCCGGACGATCCGGATGCGACCCGCGACGCGGCCGCGCGGGCGACGCAGGCCGACGTCGCCGTCTTCTGCGGCGGCGTCTCGGTCGGGGACCACGACCACGTGAAGGACGCGTTCGCCGCGGCTGGCGTCGAGGAGCGGTTCTGGGGCGTCGCGCTCAGGCCGGGCAAGCCGACCTGGTTCGGCGTGGGCGAGGGGGGCCTCGCCTTCGGGCTGCCGGGTAATCCGGTCTCGGCGGTCGTCACCTTCATCCTCTTCGTCCGGCCCGCGCTTCGCGCGCTTCAGGGCGCCTCGCCCGATCTGGACTCGGTCGAGGCGATGCTCGCCGACGATGTGCCGCGGATGGAGCGCCGGGACCAGGCAGTGCGCTGCGGACTCAAGGCGACCGCTCAGGGTTGGCTCGCGACGCCGACCGGCCCTCAGGGCTCGCACGTCCTCACCTCGATGCTGGGCGCCGACGCCCTCACGGTGGTCTCGGCAGGGCCGGATCCTGCGCGGGCCGGGAGCACCGTCCGGGCCGAGCTCCTCCGCGTACCCTCAGGGATTGAATGAGCAGCTTAGCTGCGAAAGCAGCGTGTGCCGGTAGGTGTCATGAAAAGGAGCAGCTTTGCTGCGAAGCAGCTGTACCGGTAGTGGTGTCGTGAGGGTCACAGTCCGCCTCTTCGCGATGCTTCGCGAGCGCGCAGGCTCGGAATCGGTCGAGATCGAGCTGGCCGAAGAGCGCAACGGTTGCCGACGCGATCGCCGCGCTCGGGCGCGACCCGGCGTCGGCGACCTCGCGGCGCAGACTGCCGCTCCGCATCGCGGTGAACCGCGAGTACGCCGAGCCGACGACGCGCCATCGCACCCGGCGACGAACTCGCCGCGATCCCGCCCGTCTCTGGCGGTGCGGCCGAGTCCGCGGGCGCGCGCGTAAGGTGACGCGAGCCGCTCGACCAGGCCGCGATCACAGCGCTCGTCGGCGATCCGGGCGCGGGCGCTGTCGTCACCTTCCAGGGCACTACCCGCGACGTCGAGAAGCTCACCTACGACGCCTACGCCGAGATGGCCGAGCCGCGAATCGCCGAGATCCTGGGCGAGTGCGCGGAGAGCCACGGGCTGAAGGCGATCGCCGCCGAGCACCGCATCGGCGACGTGCCCGCTGGGCGAGCCGAGCGTGGTGGTCGCCGTCTCGGCCGCGCACCGCGAGGAGGCTTTCGCCGGCGCGCGCGAGGCGATCGACCGGATCAAGGCCGAGGCGCCGATCTGGAAGAAAGAGGTCGAGGGCGAGGCGGAGTCCTGGGTGGAGGGGACGGTGCCATGAGCGACGGAGCCGGGGCTGCGACGCATCTCGACTCACGACGAGCGATCGGCGCGGATGGTCGACGTCGGCGACAAGAAGGAGACCGAGCGCATCGCGGTCGCCGAGGCGCGAGTCGCGATGAGCCCGGAGACGGCCGCGGCGGTTGCGCGCGGCGACGCTCCGAAGGGCGACGTCATCGGCACCGCCCGGCTCGCCGGCATCCAGGCGGCGAAGCGCACGGCCGAGCTGATCCCGCTCGCCCACCCGCTGGCGCTCAACTTCGTGGACGTCACGGCGCACATCGACGTCGACGCGGGGTTCGTGACGCTCACGGGCGAGGCGCGAACGGTCGGGCGGACCGGCGTCGAGCTGGAGGCGATGACGGCGTGCCGATCGCGGCGCTCACCGTCTACGACATGGTCAAGGGCATCGAAAAGGGCGTCGAGATCGAGCGCGTCGGGCTCGTCTCGAAGGCGGGCGGGCGGAGCGGCGACTGGGTGCGAGGGACACCGGCCGATGAGTGACGCGCCGTTCCGGGCCGCGGTCGTTCGCCGTCTCGACCTCGAAGTCGGCGGGCGACGGCGAGGACGAGAGCGGGCCGAAGCTGGAGCGCCTGCTCGAGGACGCGGGATGCGAGGTGGTCGCGGTCGAGCTGATCCCCGACGATCGCGAGCTGATCGCCGGGCGCCTGCGCTTCTACGCCGACGAGGAGGCGTGCGACCTGATCGCGACGACCGGCGGGACGGGCCTGTCGCGTCGACGACGTCACGCCCGAGGCGACCCGCGACGTGATCGACCGCGAGGCGCCCGGCATCGCCGAGGCGATGCGCCTGGCCTCGCGCGAGCACGTGCCGAAGCACTGGATGCTCTCGCGCGGCGTCGCGGGCAGCCGCGGCCGGACGCTGATCGTGAACTTTCCCGGCAACCCGAACGCGATCGAGCAGGCGGGTGCCGCGATCACTCCCTCCCTGGGACACGCACTCGGGTTGCTACGCCGGCAATAAGCGCGACCAGCGCGCCCGCGCCCGCCATCACGAGCCCAGCGTCTCCAGCCCGCCGAAGACGGCGTCCCAGATCGCACGCGCCGCATCCTGCGCCGCATCGTCGTCCGGCTGGCGCGCTGCGATCTCGCGGCCGGCGATGTACCCGGCGAAGATGGCGACGCCGGCGAGGGCCACGCCCATCGCGGCGCCGAAGACCGCCGTGCGGCGGTCGTTGGCGACGACCACGCCGCCGATCATCAGGAGGCCGCCCAGGATCGGCAGGACCAGGGAAAGCCCGCTCAGGTCGTCCGCCTTGCGTGCGACGTCGACGAGCGCTTCGGCCGAGCCCGTGTTGACGATTGCCAGGTCGACGTCGCGCTGGATGTGCCGTGCGAGCTCAGGAGTCTCGTCGAGCGCGTCGGCGATTGGGCCACCCACGTTCTCGACTCTTACGTTTACGTCCTCCTCCAATTTGCCAAGCGCCGCCTCATTGGCGAGAACGAGGGCTTCCGTCGAGCGCCGCGCGGAACTGCGGGTTCTGGGTGATCTCGGCGATGTTCTTGTTCACCGCCTTTTGCGTCTTCGACCGGTCGAGCCCGGATTTCTCCAGCTCGTTCACGATCACGTCGGCGATCTCCGCCTGCGCGCCTTCGTCGTCGAGGACCAAAACCGCGCGCTCGGCGAATCGCTCGGGGTCGAGCAGGTTCCGATCCGCGTAGCGCTCGAGGATGCCGCCGACCAGGGCGACCCCACCGAGCACGATCAGGAGGATCGATGACGATCTGGCGTACGGCGGGGCTCATCCTTCGAGATCCTCGCGGGTCCACTCGTCCAGGAGGTGGATCAGCTCGGGCTCTGCCGTCGTCCTCGATCATCGCGATCGTCCCCGGCCAGTACGCGCTGCCCTTCGACGACGAGCGCAAGAGGCTCGGGCTGTGGACCCAGCTGCCGGTGTTGAGGAGCGTCGCGCCGTTCTTCGTCACCCAGGCATCCTCCTCGGCGAGCGGCCCGCGGCGGTGCGTGTGGCCGAAGAGGACCCATTTCGCGTCGATCCGAAGGCGCTCGACGACCTCGCTCATCGCGTCGACGCCGGCGCGCGTGATCGCGTTGGGCGAGAGGTCGGCGCGGACCGGGCCGAGCCCGAGGCGGTTCGCGACCCCGACCGCGCCGGGGAGCGCGACCGAGCCCGAGGAGCCAGCCGCGCACCTTCGCCGAGCGGCTCCCGCCGCCGGTCAGGGAATCCCAGATCCGCTTCGTCGGCGTGCCGCCCGGGTGGTTCGTGCTCGCGCCCGCCTGGGCGAGCGCGTAGAGGAACGCGTAGACGGGCGCGGTCGATCCGCTCGTACTCCTCCGGCTCGTCCGAGGACTCCACGTCCGGCGGAGCGAGCGGATCGTCGCCCGTCGGGGCCAGGCCGAGCGTTCGCTCGACCAGCGCCAGCCCGAGCCGCTCGAAGGTGGGGATCGTGAGGTGGCGGTCGAGGTAGTGGCCGTGCGTCGCATAGACGTCCTTGCGAAGCCAGACGCCCGGGTAGTTGATCTTGAGCTTCGCGTCGGGCATCGCCGGCGCGAAGCTCGGAGGCGGGCCACAGGTCGAGCCGGGCCTGCTCGGCGAGGCGGAGCGGGCGCGCCTCGCGGAGCGCGCGCGCTCTCGAGCCAGCTGGAGATCAGCCGGTAGTCGTGGTTGCCGGGCACGACGATGACCTCGCCGGCGCTCAGGGCGGCGAGCTTTGCGAGCGTCGGCTTGGCGAGATCCATCGCCTCGGTGAACGGGCGGTCGCGGAACTCGAGGACGTCGCCGAGGAGCACCAGGCGGTCGACGCCTTCGATCGCGTCGGCGAGGGCGCCGAACGCCTCGGGGCGCGACAACAGGTCGGCGTCCGAGGCCGCGCCGAGGTGGAGGTCCGAGACGATCGCCGTCCGCATGCCGCGGCAATCCTTCCATGTGGTGGGTGAGCGACGAACGTCGCGAAAGATGCGTGTGCCGGTGGAGATGTAGTGTCCCGGCCGATGAGTGAGACGTTGGACGCGCCCGTCGAGGCGCCGGGGGTGGACGGAATCGCGGTCGAGAATCCCGCGACCGGCGAGACGCTCGCGACCGTTCCCGAGCTTGGCGCCGCCGAGGTCGCGGCGATGGCCGAGAAGGCCCGCGCCGCGCAGCCCGGTTGGTGGGAAGCGGGCTTCGACGCGCGCGCCGAGGTGCTCCTGGCCGCGCGCGCCTGGCTGGTCGCAGAACGCCGAGCAGGTCGTCGGCACGATCTGCGCCGAGACGGGCCGCCCGGCCGACGAGACGCAGTTCGCCGAGTTCGGCTACGGCCTCTCGGCGCTCGAGTTCTGGGCGAAGAACGCGCCCGTCTATCTGGCCGACGAGGAGATCGAGTCGGCGTCGCCCTTCGTCCGCGGCAAGCGCCTGGTCGTCCGCTACGAGCCGGTCGGGCTCGTCGGCGTCATCGGGCCTTGGAACTTCCCGCTCAACAACTCGTTCGGCGACTGCATCCCGGCGCTCGCGGCCGGCAACGCGGTGATCCTCAAGCCGTCCGAGCTGACGCCGCTGACCTCGCTCCTGATGGCGCAGATGCTCGCCGAGTGCGGCCTGCCCGACGGCGTCTTCCAGGTCGCGACCGGCCGCGGCGAGACGGGCGCGGCGCTAGTCGACGAGGCGGACTTCGTGATGTTCACCGGCTCGGTCAAGACCGGCAAGCGGGTGATGGCTCAGGCGGCCGAGACGCTCACGCCCGTCGCGCTCGAGCTCGGCGGCAAGGACCCGATGATCGTCCTGAGCCGATGCCGACCTCGAGCGCGCCGCAAACGCCGCGGTCAGCTACGGGATGAACAACTCGGGCCAGGTGTGCATCTCGGTCGAGCGGATCTACGCCGAGGACGCGATCCACGACGAGCTCCTCGAGCGCATCACCCAGAAGGTCGAGGGCCTGCGGCAGGGCGCGCCCGGGCCGGCCGGCACCGTGGACGTGGGGGCGATGATCTTCCCGCCGCAGATGGACACGGTCGAGGCGCACATCGCCGACGCCGTCGAGAAGGGCGCGCGGATCGTGACCGGGGGCGAGCGGGGCGAGGGTCCCGGCCGCTTCTTCCAGCCGACCGTCCTTGCCGACGTCGACCACTCGATGCTCTGCATGACCGAGGAGACCTTCGGGCCGACGCTGCCCGTGATGCGGGTCAGCGACGCCGAGCAGGCGGTCGAGCTCGCGAACGACGGGCCGTATGGGCTCCAGGCGTCGGTGTGGACGCGCGACGAGGTGCGCGGCGAGGAGATCGCGCGCCGGATCCAGTCCGGCGTCGCCTGCGTGAACGACGCGCAGGTGAACTACGCGGCGCTCGAGCTGCCGATGGGCGGCTGGAAGGACTCGGGCCTGGGCTCGCGCCACGGGCCCGACGGGATCCGCAAGTACACGAAGCGCCAGTCCCTCCTGATCACCCCCGGCTCGGCGGGCTTCCGCGACGCGCACCACTTCCCGTACTCGGCGCAGGTCACCGAGCTGATCGGCCAGACCTTCGCGGCGCTCGCCACCTCGGACCTCTTCTCCGACGAGCAGCGCGTCACGCTGCGCGCGCTCTGCGACACCTTCATCCCGTCGCTCGAGCCGCCCGAGGACGACCGCGAGAACGCCGCGTTCTGGCGCCGCTCCGCGTCCGACCTCAGCGTGCCCGAGTCGCGTCGAGGTCGCGCTCCTCGGCGCCGAGCTCACCGAGGAGCAGATCGTCGGCCTCCGCGGAATGCTCGACTCGCTGGCCGAGAACGGCATGGCGCCCGCGACGCCGCGCGAGGCGCGCGAAGCAGATCGTCCACGCATTCGAGGCGGCGAGCCCCGAGGCGCTCGACGGCGTCGCGACCTTCCTCGGCATCTGCGGCATCGCTCTTCTACGGCCTGCCGGACCTCGGCACCGGGCGCAACCCGAACTGGGACGCGATGGGCTTCCCGGGCCCGATCGCCCCGCCGCCGGTCGATCGCGAGCGGCCGCTCAACGTGCGCCGCCCGACGGGCGAGGCGCAGGACCTGATCGAGGCGGACGTCGTGGTCATCGGCTCGGGCGCGGGCGGCGGCGTGATCGCGGGCGAGCTGGCCGCGACCGGCAAGTCGGTGATCGTCCTCGAGGCGGGCGACTACCACGACGACGCGGACTTCGACGGGCTCGAGCTGTCCGCCTACCAGCGCATGTTCTTGAACGGCGGCCCGTTCCCGACCGTCGACCGGCAGGTCTCGATCGTGGCCGGCGCGGGAGTCGGCGGCGGCACCGTCATCAACTGGCAGAACTGCCTGCGCACCTCGGACCACGTCCGGGCCGAGTGGGCGTGCGAGCACGGCCTCTCCGACCTGGCCGAGTCGAGCTACGACGAGCACCTCGACTCCGTCTTCGAGCGGATCATGGTGAACGGCGAGTGCAGCGACCTGTCGGGCCCGCACCTGCGCCTTCAGGAGGCATGCGAGAAGTTCGGCTACGACTTTCGCACGATCACCCGCAACACCGACCCGTCCAAGTACGACGCGGCGTCGGCGGCGTTCGTCGGCTTCGGCGACGCGTCCGGCTCGAAGCAATCGACCGCAAAGACGTACCTGGTCGACGCCCAGGCGCGCGAGGCGCAGATCCTGGTCGGCGCGAAGGCGCAGCGCGTCCTGGTCGAGGACGGCAGGGCGGTCGGCGTCGAGGCGCTCGTGGGCGGAGCCGCTCGCGCCGCCGAACGGCGACGGAGCCGACCAAGCTGACGGTGCGCGCTCCCGTCGTGGTCGTGGCCTGCGGGTCGATCGAGTCGCCGGCGCTCCTCCTGCGCTCGGGCATCGGCGGCCCGGCGGTCGGCGACTACCTCCGCCTCCACCCGACGGTCGCGGTCACCGCCTACTACGACGAGCCGCAGAACTGGATGTGGGGCCCGCCGCAGTCCGCGCTCTCGCATCAGTTCGCGGATGTCGGGTGACGGATACGGCTTCCTGATCGAGTCGGCGCAGGCCACGACCGGCCTCTTCGGCGGCGCGGTCCCGTGGCGCTCGGGCGCCGACCACAAGCGCCGCATGCGCGAGTGGGAGCACGCGGCGCCGCTGATCGCGCTCGTGCGCGAGCGCGGCCACGGCCGGGTGACGCTCGACGAGGACGGCAACGCCGAGGTCCACTATCCGATCGACGACGAGCTCGACCGCGCGCACCTCAAGCAGGGCGTCGAGACGCTCGTGCGGATGCACGAGGCGGCCGGCGCGCGAGAGATCGTCGGCTCCGGCCTCAAGGCGCCCGACTGGAAGCGCGGCGACGACCTCGAGGCGTTCATCGCGGCGCTCAACGCGCTCGAGATCAAGCCGCGCGAGTACGTGACCTTCTCGGCGCACCAGATGGGCACGTGCCGCATGGGCCGCGACCCGGCGACGTCGGTCGCGAACCCGTGGGGCGAGCTCCACGACACGCCCGGCGTGTGGATCGGCGACGCCTCGGCCTTCCCGACGGCCTCGGGCACCAACCCGATGGCGACGATCATGGCGCTGGCCCGCCGCACCGCCCACGCGATCGCCGCGGCCTGAGGGGTCAGGACCCCGTCATGGACAGACTCACATTTCCGCACGCCGGACGAGCGCTTCGAGGACCTTCCCGGGTTTCCGTGGGAGCCGCACTACCGCGAGTGGGAGGGCCTGCGGCTCGCCCACATCGACGAGGGGGAGGGGCGGCCGGTCGTCTTCTTCCACGGGGAGCCGACCTGGTCGTACCTGTGGCGCAAGGTGATCCCGCCGGTCCTCGACGCCGGCTTTCGCTGCATCGCGCCCGACTACCCGGGCTTCGGGCGCTCCGACAAGCCGACCGACCTCGGCTGGTACACGTACGACCGCCACGTCGAGGCGATGCAGGCGTTCGCCGACGAGCTCGACCTGCGAGACGCGGTCGCCGTCGTCCACGACTGGGGCGGGCCGATCGGCCTGCGGCTCGCGATCGACAACCCCGACCGCTTCTCGGCGATGGTGATCATGGACACGGGCCTCTTCACCGGCGAGCAGCCGATGTCGGAGGCCTGGCAGACGTTCCGCGACTTCGTCGAGCGAACCGAGGACCTGCCGATCTCGATGCTGGTCGCCGGCGCGACCGCGCGCGGCATGGACGAGAGGTCGTCGCGGCCTACGACGCGCCGTTCCCGGTCCCGGAGTCGAAGGCGGGCGCGCGCGCGTTTCCCCTGATGCTGCCGACCTCGCCCGAGATGCCGGGCGCGGCGGAGGGCAAGCGCGTGCTCGAGGCGCTCGCGGCGGACGAGCGCCCGAAGCTCCACCTCTGGGCCGACTCGGACCCGATCATCCCGCCGAAGGTCGGCGCGAGGTTCGCCGAGCGGATCAACGCGGACCCGCCCGAGGTGATCGAGAACGCCTCCCACTTCCTCCAGGAGGACGCGGGCGAGGAGATCGGCGCGCGGATCGCCGAGCTGGCTCGTCGGAGGCGGAGTGAGCAAGGCTCCTCTACAGGCTCGGGCTCGCGTGCGCGCGCAGGCCAAAGACCGTCATCGTGGTGTGGCTCATCGCCGTCATCGCGGTCGTCGCCGTGTCGCGCATCGCGGGCGACCAGACGAGCAACGACCTGACTCTGCCGGGCACCGACTCGACCAGCGCTACGAACCTCCTCGAGAAGGACCTGCCTGACCAGGCCAACGGCAGCGTTCCGATCGTCCTTCACGTGGACACCGGCAGCCTCGATTCGGGGGCGAACAAGCAGGCCGTCGACGCCACGGTCAAGTCGCTCAAGAACACGGACGGTGTCAACTCGGCCCTCAGCCCGTTCTCGTCGAAGGCCTCGGACAACCTCTCGAAGGACAAGCAGACCGCTTACATCGCGGTGACGCTCGGCATCTCCTCAGCCGACCTTGACGAGGACGAGGCGAACGACATCATCGCCGCGGCGGATCCGGCGGTGAAGGCCGGGATCCAGGTGGAGGCGGGCGGATATCTGGGCCAGGAGGTCTCGAAGCCGTCGACGCACGTGAGCGAGGCGATCGGCATCGGGGTCGCGGTCGTGATCCTGACGCTCGCATTCGGAACCGCAGTGGCGATGATGCTCCCGATCTCGACGGCGATCATCGGCCTGCTCTTGGGGCTCAGCCTGATCGGGATCCTGGGACACGCGATCGAGATCCCCTCGATCGCGCCGACCCTGGGAACGATGATCGGGCTGGGGGTGGGGATCGACTACGCGCTCTTCATCGTCACGCGCTACAAGACGCGGCTCCAAGACGGCCTGCCGACCAACGAGGCGATCGCCCGGTCGTTGCGCGACCTCGGGAAGCGCCGTGGCGTTCGCCGGCGGCACCGTGGTGATCGCGCTCTGTTCCCTCACGTTCGCGAACATTCCCATCGTCAGCGCGCTTGGGTACTCCGCGGCGATCGTCGTCGCGATCGCGGTCGCGGGCGCGCTCACGCTTCTGCCCGCGCTGCTCGGGATCCTGGGCCCGAAGATCCACTCGCTCAAGGTCCCGGTCGGCGGCGGCCATCGCCACGAGGACGACCATCCACACGGGTGGGCTCGCTGGGCCGAAGGGGTGGCGAGCCATCCATGGCCCGCGCTGATCCTCGCCCTGGTGCTCTTGGTGGTGCTGGCCCTTCCGCTCAAGGACATGACGCTTGGCCAGGAGGACGTCGGGCAGCTGCCGGAATCGACGACCGCGCGGCAGGCGTACGACCTGATGGGCAGTTCGTTCGGCGAGGGCTCGAACGGCCCGTTGCTGATCGCGGTGAAGCTCAACCCGCCGGCGAAGGCGGATACGAAGAAGCTCGACCAGCTCAAGCAGGAGCAAAAGCAGCAGCAGCAGCAGGCTGAGAACCAGGCGCAGCAGGAGGCGAGCGCGCAGGTTCCCGAGCTGACGCAGCAGCTCGTCGACGAGGGCGTGCCGCAGGACGAGGCTCAGGAGCAGGCGGAGGAGGAAGCGAACGAGCAGGCGCAAAAGCAGGTCGAATCCGAAGCGCCTTCCGCGAAGAAGCAGAAGAAGATCAACCAGCAGGAGCGCTTCTTGAAGTCGACCGCCTCGGATCCGCGGCTGACCAAGCTCAGGAACCAGATCTCCAAGGACTCGGGGATCGATTCGGTCTCGTTCCCATCGGTCTCGAAGTCAGGCAGCGGCGCCGTGATGTCGGCGATCCCCACCTCCGCTCCCTCCTCGGCGAAGACCGAGGACACGATCGTGCGCCTGAGGGACGACGTCATCCCCCAGGCCGAGACCGGTGGCGCAACGGCCGACGTGGGCGGCAGCACCGCGGCCTACGTCGACCTGGCCGACCGGATCTCGGAGCGCCTGGTGCTTGTGATCCTGATCGTGGTGGGCCTGAGCTTCCTGCTCCTGATGCTCGCTTTCCGCTCGATCGTGGTGCCGATCACGGCGGCGCTGATGAACCTGCTTTCGGTCGCCGCCGCCTACGGAGTCCTGGTCGCCGTGTTCGAGAAGGGCTGGGGCGAGTCGCTGATCGGCCTCGACCACCCGATCCCGATCGTCTCGTTCGTGCCGCTCCTGATGTTCGCCGTCCTCTTCGGCCTCTCGATGGACTACCAGGTGTTCCTGGTCTCGCGGATCGGCGAGGTATGGACGAAGACGGGCGACAACCGCACCGCGGTGGTGCACGGCCTCGCGTCGAGCGCGCGCGTCATCACCTCGGCCGCGCTGATCATGGTCGCGGTGTTCTCGAGCTTCATCCTCAACGGCGACCCGACCGTGAAGCAGTTCGGGGTGGGCCTCGCGGTGGCGATCGCCGTCGACGCGACGATCGTGCGGTGCCTCCTGGTGCCTGCCGCGATGGTGATCCTCGGCAAGGCCAACTGGTGGCTGCCCGGCTGGCTCGACCGCATCATCCCGAACATAGGCCTGGAGTCCGAAGACGCCCTGCCGCCGGTGGAGGGGTCAGAAGCGTTGCGGTCGAGGAAGTCGAGTAGGGCGCGGTTGAACTCGGCCGGGCGCTCGAGGTTCGGCAAGTGGGCGGCGTTCGCGATCTCGACGTGCTCGGCTCCCGTTCCGCGGGCGATCTCGAACGATCCGCCCAGGACCGATGGCTGGTCCACCTCGCCGGTGATGACGAGCGTCGGCACCTTGATCTCCGCGAGGCGGCCGACTGCGGGCGGCTCGAGGTCGCCCGGCTCGATCTCGAACGTGGCCTGGCGCTCCAGGAGAACCCGGTTGACGGTGGCCGCCTGAGCGCCGGATCTCGCGATCGACGACGTCGGGCGCGCGGAACGGGCCGTCGAGCCACATCTTCATCTCCAGCTCGTTGGCGGCGTCGATGCCGCGGCTCTCATAGGCCGCGTCGACGGCCTCCCACTGGGCGCTGATCTCCGCCGTGTGCGTCCCAGCCCGACGGCGCGCCGCTGACCACGACGAGCGCGGTGACGCGATGGGGCAGGGCGATCGCCATGTCGAGCGCCGCGTAGCCGCCCATGGAGCTGCCGACGACCGCGGCGCTTCTCGACGTCGAGAGCGTCGAGGACCTCCATCGCGTCGCCGTGGAGCGTGTAGGGCGCCTGGAGGATCGGCGGAGGAGCCGAAGCCGCGCGCGTCGAAGCGGATCGCGTGGAAGCGTTCGGCTGAGGGCCGTCCATTGCGGGTCCCACATGCGGCTGTCGGAGATGCCCGAGTGCATGAGCAGGACGTCGGGGCCGCTGACCGGCCGCCTCGTAAGCGAGCCCCGTAGGTGTCCGGGCGGTGAGCCTCAAAGCTCGATCGTCACCGCTGAGGTGATGAAAGCGGCGAATGGCCCGGTCGGGATGCCGGCGACCTCGCCGCCGCCCTCGATGACGTGCACGCGGCCGTCGTCGGATTCGATCTTCATGTCGAGATCGACGTCGATCTCGGTGCCGCCGGTGGCGACGTTGAGGATCCCGCCGAGGATGTCGCCGCCCGGCAGGTCGAAGGTCTCGGCGCCGAACTCGGCCAGGTCGGAGACAGAAGTGTGCCCGGTGGCCTCGAGCGAGTAGGGCTCGTCGCCGTTGCGGGTGAGGACGAAGTCGTCGAGCTCGACGGGCCCCATCGAGGAGTCGCGGATGACGATCTCGACGTCGTCGAAGCGGTCGAGGTCGTCGAACACGACGGGATCCTCGCTCGTCGTCACCTCCAGGTCGAGGCCGGTCGCGTCGATCGGCGATCTGGTCGCCGCTGCCCCAGAGGAGCCGCGCGGCGGGCGTGGCGCTGCAGCGAGCGTCGGCCGACGCCGCCGTTCTCGGTCAGGCGGTCCTCGATCGCGCCCTCGCCGATGCCCGGCAGGAAGAGCTGGCTGAGGACGAGCACGAGGACGAGCGCCGCGCCGGCGATGGCGGCGATTCGGCCGGCGAGCGACTTCGGAAGGGGGATGGACGGCACGGTTCAAGCTTGGCAGGAGCGCTCGGCGCCGGTACGATCCATGGCGTCTTGGGGGTAAGAACCAGACGAATTGCGGTCGTTCTCGGCGCTCGCGGCCTCCGCGCTCGCGCTCGGCGCGTGCCGCTCCGTCCGAGGTGCCGAACCTCGAGTGGACCGCCGCTTCTGCCGCCGATCCCGACGCGTCAAGAACCCGCAGCCCGGTCCGGTCTCGACCTGCGAGAAGCCCACGCCGGGCTGCATCCGCACCCAGATCCGGCGCCTGCGCGCGGCGCGCGACACGCTGGGGCTGCGACCACCGCGCGGTGTTCGCGACCACGTACCTCATGCTCACGAAGCAGATCTTCGCGGACGTCAAGTCGGGCTTCGTCGAGGACAACTTCATCGACCCGGACTATCTCTACACCGAGGACGCGCTCTTCGCCAACGTCTACTTCCGCACCGCCAAGGCCTGGGAGGCGCGGCGACGAGGTCGCCGAGGCATGGCAGATCGCCTTCGACACGGCCGAGCGCGACGACACCGGCGCCGTGCAGGACATGCTCCTTGGGATCAACGCGCACGTCCAGAACGACATGCCGTTCGTGCTCGCTTCGCTCGGGCTCGAGACGACCGAACGGCAACGTCCCGGAAGCCCGACCACGACGTGGCGAACGGCGCGCTCAATCGCGGCTACGAGGACGTGGTCGACCGAGGTGCGCGAGCGCTTCGACCCGGCGATCGACCTCTCGAACTCCCCGTTCGTCCCGCTCGACGACCTCGCCGGGCCTCGAGCTGGTGCGCACGCTGGCGCGAGAACGTCTGGCGAAACGCCGAGAAGCTCCTCAACGCGAAGGGCAAGCAGGAGCAGCGCCAGGTCGCGAAGCAGATCGAGGACGACGCGGCTGCTACTGCGACGGTGATCGCCGCGGGTGCGCTTCCCGGCTACGGCGCGACGCGCGACGCTTACTGCGCGGCCGGCCCGAGCGGCGATTGACGGCCCGCGTGCCTTTCTCCGAGGAGCGGTTCGCCCGGGTGGGCGAGCTCGAGCTGTGCTGGCAGCAGTTCGGGCGAGACGAGCGATCCGCCGCTGCTCATGATCATGGGCCTCGGCGCGCAGATGATCCTGTGGCCGGACGAGCTCTGCGAGCTGATCGCCGCTGAGGGCTTCCGCGTCATCCGCTTCGACAACCGCGATTCGGGACGCTCGACGATCCTCGCCGACGCTCCGACCGGCACGGTGCCGCGTGCGCTCGCGGGCGAGATCCCGGCCGGCGCGTACTCGCTCTCCGACATGGCCGGCGATGCGGCCGGGCTGCTCGATGCGCTCGGGATCGAGGCCGCGCACGTCGTCGGCTCGTCGCTCGGCGGGATGATCGCCCAGACGCTTGCGATCGAGCATCCGGAACGCGTGCTCTCGCTGGCGTCGATCATGTCGACGACCGGCGACCCTCGGTCGGCGAGCGCGACGCAGGCGGGGATCGAGGCGCTGACGACGGTCGCCGCCGCAGGATCGCGACGGATACATCCGAGCGCTCCTCGGGGCGCGGCGGAAGATCGGCGTCGCCGGGCTTTCCGTTCGACGAGGAGCGCTCGCGCCGGATCGCGGGCCTCGGCTTCGATCGCGGCTTTCATCCCAAGGGAACGGTGCGCCAGACGATCGCGATCATCCTCTCGGGCGACCGGACCGAGCGCTTGGCCGAGATCCGCGTGCCCACGGTGGTGATCCACGGCGAGGACGACCCCCTGATCGGCGTCTCGGGCGGAGAGGCGACGGCCGCCGCGATTCCCGGCGCGAAGCTCGTCGTGATCCCGGGCATGGGGCACGACCTGGCCCGCGGGCGTGTGGGAACAGGTCGCAGGCGAGATCGTGGAGAACGCGCGGCGGCGCCTAGAGGCGCTCTAGGCAGGGTCGCGGCTGGCGCGAGCCGTTGCCGTTCGATCTCGTAGATGGCCGAGCCGGGGCGGAGGTCGGCGAGGCTCATCGAGGGCCACTCGGAGCGGGGCCGTCTGGGGCGGTGGATCTTCTCGGGGCGGGTCGCCTTCGGCAGCTTGGCGAGGAGCTCGGCGTTCTCGGGCGCGTTCAGCTGGCGCTTGACGGTCTCGATCGCGACCTCGATCGTGCGGTGCTGGTTCTTGCGGCTCATGAGGTTGCGGCCCATCGCGTCGAGGTCTTCCTTCTAGCGGCTGGATGAGGACGACGCCGGTGCCGCGGCCGCGCATCGTGCGCGCCTCGGTGCCGAGGCGGCGGCCCGAGGCGCCGCGGACGGCGCGCGCGCCCCACTCGAGCGGGTTGTAGGCGCGGGTGGGGTGGAGGGAGGAGGTCGGGTTGAGGCAGATGACCATGTCCATGTGGGCGTCGCGCAGGATGTCGAGGTTCGAGGTCGAGTACATGCCGCCGTCGACGTAGCGCCGGTCGCCGATCGTCACCGGGTGGTAGAAGCCGGGGATCGCGCAGGAGGCGGCGACGGCGTCGGCGAGCTCCGCCTTGGGGGACTTGGGGCGGCCGAAGACGGTGCGCCGTGCCCGTGGCGTAGTCGCAGGCGACGACGCGCATGCCTTCGTGGGGGCTCCAGCCTTCGCCCGACGTGCGGCGGACGATGTCCTCGAGCGGCTGGGTCGAGATGAAGCCGCGGGGGAGCCAGCCCGGCGGCGATCGATGGCGGGCGGGTACTTGAACGGCTCGCGGGTGGTGCGGAACGCGAGCTCCCATGAGCCTGGGCCGATTGGCGGCCACGCCTTGGCCAGCCGGAAGGTCGCGCCGGCGGAGCGGTCGGCGTCGGAGGCGGGGCTGGCCCTGGGCGTCGGTCAGGCCCTCGATGGTCTCGCCGGCCGAGTGGGCGACCATGAACCAGATCGGCGTGCCCGCGGCGACGATCGAGCCGATCATCGAGCCGGCGGAGGTGCCGACGATGCGAGTTGGCCTCCATCGGGTCCCAGCCGGTTTCGGTCGCGAGCGCGGAAAGGCCTCCCGTCAGCCAGGCGCCGCCCTGAATTCCGCCCGCCCCGAGGACAAGTCCCACCCTCATCGTGCGTGAAAGCCTACCCATAGGTACGGCTGTCAAGCCTTTGGCATAGGTTGCTGCCGTGTCCCTGGGGGTGATCATCGCTCTGGCCGTCGTGGCCGTGGTCGTGCTGTGGGCCGTCGTGACCTACAACCGCCTCGTTCAGCTTCGCCTGGCGTGCGAGAGCTCGTGGTCGCAGATCGACGTCGCGCTCCGGCTCAGGCACGATCTGGTGCCGAGGCTCGCCGCTGCGGTGGCGGGCTACGCCGGGCATGAGCGCCAGACGTTCGAGAACGTGGCGGCGGCGCGGAGCCGGGCGGTGGAGGCGAACGATGCGGCGCCGGCCGCGCGCGGGTCCCGCGGAGGCGGCGCTCGGCGCCGCGATCGGCCCGGCGATGCTGGTCGCGGAGGACTACCCGGAGCTGCTCGCGACCGAGAACTTCACGCAGCTTCAGACGGAGCTCTCGGCGGTGGAGGAGAAGATCTCGATCACGCGGCGCGTCTACAACGACACGGTCGAGACCTACAACACGAAGATCCAGGTGTTCCCGCCGGTGATCGTCGCGAGGCTGTTCCGCTTCGAGCGGCGCGAGTTCTTCGACGCGCCGGTCGAGGCCGAGACGGCGCCGCAGGTGAGCGTGGGAGGGGCGGCGTGAAGATCGCTGGCGACGCATCGTCTGGCGCCTCGTCTTCCTCGCGATCTTCGGCGGGATCCTCTACGCGATCGGGCTCGTCAACTGGAGCGAGGTCGAGCGGAACTTCCGGGTCGACCACGCGGATGTGCGGGTGGAGGTGCAGGACGACGGCAGCCTGCACGTGACCGAGAAACTCACCTTCGATTTCACCGGCTACTTCTCGGGCGCGTATCGCGACATCCCGCTTGCCGGAGGGGTCCAGGGCGCGGAACGTCGTGGTGAGCGAGGCGGGCGAGGAGTACGGGCCGGGTGGCGCGACCGGGCTCGGCTCGTACGACCTGCCGGGGACATTCGGCGCGGAGCAGCTCGAGATCACCGAGCCGGACGGCGGGCCCGACCAAGGGCTTCAGGGTCGTCTGGCACTACGAGGCGGACTCGGAGGAGCGCAGGTCTTCCAGGTGGACTACGACATCACCGGCGTGGTCGAGGCCTACGACGACGTGATCTACGTGCCGTGGGCGGTGTGGGGGAGCCAGTGGCAGTTCAGCGCTCGACGACCTACACGCGGAGATCGCGCTCGCCGACGTCGACGAGGAGCCGGAGGACGCATGGCTTCGCCCGCGCGAGCTCGGAGTCGATCCCGAGCTGGGACCGGGCGCGGCGACCGTGGACGTCGAGCGGCTGCCGTCCGGCGAGGAAGCGGCGATGACCGCCGTGTTCCCGCGGAGCGCGGTGAGCTCGGTCGACGGGGCGCAGGTCGAGGCCGGGGACGGGCTCGAGAAGGTCGTCGCCGAGGAGGAGGAGATCGACGACGATCAGGGCCTGATTTCGAAGGCCGCGGCGTTCGTGGGCGCGAACATCGATCCCGATCGGAGATCGTGTGGACGTTCCTGGTCCTGCTCGGCGGCGGCGTACCTCTACGTCCGAGCGCGCGAGGGGCGCGTCGATGACGTGCCGAGGTATCTGCCGGAGCCGCCATGCGGGCGACTCGCCGGCGCTCGCGTACGCGTACGCGCAGGAGGGCGAGTTCGACGACCGGCTCGTGCTGGCGACGTTGCTCGACCTCGTGGACCGCGGCTTTTACGAGTCGAAGGCGGCGGAGGGCAAGGAGATGGACCTCGTGCTGTCGATCCCCGAGAAGCGGCCTGCCGACGATCGTGCTCGAGAAGTACGAGGCGAAGGCGATGGACTTCTTCGACGATCTCTTGAAGGACGGCGGGCCGTGCGAGCTCGGAAAGCTCAAGGAGCGCATTCCGGAGCATTCGGGCACGTGGCGTGCGCGTTGGGAGTCGCTGACGACGGCGCTCGACGAGGTGGAGAAGGGGAAGCTCGAGTGGAGCCTGACGCTGGTGAACGCGCGCACGACGCTCGCGCTGGCGGCGTTCCTCGGCTACTTGGCGATCCTGCTCCTCTACTTCGACCGGACGCACCTGGTCTCGATCCCGCTCTTCGCGATGGTCGCGGGGATGCTGTTCGTCTACCTCCTGCCGAAGCGCCACCTGAAGCGGATGGACCCCGAGAGCCGCCAGAAGAACGCGGAGTGGATCGCGTTCTCGCAGTGGACGAAGGACTTCCCGCGCCTCGCCGACGACCCGCCCGCAACGCTCCTTCTCTGGCGGCGGATCCTCGTCTACGCGGTCGCGTTCGGCACCGCCGAGAGGCTGATCGGCTCGGGCCGGATCCCGGAGCCGGTGGTCGAGGAGGCGATGACGAGCGGCATCTGGCTCTACCCGCACATGAGCGGGATGGAGTCCGGCATCACGCCGAGCTTCGACGGCTTCGCCTCGGGCTTCGCAAGCCAGGTCGCGCCCGTGCAGTCGTCGTCGAGAGCGGCGGCGGAGGAGGCTTCTCGGGAGGCGGCGGGGGCTTCTCGGGCGGAGGCGGCGGCGGGGCTTGGTGAGTGCACAAGCGCTATTTTACAATCTGCCACGCGGCTGTGGCGGAATTGGTAGACGCGCGGCGTTCAGGTCGCCGTGCCCGCAAGGGTGTGGAGGTTCGAGTCCTCTCAGCCGCATGATTTAGGGCTTCGAATAGGCCCTGAATCCCAGGCTCGCGCTTCGCTAACATCGCCCCACCCTGCCGCTATCGTCTAGGGGACTAGGACGCCGGATTCTCAGTCCGGAAACCGGGGTTCGAATCCCCGTAGCGGTGCTGGAGAAACCTTGCCCCGGCGGGGTTTTCGCGTTCAGGAGAGCTTCGTGGGAAACGCTGCGGGAGATCCACTCGCCGGGCTTGACAGCGACTCGCCGTTGGGCTAGGTTCGGGACGTCCAAGGGGGGTTCGAGTCAAGGCATGGAGGTCCCCCCAAATGGCAAAGCGTCGTCGACAGTGCGCAACGATGCAGGTGTTCGAGGAGCTCAGCGAGAGCGTTCCCTCTTTCCGAGCCAACCAGCTTCGGATCCATGAGGACACGCAGCGAAGTATCGAAACCGGCCGCGCGCAGCAGGTCATGCGCCGTCAGATCACGATCCCGGTGGTGGTTCACGTGGTCTACAGGACCCAGGCCGAGAACATCTCCAAGACGCAGATCAACAGCCAAATCAGCGTGCTGAACAAGGACTTCGCTGCGTCAAACAGCGATGTCGGGGATGTGCCAGCGGCTTGGAGCGGGCTAGTCGGGAATGCGAAGATCAAATTCAAGCTCGCAACCAAGAGACCCCAAGGGACAGCCCACCGATGGGGTCACGCGGACTGAGACGGACCGCACCTCCTTCCCGGCAAACGGGGATCCGGTGAAGAAGAAGTCGGAAGGGGGGATGACGGCCTGGCCCACCAAGGACTACCTCAACATCTGGGTCTGCAGCCTCTCGTCCGGTCTGCTGGGCTACGCACAGTTCCCGGGCGGTCCGGCTAACGACCGACGGGGTCGTGATTCTCAACTACCGCGTTCGGGAAGACCGGAACCGCAAAGGCGCCGTTCAACAAGGGCCGTACCGCGACACACGAGGTGGGTCATTGGCTCAACTTGCGGCACATCTGGGCGGACACCATGGGATGCGGGGGCTCGGACCACGTCTCCGACACGCCAAATGCCGCCGGCCCGAACATCGGGAAGCCAGCCTTCCCGCACATCACGTGCAACAACGGGCCGAACGGCGACATGTTCATGAACTACATGGACTACACCGACGACTCCGCGATGTTCATGTTCACAGCCGGTCAGGCGGCTCGGATGAATGCCTGTCTCGCCGGGCCAAGGAGCAGCTTCCTTTAGGCGGCGAAGCCCCTGATGTCGATCAGCCGTGAGGCCCTGCTCGGTGAGTGGGTCCACTCCCACGAGGAGGATGAGCCGGGTCGCAAGGTCTTTCGCCGCAGCGGCTATCCCTTTCCACCGGCCAGGGGACGAGATGCGGTCGAGTTGAAGGCGGACGACAGCTGCGGTCGTGCGCGGACCAGGCCCTACTGACGTGCCCGAGGAGGAGACCGGGACGTGGGCGCTCGAGCGCGACACGATCCGTCTCTACGCGGGCGGTGAGGCCAGGGACAATGGAGGTGGTCTCCTGCGACGACGAGCGGCTTGAGGTGCGCGAGTAGGGTTCAAATCCCTGTAGATCGAAGGCGGTCGGGCCGCGGCGCGTCCCCACGAATCGGCTCCATCAATCGATCCATCGCAACTGGTCCGATCGGCCCCGGCGCGCTCAATCGACCGGATGAAATCTCGGACGCGGCGCTCAAGCGGACACCCGTGGGTAGACGGAAGGCGAAGCCCCGCGGACGATCGGGGGTCCCGAGCAGTCAAGGAGGGAGGCCTCCCAGATGGCCCAGACAAAGACCCGCAATTCGCGCTCGTCGAGTAGCCCGAGCCGGAGCAAGAGCGGTTCCAAGAGCAGCTCGCGAAGCGGATCGCAGCTTCGCGAAGCGGATCGACTTCCAAGACTCGTTCGCGTGGCGCATCGACCTCAAGCGGGTCCAAGCGGAACACCACCGCTCGCAAGCGCCAGACGACGAGCAACAAGTCGACGATGGCAACCGTCGCCGAGAAGGCGAAGGGCCCGGCGCTCGCCGGCGGCGCGGCGCTTGTCGGACTCGCCGGCGGGATGGCGCTGAGGAACGGGCGGAAGCGCGGAGTGCTCGAGCGCCTCCCGACCCCGAGCATGAAGCTCCCGAAGCTGAGCATGCCCGACGTCAAGCCCGACGCGGCGCTGAAGAGCATCGGCAAGGCCGCGGGCGCGGTCGCCCAACGTAGCCATCGGGTGGGCGAAGTCGCGGCGGAGGTCGAGAAGGCCAGCAACGCGATCAGCAAGAAGTCATGAGCGTCAAGGACAAAGCGCGCGACGTGATGGGGGGCGCGGTGGGTGAGCGCCTGCGGGGCGGGCGGCCCGGAGCGCTACACGCAGCGGCCGGGGCGGCAGTGGCAGGCGGCGTCACGGGCGTCGTCGTGTTCCGGCTGCTGCGCGGCACCCACGACCAAGACCAAGACTGAGACAACACGGAAGGACCAGGAGGTCCAAATGCCAGACATCGAAAAGCTTGGAAACGAAGCGAAGAAGACCGTGAAGCGGGTGGCGAGCGACAGTCCGCTCAGCAAGCCGGCAGGCATGGCGGTCGCGGGTGCCGCGCTCGCGGCCATCCCGTTCGCGGTCGAGAAGCTGGGCAGCCTCGCCGGGCCGAAGATCTCGGAGAAGGCGAGCGAGGTCGGGAGCAAGGCGACTTCACAACTCAAGGACGCCGCCTCCGACGCCATGCCGAGCTCCCCGGGTGACGCGCTCGGCGGGAACCCTCTGAAGGGGATCTTCGGCGGCGGTGGCGACGACGACTCGGACGAGGAGGGGCGTGCCGCGCCGGGTTACGGCAGCGGCCGGCGCATGCCGATCCAGCAGTCGGTCGACGTCGCGGTTCCGATCAAGCGCGCCTACAACTACTGGACGTCCTTCGAGGACTGGCCCGAGTTCATGCATCGCATCGAGAGCGCCGAGGAGGTCGACAACACGACGGTCTCCTTCCAGGCGAAGATCTGGGGGATCAGCAAGCGCTTCGAGGCCGAGATCGTCGAACAGCAGCCTGAGGAGCGCATCGAGTGGAACGTCACCGACGGCTACTCGCACACCGGCGTGGTCACCTTCCACCCGCTGGCGAAGAACCTGACCCGCATCGACGTCTCGCTCGACGTGCAACCGTCGAACCTGATCGACAAGGCGAGCCGAGGAATGCGGTTCGTCAAGCGCGCCGTGCGTGGCGACCTGCACCGGTTCAAGGCCTACGTCGAGCTCGAAAACGAGACCAAGACCGGCCGGCGGCAGACGATCGAGGACGGCAAGGTCAAGCGGAAGAAGCCCTCGAGCAGCAGCTCACGTCGCAGCAGCTCGAGCCGCAGCCGGAATGGGTCCGCCCCTTCGAGCGGGTCCAAGTCGAAGACGCGGTCGAGGAGCTGAGCGATGGCGACGAAGACAAGCTCGCGATCGAAGAAGAGCGGCAGCTCGAACAGCCCCAAGCGAGGCGGCTCGAAGCGCTCGAAGCAGAGCTCGAACTCGAGCTCAAAGTCGAACTCGAAGTCGACGCAAGCGAAGAAACGGTCCGGATCGGCCGCCGGCAACTCCCGCAATCCCTCGCAGGAGAACAAGGGCCAGGTTGGGGACGAGGGCCACGCGCGCACGCGGCCGTCCGAGACCAGGTCCGTGGTCGAGCGCGAAGGTCATGAGGACGACGACGGCGACGCCGGGGGCCCGCGCACGGACTACAAGGACTACTCGGTCGTCGACCCGAAGAAGATCGATGGGGGGCCAGACGTCCTGCTCGCCGTGCCGGTGGTGAAGGTCGACGAGATCGACCTCGAGGTTGAGGACGTTCACGCCCAGGTGGCGGTCCTGGCCGAGGTTCGGCAGCTGGTCAAGATCGGCGTGGGAGTGGAGGCGCATCTCGACAAGGTCGAGCTGAAGATCGAGGGCGTTGAGGCGCAGGCGCTCCTGAAGGCGAAGCTGAACAACGTCACGGCGATTCTCGAGCGCGTCCTTCTCAGCCTCGACCGCAACCCCGCGCTGCTTCGCAGCGTCGGTCGCAGCCTGGAGGACGTCGGGGCCGGCACCGGAGATCTCGTGGACGAGTCGGGCGACGCGGTCGAGGACGTCGGCGAGGGAGCCGGAAAGGCGGTCGAGGACGTCGGCGAGGGGACCGGCAAGGCCGTCGGCGAGGTCGGTAAGGGCGCCAGCCAGGGCGTCGAGGGCGTCGGCAAGGGCGCCAAGCGCGGCGTCGAGGGCGCCGGCAAGGGCGCCGGTCGCGGCGTCAAGGGCGTCGGCAAGGGCGCGAAGCAGCTGACGGGCGGAGGTAGCGGCTGATGGCTACGCAGAAGAGGTCACGGTCAGGGACCAAGAAGTCCGGGAACAGCAACGGCAGCCGCTCGAACGGGCGCTCTCGCAGCTCGAAGGGGAATCAGCCGCAATGGCGGCGGCTCCCGCCCCGCCTCACAGAAGGTCGAGAAGTACCGGTTCGCAAAGAACGTCGAGGGCATCGGTACCGCGGCCGAGCGCGAGTACCAGCACTACGCCGAGCAGGACCCCTGGAAGCTCGACGACGACCTTCCCGACGTCCTCTTGGACGTTCCGGTCGTCAAGGTCGACAATCTTCATCTCGAGCTCGACAACCTCGACGCGCACGTGTCCCTCAAGGCATACGTGCTCGACCTCGTGAAGCTCACAGTGGGCGTCGACGTCCACCTCGGGCGCGTCGCTCTCGACATCAAGGGAGTCGAGGCGCAGGCGCTCCTCAAGGTCCGGCTCGACCACGTGGCAGCGGTCGTCGACCGCGTGATGACCACGCTCGACCGCAATCCCGAGCTGCTCGAGAGCCTCGGCGAGGCCATCGAAGACATCGGCGCCGGTACCGGCGACATGCTGGGCGAGTCCGGCGAGGCGGTCGAGGACGTTGGCGAAGGAGCCGAGACGGCGCTCGAGCACATCGGCCAGGGCGCGGGCGAGGGCGTCGGCGAGATTGGCCGAGGTGCCGGCCAGGCCGTGGGTCAGGTCGGCGAGGGCGCGGGCGAGGCGGTCGGTGACGTCGGCGAAGGAGCGGGTGAGGCGGTCGGCGATGTCGGCGAGGGCGCGGGTGAGGCTGTCGGCAACCTCGACGAGCTCGTGGCCGGACTCGCGGGAGGGAGCCAGGACGGAGGCTCGGTCGGCGAGCTCGCCGAAGGCGCCGGCGATCTCGGCGTCAGTTCGGGCGACATCGCGAAGATCGCGACGAAGAGCGCCGCCCAGCAGCTCCGCTCCGCGGTCACGAGCGAGGCGAAGGGGCTCGGGGTGGCGGCCAGCCGCAAAGTCAAGGAGATCGGCGAGCGCCGGCGCGAGCGCAAGGCCGACGAGGTCAACGCCACGCCGGCCGCCGTCGACCTGGCCGACGAGCTCGACGTCGACCTCGACCTGGTGGACGGCACCGGGGCCGACGACCGGATCACAGTGGCCGACGTGCGCAAGGCAGCGCGCGAGGAGGACTGACGATGGCCGACTCGGGTCGACCACCCGACGATCCGGACGTCGAGATCGGCGCGAGCGTCCGCGCGCGTCGCCTGCGGTTTCGGAAGAAGCCGCAGGTGGACGTGAAGACGCGCGGGCACGTCGAGGTCCACCCCGAGCTCGCCGATGAGCTGAACCTCGAGGGGGAGGGTGGATCGCGCGCTGAGCGCGAGAACCTCCCGGACGAGGTCGAGCCCGGCGTGACCTATCGCAACGTCCGGGTTGGTTGGCGTGCGGGTGCCGCGCTGCGTCACGATGAGGACGCCGACGAGCCTGGATCCGCGAGCTAGGAGGGCTCACGGCCGCACCCGCAGGAAGCGACAAGGCCCGCGACCCGCGGCCTGGCGAGTCGCCCTGGGTGCGCTGGCCGACGACGTTTCCGCCCGGACGCCCCCGGGTAGCGAGCAGTGGCGCATCGACGCGGAAGGGAGGGACGGCATGTACATCGGACTCGGCGCACTGATCCTCATCATCATCCTTATCATCATTCTCCTCTAGCGCGAGCACTCCGAAGTCGAACCGCCACTTTGTCGAGCAGCTCAACGGCTCGGCGCTCGGGCTGGGCCGCGTAGGACGAAAAGTGGCTATCCGCTTCGCATGGACAGCGAGAAACGCGAAGGTCTCAGAACGCAAGCGACCCCCTCGGGGAAAGGGGGCCGCTTAGCCGCCGGGGCGGCATCCGTGCCGCCACCTCTTCACCGCCCTAAAGAGGTGCGGTGAATCTCTTCTCCAACCTTGGCCGCGAATCCAGACGAGCGCAAGCGGTGATGTGAAAAGCGGCCTGGTATCGAGCTCGAGCAGCGCGATTCGCGCGCCATCGCGAGCAAAGCAACGAGGACCCGACTACGCAGTCGAGGTTGTCATCTTGGCTCCGCAGGCCGGGGACGCCGAGCCTCTGGTCACCGAGGTGGATAGCCAGACCCCGGCCGTGCGTTGTCCGATCCCTGCGAGGGCACCGGTAGCCCGTGGTCACCGCACCACCGAACGAGGGCCTGTTTCGCCTCCTCGCTTGGCGGAAGATGGCGCGCGTCGTCCCAAGTCGGCGCGTTGCCGGTGGCTGATGCCCCTGCATCCTGCCCGTCTCCGCTCTGCATCGCTTCCTCACCTCCTTGCGCGTCGTCAGGCGATTCCTTCGCCTCGCTACATAGCTACCCAGTCGGTGGCATTGATCACGTCGCAAGTCGGAGCGGACGTGGAGCGGCTATGACCCCGGCGCAGCTCAGCCGGAGAACCCGCGCGTCTGCGCCGGTGGACGTGTGATGCGTGCCAGTGCGCGGGCTGCGAACGGCATCTGAGGAGAGCGCCAGACCTCGCGCTCCTCGAAAGGCCAGGCGTAGATCGGGCTGCCGTCGCGCACGAGCTCGAGCAGGCGCGGTTCGGCTCAGCTCCTGGGCGGACCACTCGTACAGGCGCTGCAGGCGGGGGACGATCACCGCGTAGTCGAGCACCCGGCCCAGGCGCCGCTCGTCGGCGAGGTAGCGCTCGAGGTCGCTGGTCGAGCGGATAGCGGTCCGGGAGCACACGCCCAAGCGAGAGGAACGCCCCCGCCATTCCCAGCCGCGGATCGCCGAGCAGGCGACCGAGCGGAGCGAACCGCCCCAGCGCGAGGCGCGGCGCGGCGACGAGCGCGTGGGCGTAGAGCACGCGCACCAGCGCGACGTTCATGAAGAAGCGCTCCGGTGCGCTCTCCGCATCGGCGAGGCTCCGATGCTCCAGGTAGGCGCCGACGATGCTGGCGTTGTGCGCCCGGTACCAGTTACGCCCCGTCGGACTCGCGGCGAACTCCAACCAGAGGCCTACGGCTTGCGACGAGGGCTCTCCGGGGAGGCCGGCTAGGAGCGCGACCGTCTCGCACCCGTCTTGGAGCAGTCGCTCGTTGACCGCTCGCCACCACGCGCTGCCCGGCGGCGACGCGTCGAGCGGATCGAGCAGGCCGCGGCCCGCCTGCCAGCGCATGAACGACAATGCCGCCCGCCGGAACGGCAGGTGCCGCGGCGCGCGGCCCGTCGGCCCATGGAACACCCAACTGATCAACGCAAGACGAGCCGCGGGATCGTCGCGCACCGCGGCGACCTGCGCCTGAGCCCGAACGAGCGCGGCTGCGTCCTTCCTCAACGGCTAGCTCGCCGCCAGGTGCTGGTGGACGAGGCGTACCGCCATTGAGCCCTCCCCGACCGCCGAGGCCACTCGCTTGACCGAGCCCGCGCGCACGTCCCCCACCGCGAAGACCCCGGGGCGACTCGTCTCCAGCATCACCGGTGCCGGAAGCGACGGATCGTGCCCGTCGGCGGCCTCCGGGCCGGTCAGAACGAAGCCCTTCGAATCCATCAGGATCTCTCCCTCCAGCCACGCCGTGCGCGGCTCGGCGCCGATGAAGACGAAGAGCGCCGCGGTGTCGATCCGCTCGCTGCCTCCATCGCCATCGGTGACGACGATGCCCTCGAGCGAGCGCTCGCCCAGTACCTCCGCCACCTCCGTCGTGCCGCGGACAGTGATGTTGGGAGTCGCCTCGATCTGGTCGATCAGGTAGCGCGACATCGTCTCGCCCAGCGTCGCGCGACGGATCAGGATCGTCACGTCGGCGACGCTCTTGGACAGGAACATCGCGGCCTGTCCCGCAGAGTTGCCACCGCCGACGATCACCACGCTCGAGTTGGCGCACATGTTGGCCTCGAGCTGCGTGGCGGCGTAGTAGACCCCCTGGCCGGTCAGCTCCTCGATCCGGGGCACGTCGAGGCTGCGGTACCGCGCGCCCGTGGCGATCACCACGCTTCGCGCCTCCACCGTCCCCCCGTCGGCCAGCCGGACGCGGTAGTGCCCCTCGTGCTCGCAGAACCCAGCGGCCTCCGCGGACACCTGCATCCGTGCCCCGAACTTGCCGGCCTGGACGCGCGCCCGCTCCGTCAGCTCGAGCCCGGAGATGCCGGCCGGGAAGCCGAGGTAGTTCTCGATCCGGCTCGATGTCCCGGCCTGGCCACCGGGGCCCACCCGGTCGATCATCACGGTGTCCAGCCCCTCGGATGCTCCGTAGACGGCTGCGGCCAGCCCAGCCGGGCCCGCCCCGACCACGAGCACGTCGCAGACGTCCTCGCCCGTGCTCGGCACGCTCATGCCGAGGGCCGCTGCCAGCTCGGCGTTGGAGGGGTTCCGAAGGAGCTCGTCGCCGCGAAGCACGATCGGCGTCTCGGAAGCCTCGACCGCGAGCTCGCGAAGGAGCGCCTCGGCCCCAGGGTCGGCCTCCAGGTCGATGAAGCCGTGGGGCATGCGGTTGCGGGCGAGGAACACCCGCAGGCGGCCTGTCTCGGGGGAGAACCGCGAACCGATGATCTTCGGGCCGGCCCCGGCGTCGATCAACATCGCCCGTCGTGCCAGGAACGCCCGCAGGAGCGTCTCGGCCAGGCTCGGGTTCGCATCGAGCACGGCTCGAAGGCGATCCGTCGTTGCCTGGACGACCTCGCCCGCCTCGATCACGCGTGCGGTCAGGTACACGCCCTCGCCCGTGATCAGGTTCATCTCGCCGAGGAACCGTCCCGGGCCGTGCACGCCGATGACCCGCTCGTCGGGCTTTCCGGCGTCCGCGAGGATCGCCACGTAGCCGGAGACGACTACGAACAGGTCGTAGTGCGCATCCCCTTCGCGGAACAGCAGCTCGCCCTCTCTCGGTGGCTCTCCGCCTGACCGACCTCCTCGATCGCCGCCAGCGCGTCGTCGCTGAGGCGGGGGAAGGCCCCCTCGCGATCACGCGTCTCCTCGAACGTCCCCTCCGGGGCACCCTCGTCGGCCACGCCGACAGGCTACGCCGCCGCGCTCAGCCGGCTCGGGCGGCCGCGCGCGGGTTGGTGATCGGCACGAGGGCCTCCTGGATCTCCTCGCGGTGATCCTCCAGGAACGGCGGGAGGATCAGCTTCTCCCCGAGGTGCTCTGGATCCTCGTCGATGCCGAAGCCCGGGCCGAGGGTCGCGATCTCGAACAGCACGCCGCTGGGCTCGCGGAAGTAGATCGACCGAAACCAGAAGCGGTCGATCACGGGCGTGGGATGGGCGCCTCCCTCGAGCACGCGCCGGCGCCAGTCCTCGTGCTCGTCCATCTGCGAGGCCCAGGCGATGTGGTGGACGGTCCCCGCGGCCTCGAGCCCCGGCTCGGACGGCGGCTCGTCGTAGAACCACAGGCCGCCACGATCGGCGCCGCGCGCCTCCCAGGTCAAGCCCTCTCCGGTGAAGTCCAGGGTCTCGAGCAGCCGCGAGCTCGCCTCGGGCTCGGCGGCATAGGCCCGCGCAGCATGGAAGCCCTGGAGGGCGACCTCGCGCGGGACCTCCGGGTGATCCGCGATCAGCGGGGCGTCGGGGGTCTCGACCACCGCCAGTTCGTGGTCGAGACCCTCCGGGTCTGAGAAGACCAGCGACTTGTCCATGCGCTCGGAGGTGATGCCCGCGGCCTCGAGCCGCTCCGCCCAGAAGCCCAGCGCCTCGTCCGAGGCCACACGCCAGACGATCCGGTGCACCATCCCCGCGCCGGCGCGGCCCTGCGGGGCGCCGCGGAACTCGAAGAAGGTGAGGTCGGCGCCGGGGCTGCCCTTCTCGTCGGCGTAGAAGAGGTGGTAGACGGAGGGGGCGTCCTGGTTGACGGTCTTCTTGACCATCCGCAGGCCCATCGTGCCTGCATAGAAGTCGACGTTCCGCTGCGCGTCGCCGGTGATCGCCGTGATGTGGTGGATGCCCTCGAGCTTCATTGGTCTTCTTCCTCCGTAGGTACTTGTATACGCAACTATATCACGCAGGGGCGGCACGCTCCGGGCACCTCCCCGGCGCAGAACGGCGATCCGACTTGTACACGGACGCCGCAAGGCGCCAGATACCCTGATTCCGGCAAGGAGAGCGCGGGCCGGGAAAACCGCCCGCAAACACGACCGACAGCAGGTAGAAATGACCGTCGAGACCGCCATCACCGCCAACGCCCAGAGCAGCATCGACCGCGGGCGCATCAAGGAGCTCACCGACCGCGAGCGCCAGAAGCTCACCGAGCGCACCCCGAAGTCGGGCGAGCGCTACGAGCGAGCCGTGAAGGTCATGCCGGGCGGCGTCCCCTCCTCCTTCCAGGAGAACGAGCCGTGGCCGGTCTACATCGAGCGCGGCGAGGGCTCACGCGTGTGGGACGTCGACGGCAACGAGTACACCGACTTCCACAACGGCTTCGGCGTCTGCGTCATCGGCCACGCGAATCCCAACGTCGGCGCCGCCGTGAAGGCCCGCGTGGACGACGGAACCCACTTCGCGGCCCCGACCGACGGCTCGATCGTCGTCGCCGAGGAACTGGTGAAGCGCTTCAACCTGCCCCAGTGGCGGTTCACGAACGCCGGCACCGAGTCCACGATGGACGCCGTGCACCTCGCCCGCGGCTCGACCGGCCGCGACATGATCCTCAAGATCGAGGGCTCCTACCACGGCCACCACGACGCCGTGATGGTCTCCGTCTATCCCGACCTCGAGGACCTGGGCGACCGCGATGACCCGCGTTCCGTCCCCTACGGCGAGGGCTACCCCAAGGCGATCACCGAGCTCACCCGCGCTGTCCCGTTCAACGACGCCGAGGCACTCGAGAGCGTCCTCGGCAAGCTGGAGGGCAAGATCGCCGGGCTGATCATGGAGCCGGCGATGATGAACATCAACATCATCCCGCCCGTCGAGGGCTACCTCGAGCGCGTTCGCGAGCTGTGCGACCAGCACGGAGTGAAGCTGATCTTCGACGAGGTGAAGACCGGCGCGACGATCGGGTACGGCGGCGCCACGCAGCGCTTCGGCGTTCAGCCCGACATGGTCACGCTGGCCAAGGCCATCTGCGGCGGCTACCCCGGCGGCGCGATCGGCATGACCGCCGAGATCGCCGAGGAGGTCGCCTCGGGCCGAGTCCACCAGTACGGCACGTTCAACGGCAACCCGCTGGTGATGGCCGCATCGGAGGCGACGCTGACCGAGGTGCTCGTGCCCGACGCCTACGAGAAGCTGGAGGCGAGGAACGAGCAGCTCAAGGCGGCCTGCGCCGAGGTGATCGAGAAGTACGGCCTGCCCGCCTACACGGAGGGCATGGGCGCCAAGGGCTGCGTCATCTTCAGCGAGGACCCGATCCGCGAGTACCGCGACTACCTCACCAAGGTGGACGGCGAGCTCTCGTCCCTCGGCTGGCTCTACCACATGAACCACGGCATCTTCATGACGCCGGGCGTCGAGGAGGAGTGGACGCTTTCGATCGCCCACTCCGACGAAGACGTCGAGCGCTATCTGAACGCGTTCGAGACGTTCGCGCGCGACGTGACCGGCGGCTGACGCTCCTCTACGACTCGGACTGCGGCTTCTGCCGCACCGCCCTGGCGCTGATCCTGCGCTGGGATCGCCGCGGCGCGATCACGCCGCTCGCGCTCCAGGCGCCGGAGGCGCCGGGCCTGCTTCCGGGGATGGACTCCGAGACGCGCATGGCGTCGTTTCACCTGGTGGAGGGCACGAGCGTGTCCAGCGGCGGCAGAGCCCTCACCGAGCTCCTGCGCGCCCTTCCGGGCGGAGGACCCCTCGCCGCCCTCGCCGGTGCCGTCCAGCCGGCGACCGATGCCCTCTACCGCCTCGTCGCCAGTAATCGCTCGCGGCTCGGCCCGCTGATTCCGGCCGAGGTCAAGTCCCGTGCAGACGCCACCATCGAGCGGCGGAGGGCGGCGAAGGCGGGTTTGTAGCCTCCACTCGGATGGCCAACCGCCTCGCCCAGGAGACCTCCCCCTACCTCCTCCAGCACAAGGACAACCCCGTCGAGTGGTACCCGTGGGGCCCCGAGGCCCTCGAGCGGGCCCGAGCCGAGGACCGGCCGATCCTGCTCTCGATCGGCTACTCCGCGTGCCACTGGTGCCACGTCATGGAGCGTGAGTCGTTCGAGGATGCCGAGACCGCCGCGTTCATGAACGAGCACTTCGTGCCGGTGAAGGTCGACCGCGAGGAGCGCCCCGACGTCGACGCGATCTACATGGAGGCCGTCCAGGGGATGACCGGACACGGAGGCTGGCCGCTGACCGCCTTCTGCGACGCGGAGGGCGTGCCGTTCTACGGCGGGACGTACTTCCCGCCCGAGGCGCGCCAGGGCATGCCCAGCTTCCGCATGGTGATGGAGGCGGTGGCCGAGTCCTGGGGCTCGCAGCGCGAGCGCATCCGCGAGTCGGCGGACCGGATCCGCACGCAGCTCGACGCGGTCGGCCGGATCGAGCCCTCCGACCAGCCGATCGGCCCCGAGCTCCTCGACGGCGCCGTCAACAGGCTGCGGATGGCGGCCGACATGGTGAACGGCGGCTTCGGCGGGGCCCCGAAGTTCCCGCCGGCGTCGGCTATCGAGTTCCTCCTCGCTCGCGGCGAGGAGGAGATCTCGACGCGCACGCTCGACGGCATGGCCCACGGCGGCATCCACGACCAGCTCGGCGGCGGCTTCGCCCGCTACTCCGTCGACGCCGTCTGGCTGGTCCCCCACTTCGAGAAGATGCTCTACGACAACGCGCTGCTCGCCCGCGCCTACCTGCACGGCTTCCAGGCTCATGGGAACGAGCGCTGGCGCACCGTCACCGAGCGGACGCTCGATTGGGCGCTGCGCGAGATGCGCGGGCCAGAGGGCGGGTTCTACTCGGCCCTCGACGCCGACTCCGAGGGCGAGGAGGGGCTCTTCTACGTGTGGACGCGGTCGGAGCTCGAGTCCGCGCTCGCCGCCGCTGGCCTCGGCGACGAGGCGGATCCGATCCTGGAGCACTGGGGCGTGACCGAGGGCGGCAACTTCGAGGGGCGGAACATCCTTTACGTCCCCGCCGGCCCACGCGACGAGCCGCCGGGCCTCGACCGGGCGCGCGAGGTCCTCTACGAGCTGCGCTCCGAGCGGGTCTGGCCCGGGCTCGACGACAAGCGGGTGCTCTCCTGGAACGCCCTGATGCTCGCTGCGCTCGCCGACGCGGGCGCGGTCCTGCGGCGGCAGGACTACATCGACGCCGCGGTGCGCTGCGCCGAATTCATCCGGGAGGACATGCGCAGCTCCGAGGGCCATCTGCTGCGTACCTGGAAGGAGGGCGAGGGTCGCCTGAACGCCTATCTCGAGGACCACGCCTACCTTCTGGACGCCCTGCTCGTCCTCTATGAGGCGACGCTCGACGTTCGCTGGTTCGACGCGGCGCGCGAGACCGCCGACGCGATGATCGAGCGATTCGCCGACACCGAGCGTGGCGGCTTCTTCACCACGTCGCACGACCACGAGGAGCTGATCGCGCGCCGCAAGGACGCCGAGGACCATCCGATCCCCTCGGGCAACTCTGCCGCCGCCTACGCGCTGCTGCGCCTGGGCGCCGTCACCGGCGAGCACTCGTACACCGAGCACGCCCTCTCGGTGATCCGGCTCCTACGCAGGGTCGCCGAGAACTATCCACATGCCGCCGGGCACCTGCTGCGGGCGATCGACTTCCACCTCGCCGACGTCCGCGAGGTCGCGCTGGTGGGCGCCGACAGCACCGCGCTCTCCGCCGTGGTTCGCTCGACGCTGCGGCCGCATCTGGTGCTGGCCGGCGGGCCCGAGGGGACGGATCGCCCGGAGCTGATGCGCGAGCGGACCACGATCGACGGAAGGGCCGCGGCGTACGTCTGCGAGCGCTTCGCATGCCAACGGCCGGTTGCCGACCCCGCCGAGCTCGCCGTGCTTCTCGGCGACCAAGCGGGGTAGATTCCCTGCATGGCCTCGACTAAGACCGACAGCAAGCCCAAGTCCGCCTCCGCCAAGCAGGTCGCCACGGCCTACTTCGACGCGATCAAGGCGCACAACCTCGACGCGATGCTCGCGGTCTGGAAGCCGGGAAGCGTCGATACTTCTACGGGATGGCGGAGCTGAAGGTCCCGGGCGACCTCAAGGCATGGTTCGCGAACCTGTTCCGCGCCTTCCCGGACTTCCTGATGGAGGTCGAGGACATGGTCGCCTACGGCAACAAGGCGGCCGTCCGCTGGAGCGCTACCGGTACCTTCACCGGCGAGGGGAAGTTCGAGGGGCTCACGGCCACGGGCGCGCGAATCGAGCTCGAGGGCCTCGACCTGCTGACGATCGAGGACGGCAAGATCGTGGAGAACCGCGCGTTCACGAACGCGATGGAGATGGCGCGGCAGATGGGCGCGATGCCGCCCGCCGGCTCGTTCGGCGAGCGGGCGATGTTCGGCGCGGTCAACGCCCGCACCAGCGCCGTCGGCCTGATCAAGAAGGCGCGCGAGCGCCGCTAACTAACGCCGCTTCACCTTCAGCGTCGCCTCCATGCCCTGGATGCGGTGCTTCTCGAGCGAGCACCACAGCTGGTAGCGGGCCCGGCGCTTGAAGCGGACGTCGAGCGTCTGCGACTCGAGGTTCCCGAGGCGGTCGAACTGGATCTCCTTGTCTGAGCCCTCGCGCTGCATGACGAGGTCGTGGTCGTCCTCGCCGGCGTTGAAGAACTCGATCTCCCCAGGCCCGGGCATCCACGCGGGAGCGGCTGAGCAGCAGCTGCATCCCCGCCTGGTCGCGGGTGGTCGCGCCGACCGTGTTCCTGGGAGCGGCCGAGCTCGCCGGAACGCCCGCCAGGACGGCTGCCAATCCCACCAGAACCAGAGCGGTGCGCATCAGTTGATGAGGTCAGGCACCGCGACCGGCGAGGTCCAGCCCGGGTCGATCACGGCCGTGGGCTCGTCGTTGAACCACTCGCCGACGAGGTTGGAGTAGACGCCGCGGAAGTCGACGGTGTGCTTGAGGTTGTCGTCCTCGTCGAGGTCGCCGAGATTCGCGAGGTCGCCGACGACCTGGCTGCGCACCCGCTTGCCGAAGAGGAACGCGGAGCCGGCCGCGCCGTGATCGGTACCGGCGCCGGCGCCGGCGCCGTTCTCATGAGGGCGACGGCCGAACTCCGACCAGACCATCGTGATGACCCGGTCGGCGAGGCCCTTCGCCTCGAGGTCCTGCTGGAAGGCCTTGAGCGCCTGGGCCGTGGTGCCGAGGTCGTCGCCGAAGCTGGATTCCTGGTTGTCGTGCGTGTCGTAGCCGCCTGCGCCGCTGAGCGCCGCGCACTTGATGTCGAGCCCGGCGTCGAGCATCGCCGCCAGCCCGGCCAGGTTCTCGCCGAACCAGTGATCCGGGTACGCGTCCGGCGGCGTGATCTCGCCGAAGGCGCTCAGCTGGGTGCGCACGCCGGTTGCCTGCTGCGTGACACGCCCGGCGACCTGGCGGCCGCCCGCGGGGCCGCCCGCGTGCAGGTCGCCGATGTTCTCGAGCGCCTGGTACATCGCCGTCGAGACCGGGGTGTCGTCCCAGACGCCCGGGGCGTACAGGTCGTAGTCGGTGCCCTCGATCGCGGCGACCGGCTTCGACGCGGTCGCGAGGCCCGGCGAGAGCCAGCCGTCCATCGAGAGTCCCTGGAGCGGGTTGTCGTCGCTGCCGATCCGGTCGAGCAGGCGCCCCATCCAACCGGTGCGCAGGTTGGGGTCGAGCTTGCCGACCTCCCAGTAGTGGCGGGAGGTGAAGTGGGACTGATCCGGGTCGGTGTAGCCGATCGTTGGGAAAACGGACATCCCGACGGTCGGGGTGCCACCGGCCGGCAGGCCGCGCTGGATGTCGTTGAGCGGGCCCGCATCCGGATGCCATCGCCAGGCCGAGTCGGGCTGGAAGGCGGCGCCCTCTCCCGCTCCGAGCGCGAGGGCCGGGCGGAAGTCCTGGTAGAGGCCGCTCGACGGACCGCTGACCGGCCGCAGGATCGACAGCGCGTCGGCGCCGCCGTCGAGGAAGATGCTGACGAGCACCGGCGAGTTCGACCCCTGCGCGCTAGCGATACCGGCCCGCAGCTGGTCGATGCCGAGGCGGGAGGCGCCGTAGACGGAGAACGCGGCCATGCCCGAGCGCAGCAGGAACGAGCGACGGGAGAGGCCGGTGCCCGCCGGCAGCGGCATGCCCTGCTCGATCCGAGGCAGTCCGCGTCCCGCCTGGGCCACGGCGCTGCGCATCGCATGCGCGCGCGAGAACTCGTTGCAGTGGCAGGCCATCAGTTTTCCTCTCGGCAGTCGCTCATCAGGAGGCCTGCATGTCGGGTGAATTCGCGACCAGGAGGCGCAGGGCGTTCTGGCGCAGCGCCGCGGTACGCGCTCTCCTGCCAGTCGTCCTCGATGCTGTCCTCGGCCTCCTGGGCGAACGCCAGCAGCGCATCCCTGGTTCCGGAGGTGATCTCCGGCTCGTCCCAGAAACGCAGCGCCTTGTCCACCGCCTCCGCGGCGGTCTCCGTCTCGCTGTAGCCGCCGTTCGTGTTCGCCTGCTCGTCGTCGCTGATGTAGGCGCTCGCAACCCAGCGGCCGCGGAAGCTCGAGGTGTCGAGCCACCGCGTCTCGTCCCAGCCGGACACGTTCGGGGGGCGGAACACCCGCTGGCCGGCGAGGTCGGAGATCCAGGACCAGGAGTCGTCGCGCACGCCGTGGTTCCGCGCCCGCAGCATCCCCGCGATCAGCACCATCGGGGGCTTGACGAGCGCCGGGCCGGTGTGAAGCGTCGGGTGCATGAGGATCGCCTCGACGACCGGGCGCACCTCGTATCCCGATTCGACGTAGAGCTCGATCAGCGCCGCCTTGGTCGGGCCGTCGGGCGCGACCGGCACGTAGTGAGCCCACAGGCGCTCGACGAAATAGGGAGCGTGCGCCTCGTGCTCGATGCAGAGCCGGCACGAGTCCTCCCAGTCGAAGTTCCCGGTCTGGCCGAAGATCGTCTTCTGCCCGGTGTCGTGGCGACTCTGCTGAAAGCGGAAGTTCGACGAAGCCCACGTCGTCGCGCCACGTCGCCGTGAAGCCCGTCAGGGCCCGCGCCTGCTCGCGCACGTCGTCCTCGCTGTAGGGATCACCGTCGACCGCGGCGCCGAGCATGAACAGCTCCATCAGCTCGCGGCCGTAGTTCTCGTTCGGCCAGTCCTTGTGGTTGTCGATCCCGGAGAGCCACACCAGCATCGCGGGGTCCTGGGTAACCGCCCTGATCAGCTCGTGGAAGTTGCCGAGGGCGTGCTTGCGGAACAGCTTCCACTGCTTGATCGACAGCTTCTGAGAGGACACGTCGCCGGTGGCGAACCAGTCGTGCCAGATCAGTGCCATCCGCTCGAGCGCCGGGGCGCGCGAGCGCACCATCCGGTCGAGCGCCCAGAGCACGTCGTGGCCGTACTTGTCATACGGGACGATCGGGCGCTCGCCATCGGTCGGCGCGGGACCCTTCAGATCCTCGTTCTTGGGGCGGGTGAGCGATCGCACGGCCTTCTCGAGGCCCTTGTCCGCGAGCTTCTCGGCGTCAACCTTGCCCCCGCCGAACGCCGCCCGCCAGAGGAGGCGCTCGGCCTCCGCCACCCCAAACGGTCCCTCGTACCTCGGAACTTCCGCCACGCCTACTCCTTCGGCACTCTCGCGGCTTCTCCTTAAGCCTCACGGCTTCCCTGGACGCCGGGCCGACCGTACCAGTCGCAGGCGCGGCTACTTCGCCGTTAAATTGGCCGCCATGACCACAGCGATTGACGAAGCCCGCGAGCTGCTCGGCACCATCGCCGACGTGCGCGCCGACAGGCGGCCTGCTCGCCTGGGACCAACGGACGAAGATGCCCAAGGCAGGAGGCGAGGCTCGGGCCGAGCAGCTCGCCACGCTGTCGCGCATCGGCCACGAGCTGCTGATCGCCGACGAGCTGGCCGACGCGTTGGAGCGGGCCGAGGCCGAGGCCGCGGACCTGCCTGAGGACTCCGATGACGCCCGCCTGGTACGGGTGGCCAGCCGCGAGGCCGGTAAGGCCCGGCGGGTCCCAACCGACCTGAGCGCGGAGCTCACTCGCGCCTCATCCCACGGAGAGGAGGCCTGGGTCGAGGCCCGCGAGGCTTCGGACTTCGCCGCCTTCCTCCCCCACCTCGAGCGCAACATCGAGTTGAGCCGTGAATACGTCGAGTGCTTCGCGCCCTACGAGCACCCCTACGACCCCCTGCTGGACGACTACGAACCCGGCATGTCGACGGCGGACCTCGAGCCGGTCCTGGGGACGCTCCGCGACGGCCTTCGGCCGCTGCTCGAGCGGCTGGCCGACGCCGAGGGCCCCGACGCGAGCTGCCTGCACGGGGACTTCCCGCTCGAGGCCCAGCGGGTGTTCGCCGAGCGGGTCGTGGCCGACCTTCCGATCCCCGAGGACGAGCGCCGGCTCGACGAGACGGTCCATCCGTTCGCGGTCGCGATCTCGCCGTCCGACCTGCGCATCACGACGAGGTTCGAGCCCACCTACATCGGGACGGCGCTGTGGGCCGTGATCCACGAGTGCGGCCACGCCATGTACGAGAACGGCGTCCGCCATGAGCTCGCCCGCTCGCCGCTCGGCCACGGCCTCTCCCTCGGCTTTCACGAGTCGCAGAGCCGGTTGTGGGAGAACTGGGTCGGGCGCTCGCTCCCATACCTCGAGCACGTCCTGCCGCTCCTGCGGGAGACCTTCGCCGGGCCTTTCGACGACGTGGACGCCGGGCAGCTCTTCCGGGCGGCAAACCGGGTTGAGCCCTCGCTTATCCGGGTCGAGGCCGATGAGGCGACCTACAACCTCCACATCATCCTGCGCTTCGAGCTCGAGGTCGCGATCTTCAAGGGCGAGATCGAGGCGGCTGAGCTACCCGAAGCCTGGAACGCGAGGATGCGCGAGTACCTCGGCGTCGACGTTCCCGACGATGCCAACGGCGTGCTCCAGGACGTGCACTGGGCGGGCGGAGTCTTCGGCTACTTCCCGACCTACTCCCTGGGCAACGTGATCGCGGGGCAGCTCTGGGAGCTGATCACCGCGGACCTGCCGGACCTAGAGGCTCAGATCGGCCGCGGTGAGCTATCCCCGCTTCGCGAGTGGCTTCGCGAGCGCCTGCACACCCACGGCGCGAAGTTCGAGCCCGCCGAGATGATCGAGCGACTCACAGGCGGCCCGCTCGACGCCGCGCCGCTCCTGCGCCAGCTCGAGGCCAAGTACGCGGAGGTCTACGGACTCGACTAGGTGAGGCAGTACGCAACGACGGTGAGCACCCAATCGTCATCGCCCGAGAAGTTGTGGGCGTCCGCATAGAACTCCTGTGATGGGAAGCCGACGGCGTCGTAGTGGAACATGCTCGAGATCCTGAAGTCGTCCCCGTCGTTCGGGCGCGGAGGCTCGCCGGGGCGATGGCGGTAGGCGCCGCCGGTGAATGCGACGGTGCCGGGCGGGCAGCTCAATGGGCCACCGCCGACTTCCCCGTCCTCGAGCGGGTAGTTCGCGCGGCGGAACTTGACCTTCGAAAGCCTTGCTGTCGGCAGGCAGCGGACTACGACCCTCAGCACCGAGTCGTCGCCCGTTCGGTTCTCGCCGTCGGCGTACCAGAGTCTGCGGTCGTCGTCGGGATACGAACTCGAGAGCCAGGCATCGTTGCCAAGCGAGTCCTCTGGGTCGCCGCTGCCGTCGTGCCAGAAGGCCCCGCCTCCGAACAGGCGCGGTGCCCTTCGGACACCGGGCGTGCCCGCCCCCGTGCTGGAGGTTCGCCACCGGGATGTCCTTGATCCCGGTTTTCGACTTGCTCAGCCGCCTCTTGGGGAGACACTGCACGTAGCGTGAGTGGCCGGCATTGATGCCCGAGACGTTGCCGCCGGCGCCGTACCAGCCGCGCTTGCCGAAGGGGCGAGGCTCGACGTGAAGTACTCGTCGGCGTCAGCCGGCGATGACGGCGGGCCCGTCCCAGAATGTGCCTCCTGAGAACGCGCGCTGAGGTTCCCGCCACAGATGTTCTCGCCGGCGCCGCGGCTGGCCCGTGGGGGCGTTCGAACTCAGTGAGCTCGATGAAGGATGGCTTGAGAGGTAGTCCGCATCGAGCGTCCGCGCTCGCATCGCCCGCGCCCATGAGCCCCACCGCGGCCACCGCCGCCGTGACTCCCGATCCGAGAGCCGCCCGCCTCACAGGATGAGGGTTCCACCGACCCGGCTGAATGTCAATTAGAGGACCGGCAGGAAGCGCTCGATCTCCCAGGGGGTGACCTGCACGCGGTAGTCCTCCCACTCCTGGCGCTTCACCTCGATGAAGCGCTTGAACGTGTGCTCGCCGAGCACGCGCAGGACCAGCTCGGATTCGGCCGCGACCTCGATCGCCTCGCCGAGTGTCTCGGGGAGCTGGTCGATGCCCCGTTGCTGGCGCTCCTCCGGGGTGAGGTGGTAGAGGTTCTGCTCCATCGGCTCGGGGATCTCGTAGCCCTGCTCGATTCCCTCGAGGCCCGCGTGGAGCATGCCCGCGAAGCAGAGGTAGGGGTTGCAGGCCGGGTCGGGGCAGCGCAGCTCCGCGCGCGTCGCGCCCTCCTTTCCGGGGTGGTAGAGCGGGACCCGGATCAGCGCCGAGCGGTTGCGCCGCGACCACGCCAGGTACACCGGCGCCTCGTAGCCGGGCACCAGGCGCTTGTAGGAGTTGACCCACTGGGCGAACAGCGGCGAGATCTCGCGGGCGTGCTTCAGCTGGCCGGCGATGAACGCCTTCGCCGTCGACGAGAGGTAGTACTGGTCGTCGGCGTCGTAGAAGGCGTTCCTGCCGTCCTTCGACAGCGACTGGTGTACGTGCATGCCCGAGCCGTTCTCGCCGAAGAGCGGCTTGGGCATGAAGGTCGCGTGCCAGCCGTACTTCATCGCGTACTCCTTGACGACGATGCGGTACGTCATGCAGTCGTCGGACATCGCGAGCGCGTCCTTGTAGCGCATGTCGACCTCGTGCTGGGAGGGCCCGACCTCGTGGTGGGCGTATTCGACGTGGATCCCCAGCTGCTCCAAAGCCAGGATCGTCTCGCGGCGGACGTCCGAGCCGGCATCGAGCGTGGTCAGGTCGAAGTAGCCGCCCTGATCGAGGGTCTCGGGCACCCCGTCCTCCGGGCGCGCGTCCTTGAAGTAGAAGTACTCGAGCTCCGGGCCGATGTTGTAGGCGTCGAAGCCCATGTCGGCCGCGCGCTGGAGGGCGCGGCGCATGATCCAGCGCGGATCGCCCTCGTAGGGCTCGCCGCCGGGGGTCTTGACGTCGCAGAACATCCGGCCGGTCGCGTTCTCCTCGGCACGCCAGGGAAGGACGTCGAAGGTGGCAGGGTCGGGCACGGCGATCATGTCCGACTCCTCGATCGGGTTGAAGCCCGTGATCGACGAGCCGTCGAAGCCCATCCCGCCCTCGAAAGCGTCCTCGAGCTCGGTGCGGTTGATCGAGAAGCTCTTGAGCTGGCCGACCACATCCGTGAACCACAGACGGATGAAGCGGACATCGTTGTCCTTGACGAGCTTGATGACGTCGGCGGCGGTCTGGGGTCGGTCTGGCATGCGGGCCACTCTACCGGCGCCGAGGGGCTCCGAACGACCGGGTAATCCAACTTTGGACAGCGGTCGTACTAGGTGACAGTTACGTTTGGATTCCTGTATAACTTACGTCTAGTAAGGACATATCTAAAAGTAAAGTAAAGGCGGGCACGATGACGATCAAGACCGACTACAGCCGCTTCGACATCCACGACGTGCTCACGGCTCCCGAGGGCAGCGTCAAAATCCTCAAGAGCATCGAGACCGCGGGAGCCGAGATCTCCAAGTTCATCGGCGTCCTCGCCGGGGCGCCGGCGGCGCTGCGGGCCTTCGCCCGCATGCGCCATGAGCTTCGCGACGGTGCCCTCCCCGCGCCACGCGCGAGCGGATCGCACTGGCGGTGGCCGAGCGCCGCGGCGACACCTACTCCGTGGCCCAGCACGCGCGCACCGGGCGCGCGGCGGGCCTCGGCCTCGACGAGGTCTCGCGAGCCCGCAGCTTCACCTCGGGAGACGAGAAGGAGGCCGCGCTGCTGGCGTTCCTGGAGTCGCTTCACGAGTCCGACCAGCGCCCCAGCGCCCACCTGGGCGAGGAGGCTCGCGAGGCGGGCTGGACCGACGAGGAGATCCTGGAGGCGGTCGCGCACGTCGCGCTCGCCGAGTTCCAGACGCTGATCGCGAACGCGGCGGCGCTGCCGCAGGACCAGATCGATCCCGCGATCCTGCCGTCGGCCGCCTAGCGGATCGGCGCGGTCTTCACTCGGTCGACGCCCTCGAAGCGCAGCTTCTGCGCCAGGGCTTGCGTCAGGTCCCAGTCGCGCTCGTAACGACGCTGCTTGACGAAGGGCCCGCGGTCGATCACCCGCGTGCGGACGAAGCGGCCTCGGTAGGCCATCACGAGCTTGGTGCCGCACGGCAGCGTGCGATGGGCGACGCCGACCGTCTTGCGGCGCAGCGTCTGCCCGCAGGCGGTCTGGTTGCCGAAGAAGCCGGGGCCGTACCAACTGGCCTTCTGGCTGCCCATCCCGTGCACGAGGGCGTCACGCGTGCGCTCGTTCACGACGCCGCTGCGCTGGAGGTCCCGCCGCCGCTGGAAGTCGCGGACCGAATCGTGGGTCCTGGAGGCGAACCGCTGGTCGAGCCCGACGGCGTAGTCGCGCGAGCGCAGTAGCCAGTTGAGCGTCGCCACGTCGCTGCCGCAGTCGCCGCGCTCGAGCGCGCGATCGCCGAACTGCATCGTCCGGCAACCGCCTCCACTGCCCCCACCGTCGCCGCCGCCCCCGCCCGGTTGGACGCCGCCGCTCTCGGCCGTCGCGCTCCCCGCGACGCCCACGGCCATGGCCGCCGCCAGGACAACGCATGCAAATCCCTCACGGATGTGGCGAACCCCGTTCACTGCCACCGTGCATCGACGGTATTCCCGGCCCCCTTGCACGCTGCAAGCCCGCGCCCCCGCAACGGCGCACCCATAACCCCCGTCCCCCGATCACCCTCAGGAATATGCTGGCGGGGTGCCCGGAGCCCTCGTCACCGGTGCCGCCCGCGGGCTCGGTCTTGAGATCGCCAGGGCCCTCTCCGCACGCGGCCTCACCGTCCATCTGACGGATATCGACGGCGCGGCCGTGGAGGCGGCGGCCGAGGGCTTGGCCGGCGACGTGCTCGCCTCGGCGCTCGACGTGCGTGACGCCGAGGCCTGCCGCGCAGCCGCTGTGGCCACCGCCGAGCGCGCGGGCTCGCTGGACGTGTGGGTGAACAACGCGGGAGTGCTCTTCACGGGCCGGGTGTGGGAGCAGGACGCCGAAGCTCGGGCGTTGATGCTGGAGGTCAACACCGTCGGGACCGTCAACGGCACCCTGGCCGCGCTGGAGCTGATGCGCCCCGCCGGCCGCGGGCACGTGATCAACATCGTCTCGCTGGCCGGGATCGGGGCGCCGCCCGGCGAGGCCTACTACGCGGCCACGAAGCACGCTGCGCTGGGCTTCAGCCTCGGGACGCTGGCCGACCTTCGCCGCGACGGAGTCAAGGACATCCACATCTCGGCCGTGTGCCCGGACGGCATCTGGACGGCGATGCTGCAGGACAAGCTCGACGACCCGGACGCGGCGCCGTCCTTCTCGGGGACGCTTCTGAGCGGGGCCGACGTCGCCCCGAAGGTGGCGGCGCTGATCGACCGCCCGCGCGCTGTGCTCACGATCCCCCGCTGGCGCGGCCTGGTCGTCCGCGCCTTCGCGACGTTCCCGAACGCCGCCCAGCGCGCGATCCCCATGTTCATGGCGGATGCGCGCCGCCGCCAGAAGCGTTGGAAGAAGCGGATCGAGTCGGGCGACACCCCGTGATCTGAGCGTCCGCCTCGCGGGCTACGGTCGGCTCAACCCCGACCGAGGAGGAGCGCCCGGTGTTCGAAGCCGACGTCAACTATCTGGCCGTCCTTCTGGCCGGCCTGTCCTCCCAGCCCCTCGGCTTCCTTTGGTACGGGCCCCTGTTCTCGAAGCGATGGATGGAGGCCCGCGGCTACGAGGAGGGCTCGATGGAGGGCGGCGACAACCCGGGCATCTACGCCCTGGCGCTGCTCTTCGCGCTGGTCATCGCGTACTCGATGGCCCGCCTCGTCGACATGGTGGGGGCCGACTCCGTCGGCGACTGCCTGGCCATCGCACTGTTCGTCTGGGTCGGGTTCGCAGGCTCGGTGATGGCTGTCCAGGGGATCTTCAACCACGCGCCCTCACGTGTGAACTCGTTCCTGATCGAGGGCGGCTACCAGCTCGCCAGCTTCCTGCTCATGGGCCTGATCATCGGGCTCTTCCAGTAGCCCGGTCGCTGCCCCGCTAGCTCTTCGCCTTCAGCCTCAGTTGGACGGCGTCGTCCTCGCTGGCCTCGCAACCGCGGTGACCCAAATGGAGAAGGCCCCTCGCGGGGCCTTCTCGTTAGCGGGCCTGTAAGCCGGATTCTGTCTTGCGTGGCCATCTGTCTCGCCGGGGCCTAGGGCCCTGGCGGAGCTCCTATCGGAGCCCTGCCCCCCACCTGGATCTCGCCGGGCCGGGTCATCGATCCTGCTTGGGGTTGCACCGGACGGGGTTTGGCCAGCCGCCGCGTCGCCGCGACGCTGGTGCGCTCTTACCGCACCGTTTCACCCTTGCCTGTTCGCGCCTCAGCTGTGGGCGCGCCATCGGCGGTCTGTCTCTGTGCCACTTTCCCGCGGCTTTCGCCGGGTCGCTTCCGCGACCGTCCTCACCCTTCGGTGTCCGGACTTTCCTCGAGAGTCACCTCCCGCGGCCACACGGTCCGCGACCAAGAAGTGTACGCCCGGGGCTGAGCGCTTGGGTGAGCTACGGGATGTTGGTCTGAGTCTCGCAACCGGTCGCAACGTCCGTGTCCGCGTCGACGCCGCCGTCGCATTCGTCCGGTGCACCCGCGCCGCCCTTCAGGAGGTCGGCGCCGATTCCAGCGCGGATGTCATCGACGCCGTCGCCACCGCGGAGGTCGTCGTCGCCACCGCCGGTCTCGGAACCGGCGTTCGCTTCCGCATCGCCGGTGATGTCGTCGTCGCCTTCGCCGCCGATGACGAGATCGTCGGCGCCGCCGGTCGCGGCGCCGCCGTTGGAGAAGGCGTCAGCAAAGACGGAGTCGTCGCCAGGCCCCAGGTCGATCACGTCGGAGCCCGCACCGGTGACCGCCCCGCCGTTCGACCCCGTGTCCGCCTCGACGAAGTCGTCGCCGGCACCGGTATCGATTTCGTCGTCGCCGGCACCGATTGCGCTGTTGTTGCCGCTGGCGTCGGCGACGATGAACTCGTCCCCGGGCCCGCCGACGATTACGTCATCCGCGCCGCCCTCCGGGTTGTTGCCGAGCGAGTCAGCTCGAATATCGTCGTCGCCCTTGCCTCCGACGAGCCGGTCCTCATCGGCGCCATCCGCCGAGCCGTCAACGTCCATCAGGTCCCCGATCATGAACTCGTCGCCGCTCCCGCCCTTGATCGTGTCCTTCGAGGCCCCGCCGACCAGGATGTCCGCCTTTGGACCGCCCAGCAGCGTGTCCTTGCCGGCCTCGCCGCAGATCGTGTCCTCACCCTTGAGGCCCATGACCACGTCGTTGCCGCCACCGGCCAAGATCACGTCGTCGCCGTTGGTACCGACGACGGTGTTGTCGCCATCGCCCTTGACGATGGTCGGGGTCGTACCGCTGCAGGTGGGCCCCTGCCGCGCGCTGGCACCGAGCGTCGTCGCGAGCACCGTCACCAGCGCGACGACGATCGCGATGCCTGCCCTTCCCCACCGAGCTCCCCTGCTCATGAAGCCAACCCTAATGCCAGGGCCCCACCGCTGTCAACGGGCCCAGCCAGTCCCCCGACGCCTTACGTCGACAGCGCTACCCCAGCTGCGCGCCGCAGCCCGAACACTCAGCGTCACCCCTGCCCGCGCTCGCGCCGGCCGCCATCTCGCTGCCGCACACCGGGCAGGCGCAGCGCCCTTCGACGACCAGGCCCTCCCAGGCACTGAGGATCACTGACTCCAGTGTCGCTCGATCGTCGAAGGGGCGTAGCCCGCTGGCAAGCTTGATTCCGGACGCTGTACGCGTCCGTTGCGGGGCGGCGACGGCGCTCATCAGGCGACCTTCCTGAAGACGCCAACCACGCGGCCCAGCAGCTGGGCGTCCTTGGTGCGGATCGGCTTGTAGGCCTTGTTCTCAGGCTGAAGGCGGATCCGGTCCTTCTCCTTGAAGAAGCGCTTCACCGTCGCCTCGTCGTCGAGCAGAGCCACGACGATCTCGCCATTGTTCGCCTTCTCCGAGGACTTGACCACGACGTAGTCGCCCTCGAGGATGCCGGCGTCACGCATGGAGTCGCCCTTGACGCGCAGGACGTAGTCGGAGTCCTCGCCGCCGATCGCCTCGGGCACCTCGACGTACTCCTCGATGTTCTCCTCGGCGAGGATGGGCTCGCCCGCGGCCACCGCACCGACGATCGGGAGCCCGGGGCCCCGGATCACCTTGCGTGCCTTCTCGACCAGGAGCTCGATCGCGCGCGGCTTGGTGGGGTCGCGCCGCAGCAGCCCGATCTTCTCGAGGTTGGCGAGATGGGCGTGGACGGTCGAGGACGACGTCAGGCCCACGGCCTTTCCGATCTCGCGGACAGTGGGCGGGTAGCCGTGCTTGGCGCCGTAGCCGCGGATGAACTCGAAGATCTCCTTCTGGCGCTTCGTCAGGTCGGTCTTGATGTCCATCAGCGGCCTCCTCTGCCGGTGCGGGTCCGTGGCCTGGGATCGTGTCTACGGGAACACATGTTCGTACAGAGTAGAGGCCCCTGCGGACGGATGCAAGTCTCGCCCCCGGCGAAAGGGGGATTGCGCTCCCTCATCTAGAATCACGCGCCCACAGGCGGCTGTGGCGGAACTGGTAGACGCGCAAGGTTGAGGGCCTTGTGAACCGTTAGGTTCGTGGAGGTTCGACTCCTCTCAGCCGCACTCCTCGAAGCCCGGCTGGGTAACGTGGGCTTTTCGCCGGTCGAGGAAGCCCTGCATCCGAACGATCACGGCCCGGCGCGCACGGTGGGCGAGCTAGGGCGGATGGGCGGAGTCGCAATCGAAGTCTCGACCCGCCCTCCCGGGCTCGCGCATGGCGATGCCCGATGATCGAGGACCTCGGTCGCCGACAATGATGGCCGCGAACGCCCGGTCACGAGTCGGAGCCCCGCCCGATTGCGACGGAAATCGGCCATCCCATTCACTTGATCCTCCATGAGGCCGCCTCACGTGTTTCCCTCGGCTCCTACCCGCCGATCGCCGATCGAAGCTCGATCCGGGATCGAGGACGGGAGACGCGCCGCTTCGAAGCGGGAAGCACATCGACTACCCGACGCGGATCACGGTAAAGGACACCACGGCCAACGGCAACGACAACAGCGGCGTCTACATCGACGACAACCCGGGCGACCACATCTACAAGGTCACCGTCTCCAACTCGACCGCCACAACAACGGCAACTACGGGTTTTACTCGGACTACCAGAACGTCGACGGGCGCGGCAGCAAGGCCCGCGGCAACGGAACGTACGACTGTTGGTCATCTGCGCCGGCTAGCCAGCTGTCGCCCCCGCGCGCCGCGTCTTAGCCGAAGCGTTCCTGCTCCTCCACCGTTCGCTCGGCCCACGGGACCGCCTCGAGCCGCTCGTCCGGGATCGGATCGCCGCTCTCGATTGAGACCCCGTAGGTCCCGGCGGCGAGTCGCTCCTCGGCGCGCTCGATCGCGTCGAGCTCGGTACGCAGGCGCTCCTTCTCCGTGGCATCCAGCTCGTCGCCGTGGATCCGTTCAGCGTCGTCGCTCGGATGCTGGTCGAGCCCCTCGTTCTCACCCTCGTTCAGGCCCTCGAGCTCCTTCAGCGAATGCTCAATGCGATCGCGATCGCGTTGCAGCAGTTCTCGCGCTCGTGCCTCATCCATCCCTACCTCCTGGGTGACGATCGTGGGCGTTCCTGAACCGACAGGGACGTGAGCAAGAAACGCGCCGTTTGGGGTGCTGGACCCGGAGAGTAGGGCTACCGGCGCCTCGATGGTGGATCGCTAGAGGGCTTCCGCGACGAGCACGGCGATCCCGAAGATCGCCATCGCGATCACGGCGGCGCCGACGATGCGCGTGTCCGGGCCGCCGTGGATCCCCGTTTCGTGCACGGCGCAGTGGCCCTTGCCGCGCGCGAGCAGCCAGCGGTTCACCGGGACGGTGAGCAGGAACGCGAGGACCAGGGCGAACGCCAGCGAGCCCCAGAAGAGCAGGTCATCCAGGCCGGCGTCCATCGCCCCGGGGACGATGAGAATGACCAGGTTGTCCACGACCTCCATCGTCGCGATCGAGAGCGTGTCCGAGGCCAGGGCGATCGGGATCACCGCCCCAAGCGCCAGTCCGGCCTGCAACAGCGGCAGGCTGGTGAGCGTGTAGCCGAAGAGGAAGGCGAGCGCTATCGCCAGCGCGATCGTGCCGGCGTTGGAGAACCCGGCCGCCGTCCCGATCGCGACGCCCGCGACCTCGCCGATGGCGCAGCCGGTCAGGCAGTGCAGGGTCGCGCTGACCGCGACGCCGGTGAGGGCCGCGCCCTCGGTCGGCATCTCGTGGTGCTGATGAGCTGCGTGTGCGTCCAAAGTTGCGCCTGAGCCTACCATACCCCTAGGGGGTATCAGCTCGTCACCTACCGGGTCCCGATGCTGGTCAGCCAGACACCCGAGAGCGACGGGATCTCCCGCCCGTTCGTGATCCCTCGGACCGAGCGCTCCAGGCCGAGCCACTCCCCCTCGCCGGTCGGCAGCGCCTCGACGAGCGGGTGGCGGCGCGACTCGCGCGCCTGTTCGGGACCGAGGCCGTCCGCGGCCTGGAGATCCGCGGCGACGAGCAGAGCGAGGCGCTCCCCCGGGTCGGCGACGGTCCGGAACTGGACCTGGTCGAGCGCGGGACCGAGGTCGCGCTCCGTGCCCCACCAGGTCAGGTTGCGAGCGACCAGCACCTCGTCGCGGCTGCGCTCGCGCAGCTCGAACGGACCCGTCCCGGACCTGCTCTCGCGGACGAGCGTCGCCCCGTCCCCGCTGGCGACGTCGAACGCGCGCGGCGAGACGATCCCCGTCTGCGGCACGGAGAGCTTCGCCGGGAAGTCAGGATCGGGCGTGCGAAGGAAGAAGCGCACCAGGTCCGGTCGCGGCGCGTCAACCGCGAACAGATTGGGCATCGCCAGCTGACCCTCCGGCGTGGTGAGCCAGCGCCTGCCGTTGGCGAGCACCGCACCGGCGTTCAGGGGAGTGCCGTCCTGGAACCGGACGCCGGGGCGCACCCGGAAGCTCCAGATCGTGTCCTGAGCCGACGCGCTCTCCGACAGCGCCAGCCCCGGGACGCTGCGCACGTCGCCGTAGGGCCCGGCGAGCGACTCCACCAGCGGCTCGTGGATCTGCCGGGTGACGAGCTGGTCGGAGCGCGTCGTCGCGAGCAGCGGGTCGAGCTCCCGCGGCCGGTCTCCAAGCGCCCAGGCCAGCGTGCCGCTGTCGCCGGGCCCGGTCGGAGACGAGAACGCTGTCCCCGTCTGATCCTCGTCGCCGCACGCGGCGAGGCCGAGCGCAGCCACGCTGAGCCCCAGGGCCAGGAGCCCCCGAGCCGACGTCGCGCCCGCGGAGCGCACCGCCGCCTACCTAGATCTTGAGCAGGACGAGGGTGTTGAGGACGAAGAGGATCGAGAAGAAGATCGTCCAGCGGTCGAGGTTGCGCTCGACCAGCGAGCCGCCGACCCCGCCGGCGCCACCACCGCCCACACCGAAGGCGCCGGAGAGCCCGGCGTCCTTCCCGGAGTGCAGCAGCACGAGGAAGATCACGACGACGGCGATGATCACCTGGACGATCTCGAGCACGGATTCCACGGCCGGAAAGTCTAGCTTGGGGTGCCTACGCCTCGTCCAGCTCGCGCAGGATCGCGATCGCCTCGGCGCGTAGCTCCGCGTCGGCGACCCGCCAGTCCTCCTCCGAGAGCTTGCCCTGGGCGTGGTCGAGCTCGGCGTCGCGGATCTCGCGGTACTTGGCCTCCTTGCGAGCCTCGAGGTCGGCGACGACCGGATCCTCGCCCGGCTCGCCCGCGCGCGAGCGCAGCGGCGCCGTGACGAAATACGCCACCGCGGCCAGCAGCACGAGCGCGATGACGACCTCCACGAGCTAGGCGCGGCCCAGCTCGCGCGCCAGGCGGGCGGCGTGAACGTCGGACACGCGGCGCCGCTTCGCCGCCGCCGCGGGCCAGATCGCGATCAGGCCGCCGGCGACGCCGATCGCGCCGCCGATCCACAGCCACATCACGAGCGGGTTGTAGTTCACCCGGAAGTCCACCGGCGCGCCCGCCTCGAGGTAGGCGTCCGTCAGTCGCCGGATCACGAGTCCCTGGAGGTTCGCCATCAGCTGGGTCGCCGCCGCTGGGTTCGGCGCGGTCTCGTCGATTCGCTTGCCCACCTGAGCGATGCGGCGGTCGGCGGTCTCGATGTCCTCGTCGAACTCGGCGAGGTCGGGGCGCATCGCCGTCCAGAAATCCCCGCCCGCCGATCCCTTGCGGCCGACCTCGCTGGTCGCCTCGCCCTCGAAGAAGCCGCGCACGCCGTCGCCCGCGGCCGAGGAGTAGTAGTTGCGCGACGGCTGCAGCACGGCGAACTCCTCCCCGTCGCGGCGGACGTCGAGCGTCGCTCCGAAGGTGAGCCGTTGCTCGTCGGGGTCGACGAACGCCGAGGGCTTCACGTAGGTCACCTCGAAGTCGCCGACATCCGCGCTGTCCCCCGGCTGCAGGCGCACGTCGGAGGAGGTCTGGAAGCTCGACGACGCTGCCACCGCGATGAAGAGGATCGCGATCCCGGCGTGGACGAGATACCCGCCCCAGCGCCGGCGGTTGCGAGCCACCACGCGCACCGCCGCGGCGCCGAACGAGCCGCCCGCGAGCGCGCGCTGGGCGCCGGCGGTGCGGATCAGCTCCGAGGCCAACGCGGCCAGGGAGAAAGAGGCGAAGCAGAAGAGGACGAGCGCGGCGGGCTCGGAGGCGGCGTCGGTGAACGCCGCGAGCGCGCCGGTGACGAGGAGCGGCCACCAGCCCCGGCGGCCAGAGCAGGCGCCATGCCCGCCCCGCGCTGACCCGCCGCCATGCGAGGAGCGGCCCGATCCCGGTGAAGAGGACCAGCAGGATCGCGAGCGGGGTCGTGACCGCATTGAAGAACGGCGGCCCAACCGAGCGCTCGTCACCCGTCAGCGCCTCGGAGATCAGCGGGAAGAAGGTGCCCCAGAAGATCACCGCGCACAGCGTGACCAGCAGCAGGTTGTTGACCAGGAAGACCGCCTCGCGCGAGGCCAGCGACTCGATCCGGCGCTCGCCGCGCAGGTCGTCGAGGCGCGAGACGATCAGCACCGCCGAGCCCACGACCACGACCGCGATCAGCACCAGCAGCGGCCCGCCGACCTTCGAGACCCCGAAGGCGTGGATGGACTCGAGGATCCCCGAGCGCACCAGGAAGGTCCCGAGCAGGCAGAACGCGAACGTGGCGACCACCAGCGACACGTTCCAGGTGCGCAGCATGCCCCGCTTCTCCTGGACCATCACCGAATGCAGGAACGCCGTCGCCAGGAGCCAGGGCATCAGCGACGCGTTCTCCACGGGGTCCCAGCCCCAGTAGCCGCCCCACCCCAGCTCGCTGTAGCTCCAGAACGAGCCGAGCAGGATGCCGGTGCCGAGGAAGAGCCAGGCGACGAGGGCGAAGCGCCGCGTCGCCCGGATCCACGCCGCGTCGAGCCGGCGCGTTAACAGCGCCGCGATCGCGAACGCGAACGGGATGCTGAACAGCACGTAGCCCGAGTAGAGCATCGGCGGGTGGATCGCCATCGCCGGATGGCGCAGCAGCGGCGTCAGTCCGACGCCCTCGGCCGGCGCCGGATCGAGCCGGGTGAACGGGAACGAGTCGGCGCCGGCGAGAGGATCCCGAACAGCATCAGGCCGGTGAAGAACACGGCGAGGCCGGCCGAGGATCGCCGTCGCCCACGGCACCAGCTCGCGGAGCTTGTTGCGCGTGACCAACAGGACGCCCGAGGTCGCGATCGACAGCACCCAGGCCCACAGCAGCAGCGAGCCGGCCTGGCTCGACCACATCGCGGTCATCTTGTAGCCGGTGGGCGTCGTGGTCGAGGAGTGATCGGCGACCAGCTCGACCGAGAAGTCGTCGCGCAGGAACGAGATCTCCAGGCAGATCACTGCGATCGTCAGCAGCGCCGCCATCGCGAACACGCCGCGGCGGGCGGAGTCCACGCAGCCGCCGGTCGCCGCCCCGCGCCGCGACCACGGCGGCGCCGGCGACGTACAGCGCGGTGAGGAAGGCGCAGACCAGGGCGGCTGCGCCGAGGGCCGGGATCACCGTGTTGGGACCCGGGCGCTCATGAGTCCTCGATGATCACCTGTTCGGGGTTCTCCGCGGCCTCGTCGGCGAACTTGGACGGGCACTTGGTGATCAGGCTGTCGCGCTCGCCGACCAGGGTCCCCTGCTCGAGCTCGCCGGTGATGATCACCTCGCGGCCCTCGCGGAACGGGTCGGGGATCGTGCCGCTGTACTTCACGGGCACCTTCTCGGCGGGATCGTCGCGGTCCTCGATCTCGAAATGAAGCTCCTCGCCCTCGTGCTTGACCGAGCCGTCGGAGACGATCCCGAAGACCTCGTAGGTGGAGCCCGGCCCCGCCGCGAGCACCTCGCCGGGCGCCTTCGCCTCGCTCGAGGCGCTGAAGGAGACGTAGACCAGCGCCGCGGCCAGCACGACTGCCGTGCCCAGTGCCACGCCAAGGCGGATCTTTCGCTTGCGATCAGGGTCCATCAGAGGGCCCCGAAGGGCCTCACCGATTATCGCAAGGGCGGGCTGGCGGGCGTCCGCGTCGCGCCCGCGTTCGTACAATCGCCTGGCGATGGCAGGGAACGACAAGGTCATGCTCATCACCGGCGCCTCCACGGGGATCGGCGCCGAGACCGCACGCCAGGCCGCCGAGGCCGGCTATCGCCTGGTGCTGGCGGCCCGCTCCGAGGACAAGCTCGAGACGCTGGCGAGCGAGCTGGGCGGCCCCGAGAAGGCGATCGCCGTCCGCGCCGACGTCTCCGAATGGGCGGACAACGAGAAGCTTCTCGCTGCCGCCCTGGAGGCATTCGGCGGCCTCGACGTGGTCTTCGCCAACGCCGGCTTCGGCGCGAGCCGCGGCTTCCTCGAGGAGTCGCCGGAGCACTGGCGCTCGATGATCCTCACCAACGTCCTCGGCGTCGCCTACACGATCCGCGCCACCCTCCCCCACCTGCTCGAGCCAGCAGACGGGCCACTACCTGATCACGAGCTCGGTCGCCGGGCGCCGCGTGCTGCCCGGGTCGATGTACTCGGCGTCGAAGTGGGCGGTGACCGCGACGGGAGAGGCGCTCCGTCAGGAGCTGCGCGAGATGCAGGGGCCCAACCGGATTCGGGTCACGGTGATCGAGCCGGGCATGGTCGACACCCCCTTCTTCGACAACCGCCCGGGCCCGGACAACGCGCTTCACGACGGCGACATCGCCCGTGCCGTGCTCTACGCGATCTCGCAGCCGGAGCACGTCGACATCAACGAGATCCTGGTCCGGCCCTCCCACCAGCCGACTTGAGCGACGGCCTCAGCGCGCCGCCTAGCTCTTCGCCGCCAGCAGTGAGTCGATGCGCTCTAGCAGCGCCGGGTCGTCGGGCGCGTCCGAGGCGTCGTAGCGGGTCGACGACGTCACCGTCGCGGTCGAGCAGGTACTTGTTGAAGTTCCAGGTCGGCTCGCCGGCCTCGGCCGCCAGGGCCTTGAACAGCGGGTTCGCCTCCTCGCCGATCACGTTCGTCTTCGCGAACATCGGGAAGCTGACCCCGAAGTTGGCCTCGCAGAACTCGGCGATCTCCTCATCGGAGCGAGGCTCCTGCCCGGCGACGTCGTCGGCGGGGAAGCCCAGGATCACGAAGCCGTCGCCGCGCTTGGAGCGGTAGAGCTCCTCGAGCTGCTCGAACTGCGGCGTGAACCCGCACTCGGAGGCGGTGTTGACGACCATCACGACGTCCCCGCGATAGTCGCTCAGCTTCTGGGGCTCGCCGTTCAGCAGCGATTGGGTGCCCGTCAGGATCGGGTCGGCCTCTGCGTCGGGTGCCGCGGCGGCGTCCGGCGTCATGGCCGGGTCCTCGTCGGAGCCGCATCCGGCCGCGAGCGCGGCGGCGCAGACGGCGATCGTGAGCGCGATTCGCATCTCACCTCAGGGTACGAGCCGGGGCCCGGAACGGTTCAGGCGGCGGCGGTGGTGCGGTCGCGACCGGCGCGCTTGGCGTTGTAGAGGGCCAGGTCGGCGCGGTCGATCAGCGCCTCCTCGCCCTCGTAGCCGTTCCACTCGGCGACGCCGGCCGAGACGGTCTGACCCTCGGGCGTCGCCGCGCGCAGCCGCTCGATGACCTCCATCGCCTCGTCGAGCTGGCAGATGGGCAGGAGCACCGCGAACTCCTCGCCGCCGTAGCGCGCGACCAGGTCCGACTGTCGCAGCGCCAGCTTCCACCCCGAGGCGCCACGACGCAGCAGGCGATCGCCGGCCTGGTGGCCGTGCGTGTCGTTGAAGGCCTTGAAGTGGTCGAGGTCGAGCAGGGCGATGCAGAACGGGGTCTTCTCACGCCGCGCGCGGGCCAGCTCGCGCTGGAGCGCCTCGTCCCAGCCGCGCCGGTTCGGCAGGGTGGTCAGCGCGTCGATCCGCGCCGACTCCTTGGCCGCCTCGAGCAGCTCCGCCTGCTGGGTCTCCAGCAGCTTGCGCTCGGTGATGTCGCGAACGAATCCGTGGAAGCTCTGCTCCCCCTCGGGCTCCTCGATCGCGATGATCGAGAGCTCGACCGGCAGCTCCGCCCCGTCGCGATGCACGGCGATCACCTCGGTCCGCCCCGCCAGGAGCGGCCCGTATCCGGTGGAGTGATAGCGGCGGAGTCCCTCGCGATGCTGCTCGCGCTGGCCCTCGGGAACGATGAGGTCGCCGACGGGGCGGCCGATGGCCTCCGATGCGCCGCCAGCCGAACATGGTCTCGGCCGCGGCGTTCCACGCGGTCACAACGCCCTCGGCGTCCATCGAGATGTAGGCGTCGTGCGAGCGGTCGAGGATTCGCCGGGTGCGCTCCTCGGTCTCGCCCAGGGTGCGGGCCTCGGTCTCCTTGCTCAGCCGCTGGAGACTGCGAACCAGGAGGAAGACGCCGCCCACCAGCGTCAGCAGCGAGATCACAACGATCTCCGGCCCCACATCGGATCCGGAGATAGCCGTGACCAGGCCGACCCCGGCCGCGACCACCGCGGCCAGGGGCACGAACAGTGATACCGCCGTGTTGCCCCCGTCCTTCCGCATCAATGCATCATCGTCGGGGCGGCCTCGCTGCTTGAGACGAAACAGGGCGGCATTCTTGCCCATGAAACGGTAATTGAGGTAGGAATCTTCGTCCAATTACCTGCTTTCGGGGATCTCGTCCCCCGGCATCAGGTACGCGGATGACCGGGCGTCGCGTCCGAGGAGCGCGGCGCGCGTGAGGGCGCCGGCTCCGAAGCGCTCGCGAACCTCGTCCAGGGCGAGGTCGAGGGCGGCGCGGTCGCGCCGATCCAGCGGCAGAACGAGCTGCACGCCCGCGGCATTTGAGCCCAGGTTGCTCACGGCGATGCCGACCAGCGTGATGCCGCGGCGGGCGATCATCGGCCTCGCCACTGCCATCAGCCCTCTGGCGGCGCCGAGCACGACGGCGCTCGCCGCTGTCGCCTCCTCGAGCGTGCACGATCGCGTCGCGCGCGAGTAGTCGGCGAAGCGCAGGCGCAGGGTCACGGTCCGCCCCACCCGGCCGGCCTTTCGCATCCGGCGCGTGACGCGCTCGACCAGGGCGACCAGCCTCGTGTCGATCGCGGCGGCGGTATGCGGCCCGCGGCCCATCGCCGACTGCGCGCCGACCGAGCTGCGCCGGCGCCCGGCGCGCACGCGGCGCCGGTCGCGGTTGTGCGCCAGGCCGTGGACGTGCCGCCCAGCCGCCCGGCCCAGGATCTCGATCAGCTCCTCGCGCTCCGCCTGCGCGGCGTCGGCCACCGTCTCGATCCCGTGGGCGTGAAGGCGCGCTGCGCTCGCCGGCCCAACGCCCCACAGACTCTCCACCGGCAGCGGCAGCAGGAATTCCAGCTCGCGGTCGGGCTCGATCACCATCAGGCCGTCGGGTTTCGCCGCACGGCTTCCCATCTTCGCCATGAACTTCGTGCGGGCGACGCCGACGCTGATCGGCAGGCGAAGCTCGGAGGCGACGCGGATCCGCAGGCGCTCCGCGATCCGCGGCGGCTTGCCCGAGATCCGCTCCAGGCCGCTCACGTCCATGAACGCCTCCTCCATCCCGAGGCCCTCAACCACGGGCGCCGTGTCGCGGAACACCTCGAACAGCTCGCGGCTGGCGACCGAGTAGGACTCGAAGTCGGGGCTCACCACCACCGCGTCCGGGCACAGGCGCCGTGCCTGGCCGCCGCCCATCCCGCCGTGGACGCCGCACGCCTTCGCCTCGTAGGAGGCCGCCATCACGACCCCGCCGCCAACGAGTACCGGCCGCCCGCGCAGCGCGGGATCGTCGCGCTGGGCTACCGAGGCGAAGAACGAATCGACGTCAGCGTGGAGGATCGATGCCGCAGCGGACACGAACACATGTTCGCATACGCTGAGGACCCTCCTACTCGCACAGCGACTCCGGCATGCACTGCGGCGTGATGCCGTTGCGCCTGGCGATGTTCCCGGAGCCGTTGGCCGAGCTCGACTCGATCCCGTGCTGATCGTTGTTGATCACGCGGTTGTCCTCGATCAGCGTGTCGTTGTCCTCCACGTGGATGCCGTCGCCGTTATTGGAGCCCTTGGCGAGGTTGTCGCGCAGCACGACGTCGGCGGTGGAGGAGACGAAGAACCCGTTGAAGTTGACCCCTTGCACCTCGTTGTGGACGATCGTCGCCGGGCCCGCCCCCGGATTGGCGAGGATGCCGCCGAACTCGGCCCCCTCGACCGAGTTGTTGTCCACCCGGACCCCACTGACGCCGGCGCCGAGCACGATCCCGCCCCCTCCCGTGACCTCGGAGATCCGGTTGCGCTCGACCTCGCTCCCGCTGCCCCCGATCACGGAGACACCGGGCTGGTCGGGGGCAATGATCTCGTTGTCGGCGACCTTCTGGTTCCCGCCCTGGATGTCGATGCCGACTCCCCGCAGCTCGTTGCCGGTGATCTTGATGTGGTCGGTCGTGGCCCGGATGTCGATGCCGGTCACGCTCGGCCCGCGCACCGCGCCGTTCTGCAGGCGAACGTGGTTGGCGCCGATCACGTACACCCCCTGCCCCTCCGCCTTCCTGATGTCGAGGCCCTTCGCGGTCACGTCCTCGCTGTTCGCCACGTTCAGCCCGATGTTGAAGCCGCGCAGCTTCCCGTCGACGACCTTGACGTTCACGCTCGTCTCGACCTGCAGGGCCGAGGAATCGGCCTGTGGCGCGGCCGAGATCGTGTGGCCGTTCATGTCGAGGGTGACGCCGTTGCCATCGATTCGCAGCCCGTTCGTGTCGAGCGGGCACTCGAGGTCGCTGCGGAGCGTCTTGTCGGTGGTGATCGTGTCGCCGCACTCGAGCGCGGCCTGCGCTGGCCCAACCCCGATGGCCATCGCGACCACGCTCACGGTCCCAAGAATGCCCATCCTCGCTCGGCTCACGCGGTACCTCCCAGTCGCATCCATGACCTTGTAACCGATAAGCGGACGACGGGTCTCGAACCCGCGACCTCGAGCTTGGGAAGCTCGCGCTCTACCAGCTGAGCTACGTCCGCGTTGAGGCGGAGTCTAGGCGTCGTCGCCGTCGGCGGTACCGGGGCTCGGGCCGCCCGACTCGAGTCCCTTCAAGCGCTCCGCAGGGAAGATCGAGTAGCTCCCGATCGCGGTCGCGATCAGCCGCCCGTCCTCGTGGCGGACCTCGGAGCGCAGTACCGCGATGCGGTCGTTGCGGCGGTCGAGCTCCGAGACGCAGACGATGTCGCCCTCACGCGCGGTCTGCACGTAGTTGATCGAGATCGAGAGCGTGGCGATTCGCTCGTCCTCGGAGCGCTCGCGCCATAACACCGAGCCCATCGAGTAGTCGATCATCGTGTAGGCGATCGGCCCGGCGAGCAGGCCCGCGCGGTTCAGGAGCTCCGGGCGCACCGTTACACGGACCCGGTCGTAGTCCTCCCAGGTCATCCCGATCCACTTCGTCAGCGGGTCTATGCCGTGGCGACCGGCCAAGCGCGAGGAGCCTACCCGCGCGTAGGGGAACCGGGTTTGGAGAGGCCTCGATTGCGGTACAAAGTCTCGCGATGGTGGGGCCCTCCAGGAGGACAGTGATCGCATCCGTGGCCGCGGCCGCGCTGCTCGTCCTGCCCGCATCCGCCGCGGGCGAGGCCTTCAAGCCCAACAAGCGAAACGACCACGCGCCCAATGGCTGCACGAAGAAGGACTGCACCCTGCGCGAGGCGGTGATCGACGCCAACGCGACGCCCGAGAAGGACTCGATCACCCTCGCCAAGGGAAAGCCGTGGAAGGTGAAGCTGGCGGGCACCAACGAGAACGCGGCGGCCGACGGCGACCTCGACGTCACCGCCGATCTCAAGCTCCGCGGGAAGCCGAAGGCGACGGTCAAGGGCGCCACGGAGGAGGCGGTCCTCCAGGTGCCCGTCACCTCGACCGCCGCGCTCACCATCAAGAAGCTGAAGGTGACCGGCGGCGCCCTGAGCGGCGTCAGCGCCGGGGGCGGCAGCGTCGCGATCAGGTCCTCGACGATCACAAAGAACGTCACCGAGACTTCGGGGTCGCCGGCGGCGTGGATGTCGACACGATGGCGACGGCCACCATCTCGCGCTCCACGATCTCGAAGAACAAGTCGGGGGCCGGCGGTGGCGTCTCGGCGGCCGGCATGACCACGATCACCGACTCGACGATCTCCGACAACACCTCCACCGGCACGGGGGGCGGGATCAAGGGCCAAGCGAGCCTGGGTCTCACCGTGCTCAACTCCACCGTCACCGGCAACAAGTCCTCGACCGACGGCGGGGGCATCTCGGTCGCCACCGGCAACGCGACGATCAACAGCGTCACGATCGCTCGCAACCGCGCCGATTCCGACGGGACGGGCGGCGGCGACGTCGCCGGCGGGATCTCGGCCGCCGGGATGGTGAACATCTCGAACTCGATCATCGCCCTCAACACCGTGGGCGGCGACCCGCTGCCGATCGCGGACGACAACTGCGACGGCACCTTCGCCTCGGGCGGCGGCAACCTCCGCGAGACCGATCAGCCCGGCTGCATGGGCTTCACGGGCACCGACGACCTCGTCGACGACGACCCCCGCCTGGGCCACCTCGCCAAGAACGGCGGCCCGACCAAGACGATCGCCCTGCAGGGCGGCAGCCCGGCGATCGGCCTGGGCCTCGCCAGCGCCGAGCCGCGCGACCAGCGCGGAGTGGTCCGGGACAACAACCCGGACGCCGGCGCCTACGAGCGCTAGACGGACCGCCCCCTCCCCCTCTCTACGCTTCCGCGCGTGAGCGCGCGCGCATTCGCGATCGTCATGGGGGCCCTGGCCCTCGTCGCCCTGCTCGGCTTCGGCCTGGCCATGAAGGGCGACGGCGGCGTGACCGTGGGCGAGCCGCCGGCCGCCGAGGGCGCACTTCCGGCGCTCGACCCCACCGCGTCCGGCGAGTTCGCGCTCGCCGACTTCAAGGGCGAGTGGGTACTCGCCAACGTGTGGGCCTCGTGGTGCGCCCCCTGCCGCGACGAGTCGCCGGCGCTCCAGGACTTCGCCGAGCGCAACGAGGACTCGGTGCGGGTGGTCGGCATCGACACCCAGGACAACACCGACGACGCCCTCGAGTTCGTCGACGAGTACGGCCTCACCTACGAGCAACTCCACGACGGCTCCGGCGACTTCGCCGACGACCTCGGCACCACCGGCGTCCCCGAGTCGATCCTCATCGACCCCGACGGCAACGTCGCCTACCACGTCCCCGGAGCGGTGACGGAGGAGGTCCTCACGGACCAGATCGAGCCACTCATCCGGGGCGACGCCTGATGCGCCGCGTACTGCTTCCCCTCATTGCCTCGATCCTCCTCGCGGCGCCGGCGAGCGCCCTCGGCCAGGACCCCGAGCCTCAGACGAACCTCGCCGACATCTCCGACGAGGTGATGTGCACGGTGTGCGGGGTGCCGCTCGAGCTCGCGCTCGAGGCGCCGCAGGCCGAGGCCGAGCGCGACTTCATCCGCGAGCTGATCGCCGAGGGCAAGACGAAGGACGAGGTCAAGGACGCGCTGGTGGTCGAGTACGGAGACAACGTGCTCGCGGTCCCGGGCGACGAGGGCTTCGACCTGTTCGCCTGGCTGATCCCGATCGGGGCGTTCCTTGTGGCCGCGGTGGCGATCGCGCTGGCGCTCCGGCGCTGGCGGCGGCAGCGTGGCAATGAGGGGGAAGCCGAGGTGGCGGCGCCGGCCGACGCGGCGAGCTCCGAGCGCCTCGACGCCGACATGGCGCGCTACGACCTGTAGCGCGGCCCCTGATCGACCGGCATCGGGATTCGAATCCCCGTAGCGGTGCCCCTCAGTGCGCCCGTTTCGGCATGGCGCCCCGACTAGCGGCTCACTTTCGGGGTAGCGGGAGCGGGCACCCAACCGAGGAGACGGAATGCCCGACGAGGACGACAACGTGAAGATCGACGAGGACCAGGTTCCCGAGACCACGCTCCATGCGCACGCCGAGGAAGAGGACACCGGCACCGAGGCTGAGGATGAGAGGGACGACGATCCCGCGGGCGAGGTCCACGAGGGCGAGCAGGACGCCTCGCAGGTCGAGAAGACCGGCGGCGCCACGTCGGGCGGACCACCTAGCGAGGATGCGGGCGAGGATCCCTCGAACGCCTGAGGCTTCCTCCCATGCCCCGGCGGTCGGGGGCGGCCCGACCGCCGGGGCCCTACTTGACGACGCGCCGGTAGACAGCCGCCCCCAGCGCGGGCTACTGTGCGTCGCGGATGAACGCAGCCCGCGTGAGACGAACGCTCGCCACTGCGGCGCTGGTGGCTCTCGCCGTGCTGGCGGTCCCCGCCGCGGCGGGTCAGACGTTCAACAGCAAGGTGACGATCGAGTTCAACCCGTCCAAGCGGGTCTCCTCCTTCTCGGGCGAGGTGAAGTCGAACAAGTCCCGCCTGCGTGGACGAGCGGGTCGTCGCGCTGTTCAGGCAGCGCAAGGCGACGTCGAAGCCCAAGCGAGTGGGCTCAGACGAGGCCGACGCCAGACGGGCACGTGGGGCATCGAGCACACGCCGGTGCCCAGCAAGTTCTACTTCGCGAAGATCAAGCCCGTCGACATCCCGGCGGCGGCGAGTGCAAGGGCGACACCTCGCCCAAGCTCACCGGCCTACAGCCCGACGGCCGGTAGCCACGCCTCGATAGCCGCGCGCACCGCCGCAGGTCGGCCTTCAGGCCGTGGTTGCCCGGCGACGCTCGCGATCGTCCGGTTCGGCCCCTCGGTCGGCTGGCCGAACTGATCCTTCTCGCCCTGGACGACGAGGGTCGGCACCTTCACGGCGTCGAGCTCGTCCATGCCGGTCGGGCTTCGGCGGCTTGCCCTGGCGCGTCGGCGGACGCACCGGGAATGCGAGGCAGAGCACCGCGATCGCGTCGAGCTCGCCGGCGGTGCGGCAGGCGACGCGGGCGCCCATCGAGCGACCGCCGACCATGAGCGGCAGGTCCTTGAGCTGGTCGCCCTGGAGCTCGCCGATCACCGTGGTGAAGCAGACGTCGAGCTGCTTCGCCGGCTGCGGTGACTTGCGCCCGGCCACCAGGTAGGGCATCTCGATCAGGGCGACGCTGATGTCGGCCGCGTTGGCGACCTCGGTCGCGACGACGAGGTCGGGCGAGTCCACCCCCACCCCGGCCCCGTGGCACATCGCCATCGCGGCCTTCGGCTTGTCCACCGGATGCAGGTGCGCGCGGGCGAGGCCGTGGGGCGTCTCGATCTCGACTTGGCTCACGCGCCCGATGCTAGTGGCGATGAATTGATGCCCGTTGCCCGGTCATGGGTATAGATCGCATCAACCACGAAACGCCTGGAGGCACCGTGAGCAAGCTCATCGCCGATATCTCAATGTCCCTCGACGGCTACGTCGCCGGACCGGACCCGTCCATGAAGGACCCGCTCGGCGTCGGCGGGGAGGAGCTCCACGAGTGGGCAATCAACTCGGAAGCGTGGCGGGAGAGCCACGGCCGTGAGGGCGGCGAGGGAGGTGCCGACTCCGACCTCCTCAGGGAGCTCCACCAGGGCAACGGCGCGACGATCATGGGGCGCAAGATGTTCAGCGGCGGCTCGGGCCCCTGGGACGCCGATGAGAACTCGAACGGCTGGTGGGGCGAGGAGCCCCCGTACGGGCACCCCGTGTTCGTCCTGACCCATCACGAGCGCGAGCCGCTTCACCTGGGCGCGACGACGTTCACGTTCGTCACCGACGGGCCCACCTCGGCGCTGGAGCAGGCGCGCGAGGCCGCGGGCGACAAGAACGTCCTCGTCGCGGGCGGCGCCGAGGCGATCCAGCAGTACCTCGCCGCGGGCGTGGTCGACGAGCTGGGCCTCCACATCGCGCCGCTCCTTCTCGGCGGCGGTGCACGGCTGTTCGACGGCTCGGCGGCTGACGCGGCCGGGAAGCTCGAGCGCACCCGGATGCTCGAATCGCCCACGGGCGTCGCGCACGTCTTCTACAGGCCGGTCAGCTAGCCGGGCGCCGGGGCGGCCGGCTCGCGTGGTCTTCGCACCAGGGTGAGCGCGCAGGCGAGCACCGCGAAGCCGAGGATGATGTCGGCGACGATGTGGGCGTGGCGCCACCAGGGGAAGTCGCCGGTGCCGCCGGCGGCGTAGTGGCCGATGCCGACGAGGCCCGAGCCCGAGTAGAACGCGAGGCTGATCCCGGCCGCGATGTAGTTGCCCTTCCAGAGGAAGTAGAGGCCGGCGATCGCGAAGGCGGTGAAGAGGAACCAGGCGAAGCCGATCAGGTCCTGCGAGGGGTTCGGGAGCGTGTCGGAGGTCGGGTACTCCTCATACAGGGTGTAGTTGTCCGTGTAGTGGACGACGGAGACGGCGATCGCCACGAGGACGACGGTCGCGATGATGCGGTCGGCCCTGCTCATGGCGGCTCGAGCGGCTGGCGATCGCCTCGAGCACCTCAGCCGCACGACGAAGTCGAGCTGGACGTACGGCCACGCCCGGACTGTAGTCGCGGCGCGGTTGACGATGTGTGACGCGGGTGCGCGCCGCAGCAGCAATGCGAAAGACTCGTCAGCGGCAGGATGCCGACGAGGAAAGGGGACGAAGGATGAGCTCGAAGGTCGAGGTCCATGAATCGGTGGAGATCGCACGACCGCCGGCCGAGGTCTGGGACGCGATCGCCGACTACTCGTTCGACCAGGAGTGGCGCAACGGGCTGCTGGAGATGACGCCCGACCCACCTGGCCCGCCCGCGCTCGGCACCAAGGTCCATGAGGTCGTCCGGAACTCAGGCCGCGAGTACGTCGCGGATGCCGAGGTGACCTCGTTCGAGCCCGGCGTCTCCTACCGCTTCAGCGGCAGCGGGACGATCGGCGGCCTGACCGGGGGGCGCGTTGTGCGTCCGGGGCCGGATGGCACTGGCTCCGTCTTCACGTACCAGATCGAGCTCGAGCCGACCGGCGCGTCGCGGCTGCTGCGCCCGATCCTCGGCCGGATGGTCCGGTCCGGCCTTCGGAAGGACCTGGAGAAGCTCCGGAGCCTGCTCGAGAGCGGCGCCCGCTAGCCCTACTCGGGCGTGCAGGCGTCCAGGATCTCGTCGCCGATCGGGGCCTCGGGGTCGAGGTCGGTCGCCCGGGCGCTGATGTCGAGCAGGAAGCCCTGATCGACGCCGCCGGAGGGGTCGTCGATCGCGCCCTCGCACTCTGGGTTGTCGGCGAGGAAGTCGAGGAGGATCGTCTCCTTGTCGGTCGACGCGACGAACTCGCTCGCGGTGATGTCGTAGGAGGCGCCGGAGGAGGAGTCCTCCGTACCCGAGTCGGAGGAACCGCCGTCATCGTCTCCGCCGCAGCCCGCGATCGCCAGGACGGCGGCCGCGAGCAGGGCGCTCAGCTTCAGCTTCATGGCCGGTGTTCTATCCGGTCCGAGCGGCGGAACGCGTCGCTGAGGCGCCTACGCCGGCTCCTCCGCCGTCGCGCCGCCGACGCTCTCGAGGTCGAGGCGCGGCAGGATGCGCTCGAGCCAGTCCGGGATCCACCAGTTGCGATCGCCCAGCAGCTGCATCACCGCGGGGACGAGCACCATCCGCACGATCGTGGCGTCGAGGAGGATCGCCGAGGCGAGCCCGATCCCGAACAGCTTCAGGAAGACGTCGGGCGCCGTCACGAACGCGAGGAAGACGACGACCATGATCGCCGCGGCGGCGGTGATCACGCGCGCGGTCTTCGCCAGCCCGTCGGCCACGGCTCTGCGCGTGTCCCCGTCCTTCAGGTACTCCTCGCGGATCCGCGAGATCAGGAACACCTCGTAGTCCATCGAGAGGCCGAAGAGGATCGCGAACATCATCACCGGCATGAACGGGGCGATCGGGACCTCGTGGTCGATCCCGATCAGCTCGCCGACAGCGCCGCCCTGCGCCACCAGGGTCATCACGCCGTAGGCGGCGCCCACCGAGAGCAGGTTCATGATCCCGGCCTTGAGCGAGATCAGCGGCGAGTGGAAGGCGACCAGCAGGAGCAGGAAGGAAAGGCCGACAACGCCGATGATGAATCGCGGCATTCGGTCCTTGATGTACTCGCTCTGATCCTCGAGCGCGGCCGTCACACCGCCGACCAGCGTGGTGACGCCGGTTCCGCTGAGCGCCTCCGGCAGGATGTCCTCGCGAATGTCGGCGACCAGATTCTGGGTGGCCTCGTCCTGCGGCGAGGTCGTGGGGATCACGGTCACGATCGCCGCGGTGCCGTCGTCGTTGATCACCGGATCCGGGACGAAGGCGACGCCTTCGGTGTCCTGCAGCTGCGCAGCGAGGGCTTCGATGTCGTCGGCGGCCGCCGGGTCGGGCAGCTCGGCCGCGATCACGAGCGGTCCGTTGCTTCCGGGGCCGAACCCTTCGGTCTGCAGGTCGTAGGCCTGGCGGGTGATCGTGTCCGGCGGGTCGTTGCCGGCATCCGGGAAGCCGAGGCGCATGCCGAGCGCGGGCGTCGCCAGGGCGAGCAGGAACAATGTGGCGGCGATCGCGAACGGCCAGGGCCGGCGCTGCACGATGTGGCTCCAGCGCGCGGCGGGCGACTCGGAATTGCCCTCAGCGCGCAGGCTCCGGCCGAGTAGCGGGATGCGCCAGCTGTCCACCTTGGGGCCGAGGTAGGAGAGCAGCGCGGGCAGCAGGGTGACCGCGGCCAGCGCCACGACGAGCACGGCGAGTGACGCCGAGATCGCAACGCCGTACATGTAGGGAAGGCCGGTGAGGCAGAGGCCGAGGACGGCGATCACCACCGTGGCGCCGGCGATGATCACGCTGCGCCCCGCGGTCGTCACGGCTTCGACCACGGCGTCGTGGCGGTCCTTGCCGTCGTGCATCGCCGACCGGAAGCGGGTGAGGACCAGCAGTGCGTAGTCGATGCCGACGCCGATGCCGATCAGCCCGGAGACCGCCGTCGTCCAATCGGGGACGTCGACGACGTTGGAGAGCAGCGCGATCAGCCCGGCCGAGGTGATCCCCAGCCCGACCAGCGCCATCGCGATCGGCAGTCCGGCGGCGACGACGGAGCCGAACGCGATCAGAAGCACGATCGCTCCCAGAAGCAGCCCGTAGCCCTCGGGGCTCCCGGCCTCCTGGGCGCGGTAGATCGGGTCGCCACCGAGCTTGATCTCGAGGCCGTCGCCGTCGTTGTTGTCGGCGGCGGCCAGCAACGCCTCGCCGTCCTCCTTCTCGACCTCCCAGCCCGGGATCGTCAACGGCAGGGTGGTCGCACCGATCGTGCCGTCCTCGGAGACCCGGATCGGCGTCGCCTCGGCGATGTGATCGACCTGCGTGGCCTCGGCGAGGAAGGCGTCAACCTTCTCCTCGACCGCGGGGGTCTCGACGCCGTCGGGATCGCTCCAGACCGCGTAGACCTCCTGGCCTGAGTAGCCGTCGAACTCGCGCTCGGTGAGGTCGGCGGCCGCCTTCGACTCGGAGCCCGGGGTGTCGTAGTCGGCGTTGAACTCGCCGGCGAGGGCGGAGCCGAGCCCGATCGTCACGATCATGGCGGCGATCCAGGCGAGGACCATGCGCCCGCGACGGCGGTAGGCGAGGTCGGCGAGTCGGGTGAGGTGGCGTGTCATCAACTCTCCCTGTCTGTGGACGCGTACTCGTCGTGGCGGTTCCACCACTTGTACGGCGCCGTCTGCGGATAGCCGGCAGGCGAGTCCTCCCACTCCTCCTGGCGCCCGAGCGCGGTGATGTCCAGATAGTTCCAGGTGTTCCCCATCTGCTCGTCACCGCGCGAGTCGATGAAGTAGGTGCGGAAGATCTCGTCACCGTCGCGAATGAAGGCGTTCGTGCCGTGCCACTCGCGAACGCCGAAGTCGGAGTCGAAATCGTCGGTGACCTCGTACCAGGGGATGTGCTCCCAGCCCATGCGCTCCTTCAGGCCCTGGATCTCGGCCTGAGGGGCCCGTGAGGCGAACGCCAGCGTCGTATCGCGTGCGTTCAGATGGGCGGGGTGCGCGACCTGGTCCGCGACGAAGGAGCAGCCGACACAACCGGTCTCGGGGTAGGACCCGCTCGTGACGTCGGGGCCATAGAAGAAGCGGTAGATGACGAGCTGCCGGCGCCCGTCGAACAGGTCGAGCAGGCTCGCCGGGCCGTCCGGGCCCTCGAACGCGTAGTCCTTCTCGACGGCCATCCAGGGCATGCGCCGCCGCTTGGCCGCCATCGCATCACGGGCCTTCGTGAGCGCCTTCTCGTCCGCCAGCAGCTTGTCGCGCTCGGCCTCCCACTCCTGCGGGGAGACGATCGGTGGCACATCCATCTTGCTTCCTACTCCTTTCGCCCCGGGCTTGCCCAGCGTACTTACCACCTCACTCGCTCCCTCGCCGTACGCGAAGGGCCGCGAGCGATGGCCTTCGACGGGATCCCCGCCCGGGCGTGATCTGACCTAGCTCAGCTGGGCTCCCGGCACCCAGTTCGTGCCGGCCAGGGGCACCTTGGACATCGCCGAGGCCTCGAGGGTGAGGGCGACCATGTCCTCCGGCTCGAGGTTGTGGAGGTGGGACTTGCCGCAGGCGCGGGCGAGGGTCTGCGCCTCGAGCACCATCGCGCGCAGGTAGTTGGCGAGGCGGCGCCCGCCGAGCTCGGCGTCGAAGCGGCTCGCCAGCTCGTCGTCCTGGGTCGAGATCCCGACCGGGATCGCGGCCCTCGTGCCAGTCGTCGTAGAACCCCGCGGAGCTTCCGATCGCCTCGTACTCCTCCTCGTGCGAGGGGGAGTTGTCGCCGAGGGCAACCACCGCGGCAACCCCGATCGAGACGGCGTCGGCGCCAAGCGCCAGGGCCTTCGCGACGTCCGCGCCGGAGCGGATCCCGCCGGAGACGATCAGCTGGACCTTGCGGTGCATGTCGAGCTCCTGGAGCGAGCGGACGGCCTCGGGAAGGGCGGCGAGGATCGGGATGCCGACGTGCTCGATGAACACGTCCTGGCTCGCCGCCGTGCCCCCCTCCATCCCGTCGAGCACGATCACGTCGGCGCCGGCCTTGACGGCGAGGGCGACGTCGAAGAACGTCCGGGTGGCGCCGACCTTGACGTAGACCGGCTTTTTCCAGTCCGTGATCTCGCGAAGCTCACCGATCTTGATCTCGAGGTCGTCGGGACCGGTCCAGTCAGGATGCCTGCAGGCGCTTCGCTGGTCCACCCCCTTCGGCAGGTCGCGCATCTCGGCGACGCGGTCGGAGATCTTCTGGCCGAGGAGCATGCCCCCGCCGCCCGGCTTCGCCCCCTGCCCGACGACGACCTCGATCGCGTCGGCGCGGCGGAGGTCATCCGGGTTCATGCCGTACCGGGACGGGAGGATCTGGTAGACGAGCTTGTCGGAGTGCTCGCGTTCCTCCGGCAACATGCCCCCGTCGCCGGTGGTGGTGGAGGTGCCGACGGCACTCGCCCCCCGGCCCAGGGCCTCCTTCGCCGGCGCCGAGAGGGCTCCGAAGCTCATCCCGGCAATCGTGATCGGGATGTCGAGGTGGATCGGCTCGGTGGCGAAGCGGGTGCCGAGCGTGACGTCGGTCGCGCACCGCTCCCGGTAGCCCTCGAGCGGGTAGCGGGAGACGCTGGCGCCCAGGAAGAGGAGGTCGTCGAAGTGGGGAACGCGGCGTTTGGCACCGAAGCCACGGATGTCGTAGATGCCCTCGCGGGCCATCCGGTGGATCTCGTGAATGGCGTTGCGGTCGAACAGGGCCGACTCGCGGAGGCCGGGCCGCCAGCGGCCGGCGAGGCCGGGGCGGAAGCCCTCCTCCTTGCTGAGCGCGTCGAACTCGGTCATCAATACGCCCCGGCGTTGTCGACCTTGAACGTGTAGAGCTGCCGAGCCGAGCCGAAGCGGCGGAAGTCGCCGGGGTCGGCGTCGGCCTCCGCGCTTTCGAGCAGCTCCGCGAGCTGAGCGCGGTGCTCGTCGCCCATCTCCTTCTCGATGCAGTCGGCCCCCAGGCCGGCCACCTCGCCACGCACGTACACCCTGGCCTCGTAGATCGAGTCCCCCAGGCCCTCGCCCGCGTCGCCGCAGACGACGAGCGTCCCCCTCTGCGCCATGAACCCGGCGACGTGGCCCACCGAGCCGTGCACCACGATGTCGACGCCCTTCATCGAGATGCCACAGCGCGCCGAGGCGCTGCCCCTGACGACCATCAGGCCGCCCCGGCCCGTGGCCGCGGCGTACTGGCTCGCGTCGCCCTCGACGACGAGCGCCCCGGACATGATGTTCTCCCCCGCCCCGGGCCCGGCGTTCCCCAGTACCCGCACCGTGGCGAGCTTGTTCATGCCGGCGCAGTAGTAGCCGACGTGCCCGTCGATCTCGACCTCGGCAGGCGAGTCGATCCCCACCGCGACCGCATGGGCGCCGTTGGGGTTGCTCACCTGCCAGCGCGACGACGTCCCCGGGTCGAGCTCGTGCAGGCGCTGGTTCAGGTCTCGCACGGTGACGGTCGCAAGGTCGACCGTCTCGACGGCAACGTCTGTCGGGCTCACGCGACCCTCGCTTGCTCCCAGGAGTAGACGCGGCCCGGCTCGGGCTCCCAGATCCTCGCCTCCTCCGACCCGGGCAGGACGGCGATCGCCCGGTACTCCGATGCCATCGCGACCCAGTCTTCGGTCTCGGCCATCACCGCCGGCTTGCATGCGATCGGGTCCCTCAGCACCGCGAAGCCTTCGGCGGTGCCGACCGCGAAGGTGTAGAAGCCGTCGAGGTCGTCGAGGCAGTGCCGAAGCGCCTGCTCGATGTCGTCGCCCTCGGACAGGCGCCAGGTCAGGTAGCCGGCCGCGACCTCGGTGTCGTTGTCGGTCTGGAAGCCGATCCCCTGGTGGCGCAGGAACGTGCGCAGCCGGTTGTGGTTCGAGAGCGAGCCGTTGTGGACCAGGCAGAGGTCGAGCCCGGTTGAGAAGGGGTGGGAATGCTGAGTCGTCACCCGGCTCTCGGTGGCCATCCGGGTGTGGCCCAGCGCGTGCGTAGCCGAGATGCCCTCGAGCGCGAAGCGCTTGACGAAGTCACGGGGATCGAGGGCCTCCTTGTAGATCTCGATCCGCTCGCCGATGCTCATCACCCGCAGCTCGGGGTGCTGTGAGGCGAGCCATGCCTCAATCTCCGCCGGGGCCCCGGGGACGACGAAGAGCGCGTGCGAGGCGCGAACCTCCGGCTCGGCCACGTCACCGAACACCTCGTCGAGCTCCCTCGCGATGGCATCCCAGGGGGCCGGCTCCTCAGCGGAGAAGAGGGACACCTTGCACGAGCCGGCGGGCGCGGGGTCGCGGTAGAGCGCGACCCCGGCGCTGTCGGGCCCGCGATCCGCGAGCTGCGAGAGCATCGCGCTCAGGTGCGCCCCGAGCGACTCCTCGATCGAGCCCGACTTACTGAACAGACCGGCGATCCCACACATGGCCGCATCACCTCAAAAGTGCTGGAGGTAGCGGTCGAGCTCCCACTGGGTGATCTGCTCGTGGGCAGCGGTCCACTCACGCCGCTTGCAGCGGATGAAGTAGTCCACGTAGTCCTCGTCGCCGACCGAGCCGAACGCCTTGCGCAGCACGTCGTCGGTCTCGAGCTCGCGCGTTGCGTCGAGCAGATTGGCGGGGAGCGTCTCGATGCCCAGCTCCTCGCGCTCGGCCTCGCTCGTCTCGTACATGTTCATCGAGCTCGGGTCGCCGGGGTCGAGCCCGCGCTCGATGCCATCGAGGCCGGCCGCGAGGATCGCCGTCGCCGCGAGGTAGGGATTGCACGCGCCGTCGACCGTGCGGTCCTCGATTCGCCCCGCCTCCGGGATGCGGAGCATCATCGTCCGGTTGTTGTAGCCGTAGGTGATGTAGGCGGGCGCCCAGGTGGCCCCGCTCGTGGGGGCCCCGATCACCAGGCGCTTGTAGGACGAGACGATGGGCGCGGTGAGCGCGATATAGGCCTTCGCGTGCTCCTTCAGCCCGGCCACGAACTGGTAGGCGACCTCGCTCAGGCCGAGGCCGCGAGGGTCGTCGCCCAGGCTCGCGCATGAACACGTTCTCCTCGCCGTCCCAGAGGCTCATGTGGAAGTGGGCGCCGTTGCCGGTGAGGTGCGCGAACGGCTTCGGCATGAAGGTCGCGATCAGCCCGCGCTCCTGGGCCATCGCCTCGACCATGTAGCGGAAGAAGACGGCGCGGTCGCAGGTGGTCAGCGCGTCGGCGTACGCGAAGTTCTGCTCGAACTGCCCGTTCGCGTCCTCGTGATCGGTCGCGTACATCTCCCACCCGAGCGAGTTCACGTGACGGACCACGTCGGAGACGAAGTCGAACGAGCGGGTCAGCGCACGAATGTCGTAGCAGGGCTGGTCGAGCGTGTCGAGGGGGTCGGCGAGCTCGATCCCGCCGTCTTCGGTCTTCCGCACCAGGAAGTACTCGAGCTCGCACCCGATCTTGAACTCGAAGCCGGCCTCGCGCGCACGATCGATCTGGCGGCGCAGAATCGTGCGCGGGCAGTAGGGCCAGGGCTCACCCTCGACGGTGGCGTCGCACGCGAACCAGCCGACCTCCGGCTTCCAGGGGAGTCGGGTGAACGTCTCGACGTCCGGGATGGCGATCAGGTCAGGGTTGTCGGGCGTCTGGCCGATGTCGCCCGCCGCGAACCCAGCGAAGCCCGCCCCGTCGGTGAGCAGGCCCTCGAGCTGCGGCGCGGGAACGAGCTTGGCGCTCGGCTTCGCATGCATGTCGACGAACTGCGCGAAGAAGAACTCCACGCCATCGTCGGCGACCGCTTTCCGGACGTCATCAGCAGTAGGTCTGTCTCCCGCCACACCTGGATGTATCTCACATACCGACAGGCGACGCAATGGCGCTCGTACCAGCTTTTCCCCGCTGAACATGTGAGTCGCCCACATAGGAGCCGATTCGGACCTTGTGGGACCGCGCAACCCGCCCCTTGCGTCTGTGTACCAATTTGTCTAGTCTGTCCTCCGAAGGCCCAAGAGGGCCTCTGCCGATGTCGTTTCTCCTCACGTGTCCCAATTGCGGCGAGCGCGAAGTCACTGACTTCGCCTTCGGCGGTGAGGTCGTGCCACGCCCCCGCTCGAAGCCCTCGGAGCGCGACCTGAACGCCTACAACTACTTCCGGCGCAACGTGGCGGGCGTCCAGCGCGAGTGGTGGTATCACCGGTCCGGTTGCCGCGCCTGGTTCCAGGCCGAACGCGACACGACGACCAACCAGGTGCTCTGGGTCGGTCTGCCCAAGGGATGAGCGAGCGCCTCCCCCCCAGACCCGGCGAGTGCCTGGATCGCGACCGGCCGGTCGAGTTCACGTTCGACGGCAGGACGGTTCAGGCGTTCGAGGGCGACACGGTCGGTTCGGCCCTGGCGGCGGACGGACAGCAGGTGCTGTCGCGCAGCTTCAAGTACCACCGGCCTCGCGGGCTCATGTGCTGCTCCGGGAAGTGCCCGAATTGCCTCGTCGACGTCGACGGGTGGCCCGGCGTCCGGGCCTGCACCGAGCCCGTCCGCGAGGGGATGCGGGTCGAGCACATGAACGCGCGGCCCTCGCTTCGCTTCGACGTGATGCGGGCGACCGATCATTTCGGCAAGCCGTTCACCCCGCCCGGCTTCTATTACAAGACGTTCATCAGGCCACGCCGGCTGTGGCCGCTCTACGAGAAGGTCCTGCGCAACGCCGCCGGCCTGGGCCGCCTCGTCGGCCGCCAGCGCGAGCGCGAGTGGCGCACCGAGTACCGCCGCCGCCACGCGGACGTGCTGGTGATCGGCGGCGGCATGGCGGGCATGGCCGCGGCCCTTCGCGCGGCCGAGCTCGGAGCGGACGTGACCCTGGTCGACGAGGGGCCCGAACTGGGAGGTGAGTTGCTCGCGAGCAAGCGCGCGAAGGAGGCACGCGAGCTGGTCGCGGGCGTCCGGGACGCCGGAGTCGAGGTGCTCTCCGGGGCGGCGGCGCTCGGGTTCTTCGACGGGATCGTGCCCGTCTGGGCCGGCAGCACGCTGCACCAGATCCGCGCCCGCGCGCACGTCGCGGCAACCGGCTCGATCGAGCAGCCGCTGCTGTTCGAGGGCAACGACCTGCCGGGCGTGATGCTGTGCTCGGGCGCCGAGCGCCTGGCGGCGCTCTACGGTGTCGCGCCGGGGAAGGTGGCCGTGGTCGCGACCACCGCCGACCGTGGCGTCGAATCGGCGCTGGCGCTCAAGGAGGCGGGGGTCGAGATCGCCGCGATCGCCGACGCGCGGGCGGCCGGGCCCGGCGAGGAGCTCTCGGAGCGGGTCGCACGCGCCGGGATCACGCTCGACGCCGGGACCGCGGTGGTACGAGCCTTCGGCCGCGGGAGGGTCAAGGGCGCGGTCGTCGCGAAGCTCGACGACGACGGCCGCTGGATCGGCGAGACCGAGCGCGGCATCGACTGCGACCTCGTCGCCGTCTCGGGCGGCACCGTGCCGGCAACGTCGCTGCTGCTCCAGGCGGGGGCCAAGGCCCGCTGGGACGAGGCCGCCGGCGCCTACCTGCCGGACTCACCGCCGCCGGGAATCCACGCCGCCGGGGCCGTCGCCGGCCATGGCTCACCGGAAGCGGCCGTGGCGTCGGGCGTGGTCGCGGGCGCGGAGGCGGCGCTCTCAATCGGGCTCGGGGACGAGGACGACCGTGCCCGGTTGGAGGCCGAGCGCGCAAGCCTGAGCGAGAGCCGCGAGCCCGTCGACGAGACGGTGCCGGCGGCCGCGTCGGGAGCCGCACGAGGCCACGGCCGCTGCTTCGCCTGCCTGTGCGAGGACGTCACCGCCGACGACATCTCCTACGCGATCGACGAGGGGTTCGACTCGCTCGAGCTCTTGAAGCGGTACACGACGGTGACGATGGGGCCCTGCCAGGGCCGGATGTGCCAGCTGCCGGCCGCCCGCAAGGTCGCCGAGGTCACCGGGACGTCGGTGGCGGATGTCGGGCTGACGACGGCGCGGCCGCCGTGGTCGACGGTGCCGCTGGGCGTCCTCGCGGGGAGGCCGTACGAGCCCGCCAAGCGCTCGGCCGTGCACGGGCGCCACCGCGAGCTGGGCGGCAACGTGATGTGGGCGGGCGACTGGCGGCGGCCCTATGACTACGGCGACGCCGAGGGTGAGACGATGGCGGTGCACGAGAGCGCGGGCCTGATCGACGTCTCCACGCTCGGCAAGCTCATGGTGCGCGGCCCCGAGGCCGCGGCATTCCTCAACCGCCTCTACCCGAACCGCTTCGACACCCTGAAGCCAGGGCGGATCCGCTACGGGGTGCTGGGCGACGACGCCGGCAGGATCACGGACGACGGCACCATCTGCCGCCTGGACGACGACTCGTTCTACGTCACCACGACGTCGAGCGGCGCCGACGCGGTCGAGAGCTGGTTCGCCTGGTGGCTGGCGGACTGGAAGATGGACGTCCACCTCACCGATGTGAGCCAGGGCCTCGCGGCCTTCAATCTGGCCGGGCCCTCCTCGCGCGAGATCCTCTCCGGCCTCACCGAACTGGACTGCTCAAACGACGCGTTCACCTACCTGGACGGCAAGCGGGCCCACGTGGCCGGCGTCCCCTGCCTCATGCTTCGCATCGGCTTCGTCGGCGAGCTCGGCTACGAGCTCCACTGCCCGGCGGCGCTCGCCGAGCACCTCTGGGACGCGATCATGGCCGCGGGCGAGCCACACGGGATCAGGCCGTTCGGCCTCGAGCCGCAGCGGGTGCTGCGCCTCCAGAAGCTCCACATCCTCGTCGGCCAGGACACGGACGCCGAGTCGAACCCGCTGGAGGCGGCGATGCCGTGGATCGTGAAGCTCGACAAGGAGGAGGACTTCATCGGGCGCTGGGCGCTCGAGACCGTGCAGGAGCGGGGCGACGAGAACAGGCTCGTCGGCTTCACGGTGTCGAACGGAGTGGTGCCCACCGAGGGCGCCGCAGTCGTCGACGGCGAAGCGCCCGTCGGGCAGAGTCACCTCGTCGCGATTCTCACCCCGCCTCAAGAAGACCATTGGCATGGCGTGGGTGCCGGTCGCGTTCGCCGAGGACGGCGCCTCGATCACGCTCGCCGACAAGGGGCGCCGGCTCGACGCGAAGGTCGCAGACCGCCCCCTTCTACGACCCGGATCAGGAGCGCCTGCGCGGATGAGGACGACGCGATGAGCTTCGAGTTCCTGGCGCCGGACTCCGCCGTGGCGGTCGACGGGACGATGCCGCCCCTGCGCAGTCCGATCGAGTGGGTCCACCGCGACGGCTCGGCCTCTTACGCAGAGCGCGCGGGCTGGCGCCTGGTCGCCGACTACGGCGATCCGGCGCGCGAGGCGCAGGCCTGCCGGCGCTCGGTCGGCGTGGCGGACCTCTCCCACCTCGGCAAGCTGGAGGTGCAGGGGGACGCCGGGGCCGTGGCGGGCATCGTCGCGAGCCTGGCCGCCGGGGCCAGCCTCTCGCCGGGGAAGGCCGCGCTCTCCGACGGCGTGTGGTGGTGCCCGATCACCCCCGAGCGAGCCCTGGCCGTCACCCCGCCCGAGGCCACGGCGAGGGTGCGTGACGCCCTCGAGGCCGCCGCATCCGGCGACTCGTTCATCTCGGTCTGCGAGCAGACGACGAGCCTCGGCTCGAACGCGGTGGTCGGGCCGCTGGCGCGCGAGACGTTCGCCCGCAGCACGGCCCTCGACATGCGCCCCGACGCCTTCGGCGAGAGCGCGTTCGCGCCGGTCTCCGTGGCGCGGATCCCCGGGATGGTCCTGAGAACCGGCACCGACTCGTTCCTGCACCTGTTCGGCTCCGGCTACGCGAACTACGTGTGGAACGTCTTCGTCGACGCCGCCGGGCATCTCGGCGGCCGGGCCGTCGGGATCGACGCGCTGTCAGGGGAGGCCCGGCTCGATGCGTGACCTCTTCCGCAAGCGCCGCATGTGGCGTCCGACCGCCGAGCTCAAGGACAGCTACGACGTCGTCATCGTGGGGGGCGGCTCGCACGGGCTGGCGACCGCGTACTACCTCGCGCGAAACCACGGGATCACCGACGTCTGCATCCTCGAGCAGAACTACATCGGGTCGGGGGCCGCGGGACGGAACACGACCATCCTTCGATCCAACTACAAGACGCCCGAGGGGGCGCGCTTCTACGACGCCTCGGTGAAGCTCTACGAGCGGCTGTCCGCGGAGCTCAACTACAACCTGCTCTTCTCCCAGGAGGGGCACCTGACCCTCGCCCACACGGACCGGGCGATGTTCGTGATGAACGAGCGGGCGGAGGTCAACCGCCTCGCCGGGATCGACTCCAAGGTGATCGGCCCGGAGGAGGTGAAGCGCCTGGCGCCGGCGATGTCGGTGGAGGCGGACGCGGTCTATCCGGTGATGGGAGCGCTCTACCACCCGCCCGGCGGGATCATCCGCCACGACGCGGTCGTGTGGGGCCTCGCGCGAGGGGCGGACTCCGGCGGAGCCGAGATCCACCCGTACAGGAAGGTGACCGGGATCGAGCGCTCGAACGGACGGGCCACCGGAGTGACGCTGAGCGACGGCCGCACGATCGCCGCGGGCACCGTCATCAGCGCGACCGCGGGCTGGAGCTCCACCGTGGCGGCGATGGCCGGGGTCGAGCTCCCGATCACCACCCACATCCTCCAGGCGTTCGTGACCGAGCCGCTGAAGCCGCTCCTCGACGTCGTGATCGTCTCCTCGCAGATGCACGTCTACATCTCACAGACCGACCGCGGCGAGTTCCTGATCGGCGCCGAGATCGAGCCCTGGACCACCTACCGCCAGCAGGGCACGTTGAACTTCCTCCAGGAGGCGTCGCGGCACTCCCTGGAGCTGTTCCCGCAGCTCGAGCGCGCCCGGATGCTGCGCAGCTGGGCCGGGCTCTGCGACATCAGCCCCGACTACAGCCCGATCCTCGGCCGGACCGAGGTGGACGGGTTCCTGCTCAGCGCCGGATGGGGCACCTACGGGTTCAAGGCCGCGCCGATCGTCGGCAAGACGCTGGCGGAGCTTGTGGCCACCGACAGCACGCCGGAGCTGATCGAGCCGTTCGCGCTCGAGCGCTTCTATCGCGACCGCCTCGTCTCCGAGGTCGGGGCGGCAGCAGTTTCACATTGACAAACCAAGGAGAGGACGAAGCCAGATGAAGTCAAGCCTCGAGATCGCTCAGGAGGCCGAGCTCGAGCCGATCGCGGAGATCGGCGAGAGGCTGGGCCTCGAGCCCGAGGAGATCGAGCCCTACGGCCGGTACAAGGGCAAGATCTCGCTCGCGGCGCGGGGGCGCCTCGCGGACCGGCCCGACGGGAAGCTGGTCTGCGTCACCGGCATGACTCCGACCAAGGCCGGCGAGGGCAAGACGACGACCTCCGTGGCGCTGACCGAGGGCATGGGCTATATCGGCCGGAGCCCGGTCCTCTGCCTGCGCGAGCCGTCGGTGGGCCCGGTCTTCGGGCTCAAGGGCGGAGCGGCCGGTGGCGGATTCGCCCAGGTCGTCCCGATGGAGGACCTGAACCTCCACTTCACCGGCGACATCCACGCGATCGGCGCCGCCAACAACCTGCTGGCCGCGATCCTCGATGCCTCGATCCTGCACGGCAACCCGCATCACATCGACGCGTTGCGCGTGACCTGGAAGCGGGCGGTCGACATGAACGACCGGGCGCTCCGGCAGGTGACGCTGGGGCTGGGCGGTGCCGCCAACGGCTACCCGCGCGAGACCGGCTTCGACATCACCGCTGCGTCGGAGGTGATGGCGATCCTCGCGGTCGCCCATGACCTCCAGGACCTGCGCCGGCGGATGGGCCGGATCACCGCGGCCTACACGCGGGCGGGCGACCCCGTGACCGCCGAGGACCTGGGAGCGGCCGGAGCGATGACCGTGCTCCTAAAGGACGCGATCAAGCCCAACCTGATCCAGACCCTCGAGGGTCAGCCCTGCCTGATGCACGCGGGCCCGTTCGCCAATATCGCCCACGGCAATTCCTCGCTGGTGGCTGACCTCCTGGGGCTGAAGCTGGGCGACTACGTGGTCACCGAGGCGGGCTTCGGCTCCGACATGGGGATGGAGAAGTTCATCGACATCGTCTGCCGCGCGGGCGGGATCGTTCCCGACGCGATCGTCGTGGTGGCCACCGTGCGCGCCCTGCAAGCACCACGGCGGCCTGACCGACGACGTGAGCGCGAACGGGCGGCGACCGGCTGGCCGCGATCGAGGCCGGGATCGAGAACCTGCGCCGCCACCTTCAGATCGTGCGCGAGTTCGGGCTGCCGGCGGTGGTGGCCGTGAACCGCCGGCCCGAGGACACGGACGAGGAGATCGAGCTGGTGACGAGGCTCGCCGGCGAGGCCGGAGCGTTCGCCGCGGCCGTCAGCGACGGGTTCGCGCAGGGGGGCAAGGGGGCGGCCGAGCTGGCCGAGGCCGTCGTCGCGGCCTGCGACGAGCCGAACGAGTTCCGCTTCCTCTACGACGGAGCCAGCTCGATCAAGGACAAGATCGAGGCGATCGCAACGCGGATCTACGGCGCCTCCGAGGTCGTCTACTACCTCGAGGCCGAGCACAGGCTGGAGCAGTTCGAGGGACAGGGCCTCGGCGACCTCCCGGTGTGCATGGCGAAGACGCCGCTGTCCCTCTCCGCGGATCCCCAGCTCCTCGGCGCGCCGACCGGGTTCCAGCTGCCGGTGCGCGACGTCCGCGCCTACACGGGAGCGGGCTGGCTGGTCCCGCTCTGCGGAGAGATCCAGCAGATGCCCGGCCTGGGCAAGAAGGCTGCGGCCTTCCAGGTCGACATCGACGCCGAGGGCAGGACCGTCGGCCTGTTCTAAAGCAGGCCGGTAGCGTCCCGACCGTGCCCGGGTTCGACAACCGCCCCGTGGGAGAGGTGCTGGCGGAGCTCGCCTCGGCTGCTGCGTCGCCTGCTGCAGGCGTCGCGACGGCGCTGACATGCGCCGAGGCCGCCGCGCTCGTCGAGCTCACCGCCGACCTGGCGGCGAATCGAATGGCCTCCGAGGACACGGAGACCGAGGCGCGCCTCCGAGAGCTCGGCCGCCGGGCGCGTAGATCGCGAGAGCGTGCGCTCGCCGCCGCCGGCGAGGACTCGGATGCGTACTCCCGGGTGATGGACGCAGCCGATGCCGCCGCGCGTGCCCAGGCCCTCGAGCGGGCCAGCGAGCCTCCGCTCGCCGTCGCCGAGGCGGCTGCCGAGGTGGCCGAAAGCGGCGCCGAGATCGCAGCGGCCGGCGAGTGGCCGTTCACGCCCGACGCGGTGGTCGCCACCAAGCTGGCGGCCGCGGCGGCCGCCGGCGCCCTCGAGCTCGTCGCCGCCAACCTCGGCGCGGGCGACGATCCCCGCCTCGCGCGCGCCCGCCAGGCGGCCGAGCGCGCGCTGCGGGCGGCCGGCTGAGTAGCCTGCGCTCATGAGCCGGCGCCGGCAACTCTCGGAGCAGATTCTCACTGCGAAACGCGCCAAAGGGCTGACCTGGGCCGAGCTCGCGGAGTCGCTCGGGGCGCCGGTGGAGTGGTCGACCTGCGCGCTACTCGGCCAGTTTCCGCTGTCCGAGGAGCAGGCGCGAACCGCGGTCGACGTTCTCGGGCTCGACGATGACGCAGTCGCCGAGCTCACCGCGTCACCGATGCGTGGCGGCCTCGACGAGGTCGTCCCCACCGACCCGACCGTCTACCGCTTCTACGAGATCGTCCAGGTCTACGGCCCGGCGATCAAGGAGCTGATCCACGAGGAGTTCGGCGACGGGATCATGAGCGCGATCAACTTCGGGTTCACGGTCCGCCGGATCCCGGATCCCGCCGGCGATCGGGTCGAGATCGTGCTGAACGGCAAGTTCCTGCCGTACGACTGGCGGGAGTAGGACCCGAGAGCCGGAGTCCGACCACGCCGGGCAAACTGCGCCGGGCTGGTCTCGCCGTAGTTACTTGTTGAGAAAGGCGTCTATCCCGGTGTCAGTGCCGAGGACGACGTCGAGGCCGGCGTCGCCGTTCAGCTTCCCGATCGCAATCGACTCCGGAGGGTCCGAGGCGTTCTTCTCGCGCGGCGCTCTCAGCTTGCCGTTGCCCTTGCCGAGCAACGTAACCATCTTGTTCTCGGCATAGCCGTTCACCGCCACGTCGGTCTTGCCGTCGCGGTTGAGATCGCCGGCCGCGATCCCGTTGGGGCCGACGGTCAGGTTCTTGAAGATCGGCTGCTTGAGCCCTCCGTTGCCGCGCCCGCGCGCGATCGCGACTTGGTCGCTCTCGTAGATGGAGACCGCCACATCGAGATTACCGTCGCGGTCGAAGTCGGCGAGGGCGACTGCCTCGTAGCCCTCGCCGAGGGTCGTCTCGAGATCGATCTGCTCGGGATCGTCGAGGGTGCCGTTGGCGTTCGCGCGGTAGACGCTGACGAGACCGTCGTCGGTCGCCGCGACGACGTCCGGACGCTTGTCGCCGTTCATCCGGCCGGTCGCGAGGCCCATGACGCGCTGACCGCCGTCGTAGTCCACCGCCGTCTGGAATCCGTCACCGTCGCCGAGAAGCACTGAGATCGCTTCGTCTGGTGCCGTGTTGCCGTAGTTGCCGGTGACGATGTCCTGGTCGCCGTCACGGTCGAGGTCGGCGACGGCAATGCGCCATGCGCCTGGACCCGCCGGAAGGGTGCCGTCGTCCTCGAAGCCGCCGCCGGGCATGCCGCGCAGCAGCCAGACGGCGCTCGCGTCGTAGTCGGCGACCACGAGGTCGGGCCGGTTGTCGCCGGCAAGCTTCGCGATCGCGACGTCATCGGGGGCCCCGGTGGCATCGATCGTCTCCTCGGGCTTGAACTTGCCGTTGCCCTTCCCAGGGAGGATCGAGATGCTGTTAGTAATGGCGCCGTCGTTAGCGGCGACGACGTCGGTTTTGCCGTCGCGGTTCACGTCGCCGACGGCGAGTCCGTAGACGATGCCGCCGGTGGTCACCGTCTCGGCGCCGCCGAAGCTGCCAAAGCCGAACGCCACCCCGGGAGCCGCCACCATCGTCGCGGCCACGATCGCTGCCCTGCCGAGGCCGATCCTTGGCACGCATTTGAAGGTAGCACCAGTCACGCCCCTGTCAAGCGGGATGAGGATTCCCTTCTAGGGGGTCGCGGGCGGCGGGTGGTAGGTTGCGAGCGTAGGGCAGGCGAACGAAGGGGTAACTCGTGAAATTGAAGCTGACGACGTTCGTGGCACTCGTTATGGGCACGGGATTGGTGCTGGCCGGCGTGGCCAGCGCCGGCGACCCGCCGTACCCGACCGACGTCACGATCAAGGAGCAGAACGGCGACTTCCACGGGAAGGTGAAGAGCCCGGCGGGAGGCCAACAGTGCGTCGAGGATCGGAAGGTCACCCTCTTCAAGAAGAGAGAGGGACCAGACAAGAGAATCAACAGTGACACGACCGACACGGCCGGGAACTGGAACACGGGAAACACCCATGTCGGCGAGGGCAAGTACTACGCCAAGGCGAAGGCCGTGTTGCTGAAGACGGACGAGGTGCTCTGCGAGAAGGGCAAGAGCGAGACGGTTACGGTCGATTGAGCTGACGTCGGTAGCCGGGCTTTCTACGTCCAGGGGTAGGGCCCCCTGGAGGCGATGTGAGTCTCGCCGCGCTCGAACCGGCCCAGGCCGAACGCGCTCAGGCGCTCACCTCGGTCGAGTACATCGTCGGCGGCGAGGCGCCCGAGGGCCAACATCTTGAATCCGTGCCCGGAGTCGACGATCGCGTACACGTTCTCGAGGATCCAGTCGCAGATCGGATAGTTGTCGGGGGTGTGGGCGACGATCCCGCCGCCGAGCGTCGTTCGCCAGTCCGCGGCCTTGCCGCCGAAGCGGCCGAAGGCCGCGGCGAGCCCTGAGACGAAGAACTCCTCGAACTCAGACCCCGCCGCGTGTTCGGGGTTCTCCGGGCCGTACGGGTCGAGGTCCGGATCGGCGAGCCGCTCCGGGAGACCGCCTCCGGTGACCCCGGTGCCGGTGCGGCCCATCCGCAGGTAGATGCCCCACGGGCCCGGGTGGATCACGCGGCCGTCGCGATCGGAGCGAAGCTCGCCCTCCTGGTCGAGGTGGAGGACCGGGGGCTCGGCCCCGGCGCGGCCCGCGAGCCCGACCCCCGGCAGCTGGAACTCCCCCTCCTGGGCCTTCAAGTAGGCGACCAGCGGCTGTGGCTCGGCGCCGGGCGTCCCGACCTCGGGCCGCAGGCCGAGGAGGCGCCAGATCCGCTCGACCCACGGGCCGGGCGCCACCACGAGCGTCTCGCAGGACACGGTCCCGCGTGACGTATGAATCGCCTCCACTCCCCCGTCCCCGACGTCGAATCCGCTCACCTCCACCTCCTCCGCGATCACCGCCCCCGCCTCGCGCGCGTGCCCGGCCAGGTGGCGGATGGTCTGCATCGGGTCGGCCCATCCGCCCCGGCGCTCGTGAAGGAGAGCGGCGACCGGGGCCTGGAAGTCGGGCCAGCTGAACTCGAGATAGGTGCGGCAATCGTCGGCACCGACGATCAGCTCCGACTCGTAGGAGGCGTTCTCGTGCTGCTCGCGGATGGCGACCAGGTCCTCCACCTGACTCGGTGGTACCGCCGCGGCGTACCCCACCTGGTGAAAGCCGAACTCATCGGCCTCGGCCTCGAAGATGTCCACCGACGCCTTGATGATTCGCGTGATCGCGGGCGACCGGTAGTAGTTGCGAACGATCCCGCCCGCGGCCCCCGAGGCGCCCGAGCCGATCAGGCCCTTCTCAAGCACGAGGACGTCGGCGCCCTGCTCGGCGAGGCGCCACGCCGCCGACAGCCCCAGCACGCCGCCGCCGAGGACGACGTGGTCCGCGCGCCTGCCCTCTAGCTCCACGGATACGGGCTGTGGGAGACCGGGTGGAGCTCGCCGGTGGCGAAGCGCTCGAAGCGGAAGGGCTGCAGCAGCGTCGAATGCTCGCCGCGCAGCTCACGAGCGATCTCGCGGCCAACGGCGATCATCTTGTAGCCGTGGTTCGAGTCGGCGGCGACGTAGACGTTGTCGCGCATGCGGTCGAAGACCGGGAAGTTGTCGGCGGTGAAGGCCCCCGCTCCGCCCGAGCGCGCCTGGACGTACTCCGAGCGACAGCCCGCGAAGCGGTCCATGCAATGCGAGAGCGCGGCACACCAAAGGTCTCCGAAGCCCGGCTCGACGCTGCCCGTGGGATACGGATCGAGGTCGATCTCGTGACCCAGCTCAAGCGGCTGGGCGCCGCCCTGCACCGTCTCACGATCGGGCTTCACGTAGATGCCCCAGGGCTCGTCGGTGAGCAGCCGGCCGTCGTCGTCGGCCAACGGCGCGTCCGAGTCGACGTGGAGGACGGGCCCCTCGGCGCCGGCGGCGGTGTCGAGCGTCGCGGGCGCCCGCGCGACCTCGCCCTCCTGGAGGTACCAGTACGTCCACATCGGGGCATCGCGCTCGACCTCGCCGTCGGGATGGCGGACGTCGATCTTGTCGGGAAGGCCCAGCAGGTCCCATAGGTGGGCGATCCACGGGCCGACCGCGATCACCACCTGCTCCACCTCCACGGTCCCCGCGCTCGTCTCGACCGCCGTCGCCGAGCCCGAGCCGTCGAAGCTGAAGCCGGTGACCTCGACGCCCTCGGAGATCTGCGCGCCCGCGGCGCGGGCCTTGTCCGCGAGGCCCAGCATCGACTCCCGGTTGAAGGCGAAGCCGCCCGCCCACTCGTGCAGGCACACGGTCAGGCCCTTCGCCCGCCAGTCGGGATACAGCGATCGCATGTGCGCGCGAACCGCGCTCTCACCGACGTGGAGCTCGGAGCGGTAGCCGATCCGCCGCTGGCGCTCGAACACCTCTACGAGCTCGGCCTCCTGGGCCTGAGGCCCGAGGGCGATGTAGCCGGACGGGTGGTAGTGGAGCGCCTCGGGGTCGGACTCCCAGATCTCGACGCATGCCGCCATCAGCTCCTGCATCGCCGGCTGGAAGTAGTTGTTGCGGATGACGCCGCAGGCGATCCCGGACGCCCCCGCCGCAACCGACCCCTTGTCGACCACGTGCACCTCCTCCCCGGCCTGCGCCAGGTGCCACGCGGTCGAGAGCCCGTGGACGCCGGCCCCGATGACGAGGTGGCGGGCGGAGTCGGGCAGGGCCGTCATCTCATGCAGATCGACGGTCGATTGGGCAGTCCGACGGACTAGTGGTCCGGCGGCTCCCAGCCCTCGAGCACCGACGGCCGCCAGTCCTCGCCGACGACCGGCGAGTCCGAGACCCAGGGCCCGAGCTCCGGCTGGGGAAACTTGGCGTGGGCCCGCTTGAGGCGGATTCCGTAGGAGTTGCCGGCGGTGAGGTGCGCGATCAGGACCTTGCGGGCGATCTCGTTCTCACGCCCCTCCGGGATCGGGAAGTGGATCCGCAGGAACGAGTTGGAGTAGCGGTCGAAGACCGCCGGAGAGCCCTCCTCCTCCAGCAGCTCGACGTCCTCGAGCCAGTTCAGGTCCTGGCCCGGGGTCGCGGCCTCGAGGTCGATGTCCTCGACGAGCGAGATGTCCTCCTGGTAGGGGAATCGCTCCCCCGAGAGGTACTCGGCGTCGATCGAGACGACCTTCTCGGGCTCGCGGACGTCGTCTGCCCGCGTCATTTGCCGTCCTCCGTCGTCGTGCCGGCGGGCTCGGGCAGGTAGTCGACCGGGTTCTCGAGGTAGCGGTCGAGCATGGTGCGGATCTCGCCCAGCGCCCGCTCCTCGGTGACGCCGGGGATGTACTCGGTGCCGGCGAGCGGCACCTTGGCCATCGCCGATGCCTCGACGGTCAGCGCCGCCAGATCCTCGGGCTCGAGGCTGTGGACGCTGGTCTTGCCGCAGGCGCGGGCGAGCATCTGCACCTCGAGGGTGAGCGTGTGGAGGAAGTTGAAGACTCGCTGGGCGGCTTCGTCGACGTGGAGGCGCTTGCGCAGCTCCGGGTCCTGGGTCGTGATCCCCACCGGGCAACGGCCCGTGTGGCAGTGATAGCACTGGCCCGCCGGGACGCCCACGGTGCCCTCGTAGTCGGTGACCCCTGGGATCTCCTTGTTGCAGTTGAGCGCCATCAGCGCCGAGTGGCCGATCGCGATGGCGTCGGCGCCGAGCGCCAGGCACTTCGCGACGTCCCCCCCGTTGCGGATCCCGCCCGCGACGACCAGGTCGACCTCGTCGACGAGGCCGACGTCCTCGAGGGCGCGCCGGGCCTCCGGGATCGCCGCCAGCAGCGGGATGCCCGTCTCCTCGGCGGCGAGGTGCGGGCCCGCCCCGGTGCCGCCCTCGGCGCCGTCGAGGTAGATGACGTCGGGGCCGCACTTGGCAGCCATGCGCACGTCGTCGTAGACCCGGGCGGCGCCCAGCTTGAGCTGGATCGGGACCTCGTAGTTGGTCGCCTCGCGGGTCTCCTGCACCTTGAGCGAGAGGTCGTCGGGCCCGAGCCAGTCGGGATGACGAGCCGGCGAGCGCTGGTCGATGCCGGCGGGCAGCGACCGCATCTCGGCGACCTGCTCGGTCACCTTCTGGCCCATCAGGTGCCCGCCGAGGCCGACCTTGCAGCCCTGGCCGATGAAGAACTCGATCCCGTCGGCCAGCATCAGGTGGTGCGGGTTGAAGCCGTAGCGGCTCTGGATCACCTGGTAGTACCACTTGGTCGAGAGGTCCCGCTCGGGCGGGATCATCCCGCCCTCGCCGGAGCAGGTGGCCGAGCCCGCCATCGAGGCGCCCTTCGCGAGCGCCATCTTCGCCTCCAGCGAGAGCGCGCCGAAGCTCATGCCGGTGATGTAGACGGGGATCTCGAGCTCGAGGGGCTTCTTGGCGAACCGGCTGCCCAGCACCGTCTTCGTGTCGCACTTCTCGCGATAGCCCTCGATCACGAAGCGGGTGAGGGTCCCCGGCAGGAAGATCAGGTCGTCCCAGCCCGGGAGCTTCTTGAACATCGAGAAGCCGCGCATCCGGTACCGGCCGAGCTCCGCCTTCATGTGGATGTCGTTGATGACCTCCGGCGTGAAGATCGGGCTGCGACCGAGGACCTCCCGCTGGGCGGGGGCCTGCTGGTCGGGCGTGTCGTCGCTAGCCATCACGAGCCTCCTAAAGGACCAGCCTGCGCTCGCTGGGCTCGAGGCTGTCGTAGTTGTAGAGCTTCTTCCCGCAGACGAACTTGCGCAACTTCGGCGGCGCGCCGAGGCCGTAGATCGAGAACTTGCGCTCGACCAACTCGGTGTCGGCGTCGTCCCATTCAGCTTCGACGCAGTCGACTCCGAGCGAGGCGACCTTCCCTCCGACGTAGATCGCGCCGTCGTACATCGAGTCGCCGAGCCCGGGCCCCACGTCGCCGCAGATGATCTGGCGCCCGCGCTGCATCATGAAGCCGGTCATCGAGGCCGCGTTGCCGAGGGCGATGATCGTGCCGCCCTTCTGATCGATGCCGGTGCGGGCGCCGACGTCGGACTTGACGACGAGGTCTCCTCCGCGCAGCGCGGCGCCGGCGAGGGAGCCGGCGTTGTTCTCGACCACCACCACTCCCGACATCATGTTCTCGGCCACCGACCAGCCCACCCGCCCGGTGATCTCGACCTCGGGGCCGTCGATCAGCCCACACCCGAAGTAGCCGAGGCTTCCCTCGAAGCGGATCCGACAGCGGGTCAGGATCGCGACGCCGAGCGAGTGCCTCGCGCTCGGGTTGAGCACGGTCACGTCAGTGATCCCCTGCTCGTAGATCAGCCAGCGCAGCTCGGCGTTGATCTTGCGCGGGGTCAGCTCGGCCGCGTCGATCACGGCGCGGCCGTCCTCGATCTCCGCCGTCTTCGGAATCGAGTCGTCGAGCTCGACGAGCCCGCGCTCGTCCATCCGCACGGTGGTCTCGCTCACCTCGTCCAAACGTGCACCTCACCCTCGTACGGGTCGTGCGTCTCGATCTCGCGGTCGAGCACCTGGCGGATGGCGATCTCCTCGGACGCGAGCGCCACCACGTTGTCGTCCTCGTACAGCACCAGCGGCTTCGCGCCCAGCACGTCCTTGGCAACGCCGAGCGAGTCCTCGGTGACGCACATGTAGGTGAAGACCCCGTCGAGCTCGGTGAGGCTCCGGCGCATCGCCTCCTCGAGCGAGAGGCCCTCGCTCATCCGCTCGGCCAGGTAGACGGCGATGATCTCGGAGTCGCAGTCGGACTGGAAGCGGTGGCCCGCGCGCACAAGCCGCCGACGCCACTCGTGGAAGTTCGTGAGCTGGCCGTTGTGGACCACGGCGACGTCGGGAAACGGGTAGGCCCAGTAGGGGTGCGCGTTGGCGATGTCCACGTCGGACTCGGTGGCCATGCGCGCGTGCCCGATCGCATGGGTGCCGACGAAGTCGCCGAGCCCGTACTCCTCGGAGACCGTCTCGGCGTCGCCGAGGTCCTTGATGATCTCCAGCGAGCGCCCCAGCGAGAGCACCTCGGTGTGCCGCACCCGCTCGACCGCGTCGGCGAGCAGCTTCAGATCGCCGTCGAAGCCGAACCCGATCGTCATCGTGCGGAGGGTGCCGTTGATGTCCTCGATCCGCGCCTCCGCGGCGCGCATGCGGGCCTCGACCTGGGCGCGCTGGCGCTCCACCCGCTGGGCGAGGTCGGGGTCGGTGTCGCCGGGCTCGCTCAGCTTCACGTGCATCACGAAGGAGTCGCCGGCGCCGCGGTAGAGCGCGTAGCCGGTGGAGTCGGGGCCCCGGTGCTTCATCGCCTGCAGCATCCGGGTCAGGTCACGACCCACCTGGTGCTCGCCATCGCCGTTGCGATAGATGATGCCGGCGATCCCGCACACGTCAGCGGCCTCCCTACGGGAGGACCTCCAGGTACTCGTCGCGCTCCCAGTCGGTCACAGCCGCGAGGTAGCGCTCCCACTCGTCGCGCTTGTAGTGCCGGAACACCTCGTAGAGGCGACCCGGCATAGCGCTCCGCGCACGACCTCGTCGGCATCCAGCGCCTCGAGAGCCGCCCCGAGGTGGTCGGGCACCCGCTCGAACTCGGCACCCTCCGCCAGCAGGTCGTAGGTGTTTCGCTGCTGCGGCTCACCGGGATCGAGCTCGCGCCGACTCCGTCGAGGCCGGCCGTGAGCAGGGCCGCCTGGGTCAGGTACGGGTTGCAAGCCGAGTCGACGCCGCGGAACTCGAACCGCCCGCCACTGGCCACGCGGACCGTGCAGGTGCGGTTCTGCCACCCGTAGTTCTTGTACACCGGCGCCCAGAAGCCGAAGTCCCACATCCGCTTGTAGGAGTTCACGGTCGGCGAGCCGATGCAGACCAGGGCCCCGAAGTGATCGAGGATCCCGCCCATGAACCGCTTCCCGACCTCGGAGAGCTGCGCCGGCCCCTCGGGGTCGTGGAAGACGTTCGTGCCCTCCTCGTCGACGAGCGTGAAGTGGTGGTGGTGCCCGTTCGCCGAGACCCCGGTGAACGGCTTTGGCATGAACGACGCGTGCAGCCCGTGCTCACGCCCGACCGCGGTGCAGATCTGGCGGTAGGTGGTGATGTTGTCCGCGGTCCGGACCGCCCGGTCGAAGCGGAAGTTGAGCTCGAGCTGGCCGGGCGCGTCCTCGTGGTCGCCGTAGCTCATGTCGAGCCCCATCGCCTTGCCGTGGGAGACCACGTCGAGGATCACCGGGCGCAGCTGCTCGAACTGGTTGATGTGGTAGCAGTAGGGCTTGGTCACACCCTCCGGCGCCTCGCCTTCGGAGCCCAGCTTCAGCCACATCATCTCGGGCTCGATGCCGCACAGGAACGTGTAGCCCAGCTCCTGCTCCACGTCGTGCGCGATCCGCTTCAGGTTCTGCCGTGGGTCGGCGTCGAGCAAGTCCCCGGTCTCGGTGTCGTAACAGTCGCAGTAGACGCGCGCCACTCGCGGGTCCCACGGCAGGCGACAGAAGGTGTCCAGGTCCGCCATCGCGGCCAGCTCTGACTCCTCTGGCCCGAACCCGATGTAGTTGTCCTGGCGATCGGTGAAGAGGTCCGCCGTGGCGCCGTAGACGAGCTGGTAGCCGCGCTCAGCCACCTGGGGGAAGTAGCTCGCCACGACCCCCTTGCCGTTGATGTGCCCGCTGACGGACACCTGCTGGAAGAAGACGTACTCGATCCCCTCGCGCTCGATCTCGGCGGCGATCTCCTCGATCCGCGCCGCCCGGCCGGGCGCATTCCGCGCCTCCTCCAGCGTCGCCGGCGGCGGCTCGATCCTGGAGGTGTCCAGCACCCGCTGCACCTCGCCGGTCGGTGCCGGACTCTCGGCTGTCGCCACTATCGCCCTCCTTGCTCCGCGGTGATCGTTACGCCCCAAAAAAGGGGGTTTTTCGGTCGCTGAGGCGACTCCGCCGTACTATAGCCCTCGATTGGACAAAAAGGTACAAACGTCCCGGCCCTCCCTGGTAGACGCGACGGAGACGGCCTTGCGAGAGCGACTTTCGCCCGGCCGGGCCCGCGAGGGCGACCGGCTGCCGCCCGAGAAGGAGTTGGCGGAGGCCCTGAGCGTCTCGCGTGGGACGCTGCGGCTTGCGCTCGAGCGCCTGGAGAGCAACGGCGAGATCGTCCGCAGGCAGGGCAGCGGCACCTTCGTCGGTCGCGTCGCCCTGGCCGCGGCCTTCAGCGAGGGGCTCGAGGTGCTCGAGTCGTACGCGTCGCTCGCGCACCGGCAGGGAAAACGCCTGGGGGTCCGCAACCTCCAGATCGAGCAGGCACGCGTGCCGGGATACGTGGCCGAGGCGCTCGGGATCCGCAGGGGCACGAGAGCGCCGCTGATCCAGCGCACGCTGCTAGCCGACGGAGTGGTCGCGGCCCACATGCGCGACGTGGTCCACCCCGACGTAGCGCTGCCGCCGCCGGAGGAGCTGCGAGCACAGCTCGAGGCGGGCCGGATGGTGCTCGACGTGCTGACGGACCAGGGCGTGCCGATCGCCTTCTCCAGCACTCAGGTGCGGCCCAGGCTGGTGGAGCCGGCGAGCCGGCTCGGCGAGGCGATGGGCGCGACGCGCCTCGCGGCCGCGCTCGAACTGGTCGAGCTGATGCACCTCGCCGGCGGCGAGCCCGTGCACTACTCGATCGAGGTGTTCGCGCCGGGCTCGATCGACCTGCACGTGCTCCGCGGGCTCAAGCTGGGAGACGAGCCGGCCGAGGGCGGTCCATGAACACAAAGCGTTCAACCTAAGAGCAAACGCTTACTCAAAGAGCTTGGTCTATGAATTAGCGTGTGAGTCCGCTTGATCCGGAGCGGCCGAGAGGGTTGACTGACTGTCCCGAGGCCACTGCAGGCCTTCGAATTAGCCGACGAAGGCCTCGAACCAGGAGGAGAAATGCCGATCCCCGTCCGACTCCATCGGAGCGAGCTGTGCGTTCCGGGCACGAACGTCCGCATGCTCGAGAAGGCACCGGCGCTCGGCGCCGACGTGGTGATGCTCGACCTCGAGGATGCCGTCGCGCCCGACGACAAGCCCCAGGCGCGTACGAACGTGATCGACGCGCTGCGCGAGCTCGACTGGAGCGGCAGCTGTGTGACGCTTCGGATCAACGGGCTCGACACGCACTACTGCTACCGCGACATCGTCGACGTGGTCGAGCAAAGCGGCGAGTGGCTTGACACCGTCCTCGTCCCGAAGGCGAGCTGCGCGGGCGACATCCACCTGGTCGCGACCCTCCTGAGCCAGATCGAGGACGCGATGGGTCTCTCCAAGCAGCTCGGGATCTCGGCGCTGATCGAGACGGCGTCGGGGATGCTCAACCTCGACGAGATCGCCGCGAGCTGCCCCGAGCGGATGGAGGCCCTGATCTTCGGCGTCGCCGATTACGCGGCCTCGATTCAGAGCCAGACCGCGTCGATCGGCGGCTCGGATGCGAACTACGCGGTCATCACCGACCCGAGCGGGAACGACGAGGCCGAGCGGGAACTGCACTGGGGCGATCAATGGCATTACCCCCTGTCGCGCATCGCCGTCGCGTGCCGGGCCAACGGGCTGCGGCCGATCGACGGGCCCTTCGGCGACTTCGGCGACCCGGAGGGCTACCTGGTCGCCGCCCGCCGGGCCTCGATCCTCGGGTTCGAGGGCAAGTGGTGCATTCATCCCGGCCAGATCGAGCTCGCCAACGAGGTGTTCTCGCCCAACGATCGCCTGGTCTCGCGGACCAGGCGCATCATCGACGCGATGCAGGAGGCCGCCGACGATGGACGCGGCGCGGTATCACTCGACGGTCGCCTGATCGACGCCGCCTCGCTGCGGATGGCCGAGCACCTGCTGATGAAGATCGAGCTGATCGAGGAGCGCCAGAACGGCCTGGCACCGGTCGAGCAGGAACTGTCGGCCAGCGCCTGACTCGGACCCGTGGCATCCTTTCCCAATGACGCGGCCGGTCGTTCTCGGGGTCGTTGGTGACTCCGCAGCCGGAAAGACGACGCTCACCCGTGGAGTAGTCAGGATCCTGGGCGGGGGCGAGGGCGTCTCCTACATCAGCGGCGACGACTACCACCGCTACGAGCGCCAGCAGCGCGCCGAGCTCGGGATCACGCCGCTGGACCCGGCGGCCAACTACCTCGACATCCTCGGCCAGCACCTCAGGCACCTCCGGACGGGGCAGCCCGTACTCAAGCCCGTCTACGACCACCGCACCGGCAACCTGGGGGCGCCGGAGTACGTGCGCCCACACCCCTATGTGGTCGTGGAGGGGCTGCTCAACTTCCACTCTGAGGAGCTACGCGGCGCCCACGACATCCGCGTCTTCCTGGCGCCGCCCGAGGAGCTGCGGAGGACCTGGAAGCTGACCCGGGACTGCACGCGGCGTGGCTACACGACCCACGAGGTCTTCCGGGAGCTCGATGCCCGGGAGCCGGACGTCGAGAGCTACATCCGGCCACAGCGCGCGCACGCAGACATCGTGATGTCGTTCATGCCGTCTGCGAGTGGCAATCCCGAGCGGCTCGACGCCGACCTCATCCTGCGGGACTCCCTGCGGCATCCGGACCTCTCCCCCTTCCTCAGGCCCGACGGCGACGGGCCAACCCTGGCCCGGCGCGAAAACGAGTCGCTGCTGCGGATCCCGGGCGACACGGACCCGGCATTGGCCGCGGAGCTCGAGGAGGCCGTGTGGCAGCGCATGCAGTACGCGAGCCACCTCCGCGCCCACCGCCTCGGCGAGTTCACGGTCGGCACCGATCTCCATCGCTCCCAGTCGCTCGCCCTGGCTCAGACGCTCCTCCTATACCACCTGGTCTCGACCCGGGCGGAGGTCGCCGCCGGGATCGATCCGCACGACCTCGACGTGCCACGCGGAATCGGCTTCGACTCGGCGCTGCACTAGATCCCCCGCGCGCGCTCCAGCGCCTCCTCGGCGGACGAGCGCACGTATTCGGCGAACGCCTCGGTGGCCTCCGACGCCGGGCCCACCGTGGACCTGACGACGTGCCACTGGCGCTTTGGGAGGCCGCCGCGCGGCCGGATCGTCGCGAGCTGGCCCGAGCTGACCTCGAGTCCGACCGCAGCCTGGGATTGAAGCGCGATCCCGAGCCCCATCCGGGCGGCGCTCTTGATCGCGCCGTTGGAGCCGAGCGTCAGCAACGGGGGGGTGAGCTGGTGCGAGGCGAGGTACGCCTCGCACAGGCGCCGCGTGCCGGATCCCTCCTCGCGCATCAGCCAGGAGCGCTCCGCCAACTCACGGACCGGCACCCACGGGCGCTGGGCCATCGGGTCGGTCGGCGCCGCGATCAGCACGAACTCGTTCTCGAGGAACGGCGCTCCTTCAAAGCCTCCGTCCTCAGGCGGTCGCCCCGAGATGGCCACGTCGGCCTCGCGCGCGCCGAGCTGCCTGAAGACCTCCTGGCGGTTGTCCACGTAGACGCTCACGTCAAGGTCCGGGCGGTGCTCGCGGAAACCCCGGATCAGGGCCGGCAGCAGGTACTCGCCGGCGGTGGTCACCGCGGCAACGCGCACGCGGTCGGTGACGCCGCGCGCCGCCTCGGCCGCCGCCTCGGATCCCTCCCGAAGCAGCGCCATGACGTCGCTCGCGTAGCGCGCGTAGGTCAGCCCCGCCGGAGTCGGCTTGATCCCACGGCCCGCGCGCTCGGTGAGCTGGACGCCGACCTCGCGCTCGAGAGCGGAGACCGCGGCCGAGACCGAGGGCTGCGTGACCACGAGCGCCTCCGCCGCGGAGGTAACTGAACCGGTCCGCACGACGGCCAGGAACGCTGAGAGCTGGGTCATCGTCACGGCCATGGGCGCGATCCTCAATTTATAGGCTAAGCCCTATTGATTCAACGCTTTTCTTAGCTTGAGGCCGTGAGAGGGCTGTGCGAATCTCCCAGCCATGAGCGAACTGCCGGCCCCCCTCACACCGTCCACCAGGCTGCTCTGCGGCCCCGGCCCGACCAACGTCGACGAGGCCGCGCTCGCGGCGATGCGCAGGCCCATGCTCGGGCACCTCGACCCCGAGCTGCACGAGATCCTGCTCGAGGTCGTGGACCTCCTCCGCCAGGTCTACCGGGCGGAGTCCGGGGTCGTTCTGCCCCTCCAGTCCACCGGCACAACCGGGATGGAGGCCGGCCTCGCAAACCTGGTCGAGCCGGGCGAGACCGTGATCACGGCCAGCAGCGGTTACTTCGGCGCGCGGATCGCCGAGATCGCGCGGCGCCAAGGAGCGCGCGTCCACGAGGTGTCGGCCGACTGGGGCGATCACGTCCCCAACGAGCGCCTGCTCGACGCGCTCGATCGGCACCCCGACGCGCGCCTCCTCGCGGTCGTACACGGCGAGACGTCGACCGGCACCGAACACCCGGTCGCCGAGCTCGGCGCGGCGATGCGTGGCGGCGAGACGCTGCTGATGGTCGACTGCGTGACCACGCTGGGCGGCGTCGAGCTCGACTTCGACGGGTGGGGGATCGACTACGCGTACTCGTGCACCCAGAAGTGCCTCGGAGCGCCGCCCGGCATGTCGCCCATCGCAGTCTCGGACCGCGCCCTCGAGCGGGTGCGCGACCGGCGAACGCCGGTCCCGTTCTCGCTCGACCTCGAGCTGCTTCGCGCCTACTGGGTAGAGCGCCCCGCGACCTACCACCACACGGCGCCCATCCTCCACATCTATGCGTTGCACGAGGCGCTGCGCCAGACCCTCCTGGAGGGCCTCGAGCCCCGGTGGGCACGGCACGCGGAGGCCGGCGCCCACCTGCAGGAGCGGGTACGCGCGGCGGGCCTCGACCTCGTGGCCGAACCGGACCACCAGCTCGCCCCGCTGACCGCGATCCGGGTTCCCGACGGGACCGACGGCAAGTCCGTGCAGGGGCGGCTTCTCGCAGAGGAGGGGATCGAGGTCGGGGGCGGCCTCGGCCCGCAGGCTCCCCCGATGTGGCGGGTCGGGCTGATGGGCCCGAACGCGAACGTCAACACCGCCGACCGCGTCGCGGCCGCGATCCTCGCGCGCATAGACAGCGCGACCCCGGCCCTCGCGTGATCTAGGCCCGGACTAGCTTTCCAGCCGCGAGCGTGTTCTCCAGCAGCGACGCGATCGTCATCGGGCCGACGCCACCCGGCACCGGGGAGACAGCGCCCGCGACCCGGCGGACGACCTCGTAGTCGACGTCGCCGGTGAGGCCTCCGCTGGTTCGGTGTATGCCCACGTCCACGACGGTCGCGCCGCGCCGTACGTGTGCCTCGCCGATCAGGTGTGTCCTCCCCGCGGCCGCGATGAGGACCTCCGCCCGCCGGCACTCCTGCTCGAGGTCGCGGCTGCGCGAGTGGCAGACGGTGACGGTGCTGTCACGCAGGCTGAGCAGCGTCGCGACCGGCCTTCCGACCACCACCGAGCGGCCGACGACCACCGCCCGGCGCCCCGCGAGCTCGATGCCGTGGTGATCGAGCAGCGCCACGATCCCCTTCGCGGTGGCCGGCACGAGGGCATCCGGGTTCCCCCGGGGGCTCGCCCAGGCAAGCCCAAGCCCGTCCACATCCTTGCCCGGATCGATCAGGGCCATCAGCCGGTGCGCATCGAGGTGATCGGGCAGGGGAAACTGCAACACGATCCCGCTGACCGTGGAATCGTCGTTGAGCGCGGCGATGCGGGCCTCGAGGCTCCCCTGCTCGGCCTCCGCCCCGAACTCATGGAGGGAGAACGAGATCCCAGTCCGGCCGCAGGCGCGATCGATTGCCGCGGCGTACGCGTCCGCCGCCGGCCTGTGACCGACGCCGATCGTAACCAGGGTCGGGGCGGGCTCGCCGGCGGTCCGTCGCCGGGCGACCTCTTCCGCAACGCGCCCGTAGATCGCGGCGGCCGGGGCGCGGCCGTCGAGGATCCGCGCCTCGCGGGAGGTGCCGGCGATGCCCGGGATGCCGCGGACGTTCGAGAAGCCCACGCGGTAAAGCTACCCGGAGTCGGTGCCCTGCGAGGAGAAGCGCTCCGCCTCCTCCGAGCCGCCGGTGGCGTCGCC
>CAVSOA010000011.1:0-44814 GCA_963729505.1 uncultured Solirubrobacterales bacterium
ATGATGGAAATTGTACTGCTCCTCGGTTTCGCTGCCTTATCGATTCCGTGAGATATTCCGTTTTGCCATCCATGGATCTGATCTCGCGCCGGGCACTATTGCAGGCTGTTCTCGCACAGTCAGCGATGACGAGCATCGTCGGCGGCCAGTCCCGCGTTGCGGGCAAGCCCAGGCCGTTACCCGCCGGGGCCGTGACGCACGATTGGGCGCGTTTCTCGGCCCCACACACAACGCCGTCTCCACCGAGACGAAGTTGAGCCGGGTGCTTCCGCCGCCGCTCGTCTGGGAGTTCCCGAAAGGCACAAGCTACGCGTCGCCTGCGATTCTGCCGGGCGACTGGTCTTCATTCATCGCGTCGGCGACGAAGAGGTCGTCGAGTGCCTCGATGCGGAAACGGGAGCGAGACGCTGGCAGTTCCAATACGGCACGGTCTTCGAGGATCGCTACGGCTACAACAACGGCCCGCGCGCCAGCCCGGTGATCGACGGCGATCGCGTGTACACGATGGGCGCCGAGGAAAGCTGCACTGCTTCGATCTCGCGTCGGGGAAGGTGCGTGTGGAAGCGAGATCTCCGCGCCGAATACAAGGTGCCGCAGGACTTCTTCGGCACGGCGTCGACGCCGCTCGTCGAAGGCGAGCTGCTGATCGTCAACGTCGGCGCGCCCGGCGGCCCGTGCGTCGTCGGTTCGACAAGCGACCGGCAAGGAAGTGTGGCGCGCGGGAAAGGAGTGGGGACCGAGCTATGCCTCGCCCGTGCCCGCAGTCGTGCACGGGCAGCGCCGCGTGTTCGTGTTCGCCGGAGGGGAGTCCGATCCGCCGACCGGTGGGTTGATGTCGATCGACCCGGCGAACGGCACGGTCGACTTCTCGTTTCCCTGGCGCAGCCGCAGCTACGAGTCGGTCAACGCGTCGTGTCCGGTGGTCTTCGACAACAAGGTGTTCATCTCGGCGAGCTATCGGACGGGCGGCGCGCTGCTCGAAATCCGCCCGGACTTCACGCACAAGGTCCTGTGGACGACGCAGGAGTTCGGGCTGCACTTCAACACGCCGATCCATCGCGACGGATATCTCTACGGCTTCGATGGACGCAACGAGCCCGATGCGTCGCTGGCGTGCGTGGACGTGGCGACCGGCAAAGTCGTGTGGCGCGAGACTCCGGAGTGGAACGAGACGCTCGGCGGCCGTCAGCAGCGGTGAGCACTTATCGCGGGTCGCTGCTCGCGGTGGACGGCGTTCCTGTGCCTGGGCGAGTTGGGACACCTGCTGTGGATGGACCTGACGCCGAAGGGCTACAAGGAGATCTCCCGCGCATGGCTGTTCCAGGCGCGCGAATCATGGGGCTGCCGGTGCTCAGTCGCGGGTTGCTGTACGTCGTGCAGAACACCCGCGAGTCACGCGGGCAACGGACCGCGGCTTCTCTGCTACGACCTGCGTGCCTGAGTCGGGGATAATGCCCGCATGACCAGCACCCGTCTTGCCTCGTCGCGGTGCTCGCATTGAGCGCGTCGCTCGACGCGCAGTGGCTGAACCATCCGACGCGCGGTGTGCCTCGGACACTCGATGGAAGGCGGACCTTCCGCACCCGCACCGCGCACGGCAGACGGAAAGCCGGATTTGTCTGGCATCTGGCAACTCGAGACGCGACCATGCGAGCCGGGCGCGTGCCAGGCTGACTATGTGCCCGGCGCCGAGTTTCTCAATTTCGGCGCGAAGCTGCCCGGTGGCCTGCCGTATCAGCCGTGGGCGGCGACGCTCGTCAAGGAACGGACGGAGCAGTTGGGCAAGGACGACCCAGTGGGCCTGTGCCGGCCGGGTGGTGCGCTGCGGATTCTGACGTTTCCCCCTTCCGAAAATTGCTGCAGCTGCCGGGGCTGTTCGTGATTCTGTCCGAGCGCGACGTGACCTATCGGCAGATCTTCATGGATGGCCGTCAACTGTCGGAGGATCCCACACCCACGTTCAACGGCTACTCGATTGGGCGCTGGGATGGAGACACGCTGGTCGTCACGAGCAATGGGTTTCGCGATGGGACTGGCTCGATCGCAACGGCAGCCCCATGAGCGACGCGGCGAAACTGACCGAGCGCTATCGGCGCGTGAACTACGGCCGGCTCGAGATCGATGTCACGCTCGACGATCCCAAGGTTTATACCCGGCCGTGGACCGTCACCCTCACCCAATTGATTGTGCTCGACACCGAGCTCCTCGACTACCACTGCATGGACAACGAACGCGATGCCGGCCGCCTGGTCGGCAAGTAGCGTGATCGGGCAGCGATGACGCGGATCGGGATGGGCTCGTGGGTGCGGGGTTCGTGGGCCCGCATCACATCGACGCGGTCAGGCGCCTCGGATTCGTCGACGTCGTAGCCGTGGCTGGCAGCAGCGAGGAGTCGGACTCGGAAAAGCTGAAGCGCTCGGCGTGCGCAAGGGCTACGGCAGCTATCAGGCGCTGCTCGATGATCCGGACGTGCAGGTCGTGCACAACGCCACGCCCAATCACCTTCACTACGAGGTCACGTCGGCCGCGCTCGCCGAGGAAAGCACGTCGTCTCGGACAAGCCGCTGGCGATGACGTCGGCGCAGGCCAAGCGGCTGGTCAACGAGGCACAACGTGCGGGGGTGGTTGCGGCGGTGACGTTCAACTACCGTGGCAATCCGCTCGTGCAGCAGGCGCGTGCGCGGTCGCGCGCGGCGACATCGGCACGCCGCACTTTCTGCACGGGCACTACCTGCAGGACTGGCTTCTCAGAGACACGGACTATTCGTGGCGCCTCGATCCTGAGAAGGGCGGCGCGTCGTCAGCGCTCGGCGACATCGGATCGCACTGGTGCGATCTGGCGCAGCACGTCACCGGCCTGAAGATTACGCACGTGCTGGGCGACATCGCCACTGTCGTTCAGAAGCGAAAGAAGCCAAGCGGATCGCCCGAGAGCGTTCCAGGCCGGGCACGGCGACGGCGAATTGGTGGACATCACGTCGAGGATCTCGCGTCTGTGCTCGTCCGGTTCGAGAACGGCGCGCGGGGGTGCTTCTCGGTCGGGCAGGTATGCGGCGGCCACAAGAACGATCTCGTTCTCGAGGTCTGCGGTGCGAAGGCATCACTGCGCTGGCGACAGGAAGATCAGAACAAGCTCCGGATCGGCCACCGCGATCGGGCGAACGAAGTGTTGCAGAAGGATCCGTCGCTGCTCGACGAACGCGCTCGCGGATACGCTCACCTTCCCGGCGGCCATCAGGAAGCCTGGGCGGATGCGTTCTGCAACGTGATGCGCGAGATTTACACGTGCATCGCCGCGGGTCAGCCGTATCCCGCGCTCCCGCCGATGGTCGCGACTTTCGAAGACGGTTTCCGCGCCAATCGCATCGTCGACGCGATCCTCGAGAGCGCGGAGTCGGCTCGACGCCGACGCCGTCTCCCCGAAGGCCGTGGCGGAGCTCGAGAAGGTCGCCGACGACGTCACCAGGATCTCGGCGAAGGACCCGGTCGAAAACGCGATCGAGTTCGCCCGCTTCACCGACGGAAGCTTCGGCTGGAACATCAACGACCCGGGGCACGGATTCGTGCTGCTGAACACCGAGCGTCCGGCCGACGCCGGGGCGGCGGCATCGCTGTCGGCCAGCGGCACCTGGGGACCCGCCCTTCTCACCGACTCCTCCGCGGAGCTGCCCGGACCGCTCCGCGGCTACCTCCTCGACCTGAAGCCCGGCTATCAGGAGGACCCGACCCGGGCCCTCTACAACCACGTCTGGGTCATCGGCGACCAGGACGCGATCTCGGTGCCCTTGCAGGCCCAGGTCGATGAGCTCGCAGAGCTGGTCAAGGTAGGGTCCGGCACCGGCAGCGACGTGCTCGGCCCACCTCCGGGCACGCCGGAGCCGGAGGAGCCCGACAAAGCAGCCGACGACTCGAGCGGCAGCACGAACCAGGACGACCAGCCTTGAGCGAGCGAGAACGCGAGGACCGCCTGAGCGGCCGGGAGATCACGATCGAGGACGTACGCGCGCTCGCGGGCCCAGCCACCCCCCACTTCGCCCTGCAGATCCGCAACCGGATCGCGCGGCTGATCGAGAGCCTGCCGGCGGATCACCCGGCGCGGATCGAGGGCGAGCAACAGATCGCGCGCCTCACCGAGCTCGCCAACCACTCCGGCGAGCCCCGCAGCACCGTCTGAGGACGCTGGCCTGAGATCTCGGGCATCCGGGCCACCCTAGGGTCGCCCGGATGCCGAGACCGTTATGCGCGGGTCAGTCGGAGGCGCAGGCCGGCAGCCCCAGCTCCTGGAACTGAGCCTCGACGTCTGCGAACGGGTCGCTTCCGCCGGTGATGATGGTCGGATCAGCCTCGACCTCGCCGAGGGCCGACTGGGAGTCCTCGAGGGCGGTGCTCAGCTCGTCGGCTCCTTCCTCCGGCTCACCGAGAGCCGTGATCGCGTCGATCTGGCCCTGGACGCTGGGGACCAACACGTCGTCGACGTACTTCTCAACCTCGACGTCGGACGGCTCGCCCCCACCGCCGAATGCGGTTTCGGCCGCGGCGTCGAGCTCCTCGTTGCCCGCCACGCAGATGTCGTTCGCCTGCTCGGCGAAGTCGTCGGGCAACAGGCCCCCACCCGCCTCGGCGCCCTGGGCGCCGGACGCGCCACTGGCTCCGCTGGCGCCGGTCTCCTCGGTCGTGCTGCTGGTCGTCGTCTCGTCGTCGTCCCCGCAGCCGGCGGCGAGCAGGCCTCCGGAGACGAGCAGTACCGCGAGCATTGTCTTCAGGAACATGGGTGGACCCCCTAGGTCGTTGGAAGCTGCACGGCGCACGCTAACGCAGCCCGCACTCCTTCGACCCGTACGCCCGCGCGAGACGCTCGGCCTCGCGCAGCTCGTCTGGGATGTCGTCGAGGACCGACTCGGGGTCGGCCTCAAGCTCATCGGCGCCCTGCTCGGTGGCCGCGAGGATCTCCTCGATCTGGGCCGCGTCCTCCGGCGGCGGGTCGAGCAGGCGGATGGTGGTGACCTCCCCCCGCAGCTTCGGCACGACGACACGTGTGACCAACCGGCGCACCTCGGCCGGGTCCGGCTTCTCCTCGCCGGCGTAGTCGTCCGCGGCCGCCTCGATCTGCGACTCGGCCGCGAAGCAGATGCGGTCGGCCTCGGCGAGGAACTCCGACTTGGTCAGGGGCGGAGGCTCGACGAAGGTGGACGTGTTCGCGTCATCGCCCCCGCAGCCCGCGAGGGCGAGCCCGAGGACGAACACGCAGGGCCCCTTCAGCGCCGGCTCAGACCCTCTGAATGATCGTGCCGGTGCCGATGCCGCCGCCGCAGCACATCGTGACGAGGCCGGTCTCCTTGTCGGAGCGCTCCATCTCGTGCAGCAGCGTCGTCATCAGGCGCGCGCCGGTCGAGCCGAGCGGATGCCCGAGCGCGATGGCCCCGCCGTTCACGTTCACGCGGTCCATGTCCGGCTCGAGCTCGCGGCGCCACGCGGCGAGCACCGACGCGAACGCCTCGTTGACCTCGAACAGATCGATGTCGTCGATCGTCATCCCGTTGCGCTCGAGGAGCTTCTTGGTCGCGGGGATGGGGCCCGTCAGCATGATCACCGGGTCGACGCCGACCGCCGTCTGATCGACGATCTTCGCGCGGGGTGTGAGGCCGAGCGCGTCGGCCTTCTCGCGGGTCATCACCAGCACCGCGGCGGCGCCGTCGGAGACCTGCGAGGAGTTGCCGGCGGTGATCTTGCCGTCCTCCTTGAACACCGTCTTCAGCTGCGAGAGCGCCTCGATGTTCGTGTCGGGGCGGATGCCCTGGTCGGCCGTGTGCGTGTCGCCGTTGACCGTGATCGGGACCATCTCCCGGTCGAAGCGCCCCTCCTCGGCCGCCTTTGCGGCGAGCTGGTGCGAGCGAACGCCGATCTCGTCGAGCTCCGAGCGCGGAATCTCCCACTTGTCGGCGATCATCTCGGCCGAGATCCCCTGCGGGACCAGGTTGTAGCGCTCCATCAGCTCGGGCGTGAAAGCCATTCCGTGCTCCTGCTGGACCTGGAGGCCGTCGGCGAAGGAGATGTGCCCCATGTGCTCGACGCCGCCGCCGATGGCCACGTCGTGAACGCCGGACGCGACGAGCGCGGCGGCGAAGTTGATGGCCTGCTGGGCGGAGCCGCACTGGCGGTCGATGGTCGTGGCGGGCGTCTCGATCGGCAGCCCGGCCTCGAGCCAGGCGTTGCGCCCGATGTTGAAGGCCTGCTCGCCGAACTGCTGGACGCAGCCGGCGACGACGTCCTCGACCTCGGCGGGGTCGATCCCCGCGCGCTCTACGAGCTCCTTGTAGGTCGCCGAAAGGAGGTTGGACGGGTGGGTGTCCTTGTAGATGCCCTTCTCCGGATGGCCGCGGCCGATCGGGGTTCGGACCGCCTCGACGATCACTACCTCGCGACCCTGGAACTTGCCGTTGCCGTTGCTGGCCATTTAAAGCCTCCTGAGAAGTCGAGCCGCGCCGGGCGCGCGATTCACGGTGCGTGACTAACGATACTGAAACCGACTGATTAGTCAGTCAACTGCTGAGGCGCAAGAATGGGGGTCATGGCCGCCCGACTCGTCACCTATCGCCGCTGGGGCGGATACGCCGGTCTCAGCCAGCACATGACCGTCGACGAGGACGGGTTGGTGAAGCTCAGCGACCGCAAGTCCGGCAAGCGCACGGAGGTGCGGGCGAGCGAATCGGAGGTGACCGCGCTCCACGCCGCCATCGACTCGGTGCCCGCGGGACGCTGGCACGGGCTGGTGGGTGCGCTCCTGCGACGGGCACTTCCCCGCTCCCACGAGGCCATGCGGTTCCAGATCGAGGTCGGCCCGCGGCGAGTCGGGGGCGCATCGGGATCGACCGAGACGGAGCTGGCGCCCGTACTCGCCCAGCTCGACGACTTGCTCGCGCGCGCCGTCCGCGAGGGCAGGGACTAGCCGGCTGAATTAATCCCCGGGATCGGGCCGGTCAGAGGTCGAGTGCCCGGAAGGCCTGGACGGCGGCGAAGCAGACGGCCACGAGGTAGGCCGCGACGACCGCGAACAGGAGCTCCCCCGAGTGCTGGGCGCCCCCGAATGGCCCCAGCGTGAGCACGAGCTCCGCGGTGTTCCCGGGGTTGCCGACGAGGCGGCTGAGCGCGTCCTGGTACAGCGCCTCGAAGGGAAGGATCCAGGAGGCGGTGTTGCCGATCGCCTCCAGCCGCTCCGAGCCGATGGCATCGCCGATCTGCCCGAGGAGCCCCGCGACGAGCCCTGCGCCGAAGATCATGAAGACGGCGATTCCGTTGGCGATCGGCGTCAGGTAGACGGATCCGAAGAGTCCCAGCGCCGCCACGATGACGACGGCCCCGGCGAGCTCGAGCCCCGGAACGAGGAAGTCCTGCGGCCACCAGCCCCCGATCAACCCGGTGACCACCACCGCGCCCGAATAGACCAGGAAGGTGTAGGGGGCGGAGATCGCCACCGCACCGAGCAGGCGTCCCAGCAGCACCGAGTCCCGGCCGACGGGCCGCACGACAAGCGGCTGGAGGAGCCCGCGCTCCGCATCGCCTCGCACGGCGGCCAGCACGAGGAAGCCGGCGAGGACGGATCCGAGGAAGAGCGTCGCGAACATCGCCAGCCCGAGCACGGTCGCCCCGGTGAGGGTGCGCGCGTCCACCGGCGTCCCCAGGCCCGAGAAGCTCGCCACGTCCTCGAACGCAAAGGCGCAGCCCAGGGCGTAGAGCCCACCGCTCAGGAGCGTGAGGCCCAGCACGACGGCGAAGACCCTCCGTCGCAATCCCTCGCGTAGCGCGTATGCGGCGATGGTCACCATCAGCCGGCCTCGTCCCGCTCCACCACGTCGAGGTAGACCTCCTCGAGCGACGCGCGCTCTGGGAGCACCGAGTAGACGCGCTCGCCGGCCGCGACCAGGCCCGCCACGATGTCGGCGATCTCCTCGGGGCCCGCCGCCTCGAAGTGCCGCGTCCCCGACGCCGTCTCGATCTGCAGCCCGGTTCGTTCGGTCAGTTCGCTCGGTGAGCCCTCGCGGACCACCACGCCGCCCGAGATGATCACGACGCGGTCGCAGACCAGCTCGATCTCGCTGAGGAGGTGGGAGTTGACCAACACCCCCGCCCCCCGGGCTCGCTCCGCCTCGAGAATCGCTCGTACCGCTCGCCTCCCAGCCGGGTCAAGCGCGCTGGTCGGCTCGTCCAGCAGCACTACGGGTGGATCGCCGATCAGGGCCTGCGCGATCCCCAGCCGCTGCTGCATGCCCTTTGACATCCCCGCGACCCTGCGGCCGCTGGCATCGGCCAGGCCCGTAAGCGCCAGCAGCCGGGCCCGCTCGGCCGGCCCGCCGCTCGAGGCGGCGAGCCTTTGATGCAGCTCCAGAACCTCGTCGGCGCTCGCCCAGTCCGGGAACCGAAACAGCTCAGCGAGGTAGCCCGTCGCGGCCCGCGCATCCCGGGATCCGGCCGGTGCTCCCGCCACTTCGATGCGCCCCTGGTACCCGCCCACGAGCCCGCATGCGATCTTCATCAGGGTGGACTTTCCGGCGCCGTTCGGGCCGAGCAAGCCGACCAGCTCCCCCTCCTCCACGCGGAGATCGACTCCGGCGAGAGCCTCGATCTCCCCGTAGCGCTTGCGGACGGCCTCGGCGAGGAGGGCGGGCATCGCGCCAGTCTAGATTCACGCGACCTGCGCCCCCGGTAGCTCCCCGCTGATACAACCGCCGTTCGCGTGAGCCCCTCTTCCGGATACACACGGCCGGCGGTCGCCGGCAGCGGCACGATCGCCTGCGGGCTCGTGGCCTGCGCCAGTGCACTCGGCGACGTGAGGCTCCTGGCCCGCAGCGATGCGTCGGCCTGGAAGGCGGAGGAGACCGCCCAGGCCCTGGCCGAGAAGGTCGATGGCGGCTCGCGCGGACGGGTGAAGGTGACGACGGAAACCACCGACCTCGCCGATTGCGACATCGTGGTCGAAGCGATCGTCGAGGACGTCGGCGCGAAGGCCGAGCTGCTCCGCGAGCTCGGCGCGGCCTGCCCGGACGCCGACCTGGCCACGACCACCTCGTCCCTCTCCATCGGTGCGATCGCCGCGGCGAGCGACCTCTCCGAGCGCCTGCTCGGCCTCCACGTCTTCAACCCGCCGCACAAGATGGAGCTGGTCGAGCTGTGCTTCCCCGAGCCGTTGCGCGACGGCGCCGCCGATCGCGCCCGCGACTGGTGCCGGGCGCTCGGGAAGACGGCGGTCGAGGTGCCCGACAGCGCCGGGTTCGTCGTCAACCGGCTGCTCTTCCCGTTCCTCTTCGACGCGGTCCGGCTGCTGGACTCGAGCGGCCTGACCCCGGACGACGTCGACACCTGCATGCGCCTCGGCGGCGGTCACCCGATGGGGCCGCTGGCGCTGCTGGACTTCGTCGGCCTCGACGTCGCCATCGCCATCGGCGACGGCCTCGAGGCCGAGACAGGAAACCCCGACCACCGAGCGCCCGAACGAATCCGGGCGCTGGTGGACTCAGGGCGCCTGGGCCGCAAGAGCGGCGGAGGCTTCTTCGACTACTAGGCCCGGACGTTCATCTGCTTCGCAAGAAGGCGCAACGACCGCTGCCAGGTCCCAGCGCCGGTGTTCGGCGACCGTAGCGCTTTGGACGACCAGCAATCGGGCTCGAGCTAGGCGGCGGCGCGGCGCTGCTTGCCCGAGAGGTCCCAGATGACGTCTGCCTCGGAGATGCCCTGGCGACGCGCGGCGTCCACCACGTCCTCCCAGGGAAGCTGCGCGTCGGGCAGGTCATCCCAGCGGGCCAGCTCGAGCGCCTCGAGGGCGCCGCGGAGCGCAGGGCCGAGATGCTCCTCCGAGCGGAGGACCGCCCTAAGTACCTCGAGCTGCTTTTCGGTGAGCCGAACGACCCACATGGCTGCCCCTTCGTGACCGGATCGAACTGCCGCTGAAACTAATTCCGCGGGCGGACGGATTACGCGTCAGCCGGCGTCCGGCTGTGGATCGGGGGCGGGCACGGCACGATGCTCGCCGGTCACCGTGCGGATCCGCACCGCGACGATCCGGTTGTCGCGGACGGACTCGACCCGGACCTCGTAGCCGTTGGCCCGGATCGTGTCGCCGCGGCGGGCCAGGCGGCCGAGCTCGCTGAACACGTAGCCGCCGATGGAGTTGAAGGCATCGGAGTCGACCGGGAGCTTGATCCCGGCGTCCACGAGGTCGCCGATCGGCACGTGGCCCCGCACGTACCAGTCGCCGTCGGTCAGCCGGCGCAACGACGTCGAGCGCGGGTCGGTCTCGTCCTCGATCTCGCCGACGACCTCCTCGAGGATGTCCTCGACGGTGACGATTCCGACCGTTCGCCCGTACTCGTCGGAGACCACGCAGAGCGAGCTGCGCTGGCGCTGGAGCTCGGCGAGGAGGTCGTCGAGCGGCTTCGTCTCGGGGAAGATCGGCACCTCGCGAATCGCCGGCTCGAGCGAAGTGTCGGGGCCGGCGTTCATGTAGAGGCGGACCAGGCTGTTGTTGTGGGCGACGCCTCGAACCTTGTCCGGGTTGTCGTCCTCGATCACGACCAGGCGCGTGTGCCCGGAGGAGACGCAGCTTCGCAGCGCCTCCTCGACGGTCTGGTTCGCGTTCACCGTCACCACGGCGGGGATCGGCGTCATCACCTCGCGCGCCTCCTGCTCGTGCAGGTGGAAGACGCCGCCGAGCATCCCGGCCTCGCCCGGGTCGAGGGTGCCGCCGGACGCCGAGCCGCGGATCAGCTCCTTGAGGTCGTCGGCCGTGTGCTTCTCCTCGATGTCGCCGGGCTTGACCCCGAACAGGCGCAGGATCGCGTTGGACACCTTGTTGAGGACGAAGGTGAACGGGGCGCTCGCCACCCGGAACCAGTTGACCGGGCGGACCAGCAGGCGCGCGGCCGGCTCGGGCCGGGTGATCGCCAGCATCTTCGGAACCTGCTCGCCGATCGTGATGTGAAGGGACGTGGCGATCGCGAACGCCAGGACCACGGAGATCGCGGTGGTGGCGCCCTCGTCGAGGTCGCCGAACAGCGGCTCGATGAGCGTGGCGATCGCGGGCTCGCCCAGGAACCCGATGCCGATCGAGGCCATCGTGATCCCGAGCTGGCAGGCGGACAGGACCTCGTCGATCTTGTTCAGCTGCTCGAGCACCTCGTCGATCCCCGCCTGGCCCTCCCGGGCGAGGGCCTCGAGCCGGCTGCGGCGGCTGCGCACGAGCGCGAACTCCGCCGCGACGAACAGCCCGTTGAGCGCGACGAGCAGCAGCAGGGCGACTATCGCGAGGCCGGTCATCTAGTGCAACCTTGATGCGGCCTTGCGGCGCCGGTACTTCGAGGAAGGGGGTCGTCGTCCACGAGGACGGGCAGAAGGTAGCAGTGGCGGTGGCGTTCTACGTTCGTGGGCTGAGAGTCCGTCAGGCCTCGCGTCCTGGCGAGCGTTCCCCTTGCTAGCGTCGCCGCGTGGCCCACGATCGCGACCAGAGTCAGACCCCGTATCTAGACGCGTTCTCGCGCTATCGCGAGCGCTACCCCGGCCGTTTCACCGTCCCGGGCCACAAGGGCGGCCCGGCCGCCGATCCGGGCCTGATCGAGGCGATCGGCCTGCGCGCGCTGGAGATGGACATACCCGCGGGCACCCCCGGCATCGACGTCGGCGATATCGAGCACAACTACTTCCAGCAGGCCCAGGAGCTGGCGGCGGAGGCGTGGGGGGCCAAGCGCTCGTGGTTCCTCGTCAACGGCGGGTCGGGCGGCAACCATGCCGTCTGCCTCACGCTCGCACACATGGGGAAGAGCGTCGTCGTCCAACGGAACGCGCACTCCTCGACGATCGACGGGATGATCCTCGGGGGCCTGGAGCCGCACTTCGTCGCGCCCGAGGTGGACGACGAACTGGGGATCGCGCACTGCGCCACACCCGAGGCGCTCGAGGCCGCGCTCGAGGCTCACCCCGACGCGATCGCCGTGATGATCACCTCCCCGACCTACTTCGGCGCGGTCGCCGACGTCGCCTCGCTCGCCGACCTCGCCCACTCCGCGGGCGTCCCCCTGTTCGTGGACGAGGCGTGGGGGTCGCACCTTCAGCTTCTCCTCCGGGCTGCCCGCCGCGGCGCTCGAGTGCGGGGCCGACCTCGTGCTCTCCTCGACGCACAAGATCGTCGGGAGCCTCACCCAGTCCGCGATCCTCCACCTCGGGCACGACGCTCGGATCGACGAGCGCGTCGTGGACCGGGCGGTGACGCTGATCGAGTCGACCAGTCCCAGCGGCCTGCTGAGCGTCTCGCTCGACGCCGCCCGCCGCCATGCGGTCGTCAACGGCGAGGAGCTCCTCTCCAAGGTGGTCGACGACCTCGCCGAGCTTCGCGAGGAGATCCGGGGGATCGAGGGCCTCGACGTGCTCGACGAGCGGATCGTCGGGCGGCCCGGGGTCCACGCCTACGACCCGCTGCGGCTGGTGATCGACGTGCGGGGCAGCGGCGCCACCGGCCACCGGATCTCAGAGCTGATGCGCGAGGTGGACGACATCAACATGGAGCTCGCCTCCGAGAACGTGGTCCTGGCCTCGTTCGGGCTGGGCGAGGACATCGCCGAGTCGGGCAAGCGGCTGGTCATCGGCCTCCGCCACGCCGTCGAGCGGGCGGGTGAGCCCGGACCGGACGTCGGCCCGTTCGCCACCCCTCCCGAGTGGGGGCCGACCGTGCTCTCCCCGCGCGACGCTTTCCTCGGCCCCCAGGAGGTCATTCCCTTCGGCGAGGCCGAGGGGCGGGTGGCCGCGGAGTCGCTCGCCGCCTACCCACCCGGCGTGCCCAACGTGCTCCCGGGCGAGCGCCTCACCGCCCCCACCCTGCGCTACATCGCTGACTCGATCGCCCACGGCGGCTGGGTCCGGGGGGCGAGCGACCGCAGCCTCGCGACGATCCGGGTGGTGATCGAGTGACCGACTGGGGCGTCGACAGCGAGTACGGAGTCCTGCGCGACGTCCTGCTCTGCCCGCCGGACAACTTCTCCTGGCGCCCGACCAGCGCGATCTCGAAGGGCACCCTGGACAGCGGCAAGGTCTTCGACCGCGAGCGCGCCCTGGCCCAGCACGTCGACCTCGTCGCCGCCTACGAGGAGGCCGGCGTGACGTGCCACTTCCTCGAGCCCGTCGAGGGCCAGCACTACCAGGTGTTCGCCCGCGACTCGAGCTGCGGGACCCCCTGGGGCGCCTTCGTGACGGCGCCGATGCAGCAGTGGCGCCGCGGCGAGTACGCATCGGTCATCCGCTTCTACCAGGGCGCCGGCATCCCGATCTGGCAGATGGCCTCGAACGGCGCGATCGAGGGCGGCGACGTGATGATCGTCGAGCCCGGCTGCGTCGTGATCGGCACCGGCGAGTCGCGGACCGAGCTTCCCGCCGCGCGCCAGCTCGCCGCGTTCTTCGAGGCCGAGGGCTGGGAGGCCCGGGTCGAGCCGATCCCGGGCCACTTCCTCCACATCGACGTGCTGCTGGCCATCCTGGCGCCGAAGCTCGCGGCCGTGTGCCTCGAGTACGCGTCGGGCGGGCTGGTGAAGTGGCTTCGCGACAAGGGCTTCGAGCTGCTCGACGTCCCCGGCGAGGACGCATGGAAGCTGGGCGTGAACGCGATGTCGCTGGGCGGCGATCGCGTGCTGACCGGCGCGGCGGCGACGTCGCTGAACGAGCAGATGAGCGCTCACGGGCTCGAGCTCGTCGCTCCCGAGCTCGAGATGTTCACGCTGGGCGGAGGCGGGGCGCACTGCCTCTCGCAGGCGCTTCGGCGCGACCGCGTCGGATGACGCGGCCCGGCGATCGACGCCGCACGCGTGATCGCCGACCTGCGCGAGCTCGACCGGCTCACCGGCGGACCGGACGGCGCGCGCCGCGTCTGCTGGACGGAGACATGGCGGGAGGCTCGCGACTACTTGGCGGGGCTGCTCGCGGAGATCGGAGCCGAGCCCGAGCGCGACGAGGCCGGAAACCTCTGGGCGCGCATCGGCGACGGCGGTGGGCCGGCCCTCGCGGTCGGCTCGCACATCGACTCGGTGCCGGAGGGCGGCTGGCTGGACGGCGCGCTGGGCGTGATGGCCGGGGTGGGCGTGCTGCGCGCATGGGCGAGCTCGGGCGAGGCGCCCCCGTCGCCCGTGGTCCTGGTCGACTGGGCCGATGAGGAGGGCGCGCGCTTCGGCCGGAGCCTGTTCGGAAGCTCGGCCTTCTCGGGGACCCTGGACCCGGCGGCGGTCGCCGGCCTTCGCGATGAGGACGGGATCGCCCTTCCGGACGCGCTCGCCGAGAACGGGGTCGAGCTCGACCGGGTGCTGGAGTGCGGCTCGCGCCGCGAGGGCCTGGGCGCCTACCTCGAACTCCACATCGAACAGGGCCCGGTGCTCGAGACGGAGGGGGCGTCCGTCGCGGCGGTGAACGGCTGCACGGGCGTCGAGCGCCACCGCTTCCGGATCTCGGGCCAGGCCTCCCACGCGGGGACTACCCCGATGGAGCTCCGCCGCGACGCCGGCCTGGCCGCCGCCGACGCCGCCCTTCGCATCGAGGGCATCGGCCGCGAGCACGACGGCGTCGCGACGACCGGCGTCCTGCGACTCGAGCCGGGCATCCCCACCGCGGTGGCCGGCAAGGCCGAGCTCGTCGCCGACCTGCGCCACCGCGACGCCGGCCGCCTGGCCGCGATGCTCGAGGCGGCCCGTGAGGCCGCCTCCGACGCCGCCCTCGCCCGGGAGTGCTCGCTGGCGGAGGAGGAGATCTGGCGGATCGAGCCGCTCGCGTTCGACCCGGAACTGGTCGAGCACGCGCGCCACGCCTGCAGGGAGGCCAGCGGCGCCGAGCGCGAGCTGACCAGCGGCGCCCTCCACGACGCCGCCGAGGTCTCGCGACACGTCCCCACGGCGATGATCTTCGTCCCCTCGCTGGGCGGCCTCAGCCACACCGAGCGCGAGGACACCGACGAAGCCGACCTCGCGACGGGGATCGAGGCATTCGGGCTCCTGGCGAACCGGGCGCTCGCAGGGTAGGAGCCGCCGGGCGGGATACTGGGGGGCGATGTCGCAGGAGAACGTGGAGATAGTCCGCCAGGGTTACGAGCGGTACGCGGCCACGGGGGTGATCGATCCAGACATCACCGCGCCGGACTTCGTGTGGGACATGTCGAACTTCCACGGCTGGCCCGAGCAGCAGACGTACGAGGGGACCGAGGAAGTTCGGGCCTTCCTGAGCGAATGGGAAAGTGCCTGGGACGACTGGGAGCTCGAGGCCGATGCCTTCCACGACGCCGGGGACAAGGTCGTGGCGATGATGATTCAGCGCGGCCGCTCGAAGGCGGCCGGGATGCCGGTCGAAATGTCCTTCGCGCAGGTCTGGACGCTGCGGGACGGCAAGCAGATCCGCATGGACATGTATTCGGACCGTGACGAGGCGCTCACCGCCACCGGGCTGCGGAAGTAGCGCTTTGACCTAGTCCCTCTCCCACGGCGTGCGGCGAGGGATCCAACGCGGGACGGCCCGGCGGTACTCGCGGTAGGCCTCGCCGAAGCGGCGCTCGAGCCCGGGCTCTTCGGACAGCACGAAGTAGAGATGGTTGACAGCGAGGAATCGCGCCCGCCCAGATGGCGAGGCTCTCGGACCCCAGGGCCAGCGCCTCGCCGGCCAGCACGGCGAAGACGCCGCTGATCATCGGGTTGCGGACGTGGCGGTATGGGCCGACGGCCACCAGGCGCTGCGTCGGGTCCCACGGGGCGAGCGTGCCCTCGCCCACGGTGGCAAACAGGCGGACGGTCCACGCCCAGAGCGCGACGCCCGCCGGCGACGAGCAGCGACGCCGCCGGACGAGCAGCGCCGCGGCGCCCGTGCCGCCGACGCTCCCACCCCACGTCGATCGCGTCGCCGGTCGCGAGGAGGATCGCGGGCACGACGATGGTTACGGTGCCCGGGAGCAGGATGATCGCACGGACGTGACGCCAGCGGCTCACGGCGCGATAGGTTGTAACGAAGGCCGCGGCCCGCCGACCGAATGACCACCAACCCGACCCGAAGGGAGCCGCCGTGACCGACATCGACCCCAAGCTCGCCGAGCAGTGCGAGCAGAACGAGACCGACTACTCGGACCTGAAGGCCTACTTCATCAACTGCACGCTGAAGCGCTCCCCTGAGATGTCCCACACCCAGGGGCTGATGGACATCTCGATGGAGATGATGCGCCGGGTGGGCGTCGGGGTGGACGGCATCCGCGCGATCGACCACGACATCGCCGTCGGGCGTCTGGCCCGACATGACCGAGCACGGCTGGGAGCAGGACGAGTGGCCGCAGATCTACGAGAAGGTGATGGAGGCCGACATCCTCGTCCTCGGCACGGCGATCTGGCTCGGCGAGAAGACGTCGGTCGCGACGCAGATCATCGAGCGCCTCTATGGCAACTCCCACCTGCTGAACGACGACGGCCAGTACGCGTACTACGGGCGATCGGGCGGCTGCCTCGTGACCGGCAACGAGGACGGCATCAAGCACTGCGCGATGAACATCCTGTACTCGCTCCAGCACCTCGGCTACACGATCCCCCCGCAGGCCGACGCCGGCTGGATCGGCGAGGCCGGGCCGGGGCCGTCGTATCTCGACGCAGGGCTCGGGCGGGCCGGAGAACGACTTCACGAACCGGAACACCTCGTTCGCTACCTGGAACCTCCTGCACCTCGCCCGGATGCTGAAGGACGCGGGCGGCATCCCGGCATTCGGAAACCAGCGCACCGAGTGGGACGCCGGGACCAAGCCCGCCTGGCCGAATCCCGAGCACCGCTAAGGGCCGGACGTCGTGGCCACGGTCGAGGTCCTCGAGGCTGACGTCACGGCGCTCGAGGTGGACGCGATCGCCAACGCGGCGAACACCGGCCTCCTGCATGGTGGCGGCGTTGCGGGCGCGATCGCGCGTGCGGGCGGACCGGAGATCCAGGCCGAGTCGAATGAGGTCGCCCCAATCGACCTCGGCGCCGCCGTGGCGACGACGGCCGGTCAGCTCCCATCGAGATGGGTGATCCACGCTGCCACCATGCACCTGGGCGGCCCGACTTCTGCCGAGATCATCCGCGACGCAACCGCCGCCACCCTGCGCTGCGCCGAGGAGCTGGGCGCCCGCTCGCTGGCGCTCGTCGCGTTCGGGACCGGCGTGGGCGGCTTCCCGCTCGAGGAGGCCGCGCGGATCGAGGCCGAGGAGGTCAACCGCCACCTCACAGAGGGGAGCGGGCTGGAGCGCGTCGTCTTCGCGGTCCGCGGCGACGAGGCCCGGGACGCGTTCGAGCGCGCACTGGCCGCTGGCTAGGCTCAGTCCATGCCCCTCTACGACACCCTCGCGCAGCTTCCCCTGAAGATCGAGTCTTACGAGCTCGAGGACAACGACCGCGAGTACGGCGAGTTCACCCGCGGCTCGACCATCATCCGTCTGCGCGGCGACGGCCAGGACGGGATCGGCGAGGACGTCGTCTACACGGTCCTCGACCACATCGCCCACCGCGATGCCGGGCCGGTCAACGACTTCTCGGGCGTCTCCACCCTTGGGGAGTTCTGCGAGCTTGCGGGCGAGCTGGACTTCTTCGCGACGGCGGCCCCCGAGTACCCGGCATCCCGCCACTACCGCCGCTGGGCGTACGAGTCGGCCGCGCTGGACCTGGCGCTGCGGCAGAGTGCAACCTCGCTTCACGAGGCCGTCGGCCGCGACCCGAAGCCGCTCACCTTCGTCTGCTCCACCCGCCTCACCACGATGGGCGAGGGCGAGCAACACTCCAGCACGAAGGCGCTCACCGACCGTCTCGCGAAGTACCCGACGCTCCAGTTCAAGCTCGACCCCGAGAACGACTGGGACGCCGACCTCATCGACCAGATCAAGCAGATCGCTACCGTGCGAGTGGCCGACCTCAAGGGCCTCTACCGCGGGACGCCTGTCGACGTCGAGACCGACCCCGAGCTCTACGCCGCGGTCGCCGTGGCGTTCCCGGAGGCGTACCTCGAGGACCCGGATCTGAACGAGGAGACCACGGAGGTCCTCGCTCCCTACGACGACCGCATCACCTGGGACGCGAACCTGCATTCGCTCGAGGACGTCAAGGCCAATGCCCGCAAGGCGATCAACTCCAAGCCGTCCCGCTTCGGCTCATTGCAGGAGCTGCTCTCGATCTACGAGTGGTGCGAGGAGAACAGCATCGCCATCTACGGTGGCGGCCAGGGCGAGGTCGGCATCGGGCGCGGCCAGATCCAGTACCTCGCGTCGCTCTTCCACCCGGACACGCCGAACGACACCGCGCCCTCCGGGTACAACGATCCCGCCGTGCCCGAGGGCATGGCGGCGAGCCCGATGGATCCCGTCCCGAGCGCCACGGGATTCCGCTGGGCCGAATAGGCTGTCGCGGCGGTGGGGCGAGTCAGCGCGCACATCCGAAACAACGTCGTCGGCTACATCGCGCTCTTCGTCGCGCTCTCCGGCACCGCCGCCGCGCTTCCCGGGTCGAACACCGTCACCTCCGGCGACATCAGGCCCAACGCGGTCAAGACGGGCGACATCAAGGACGGCGCCGTCACCAACCCGAAGCTGGCCGATGGCGCGGTCACCTCCGGGAAGATCGACGACGAGGCCGTCGGGGCGACGCAGGTCGCAAACGGGTCACTCGCCGGCACCGACATCGCGGGAAACTCCCTCACGGGCACGGAAGTCGACGAGTCCACCCTCGACACGGGGGTCGTGCAGAAGCGCATCGGCTCGAGCTGCGGCGGCAGCGACGCGGTTCAGGCGGTGGCCGCCGACGGCACGGTCACATGCGGTGACACCGGCGGAAACGTGATCGGCGTGATCTCCGGCGGGGTGGACCAGGCAGTGGCCAACGGCGACTACATGAGCCCAAGCGGAGGCTCGGCCAGCTCCAGCGCCGTCCGCAACACGGTGATGCTGCCGGTCGATGCTCACCTGAGCAACTTCCGCGCCAGCGCCCGCGACGCGTTTCTCGGGAACTCGGTCATCGTGGAGATCTACAAGGTCCCCTCGGGCTCGTCGACCGCTACCGCCACGGGCATCACCTGCGCGATCCCGGCCTTCGTGGGCAACAACGCCTGTCTCGCCCCTCTGAACGCCGTCGCCTGGAACGCCGGCGACATGTTCACGTACCGGATGAGCACGGCCGGAGGCGCACTTGCCAACGGCATGGCCTTCGCGGTCACGGTCGAAGCTCCGTAAAGGCCTTCGGCCACCCGAACGCCGAGGACGGCCGGCCTAATTCGGCGCTTTCGGTAGCGTCGGCCGTCCCGAGCAAGGAGCGCCCCGATGGCCGACCGTTCATTTCCCGAAGCCCTAAACGAGCAGATCGCCAACGAGTTCAGCGCCGCGATGCAGTACATCGGCGCCGCCGTCTACTACGACGTCGAGACGCTCCCCCGGCTCGCTGCGTTCTTCTATCGCCAGGCGCTCGAGGAGCGCGAGCACGCGATGATGATGGTCCAGTACCTGCTCGACGTCGACGAGGAGGTCCGGATCCCCGACATCAAGGGCCAGCAGACGAGCTTCGACGACGGCGTCGCGCCGGTGAAGATGGCGCTCGAGCAGGAGAAGCGCGTCGGCGAGGAGATCTACGCGCTGTTCGAGCTCGCTCGCGACGTCAAGGACTACCGGGCCGAGCAGTTCATGCAGTGGTTCGTGAAGGAGCAGGTCGAGGAGGTGGCCCTCATGCAGGATCTCCTCAGCGTGGTCGAGCGCATCGAGCGACAACCTGCTGCTGGCCGAGGAGTTCGTCGCGCGCGAGGGGCTCGGCGAGGAGGGCGAGGACCCGACCGCGCCCCCGGCCGCCGGCGGCGGCTAAGGAGCCCGCGCGGAACTCCGCGAGGCCGTCGGCGGCCTCCGAGCGCACCTTGCCCTGAACGATCGGCGACCAGCCGAGCGCGATCCCGATCGGCCCCAGCGCCATCCGGGTCCACTTCCAGAAGTCGAAGCTGTCGTGGTGATCGGTGATCAGGCCGGCGTCGTCGAACGTGAACGTCGCGTCGATGTCGTTGAGCACTCGGCGCCCGGTCCGGAAGGTGTAGGTCGCGATCCAGTTGGCGGTTCCCGAGGTCTCGTCGGCGTCGTGTGAGGCGAGCTCGACCGCGAGATCCTCGGCGCGACCCGTGAGCATTCGCCACATGTCGCCCGCCTCGTCGCCGTTGAGATCCGGGAAAACCGGATCGGAGAAGTGGACGTCTGGCGCGTAGCACGCCGCCATCGCGTCGCCGTCGTGGGCGTCGAAGGCGGCGTAGAAGCGCTTGATCGTCTCGCGGTTGGCGTCTGCTGACATCGCTGGCGCAGCCTCTCACAACCGCTGACCCATAGGCTGCGCGCCCGATGGGCGAGTTCTCGAACCGCACCGTGATCATGTCCGGCGGCAGCCGCGGCATCGGCCTCGCAATCGCACTCCGCCTCGCCCGTGAGGGCGCGAACGTCGCGATCATCGCGAAGACTGCTGAACCCGACCCGCGTCTTCCCGGCACCATCTACACGGCGGCCGAGGAGATCGAGGAAGCCGGGGGCAGCGCCCTCCCGCTCGTCGGCGACATCCGCGACGACGCCAGGGTCGCCGAGGCGGTTGCCGAGGCCGTGGAGAAGTTCGGGGGCATCGACATCGTCGTCAACAACGCGAGCGCGATCAACCTGGCGCCGATGCGCGACCTCGAGGTCAAGCGCTTCGACCTGATGCAGCAGATCAATGCGCGCGGCACGTTCGTCCTCACCAAGGCCGCCCTGCCGCACCTGCGCGAGCTCCGACCACGCGCACGTGCTCTCGCTCTCGCCCCCGCTGCTGAGCGATCCGAAATGGCTCAACGGGCACAGCGCCTACACCCTGTCGAAGATGGGGATGACCATGATCACGCTGGGGCTGGCCGCCGACGAGGCCGAGACGCCGATCGCGGGCAACTGCCTGTGGCCGCGAACGATCATCGCCACGGCGGCGGTGCAGAACCTCCTCGGGGGCGACGAAGCGATGAAGCGGGCCCGGACCCCCGACATCTACGCCGATGCGGCCTACGAGATCCTCCGGCGCGACCCGCGGGAGTGCACCGGCAACGCCTACATCGACGACGAGGTGCTGGCCGAGGCCGGGATCACCGACCTCAGCAGGTACGGGCCTGACGAGTCCGACCTCCAACTCGACCTGTTCGTCGACGAGTGGCCCGCGGGCCGCTAGCGATACTCGGCGCCGACGTCCTTCGCAACCACAACTTCCGGCTGCTCCTGGCGGGACAGGCGGTGTCGGCCCTGGGCGACCGGATGGTCGTGCTGGCGCTCGCCTTTGCCGTGCTGGAGATCGGCGGCTCGGCGTCGGACGTGGGCCTGGTCCTCGCCGCCGGAGCCGCGCCGATGGTTGCGACCGTGCTGCTCGGCGGCGTCGTCGGCGATCGGCTCCCGCGCCGGCGGGTGATGGTCACGGCGGATCTCGTCCGCGTGGCAAGCCAGGGCGCCATGGCGGCCCTGCTGATCGGGGGCTCCGCAGAGGTCTGGTCGCTCGCCGCGCTCGCCGCCGTCACCGGGACGGCGTCCGGCATGTTCAACCCGGCCTCGACGGCGATGCTCCCGGAGTTGCTCGGTCCGTCCGAGTTCCAGCAGGCCAACGCCCTGCGGTGGACCGGTGTATCCGTCGGCGAGATCCTCGGCCCGGTGCTCGCCGGGATCATCGTCGCCGCCGCGAGCGCAGGGTGGGCGGTCGCCGTCGACGCGTTGACCTTCGCGATCAGCGCGGCCTGCCTGGCGAGGATGCGGATGGGCGACCGCCCGCCCCGCGAGGCGCCCTCGTTCATGCGAGACCTGAAGGACGGGTGGACGGCCTTCCGCTCGCGCCGCTGGGTCTGGGCCTTCGTCCTCTACTTCGCCGTGGGAAACCTGCTGTGGGCGGCGTGGAGCGCGTTGGGTCCGATCGTGGCCGAGGACGAGTTGGGCGGGGCGGCGGTCTGGGGTTTGGTGCTGACCGCCCAGGGAGTCGGCGCGCTGACGGGGAGCCTCGTCGCCACTCGGGCTGCGCCCACCCGGCCGCTGCTCTTCGTGGCCGGGGCCGAGGGGCTCTTCGGCCTCCCGCTCGCGTTCCTGGCAGCCGGCGTCCCCGGTGCGATCCTCGCCGGAAGCGCATTCGTGTCCGGGATCGGGCTGACGCTGGGCGTGTCGGTGTGGGAATCCACCCTCCAACGCCACATCCCAGGGACGGAGCTCGCGCGGGTGAGCTCGTACGACTGGTTCGGTTCGCTCGCGTTCTTCCCGCTGGGCCTCGCCATCTGGGGACCCGTGGCCGCGGTCGTGGGCACGACCAGTGCGCTGTGGATCGCGTTCGGGGGGTTTGCCGCGACGCTCGCCGTGCTCGCGGTCGTGCCGGACGTGCGCCGGCTGCCGCCCTCTCCCGCCCCCGACTCGGGCTAGCGGTCGAGGTAGCGCGGCTCGGAGAAGACGGAGCGCACCAGCGGCTCGAACTCCTCGAGCGCCAGCGACTCGTAGGCGGGGTCGAAGCAGTTCTGGTCGTAGCGCTCGCAGAACTCGGCGCAGTCGTCGAACCACTCGTGCTCGCGGTAGCGCTCGCGGGCGTTTGGGTCCTCGCCGGTCTGCTCACCGTAGAAGTACTGCTGGAAGATCCCGTGGTGGGCCACGACCCAGCAGATCCGCGGCTCGATGTAGGGCTTCAGGATCGCGCCGACCATCTCGCCGTGCGTGTGGGGGGCGAGCTCGTCGCCGATGTCGTGGAGGAGCGCTGCGACGACGTACTCGTCCGAGCGCCCGTCCCGTCGGGCCCGCGTCGCGGATTGCAGCGAGTGCTCGAGGCGCGACACCTGGTAGCCGGCGAAGGAATTCTCAAGCGCTCGCACCGCCGCGAGCAGACGATCCGGCAACGCCTCGACGTAGCCGTCCTCCAGGCGCGCGAGAAGCTCGTAGTCCTCGGCGGTGCCGTCCTCCATCCTGGTGAAGCTCACGGTCTCCATCCCGATCCTCCTCGGGCCGGAGGATATTCGCGTCGGGGCGGGCCGACTCATTCGCCACGCCAGACGGGGTCACGACCCTCGGCGAAGGCCCGCGGACCCTCCTCGGCGTCGGCGGATGCCATCGCCCGCTCGTAGGCCGGAATGCTGCCGTCGCGCAGTGCCGCGAATGCCTCCGGAATCGTCATCGCCTCGGTCGCCGCGAGGACGGCCTTGACGGCCTGTGCGGCGAGCGGTCCCACGGCCTCGAGCTCCGCCGCCAGCGCGCGCGCCTCGTCCAGCAGCCGGTCGCGTTCGACCACCCTGTTCGCGATCCCCCAGCGCAGCGCCTCGTCCGCGTCCATCGGCCGCCCGGTCAGCAGCAGCTCGTTCGCCAGCGCGCGCGGCATGCGGCGTGAGAGCCTGAACACGCCGCCCGAGTCCGGGACAAGGCCGAGCTTCACCTCGGGCAGCGAGAAGCGCGCGTCCGGCACCGCGACGATGAAGTCGCAGGCCAGGGCAAGCTCGAACCCGCCACCGGCCGCGTAGCCGTTGACCGCGGCGATCACCGGCTTGTCGAGATCGAACAGCTCGGTCAGCCCGGCCAGGCCTCCCGGCCCGAACGCCTCGAAGTCCCCAGGGTCGCCCGCGGCGAGCGCCTTCAGATCCCAGCCGGCCGAGAAGAAGCGCTCACCCGCTCCGGTGACGATCGCAACGCGCAGCTCGGGATCGTCGCGGAAGTCGATGAACGCCTCCCCCATCGCCTGGCTGGTGGCGGAGTCGATCGCGTTCGCCTTCGGGCGGTCGATCGTCAACTCCAGCGTTCCTCCGCGCCGATCGATCCGCAGGGCCTTCATGGCGGGATTAGTATCGCGGCCACGAGGGTCCATGGAAGGACGAAGGGGAAAGCGGCCTGGAATCGCCATCGCCGCGATGGTGTTCGTGGCGGCGCTCGCTATCGCCGGCTGTAACTCCTCGCCGGAGGACGAGGAGACCACGCTCACCGTGATGAGCTTCAACATCTGGGGCGGCGGGGCCAACGAGGACAAGCCGGTGGACGAGACCGTCGCGGCGATCAAGGCGGTCGACCCCGACATAGTCGGCATCCAGGAAACCCAGCTCGAGGGGCCGAAGTGCACGGCCAACTCCTGTCCGCCGCTGGGCGACAGCGTGGCCCCCGAGATCGCCGACGCCCTCGGCTACGAGCTGTACGAGCAGAAGACGACCAACGATGCACTCTGGGCGAACGCGATCCTGAGCCGCTACGAGATCTCGCGAGCCGACGCCGAACGACCTCGGCGTGAAGATCGACGCCGACGGCCAGGAGGTATACGCGTTCAACATCCACCTCGACGACGCCCCGTATCAGCCGTACCAGCTGCTCGACATCCCCTACGGCCACGCCCCGTTCATCGACACCGAGGCGGAGGCGATCCGGTGGGCCGAGCGCACGCGCGGGCCGGGGCTCGACCTGCTGAAGAGCGACCTCGCCGCGGCCGATGATGCCGACGCCGCGTTCGTCTTCGGCGACTTCAACGAGCCCTCTGGACTGGACTGGACCCAAGCCGCCGTGGATGCAGGGAATCAGCCCATCGTCGTCGACTGGCCATCGACCCGGGCGCTGGAGGACGAGGGGTTCGTGGATGCGTTCCGCGCCGTCAACCCGGATCCGGCGGCAAGGCCGGCCTTCACGTGGACACCGTCCGGCGACCCGGACGCCAAGAACGACCACCACGACCGCATCGACTTCGTGCTGGCGCGCGCGGACGACCTCGAGGTGGAGGACTCGGTGATCGTCGGCGAGGCCCACCCCGAGGCCGACGTCGTGGTGAAGCCGTGGCCGTCGGACCACCGCGCGGTGGCCGCGACCGTGCGGTTCTGAGCGCGGGCACAGTTGCGCAGGGCCGCGTCCTGACCTGGGGCTACGCTGCCGATCCGTGTCCGATGAACCCAATGCGCAGGGAGCAGGAGGAACCATGGACGCCTACCCAGTCACCTTCGCGGTCGACTACCCCGACCGTCCGCTCGACCGGCTGACCACGTTCTTTCGCATCTTCACGGTGATCCCGATCGCCATCGTGATGGCGACGATCACGGGCTTTACGACCAGCCTGCACGACGTCGGCGACACGACCGTTACGGTCACGACCGCGGGGATCGGGCTGCTCTTCCTGCCGCCGCTGCTGCTGATCCTGTTCCGCGAGAAGTACCCGCGCTGGTGGTTCGACTGGAACCTGAACTTTCAGCGGTTCTCGAACCGGATCAGCGTCTACGTCGCGTTGATGGACGACAACTATCCGTCGACCGACGAGGAGCAGAGCGTCCACCTCGGGTATGCGTATCCGGATGCCAAGGCCGACCTCGGACGCGGGATGCCGCTGGTGAAGTGGTTTCTCGCGATCCCGCACTACGTCGTCCTGTTCTTCCTGACGATCGGTGCCTTCTTCGCCGTCGTCATCGCGTGGTTTGCGATCCTGTTCACCGGTCGCTACCCGCGTGGGCTATTCGACTACGTCGAGGGCGTGCTGCGCTGGCACAACCGAGTCGTCGGCTACGCGCTGGCGCTGGTCACCGACGAGTACCCGCCGTTTCGGCTGAGCGCTTAAGCGCTAACACGACAACGCCCGCGCGGCGCAACCTCAGGACGCTCAAGGCGGCGGACCGAGCGGTCGGGCTGGCTCCCTGCCTCGGGCAGGTGTATCGGGTAGTGGCAGGGGCGGTCGGCGATCGCCGTGTCCACGGGCGGAGTCTCGCCAACAGAAGTGAGCGGCAGACACGAGTCGGCCGCCACGACTCCGATCCCGACTACGATCGCTCAGAACAGCGTGGCCGAGACGAATGCGATCACTGGAGTTTCGCCTGCTCGGCCCGGTCGAGGCACACGCCGAAGGCCGTCAGCTCCAGCTGGGAGGACCAAAGCCGCGCTCGCTGTTAGCGCTACTGCTGATCGAACGCGGTCGAGCCGTCACCGCCGATCGACTCGCAGACGAGCTCTGGGCAGGAAGTCCTCCGGCCGGTTCCGCGACGACGATGCGCTCTTACATGTCCCGCCTCCGCGCCGACGCTGGGGAGCGAGACGGTCATCGGGAGCCAAGCGGGCTACGCACTCGACGCCCCAGCCGACTCGGTCGACGCTCATGCGTTCGAGGAACTGTGCACGACAGGGCGAGAGCGCGTTGCGGCGAGGCGCGGCAGGTGCGGCGGCCGAACGACTGCACGCCGCGCTGTCGCTCTGGCGCGGCCCGGCCTTCGCCGGCACCTCCGACGTCGAATCGCTTTCTCTGGAGGCGAGGCGGCTCGAGGAGTTGCGGCTCGTCTGTCTCGAGCAGCGGATCGAGGCCGATCTCGACCTCGGGCGACATGGCGAGGTAGTGCGGAGTTGCGGCAACTGGTCGAGGAGGAGCCATTGCGCGAGCGGCTCTGGCGACAGCTCGTGCTCGCGCTGTACCGCTGCGATCGCCAGGCCGACGCTCTCGACGCATATCGGCGAGCGAGGGAGCGGCTGCGTAGACGAGCTCGGGCTTGGAGCCGAGCGAGGACCTGAGAGAGCTCGAGCGCGCGATCCTGCATCACGACCTTCCCGCCGTCCCCGCCTCCGTCGCCCGCCACAACCTGCCTGCCCCGGTCAACCAGCCTCGTCGGGCGCGAGCGGGAGCTCGAGGAGATCTCCGGTCTTCTGCGCAACCATCGCCTGGTCGTCCTCACGGGAGTCGGTGGGTCGGGCAAGACGCGGCTCGCGATCGAGATCGCGCGCGCACAGGTCGGGAGCCTGGGGCGACGGCGTCTGGCTCGTCGATCTCACCCCGCTCACCGATCCGGCGCTTGTCCCGGATGCGGTCGCGACAGATGCTCGAGTCCGGAGGCGGAGATTCCCAAGTCGACGATCTGGTTCGAACACACGGCCGAATCGGAGCTGCTGCTGGTTCTCGACAACTGCGAGCACCTGGTCGACGCGTGCGCGGAGATGGTCACCGCCCTGCTGCACGGGTGTCCAAACGTGCGGGTGCTTGCGACCAGTCGCGTATCGCTTCACGTTCAGGGTGAGGTCGACGTTCGAGGTCGATCCACTGCCGACGCCGGGCGAGAGCGCTTCGCCCGACGAGATCGCGAGACGCACCCGCGGTGCGTCTGTTCCTGGGGCCGCGCGACCGCCGTGCGAGCGCGGCCTCGAGCGCAACCCCGGAGCATGTGGAAGACCGCGGCTCGCATCTGCCGTGAGCTCGACGGGCTTCCGCTCGCGATCGAGCTCGCCGCCGCGCGGGCGAAGGCGCTGTCGCTGGACGAGATCGAGAGCCCGGCTCAGCGATCGATTCCGCTTCTTGAGCTCATGGCGGCGGATCGTCGATCCACGCCACCGCACCCTGGAGGCGACGATGGACTGGAGCTACGAGCTGCTCACCGAGGGCGAGCGTGATCTGCTCTGCGGGCTGGCGGTCTTCGCGGGGCGGTTCAACGGTTGCCAGCGCCGCGGGCGTATGTCTGGAGGGCGACGAGTCCGCTGCCTCGAGTTCGTCGAGAGCCTCGTGGACGCCTCGCTCGTTCGCGCCGAGGACGACGCCGGCTCAGGCGTAGGGATGCGCTACCGGCTGCTCGAGACGGTGCGCGAGTACGCAGGTCAGCGACTTGCTCGAGTCGGGACGACGAGCTCGAACTGAGGCGCGCGCATGCCGAGTACTTCCTGCGCCTGCGCCGAGTCCGCGCAACTGTCGACCGAGGCCAGTGGCGAGCAGCGGTTCGAGGCCGTGCTTGTTCGAGCAGAACGATCTCCGCGTGGCATTCGACTGGGCCCTCGAGAACGGCGATCCGCTGCTGGCCGCGAAACTCGCGATCGCGCTCGAACAGCTCTGGGTCTGCGAACAACCCGTTCGAGGGCATGCGCTGGTTCGAAGCGCTGCTCGGGCGGGTCGACCGAGCTGCCGCCTGACCTGCGCGCCCGAGCGCTGCTTGCTCACGGAGGCATGACGTTCATGGCGGGCGAATTCGAGCGGGGCGAGCAGCTCTACGAGTCGGCTCTCGCGGGCGTTCCGCGGGACTCGGCGAGGAGGCCCGCGCCGCCGAGGTGCTCCATCGACTCGCGAACGGCCCGCCTGCAGCGAGGCGAGACGGACGAGGCCCGCGCGCTGACGATGGAGGCGCTCGAGCATCCAGCGCCGGCTCGGGGATCGACGAGGCGAGGCAGTAGCTCTGGGCACGCTGGGGAGCATCGCGCACCACGAGGGCGACGACGAGCGAGGCCGTTGGGCTGCTCGAGCAAAGCGCCGAGCTGGCGGGCGAGACCGGATTCCTCTGGTGGCGAGCGCAGACGCTCTACCAACTCGGCGAGACTCGCCGTCGAGATGGGCGCATTCGAATCGCGCCGAGGAGCATCTGCGACAAGCTCTCGAACAGGCGGCGCGGATCGGCGAGCGGCAACTGACGATCTACACCCTCGCCGTGCTTGCGCGAACCGCCGCCGAGCGCGGCGCGCTCGAGCGCGCCGGCTTGCTCTGGGGAGCGGTCGAGGCCGAAGAGCAGCGCCAGCCGGTCGGGCAATGGGAAGCAGAGCGCGACGAGTACGCCGCGCCGATCCTGGCGCGGCGAGGGTTCCGTCGCTCGCCGGCGGGCGCGAGGAAGGCCGGCGTCTCGCGCTGGCCGACGCTGTAGAGGTGGCTCTGCAAAAGCCCTGAGAGCCCGCGCGCGCTGCGGCCGTTGCAATGGTTTTGCAACAGCCATCGACCAGCGTGGCGTGCATGAACCAGCGGACTCACCGAAGCGACGGCGGGCTTGGTCTCGGCGGTGGACGCGCGGTGACGCAACCGCCGCCGCCGCCCTGTACGCCGACGACGCAAAACTGCTGGCGCCTGCCTCGCCGTTGGTCGCCGGCAGGGGACAGATCGAGGCGTATTGGCGTACCGGGATCGCGCTCGGCATCACGCGGATCGAGCTAGAGACCCTCGGCCTCGAGATCGCGGAAGCGGAAGTCGTCGCCTTGGAGGTCGGCCGGTATGCGCTCGGCGTCCAGGCGGGCGATCGCGGCCACATCGACTATCGCGGCAAGTACGTCGGCACTCCACCGGCGGGAGGCCGATGGGTCGTGGCGCCGCGCGGTCGACGTCTTCAACCCCGACCAGCCGCACTCGCGGCCTAGTTCGGCAGAGCGGAACTCCCTGATCGCCACAACCAGTTCGTTGAACGACAGCAAGAAAGGAACCACCATGCGCAACATCAACACCAGAATGGGCGCCTTCGCGGTCTCCCTGCTCAGCGCCCTCTTGATCGCCACAGGCGCGTCTGCCGGAACCTGTACCTCGTCGTGCTTCGAAGCGGAGGCGGTGACCATCGGAGCGGGCTCGACCGCCGAAGCCATCGGCCAGGCGATCGACGCCCCGAGCTCGGGCGGCACTCCAGACCGCTCCCTACCCGCGATCCGCCGGCCCGGCGAGCGCGGTCCCGGTCTCTGGACCTACTGACGCCGGGAAGCGAGGCGGCGGGCCACCCCGACGGGTGACTCGCCGCCGTTGTGGCGGGCTTGAGAGAGGGGCTGATGTCTCGCACAGGGCTCAGCCCCGCCGGTCGATTCTCGACTCCATCAGGGCCAGCAGCATCATCGCCGCCGAAACGCAGCGCCCTGCAAACGACGAGACGGGAGCGACGGGACTCGAACCCGCGGCCTCCGGCGTGACAGGCCGGCGCTCTAACCAACTGAGCTACGCCCCCTGGTGCACCGGTAGTCCGGTCGGGGCCAGGGGCCCGCGCCTGATGATAGGGGCGCGGGTAGGGTCCGCGGCGTGAAGGTCGTGACCTACTTCTCCAGCAGCGGTCCCAGGGCCGGCGTGCTCCGCGAGGGCGGGGTCGCCGACGTTCACCGGCCCGCTGGCGGCACCTACTCGTCGGTGGCGGAGCTGCTCACGACTGACGGGCATCGACGAGGCACGACGGGTGCCCGAGGGACGCCGAACTGCAGTCGGGCGTCGCACGCTGGCCCCGGTCCACGACCCCGAGAAGATCGTCTGCCTCGGGCTCAACTACCGGTCGCACGCCGCCGAGGCGAAGCAGGAGCCCCCGGAGAGTCCGGCCATCTTCGGGAAGTGGAACAACGCCCTGGTGGGCCCGGAGGCCACGGTCCCGATCCCGGCGGCCAGCGAGAAAGTGGACTTCGAGGCGGAGGTCGCGTTTGTCGTCGGACGGCCCGCAAGGACGTCTCCGAGGCGGGACGCGCTGGACCACGTCGCCGGCTACACGCTGTTCAACGACCTCTCCGCGCGCGACCTCCAGTTCCGAGGCCCGCAGTGGATGGCGGGAAGGTGTTCGACGGCTCGGCGCCCTGCGGGCCGGCGCTGGTCAGCCCGGACGAGGCCGGGCGCCCATGATGCATCGAGTTCGCGCTCGAGCTGAACGGCGAGCGGATGCAGGAGTCCTCGACGGCCGACTTGATCTTCTCGGTCCCGGAGCTTCTCGCCGACCTGCTGCCGCGCCGGCTGCAGGAGATCCCCGGGATCATGCAGGGCGGCATCGGCTGGCAGGGGATCGTCCCGGCCCGCGCCGCGAAGATGGGCTCGATCGCGGTCGACAAGGCGATCGCCAAGCTCGGGACGCCGGGCGAGTTCTACCAGCAGCTCGAGCCCGAGAAGATCGCCGAGCACATCGTCACGCTGTTCAGCCGGAGGTCCCGGGGATCGTCGACGAGATCATGCGGCGCGAGCACCCGGGCATGTGGGCAACGTGCCCGCCGCGCGTCAAGGAGGCCGTCTACGCGCGCGTCCAGCAGCAGCTGCCCGGGATCGTCCGCCAGATCACGGACGAGATCGGCGTCCACATCGACCAGCTGCTCGACCCGAAGATCATGGTCATCGACCACTTCCAGCGAACCCGGCGCTGGTCAACAGGATCTTCCGCGACTTCGGCCAGAAGGAGCTCAACCTGATGATCAACTTCGGGTTCATCTTCGGCTTCCTGCTCGGCATCCCGGTCGCGTTCATCGACCACTCCTTCCACCAGTGGTGGCTGCTGCCGATCCTCGGCGTGTTCGTCGGCTGGACCACGAACCTGCTCGGCATGCAGCTGATCTTCGAGCCGACCGAGCCGAAGCGGATCCTCGGCATCAAGGTCCACGGCCTGTTCCTGCGCCGCCAGGACGAGGCCGCCGAGGTCTACGCGCAGATCATCGCCGACGACGTCGTGACGCTCGAGAACATCGGCAACTTCCTGCTCGACGGCCCGCGCGGCGACCGCACCCGGCAGATGCTCGAGGACGCGCTGGGCCCGGCGATCGACCGGCCGCGGGCCCGGCCGCGCGGCCGTGCGCGTGGCGATGGGCACGCGCGAGTACGACACGATCCGCGACTCGGTCGCGCACGAGGCGGTCGGGCACACGATGACGCCGTTCCAGGACCCCGAGTTCTCGCGGCAGCAGAGCGAGCGGATCTCGAGCTGATCGCCGAGCGCACCAAGGAGCTGCCGCCGGCCGACTTCGTCGAGATGATGCGCTCGGCGATCAAGGAAGATGAGTGGATGCTCTACCCCCACGGCGCCGTCATGGGCCTGGCCGGCGGCTTCATCCACCTGGCGATCTTCGGGGTGAGCGGGTGAGCGAGCCCACCGAACCGCGGACGAGCCCACCGAGTCCGCACGAGGACACGGCCGCGGCGGGACGATCGACGACCTGCCCGGGCTGGCCCGCTGGCCGCGTCGGCCTGCGTGGCACACGACCGAATGGGCGGTTCGCAGCTACGCGAAGGCCGGGCCTGGGCCTGATCCGCGTCGCCGCCCGCCCGGAGACGCGCACCCGAGCTCGTGACAGCGTGCGGCATGCGCTCCGCGACGCCGCGCGCGAGCTCACCGGCGAGGTCGCGAGCGCCGGCACGTCCGCGCACGCCGACGGCGACGACGACGCAGACGCAGGAGTGGGACAGCTCTGCGCGCAACGCGGCGCGAGCGTCCTGCGCCGCTCACGCGACGTCCACTACGAGGAGGACGGCCCACCCCGCCTACGAGCGCATGCTCGCCGAGCTCGCGCCCGACGAGGGCCGGATCCTGCGGCTGCTGCTGCTCGAGGGGCCGCAGCCCTCGGTCGACGTCCGCACCGGCGGGCCGCTCGCGCTTCTCACTCGCGCCTGATCGCGCAGGGCTTCACCATGATCGGCGCCCGGGCCGGGCTGCCGCTATCCGTCGCGCGTGCCGCAGTACCTCAACAACCTCATCCGCCTGGGCCTCGTGTGGTTCTCGCGCGAGACGCTCCGCGACCCCGTCCCCTACCAGGTGCTCGAGGCCCAGCCCGAGGTGCTCGAGGCGACGAAGTCCGTCCGGATGGCGAAGATCGTCCGCCGCTGCATCCACCTGACGCCGTTCGGCGAGGACTTCTGCCGGATCTGCCTGGCGCTCGACCAGGAGCGAACTGGACGAGCTACCGGAGCACGCCGACCCCGAGGACCTGATCGACACCCTCCCACCGCAGCTCCGCGACGGCTGATCGCCCCGCTCGTCGCGGCGTAGGGTCAGTCCCAGTACGCCTGCTGGTCCCAGCGAGCCGTCAGCTGGTACAGGATGACCACGTCGAGCAGGATGATCATGAAGGCCCACAGCGGCGCCGCCGGGAACCAGACGATGTGGGAGATCGCGCTGACGGTGATAAAGAAGATGGCCAGCAATCGCGCGGCGCCATGGCCGGTCAGCACGCCCGACCCCGGTCATGGCCACGAGCGCGCCGAGGACGAGGTGAACCCAGCCCCAGAGGGTGATATCGGCGATCAGGGCGCCCTCGCCGCCCACGACGACGATGTCGTCGTTGAGGATCGCTCCGAGGCCCCACAGGGCATCCAGGGACCCAACGAGGAACATCAGGCACCCCGCGAATGCCGCCCAACCGGAGTCGCTCTTGCCCGCTGCCTTGCCTTCCATGCCTTCCCCTTCGCGCTGAGTCGCTGAATAGCTGAGTGCTGGTGCGACCTTCGGCGCGCGGGGTGCCACTCCTGCCGCTGCCGCCGGATCGCGTCCCCACGCGTCGCGACTGGGCACGCCTCGGCCCCGGGGCGCGCTACTGGATCGGCGACCGGCCGCTCACCCGCTAGGGGAGGGCTCGTCCGGGTCCGTGGGGTCCGGCGGACGGTCGCCGCGCAGCCGGTCGCGGAGGCTGACGGCGCGCTCGGTGAGGCCCTGGATCGGTGCGGCGATCTCCAATGACTGCTCGATCAGCTTGTTCGTTCGCTCGACGGAGTCGCGGGCCTGCTCGGCCGCCGTCGTCGCGGCCCGGCCCATCTCCAGCATCGGCTCAGCGAGGGCCTGAATGCCCTGTGCGGTCTGAAGCATGGGCTCGGCGATGGCGTGTAGCTCCTGCGCTGTCTGGTTCATCTGCGCCGCCAGCTCCTGCATGGCGCGGAGCTGCTCGAGGATGTCCTGAGGCAACCCGGCCATGGCTGTCAGCTGGTCGCGAATGTCGATGATCGCGTCCGTCGCCCGACCCACGTTCCGCGTGAGAGCGGCCGGCACTGTGACCACCGACGCGGCGTCCGAGATCTGCTTGCGGATGTCGGCCACGGACGAAGCCTACGCCGACCGGCGAGCCGCCCTAGTCGGCCGTGGGCCCCCGGCGGAGCTGATCCTTCATGCGCTCGAGCTCGAACTCGTACGGCTCGGTTGTCTCGATGAAGTCGATCAGCGTGTCGGCAAAGCGCTCCGGGTCGTCCAGCTGCGGCCAGTGGCCCGAGCCCTCGAACTCCACATAGCGGCTGTTGGGGATCAACGCGTTCGCCGCCTTGCCGTGAGCGGCGGGGATGATCGGGTCGTCGCTTCCCCAGACCAACAGCACGGGGATGTCCTCCGCCAGGTACAGGCGGTCCAGGGCGCTGACCCGCTGGCCGCCGGGCTCGACCACCGCCTTCAGCGTGTGGCGGAAGGCCTCACGGGCTTCGGAGTCGTTGAGCGATGCGTAGCCGCGGGCCATCTCGGCGATGTCGGCGCGCACGTGCAGGCCGACCCTGCCGAGCGCCTGGCCGGCGACCTCGCCCGCGCGCACGGCCCAGCCGGGCGCGATCAGCGGCAGGACCAGCTCGGCGCCGGGCAGGGTTGCCGCCCGCAGCAGGGGATGGACCTCGCGGCCGAGCCCGCCGCGAGGAGACCAGAACCATCCGCTCGGTGTACTCGGGGAACTGGTAGGCGAACTGCATCGCGATGCCGCCGCCCAGCGAGCGCCCGACGACGGTGCCGCGCTCGAAACCGAGCGCACCCATCAGGTCGCGCATGCCGCTGGCGTAGGCGCCCAGTGAGTAGTCGCCGCGCGGCTTCGCCGAGCGGCCGTGGCCGAGCAGGTCGCCGGCGATCACCGTGTAGTGACGGGCGAGCCGGGGCATCACGTCGCGCCAGACTCTCGGCGTTCTCGGTGATGCCGTGGATCAACCCGACGACGGGTCCCTCGCCCGCGATCTTGTAGCTCACACGGTGGCCGTGGAGCTCGATGGTCTCGTCCCGGATCTCGGGCGTGGGCGTGCGATGTGTGACCACGGGGGCCGTGGTTGCTGAGCTCATGGGGATCTCCCTACTTGATGTGGACGCCTGAAATCGCTCGCGAGATCACCAGGCGCTGGATCTCGGAGGTCCCCTCGAAGATCGTGTAGATCTTCGCGTCGCGGGCCATGCGCTCGACCGGGAACTCCCGGGTGTAGCCGTTCCCGCCCAGGATCTGGACCGCGCGCTCGGTCACCCACACGGCGACCTCGCCGGCCTTCAGCTTCGACATCGAGCCCTGGGCCGAGTCGAAGTCCTTGCCGGCGCGGCCCATCCATGAGGCGTGCCAGACGAGCATCCGGGCGGCCTCGATCTCCACCGCCATGTCGGCGAGGGTGAACGCGATCGCCTGGTTCTCGATGATCGGCTTGCCGAACTGCTGGCGCTCCTTCGCGTAGTCGAGCGAGTACTCGTAGGCGGCGCGGGCGATGCCCGAGCGCCTGCGCGCCGACCGTGGGGCGCGAGAGCTCGAAGGTGCGCATCGCGGCCTGCGACTTGGCCTTCTGGCCCTCGCGAACCCTGGCGAGGCGCTCGTCGAGCTTGTCCTTGCCGCCGAGCAGGCAGCTGCCGGGGATCCGGCAGTCGTCGAGGTGGACGTCGGCGGTGTGCGAGGCACGGATGCCGTGCTTCTTGACCTTGGCGCCCTGCTCGAGGCCCTTCGTCCCGGGCGGGACGACGAACGCGGCGTGGCCGCGCGAGCCCAGCTCGCGGTCGACCGAGGCGATCACCACGTGGACGTCGGCGATGCCGCCGTTGGTGGCCCATGCCTTCTGGCCGTTGAGCACCCACTCGTCGTTGGCCTCGTCGTACTTGGCGGTCGTCCGGATCGCCGAGACGTCGGAGCCGGCGTCGGGCTCCGAGGAGCAGAACGCGGCGACCTTGGGATCCTCCGGCGTGCCGAAACACTGCGGGACCCACTCGGCGAGCTGGTCGGGGGTGCCGTTGCCGAAGATGGCGGCGACCGCAAGGGAGGTGCCGAAGATCGACATCCCGATCCCGGCGTCGCCCCAGAAGAGCTCCTCGTTGACGATCGGCAGGGTGAGGCCGGACGGGTCGGCCCAGAACTGCGCGAGTCCTTCGAATCCGTAGAGGCCGATCTTGGCGGCCTCCTGGATCACCGGCCAGGGCGTCTCCTCGCGCTCGTCCCACTCGGCGGCGGCCGGGCGGACGACGCTCTCGGCGAACCCGTGGACCCAGTCGCGGATATCGAGCTGGTCCTGGGAGAGCTCCATCGAGAAGCTCGACTCGGCGGAGCCCGCCATCGCGGCGGCGACCTGCTGCTCGGCGGTGTCGGTGGCGGCCATTACGCGCCCGCCTGAGGGATCTTGAACATGGTGGCCACCTGGCTCGCGAACATGAGGTCGCCCTCGATCTTGAGCTTGCCGGCCATGAACAGGACGGGGCCGGGCTGGGCGCCGGAGACGAGGCGCAGGAAGGCGGCCGGGCCGACGACGAACGTCACGCGGGGGTCGGCGGTCGGCTCCTGGGAGACGCTCACCTGGCCGTCCTTGAGGGTGACCTCGTAGGTGTCCTCGCCGCCGCCGGGCTTGTCGGTGATCTTCCAGAGAAGGACGGCGTCCGTGCCCTTGGCCTTCTCGGGGTCGATGTGCTCGGTCATTCGGCGGAAGATCTCGTCGAGGATCGACTGGCGCGCGGCGGGATCGGACATCCCCTCTGCAAGCTGCTCGTCGGTCGCGCCGGCGGCGAGCGCCGCGAGCTGGCCGGCGTCGATGTTGGCGAGGTCGGCGCCCAGCCGGGGGCGGCGTCGGCGGTCTCGGCGGTGTCTGTGGTCTCGGTCATCGGAGTGCCTCCTGGGCAAGGTTCCTACTGTGGGTAGGAAAACGCTACCATAAGTAGGAATACGATGTCTTCGATCGAGCCCGCAGCCCTCAAGAGCAAGGCCCCCAGCCACCCTGGGCCGCCCACCTCGGCCCCGAGCGCCGTCGGCCGATGGTCCTCGACGCCGCCTTCGAACTCTTCCTCGAGCACGGCTACGAGGGCACCTCGATGGAGGCGGTCGCTCGCGCCGTCGGCGTCACCAAGCCGGTCATCTACGCCTGCTATCCCTCGAAGGAGGAGCTCTTCAACGCGCTGCTTCGCCGCGAGGAGGACCGCGTCCTGACCGAGATCGCCGCCGCGCTTCCGGCGGCGGCCGAGGGCGACCTCGGCTCGGCGCTCACCGGAGGGCTCATCGCTTTCCTCCGCGCCGTCGAGGCGTCACCGCGGGCCTACCGCGTGATCTTCCTGGGCGAGGGCGCCAACGCCGCCGTCGCCCACCGCATCCAGCGCGGCCGCGAGCGGCAGGTGGAGGCCGTCTCGATGCTCGCCCGCCCACTCCTCGGCGACGGCGAGACGACGAGCTCGACCGCCAGGCGCGCCTGCTCGGGCACCTCACGGTCGGGCTCGCCGAGTCGGGAGCGCGCGCCCTGCTCAGCGAGGACGGCTGGACGCCCGAGACCCTCGGCGCCCAACTGGGGCGGGTGGCTGCCGGCGGCCAGGCTGCGGTGAGGTGAGCGCGATGGCCGCACTGCGCCCGATCGGAACACTGCTTCGCATCGTGGTGGCCGATCGTCGCCGTGATCATCTTCGGCGCCGGCATCCCGTTCCTGTGGATCTGGATCGGCTCCCAGCTCCAGGGCGGCACCGCCCCCTCGCTCGGCGGCCTCGGCGTCGCCCTGCTCGGGATCGTCCTCTCCTACGCCCTGCTGCTGACGATCTTCGCCTGGGTCCGGGAGCGGATCTCCCCCAGCGAAGGCCCCGTGCGCCACGAGTGGAATCGCAGCCTCTCCGCCGAGCGCAAGACGGGCCCGTCCGAGACCAACTCGATCGAGGACATCGCCGCCGCCGCCACGCTCGTCGTCGCGCTCGTCTGCACCATCTGGTTCCTGCTCTTCGGGGACCCGGGCGTACCGATCGCCTAGGCCTCCCGAGAGCCGCGAGCGCTGAACGCTGTCGGCCCGGGTCGGAGGCAAACCGTTCAGTCGCCGATCTCCGCTCCCCCCCTCGAGCGTCGAGTAGCCGCGGCCCTCGTGGTCGAAGCCGCAGCAGGTCGCCCTGGGGGTTCTTGCGGTCGCCGTGGTGGTAGGCGCGCACCTCGGCGATCCGACCGTCGCGCAGGCGGAACCACTCCGTGCCGCGGTTGAGGCGCTTGTCGCCCGACTTCGGGTCACGCCAGGTCATCGTCCACTCGATCACGGCCTCGTCCCCGTCGGCCATCCCGTGCTCGAACCACCACTGGCCGTCGATCGTCTCCACCGACCAGGTCGCGTTCTCCGCGATGGCCCGCGCGCCCGCGTGGGGCCCGAGGCGCGTGTAGTAGTGCACGGCGTCGTCGGTGAAGTGCGAGGCGACGAGGTCGGTGTCGCCCGTGTTGAGCGCACGGTAGTAGGAGCGGATGTGATCGAGCGGGTCCACCGTAGGGGGGCGCGATCCTGACACAATCGCCGCCGATGTCGACCGTCGTCAAGGACAGCGGCTCGAGGGCGCTCGCTCCCGCCGTTCACCGACGAGCACGAGCAGCTCCGCGAGTCGATCGGCCGCTGGGTCGCGCGACGAGATCGTTCCCAACGTCGACGAGTGGGAGGAGGCCCGCGAGTTCCCGCGCGAGCTCTACCCGCGCGCGGGCGAGCTGGGCTTCCTCGGCCTCAAGTACCCGGAGGAGCTGGGCGGCCAGGGCGGCGACTACGTCCACGACGCGGTCTGGGCCGAGGAGCTGGCCGCGGCGGGCGCGTCGGGCGGAGTCGGCGCCGGGCTCGGCGCGCACACCGGGATCGCGACGCCGCCGGTCTTCAAGTTCGGCACCCCCGACCAGCACGAGCGCTTCCTGCGCCCGGCGATCCGCGGCGAGCGGATCGCCGCGCTCGGGATCACCGAGCCGGGCGCCGGCTCGGACGTCGCCTCGATCCGGACCTTCGCCGAAGAAGGTCGACGGCGGCTACGTGGTCAACGGCTCGAAGACCTTCATCACCAACGGGGTCCGCGCCGACTTCCTCGTGTGCGCGGTGAAGACCACCGAGGAGGGCGGCCACGGGGGCATCTCGTTCCTGATCCTCGAGCGCGACATGCCCGGCTACGAGGTCGTCTCGAAGCTGGAGAAGATGGGCTGGCACTCCTCCGACACCGGCGAGCTGGCCTTCACCGACGTCGAGGTGCCCGACGAGAACCTGCTCGGCGAGGAGAACCGCGGCTTCTACCTGATCATGGCCAACTTCGCCTGGGAGCGGCTGTTGATGTCGCTGGGCGCGGTGGGCGGCATGAAGCGACTGCTGGACGTGACCGTCGCCTACGCGCTCGAGCGCCAGGCGTTCGGGCGGCCGATCGGCCACTTCCAGGTGATCCGCCACAAGGTCGCCGCAGATGGCGACGCGCATGGAGGCGTGCCGCGCGCTCACCTACTCGGCGCTACGGGACTACGTCGCGGGCGAGGACGTGATCCGCGAGGTCGCGATGGCGAAGCTGCTGACCCAGCGCGCCCTGCTCGAGGTCGCCGACGAGTGCCTGCAGATCCACGGCGGCTACGGCTACATGCGGGAGTACGGGATCGAGCGCGCGGTCCGCGACGCCCGCCTGGGCCCGATCGGCGGCGGCACCGACGAGGTCATGAAGGAGATCCTCGGCAAGCAGCTGGGGCTGTAGGGCGCCAGCGCGCCAGCCCGGCAACGCCTCAGTCGCCCAGGATCGCCTGGACCGAGGTCCGGGCTGAACGGGCGGGTGCCGTTGCACCAGCTGGAGCCCGCCGAACCCGTGGGAGCGGGCGTAGGCCAGCTCCTTGCGCGAGGTCGCCGACGCCGTTGGACCCGGCGACCGGCGCGACCTGGAGCGTGGACAGCGTCCCGATCGCCTGGCCGGATCCGCTGAGGAAGCCGCTGCCCGAGTCGCCAGGGATGCCCGGGGTGACCGTGTAGACGGTGCGGCTCCAGCCGTTGCCCTCGCTCTGGACGACGATGCCCTGCTTCGGGCGAAGCTGGGCGACGCCGCCGCGCAGCGAGGAGTTGCCGTAGGTGTAGACCGTGTCGCCGAGCATCGCGCTACGACGGGCCGAGGCCGGTCGGGCCGCCGAAGCCCGGGACGGTCGGGTTCACGTTCGCCGACGTCGGCCGGGTCGACCTTCACCAGCGCGAAGTCGTTGTAGGCGCAGGCGTCGGCGTTGGTCTCGCCCGGCGTCCTGCATGGCGATCCAGGAGCTGTAGACGAGGGTCCCCGGCCGCGTCGCGCCGTCGATCTCGACCTGGGTGCCGAGCGGCTGCGAGCCGCTGTCGCACCCGTCGGTCTCGGTCGCCGCTCCGGTGCCGGCGCAGTGGGCCGCCTGGCCCGAGGTACGTGCCGCCGCCGTCGCGGAAGACGAAGTTGGACGTGCACTGGCCGCCGGCGGTGACCGTCTGCACGCCCGGGTGGATCGGGTCGGCGTTGTGGTCGGCGGTGGCGGCTGACGGCGCGAGCGCACATGGCGGCGACGGCGGCGACTGCGGCGAGCACGCCGCGGATGGTCCGGTTCATCGAAGTGATCCCCCGATCAACTGTTGGATTCGAATGCCGCGCGATCGGTACCCAGGCACCGCAAATGCAAACCGACAACCGTCGCCGTTCCGCTCACTTACCGGACGCCTGTTCGGTATTCCTTTACGGTTCCGCACCGCTTTTCGACGACTAAGGAGGACACGACTTCAGCATGGGACTGCTTGACGGCAAGAGCGCGATCATCACCGGATCGGCGCGCGGGATCGGCCGGGCGACGGCCGAGCTCTTCGTGCAGCGAGGGCGCCCAGGTGCTGATCAACGACATCGACGGCGACGTCGCCGAGCAGGCGGCCTCGGAGATCGACGGCGAGACCGCCGTCTTCTCCGGCGACCTGACCAAGCCGGGCGTGCCCGACGAGCTGGTGCAAGAAGGCGCTCGACGAGTTCGGCAGCGTCGACATCGTCGTCAACAACGCCGGCTACACCTGGGACGGCGTCGTCCACAAGATGACCGACGAGCAGTTCCAGGCGATGCTCGACATCCACACCATCGTGCCCTTCCGCGTGATCCGCGCGATCGCCCCGAGCTGGCGCGAGGCGGCCAAGGCCGAGATGGGCGAGGGCAAGGAGGTCTTCCGCAAGATCGTCAACGTCTCCTCGATCTCGGGCACGATGGGCAACGCCGGCCAGGTCAACTACTCGGCCGCGAAGGCGGGCGTCGTCGGCTTCACCAAGACCCTCGCCAAGGAGTGGGGCCAGTTCAAGATCAACTGCAACGCGGTCGCGTTCGGGTTCATCGAGACCCGGCTGACCCAGGCGAAGGAGAAGGGCGAGAAGATCGAGATGCCCGACGGCGAGGAGGTCGAGCTGGGCATCCCCGAGCAGATGCGCGCGATGGCCTCGATGATCATCCCGCTCGGCCGCCCCGCCCAGCCCGAGGAGGCGGCGAAGCCGGTCCTCTTCCTCTGCTCGGAGCTCTCCAACTACGTCCATGGCCAGGTGCTGAACGTCACGGGTGGACAGTTCGGCGGCATGACCACATGAGGTCGCCTGGCTTGCGCTGGGCTCCTCGCGGTCGCGCCCTCGCGGGCTGCGGCGGCGAGGACGAAGGCGCCACCGATGCGCCCGGGCGCGCGAGCCCGACGGGGAGCGAGCGTGATCGGTCGCGGCGCTCGGCGACTCGATCACCGCGGGGTCGCCACTGTGGGATCCCGACCCGGCGGTGCGGGCGCAGATCGCGCACGCCGGACGAGCGCAGCCAGTACGAGTACTGGGCGACCGAGGTGAGCGCCGAGAGCTCGAGTTCCGCAACTGCGGGGTCTTCGGCGAGCGCACCGACGAGATCGCGCGCGCGGCTCGACGAGTGCGCGCGAGGGCGCCGACGCGCTGATCGTCCAGGGCGGGATCAACGACATCGCCCAGGGCCGGCCGGTCGAGGACGCCGCCGAGGATCTGCGGAGCGATGGTCCGGCGAGGGCAAGGAGCTGGGCCTCGAGACGTACCTGGTCGACGTCCTGCCCTGGAACAACGGCCATCCGCGGCCGACCGCGCCGATCGAGCGAGCTGAACTCGCTTGATCGCAGCGGATCGGACGCGAGGAGGACGTCCCGGTGCATCGCGTTCCACGACACGCTCGAGGACCCCGAGGAGCCGGGCACGATGCGCGCCGGAGCTTAACCGACGACGGCGACCATCCGTCGATCGAGGGCTACCGGCGCTCGGCGAGCTCGTCGCCGCCGGCGCTCGACCGGACCGGTCAGGGCCTAGGCCTTCGGGCTCGCGCTCCTCCGGCCGGCGGCTCGCCCGCCTCGCCGGCGACGGCGGTCGGCGGCCAGGCGCCGAACCAGTTGTCGCGGGCGCCGTCCATCGTGATCACGCACCCGGAGTAGAAGTCGCCGGCCTCGCGAGGCCAGGTAGGCGACCAGCCACGCCCACTCCTCCTCGGTGCCGAGGCGCTGGAGCGGGACCGTGCGCGGGACCCCCTCGACCACCTCCTTCGGGTACTTGGTGCGCATCGTCTCGGTGCCGAACTGGCCGGCGGCGAGCGCCATGAGCCGGATCCCGAAGCGGGCCCACTCGACCGAGAGCGTCTGCATCATGTTCTCGACCGCGGCTCGCGCCGGCGCCCGAGTGGACCATGCCCGGGCATCCCGTTGTGCGGCGAGAGCGTGACGCTCAGCACCTTGCCGCCGCCCTGCGGGATGAACGCCTTGGTCGCCGCCGCGTGGGTCATCAGCCAGGTGCCGACCACGTTCAGCTCGATCACGGTGCGAAAGCCCTTGGGGGTGATCGCCTCGGCCGGGCTCAGGAACTGGCCGCCGGCGTTGTTGACGAGCGTGTCGATGCGGCCATGGCGCTCGAGCACGCCGTCGATGAAGGCGTCGACGGCCTCCTCGTCGCGGATGTCCAGCGCCTCCAGCGACGCGGTGCCCCCGCCGCCTCGATCGCCGGCGACCGTCTCGCGCAGCGGCTCCTCGCGGCGGCCGCAGATGGCGACGGCGGCGCCCAGCCGCGCCAGCTCCAGCGCGCGTCGCCTTGCCCAGGCCGGTCCCGGCCCCCGAGACCGACGCAGACCTGGCCGTCGAGCAGGCCCTCCCGGAAGATGCGCGACGGCTCGGCCACGCGCGGCAGCTTACCCCCGGCAAGGCCGTCATTCGCCTCCGAAGCGGCGCTCGGGGCACCGCCAATCCCGCCGCTACCCTGGGCCGCCCCATGAAGGTCCACGTCGAGCCGAAGCCCCTGGACGGGCCGCTCTGCCGCGCGGAAGCGAGGGCGCGACCGTCGCCGTCGAGCCGATCGAGGTCGGCGAGGTCACCCAGCCCGGCGGCTACTTCCAGCGGCCCGGGGGGCCGTTCGAGTCGGCTGCGGGCGATGGGCCTCTCACCCCGCGCTCGCGCTGGTGGACGGTGCCGTGCACGGCGTTCTTGATCCGCCACCCCACGGTCGGGCCGTTCCTGGTCGACACCGGGCTGCACGGCTCGGTGGCGGCAAAGCCGGCGGAGAACCATGGGCCGGACGTTCGCGTGGTATGCGAAGCCGCACCTGGAGGCCGGCCAGGACCTGCCCTCGCAGCTTCGCGAGCGCGGCATCGATGCGCGCGAGATCCGCCTGGTGGTGATGACCCACCTGCACCTCGACCACGCCTCGGGCATGGCCGACTTCCCGGGGGCCACGTTCGTGCTGACGCGCGGCCGAGTGGGACGACGCGACGACGGGCAGCCGCCCGCTCCTGCGGGGCTACGTGCCCCGCCAGTACGACTACGCCTTCGACTACCGGACGGTCGTCGTTCACCGAGGGCATCACGTCCTACTCGACCTTCGGGCGCACCTTCGACCTCTTCGGCGACGGCAGCGTACGCCTCGCCTACACGCCGGGCCACTCGGCGGGCCACCAGTCGGTGATCTGCCGCCTGCGCGACCGCGACCTGGTGATCGCCGGCGACGTCGTCTACACGCTCTCCCAGCTCGACACCGCCCCGGGGCCGCGCGAAGCCGTTCGACCCGCACACCTTCAACCGCTCGCTCCAGGAGCTGAGGCTGTTTCGCCGCCAGTACCCGCAGGCGGTGATCATCCCCAGCCACGACCCCGAGCTCTGGCAGCGGCTCGAGAAGCGCTACGAGTAGCGCCTAGAGCCTGCTCTCTCGAGTTCGGCCGCGCGCTCGTCATGGCGGGCGGCGCCGCTGACCCTCGCGCGGGATCCGCTCCTCCACCTCGCGCGCCTGCTCGGCTGCCTCGGCCGCTGCCTCCTCGTGCGTGCTGGCCAGCTTCTCCTGGCGGGCCGCCTCGGCGCGGTGACGCTCGGCCTCGGCGTGCTGCGCCTCGGCCTGCGTACGGTGGCGATCCAGCTCGCCGCCAAGCTCGCGCGCCTTGGCGACGTGGGCCTCGGCCTGCTGGCGGTGGCCGGCGGCCTCGCTCGCGTCGCGCTCGCGGGCCGCGGCGCGGGCCTCGGAGAGCCGACGGGCTGCGGCGGCGAGCAGAACGAGAGGACGATTGCCGCGGCGACGATTGCGATGACGCGGCGGTGGACATATCAACCACCTTTCCGGCCGGGCCGAGTCCTAAACGCCCTCGCTCGAGCCCCGAATGGGGAGTCGGGGACTCTTCAGCGACTTGAGCACGCCGCTGCGGCCCTGCTCATCAAGCGCCGCATACATCTCCTTGACCGTCTCGAAGACGCGTCTCTGCGGCCTCGAGCTGCTGCTCCTGCGTCGGGGTCGGCGACGGCCGGGAAGGTGATCGGCTCGCCGTATTGCACCGTGACCTTCGGGAAGCGGAGCTTGCGCCACTTGCGCACCCCGAGCGAGCCGTGGATGGCCACCGGGACCACCGGGACTCCGGTCTCGAGCGCGAGCCGGCCGACTCCGGGCTTGGCCTCGCCGAGCTCCCCGGTGCGCGAGCGGCCACCCTCGCAGTACATGAGCACGCAGTTGCCGCGGGCGAGGATCGCGTGGCGCGGTCATGAACGCCTCCTCGTCGCGATGGCCGCGGCGCATCGGGAAGACTCCGCCGATGCGGAAGATGTAGTTGAGGATCGGATTGCCGAAGAGCTGCGACTTCGCCATGAACTGCATCTTCCGGCGCAGTAGGCGCCGGCGAAGAAGTGGTCCATGTTCGAGAAGTGGTTCGGCGCGACGATCACGGGGCCGTCGGCGGGCAGGTTCTGGGTATTGATCGCCCGCTCGCGGTAGATGAAGGATCGCGATCCAGGTCGTGATCAGGCGGACCAGCTCGTAGATCCAACCGGGAGGGTGCGCGCGGACGTGCTCGTGGAAGCGCGTGAAGTACTCCGCCGGGCGGGGATCCTTGTAGACCTGCGGCTTGATGTCGGCCATGGCAACGGGGGCCGGCCTTGCCGGCTTCCACGTAGGACTACCCGTTGCGCCGGGGGCGGTTACTCCGGGTCCGAAGCCTCACC
>CAVSOA010000012.1:0-6266 GCA_963729505.1 uncultured Solirubrobacterales bacterium
CCGCAACGGCACCGCCGCGCCTGTAGCTTCCGCGGCGTGAGCTCCACCCTCGAAGGCCGCACAGTCGCGATCGCCGGCGCCGGCGGCGGCCTCGGCCCCGACGTCGCCAAGCGCCTCGCCGCCGAGGGCGCCACCCTCGCCCTCACCGACATCGACGTCGGGCGCCTGGAGGAGCTGGCGAACGAGCTCGACCTGCCGCAGGAGCGCATCGACTTCCGCACCGTCGACCTCCTCGACGCCGACTCCACGCGCCACTGGTGCGACCACCTCGAGGAGCGCTTCGGCGGCACCGACGCCCTCGTCCACCTGGTCGGCGGCTGGAAGGGCGGCGATCCCATCGCGAGCACCCCGCTCGCCGACTACGAATGGCTCCACAAGCTCCTCGTCGAAACCGTGCAGCACGCCACCCGCGCCTTCTACGACGCCCTCGCCGAATCCCCGCACGGGCGCTTCGTCCTCGTCTCCTCCGCCCAGGCCCAGGCGCCCGACGGCACCAACGCCTCCTACGCCGCCACCAAGGCCGCCGCGGAGACCTGGACCCTCGCCCTCGCCGACTCAATTCCGCAAGGCCGAGTCCGCCGCCACCGCGAACGTCATCGTCATCAACGCCATCCTCACCCCGCAGATGCGCGCCGACAACCCCGACAAGCCGTACAAGACCTTCACCTCGACCGAGGACATCGCCGACGCGATCGCGTTCACCCTCTCCGACCGCGCGGCGAAGATGAACGGCAAGCGCCTGGCGCTCCACCCCTGAGCCCGTGACGGATTTCGCCTCCGACAACCACGCGGGCGTCCACCCGGAGCTGCTGGAGGCGATCGCGACCGCCAACGCCGGCCACTCCGGCTCCTACGGCCACGACGAGTGGACCGAGGGCGCCGAGGCCGCCTTCCGCGAGCACTTCGGCGCCGACGCCCGCGCCTTCCCCGTCTTCAACGGCACCGGCGCGAACGTCGCCTCCATGGACGCCCTCACCGCCCCGTACGAGGCCGCGATCTGCACCGACGTCGCCCACATGCACGTCGACGAATGCGGCGCTCCCGAGCGCCTCGCGCAGACCAAGCTCCTCCTCGTCGAGCACACCGACGGCAAGCTCACCGCCGATGACATCGCCCGCTGGGAGCCCAAGCGCGGCGACGAGCACCACGTGCAGCCGCGCGTCGTCTCCATCACCCAGGCGACCGAGCTCGGCACCGTCTACTCGCTCGAGGAGACGCGGGCGATCGCCGACGCCGCCCACCAGCTCGGCATGCACCTGCACATCGACGGCGCCCGCCTCGCCAACGCCGCCGCGGCGCTCGGCGTCAGCCTCCGCGAGCTCACCACCGACGCCGGCGTCGACATCGTCTCCTTCGGCGCGACCAAGAACGGCGCGCCTCGTCGGCGACGCGGTCGTGATCCTCAACCCCGAGCTCGCCCCCGACTTCCTCTTCACCCGCAAGCAGCTCGGCCAGCTCGCCTCGAAGATGCGCTTCATCTCCGCGCAGCTCACCGCGCTCCTCGCCGACGGCCTCTGGCTGCGAAACGCCGCCCACGCGAACGAGATGGCCGCTCGCTCGCCACTGCCGTCACGGACATCCCCGCCGTCGAGATCGTCTATCCGGTGGAGGCGAACGCCGTCTTCGCCCGCCTCCCGCGCGAGGCGATCGACGACCTGCTCGCGAACCTCGAGGCCGAGCACCCCTTCTACATCTGGGACGAGGCCGAGAACGTGGTGCGCTGGATGTGCGCCTGGGACACGACCGCCGAGGACGTCGAGCACTTCGCCGGCGCTGTGGCCGAGGCCACGCGCACAACGGCGTGAGCCCGATCCGCGAGCGGGCCGTGGCCCTCCTCGCGCGAGGACTGGCCGCCCTGCCCGACCCGGCAACGCGCGCTGCTCGCCGGCAGGCCGATCCGAATCGACGGCCAGACGCTCTCCCCCCAGGTGCAGATCGCACTGCGCCTCGAAGGCCTGGTGGGCGGTGCGGAGATCATCCCCGTCGCCGCGGCCCGCGAGCGCCGCCGCGACGAGGCCCGCGTCTTCCGCGGGCGCGAGATCGAGGTCGCCGAGGTCTCCGATCGCACCATCCCCGGACCCGGCCGGGGAGATCCCGGTGCGCCTCTACCGCCCGGCCGGCGCGCGGAGAGCGCCCGCTCGTCGTCTACTACCACGGCGGCGGCCACGTGATCGGCGACCTCGACACCCACGACCAGCCCTGCCGCCACCTCGCGAGCCAGATCCCCGCGCTCCTCCTCGCCGTCGACTACCGGATGGGCCCCGAGCACCGCTTCCCGGCCGCCGTCGACGACGCCCTCGCCGCCTTCCGCTGGGCGCAGGAGCAGGCCGGTGAGCTCGGCGCCGACCCCGCCCGCGTCTCGGTCGCCGGCGACAGCGCCGGCGGCAACCTCGCCGCCGCCGTCGCCCAGCTCGCCGCGGCCGAGGGAGACGGCCCCGCGCACCAGGCACTCATCTATCCGGTCACCGACTACTCGAAGGATCACCCCTCCTACGACCTCTTCGGCGAGGGCTTCTTCCTCACCCGCGAGGAGATGGACTGGTTCCGCGAGAACTACTTCTCGAGCGTCGAGCAGCGCTCGGACCCGCGCGCCTCCCCGCTGCTGGCGGCAGACCTCGCCGGCCTCGCGCCGGCCTTCGTCCTCACCTGCGGCTTCGACCCGCTGCGCGACGAGGGTGACGCCTACGCCGAGCGTCTGCAGGAGGCGGGCGTGCCCACCGTCCTCCGCTGCGAGTCCGACCTCGTCCACGGGTTCATCAACGCGGTCGGCCTCGGCGGGCGAGCCCGGGAGGCGATGGACGGCATCGCCGCCGCGATGCGCGAGGGCCTTTCGGCGGCTGAAGGAGCTCGGCAGAGTCAGGCCTGATCGCGCGGCGTTCCGCGCACGGCCCCGTCGCTCGAGCGATGCTGGGTGCGGTTGCGCTTGTCGCGGTACATGCGCTGGTCCGCGGCCGCGATCACGCGATCCAGCGTGCTCACCGCCTCCGCCCACGCCGTGACCGCACCGAAGGAGATCGAGACCGGCGGCAAGCGTCGGAGCGGGCCGCGTTCGCCTGGTCGCACGCGGCCGTGAGGCGGGCGCGCAACTCCTCCGGCTCGACCGCCTCGTCGATGTAGACGGCGAACTCGTCCCCCCCAAGGCGCCCGATCACAGCGTCGGCGCCCATCGCTTCGCTCAGCAGCCCGGCGGCGTCGCGAATCAGGGCTGAGCCGACGTCGTGGCCGAGGCGGTCGTTGGTGCTCTTGCAGTCCGTCGATGTCCGCGAACCCCACCGTGCATTGGCGACCCTCCGCGCGCGCGTCGCCGAAGCGCCGGCCCGCCTCGTCGAAGAACGCGCGGCGCGTCCAGACGCCCGTCAGCGAGTCGACGGTCGAGCCCACGGCGAGCGAGACGTTCTCCACCGCGACCGCTGTGGCGTCGGCCAGCGACTGGAGCAGGCTCACGTCTTGGCTCGAGGCCCAGTGCTTTCGCGCCCAGTAGTTGCCGATCGCCCCGATTGGGTCGAGGCTGCGGATCGGAACCATCGCCAGGCTCTTGATGAACGTGGGCCGGTAGATCTCGTGACGGATCCGCTCGTCGATGTAGATGTCCTCGATCACCGCGGGGGTGCGGTTGAGCATCACCCAGCCGGAGATGCACTCCTCGATCGGGAAGCGCTGTCCCTTCCATAGCGGCTGGATCGCGTCCTCGTCGGCGTAGTAACAGAACTCTCGCTCGCGCAGGACGAACGTCGCGCCGTCGGCTCCGGTCAGCTCACGCGCGGCCGTGCGGACGATCTCCTGGATGTCGCCCAGCGTCTCGGCCAGGGAAAGTCGCTGAACACTGCTGATCAGCGCGTCGATCGACTGTTGTTGCGCTCCGGCTTCCATGCCATGTCCTCGCCTCCGGACGCACCTGTTTGATCGGCTCGGCGGCGCCCATGCTTGAGGTTGGGCGCGCCGCTACAGTGATCGCGCGCGCCCGGATAGCTCAGTTGGTAGAGCACCTCCATGGTAAGGAGGGGGTCACGAGTTCGAGTCTCGTTCCGGGCTTGGCAGGCACCCGATCGGAATCGGAAATAGACTCGCCGCAGTGGCCCAATCGATGCTGGTCATTCGTGAAGGGGAGGACGCCGGGCGGGAGATCCCGCTCGCCGGCGCGATGACGATCGGCCGCGGCGACGACGCCGACCTGACGCTCGGAGACACCGGCATCTCGCGAAGCCACGCGCGGATCACCCCAGAGGGCGTGAGCGCCGTGATCGAGGACCTCGGCTCCTCCAACGGGACGTTCGTGAACACACAGCGCGTCGAGGACCCGCGCCGCCTGCGCGACGGCGACGAGATCCAGCTCGGGAACGCCATCCTCGCCTTCGCCAGCGGCACCGAGGAGACCCAGGTGATGGAGCCCAGCCGGACCCGGACGCTACCGAGGCCCATCCGGGCCCCGGGCGGCAGCCGCCGGAGCAGCCGCGGCCGCGGCCGGCGCCGGAGCCGCGGCAGCCGCAGACCCCCCGCCGACTGCGCCGCTGCCGGAGGCACCCCAGGCCGAACCCACGCCTCCGCCCGAGCCGCCGCCGCCGAGCCCACGCCCCGCCGCCGGCCGCCCCGCGCCGCCCCCGTCGATCCGGCCTCCGAGCCGCTCGCGACTCCCGGCCCTGGGACCCGATCCCGATGCCCGAGCAGCCGCAAGGCCCGTCCGGTCCGCCAGAAGGCCCCGCCGGCGGCGCCGCGGCGCGAACCGGCCTCGCAAGCCGATCCGGCGCTCCAGGGCGACGCCGTCAACGACTGGAACATCCCGCGCCTGGCTCTCGCTCATCCTCGGGCCGCTCTCCATCGCCCTCCTGATCCTCTCCTCGGGCTCCGGCTTCTACGCCGCGCTGCCGATCTCCGTGGCCGGCATCGCGCTGGGCACGATCGGGCGCAACAAGGTCCAGCGCGGCGAGACCGCACCGCTTCGGCAGCGTCGCCTCCTTCGGCCGCACCTTCAGCATCGTCGGCTGCGTGCTCGCCGCGGTGATCCTGGTCGCCGTCATCGCGATGAACCAGTTCCTCGACGTCTCCGCCGAGTCGATCTCCGAGCTGATCGACGAGATCAGCTCGAGCTCGAGACGAGCTAGGGCGCTCGGCAGTCGCGGCAGACTGCCGAAGCCGTGGACCTCGACTTCACCGACGAGCAGCGCGACTTCGCCGAGGCGATCCGCGACTTCTGCCGCCGCGAGTGCGGCACGCCCGAGCAGCGCGAGCGCCTCACCAACGGCTACACCGAGCTCCACTCGGCCGAGATCTACTCGAAGCTCGCCGAGCTCGGCTGGCTCGGCGTCACGATCGACGAGGAGCTCGGCGGCTCCGGCGGCGGGATGGTCGACGCCTGCATCTTCATGGAGGAGACCTCGCGCGGGCTCGCCCCGATCAACGGCTACGCGACCACGCTGATCGTCGCCGGCGCCGTCCAGCGACTTCGGCTCCGACGAGCAGAAGCGAAAGATCCTCGGCGGCATCGCCTCGGGATCGGTCGAGGCGATCGCGATGACCGAGCCCGAGGCCGGCTCCGACGTCGGCTCGCTCACCACCTCCGCCGAGCGCTCGAACGGCGGCTACGTGCTGAACGGCCAGAAGGTCTTCTGCTCGAACGCCCACATCTCCGACCACGTCCTCATCGTCTGCCGCACCACCAAGGGCGAGAGCAAGCACGACGGCCTCTCGATGCTCTTCGTCGAGGCCGACAACCCCGGGATGGAGCTGAAGCCGATCGACACCCTCGGCGGCCGCGAGACCAACTACGTCTACCTCACCGACTGCGAGGTCCCAGCGGACGCGCTGCTCGGCGAGCAGGACCAGGGCTGGACCCAGCTCATGGCCGGCCTCAACGTCGAGCGCCTCATCCTCGCCGCGACGATGCTCGGCCTGGGGGAGAGGGCCTTCGACGACGCCCTCGCCTACGCCAAGGAGCGAAAGCAGTTCGGCAAGCCGATCGGCTCCTTCCAGGCCCTCCAGCACCGCCTCGCCGACATCGCCACCGAGCTCGAGGCCGCCCGCCTCATGACCTACTCGGTCGCCCGCCAGGTCGACGCCGACCCCGAACAAGATGCTTCCCCGCGAGGCCTCGATGGTGAAGCTCTTCGTCACCGAGGCCGCCCAGCGCGCCGCCCTCGGCGGGATGCAGATGATGGGCGGCTACGGCTACTCCTCGGAGTACGACATGGAGCGCCTCGTCCGCCAGACCCTCGTCTCCACCATCTACGGCGGCACCTCCGAGATCCAGCGCAACATCATCGCGAAGACGC
>CAVSOA010000013.1:0-40565 GCA_963729505.1 uncultured Solirubrobacterales bacterium
GGGCAGCCCACGCTCCGGCGCGGCCGAGGATGAGGTCTCCGCGGGGGCGACAAGCTGACTTCGCCACGACTCCGTGCCAAGAGCGTGCCGAGTCTGCAACGGATGACCTGAATCGGCCCGATTCGGCCCTTTCACGCCGGGCCGGCTGCAACGGTCGAAGCATGGACCGACTCATCAACCGCCGCCAGCAGGGCGACCTGGGTGAGGCGTCAGCGATCGAATGGCTGACACGCCAGGGGGCGATGGTCTCGATCCCCTCGGCTTCAGCCCGGACTATGACCTGGTCGCCGACTTCGGCGGGCGGGTCCTCCGAGTCCAGGTCAAGACAACCACGGCCCAGCAGGGACCCGACTTCACTCCATGATGGCGACCAACGGGGGTAACCAGAGCTGGAACCGGAATTACCAAGTGTTCGATCCCACAGATGTGATGCTCTCTTCGTCCTGGCCGGGGACGGACGCAGATGGTTGTTCCGTCCCGTCTGAGGTCGAAGGCCGCGCGCGATCAGCCTCGGGGGCACGAAGTACTCGGAGTACGAGATCGAGCCGGGCCCGAAATCACGGACCTCGTCTACGGGCGATGCCGCACCCTGAGCTAGACTCCTCGCGCCGGGGGAGTGTCGGAGCTGGCAGAGGGAGCACACTGTAAATTTCCGTGCCTTAGCGCTAGTGAGTTCGAATCTACCTCCCCCATCACCGCTCCGAGAGCACACCAGCGAACGGTGCGGTCGCACAACGCAGATTGCGGCAAACATCAGCCCACCGTGCCGACAGGCCCATTCGAAGCGGACGGGCTGGACGTCGGAGATCGCTGCGCGTCGAGGCCATGCACGATGGCTCGATCAGGATGACGCGCATCGACGCCCGTCGCCGGGTAACGTCACCCCATGAGCCCCGACCCCGCCCAGGAGTCCCGCAGCGTCCTCGTCCGGAGCCTCGTCGCGAGTGGGTTCCTGTTCGTCGCCGCCGGGATCATCGTCGGGCTCGCCGTCGACCCCATCTGGTTCCTGATCGCGCTCGTCGGCCTGATCGACTTCGTCCTCGCCTGGGCGTTCAACGCGGGCCACCTCGGAGGTGCCGGCGTCGGCACCCAGACCATCCCGGCGTCCGAGCAGCCCGCGGCGGGGCCCGACGTCGTCGCCCGGGAGGCGACCGACGACCCCTCGTACAACCCCTACGCCCGCGAGGACTGAGGCACAGCCAGATCGGGGGCTGAACCCCTTGACTCGCGCGCGCTTCCGCGTGAGGATGTAGGCATGAGGCGGCTTTGGGGACTGGCTGGAGTCTGCATCCTGGCGGGCTATCGCTGCTTCGCCTGCGCCCGCGGCGACCATCGAGGTCGAGACGGACGGCGACGAGTTCGGGGCCTTCCCCGATATGTGCGCGCTGCGCGAGGCCGTCCAGGCCGCGCGTACGAACCATGCTTTCGGCGGCTGCCCGAAGGGGTCGGCGACGAAGCGCGACACCGTCAAGCTCATCGGCGACGCCGTCCTCTCGATCGCCGAGAGCGCCACCCCCAACGCCGGCGGCGACCTCGACGCGGGCCCCGGCGGGCCGCTCCGCATCCGTGGCACCGGCGACTTCACGCTCACCAACATCAGGCAGAACGCAGCCTCCGCCCGACTGCTGGAGATCGAAGGCGGCAACGTCACCCTCCAGCAGGTGACGCTCGAGAGCGGCGGCCTTGTCGAATCCGGGGGCGGGATACTCGCCACCGACAACGCGAAGCTTCTCCTCTTGAACGCGGAGGTCATCAACAGCACCGCGCAGCTCCGTGGCGGCGGGATCGCATGCGAGGGGTGCAAGAAGCTCACACTCGACCACCGCTTCGCCGTCAACGCCAACTCCGTCGCGTCCGCAACCGACGACGTCGCGGGCGGCGGCATCTGGACCGACGCGCCCACCATCCTGCGCGGCGACCCCATCCCCCCAATCCCCGTCTCGCAGTCCTCGATCGCCGGCAACACCGCCAATCCCGGCGCCGGCAACGCAGCGCTGGGCGGCGGTATCTACTCAACTTCGAAGCTCACCATCTCCGAGACGACCATCGGCAGCAACTCAGCCATCGACCGAGCCGTCGGCGGCGGCATCCACTCGACGGGCAACCTCTCCCTGAAGCGCGTCACCGTGACTGAGAACGACGCCTCCGGAGGGGGTGGCGGCATCAGCGTCCAATCGCCCGGCAAGCTCAACGTCAAGAACAGCGCCGTCGTCGACAACGACGCGAACGGATCCAGCGACACCGGAGCGCCTTCGCCGGCGGCGTCTACCTGTTGGAAGCCGGTGGGACGATCGCCCGCACCAGCATCGACGGGAACACCGCCACCGCGGACGCCGCCTCCGACACGGCGGCGGGCGGCGGCATCTTCGTATCCAACACCGACCCCGACCCGCCCACGCTGACGCTCAAGGGCACGAGCGTCACCAACAATTCCCTCGCGGTCGGCAACGCGAGCCAGCGCGGCGGCGGCATCGTCACGCAGGCACGGCTCGTCGCCATCAACACCACCATCTCGGACAACTCCGCCCCCGCCGCCGGGGCAAAGGGCGGCGCCCTGCGCCTCGACGCCTCGGGCCTGGCGGGCAACCCGTCCGCACGTCTCGACTTCACCACGATCAAGGAGAACATCGCCGGGACCGGAGGCTCCGACGGCGACGGCATCTCCGCCCCCGCGGCGGCCGACCCGAGGGTGACCCTACGCGCCTCGATCCTCGATGAAGGGGGCGACAACTGCGACACCGCCGGCAGCGTCGGCTCCAGGGGCTACAACGTCGAGGAGGTCGCCGATCCGGAGTGCGCCCTATCCGCACCGACGGACGCCCACGCTTCCGACTTCCTCGTGACCGCGCTCTCACACAACGGCGCCCTCCCCGTGGGCCACACCGTCTTCGTGGGGACGGGCCCCCAGCCGCTTACGCACATCTTCACCAACAACACGAGCGCAGCCCTCGACCGCATCCCGCCGGCGCGGTGCAAGGCATCCGGCAAAGCCGCTTCGCGCGGACGCGCGGGGGGTTCCCAGGCCGGTCGGCGACGGCTGCGACGCCGGGGCGACCGAGCGCACGTCCTGCCAGGGCATATTCGTCGCGGGCGACAGCGCCCTGATCGGGACGAAGCGCGCGGACGAGCTGACCGGCGACGGCTCCGACGAGATCATCCTCTCCCTCGGCGGCGACGACCAGGTCAACGGCAACAGCGGCGCGGACCGAGCCTGTCTGGGCGCGGGCAACGACAACTTCGCACCCGGATCCGGAGCGTCGAGCGACAACGCGCTGGGCGGGCCCGGTCGCGACTTCATCAGCTTCAACAACGGCTCCGCCGGGATCATCGACCTCGAGGCGGGCACGGCCACGGGCGGCCTGAACGACACCTTCTCCTCGTTTGAGGACGCCCAGGCCTCTGAGGGCGACGACACGCTGCTCGGCTCCAACGGGCCCAACCTGCTGATCGGCGGCGGCAACGCGGACACCATCCGCGGACGCGGCGGCATCGACGTCATCAACGCCAGGGACGGCGAGGCAGACACGCAGATCAACTGCGGGCCAGGCGACAACTCGAAGGAGAAGGCCCGCATCGACGAGGGCCTGGACCCGGCCCCGCAGAGCTGCTGACCCCCAGGACCCGGAGCGTCGCGGGGCGCTTTGCCGGGGCGCGTCCGTGCCACCGGCGGTAGACTCGCCGGTCAGGCCGCTGGGAGTGGGGCCTGTCTCGCAATGCCGTCCTCGGAGCCCAAACGAGACCGTGCGACGCCGCTGGTCGGCGTCCTTCCGGGCGAGGGTTGTGGGCCGGAGCTCACCCGCCATGCGCTCGAGGTGCTCGAGGCCGCCTCGCCCCAGGCACAGGTGGAGATCGAGACCGGCGGGGCGATCGGCAAGGCGGCACGCGAGGCCACCGGGTCCCCGCTGCCCGACGACGTGGTCCGCTTCTGCCGCGGCATCTTCGACCGCGGGGGCGCGATCCTCGCCGGGGCGGGCGGCGACCGCTTCGTCTACGAAGCCCGGCGCGAGTTCGGGCTCTACGTGAAGCAGAACCCCATCCACTCCTTCGCGGAGCTGGCCGAGAGCGGGCGCTGGCGCCCCTCCCCGGACCCAGTCGACGTGATCGTCGTGCGCGAGAACCTCGGCGGGCTCTACCAATCGCACCTGTCCGCGAACGAGAGCGACGCGGACCTCACCACCGTCGCCTTCCCCACCGAGCACGCGAACGTCGCCGATCTCACCTCGCTCGCAGCGCGCCTTGCGAGCGAGCGGCGGGGCCGCCTGACGGTCGTGACGAAGGAGTCCGGCCTCCCGGAGCTCCACCGCGCCTGGACCGAGCCCGCTCGCGAGGCGGCAGATCAGTGGGGCGTCGAGCTCGATCTCCTCGACATCGACGTCGCCGCCTACAAGCTGCTCGGCTCGCCCGAGTCGTTCGACATCATCGCCACGTCCAACTGCTTCGGCGACATCCTCTCCGACGTCGGTGGGCACCTCATGGGAAGCCGCGGCAACACCTACGGCGCCAGCTACTCGCGCGACGGCGCCGCGATCTACCAGACCAACCATGGCTGCGCCGAGGACATCGAGGGCGCCGACCGCGTCAATCCCGCGGGCCAGATCCTGAGCCTCGCGATGCTCGTCCGCGAGCACTTCGGGTGGGACAACGTCGCCGCTGCAATGGTCGGTTCCGTCCGCGCCACCTGGCGCTCCGGGATCGTCACCGCGGACCTCGACGCGCCCGGACTCAGGTCCGTGGGGACGACGGAGTGGATGCGCGCTTGTCTCGGGAACGTGCGCCAGCTCGCATGCGAGCCCGCCTGATCTCGCGCTGGCAGGCGATCGCCTGATGGGCGCCCTCTCACAGCGCGCCAAGAAGCTGGCGCGACGCATCGACCAGGACGACTTCGAGTGGCTCGGCATCGACAACACCGCGCGCCTCTCCAAGGCCGTCAACCACGTTCGCCACGGATCTGCCCAGCGACACCGCCGGCGCCTCTACGAGAGCTCGTTCGACGAGCTGCTGGGCGAGTCCGGCCCGCTGGAGCACGACCCCGGCGAGCTGAACGACGGCTACCTGCTCGACACCTCACACGCGCTCCCGCACCTGGGCGAGCTCATCGAGGCCTCGGAGGCGGTCATCGCCGAGCGCGGCGATCAGCCCCACCCGGACCGGCGAAAGCCCTTCATCTCCGACCTCCGCCAGGACCACGACCTCGTCGACCACCCCGCCTTCCTCGACTTCGTCCTCTCCCCCTCCGTGCTGAAGGTGACCGGTACGCACTTCCGCCAATGCCCCACCCTCTCCCGAACCCGGCCGCCCGGCGTTCGGATCACCGAGTCGAGCTCGAAGTTCGACCCCGGCGCCGGCGGCCCGTTCCGCGACAGCCAGCTCTACCACCGCGACCTCCACGACAAACCGCTCATGTACGTGATCGTCCTTGTCCGCGACACCGGCCCCGAGAGCGGCCCCTTCACGTTCCTGTCCGCCTCCGCATCCGACCGGCTGGCGAAGGCGACCGACTACGGCAAGCGCGGCAAGCCCTACCGCCTCACCGACGACGTCGTCTACGAGCACGTCTCCCCGGACGAGGCGATCCCGCTCATCGGGCCCAAGGGCACCGTGCTCTTCATCGACTCCAACCGCTGCTTTCACTACGGCAGCCGCGACTGCGACCCGCCTCGCTACCAGGTGATGTACGCGCTGACCACTCCTTGCCGGACCGATCTCAGCGAGTTTCTGATGAAGACGAAGGAGTACCCGGTGAGCGACAGCGACCCGGCGCTTCGCCGGCTGGCCCTCGATGTCAGTGCCCGCTGAGCCCGCCGCGGGCATCACCGAGACCGCACACGACCTCGGCCTCGAGCTGGAGACGGTCGCCAGGCAGCAGGCCGACCGGCCGGCTCTGCGCGGACCACGCGGCGCGGTCCTCACCTACGGGCAGCTTCTCTCCTCCGCACGCGAGCTCGCAGCCACGCTTCCAGCGGCGCAGGCGCACCGCGCCGCGCCCGGTGGCGCTGGTTCTGCCCCACGACCCGGGCACGGTCATCGCCATGGTGGCCGCCCTCCTGTCGGGTCGCCCCTACTACGTCCTCGACCCCGCGCAACCGCGACGACGGCTCGAGGAGCTGGTGGCCGCGGCCGATCCCGAGCACATCTGGGCCTCCGCCGACGCCCTGCGAAGCCGCCTGCGGGCGATCGGCCATGACGCATCCGCGCCGCGCGGCTCAACCGGAGCCCAGAGCGAGCCACGGCGAGGCCCGGCGGGCTTGGGCGGGCAATGCGCGCTCTATTCGACTTCCGGCAGCTCGGGCACGCCAAAGGCCGTGCGCTACCTGCACGAGGCGACGATCCACCGGGCCCGCGACTACGCGGCGGCGATCGGGGCGACGAACGCCGACGTCTTCTCGCTCATCTCCCCCCTCTGGGTCGCCGCCTCGGCCTCGGGGCTCTTCGCCGGCCTGCTGAGCGGCGCTGAGGTGCACCTGCTCGCGGCTCCCACCCTCGGGCCCGCTGCGCTCGCAAGCGAGGTCGCCGAGGGCGAGATCACCGTGTGGCATTCCACGCCGACGCTCTTCCGCCGCCTGGCGACGGCCGGCGCGCTCGACGGCAACCGCTTCCGGACGATCCGCCTCGGGGGCGAACCCGTGCTCGCCGGCGACATCGAGCTCGCGCGCCGGATCTGCCCGGCCGAGACCCTGCTCGTGAGCGGGTACAGCCTTACCGAGGCCAACGGGGCGGTGACCCAGAAGGTCGTTCCACTCGCCTCGCCCGAGGCCCTCGAGGCGGACGCCGGGAGGGCGCTTGACGGGATCGAGCTGCGAATCGAGGGCCCGGATTCAGAGCCCCTGCCGGCGGGCGAGGAAGGCCAGATCGTGCTCGCCGGGCAGCTTCTCTCGGGCGGCTATGCCAGCCCGGAGAGCCAGTCGGCCGGAACCCACTTCACCGGTAACGGCGACGGTCGCATCCTGCGCACCGGCGACCGGGGCATCCTGCGAGGAGACGGATCGCTGGAGGTACGGGGACGCGACGACGGGCAGCTGAAGATCCGGGGACATCGAGTCGACCCGGTCGAGGTCCAGGCCGCTGCCCTGCGGCACCCACAGGTCGCCGAGGTGGCGATCGTGCCATTCACGGCCGCCTCCGGGACAGAGGCCATCGCGCTCTTCGCCGTCGAGACCACGGGCCCGGGAGACCTCTCGGCATCGGAGCTGACTCGGCACCTGGAAGCGACCCTCCCGCAGACGGCGCGCCCCGCCGTCGTTCGCGTCCGGCGACGGCTGCCGCTGACCCCGTCCGGGAAGGTCGACAGCGTGCGCCTCACGCGCTTGGCCCGCGAGGGCGAGAGCGCCGGCCGGTCGGGCCCGGAACGACTCGACCCGGTGGTCACTCATCTGCTGCGCCTGTGGAGGGGGGCGCTCGAGGTCGACCAGGTCGGGCACGACGAGGACTTCTTCGCCCTCGGGGGCGACTCGCTGGCGGCCGCCGAGGTGTGCGCCGGGATCGAAGCGGTCTACGGCTGCTCGATGGAGCCTGCAACCCTCCTGCGGCATCGCACGCCGCGCGCCCTGGGAGCGCACGTGCACGAGGTCGTCGCCGGGACCTCCCTCGCCGCCATGCCGGTGCTGGCGCTGAACCCGGGTGGCAGCCACCCTCCGCTGTTCGCGATCCCGGGAGCCGGCTCGGAGGCCACGGCGCTCGTCCACTTCGCCGATGCGCTTGGCGCCGATCAGCCGGTGAACGTGATCCAGCTTCCTGGAGCCGACGGGAGCAGCCGGCCGCTGACCCGGATGGACGAGATCACCGCCCACTGCGCGGCAGCGATCCGCGACTCGGGCGTCGAGCCGCCCTACCGGATCGCCGGCACCTCGTTCGGGGGCGTGGTCGCGTACGCGGTCGCGGCCGACCTGCTCGAGGGCGGCACCGAGGTCTCCTACGTCGGGCTCTTCGATACGCCCGCCCCCTTCGCGCGGCGCCGCAACCATCTGGCCGAGCCGCTCCGCCGCTTCCGCGTCCCGCCCGGCTTTTCCTTCGGGGCGCTCCTGCGGAGCCCGCGCGCCGAGCTGCGCCGCCTCCGGGGTCCGCTGCGCAACCTGTGGGTGAACTACCGGCTCACGCTCTCGCTACTGCTGCGCCTGCGCTGGCGGCCGCCGCCCGAGCTTCGCTTCCGGCATCTGCGGGCGGCCTGCCTGATCGCGGCGGACAGCTGGTCCCCTCCGGTCGCCACCGTTCCCTTTCACCTCTATCGCTGCGAGACGCAGCCCGATCGCCTGGCCGATTTCGAATACCTCGGCTGGGAGGCTCAGGCGTCGGACATCGTGTTGCGCTCGATTCCGACCGGTCACGGCGGCCACATCCGGCCGCCCGGCGTGCGGCACCTCGCCGCGCTCGTCGACGACGACCTGGCCTAAACCCCCATCGCGCGGGGCCTAGAACCCCGAAAGCCGCGACGCCGACTCTCGGCGCCGCGGCGGTCGCGGGGCACTTGCCGGGGCGAATGGCTAAGCGCCTCGTCGACCGGGGTAAGTGCCTCCCCGGTCCCCGTTTCGTCCCCGCGACGTCCGCGCTAGTCGCGCGTGAACGTGTCCTTCACCTTGTCGCCGGCGTCGCCCACCTTGTCCTTGACGGTGCCCGTCGCCTGGTCGACCTTGCCCTCGTTCTTGAGGTCCTTGTCGTTCGTCAGCTCGCCGGCCTTCTCCTTGACCTGGCCCTTTGCGTCATCGAAATTCTCAGGCATAGTTATCTCCTTGATTGGTGCGTCCCCGCATCCATCAAGTGCCCGATCAACGTGCCCGCAAACGGGCGCTTCAGGCGTCAGCTCAGCTTGCGAAGCCGCTGCGCCTCGGGCAGCTGCTTGAGCTTGCGAAGCGTGTTGTTCTCGATCTGGCGGATGCGCTCGCGCGTGACGCCGAACGCCTTTCCGACCTCTTCGAGCGTCAGCGGCTCGTGCCCCCGTAGCCCGTAGCGCAGCTCGATCACCTGCCGCTCGCGCTCCGGGAGCGCGTTGAGCGCCTTCTGAATGTCCTCGCGCTGAAGATTCTCCGTCGCCGCCTCGAACGGTTCCTCCACCGCCTCGTCCGCCACGAAGTCGCCGAGCTCCGACTCCTCCTCGTCGCCGATCGGCTTCTCCAGCGACACCGGCATCTGCGCCACCCGGAGGATGTCGCGCACCTCCTGCGTCGTCAGCTTCAACTCCTCCGCGATCTCCGCCGGCTCGGGCTCGCGCCCCAGCCGCTGCACCAGCTGGCGCTCGACGTGCGTCACCCGATTGAGCTTCTCCACCATGTGCACCGGGATGCGAATCGTTCGCGCCTTGTCGGCGATCGCCCTCGTCACGGCCTGGCGAATCCACCACGTCGCGTACGTCGAGAACTTGTAGCCCCGCCGGTAGTCGAACTTCTCGACCGCCCTGATCAACCCCAGCGACCCCTCCTGAATGAGATCGAGGAACCCCAGTCCGCGCCCGAGATACCCCTTCGCGATCGACACCACCAGGCGCAAATTCGCCTCGACCATGTGCCGCTTCGCGTTCATGTCGCCGCGCTCGATCCGCTTCGCCAGCTCGATCTCCTGATCCGCGGTCAGCAGCTCGACCCTCCCGATCGAGCGCAGGTAAAGGCGCAGCGAGTCCAGGCTGGGCTCAACGGTGAGGTCGAGCTCGGGCTTCTTCGTCTGGCCCTCCCCCTTCGCCTCCTTGTAGGCGGGCAGGCCGTCCTCGCCGATGACGTCGATCCCCTGCTCGACCAGATGCGCGTGGAGCCCCTGCACCTGCTCCTTGGTGACCTCCACCTCCTCGAGCGTGGAGGCGATCTGCTCGAAGGTCAGGTAGCCCTTCTCCTGACCCTGCGCCATGAGCGACTTGAGCTCGTCGGTGTCTCCGAGCACGGCGGCGATGTCCCCTGGCGGGGCATCTCCGTTTTCTGCGGCATGCGGCCGCTCGGTCCCCTCGGTCAGCAGTGCTTCTCCCTTTTCAGCCACTCGCCCGCCGTCCTCCATCCGGCCCGTGAGCGGCGCGAACTATACGGAACACGCACGGACCCTCGCTGCACTTCGTAACAGACGTCCCGCTCGTTCCGTTCGTTTCGTACACCGCAGTCATTCCAATATTCGGCAGCGCACACTCCCATCGAGGCACCAACGTCGCCTGGACGCCAAAGCTGCCACCACACGCTCGGTACTCTCACCGGACGATGAGCGAGCCCGGTTTCTTCCCCACGGCAGACGTCCAGGCCTCCCGCCCCGCGACCGAGGTCAGCCTCACACGGGTCGGCGTCAAGGGCGTCGAGAAGGTGATCCGCGTCAACGGATCGACCGACGGCAACGGATCGCTGTTCTTCGCCGATCTCGAATGCTTCGTCGACCTCAACCCACACCAGGCCGGCGTCCACATGTCGCGCTTCGAGGAGGTCGTCAACGAGGCGATCGACGGCGTCGTCCTCGAGGAGACGCTCCGCGCCGAGGAGCTCGCCGCTCACATCGCCGAGCGCGTCCGCGAGCGCCAGCAGGGCCTGCGCGCCGAGGTCACGATCGCCGCGCGCTACCCCGAGATCGTGCCCACCCCCGCCTCGAACCTGCCGACGCAGGAGATCTACACGCTGTTCGGCACCGCGGTCGCATCGGAGCGCGGCACCCGCACCCTCACGGGCGTCGAGGCCCACGGCATGACGGCCTGCCCCTGCGCCCAGGGCCTGCTCACCGACCGCGCCCGCGAGCGCCTCCTCGCCGACGGCTTCACCGACGACGAGGTCGAGCGCATCTTCGGCCACGTCCCCGTCGCCACACACAACCAGCGCGGGATCGGGCAGCTCCACATCGGCCGGACCGAGAACTCCGACGTCGAGATCGACGCCCGCGACCTCCTCCACATCGTCGAGTCCTCCATGAGCTCGGAGATCTACGAGCTGATGAAGCGCTCCGACGAGGCCGCGGTCGTCGAGAAGGCGCACCTCCAGCCCCGCTTCGTCGAGGACGTGGTGCGGGAGATGGTCCGGCGCGTCGCCGAGGCCTTCCCCGCCCTGCGCGACGGCAGCTTCCTGCTCGCCCGCCAGGAGAACCTGGAGACCATCCACCGCCACTCCGTGGTGGCGGAGCGCTCCGGCGACCTGGCCGAGATCCTCGCCGAGCTCGACTCCGGCGAGCACTCGACCCGCCACGTAACGACGCGGGAGTGGCTCGAAGCGCCCTCCGCCTCTAACTGACCGCGGCTTCTCCCTCGGTCTCCTCCATCAGCGATCGCAGGCGGATGAAGTAGTCCGCGCCGCTGATCACAGTCGCGGCGACAGCCAGGTAGACGAGCAGATCGACCGCGACCGGCGTCGGATCCCACACGATCAGCGCGACGATCGCGGCGACCTGCAGCGCCCGTCTTCGCCTTGCCCATCCAGCTGGCCGAGACCACCACCCCCCGCTCGGCGGCCAGCGAGCGCAGGCCCGTCACCGCCAGCTCGCGCGCGATGATCACCATCGCCACCCAGGCCGCGAGGCGGTCGAGCGATACCAGCGCGATTAGCGCAGCCACGACCAACAGCTTGTCCGCGAGCGGGTCCATCAACTTCCCGAACGTCGTGACCTGACTGCGCCGCCGGGCGATGTAGCCGTCGAGCCCGTCGGTCAGCGCCGCCAGCGAGAAGAGCGCCGCCGCGATCACGTCGCCGTTCGGCGTCTCGTCCAGCAGGGCGACCACGATCACCGGCACCGTGACGATCCGCAGCATGGTGAGGGCGTTGGGGATGTTGACGGGGACCACTGGGGATGGCGGATACTAGGCGCGGCCATGCCCGTCGACTACGTCTACCGGATCGAGCAGCCCCATGTCTCCGGCCAGCTGGCGAAGGTCTGCGCCGCGATCGCGGAGGCCAACGGCGTGATCGGGGACATCCTCACGATCCAGATCGGACGGGAGCGATCGATCCGCGAGATCTCGATCGAGGTCGCCGACGACGGCCAGGCCGAGCGCGTGGCGGGGATGCTGGGGGAGCTCGAGGGCGTGCGGATGATCTCCTACTACGACCGGGCGCTCCGCCGCCACGAGGGCGGCAAGCTCGCCGTGGAGGGCCTCGTGGAGATGAAGTCCCTCCAGGACATGCGCGACCTGTACACGCCGGGCGTCGCCCGCGTGTGCATGGCGATCGCCGAGGACCCGGCCCTGGCGAGCCGGTTCACCATGATCGGCCGCACCGTCGCGATCTGCACCAACGGCACGCGCGTCCTCGGTCTCGGCGACATCGGCCCCCGCGCCGCGATGCCGGTGATGGAGGGCAAGGCGCTCTTCTACAAACAGATGGCCGGGATCTCGGCCGTCCCCCTTCTGATCGACACCGCCGACCCCGACGAGTTCGTCGAGACGGTCAGGCGGATCGCGCCGGGCTTCGGCGGGATCCACCTCGAGGACATCAGCGCCCCCCATTGCTTCGAGATCGAGTCACGGCTGATCGAGGCGCTCGACTCCCCGGTGATGCACGACGACGTCCACGGCACCGCCGTCTCCACCCTCGCCGCCGTCCTGGTTGCCTGCGATCAGGCGGGGATCGATCTGACGGCCGCAACCGTGGGGCAGATCGGGCTCGGCGCGGCCGGCCTGGGCATCGCGACGCTGACCGTTCAGGCAGGCGCCGCCGCCGTCCTCGCCTCCGACCCGAACGAGGCGGCGCATGAGCGAGCGCGGGAGCGCGGGATCGAGGTCACGGACTTCGAGGACGTGATGAGCCGGGCCGACGTGGTCGTGCTCACCACCGGCGTCCCCGGCCTCGTCAAGCCGGACATGGTTCACCCCGGGCAGGTGATCCTCGCGCTCACCAACCCCGACCCCGAGATCACGCCGCACGAGGCGCTGGCGGCCGGCGCGGCGTTCGCCGCCGACGGCTCGCTGGTCAACAACGTGCTCGGCTTCCCCGGCATCTTCCGGGGCGCCCTCGCATCCGGGGCGGAGGCGATCTCAACCGGCATGAAGCTGGCCGCGGCGCGAGCGATCGCCGGGCTGACGGAGGAGTCCGAGCTCGTCCCCGACGCGCTCGACCCGGCCGTCCACCACGCCGTCGCCGACGCGGTGGCGGAGGCGGCTCATGCCGAGGGCCTCGCCCGGCCCGAGCGCGTGCCCGCCGGCCTCTAGCCGGCCCGTTGACGCCGGGTCGGCCCCTAGTCGCGCCCGGCCAGTTCCTTGGCCCGGGTGAACACCGCGTCGAGCATCGGCTCGGTGAGCTTGCCCGTGAACGTGTTCTGCTGGGAGGGGTGAAAGCAGCCGAGCAGCGTGAGGTCTCCCACCTTCGCCTCGGCGGCGTGTCCGAACCTCGGCTTCGGCTTCGGCGTCTCCACCCCGTTCGCCCGCAGGGCCCGCAGCGCCCCGTCCCAGGCGAACGAGCCGAGCGTCACCAGCACCCGGGCCCGCTCCAGCAGCCGGAGCTCCTCGGCGAGATAGGGAAGGCAGTTGTCGCGCTCCTCGGGCGTCGGCTTGTTCGCGGGCGGCGCGCAACGGTTGACGGCCGTGATCCATGTGTCGCTCAGGCGTAGCCCGTCGTCGGCTGAGACCGACGTCGGCTGGTTCGCGAGGCCGGCACGGTGCAGAGCGGCGTAGAGCCAGTCGCCCGAGCGGTCGCCGGTGAACATGCGGCCGGTGCGGTTCGCACCGTTCGCCGCCGGCGCCAGCCCGACGATCGCGATGCGCGCGGCGGGATCGCCGAACGCCGGTACCGGCCGCGCCCAGTAGCGCTCGCCCCGATGGCGCTTCGGCGGGTCGGCGGCGACCTGCTCGCGCCACTCCACCAGGCGCGGGCAGCGCCGGCAGCCCGTGATGGTGCGCTCCAGCTCCTCCAGCTCTCCCGCCCTCTCCACAGGCCATACGATCGCGCAATGGACGCTAAGCCTGCCTCCGCGTCGGCCTCCGCCCTGATCCGCTGGATGGCGATCGCCGACGCGAACTCAGCCGGCTTCATCCACGGCGGCATCGTGATGAAGACCTGCGACGAGGCCGCGGGAGTCGCGGCGGTCCGTCACTGCGGCACCCGGGTGGTCACGGCCGGGATGGATCGAATGACCTTCCTCGAGCCCGTGAAGATCGGCGAGCTCCTCACCTGCTCGGCCACCGTCAACGCCGCGTGGCGCACCTCGATGGAGGTGGGCGTGCGCGTCGAGGCCGAGGACGCGCGAACCGGCGAGAAGCACCACACATCGACCGCGTATCTGACGATGGTCGCGGTGGACGAGCAGGGCAAGCCGATCCCCGTGCCTCCCCTGCTCGCGGAGTCCGACGACGAGAAGCGCCGCCAGCGCGAGGCCGAGACCAGGCGGCGAAACCGCCTGGCCGAGCGGGAAGAGCTCCAGGGCAAAGGCGCCTGAACTGCACGCCCGCCACCGACGGGGGCGGGCCGGCCGCTCTACCCTGATTCGCGCATGACCGCGCCCGAAGGCCTCCGCAAGCTCGCGATCGTGCCCGCCTACAACGAGGAGGGCATGGTCGGCCGTGTCGTGCGCGACATCCGCCGCTCGTCTGCCGGTTTCGACGTCCTCGTCGTCGACGACGGCTCCGTTGACGACACCGCGGGCGAGGCCGAGCGCGCCGGGGCGAGCGTCCTCCATCACCCCTTCAACCTCGGGATCGGCGGCGCGATGCAGTCGGGCTACAAGTTCGCGCTGCGAAACGACTACGACCTCGCGGTCCAGGTCGACGGCGACGGCCAGCACAAACCCGAGTACCTCGACGAGATGGTCTCCGCCCTGCAGACGGACGGGCAGGCCGACATGGTCTACGGCAGCCGCTTCCTGGAGGACCCGGGCTACAAGGTGCCCATGGGGCGCCGCATCGGGAACCTCATCTTCTCGGTCGTGCTGACGGCCATCACGCGGCAGAAGATCACCGACCCCACCTCGGGCTTCCGGATGACCAACCGCCGCGGCATCGAGCTGTTCGCGCGGGATTACCCGCACGACTACCCCGAGGTCGAGGCCATCCTGATGCTGCACACGCACGACCTGCGCATCCACGAGGTGCCGGTCCGGATGAACGCCCGGGGCTTCGGGCGCAGCTCGATCGACTACCCGCGCAGCGCCTACTACATGGCGAAGGTGCTGCTGGCTTTGTTCGTCGGCCTGTTCAGGCGGCGACCGACGCCGATGGAGGAACCGCCGGAGCGCCCCGAGGGTGAGCCGATCACCCCAGGGGCCGCCGTCTCCGGCACCGCCGACGCTCCCGACGCCCGATGACCGCCCTGCTCCCCCTCGCCGCGGACGGGCTGGACGGACGGCTCCAGATCGCGGCCGTCGTCGTCACCGGCCTGATCTTCCTCGCCGTCCTCGAGCTCGTACGCCGGCGCTACCTGGCCGAGCGGTACGCGCTGGTCTGGATGATCGTCGCCGGCGCCCTGCTGGTGCTGGCGATCTGGACCGACCTGCTCTCGTGGGGCACGGAGCTGCTGCACATCGAGGTGCCGGCCAACGGGCTGTTCCTCGCCGCCCTCACGGTCGCGTTCCTGCTGCTCCTGCACTTCTCCGTCGCGACGTCGCGCCTCTCCGAGCAGACCAAGATCCTCGCCCAGGAGGTCGCGCGGCTCGACGGCGAGCTGCGCGCCGCGCGAAACGGCTCCGACCCCGCAGGCAACGGCTCAGCCGCGGCCGCGGGGGAGCAACCCGAGGGCGAGACGCCAGTAGCCGGCGAGCAGCCCCCGCAGTAGCCCCGAACGCCCGGCGCCCCCCAGATACGGCGAGTCGAGCGCGGGCTGGAGCGCCTCGGCGAACTCGCGCGAGCTCGCCGTCCGGCGCGCCCGGATCTCGCGCCGCTCTCGGAACAACCGGGGAAGCCAGCGCACGAGGTCGAATCCGGCACGGACCTTCTGGCCGAACCAGCCGCCGGCGATCGAGATCGGGATCAGGGCCAGCTCCGTCGCGAGCAGGCCGGGGCTGAGGACGAACAGCAGGGCGGCGGGGTAGGTCCGGATGAGAGTCGCCCAGCGGTTGCGCTCGAGGTAGCGCCACTTCTCGGGCCCCTTCTCGAACTCGTAGTCGTGATCGACCACCGCGTCGGCCGCGACCCCGAGCCTCCCACCGGCCAGGCGCAGGCGCAGCGAGAGGTCGACATCCTCGTGGTAGAGGAAGAACTCCTCCGGGAACCCGCCGGCCACCTCGAACGTGTCGCGGCGGATCGCGAGGCAGGCGCCCGAGACGAATCCCGGCTCCCCTGCGGCGGCCGCATCGACGGGCTGGCCGGCCTGTCCGGCCCAGGCGATGCCCGTGAAATGGATGACCCCGCCGGCGGTGTTGATCACCTTGCCGCCCTCGGCGGTCACCAGGGCCTGCCATGCCGCCCACTCGCCGCTCGCCGCCGGTGCGGCGATCGCCTCGCGCCACCCGGGCTGAGGAACGGCGTCGGGGTTGAGGAAGCACAGGAGCTCGCCCCCCGCGGCGGCGGCGCCGCGATTGCAGGCCGCCGAGAAGCCGAGGTTGGCGCCGGTCTCGATAACCCTCGCGGCGGGCGCCAGCTCGCGCACCAGGTCCGGCGTCCCGTCGGCGGAGGCGTTGTCGACGACGATCAGCTCGTCGTCGCCGGTGAGCTGTGGGACCAAGGCGGGCAGCGTGCGCGCGACGGCCTCGCGGCCCTCGTGGGTGACGATTACGACCGAGAGGCTCAGGAGGACGGCGGCTCGAGCGCCTTCAGCATCGTCGCGGTGTCGAGGAAGGTCTCGGCGCTCACGACCTGCCCGCCGCGCAGCTTGTAGACCCACACGACCTTCTCCTCGACGGTGCTGCCGGCCTTCGTTCGCCCGCGCACGTCGGCGGTGACGATCACGTGGTCGTCGTCGGCTCCAAGCACCTTGTCAGGAGTGGCCTTCAGCTCCTTGAAGTGGCCCATAAGGCCGGTGAGGAAGTCGCGGAACCCCTCGGGCCCGAGGAACGTCCCGCCCCAGGGCACGGTCGCGGGGGCGTTGATCTCGCCCTCCGGCGCGACGATGCTGGTCGCGCCATCGATGTCGCCTGCCTTCCAGGCATCCCATGCCCCCTGAACGACGTCGACGTTGTCCTGCGCCATCAGTTCATCTCCTTCGCGGCCCGCACCCTACGCCCAACCGACAGGCGCCGTCAATCCCGAAGCCGACGGCCGGATTCGAACCGGCGACCCCTTCATTACGAATGAAGTGCTCTACCAACTGAGCTACGTCGGCGCGGGCGTCAGTGTAGTCGCGCGGGGGCCACCCTCAGCCCTCCGCCAGGCGGTAGCCGATGCCCCGGACCGTCAGCACCAACTCGGGCTCCTGCGGGTCCTTCTCGATCTTCTGGCGCAGGTTCGAGATGTGGACGTCGCAGGCGCGGACGTCACCCTCGAACTCCGACTGCCACAGCTCCTCCATGATCTGGAGCCGGCTGAAGACCTGGCCCGGGCTCTCGGCGAGCAGGCGCAGGACCTGGAACTCCGAGCGGGTGAGGTTGACGGGCTCGCCGTTGATGGAGACGAGATGACGCGAGAGGTCAATCCGCACCGGGCCGGCCTGGATCGTCTTGCTCCCGGCACCCGTGGCGCGGCGGTCGAGCTCGCGGCGGCGCAACTGCGCATGGACGCGGCCCAGCAGCTCGCGGACCGAGAACGGCTTGGTCATGTAGTCGTCGGCGCCGACCTCGAGCCCGACGACCTTGTCCACCTCGGCGTCCTTCGCCGTCAGCAGGATGATCGGAACCGGGCTGCGGGCGCGCACGTCACGACAGATGTCCAGGCCGCTGCGCCCCGGCATCATGATGTCGAGGATGAGCAGGTCGTAGTCCTCATCGCCGGCGGCGACCTTGGCGTCCGCGTCGTCGCCGTCGACCGCGAGGGTCACGTCGAAGCCCTCCTGCTCGAGCGCGTAGCCGACCGCGTCTCGGACCGAGGGCTCGTCGTCGGCTACGAGGATCGTCCCGCTACTCATCACAAAGAACCTACTGCGGCGGCTTCGCCGCCTGACACGCCAGTTTCGGTGCTAAAGCACCTCATCAAGCAACCGGGGTCGGGGCCGGGCGTGCTGCGGGGAGGCGCACCCAGAAGGTGCTGCCCACGCCCACCTCGGAGCGCACGCCGATCTCGCCGCCCATCACGTCGACCATCCGCTTCGCGATCGACAGCCCAAGTCCGAAGCCTTCCTGCTCCAGCGCGCCGGACCCGCGGTAGAAGCGCTCGAAGACGCGGTCCACCTCACCCGGCTCAATTCCAGTTCCTGTGTCCTCGACCTCGATCAGAATCTCCTCCTCGCCAGGCTCGACCCGGCGAGCGCGAAGGGTAACGGCGCCGGGCGGAGGGGTGTTCTTGAACGCGTTCGTGAGCAGGCCGATCAGCACCTGGCGGAGCAGAACCGAGTCGCCGTGGGCCACCAGCTCGGGCTCCGCGTCGACGGCCAGCTCGATGGCGTCGGGCGCGCTGACCGCCTGCGCGGCCTCCTCCATGGCGATCCCCACGTCCAGCGCCCCGCCGGCGCCCTCGCTCACCGCCTCCATGCGCGCGAGCGTCAGCAGCGACTCGGTCAGGCGGCTGACGCGGTCCGTGTCCTGAGCCAGGCGATCGAGGAAGTGCTCGCGGGCCTCGGGATCGTCCTTGGCGCCTCCGCGCAGCACCTCGATCGCGCCCGAGATGCCCGCGATCGGGTTGCGCAGCTCGTGCGCCGCATTGGAGACGAATTCGCGCTCGGCGATCTCCCTGCGCAGCTCCTCGGTGCGATCGCGAACCACGGCCAGCACCGCGCCCTCGGCCGGGAGCTTGCGGACGCCGACCGCGTAGACGCGATCGCCAACCCGAAGGGCGTCGTTCTCGACGGCGCCACGGTCGGACGCCCGCCGCAACCAGGGCAGCAGGGCGTCTGTGACGCGGCCGTCCTCCGCGATCATCTCCTCCGCGGCGGCGTTGGCGAACCGCGCCTCGCCCTCGGGCCCCACGACGATCACGGCGTGGTCAAGCGCGTCGAAGATCGCCGACAGCCGGTCGCGCTCGGACGAGAGCGCGCTGAACGTCTCTCGTAGAGCGCGGCGCATCGTCTCGAGCGCCGTCCCGAGCGCGGTGATCTCATCCCGGCCGCCGGTCCCCTCCAGCGGCTCGTCAAGCTGGCCCTCGGTCATCAGCTCGGCGCTGTGCGCCAGGCGCTTGATGCGGGAGGTGATCGCGCTGGCGATCACGACGCCGATCAATGCTGCGATGCCGACGGCGAGCAGCGCGGCGGTCAGGCGGTCGCCCCGGATCTGCTCCAGCGCCGCCTGAAGCTCCTCGGGCCGCTCGGCCCGCGCGAGCACGGCCCCGGCCGGCGTCCCCTCCCGGAACACGGGCGTCGCCAGCCGGATCACGTCCTCGGGCAGGTCCTCCACGGTCCGCGAGCCTCGCTGGGCCAGCCGGACCGCGCGCCGGTATCCGGGCACGTCGGCAAGTGGGATGCCCCGGGCGATCTCCGGCGTGAGCAGGTCGCCCTTCTGATCGAAGACCCACGCGGCGTACCCGGGGTCGGTGATGTCCCCCAGCAGGGTGGGCGCCGCCTTCGGGGGTCGGTCGCCGATGCGGTCGGCCAGCCGCACGCTTCGGCCGACCGTGATCTCCTCGGCCTGCTCGCTCGCCGTGTCCTCGCTGGCGTCGCTGACGAGCAGAACGGAGAGGCCGGCGCTGATCAGCGCGACGGTGCCGAACGCCAGCGCCAAGTACAGCCGGACACCGACCGGCCTGCGCGCGCGCGGCTGGGACTGCCCGATCGCCATGGAGGAAGTCTAGGACTGCGCTAACGCGCTGCTAACAGTGCTTCGAGGCGGTACAACAAAGCTTCCAGCGCCAGTTCCTCGTTCACGTTCACCGTCAGGCGCCGTCGTGTGTCCATAACGAGCTCGGCGCCGCGGCGGGCCCGGCGCCCGTCGAGGCCCTCGGCGTCCTCAACCAAGGGCTCGAGGCGATCGCAGTTGAGCACGAGGTCGGGCGCGCCCTCGGCTACGGCCGCGAGGTCGCGAAGCCAGGCCGCCAGCAGCTCCAAGCCCATATCGAGCGCCTCCGTCCGGCCCCGGCGCGTGGCCCTGCGGGCCCCCTCCTCACCCTCGCGTGCTCGGCGCCGCGCTGCGGGCCCCTCGGACTCGCCGGACTCCTCCGCGAGCGTCTCGGCGGCGGCGAGCGACGCGGCGCCCGCCTCCTTGCCGGCCTCCTCGGCGGCGCTTAGGAGTCCTTCCCACGGGCGGTCGCCCAGCTCGCCGGCGCGCGCGGCGCGGGCGCTCGCGACGACGACGTCGCGAAGCTCGCGCCCGGGGGGCGAGCACAGGAGCGCGGCGCGGCTGACATCCCCGCCCGCCAGCCGGGCGGCGGCGAGCCGCTCTGGCTCAGACGAGGCCGGGGCGCGTTCGGCGAGCAGCTCGGCGGCCACCGCCGGGGCGAGCGGCGCGAAGCGAATCGCGCGCAGGCGCGAGCGGACCGTCTCGAGCAGGGCCTCCGGCTCGGAGGTGATCAGGACCAGGCGCGCGAACGGGGCCGGCTCCTCCAGCGTCTTCAGCAGCGCGTTCTGGCTCTCCTCGGCCATCGCCTCGGCGGCGGCGATCACGAACACGCGGCGATCGCCCTCGAACGGGCGGTAGGCGGCGGCGGAGATGACCCGCTCGCGGACGGTCTCGACGAGATGCTGGGCGCCCGGCGGCTCGAGCCACACGAGGTCCGGGTGCGGCGAGGGGTCCGCCAGGGCCCGGCGGCGTGCCTCCTCCGGATCGAGGGAGCCCTCGGCCAGCAGCTCGGCGGCGAACGCCCGCGCCGCGGCCCGCTTCCCGGTGCCCGGCGGCCCGGTGAACATGAAGGCGTGCGTCGGCGAGCTGAGCGCGGCGCTCAGCGCCAGGCCGGCCGCCCGTTGATGGGTCGTGGCCTCCGCGATCGAGGCCGGCACCTCCGGCGCGAGCGCGCTCATTCGATCGAGCTCCGGCGCTCTTCCACCGCCGCCATGATCCGGGCGTGAACCTCGGGCGGCTCGCCCGCGGCGTCCACGACGACGATCCTGTCGCGGTGGCGCGCGGCGAGCTCCTCGTATGCCCGGGCGACGGCGCGCTGGAATTCGATCCCCTCTGCCTCGAAACGGTCGGCGCCGTCCTCGGCGCCGGCGGCCAGCCGCAGCTGCCCGCGGCGCTCAGCCTCGTCGGGCTCAACCCGCAGCAGCAGCGTCAGGTCGGGCAGGCTCTCGCCGATCGCGACGGCGTTAAGCCCCTCGACCATCTCGATCCCAAGATGCCTCCCCGCCCCCTGGTAGGCGGCGGTGGAGTCGATGAAGCGATCGCAGACCACGTCGCCGCCGGCGGCGAGGGCGGGGGCGATGACGCGCGCGCAGAGCTCGGCGCGGGCGGCGCAGAAGAGGAGCAGCTCGGCGGTGGGATCGAGCTCGAGGTCGGGATCCTTAAGCAGCGCTCGCGCGCGCTCCCCCATCTCCGTGCCGCCGGGCTCGCGCAGCAGCAGCGCCTCGGGGCCCAGCGCCTCGGCGAGCATCGCCGCCTGGGTGCTCTTTCCGGAGCGGTCGATCCCCTCGAGCGTGACGAACATGAACCGCCAACCTAGCGGGCGCCATTGCGCGCCTCGCCCGGTTCGCCGCTACTTGCGGGGGCGCGACCCGGCTTTCTTGGTCCGGGCCGTCTGCGGCGAGGGCTTGCGCCGGCGCCCGCCCTTGCCGTTCGATCCCGATCGGGCGGGGGCCTTCGCCGCGGCAGCCTCGTCGCCGCCGTCGGCTTCGTCCTTGGCCTTCGCCTCCTCACGTGCCGCCTTCGCGGCCTCGCGCTCGGCGCGCTTCTCGCGCATCTCGACCATCGTCGGGCAGTCGTCGTTCAGGCACAGCTTCCAGGGCCGGCCGCGGAAGCCCTTGACGGTGAGGCGGGGCATCTCGCCGCAGACCGAGCACTCCTCCTCCAGGCGCCACAGCTCGTAGCCGCGGCCGGGGAGCGGCCCGCTGACCGAGCAGGAGTTCGGGTCCGGCGGAGGCGGGGGCTTGCCCTCCTCGACCTCGGGGGGCCGGATCCAGCCCTCGCAGCCGTACATGCGCTTGCCGCCCTTGAGCTGGATGATGCGCAGCCGGTTCGGGCTGCCGTCCTCGCGCTTGCGTCCCGCCTCGATGCAGACCTTGCACGGGCCGAGGAACTTGTCCTCGTCCATCCCGGCCCAGATCTCCTTGGCGAGGTCCTCGCTGCGGTCCTGAAGGGCGGCGGTGGTCGAGTGCAGCATCTCGCGGCTGATCTCCAGGACCTGGTCCTTTGAGATCTTCCCGGCCGCGATCTCGTCCATGTCGGTCTCGAGCTCGGCGGTCATCTCGGGCGTCGCCATCTTCGGGACGTACTCGTGGAACGCCTTGTACATCGCGATCCCTGTCTCCGAGGGCTCGGGCGGGTTCGAGAACACGTAGCCGCGGTCGTAGAGCTTCTGGATGATGTCGGCGCGGGTGGCCTTCGTGCCGAGCCCGCGCTCCTCCATCAGCTCGATCAGCTTGCCCTGGCTGATCCGCGAGGGCGGCTGGGTCTCCTTGTCGACGATCCATGGGTCGCCGTCGAGCGGAAGCTCCTGGCCCTTCTCAAGCTTCGGGATCTCGTCGTCCGCCGAGCGCGCGTAGGTGTAGATGCGGGCGAAGCCGGGATCGACGACGACGGAGCCGCGGACGAAGTAGTCCTCGGATCCCGCCTTGATGTCGGCACGGGTGGACTCCGTGATCATCGGCTCGGAGAAGGTGGCGAGGAAGCGGCGGACGACCAGCTCGTACACCCGACGCTTCGGCCCCTCGAGCGCGTTCGGGTAGATCGCCTGGGCCGGGTGGATCGGCGGGTGGTCGGTGGTCTCCTTCTTGCCGCGGGTGGCCGTGAGCGTGTCCTTCTCCAGCAGCGGCGCCGCGGCCTCGAAGTCGGGGATCCGCACGAGCGAGGCGACCAGCTCGCGGGTGTTGAGCGAGGGCGGGTACACCGTGTTGTCGGTGCGCGGATAGGAGATGAATCCGTCCATGTAGAGGTCCTCGGCGATCCGCATTGCGGCGGCCGGGGTGATCCCCAGGCGGCTCGAGGCGTCCGTCGTAAACGCGGTGGTGTTGAGCGGCGTCGGCGGCTTCCGTGTGTTCTTTCGCGAGGCGACCTCGGTCACGACCCCCGGGCTCTTGGTGCCGGCGAGCGCGGCGTCGGCCTCGGCCTTCTCCCAGAACTTGTCGGTCGCGTGGTGGGCCTCGAACGCCCCGTCGGGATGGGCGAACTTCGCGAACAGCTCCCAGTAGGGCTTCGCCACGTGGGCGCGACGCTCGAGCTCGCGCTCGACGATGAGCGCCAGCGTCGGGCTCTGGACGCGGCCGACCGAGAGGAAGTTCGAGCCGAAGCGCCGGGTGGCCAGCGAGACGGCGCGGGTCAGGGTCGCGCCCCAGATCAGGTCGATGTCCTGGCGGGCGGCGCCGGCGTAGGCGAGGTCGTAGGAGAGGTCGTCGAGCTCGGCGAACGCGCGCTCGATCTCCTCCTTGGTGAGCGCCGAGTAGCGGGCGCGCTGGACCGGGGGCCGGTCGGCGAGCTCGGCGCCGGCGATCTCGGCGTTCGCGTCGACGGCCTGCTCGAGGGCCTCGAGCCCGATCAGCTCGCCCTCGCGGTCGTAGTCGGTCGCGATCACGACCGAGTCGGCCTCCTTGGCGACCTTGCGGACCGCCTTGACGACGTTCTTGTCGGTGGCCTCCTTGATCAGCTTCGCGTCGATCAGCTCGTGGAGGTCCGTCTCCTGCCAGTTGGAGAAACCGTCCGGGAACGCGGGGTTCATCACGTGGCCCTTGAGGCCGATCGCGACGTGGTCGCCGGCGGCGTCGCTCCACTCGTAATAGGGCGTCTTATAGGACGCGCTGTCCTTGGCGGAGCCGCCCGAGAGGATCTCGGAGATCTTCTTGGCGGAGTTGTTCTTCTCGGTGATGATCAGTCGCATCTGAAAGCGGCGCGAAGATAGCACTGTGTCCAAACGGGCCTGAGAGGCTTTCGGGCGGCCCCGTAGGGGCCGATTCCGTTCCCCCGTCGGCTTCCCTGCATCGTCGCCATATATTCAGTGAGGTTCCTCGCCGCTACGTTTCGCCGCCATGGCAGAGTCTTCCTTCCACCTCGCGCAGGTCAATGTCGCCAGGCCGAAGGCGCCCGTCGACTCCCCCCTCCTCGCCGAGTTCGCCGCCCTGCTGGACCCGGTGAACGCCGTCGCCGATTCCGCGGCCGGGTTCGTCTGGCGCCTGGAGGACGACTCCGGCAACGCGACCGCCATCCCGGTCTTGGACGACGAGTCGCTGATCGTGAACATGTCCGTGTGGGAGTCGATCGAGGCGCTGTGGAACTTCGTGTACGCCGATGAGCACCTCGCGGTGATGCGCCGGCGCCGCGAATGGTTCGAGCGCATGGAGGCGTTCATGTGCCTGTGGTGGGTGCCCGCCCGCCACCGCCCGGACGTGGGAGAGGCCGAGCGGCGGCTGCTTCACCTGCGCGAGCACGGGCCCACGCCCAGGGCGTTCACGTTCAAGCGCCGCTTCGCCCCGGCCGACGAGCGGGCCGGCGCCGGGCTCTAACCTCTTACGCCGATGCCTGCCCAGGCCTTTGCAGGGAAAGAGTGTGTGTGCCAGCTCCGCAAGGGGATCTGCGACCAGTCGTGCGTGCGCGGCATGCTCGACACCCCGCTCTACATCGCCTGCCTGCGCCTGTCGGGCCGCAACTGCCTGGTCGTCGGCGGCGGCGACATCGGCCTCGAGAAGGTCGAGGGACTGCTCGCCTGCGACGCGGACGTCACCCTGATCGCGCCCGACGCGGTCGCCGCGCTCCAGGACCTTGCCGCGGAGGGCTCAATCACGTGGCAACGGCGGACGTACGAGGACGGGGACCTGGAGGGCAAGTTCATGGCGATCGCCGCCACGAACGACACCGACGTGAACATCTCCGTCTACGAAGCCGCCGAGCGCCGGGCGATGCTGGTCAACGTCGTCGACGTACCGCCCCTGTGCAACTTCATCCTCCCGGCGATCGTCCGCACCGGCCCGCTGGCGATCGCGATCTCCACCGCGGGCGCGTCCCCGGCGCTCGCGAAGCGGATGAAGCGCGAGATCTCGGAGAACTTCGGCGAGCCCTACGCGCGGCTCGCGATCATGCTGAACGACGCGAGGGGCTGGGCCAAGGGCAGCCTGCCGACCTACCAGGACCGCAAGGAGTTCTTCGAGGGGATCGTCAACGGCGATCCGGACCCGGTCGAGCTGGTCCGCGAGGGCCGCGAGGCCGAGGTGCTGGCGCTGATCGAGGCGGCGAAGGTGAGCCACGCCGCAGCTCACGCCGGCTGAGGACTACGGACTAGGCGGCCTCGAGCGCGGGCGTCGCCCTCCTCGGCGGACTGGGCGTCGCAGGTGCTCTGCGTCGCGCGCTCCAGCGCCTCGGTGATGAGCTCCGCCTCGGCGGTGCTGATCGTGCCGAAATGGCGCGCGAGCTCGGCGGTGTATGCCTCGCGCATCTCGGCGAGCATGCGCTCGCCCGCGGAGGTCAGCTCCGCCTGCAGGCTCCGCCGGTCCTCGGCGCACGAGACGCGCTCGATGTACCCGGCGTCTGTGAGCCGGTCGACGAGCTTCGTGATGCCGCCCCGGCTGAGGGTGAGGTACTCCGCCAGGTCGCTCATGCGCGGCCGGCCGGTGGGGCTCTTGTCGATCGCCCACAGGAGCTCGAACCAGGAGATCGGCGGCAGGTCCTGTGCGGCGAAGGCCTTGCCTACGCGCTCGGTCACCGCGGCGTGGCTGGTGACCACAGCCCGCCAGGCGCCAAGGTGTTTCTCGGTGAGCTCCATGACCCACATACTATCCGATGAAACAGTTTCCTTGTCAAGTAATCTGTGCTAATCTACTTTCCAGGTCAATCATTTCCACGTCAACCAAAGCGAGAGAAGAGATGAGCACAACGACTACGACCACCCAGACCGCCGTCCCGGCGGGCGTGTTCCGAATCGACCCGGTTCACTCCACCGTCGGCTTCGAGGTCAAGCACATGATCTCCACGTTCCGCGGATCGTTCCGCGAGTACGACGCCACGCTCGACAACAGCAACGGGGCGGCGCGCCTTGCCGGCTCCGCCGAGGTGGCGAGCGTTGACGTCCGCGACGAGAACCTGGCCGGCCACCTCCAGAGCCCGGACTTCTTCGACGCGGAGAACAGCCCGCGGATCGAGTTCGCGTCCGACGACGTCCAGGTGGACGCCGACGGATCCGTGACCCTCGACGGCGAGCTCTCCATCCGGGGCGTCACGAAGCCGATCCAGGCCACCGGCCGGTTCGAGCACGTCGAGGCCGACATGGGCGGCGGCGAGCGCATCGGGCTCAACCTCGAGACCACGGTCGATCGCCGCGACTACGGCATCAACTGGAATTCGGCGCTGCCGAAGGGCGGGTTCGCCCTCGGCAACGACGTGAAGCTCGTGGTCAACCTCGAGCTCTCTCCGGAGGAGGAGTAACACCGTGAAGGTCCTGGGCATCTCCGGCAGCCTCCGCCGGGACTCCCACAACACCGGCCTGCTGCGGGCGGCTTCGGAGCTGCTGCCGCCCGCGGCGGAGCTGGTCCTCTACGACGGGCTCGGCGAGATCCCGCCGTACTCCGAGGACTCGGAGGCGGCGGCGCCCGCGCCGGTCGTCGAGCTGAAGGCCGCGATCGCCGACGCGGACGCCGTCCTGTTCGCGACGCCCGAGTACAACCACTCCATCCCCGGCCAGCTGAAGAACGCGATCGACTGGGTGTCGCGGCCGGTGCTGGGCAACCCGTTCTGGGGCAAGCCCGTTGCGGTGATCGGGGCCTCCACCGGCAGCTTCGGCGCCGTCTGGGCCCAGGCGGATCTGCGCCGGGTGCTGGGGGCGCTACACGCGAACGTGATCGACGAGGAGCTTCCGGTGCCCTACGCCGACGAGGTCTTCGGCGCGGACGGCTCGCTGGCCGACCCGGGCCTCGCGGGACAGTTCGAGGAGCTGCTCGCCGAGCTGGTCGGCAGCCCGATGCCGGCGCTGGCCGCGGCGTAGGCGAAGTCCGAGACGGCCCGCCGGCATCGTGCCGGCGGGCCGCCCTGGATTGGCACTGCTAGTTAAAGCAGTAGTCGCGCAGGTCCTCGACGTTCTCCTGCGTGACCTCGGTCGGAGGTACGACGACCTGTGAGGGAACTTCGGGCTCGGTGAGGTCCGAGAAGCCCTCCCCCTGGGCGATCAGCCGCGCCATGTTCACGGCGGACCCTGCCATGGTCGGGTTGTAGAGGTAGGTCGACCGGTACAGGCCGCCCTCCTCGATCGCGTCGAACGCGTTGCACGATCCGCCGACGCCCGTGAGGAACATCTCGTCCTCGCGGCCGGCGTTCTGGATCGCGGCGACGACGCCCTCGGCCATGTCGTCGTCGTGCGTGTACACGGCGTCGATCTGGTCCTCGGACTGGAGGATCGCCTCCATGGCCTCGAGCCCGGTGTCCGGGTTGAAATCACCCGGCTGCTGGGCGACGATCTCAATGCCGTTGCCGCAGAGCTCGTTGATGGTGTCCTCGAACCCCTTGCTGCGGTCCTCGGTGACCGAGATGCCCGCAAGGCCCTGGATCTCGACGACGTTGCCCTCGCAATCGAGCTCACCGGCGATGTAGGTGCCAGCCTGGACGCCGATCCCGTAGTTGTCGCCGAGAATCGTCGCCCTCGCCGCCTCCGGCGTCGAGAACAGGCGGTCGACGTTGACGACGGCGATGCCGGCCTCCATCGCCTTCTCGGCGACCGGGGTCAGTGCCTCGCCGTCGTGCGGGAGAACGACCAGCGCGTCGGGCTTCTCGTTGATCAGCGTCTCGATCTGAGACGCCTGCGAGTCCGGATCGGCGGCCTCGACCAGCTCGAATTCGACATCGTCGAACTGATCCGCGGCCTCCTGCGCGTTCTTCGAGATCGCGCCCAGCCAGCCGTGGTCGGTCGGCGGCACGCTGGCCGCGATCGTCACGGTCTCGCCTGAACCGCTGCTCTCCTCCTCGGCCGAAGCGCTGGTGTCGCTTCCGCCGCTTCGTCGTCGTCATCGCCGCTGCACGCCGCGACGCCGAGCGCCAGCACGAACGCCAGCATTGAACACATGAGTAGTCGCCTGAACGACATCTTCGAGATCTCCTCCTGAAGTCGGTTGGTGTGGTCCTTGGGTCCCCCGGGGTGTCCCCGGGATGCGGTGATGGGTCGCGGCTCAGATGCGCTCAGGGCGCTGAATCAGGACGGCCGCGAGGATGATCACCCCCTTCACGATCTGCTGCCACTCGGTGGCCAGATTGAGCTGGGTGAGAAGGTTGAAGATGACCGCGAACACGATCACGCCGAGGAATGTCCCGACGATGGTCGCGCGGCCCCCCGCGAGGCTCGTGCCGCCGATGACGACGGCGCCGATCGCGTCGAGCTCGAGCAGGTTGCCGCTGACGGGCGACGCGCTGGCAAGACGGGCGGAGAGCAGGATGGCCGCCAGCCCGGCGAGGAGCCCGGTGAGGCAGTAGACGCTGAAGAGGATCCGCTGTACGGGGACGCCGGCGATGCGCGCCGCCTCTCGGTTCCCGCCAACGGCCACCACGTAGCGCCCGTAGCGCGTCCGGTTGAGCCCGACCCAGCCCAGGGCCGTGATCAACAGGAAGATCAGGATGGAGACCGGGATCGTGACGATCTCGCCGGTGCCGAACCATCGGACCCCATCGGCGTTGAACAGGCTGATCGGGAGCTTGTCGCTCATGAGCAGGGCGAGGCCCCGAGCCATCGCGAACATCGCGAGGGTCGCAATGAAGGGGACGACTCGCCCGTAGGCGATCGCGACTCCATTGAAGCCGCCCAGCACCAAGCCGAAGGCGAGCGCGCCGAGGATGAAGGCGGCCGACCCCGAGTCGACGAGCAGGCCTCCCGCTACGCCCGCGGCGGCAAGCATCGAACCGACCGAGAGGTCGATCCCCGAGGTGGCGATCACGAACGTCATCCCCACCGCGACCACCCCGACCACGCTCGCCTGGGTGAGGATCGCGCGGAAGTTGTCGATCGAGGCGAAGCTGCCTCCTTCGAGGATCGCCCCGACCAGGATCAGGATCGCGATCACCCCGACCAGCGCGTACTCCTGCGTGCGCAGGCGGGCTCCGCCGAGGCTGGGGATCGACAGGCGTTGGGTGCTCACGAGGCCTCCTTGGCGATTTCATCTCGGTACTCGGCCTGGCCGGACGCCGTGACCGCGTGGCGCAGCAGGTCGAGCTCACTCGTCTCGGAGCCCGCGACCTCGGCCACGAGCTTCCCCTCCTGCATCACGAGGACGCGGGTGCAGATGCCGGCCAGCTCGTCCAGCTCGGAGGAGACGACGACCACGCCGATGCCCCGCGCCGCCAGATCGATGATCACCCGGTAGAGCTCGGCCTTCGTGGCCACGTCCACCCCGCGCGTCGGCTCGTCCAGCAGTAGCACCCGACACTCGCGCAGCAGCCAGCGGGCCAGAACGACCTTCTGCTGGTTGCCGCCGGACAGCTCGGCGACGACCCGGTCGACGTCGGCCGGCACGGTGTTCAGCGCCTCGAGCTGGCGGCCCGTGGTCTCGCGCTCGGCGCGCAGGCTCAGCAGCCGCCGGCGGAGGAACTGGCCGAGATTGGCCAGGCTCACATTCTTCGCCAGGCTCCACTCCATAAGGAGGCCCTGGGACTTGCGGTCCTCGGGCGCGAGCCCGAGACCGGCGGCGATCGCCTTGTCGGGCCGCCCCGCCACCAGCGGCTCCCCGGCCACCCGGACCTCACCGGAGTCGCGGCCATCGACCCCGTAGACGGCGCGCAGCAGCTCGCTCCGACCCGCCCCGACCAGGCCGCCGATGCCGAGCACCTCGCCCGCACGGACCTCGAACGACACGTCCCGGACGTCGGGGAGCCGGGTCAGGCCTCGCACCTCGAGAAGGACCGTTTCGGTCCCGGTGGCGCGGTCGGGGTACAGCTGGTCGACCTTGCGGCCCACCATCAGCTCGACGAGCTCGTCGACGGAAGTGGAGGCCGGCAGGCCAGAGGCGACGGTGCGCCCGTCGGTCAGCACCGTGACCCGGTCGCCCAGACGCTTGATCTCGTCGAGCCGGTGGGAGATGTAGATGACGCCGACGCCCTCGGCCGTCAGCCGGCGGACGACACCGAACATCGTCTCGATCTCGCCGTCGTCGAGGATCGCCGAGGGCTCGTCCATGATCAGGAGCCGCACCTTGCGCGACAGCGCGCGGGCGATCGACACCACCTGGCGGGCGGCGGGCCGCAGGTCGCGGACGAAAGCTCGCGGCGAGATCCCCTCGTGATCCAGGCGTTTCAGGATCGCGGCCGTATCGCTGTGCATCGTGCCCAGGTCGAGCAGGCGCGCCCGGCGCGGCTCGTGCCCAAGAAAGACGTTCTGCGCTACGGAGAGGTCTTCGACGAGGTCGAGCTCCTGGTAGATGGTCGCGATGCCGCGGCCGATCGCGCCGGCGGGACTGCCGGTCGCCAGCGGCTCCCCGTCCAGCAGCACCTCGCCGGCCGTGGGCTCGACGGCACCCGACACACACTTGATCAGGGTCGACTTCCCCGCACCGTTGGGCCCGACCACGCAGTGGACCTCGCCTGCGAGCACGTCGAAGTCCACGCCCTGCAGCGCCCGCACGCCCGGGTACTCCTTCTCGAGCCCGCGGATCTCAAGCAGCGGCGTCGCCTCCATCACTCGACCACCAGCGGACGCAGGGTGCGATGGGCGATGCGCAGCCCGGCATCCACCTTCTCGGGGGTCCCGCCCCAGACCGGGTCCTCGTGCTCGACGGAGAGCACCCCGTCGAACCCGCCCTCGTAGAGGGCGTCGACGTAGCTGCGGAAGTCCACCTGCCCCAGACCGGGGATCCGGTAGCGCCACCAGCCCATGTCCCATGGGTCCTCCTCGCGCGTGGCAGGTGCGGCCGAAGAAGCCGTATTTGCCGCGGCGCTCCGGGAAGGTCTCGGCGTCCTTCGCGTGAGCGTGGGCCACCTTGTCGACGTAGGGGCGGAGCGCGGCGACCGGATCGATCCCCAGCCACAGGAGGTGTGAGGGGTCGAAGTTGAGCCAGAGGCCCAGGTCGAACATCCACTCCCACAGCTCCGGGGAGTAGGCGAGGTTCCCGGGATAGCCGTCCGGGTGCCAGCCCTCCATCACGCAGTTCTCGATCATCAGCTTGACCCCGCGCTCGCCGGCGTAGGCGACGAGCGGCGGGAAGACCTGCTCGGCGTCGCGGAGGTTCTCGGCGACGCTGCGGGCGGGGTCGCGTCCGATGAACGTTCCCACCGGGACGCCCCCGAGGGCGGCTGCGGCGTCGACGCACGCCTTCAGGTGAGCGTGGATCGCCCTCGCTCCTCGGGGTCGGGATGGAGGTTGTTGTCGTAGTAGGCGAGGGCGGAGCAGGTGAGCCCGTGTTCGGAGAGCGCGGCGTTCACGCGGTCAACCTCGGCGTCGTCGAGGGCGTCGGCGGCGATGTGGCTCGCGGTGAACGGCCGGTCGCCGAGCTGCGGCCATGCCGCCAGCTCAAGGGTCTCCCAGCCTTGGCCGGATGCGACCTGCGCGATCTCCTCGAGCGGGCGCTCGGGCATGCACGCCGTCAAGAAGCCGAGCTTCAAGCCCCCACCTCCACCCACTGCCTGGACTCGGCCGAGCGCAGGACCGCCTCCGTGATCTGGGTCGCTCGCAGCCCGTCCTCCAGGGTCGGCAGGCCGTCAGGGCTCGCGCCGCCGATGGCTGCGTAGGTGTCGGCGACGAACGCGTCGAAGCAGGACCCGAAGCCCTGCGGGTGCCCACCCGGCAGCGTTACGTAGGCCGCCGCCTCGGGGGACAGCGTGTTGTGATCGCGAGGGACGGAGACCACCCTGTCGCGGCTTCCAACCCACAGCGTCTCGGGGTTCTCCTGGTCGAAGACCACCGCCCGCTCGGTGCCCGAGATCTCGAGCCAAAGCCGGTTCTTGCGCCCCGCCGACACCTGCGAGACGACGAGCGAGCCCAGGGCTCCTGAATCCGTCTCGAAGAGAAGCGTGGCGACATCCTCGGTCTCCACGTGGCGAGTCCCGTTGCCATCGCCGCCCTCGGCGAAGGAGTGCCCACCGCCGCGCCGGCGCTCGGGCTGCGCGATCATCGTCCGCGCCGTCAGGGCCGCGAGCCGCTGCCCCGTCACGAACTCGACGAGGTCACACCAATGCGCCCCGATGTCGGCAAAGGCGCGAGAGGGGCCCCCGGTCGCAGCGTCTACCCGCCAGTTGTCGTCGTCGGCGCCGAGGAGCCAGTCCTGCAGGTACGTCCCATGGACCAGCCGCGTGTCCCCGATCCCCCCCGAGCGCACACGGGCGCGGGCCTCGCGGACGATCGGGTAGTACCGGTAGGCGAACGGCACCGTCGCGACCCGGCCGGCATCGCGCGCGGCGCGCACGAGCTCGGTGGCCCCGGCCGAGTCAAAAGCCACGGGCTTCTCGCAGACGACGTGCTTCCCGGCGGCGAGGGCGGCGAGGGCGAGGCTCAGGTGAAGGTCGTTCGGCGCGCAGATGTGAACGACGTCGACCTCATCCGAGGCGATCAGGTCCTCGGGCCCGGCGAAGACCGTTCCCGCGCCGAGCTCCCTGCTGACCTCGGCGCTGCGCTCGGGCGACGAGGCAACTATTCCCGCGAGCGACGCTCCGGCGGCTCGGGCCGACCGCGCATGGACCCTGCCGATGAATCCCGCGCCGATCACCCCTGCGCGCAACGGCCTGGCCGGCGTCTCGACCTGACGCGATGCGGCGACCACTGATGCGCCCTCCTCCATGGAGGCGAACCTATACAGCTTTTGGCGGCGTGTCAAGCAAAAGTTGTCGGTCGCACATTCTGAAGCTGTGTTTTGCGCTAGTTCAAGCGGGAACTTTCGTCTTGACTTCCGTCGAAGTGCCTGGTTCACTGCCCCGGATGGCCTCGAATTCCGGCGCGCAAGCGCCCCAGTCGCTTGGCGCGGGTACCTTGCTGCAGCTGATCCGCCACGCGGACGGCACCACGAGAGCGGATCTCGCCGCGCTCACCGGCCTCGCCCGTTCGACGATCTCGCAGCGCCTCGGGCAGCTCCAGGCACAGGGGCTCCTTCGCGAGCTGGACGGAGCGAGTCGACGGGCGGCCGCCCGCCCTCGATGTTGGAGTTCAACGACGACGCCGGGGTGGTGCTGGCGGCCGACCTGGGCGCCACCCACTCGCGGCTCGCGGTCACGAATCTGGGCGGCACGGTCCTCGCCGAGGAACGCGGGGACATCGAGATCGCGGCCGGGCCGGAGCCGTCCTCGACTGGGCCGACGAGCGCTTTCACGTCCTCCTGCGCGAGATCGATCGCAGCGACGATGCGGTCCGCGGGATTGGGATCGGCGTGCCCGGGCCGGTGGAGCACGCCACCGGTCGGCCACGGAACCCGCCGATCATGCCGGGCTGGGACGGATACCCGGTTCCGGAGCGCTTCGCCGACCGCTACGGCGTGCCGGTGCTGGTCGACAACGACGTCAACATCATGGGCCTCGGGGAGCACTGGACCAACTGGCGCTCGGTCGAGCACCTGCTGTTCGTGAAGGTGGGGACCGGCATCGGCTGCGGCGTCCTGATCGACGGCCGGATCCATCGCGGCGCCGACGGGGCGGCCGGCGACATCGGCCATATCCGGGTCGCGGCGGGCGATGAGGCAGAACAGGTGCCTTGCTCATGCGGAAACGTCGGCTGCCTCGAGGCGCTCGCGGGCGGCGGCGCGATGGCGCGGCAACTGAGCGAGGCCGGGCTCGACGCGCCCGATGCGCGCGCCGTCGTCGATCTAGCCCGTGCCGGGGAACCCGCCGCCGTTTCGCTCGTCCGCGAGTCGGGCCGGCTTATCGGGGAGGTCCTCGCGGCCTCGGTCAATCTCTACAACCCCTCGGTGCTCGTCGTCGGCGGCGACGTGGCGGAGGCGCACGAGCAGTTGCTCGCCGGGATCCGCGAGGTCGTCTACCAGCGCTCGCTCCCGCTCGCCACCCGGCATCTGCGCGTGGTGCGGAGCCAGCTGGCCGATCGCGCGGGCGTGATCGGAGCGGCCGCGATGGTCACCGAGCACGTCCTCTCCCCCGCCGCGATCGACGCGGCCATCGCCGCCAGCCCCCCGGGTGGCGCGATCGCGGTCGGCTGATCCGGCGGGCTCAGTCCGCCTGGCCCGGCGGGGCCGGCTCCCAGAGCTCGACTCGGTTGCCCTCCGGGTCGGTGATCCAGGCGAAGCGGCCGATGCCCTCCATCTCCTCGATGCCCTTCTCCTCGTCGACATCCGCGCCGGAGTCGCGGAGCTTCGCGAGCAGCGCGTCGAGGTCGTCGACGCGGAAGTTGAACATCGCCTCCTGACCCGCGGGGCCGAAGTACTCGGTGTCGGCGTCGAAGAACCCGACGACGGTGATGCCGCCCTCGTCGGTGAGCATCCGGTCTCGCCGTGCAGCGGCAGGCCGAGCTGTTCGACGTAGAACGCCCGCAGCGCGTCGGGCTCCTTGGCGCGGCGAAAGACGCCGCCCACGCCGACGATGCGGCCCGGGGCTTCGCTCACGCCGCGGGCAGAGCGAAGAAGGCGATGGCGGCGAAGTGGGCCCCGGCCGCGGCGATGACCAGGACGTGGAAGATCTCGTGGTACCCGAACACGGCGGGGTTGGGGTCGGGGCGCTCGACCGCGTAGATCACGGCGCCGGTGATGTAGAGCGCGCCGCCGGCCGCGATCAGGATGCCGGCGCCGATGCCCGCCTTCGAGACGATCTCCGGGTAGGCCACGGCGCCGATCAGGCCGACGGCCACGTAGACGATCGCCGCGAGCCACTTCGGGGCGTCGACCCAGATCAGCTCGACCACGATCCCGCCAAGCGCCGCTCCCCAGACGCAGATCAGGAGCGCCTTCGCGAAGCCGCCCTCGAGTACCAGGAGCGCGAACGGGGTGATGGTGCCGGCGATCAGCAGGAAGATCATGGTGTGGTCGAGGCGGCGCATCCACACGCGCACCTCGGGCCGCCAGGTGATCCGGTGATACAGGGCGCTGACCCCGAAGAGAGCCGAGAGGCTGACCGTGTAGATCGCGACGGCGACGGTGGCCTTCGCGCCCTCGGCCGCCACGATCAGGGCGGCGCCCAGGCCGAGCGAGAGGAAGAACGCCCACTCGTGTGAGACCCCGCGGAGCTGGGGCTTGATCTTCGCGATCGCCTCGGCCGCGCTGGCCTTCGCCGACGCGACGGCCTCGGCGGTGTTCTCCTTGGCGGTCGCGACCGCATCGGCGGCGTTCCCCCGCGCGGTGGCCATCGCCTCAACCGCGCCATCGCGGCGTTCGCCCATGCGCTCGACGGCGGCATCGCGCCGCTCGCCCATGCGCTCGGTCGCCCGTTCGATTCGCTCGCGTGGCCCGTCAGCCCGCTGCTCGCCCATCACGAACGAGATTACCGCAGCGGCAGCGCCCGAAACCCAGCCGACAAGCCCCGGGGTCTGACCCCGACCGCGAAGCGGAGGGGTCTGACCCCAGACGCTAGATGTGGTGTGGGGAAGGAGGAGATCGCTAGGCGTGGTAGTAGAATGACCTGTTCATGGAATGTCCCAACTGCCAGTCGAACACGCGCGTGCTCGAGTCGCGCCCGGCCCAGGAGGGTCGCGCCGTTCGCCGGCGCCGCGAGTGCACGTCGTGCGGTGAGCGGTTCACCACGTTCGAGCGGATCGCGGTCGACCGGCTGTGGGTCCGCAAGCGCGACGGGCGGCGCCAGCCCTTCGACGCCGAGAAGCTCCGGGGAGCGCTCGTCCGGGCGGCCCACAAGCGGCCGGTCTCCGCCGCGGACATCCACGGCGTCGTCGCCGCGGTCGAGGGCGCCACGACCGCCAACGGCGGCGTCATCGACGCGCCCCGGATCGGCGAGATCTGCCTCAAGCGCCTCTCCGAGCTCGACCGCGGCGCCTACCTCCAGTTCGCCGGCACGCTGCCGGATTTCAACCCGGAAATTGGGGAGTCAGCGGCGGGGGGTTCCGTCCGAGGCACCCACGAGCATGGATAGTCCACCTTCAAAGTCAGTCCGAGGAGAGAATTGGATGAGTAAAAGTGCTGCAAACACCGTAGGAACCGAGCATGGGGGGCTGACGATCGAGCGCCGGTTCACCACCCCGGGGGTCCATCCGTTCGACGAGGTCGAGTGGGAGATCCGCGACGCCGTCATCGGTGATCCCGAGAATCCGGCCTTCGAGCAGCGGGGCGTCGAGTTCCCGAAGTCGTGGTCCCAGAACGCCACCAACATCGTCGCCCAGAAGTACTTCCGCGGCCGGCTCGGCACCGACGAGCGCGAGAGCTCGGTCAAGCAGATGATCTCCCGGGTCGCCGGCACGATCGCGGCATGGGGGCGCGAGCGCGACTACTTCGCCACCGCCGAGGACGGCGACGCCTTCGAGGCCGAGCTCACCCACATCCTGCTTCACCAGAAGGCCGCCTTCAACAGCCCCGTGTGGTTCAACGTCGGCTTCGAGGAGAAGCCGCAGTGCTCCGCCTGCTTCATCCTGAGCGTCGACGACACGATGGAGTCGATCCTCGACTGGAACACCAAGGAGGGTCAGATCTTCCGCGGCGGCTCCGGCTCCGGGATCAACCTCTCCAACATCCGCGCCTCGTCCGAGCACCTCTCGAAGGGCGGCCTGGCCTCCGGCCCCGTCTCCTTCATGCGCGGAGCCGACGCCTGGGCCGGCACGATCAAGTCGGGCGGCAAGACTCGCCGCGCCGCGAAGATGGTCGTGCTCGACGTCGACCACCCGGACATCGAGTCGTTCGTCTGGTGCAAGGCCGATGAGGAGAAGAAGGCCGCCGCCCTGCGCGACGCCGGCTTCGACATGTCGATCGACGGCGACGGCTTCACCTCGATCCAGTACCAGAACGCCAACAACTCGGTGCGCGTCACCGAGGAGTTCATGCAGGCCGTCGAGGCCGGCGAGAGCTGGGACCTCACCGCGCGCAAGGGCGGCGAGGCGGTCAAGACCGTGGACGCCGGCGAGCTGCTGCACCAGATCTCCGACGCCGCGTGGCAGTGCGCCGATCCGGGCATGCAGTACGACACCGAGATCAACAAGTGGCATACCTGCCCCGAGTCCGGGCGGATCAACGCGTCGAACCCGTGCTCCGAGTACATGCACGTCGACGACTCGGCCTGCAACCTGGCCTCGCTCAACCTGATGCGGTTCCGCCGCGAGGACGGCTCGTTCGACGTCGCCGACTTCGAGCACTCGGTCGACACGGTGTTCCTCGCGCAGGAGATCGTCGTCTCCCCCAGCTCGTACCCCACCGAGAAGATCGGCGACAACGCCCGCGCGTTCCGCCAGCTCGGCCTGGGCTACGCGAACCTCGGCGCCTACCTGATGTCGAACGGCCTGCCGTACGACTCCGACGAGGGCCGCTCGGTCGCCGCCGCGATCACGGCGCTGATGACGGGCCGCGGCTACCGCAAGTCGGCGGAGATCGCCGCCGCGGTCGGCCCCTACGACGAGTACGAGCTCAACCGCGAGGCGCACAACAACGTCATGCGGATGCACCGCGACGCGTCGTATGAGATCGACGGCGAGACGATGAACGACGGCGAGCTGCTCGAGGCATCACGCCGCTCCTGGGACGAGGCGGTCGAGCTGGGCGACGCAGCACGGCTACCGCAACGCGCAGGCCACGGTGCTGGCCCCGACGGGGACGATCTCGTTCCTGATGGACTGCGACACGACGGGCATCGAGCCCGACTTCTCGCTGGTCAAGTTCAAGGAGCTCGTCGGCGGCGGCCAGATGACGATCGTCAACCAGCACGGTCCCGATGGCGCTGCGGACGCTGGGCTACACGGAGGCGGCGATCGATCAGATCGAGGCCCACATCAACGAGAACTCCACGATCGTCGGGGCCCCGGGCCTCAAGGACGAACACCTCGAGGTGTTCGACGTGGCGGTCGGCGAGCGGGCCATCTCGCACATGGGCCACATCAAGATGATGGCCGCGGCGCAGCCGTTCCTCTCGGGAGCGATCTCGAAGACGGTGAACCTGCCGCAGTCGGCGACGATCGACGACATCTCGGACACCTACACGCAGGGCTGGAAGCTCGGCCTGAAGGCGCTCGCGATCTACCGCGACGGCTCGAAGACCGCGCAGGCGCTCCGCACCGACGCCGGCGACAAGGCCGATGAGGCCCTCGCCGCGGCTGCCGAGGCGGCCGACCCGACGCCGGTGCGGCGCCGGATGCCGCAGGAGCGCGAGTCGATCACCCACAAGTTCTCGATCGGCGGCCACGAGGGCTACATCACGGCCGGCAAGTACGAGGACGGCTCGGTCGGCGAGATCTTCCTGACCGACATCGGCAAGGAGGGCTCGACGATCAAGGGCATGATGAATGCCTTCGCGACCGCGGTCTCGATCGGGCTCCAGTACGGCGTGCCGCTCGAGACGCTTCGTGAGGAAGTTCTCCTACATGCGCTTCGAGCCGGAGGGGATCACCGGCAACCCGGAGATCCCGTTCGCGAAGTCCATGCCCGACTACATCATGCGCTGGGTCGCCAGCCGGTTCATCGACGACCTCGACGACCTCGAGGACCTCGGCATCCTGACGCCGGAGGTTCGCGCGCGCAAGGAGGAGCAGCAGGCGCTGTTCAGCGCCGACACCGCCGCCCCGGCGAACGGCGGCAACGGCAGGCACTCCAACGGCGCCGAGGTGTCGGTCCAGACGAAGGCGGTCCCCGCGGCCGAGGCGCTCACCGACAGCCCGCCGGTCCGCCCGGCGCGGATGTCGGCCGGCGAGCTCGGCCCGGCATGCGACCAATGCGGCGGCATGATGCAGCGCACGGGCTCGTGCTACACGTGCTCGCAGCTGCGGCAACAACACCGGCTGCGGCTGAGGCGGCCCCCAGCACCTGACGACGAGCCCGCTTCGGCGGGCTCGTTTCGTTTCTAGGCGTCAGCCGCCGCCAGGGCCTCGTCCCGGCTCGGGTAGAGCCCGACGCCCGAGATCTTCCCGTCGCGGACGCGGTAGAGGTACGCGGTCTGCCCGTGTACCTCGACCCCGCTGGTCCGGCCGTGGCCGCGGTGGCTCGCGACGATCAGGACGACGCCGCCCACATCCCTGGCCTCGTCGATGTCGAAGTGGTAGTCGGGCGCGAAGGTGGCGAACCAGTCGGCGAACCACTGCCCGACCGCCTCCTTGCCGCTGAACATGCCGTGGGTGAGGAACGCCCCGGGGTGGACGAAGAGCTCGACGTCGTCCGCGTACAGGTCCATCGCCCGTGGGAAGTCACGCGCGTTCGTGGCGGCGAACTGGTCGACCACGACGCCGACGTCCTCCCCGGGCAGGCGGGCTCCTATCGCTTCAGCTCGATCTCCACGAACACCGTCTCGCCCTCTCCGGCGTGGACGACGTCGTGCTCGGTGCCCGCGGTTCCCAGGTACGGCGTGCCGGCGACCTGGTCCATGCGGGTGGTCGACCCGTCGAGGCCGACCACGTCGAACGGCCCGCCGGTGACCGGCACCACCACGTAGTCGAACTCGTGGCGATGCTCGCCGGTGGCGCCGCCAGGCCCTCGGAAGGTCCAGGTCGTGATGCGGACCTGATCGTTGTCGACGTCGACGTTGTGGTGGGCTTCACTCATGCGACATGCCAATGCCGCGCCTGATTCGCCCTAGGGCTTGCCCCAGAGCATCACCGAGTTCTGATCGTCCGGATCGACCCTGACGATCACGTCCTCGCCGGCGCTGAACGGGGCCGCGGGGTAGATGTACTGGTTGAACGTGACCGCGTAGGCCGCGCCGCCGGCGGGGCTGACGGTCGCCTGGATCACGTTCTCGGCGCCGCCGGGCTTGTCGGTGTTACCCGTCGGCGCCATCGAATCGATGTGGGCGGGGGTCTCGACCCCGCTGTCCATCAGCTTCTTCCCCCGGTTGGCGAGGGCCATCTGGCCGGCGGAAGCGCCGACGCCGACCTTGCTGGTCTGGGCCTGCACCCCTCGGCCGCCTGCTTCATCTTGTCCATGAATCCCATGCGTGATCCTCCTTGTAGTTCTTGTTGCGGAGCGACCCTAGCGACTAGGTGGATTCGGTCTCGGCCTGCTCCACCCGCGCGGCCTCGGCCTCGAGCGCGGCGTCCTCCGCGGAGGCGGACGCGTCGGCCTCAGCCTGAGCGCGGCGGTACTTGCGCCCGCCCGGCAGGCGGTTGGTCAGGCGGGTGACGCTCTCGAGCTGGGCCGCGACCGGCTCGAGCAGATCCCGTAGCTCCTCAACGGCCGCGTGCATCTGGGTGACCTCCTCGTCCAGGATGCTCGGTCCGCCTGCGGATCTCGTGAAGGGTCTCGGTCATGTCCGGCAACGTGTCGGTGTTGCCGGCCATCTTGCGGACGTAGGTGACCATCTCGCGGATGTCGTCGGTCATCGCCCCGAGGCCGGACAGCGGCCGCAGCGCGCCGGAGAGGCCCCCGCCGAGGTCGGCGAGGATGCCCCCGTTGGGGTGTCTGCGCCTTGGCCTCGTCGTCCTCCGTCGCCTCGGGCTCGGTGGCCTCGGGCTCGGTGGGCTCGTCGCTCACCTGCGTCTCCCTAGTAGCGCCCGAGCTCCTTGCCGAAGGCGTCTTGGACCTCGCGGGTCATCGTCTGCTGAAAGGTGGCCAAGAGAGCACGCGAGGCTATCGGGCGCA
>CAVSOA010000014.1:0-48853 GCA_963729505.1 uncultured Solirubrobacterales bacterium
TCCTCGCCGACACGGGGATCGACCCGAACACCTACGTGAAGGACCTGACCGACGACGAGGCCGTGAAGCTTCGCGAGGCGGTCGAGTCCCGCGAGGTCGAGGGCGACCTGCGCCGCGACCGCTCCCAGAACATCAAGCGCCTCTCCGAGATCGGTGCCTACCGCGGCCTGCGCCACCGCCGCGGCCTGCCGGTCAGGGGCCAGCGAACGAAGACCAACGCCCGCGGCCGCAAGGGACCCAAGCGGATGAGCGTCGCCGGCAAGCGCAAGGCGCCGACGCCCAAGTGAGGAACTGAGAGATGCCGCAACCGAGGAAGGGCAAGGGCAAGACCCGTCGCCGCGTCAAGAAGAACATCCCCTACGGCGTCGCCCACATCAAGACGTCGTTCAACAACACGATCGTGACGATCACCGACACCGACGGCAACGTCGTCTGCTGGGAGTCCGCCGGCTCGGCCGGGTTCAAGGGCTCGCGCAAGTCCACGCCGTTCGCCGCGCAGGTGACGGCCGACGCTGCCGCCCGCAAGGGCATGGAGCACGGGCTCGAGCGCGTGGAGGTCCACGCCAAGGGCGCCGGCTCGGGCCGCGACACGGCGATCCGCTCGCTCCAGGCCGCCGGCCTTCAGGTCACGACCGTCAAGGACGTCTCGCCGCAGGCCCACAACGGCTGCCGCCCCAAGAAGCGGCGGAGGGGCTAGCCATGGCGAGGGATACCGGAGCCCAGTGCAAGCAGTGCCGCCGCGAGGGACAGAAGCTGTTCCTGAAGGGCGAGCGCTGCTTCACCGAGAAGTGTGGCGTCGAGCGACGCTCCTACCCGCCCGGAGAGCACGGCCGCGGCCGTGTGCGGGCGTCGGAGTACCGCAACCAGCTGCGCGAGAAGCAGAAGGCGCGGCGCTTCTACCAGCTGCTGGAGAAGCAGTTCCACTCTTACTACGTGAAGGCGTCGCGGCAGCCGGGAGTCACCGGCGAGAACCTGCTGCGCCTGCTCGAACGGCGTTTCGACAACGTCCTCGTGCGCCTGGGCTTCGCGGCCTCGCGCCGCCAGGCCCGGCAGATGATCGGCCACGGCCACTGGTTCATCAACGGCCGCCGCGTCGACATCCCCAGCTACCAACTGCGTCCCGACGACGTGATCACGATCAAGCCCTCCTCGCCCGCGACCGACGTGGTTCGCCAGGCGACCGAGTTGACCGCTGCTGTCCCCCCGTGGCTGCAGGCCGATCACGACGCACTGACGGCGAAGGTGCTTCGCCTCCCCGAGCGCGCTGAGATCGCGACGCCGGTGGAGGAGCAGCTCATCGTCGAGCTCTACTCCAAGTAGGGCAACCAACCTTCAGCGCCCGCAACCGAGAGGAATACCAATGACCACGCTGCCCGAGTTCCAGATCCCCAAGATCTCCAAAGAGGACATCAACGACGAGAAGGGGACGTTCACGATCGAGCCCCTGGACAAGGGCTTCGGCTACACCTTCGGCAACAGCCTTCGCCGAGTGCTCCTGTCCTCGCTCGGCGGCGCCGCGATCAAGAGCGTTCGCATCGAGGGCGTGGCCCACGAGTTCTCGACGGTCCCCGGGGTGAAGGAGGACGTCACCGACGTCGTCCTCAACCTCAAGGACATCGTCGTGCGCATGCACACCGACGCCGACGAGGTCGAGGCGCCGCTGGTGGCCAGCGGCCCCGGTGAGGTCAAGGCGAAGGACATCGACCTGCCCGCGGGCGTCGAGATCCTGAACCCGGACGCGCCGATCGCGACGCTCGAGAAGCGCACCAAGCTCGAGATGTACCTCACGATCGGCCGCGGCCGTGGCTACTCGCCCGCCGAGGAGAACAAGAGCGAGGACCAGGCCATCGGCGTGATCCCGATCGACTCGATCTTCTCGCCGATTCGCCGCACCGCCTACTCGGTGGACGCGGCCCGCGTCGGCCAGCGGACGGACTTCGACAAGCTCTCGCTCGAGATCGAGACCGATGGGTCGATCGAGCCGGCCAGCGCTCTGCGCGAGGCCGCCGAGCTGCTGATCAAGAGCCTGGCGATCTTCACCGACGCCGACCGGGTCGAGGAGCTGACGCGCGCGACGCGCTGGGCGCCCCCGACGGGGCCGGCCTGCCGGCCTCGCCCGCGGTCGAGGGCGACGATCGCCTGATCGAGGAGCTCGAGATCGGCGTGCGCGCATACAACTGCCTCAAGCGCGCCGGGATCCAGACCGTCGGCGACCTCGTCCAGCGTTCGGAGTCCGAGCTGAACGCGATCCCGAACTTCGGCAAGCGCTCGACCGAGGAGGTCAAGGAGTCTCTCGTCGCGCTGGGGCTTTCGCTCCGCGACGAGTAGTTTTCCGGGGCGGGCAGCGCCCGCCCAGGAGGCAACCATGCGCCACTCGAAGCAGCGCCACAAGCTCAGCCGCGACTCCGCCCACCGGCGGTGGCTGCTTCGCAACCTCTCGAAGCGACGTGATCCAGCACGAGCGGATCCAGACCAGCCAGGCGAAGGCCAAGGCCGTGAAGCCGAAGGTCGAGAAGCTGATCACGCTCGCCAAGCGCGGCGACCTTCACGCGCGCCGCCAGGCGCTCTCCGAGCTGGGACAGGACAAGTTCATCGTCCACAAGCTGTTCGAGGAGGTCGCGCCGCGCTACGCCGAGCGCCCGGGGGGCTACACCCGGATCGTGAAGCTCGGCCCCCGCCGGTCGGACTCCACCGAGATGGTGTTCATCGAGCTCGTCTGAGTTCCCGGCGGTGCCGACCTACCGCCTCGACGTCGCCTACGACGGCGCCCCGTTCGCGGGGTGGGCAGCCCAGCCGGGGCTTCGCACCGTCCAGGGCGAGCTCGAGGACGCGATCGAGCAGGTCCTGGGCCACCGCGCCGCGCTGACCGTCGCAGGGCGGACCGACGCGGGCGTCCACGCCTGGGGCCAGGTCGCGAGCCTCGAGCTCGCGTCCGAGCCCAGCCTGGACCTGCGCCGCGCGCTCGACGCGGTGACCCCGCCCGAGATCACCGTTCGCGCCGCCGCGCCCGCCGCGGATGGCTTCAACGCGCGCCGCGACGCCCAGTCGCGCACCTACTGCTACCGGCTGCTCCCGCAGTCGGCCGCCAGCCCGTTCGAGCCGGGCGCGCGCTGTGGTGGCCCTACCCGCTCGAGCGGGCGGCCCTCGACGCCTGCGCCGCAGCGGTCGTGGGCACCCACGACTTCACCGCCTTCACCCCGACCCAGACCGAGCACGTGCGCTTCCAGCGCGACGTGCTGCGCTGCGAGTGGCGCGACGGCACGGGGATCGGGCCGGACCCCGTGCTCGAGCTGTGGATCGAGGCCGACGCCTTCATGCGCAACATGGTGCGGGTGCTGGTCGGGACGATGCTCGAGGTCGGCGCCGGGCAGGCGCTCGGAGGAGGACTTCGCCTCGCTCCTGGAGGGCGCGCCCCGCGAGCGCGGGGGAGAGACGGCGCCCGCGCACGGCCTCTACCTCGCATCGGTTCGCTACTGAGACGCTCCATAGAATCGGCCCGGTGAGAGTTCTCCTCACCAACGACGACGGGATCCAGGCCGACGGGCTGCAGGCGCTGCGCCGGGCGATGCGCGGAGCTCGACGACGTCGAGCTCCACGTCGTCGCTCCGGACTCCAACCGCAGCGCGATGGCGCGCTCGATCACGACGCGCTCGCCGCTGTGGGTCGAGGAGGTGCGCTTCGAGGACGGGTCGAGCGGCTTCGCCACCGATGGCACGCCCGTGGATTGCGTGCGGTTCGCCGACCTGGGCCTGATCGGCGAGAAGCCGGAGCTGATCGTCTCCGGGATCAACCACGGCGCCAACCTCGGCGATGACGTCACCTACTCGGGCACGGTCGCGGCCGCCCTGGAAGGCATCGTGCTGGGGATCCCCGCGATCGCCGTCTCGCAGCAGTCGCTGAAAGGCGAGATGGGCTGGCACTTCGGCGGCAAGCTCGACTTCACGGTCGCCTCGCGCTTCGTGGCCGGCCTCGTCGCGCGGCTGGCCGAGCATCCCCTGCCCGAGCGCACGCTGATCAACGTCAACTGCCCGAACGAGGTCAGCGGGGTCGAGGTGACACGGCTGGGCAAGCGCCTCTACGACGACGAGATGCGGCTGGTCGAGGAGGCCGAGGACGGGCGCCGTCGCTACCGGATCTACGGATTCGAGCCCTCGTTCGAGGACGAGCCGGGGACCGACCTCGCCGCCCAGGCGCGCGGCAAGATCTCGCTGACGCCGCTCCACTTCGACCTGACGCACCACGACGGAATCGACCCGATGCGCGAGTGGGACCTCGACGGGCTCCTGGGCGCGGCGACGGCGTGAGCCCGGCGAAGGAGCAGACCTCCTCCGAGGCGCGGGCCGCCGAGCTGCGCGAGGAGCTCGCGGGGCACGACCATGCCTACTACGTCCTCGACGACCCGACGATCGGGGACGACGAATACGACGCGCTGCTGAACGAGCTGCGCGACCTCGAGGAGGCCAACCCCGAGCTGCGCACGCCGGACTCGCCGACCCAGCGGGTGGGCGGCAAGCCGCTCGACAAGTTCGAGCAGGTCGAGCCACCCCGAGCCGATGCTTTCGCTCGGGGAACGTCCGCAACGAGGAGGAGCTGCGTGGCTGGGAGTCGCGGATCCGCAACCTCCTGAAGCGCTTCGACATCACCGCGGACGAGTTCGGCTACGTCACCGAGCCGAAGATCGACGGGCTGGCCATCTCGCTGGTGTACGAGGGCGGACCTTCGTCCGTGGGGCCACGCGCGGCGACGGGCGGATCGGCGAGGACGTCACTCACAACCTGCGCACGATCAAGGCGATCCCGCTCTCGATCCCGGACGCTCCCGACATGGTCGAGGTCCGGGGCGAGATCTACTTCCCGCGCTCGGGCTTCGCAGGAGCTGAACGAGAGCCGCGCCGAGGCCGGCGAGCCCGCGTTCGCCAACCCGCGGAACGCCGCCGCCGGGACGATCCGCCAGCTCGACCCGCAGATCGCGGCCGAGCGCCCGCTCTCGATGTGGTCCTACGGGATCGGCGCCGGCCTGGACCTCCGCCACGCACGCGGACGAGCTGGAGTGGATGCGCGAACGCGGGTTCCGGGTCGAGCCCGAGATCGCCGTCCACGAGACCGAGGATCAGGTCGTCGAGCGCTGCCACTGGTGGGAGGAGCGCCGGGAGTCGCTCGACTACGAGATCGACGGCGTCGTCGTGAAGGTGAACGAGCGGGCGCTGTGGCGCGAGCTGGGGGTCGTCGGGCGCGAGCCGCGCTGGGCGATCGCCTGGAAGTTCCCGCCGATCACGGCCACGACGAAGCTCAACAAGATCGTCTGGAACGTGGGGCGGACCGGCCACTTGATGCCGTTCGCGATGCTCGAGCCGGTGGGGGTCGGCGGGGTAACCGTCTCGACGGCGACCCTTCACAACGAGGAGGACCTCGCCCGCAAGGACGTGCGCGAGGGCGACGAGGTCGTCGTCACCCGCGCCGGCGACGTGATCCCGCAGGTGATCGCCCCGCTGATCCAGCGCCGCAAGGGCAGGCGCCTGCGAAAGCCGAAGCCCCCGAAGGAGTGCCCGGCGTGTGGCACGCCGGTCGTGAAGCCCGACGATGCGGTCTTCTCGATCTGTCCCAACCGGCGCGGCTGCCCGGGCCAGCGCTTCCAGCACGTGAAGCAGTTCGCCGGGGTCATGGACATCGAGGGGATGGGCGAGAAGCTCGCGCTGCGCTTCCTCGAGGAGGGGCTGATCTCAGACGTCGCCGACATCTACGACCTCACCCCCGAGCGCCTCCAGGAGCTGGAGGGCTTCGGCGAGACCTCCGCCCAGAACCTGATCCAGGCGGAGGACTCGCCGAAGCCCTCGAGCTCCGGAGCCGCTCGGCGGTGAGGTCGTAGATGTCGGCGACGTCGGCGATCAGCCCCTCCTCGAGGAACCGCAGCGCCAGCTTCTCGCCCAGCCCCTCGATGTCCATGACCCGCTGGCGAAATGCTTGACGTGCTGGAAGATCTGGCCCGGGCAGCCGCGCCGGTTGGGGCAGATCGTGAAGACCGCGTCCTCGGGCTTGATCGTCGGGGTGCCGCACGACGGGCACTCCTTCGGGGGCTCGGCTTTCGCAGGCGCTTGCCCTTGCGGCGCTGGATCAGCGGCGCGATCACCTGCGGGATCACGTCGCCGGCGCGGGTGACGACGACCTCGTCGCCCTCGCGCACGTCCTTGCGGGCCAGGTCCTCCTCGTTGTGCAGCGTCGCGGTGGAGACGGTGACGCCGCCGACGCCGACCGGCTCGAGCATCGCGAACGGCATCAGGTGCCCGGTCCGCCCGACGTTCCAGACGATCTTGTTGAGCGTCGTCGTCGCGGTGATCGGCGGGAACTTCCAGGCGATCGCCCAGCGCGGCTCGCGCCCGACGACGCCCAGCTCGCGCCACAGCGCCCGCTCGTCGACCTTGACCACGACGCCGTCGATCTCGTAGTCGAGCGCTCTCGCGCGCTCCTGCCACCACTGGCAGCGCTCGACGACCTCGTCCTCGGTCTCGTGGATCGCGATCTCGGGCTCGACCCGGAAGCCGCGCTCGCGCAGCCACTCGAGCTCGTCGCAGTGGGTCGCGTGGTCGACACCCGCGGCCGGAGCCGATCCCGTAGGCCCAGATCGGCAGCGGCCGCTCGGCGGCGATCTGCGGGTCGAGCTGGCGGATCGTGCCGGCGGCGGCGTTGCGCGGGTTGGCGAACGCCGGCTCCCCCGCCTCGGCGCGGCGCTCGTTGAGCTCGTCGAAGCCCGAGCGCGGGAAGTAGATCTCGCCGCGGACCTCGACCATGCTCGGGCGCGTCCTCGATCCGCAGCGGGATCGCCTTGATCGTGCGCAGGTTGTGGGTGACGTCCTCGCCGATCCGCCCGTCGCCGCGGGTCGCGCCCGCGGACGAAGATGCCGTTCTCGTAGATGAGCGAGATCGCGAGCCCGTCGATCTTCGGCTCGGTGACGTAGCCGAACTCGTCGGCCGTCGATGTCGAAGCGCTTCAGGAGGTTGCGGATCCGCGCCTCCCAGGCCGCGCAGCTCCTCGTCGTTGCGGGCGTTGCCGAGCGAGAGCATCGGCTCGGGGTGCGCGACCTGCTCGAACTTGTCGAGCGGCTTGCCGCCGACGCGCTGGGTCGGCGAGTCCGGGGTGCGCAGCTCGGGGTTCGCCTCCTCGAGCGTCGCGCAGCTCGTTCAGCAGCGCGTCGTAGTCGTCGTCGCCGATCGTCGGGTCGTCGAGGACGTAGTAGGCGTGATCGTGCTCCGCGATCTCCTCGCGCAGCTCGGCGGCCCGTGCCGCGGCGTCGCTTCTCTCCGGGCTCACTGCCGTCGGCCGTCGCCCAGCGAGCCCGCTCGAGGTCCCACTCCCGCAGCGGGTCGATGCCCGTCGTGGTGGGTCAGGTCGAAGTGGAGCGGCGTGATCGAGATCCTGCCCCGCGCCTGAGGCGGCGAGGTCGGTGCCCGGCTCGTCCTCGAACGAGGGCTCGAAGCCGTAGATCCGGTAGCGCTTGCGGCCGTCCTCGTCCTCCTCGACCAGCTCGCAGCTCGTCGTCGTAGAGGCGCTTGCCGAGGCGCGTCACCTCGACCCCTTCGGACCTCGTCGGGCAGTTGACGTTGATGCAGCGTGCCCTCCGGCAGGGGTGCTCGGCCAGCCGGGCGACCAGCGCCGGCGACAAGCGGCGCCGCGACCGTGAAGTCGAGCTTGCCGCCGAAGTGCCAGCCCATCTCGCCCTTCAGCGACTGCTGGGAGACCGCGATCGCGGGGATGCCGAGGACGATGCCCTCGAGCGCCGCGGCGACGGTGCCCGAGTAGGTGACGTCGTCGCCGAGGTTGGCGCCGTGGTTGATGCCGGAGACGATCAGATCCGGGCTTCTCCCCGATCAGGCCGAGATCGGCGAAGCGCACGCAGTCGACCGGCGTGCCGTCGGTGGCGAAGCCGCTGGTGCCGTCGTCGAAGCGCGACCTCCTCGACCCACAGCGGCGAGCGGGTGGTGATCGAGCGGGCCATCGCGCTGCGGTTGGAGTCGGGGGCGACGACGTGGAGCTCGACGCCGTCGACCTCTGCGAGCGCCCGCCGCAGCGACTGAAGCCCGTCGGCCTGGATCCCGTCGTCGTTGGTGAGCAGGACTCGCACCGGAGTCGATTCTATGGAGGGGTCGCCTGACCGTCAGTAGCTGACGGATGCCAGGTAGAGGCCGTGCGGCGGGGCGGTCTCCCCCCGCCTCGCGCGGGCGCGCCGTCGAGCAGGCGCCGGGAAGTCGGCAGCGGTCGCGCCGCCCGGCGGCGACCTCGAGCATCGTCCCGACCAGCGCCCGGACCATGTTGCGCATGAACGCGTCGGCCTCGATCCACAGCTCGAGGATCGGGTCCGGGCCGATGCCCGGTCCCTCGCGCCACTCGCAGCGAAAGATGTCGCGCTCGAAGCGCACGTGCTCGGTCTGGGTCGGCGTGAAGGCGGTGAAGTCGTGGGTTCCGAGCGCCGCCGCGGCGCAGGCGTCGAGCGCCTCGCGGTCGAGCGGGTAGGGCCACCACAGGGCGCGGCCGCGCCTCGAACGGGCTGGCGACCCGCTGCGGCAGCAGGCGGTAGCAGTAGGTGCGCGAGCGGGCATCGCGGCGGGCGTTGAAGCCGGCCGGGGCCTCCGTCGCCGCGTAGATCGCGATCTCGGGCGGCGTGACCGCGTCGAGCGCCGCGGCGGAGGTCCGTGGCCGGTGGCTCGTCCAGCTCGAAGCTGGCCACCTGTCCCCAGGCGTGGACGCCGGTGTCGGTGCGCCCGGCGACCGTCAGCCCGGCGGGCATCCCAGATCTGCTCGAGCCCGGCCTCGATCTCACCCTGGATCGTGCGCAGGCCCGGCTGGACTGCCCAGCCCGCGAAGCGGGTCCCGTCGTAGGCGATGTCGAGGCGGTAGGTGGGCACCGCCGCCGACCTCAGACGAGCTCGATGAAGACCATCTCGGTCGAGTCCGACCGGCGCGGGCCGAGCTTCACGATCCGCGTGTAGCCGCCGGGGCGGTCGGCGTAGCGGGGCGCGACCTCCTCGAAGAGCTTGTGGACGATGAACTTGTCCTGGCCCAGCTCCGCGAGCGCCTGGCGGCGTGCGTGCAGGTCGCCGCGCTTGGCGAGCGTGATCAGCTTCTCCACCTTCGGCTTCACGGCCTTGGCCTTGGCCTGCGCTGGTCTGGATCCGCTCGTGCTGGATCACGTCGCGCGAGAGGTTGCGCAGCAGCGACCGGCGGTGGGCCGAGTCGCGGCTGAGCTTGTGGCGTTGCTTCGAGTGGCGCATGGTTGCCTCCGCCGGCGGCGCTGCCGCCGGACCGTGAAAGCTACTCGTCGCGGAGCGAAAGCCCCAGCGCGACGAGCGACTCCTTGACCTCCTCGGTCGAGCGCTTGCCGAAGTTCGGGATCGCGTTGAGCTCCGACTCCGAGCGCTGGACGAGGTCGCCGACCGTCTGGACTCCCGCCCGCTTCAGGCAGTTGTAGGCGCGCACGCCGATCTCCAGCTCCTCGATCAGGCGATCGTCGCCCTCGACCGCCGGGGCGGCCGGCATGCCGGCGCTCGTCGGGGACCCCGATCGCGTCGCGAGCGGTCAGCTCCTCGACCCGGTCGGCGTCGGTGAAGATCGCCAGGCTCTTGATCAGCAGCTCGGCGGCCTCGCGCAGAGCGCTCGCGGGCTCGATCGAACCGTCGGTCTCGATCTCCAGCGAGAGCTTGTCGAAGTCGGTGCGCTGCCCGACTCGGGCGGCATCGACGTTGTAGGCGGTTCGGCGGATCGGCGAGAAGATCGAGTCGATCGGGATCACGCCGATCGCCTGGTCCTCCGTCTTGTTGTCCTCGGCCGGCGAGTAGCCGCGGCCGCGGCCGATCGTGAGGTACATCTCGAGCTTGGTGCGCTTCTCGAGCGTCGCGATCGGAGCGTCGGGGTTGAGGATCTCGACGCCCGCGGGGAGGTCGATGTCGTTCGCCGTGACCTCGCCGGGGCCGGTGGCAACCAGCGGCGCCTCGACCTCGTCGGCGTCCGTGTGCATCCGGACGACGACGTCCTTGAGGTTGAGGACGATGTCGGTCACGTCCTCCTTGACCCCTGGGACCGAGGAGAACTCGTGGGCCACGCCCTCGATGCGGACGCTCTTGATCGCGGCGCCGCCGAGCGAGGAGAGCAGCACGCGGCGCAGGCTGTTGCCGAACGTGTAGCCGAAGCCCTTGTCGAGGGGCTCGATCGTGAACGTCCCCTTCGTGTCGGCGACGTCCTCCTTGGAGATCTTGGGGATCTGAAACTCGGGCAGCGTGGTCATTTGTGTTCCTCTCGGGTTGCGGGCGCTGAAGTCTTCGGCGCCCTACTTGGAGTAGAGCTCGACGATGAGCTGCTCCTCCACCGGCGTGGCGATCTCGTCACGCTCGGGGAGGCGAAGCACCTTCGCCGTCAATGCGTCGTGATCGGCCTGAAGCCACGGGGGTACCGCGGCCGTCAGCTCGGTCGCGCGGCGGACGGTGTCGCGTCGCCGCCGAGTCGGGCTTGATCGTGATCACGTCGTCGGGTCGCAGCTGGTAGCTCGGGATGTCTACGCGGCTGCCGTTGATCAGCCAGTGGCCGTGGCCGATCATCTGCCGCGCCTGGCGCCGGGAAGCGGCGAAGCCGAGGCGGACGAGCACGTTGTCGAAGCGCCGCTCGAGCAGGCGCAGAAGGTTGTCGCCGGTGACCCCGTCCTGCCGCGAGGCCTTGACGTAGTAGGAGCGGAACTGCTTCTCGAGCAGCTGGTAGAAGCGGCGGGCCTTCTGCTTCTCGCGGAGCTGGTTGCGGTACTCCGAGGCGCGCACGCGGCCGCGGCCGTGCTCTCCGGGCGGGTAGGAGCGGCGCTCGACGCCGCACTTCTCGGTGAAGCAGCGCTCGCCCTTCAGGAACAGCTTCTGGCCCTCGCGGCGGCACTGCTTGCACTGCGGTCCGGTATCGCGAGCCATGGCTAGCCCCTCCGCCGCTTCTTCGGGCGGCAGCCGTTGTGGGCCTGCGGGGAGACGTCCTTGACCGTCGTGATCTGGAGCCCGGCGGCCTGCAGCGAGCGGATCGCCGTGTCGCGCCCGGACCCTGCGCCCTTGGCGTGGACCTCCACGCGCTCGAGGCCGTGCTCCATGCCCTTGCGGGCGGCGGCGTCGGCCGTCACCTGGGCGGCGAACGGCGTGGACTTGCGCGAGCCCTTGAACCCGGCCGAGCCGGCGGACTCCCAGCACGACGACGTTGCCCTCGGTGTCGGTGATCGTGACGATCGTGTTGTTGAACGAAGTCTTGATGTGGGCGATCCCGTACGGGATGTTCTTCTTGACGCGGCGGCGCGTCTTGCCCTTGCGAGCTGGCGGCATTAGAGAACCTCCCTTGCCAGGGTGGCGAACACGCTTTCGCGCCTTACGTCGCTCATCAACATCCTGTCCTCACTTCGCGGTCGGGGCCTTGCGCTTGCCCGCGACGCTCATGCGCTTCGGGCCCTTGCGGCCGCGCGCGTTGGTCTTCGTGCGCTGGCCGCGCACCGGTAGTCCGCGGCGATGGCGAAGGCCGCGGTAGGCGCCGATCTCCGACAGGCGCTTGATGTTCTGCGAGCGCTCGCGGCGAAGGTCGCCCTCGACCTCGCGCGACTCGACGGCCTCGCGAAGCTTCACGGCCTCGTCGTCGGTCAGGTCCTTGACGTAGGTGTTGGGGTCGATCTTGGTGTCGGCCAGGATCTTCTCGGCCGTGGAGCGGCCGATCCCATGAACGTATGTGAGTCCGATCTCAACGCGCTTGTTGAGCGGGAGGTTGATGCCTGCGATGCGCGCCATTTAGGTGGTTAGCCCTGCCTCTGCTTGTGCCGGGGGTTCGAGCAGATGATCAGCACCTTGCCGCGCCGCCGAATCACTCGGCACCGCTCACACATGGGCTTTACGGACGTTCGAACCTTCATTCACTCACACTCACGGCTCCCGGAAAACGGGGTCGTATCCAATCACTTCATCAAGAAAGCCCACCAAGCCCCATGAATCGGGCCCGGGGGCACGAACAAATGGCCTTTCGGCCGACCGGGAAGGATAGCAAGAGGGCCTGGGACGCTCAATCGGCGACGGTCGTGGTGCCTGACTTCGCCGAGCAGGCACGTGCCGCAACCGGCGAACGCCGAACTCGCTCGACCTTGCCGTAGTAACTTGACCCGGCGCGATGGCGCTGGGGAAGAGCTTTAATCGCCCAGCCGTTGCCAGCGGTCGTCTTCGTTGGCCATGTTTGCGGTCGCGCGCCTAGACCGCACCTTCCGGAATTTCACGACCCGCTCGTCGAGGAAGACAGGGCTCGTCGCCTGAATTCACCTTGAGCGTCGAACTCGTCGGGCTGGCGTGAAGTAGATCGTGGCCGTGCTGTCGATTGCTTTCTGCGAGGAGGCCGCCGCGAGCGCGACGCCGGTTCCCGCCAGGAGAGCGAGGGAGGCTCCGATCACCGTACGCATGGACAGCGGCACACCGGCGAGTCTAACGCCGACTCACGCTCAGCGGACGACCTTGAATCCGCGCTTCGCAGGGGAGGCGTCCTTGTTCTGCGCCTCGTCCGTGGCGACCACCTGGAACTTGTGCGGCCCGAGCGAGAGGCGCTTGGCGTGCGGGGACGTGCATCGCCTGAACGGTTTCGAGTCAACGGCACACTTGAAGGTCGAGCGCTCCTCGCTCGAGGTGAACTCGAACTCGGGCTTGCGCTGGGTGATCTGGCCCCGCGGGCCGGCGGTGATCCTCGTCTGGGGCGCCTCGTCGTCGCGGGCCATGAGGTTCCATGCGCTCGCATGGGAGCTAAGCGCCGTGATCGAGGCGTCACCGTCGGGAAGCGAAGCGCGATCGGACACGCATGGATCGGGGCTGGCGACGCCGGCCGCTCCCGTGCATGCCGGGACGGGGCCCCCGTCGCGCATCAGCCGGATCGTTTCGTAGGTCTCTCCCGCGGGGATTACCGAAGCGTCGAGGATGAAGGTGAAGGAGAGTGGCTCTGCAGCGCTCGGCGTTCGGCGCCTCGATGCGGAACTCGGTGCCAAGCAACCCGAAGCCGGCCGGTGGGGTCGCGACGGGTGCGATCTGCTGGATCAGAACGGTGCCAGCGTTGGGCGTCGTGATCGGCGGCCTGAACCGGGTCCTCGGCGCGTGCGCGTCTGCACCGGTGCCGACGGTGCCCCCTGCCAGCACCTCCTCCTCGACTGGACGCCAGCGTCGGGGATCGACTGCCAGTCCGCCCATGCACTCGTCCCCGAAGCCAGTCGCCGGGCTCACCGGCATCACCGTTGCCACTCCGCCGGAGGCTGGAGCGCTTGCCAGGTCGGAGGTTTCTTCGTCAGGGCTCAGCTCGCTGAACGCGATGGTCCGACCGTCGGGCGAGTAGGCGGCCGGGAAGAAGTTGCCGCTGGCTGACCAACTGCTCGCCGCTCCCGTCGACGGCTGTCCGAGGGGATGGTGTAGATCGGACCCGCGTCAGCACGCCGCGTTGGAAGACGGATGCGCGTACCCGTCGGGCGACCAGTTCGGGCTGCGGTTGTGGACGTTGGGCGCCGACGGGGCCAGTGAGCTGCCGCGCGTTCTCGCCGTCCGGCTCGACCGCCCAGACCTCCATAGTCCGGCAGCCCCGCCTGCTCGAACGCGATCAGGTCGCCGGTGGGCGACCAGTCGTGGATTCGTCGGCCGGCACGCTCGGTCAGCGTCGTCGATTTCGCCGGACGCGAGGTTCGACGAACCTTCAGGCCGTTGTCCGTCGTGCCCTCGTAGCACGAGATGGGTGCCCGGCGGGGTTCCACGAGGGCTCGACCTCGAAGTAACGGCGTGTCCGTGATCGGCGTGCGAGCCCGGATGCCGTCCGGCGTTCATGACGATAGAGCTCGTGCTCGCCCGGGCAGCCACCTTCGTCCTGCGGAGGGCCTGGAAAGCAGCCCGGATCGTCGATCGCGTCAGACGGCCGCTGGCCGGCGAAGGCGATCTTGGTGCCGGCGGCGTTGAACAGCGGGGCCGAAGGAGGCGGACGGTGGTGATCAGCTGCGTCGGCGCTGTCGGAGACCGGCCGGGACGACGTGGATGTTCCAGCCAGCCAGGCCCAAGCGTACCGGCTGTAGGCGATCAGCCCGTTCGCGCCGGGAAACGTCGCGCCAGCCGGCGCGGCGAAAAGACAACTAGCTGCAAGCGTCAGAAGTGACGCCGAAACCCTGCCCACGGCGCAAACCTTACGGGTGCGTCCTGCAGCGCGCATCCGTACTAACTACGGCCTGCACACCCTGCCGCGGACTGCTAGTACCCCCACTTTGTGCCCGTATATGGGCAGAGATTGGGGGGTGTGTACCGCCCGCCCGTCACGAACGATCAGTCCTCGTGCCAGGGGGTGAGGATCCGCGGGCCGTCCTCGGTGACGGCGACCGTGAACTCGAAGTGCGCGGCCAGCGAGCCGTCGCTGGAGTAGACGGCCCAGTTGTCGCCGCCGACTCGGACCTCGGGCCCGCCGGCGTTCACCATGGGCTCGATCGCGAGGACCATGCCCGCCTCCAGCAGCGGGCCCGTGCCCGGCTGGCCGAAGTTTGCGATCTGCGGGTCCTCGTGCATGTCGCGGCCGACGCCGTGCCCGACCAGCGTGCGGATGATCGAGAGCCCCTCGGCCTCCACGGTGGTCTGGATGGCGTTCGAGATATCGCCGAGGTGGTTGCCGGGCCGCGCCTGCTCGATGCCGGCGAAGAGCGATGCCCGGGTTACGTCGAGCAGCTTCTGCGCGTCGTCGGAGATCGGGCCTACCGGGACCGTCATCGCCGCGTCGGCCACCCATCCGCCCTTGGTCACGCCGACGTCAAGGGACATCACATCACCGCGCGCAAGCTCGTGGGCGCCCGGGATCCCGTGCACGACCATGGAGTTGGGCGAGGCGCAGATCGATCCCGGGAAGCCGCGGTAGCCCTTGAACGAGGCCGTCGCCCCCTGCGAGGCGATGAAGCGCTCCGCCGCGAGGTCGAGATCGGCGGTGGTCACGCCGGGGCGGCACTTGGAGGCGAGCATCTTCAGGCACCTGGCCTGGACCGCGCCGGCGACCGCCATCTGCTCGATCTGGTCGGCGGTCTTGAGGATGATTCCGCTGCGGTACATCGTTGCCACGAGGGTATCGCTGCTCCCGGGCAGAGGCCGGCTTAGGCCTCCTCCTCCATCTTCATCGTCGCGAGCAGGCCGCGGATCTCCTCCGCGACCTCGTCGGGCGGCCTGTCGCCGTCCACCCGGCGCAGCTTGCCGGAGGTCTCGTAGCGCTCGACGAGCGGTTCCGTCTTCTCGGCGTAGGTGGCGAGCCGGTGGCGGATCACCTCCGGCTTGTCGTCGTCGCGGACGATCAGCTCGCCGCCACAGACGTCGCAGACGCCCTCCTCCTTCGGCGGGTCGAACTCGACGTGGAAGATCTGGCCGTCGTTGACGCAGGTCCGGCGGCCGCCCAGGCGACGGATGACCTCCTCCTCCCCGACGTCGATCAGGATCGCCGCGGAGAGGGTCCGGCCCAGCTGGCCGAACTTCTCGTCGAGGGCGTCGGCCTGGCCGGTAGTGCGGGGGAAGCCGTCGAGGATGAACCCGTCGCGTGCCTCCGCCGTCGCGATCCGCTCACCGATCACGTCGACGATCAGCTCATCGGGCACGAGATCACCCGCGTCCATGTTCTCCTTGGCCTTCTGCCCCAGCTCGGTCTCGTCGCGCACCGCGGCCCGGAGGATGTCGCCGGTGGCGTAGTAGGGCAGGTGGAGATCCTCCTGGAGGCGCTCCCCCTGGGTGCCCTTCCCGGAGCCGGGCGGGCCAAGTAGCACGAGATTCAGCTCGGACACGCCGGCCCTACTTGAGGAAGCCCTCGTAGTTGCGCATCATCAGCTGCGCCTCGAGCTGCTTGACCGTGTCGAGGGCGACGCCCACGACGATCAGGATCGAGGTGCCGCCGAAGAAGAAGTTGGCCGAGGTCTGGCTGATCAGGATCGTCGGCAGGGCCGCGACCGCGCCCAGGTAGAGCGCCCCCGGGAAGGTCAGCCGGGAGAGGATGCGGTCGAGGTACTCGGCCGTCGGCCGGCCGGGTCTCACCCCGGGGATGAACCCGCCGTACTTCTTCAGGTTGTCGGCCTGGTCCACCGGGTTGAAGGTGACCGCCGTATAGAAGTAGGTGAAGATGATGATGAAGAACACCTCGCCGATGACGTAGGCCCAGCCGTTCGGGCTGAAGAACGCGGCGAAGTCGAGCGCGGCCGGGGTGTTGATGAGCTGGCCGATCGTGGGCGGGAACGCCATGATCGAGGCGGCGAAGATCACGGGGATGACGCCGGCCATGTTCACGCGCAGCGGCAGGTACGTGGACCCGCCGGTGGTCATCCGGCGCCCGACCACGCGCTTGGCGTACTGCACCGGGATGCGGCGCTGGCCCTCCTGGACGAAGACGATTCCGACGATCACGGCGAGGGCGACGAACGGCATCATCACGACGAAGACCTGATCGGGGTTGGTCCACCAGGCGGCGATGCCGCTTGGGATCGACGAGGCGATCGAGGCGAAGATCATCAGCGAGATGCCGTTGCCGATCCCGCGCTGGGTGATCAGCTCGCCGAACCACATGAGCAGGGTGCAGCCCGCGGTGAGACAGATCACGACGAGGAACACGGTCCCGAAGGTCGCGTCGGGGCCCAGCGGATTGGCGCCGCCGGAGAAGGAGTTGGACTGGAAGAGCGCCACGTAGCCGGCGGACTGGGCGAACGCCAGGACGACCGTCAGGTAGCGCGTGTACTGGGTGATCTTCTGCTGGCCGACCTCGCCCTCCTTCTGGAGGCGCTCGAGGGCCGGCACGACCACGGTCAGGAGCTGCAGGATGATCGAGGCCGTGATGTAGGGCATGATCCCCAGCGCGAACAGGCTCAGGCGGGAGAGGCTGCCTCCGGAGAACAGGTTGAGGAAGCCGAGGATGTTCGACCCGGCGAAGTTGTTCTCCAGGTCCTGGACCGTGTCGATGTCGACGCCCGGGGCCGGGATGTAGGCGCCCAGCCGGTAGAGCGCCAGCATCGCCGCCGTGAACAGCAGCTTCCGGCGGATCTCCGGAATCGCGAAGGCGTTGAGGATCGTCTGGACCATCAGGACCCGCTTACTCCTCGATCAGCTCGACAGTGCCGCCGGCCTTCTCGATCTTCTCGCGGGCGGTGGCGCTGAAGCCGTGAGCTCGGACGGTCAGCTTCTTGGAGATCTCGCCTCTGGCGAGGATCTTGACGGGGTGGCTGCGCTTGGCGAGGCCGGCGGCGCGCAGCGACTCGGGCGTGACCTCTGCGCCGGCGTCGAAGCGCGCCTCGAGATCGGAGACGTTGACCGGCTGCGTGTGCGTCCGGAACCGCTCGAACGGCATCGAAGTCTTCTTGTTCGGCCCGCGAAGCTTCCGCATCCGCATGTGGATGGGGTTCTGGCCGCCCTCATAGCCGGCCTTGCGCTTCGAGCCCGCGCGGGAGCCGTAGCCCTTGTGCCCGCGGCCGGAGGTCTTGCCCAGGCCGGAGCCCTCGCCGCGGCCGAGCCGCTTGCGCGGAGCTGCGCGAGCCCGGCTTCGGGCGAACGCTGTGGAGCCCGATCTCCTCGGGGTCGAGGCGGGGCATCAGCTCTTCTCGACTTCCACGAGGTGGGCGACCTTGGAAAGCATGCCGTCGAGCTGGGGGGTCTCGGTCATCGTCGAGGTCTTGCCGATCCGGCCGAGCTTGAGCGAGCGCAGCGTCGCGCGCTGCGAGGCATTGGTGCCGTTCGCGGAGCGGACCTGCTTGAGCTTGACGTCGGCCATCAGGGGTCTCCTCCGTCGGCCGCTGCATCGGCGGATGAGGGGTCAGACCCCTCGGTCGGCGCGGGTTCAGGCGGCGGCGTCGACCACGGGATCTGACCCCGCGGCGGCGCCTCGGCCACGACCGCCTCGGCGGTCACCGGCGCGGCATCGCCCTCGCCGTTCACGGTCTCGGCGGCCTTGGGCTCTCGGACGATGCCCAGAACCTGGTTGACCGTCAGCCCGCGCAGCTTCGCGACCTGCTCGGGGCGGCGCAGCGTTGTGAGGCCGTTCATCGTCGCCTTCACAAGGTTGATGGGGTTCTGCGAGCCGATGCTCTTCGAGAGCACGTCGCGGATCCCGGCGAGCTCGAGCACGGCGCGGACGCCGCCGCCGGCGATCACCCCGGTACCTGGGCTGGCCGGCCGCAGGACGACGTGGCCGGCGCCGAAGCGGCCGATGTTCCGGTGCGGGATCGTCTGCCCGTACTTGGGGACGCGGACGAGGCTCTTGCGGGCGTTCTCGACGGCCTTCTGGATCGCCAGCGGGACCTCGCGGGCCTTGCCGTAGCCGATCCCCACCACCGACTCCTCGTCGCCGACGGCAACGAGCGCGGTGAAAGAGAAGCGCCGGCCGCCCTTGACCACCTTGGCGACGCGATTGATCTCGATCACGCGCTCCTGGAGGTCGAGCCCCTGGGGGCTCACCGTTTCGATGTCGTACGTCAACTGCCATGGGTCGGTGAAGGTAGCGGGTCGGTCGTCCCTGCCTAGAACTCCAGGCCGCCCTCGCGGGCGCCCTCGGCGAGCGCCTGGACGCGCCCGTGGTAGCGGTAGCCGCCGCGGTCGAACACGCAGGTGGAGACCCCCGCCTCCTTGGCGCGCGATGCGAGGAGCTCGCCGGCCTTCTTGGCCTGCTCGCCCGGCTTCAGCTTCTTCAGCTCCGGCTCGATCCAGGAGACGGCGACGATCGTGTGTCCCTTGTCGTCGTCGATCAGCTGGGCGAACATGCCGCGATTCGAGCGGAAGACGGACAGGCGCGGGCGCTCGGCGCTGCCGCGCACGCGGGCGCGGACACGGCGGCGGCGGCGAAGACGCTGCTGAGGCTTGGTCTGGACCGTCATGCGCGCTTACCGACCTTCCTGCGGACGTACTCGCCGGAGTAGCGGATGCCCTTGCCCTTGTAGGGCTCGGGCGGGCGCACGCGGCGGATACGGGCGGCGGTCTCGCCCACGAGCTGCTTGTCGATGCCGCGAACGATGACCTGAGTTGGCTGCGGAACCTCGAACTCGATGCCGTCCGGGCGCCGGGATCGAGACCGTGTGGGAGTACCCCACGCTCAGCTCGAGCGACTTGCCCTGCAGGCGCGCCCGGTAGCCGACGCCCTGGATCTCGAGCTCCTTGGAGAAGCCGTCGGTGACGCCCTCGACCATGTTCGCGATCAGGCTGCGGGTCAGCCCGTGAAGCGCGCGGTGCGGGGCCCTGTCGGTGGGACGGGCGACGGTGAGCACGCCGTCGTCGAGCGAGACGTCCATCTCCTGGCTGAGCTCCTGCGTCAGCTCGCCCTTCGGCCCGTTCACCTGAACGCGGCCGGGCGCGACGTCGACGCTGACGCCCTCGGGGATGCTCACCGGCTTTCTTCCGATACTGCTCATGCGGTTCACCAGATAAACGCGACGACTTCGCCGCCGACACCCTTCTGCTTGGCCTCGTGCCCGGTCATCACGCCCGAGGAGGTCGAGACGATCGCGGTGCCCATCCCGCCCTGGACGCGCGGGATCTCGTCGTTGGAAACGTAGTGGCGCCGTCCGGGCCGGGAAACGCGGCGCAGGCCGGAGATCACGGGTCGGCGGGCCTCCGTGTAGCGCAGGTCCACCTTGATGACCTCGCCGGCGGCGGTGGGCTCGACCGTGAAGCCGGTGATGTATCCCTGCTCGGTGAGGATGCGCGAGACCTCGCGCTTCAGCCGCGACGCGGGTACCTCGACCGAGTCGTGCTGGGCGGCGAGCCCGTTGCGCACGCGGGTCAGGTAGTCGGCAAGTGGATCGGTGACGACGCTCATGGCTCTACCAACTCGACTTGGTCAGGCCCGGGATGTAGCCGTTGTGGGCAGCGTGGCGCAGGCAGATCCGGCAGAGGCCGAACTTGCGGTAGTAGGCGCGCGCACGCCCGCACTGCCGGCAGCGGTTGTGGGCCCTGCTCTGGTACTTGGGCTTTCGGCCCTGCTTGACGATCTTTGATGTCTTCGCCATCTCGGCTTGCTACTCGCTCTCTTCGCTTTCCTGTGAATCCGTGTCGGGGCTCGCCTCGCCGCCCTCGCCCTCTTCGCCTTCCTCATCCTCGGAGGGGCGCTCGCGCTTGGCGTAGGCCTCGGGGTTCTCTGCCTTGAGCTGCTCGAGGGCTGCTGCCTCGGCCTCTGCCCGCAGGCGGGCCTCCTCGTGGCGGCGCTCCTCCTCTTCGGCGGCCGCCGTGTCCTCGGTCCCCGGCCGGCCCTCCGCAGAGAATGGCATGCCCAGGCCCAGAAGTAGCTCGAAACCCTCCTCGTCGGTCTTCGCGGTCGTCGCGATGGTGACGTCGAGACCGCGGACCTCGTCGATCGAGTCGTAGTCGATCTCGGGGAAGATCAGCTGCTCGCGGATGCCCATCGAGTAGTTGCCGCGGCCGTCGAACGAGCGCGGGTTGAGGCCACGGAAGTCGCGGATCCGCGGGATCGAAATCGTGATCAGCCGGTCGAGGAACTCCCACATCCGGGCGCCGCGGAGCGTCACCGCCACGCCGACGGGCATGCCGTCGCGGAGCTTGAAGTTCGCGATCGACTTCTTCGCGCGGCGCACGTTGGGGTGCTGCCCGGCGATCGTGGCCAGCTGCTCGGTCGCCGCCTCGAGGATCGGGGTCGAAGTCTTGGCCTCGCCGACGCCCATGTTGAGCCCGACCTTCACCAGGCGCGGGACCTCCATCGGGTTGCCGTAGCCGAACCGCTTCGTGAGCGCGGGGACGACGTCGGACGCGTATTTCTCGCGCAGCCGGGGCGGCGGCACGGCCTGCTGGCTCTCGGGGACCGTCGTGGCTTCCATAGCTAGTCGATCGCCTTCCCGGTTCGCTTGGAGAAGCGCTCGCGCTTGCCGGAGTCGTTGACGCGCACACCGATCTTGGTGGGCTTGTTGTCGGAGGGGTCGAGGAGCATCACGTTGGAGACGTCCACCGGGCCCTCCTTCTCGATGATGCCGCCGGCCTCGCCCCCGCGCTGCGTGTCCTTGACCGAGCGCGGGCGCTGGTGGCGCTTCACGAGGTTGAGGTTCTCCACGAAGAGGCGGTGGCGGCTCGGCTCGGTGCGCGTGACGCGACCGGTCTTGCCCTTGTCCTTGCCCGCGGTGATCAGCACCTGGTCGTCGGTTCGGATTCGCATGCGCACCCATTGCTAGAGCACCTCCGGCGCGAGGCTGATGATGCGCATGAAGTTGCGGTCCCGCAGCTCGCGGGCGACGGGGCCGAAGATACGGGTGCCGCGCGGGGCGCCCTGCGGGTCGATGAGGACGGCCGCGTTCTCGTCGAAGGCGATGTAGGTCCCGTCGGATCGGCTCAGCTGCTTGCGGGTGCGAACGACGACCGCCTCGACGACCTCGCCCTTGCGCACGGCGCCGTGCGGGGTGGCCTGCTTGACGGTCGCGGTGATCACGTCGCCGACGCCGGCGTAGCGGCGATGCGATCCGCCCTTGACGCGGATGCAGAGGATCTCGCGAGCGCCCGAGTTGTCGGCGACGCGAAGGCGTGTCTCCTGCTGGACCATGGCTTAACGGGCCTTCTCCACCACTTCGACGAGGCGCCAGCGCTTCGTGCGGGATAGCGGTCGCGTCTCGATTACGCGCACGGTGTCGCCCTCGCCGGCCTCGTTCTGGGCGTCGTGGGCGTGCAGCGTGGCGCTTTGGCGAACGACCTTCTCGTACTGCGGGTGACGGCGCGCGACGTCGATGCGGACGGTGATCGTCTTGTCGGCCTTGGCCGAGACGACGCGGCCCTGGCGGACCTTCTTGGTGCCGGGCTCGCGCTCAGCGGGGGGAGTGCCCTCGCCGGGCTCGCCGCCTCGCCTGGCGCTGGCTCGCGCGGTAGCGCCGGCGGTTGGCCGCGGCCTTCTTGCGCGCTCCGGCGCGCTCGGCGGTGCGCTCCTCGACGGAGCGCTGCGGGCTTCGCCTCGCCGGCGTGCTTCGAGCGCTCGAGCTTACGCAGGGCCTTCTGGGTGAGCGGGGCCTCGCTCGCCGTCGTCGCCCGCGGCGCGGCCGGCGGCCGGAGCTTCGCAGGGGCCTCCTCGGCCGCGGCATCGTCGCTCGAGGGGTCAGGCTCCTCGGCGGCAGCCGCTTCAGGCGTCGCCTCCTCGGTCGCGCGCCGTCTTCGGGGGCAGCCTCGGCTGCGGGGCCTCGTCGGCGGCCTCGGGGGCTCCTCTGAAGTCTCTCTTCGTCTCGTTCTTCTCTTCGTCAGCCATTACTTCGAGTTCCTTGCCCAGGTCGATTCCTCGCTCCTTCGCGATGGTGCTGCAGCCGGGCCACGTCGCGCCTGGACGCGCCGAGGCCGGCCGTGTTCTCCAGCTCGCCGGTGGCGTGGCGGAAGCGCAGGTTGAACTGTCTCCTCGCGGGCGTCCTTGAGCGCCTGCACGAGGTCCGGGTCCGAGAGGGCATGGGCGTCCGAGGGCTTCATCCGCCCGTCTCCTCGCGGCTGACGACCTTGGTCTTGATCGGAAGCTTGTGCCCGGCGAGCGTCATGGCCTCCTTGGCGAGATCGTGGTCGACGCCGGCGATCTCGAACATCACGCGGCCCGGCTTGATCACGGCGACCCAGCCCTCCGGGTTGCCCTTGCCGGATCCCATGCGGGTCTCGGCGGGCTTCTTGGTGTACGGCTTGTCCGGGAAGACGTTGATCCACACCTTGCCGCCGCGCTTGATCTTGCGCGTCATCGCGACTCGGGCAGCCTCGATCTGGCGGTTGGTGATCCAGCCGCGCTCGAGGGCCTTCAGCCCGTACTCGCCGAAGGCGACGTGGCTGCCGCCCTTGGCGTTGCCGCGCCTGCGGCCACGCATCTGCTTGCGGTACTTGACGCGCTTGGGCATCAGCATGGGCTAAGCACTCTCCTCGGCGGGCGGGGTCTCGGGGGCCGGAGCCTCGGGTGCCGACGGAGCCTCAGGGGCCGGAGCGTCGGGCGCCGGGGCGCGGAGCCTCGGGGGCGGCGGGGGCCTCGGAGGCGGGTGCAGCGGGCGCGGCGGGTGTCTCGGCGGGCTTCGGCCGCCGCAGCGGCGGGCTTAGGCGTAGTGGGCCTGGGCTTGCTGCCCTGGGCACGGCTGCCGCCCTGGGGACGACCTCCACCCTGGGAACGACCGCCGCCCTGGGGCGGGCGGCCGCCGCCGGGGCGATCGCCGCCGCGCTTGCGGCGTCCCGGGCGCGGGCCGACGGCGTCGTCGGCCTCGTCCTGCGCCGTGCGGAAGCCCTCTGGCATGACCTCGCCGTTGTTGATCCAGCACTTGACGCCGATGCGGCCGGTGGTGGTCCGGGCCTCGGTAAAGCCGTAGTCGATGTCGGCGCGCAGCGTGTGCAGCGGCACGCGGCCGTCGGAGTAGCCCTCGGTGCGGGCCATCTCGGCGCCACCCAGGCGGCCGGAGACCTGCACCTTCACGCCCTGGGCGCCGGAGCGCATCGCGGAGGTCAGCGCGCGCTTCATCGCGCGGCGGAAGGCGACTCGGTTCTGAAGCTGTTCGGCGATCGACTGGGCGACGAGCTTCGCGTCGAGCTCGGGGCGCTTGATCTCCTTGATGTTCACCTTCACCGGCTTGCCGGTGATCTTGTGAAGGTCACGGCGCAGCGCGTCGACCTCGGAGCCCGACTTGCCGATCACGATGCCCGGGCGGGCCGTGTGGATGTCCACTTCGATCTCGCCGCGCTGCTTGGTGATCTTGATGTCGGAGAGCCCCGCGTGGGCGAGCTTGGTCTCGATGTGGTCGCGGATCGCCAGGTCCTCGTTCAGGTAGTCGGCGAATTCACGCTTGTTGAACCAGGTCGACTTCCAGTCGTGGATGTAGCCGACGCGGAAGCCCTCGGGGTGGATCTTCTGTCCCATTAGTTCCCAGTTCCTCTCGACTACTCGTCGTCCGTTGGCGTCAGGACGACGCTCATGTGGCAGGTCTTCTTCTCGATGCGGGTCGCCCGGCCGCGGGCGCGGGCGCGCCAGCGCTTCAGGGTCGGGCCCTCGTCGATGTAGATCTCGGCGATCCGCATGTCCTCCGCGACCAGCTCGTGGTTGTTCTCCGCGTTCGCGGCGGCGGAATCGACGAGCTTCAGCAGGTCTGCGGCGGCGCCCCGGGTGGAGAACTTCAGCAGCGTCTGGGCCTCGGTCACGTCCATGCCGCGGATCTGGTCGGCGATCAGGCGCGCCTTGCGAGGCGCGACGCGCACGAAGCGCGCCTTCGCACGCACGGTGGGTGCCTGGACTGTCTCGGTGGCCGCCGGCGTCATCGCGTCTCAGCCGCCTTGCTGCCGCTGCCGGAGTGCGAGCGGAAGGTCCGGGTGGGCGCGAACTCGCCGAGCTTGTGGCCGACCATCGACTCGGAGACGAACACAGGCACGTGCTTACGGCCGTCGTGCACGGCGATCGTGTGGCCCACCATCTCCGGGAAGACGGTTGAGGTACGCGACCAGGTCTTGACCATCTGCTTGTCGCCGGACTCGTTCATGGCGTTGATGCGCTTCATCAGCCGCTCCTCGACGAACGGGCCCTTCTTGGTCGAGCGTCCCATTAGCGGTTGCCTCCCTTGCGCTTGCCGCGCCGGCGGCCGCGCATGATCATGTCGGAGCGCTTGCCCTTCTTGCGGGTGCGGTAGCCGAGCGTGGGCTTGCCCCAGGGCGTGCGGGGATGCCCGCCGGGCGTCTTGTGGGCCTCGCCGCCGCCGTGCGGGTGATCGACGGGGTTCATCGCGACACCGCGGGTCTGCGGGCGAACGCCCTTGTGCCGCTTGCGGCCGGCCTTGCCGACGACAACGTTCTGGTGCTCGGCGTTGGAGAGCGTGCCGATCGTGGCCCGGCAATCCGCGCGGACGAGACGCATCTCGGACGAGGGCAGGCGCAGCGTGACCGTCGGCCCCTCCTTCGCGACGACCTGGATCGCGGAGCCGGCGGCGCGGCCCATGCGACCGCCCTGACCGGGGGTCATCTCCACGTTGTGGACGATGGTGCCGGTGGGGATGCTTCGCAGGGGCAGCGCGTTTCCTGGCCGGATGTCGGCCGAGGGCCCCGAGGCGACCTCGTCGCCGGGCGCCAGACCCTGGGGCGCCAGGATGTAGCTCTTGGCGCCGTCCGCGTAGTGCAGGAGGGCGATGTAGGTGGTGCGGTTGGGGTCGTACTCGATCGTCGCGACCTTCGCCGGCACATCGTCCTTCAGGCGCTTGAAATCGATCTCGCGGTAGCGGCGCTTGGCCCCGCCGCCGCGGTGGCGCGAGGTAACGCGGCCGTGGGCGTTGCGCCCGCCGCTCTTGGGCTTGCCCTTGGTGAGCTTCTTGGTCGGCGCGTCACCGGTGAGCTCCTCGCGCATCTGGTAGGTCGCGAAGCGGCGCCCGGGGCTGGTCGGCCTTGTCTTGCGAACGGCCATCAGTCAGCCACCGCCGCGCCCTCGAACAGCTCGATCCGGTCGCCCGGTGCGAGCTGCACGATCGCCTTGCGCCAGCCGCGCGTGCGGCCGCTGTGCATTCCGCGGCGCTTGGGCTTCGAGTGCACCTTCATCGTCCGCACGCGCACGACCGTGACGCCGAAGATCTCCTCCACGGCGTGCGAGACCTGCGTCTTGTGCGCACGGTCGTCGATGCGAAACGTGTACTTGCCGTCCGCCATGAGCGCGTAGCTCTTCTCGGAGACGACCGGCTCGATGATCACCTGGCGCGCGTCCATCAGGCGTCGGCCCCCTTCCGGGCGACCTCGGCGGAGCGGGAGGCGAGCACCTCGAGCGCGGCCTCCGACGCCACCAGGGAAGCGGCCCCGAGCACGTCGGCGACGCCGATCGCCGGCGGCGGGCATCACCAGGACGCCCTCGATGTTGCGAAAGCTCTTCACCAGCGCGTCCTCCCCGGGCCCGACGGCCAGAAGCGTCGGCTCCTTGGGTCCCCACTTGGCAAGCGCGGTCGCTGCCGTCTTCGTCGAGGGGGCGTCGTATGCCGCGGCCTCGACCACGGCGACGCTGCCGCGGTCGGCATGCACGGACAGCGCCGAGCGCAGCGCCCGGCGGCGGGCCTTGCGGTTGACCTTGAAGGTGTAGGCGCGCGGGGTGGGGCCGAACGCGGCGCCGCCTCCGCGGCGGTGCGGGACGCTGAGGGCGCCGACGCGGGCGCGGCCGGTGCCCTTCTGGCGCCAGGCCTTGGCGCCGGTCATCGCCACCTCGCCCCGGCCGAGCGTGGACGCGGTGCCACGGCGGCGCGCGTTCAGGTCCGCGCGGGCGGCCTCGTGAACGAGCGACTCGTGAAAGTCCTCGCTGAAGACGCCGGCTGGAAGGTCGGCCTTGGTGGTCTTGCCCAGCACGGGAGCCTTGGGCTCAGCCATCGCTGCGCACCTCCACCGTTCCGCCCTTGGGCCCGGGGACGCCGCCGCGGAGGAGCAGCAAGTTGTTCTCGGCGTCGATCTCGACGACCTCCGCCTGGCGCTGGGTGACGCGCTTGCCGCCCATGCGGCCGGGCATCTTCATGCCCTTCCAGACGCGGGCGGGGTCGGCGCTGGCGCCGACGGATCCGGGCGCGCGAACGTTGTGCGAGCCGTGCGAGACGGGCCCGCGGGAGAAGCCGTGGCGGCGAATCGTGCCCTGGAAGCCCTTGCCGACGCCCGTGCCCGCGACCTTCACGCGCTGGCCGTGCTCGAAGTCCGCGACGGTGACCTGGTCGCCGATCTGGCGCTCGCCGACCTCGTCGCGGAACTCGACGAGCGTGCGCGACGGGCGGCGCGTCGGCCTTCTTCAGGTGCCCGAGCTCGGCCTTGGTGAGCTTGCGCTCGGCGACCTCGTCGAAGGAGAGCTGGATGCGCCTCGTAGCCGTCGCGGTCGGCGACGCGAAGCGCGGTGACCGTGCACGGGCCGGCCTCGATCACGGTGACGGGCACGCGGGTGCCGTCCTCCTGGAAGACCTGGGTCATCCCGAGCTTCTTGCCGATGATCGCCGCCATTCCAGCCCGCTCACGTCTTGATTTCGATGTCGACGCCCGCGGGCAGCGCGTCGAGGCGCTGGAGGGAGTCGATCGTCTTCGGGGTCGGCTGGAGGATGTCGATCAGGCGCTTGTGGGTCCGGATCTCGAAGTGCTCGCGCGAGTCCTTGTCCTTGAACGGAGAGCGGATCACGCAGTAGACGTTCTTCTCCGTGGGCAGCGGAACGGGACCGGACACGGTGGCGCCGGTGCGGGTGGCCGTCTCGACGATCTCCCGCGCCGCGCGATCAATCGCGTCGTGGTCGTACGCCTTCAGGCGGATCCGGATTCTCGTTGCGGCCAGTGAGGCCATTTACTCGCGTCTCTTCTCTTTCGTTCTGCTTGCGCAGTAGGGCGCTGCCCTCGCGGGAGGGCTGCGCCCTTGGTCGTATCCAACACTTCGGAAAAAAGGGCCGGCCCAGATGGACCGGCCCGTACTGGCCGTTACTCGATGACTTCGGTCACGACCCCGGACCCGACGGTGCGGCCGCCCTCACGGATCGCGAAGCGCAGGCCCGGGTCCATGCCGATCGGCTGAATCAGCTCGATCGTCATCTCAACGTTGTCCCCCGGCATCACCATCTCCGTGCCGTCGGGGAGGTTCGACACCCCGGTGACGTCGGTGGTCCGGAAGTAGAACTGAGGCCGGTAGCCGCAGAAGAACGGCGTGTGGCGGCCGCCCTCCTCCTTCTTCAGGCAGTAGACCTCGGACTTGAACTTGGTGTGCGGGGTGATCGAGCCGGGCTTGGAGAGCACCTGGCCGCGCTCGATCTCCTCACGCTTGGTGCCTCGAAGCAGGCAGCCGACGTTGTCGCCGGCGAGACCCTCGTCCAGGATCTTGCGGAACATCTCGACGCCGGTGACCACGGTCTTCTGCGGTGTCCTTGATCCCGACGATCTCGACCTCGTCGCCCGTGTTGACATGGCCCTGCTCGATGCGGCCCGTGGCGACGGTGCCGCGGCCGGTGATCGAGAAGATGTCCTCGACCGGCATCAGGAACGGCTTGTCCAGGTCGCGCTCGGGCTCCGGGATGTAGGTGTCGAGCGCCTCGGCGAGCTCGAGGATCGACTTCTTCGCGTCCTCGTCGCCCTCGAGCGCCTTCAGCGCCGAGCCCTTGATGATCGGGGTGTCGTCGCCCGGGAAGTCGTACTCCTTGAGCAGGTCCTTGACCTCCTCCTCGACGAGCTCGATGAGCTCCTCGTCGTCGACCATGTCGGTCTTGTTGAGGAAGACGACGACGTACGGCACGTTCACCTGACGGGCGAGCAGGATGTGCTCCCGCGTCTGCGGCATCGGGCCGTCGACCGCCGAGACCACCAGGATCGCGCCGTCCATCTGCGCCGCGCCCGTGATCATGTTCTTCACGTAGTCGGCGTGGCCGGGACAGTCGACGTGGGCGTAGTGCCGGTTGTCGGTCTCGTACTCGACGTGCGAGGTCGCGATCGTGATCCCGCGCTCCTTCTCCTCGGGCGCGTTGTCGATCTCCTCGAAGCTCTTCTCCTCGGCGCCGCCCTGCTCGGAGAGCACCTTCGTGATGGCGGCGGTCAGCGTGGTCTTGCCGTGGTCGATGTGACCGATCGTGCCGACGTTGACGTGCGGCTTATCGCGCTCGAACTTCTCCTTGGACATCTCGCTCCTTCTTTTCCTTCCGTCTTGAGTTGGTTTACGTTCTTTGCAGGCTTGTTCAGGCGCTCACGCGCGAGTGCGCGCTCGCTTGCGGTATGCCGCGGGCGAACCCGTGGAATATAGGCAATAGGCGCCCGAATTCCTCATGCGCCCGCTCCTACCGGCTCTCCGGCCCCCTGCTCGACGATCTGCTCGGCGATGTTGGTGGGGACCTCTTCGTACCGCTCGAACTGCATAGTGAAGCTAGCGCGTCCCTGTGTAGAAGAGCGAACGTCGGTCGCATAACCGAACATCTCGCCGAGCGGGACGAAGGCCTGAACGGCGAGCGCGTTGCCGCGCGGCTCCTGGCCCTGGACCTTGCCGCGGCGACGTGAGAGGTCGCCGATGACGTCGCCGAGGAACTCCTCGGGCGTCACGACCTCGACCGCCATGACCGGCTCGAGCAGCACGGGCTTGGCGCGCCGGGCAGCCTCCTGCACGGCCATCGAGCCGGCGATCTTGAACGCCATCTCCGAGGAGTCGACGTCGTGGTAGGAGCCGTCGACCAGCTCGACCCGGGTGTCCACCATCGGGTAGCCGGCCTTGACGCCCGACCCGAGGGCCTCCTCGATGCCCTGCTCGACAGCCGGGATGAACTCGCTCGGGATCCGCCCGCCCTTGATCTGGTTGATGAAGTCGAATCCCTCCTCGGGCGCGGGCTCCATGTTGATCACGACGTGGCCGAACTGGCCGCGGCCACCGGTCTGGCGCACGAAGCGGCCCTCGATCTTCTCGACGCGCTCCTTGATCGTCTCGCGGTAGGCGACCTGCGGGCGGCCGACGTTGGCGTCGACGTTGAACTCGCGAAGCAGCCGGTCGACGATGACCTCGAGGTGAAGCTCGCCCATGCCGTGGATGAGCGTCTGGCCGGTCTCGTCGTCGGACTGGATCCGGAAGGTGGGGTCCTCCTCGCCGAGGCGGGCCAGCGACTCGGAGAGCTTCTCCTGGTCGGCCTTGGTCTTGGGCTCGATCGCGACCGCGATCACAGGCTCGGGGAAGGTGATGGTCTCCAGCAGCACCGGCGCGTCGGGGGCGGTCAGCGTGTCGCCGGTGGAGGTCTGCTTGAGGCCGACCCCGGCCACGATGTCGCCCGCGTAGGCCTCCTCGATCTCCTCGCGCGAGTTGGCGTGCATCATCAGGATGCGGCCGATGCGCTCGGTCTTGCCGGTCGTCGCGTTCAGCACGCGGCCGCCGGCGGCGACCTTGCCGGAGTAGACGCGGAAATAGGTGAGCTTGCCGACGTAGGGATCGGTCATGACCTTGAAGGCGAGGGCGGCGAACGGGACGTCCTCGTCGGCGGGGCGGGCGACTTCCTCGCCGTCCTCGCCGTCGACGCCCTTGCCGGACGTCTCGACTCCCATGACGGGCTCGACCTCGAGCGGCGAGGGCAGCAGCTCGACGATCGCGTCCAGCAGCGGCTGCACGCCCTTGTTCTTGAAGGCGGAGCCGCAGAGGACGGGCGTTACCTTCAGGTCCAGGGTCGCGCGGTGGAGCGACTTGGCGATCCGCTCGTGCGGGATCTCCTGGTCGTCGAGGTAGGCCTCCATGAGCTCGTCGTCGTAGTCGGCGCAGGCCTCGATCAGGTGGGTGCGCGCGTCGTGCGCGGCGTCGACGAGATGCTCCGGGATCTCCGTGTACTCGAACTCGGTGCCCAGCTCGTCCTTCCAGACGAGCGCCTTGTTCTCGATCAGGTCGACGACGCCCTGGAAGCTGTCCTCGGCGCCGATCGGCAGCTGGATCGGAAGCGGGTGGGCCCCGAGGCGGTCCCGATCATCGTCTGGACGCCCTTCTCGAAGTCGGCGCCGACACGGTCCATCTTGTTGATGAAGGCGATGCGCGGGACGCGGTACTTGTCGGCCTGGCGCCAGACGGTCTCGGACTGGGGCTCGACGCCGGCGACGGAGTCGAAGACGGCGATCGCGCCATCGAGGACGCGCAGTGAGCGCTCGACCTCGACGGTGAAGTCGACGTGGCCCGGCGTGTCGATGATGTTGATGCGGTGGTCCTTCCACTCGCACGCGGTCGCGGCGGAGGTGATCGTGATGCCGCGCTCCTGCTCCTGCTCCATCCAGTCCATGACGGCAGCGCCCTCGTGGACCTCGCCCATCTTGTGGGTGCGGCCGGTGTAGTAGAGGATGCGCTCGGTCGTCGTCGTCTTACCGGCGTCGATATGCGCCATGATCCCGATGTTCCGGGTGCGTTCGAGTGGGAATGTGCGTGGCATTTCTGGGTGGGTTGGAGTGCTCGGTAGGGTCTCCGCTTCCGGTTCAGCGCACAAAAAAGGCCCGCAACGGGCCCGAGCGCTACCGCTGAACCAGCCCGACGACGCTTATATTGTGCGGCTCTCCATGGAAAGGATTCCCACCCGCTGCCAAGGCGGAACCCAGGCGCGAGCGATGCGTGACTATAGCAAAGGGTCACGGGCTCTCCTGAGGGCGGAATGGCCCTGAGGCGGCCCCGCCGGAAGGCGTCGAAACGGCCCCACGAGCGGGCTTCTGAGCCGGATTCAGAGGAATCTGAGAAGGGATCCAAGGAGCGCCCGGAGGCGTTGGCAGAGCGCTCGGCGCGCGCGAGCGCTCCAGCGAGGCTCGCGCCAAGCGCTCGCGCGAGGCGCGCGACGGCGCCCAGAAGGCCGGCACGGTGCTGAAGACGGGCGGCGTCGAGGTCCTGGCGATCGGCCGCGAGATGGTCGCGATCCCGGCCGGCTACGCATTGCTCGCTGGCGGAGCGCCTGGGGCTGAGCATCCTCGCGATCCTGCGCTTGCTGCGCCCGATCGCGCTGGCGGCGCTCGCGTACGCCAGGCGCGCGATCGCCTAAGTCCTCGCGCGCGTGATCACGCCTGCCCGGGCGATCGCCGCGGTGGCGCTGGCCGCCTCGATCCTCCTGGCCGATCTCGCAGTTCGTCGACTACCGCGAGGTCCAGGGCGGGCGTGCCGGCGTACGCCGACGTCGAGCAGGTGGCGCCGCCGCCCACCGTCTCCGGCAGCAAGGAGACGGCCGGCTCGGCTCACCTCTACGTGCTGCTGCTGGCGGCGATCGCGCGCGGCGGCGATCGTCGTGCTCTCGATGCTCGGCCGATGGCGCCTGGCCCGGCTGCTGTTCCCGATCGGGCTCGCCGGCCTGCTGATCATCGTCCTCGTGGACGCTCCATCCGGGCCTCGATGAGGGCATTCTCGCCATCAGTTCCAGGGCGCGGAGGCGCGCCTGCTCGGCGCGTTCTGGGTCGAGGTCACCGCTGCGCGGTGATCGCCCTGTGTGGCCCGATGCTGGCGTCTGGCGGTGCGCCGCAAGCGGGCCCGGCCGAGAGGCGACCGCGAGCCGCCGGCCGCAGCGCCGGCGGCTCCTTCGGGCGCGGACGCGGTCCAGGGAGCGCAGTCATGAGCGCGCCGGCGGGCACCGAGGGGTTCCGCCTCGAGCGGCTGCATCCCCTTCGCCGTGGTCGCCGCGGCGGCCGTGCTGTTCGCCTCGGAGCTGATGACGACGTTCGAGTTCATGCCCCCCGGCGGCGAGGCGCTCGCCGACCAGTCCGCCGGCGACCGGCACGCCTACGCTCAGATGATCCTCGCGGCCTCGCGGTGGTCGCGATGTTCGCCGCGATCGCGAGCGGGTCGAAGCCGGCGGCAATGGCCGTGGCCGCATGCGGCGTGGTCGCGCTCATGATCTTCCTGCTCATCGACATCCCGACGCCAACAGCGTCGGGCACGCTCGACGACCCGAGACAGAACTTCTTCGAGGCCGAGGCCGTCCCGCAGGAGGGCTTCTGGCTCGGGCTGCTCGGCGCGCTCGGCCTCGCCCTCAGCGGCGCCGCCCTCGCGACCCTCGGCTCAGACCAGACAGGGCCCTGGCCCGGGCGGCGGCCGCAAGCCGAAGCAGAAGCGCGAGCCGCGAGTCCAAGCGCAACGCCGAGGCGCCGGCCGAGCCCGAGGCCACGGGCGCGACCGAGCCAGCGAGAAGGCTCAGGCGAAGCCGGTCGCGGATCCGTAGCGAGGGCGGTCCAGACCCGGCCGAGCTTCGGCCTCCCGAGGCAACGTCCGCCGATGCGATGCCGCCGGTGGCAATGGGGGAAGCGACGAGGTGACCCCGATCTGCGCCGCAGGAGCTGACTACCAGCGGTAGTGGGCGAAGGCCTTGTTGGCCTGTGCCATGCGGTAGATGTCGTCCTTGCGCTTCCAGGCGTTGCCCTGCTGCTGGGTGGCGTCCATGATCTCGTTGGCCAGGCGCTGGGGCATCGACTTCTCGCGACGGGCGCGGGCGAACTCGACGAGCCAGCGGACGGCGAGGGTGCGGGCCCGGCGAGGGATGACCTCGACCGGCACCTGGTAGGTCGCACCGCCGACGCGGCGGGAGCGGACCTCGAGGACGGGGGTGAGCTCCTTGATCGCCTCGTCGAGGACCTCGACGGGCGGGCGGCAGGTGCGCTCGCCGACGATGGAGAGGGCGTCGTAGACGATCTGCTCCGCGAGCGACTTCTTGCCGCCCTGCATCACCTTGTTGATCACCTGCTGGACGAGGCGACTGCGGTGCTGAGCGTCCGGATCGATCGGACGGATTGCTGCTCGGGCGCGGCGCGGCATTACTTCTTCACGCCGTACAGGGAGCGGCCCTGCTTGCGGTCCGATACGCCGGCGGCGTCGAGCGTGCCGCGGACGACCTTGTAGCGGACGCCCGGAAGGTCCTTCACGCGGCCCCCGCGGACGAGGACGACGGAGTGCTCCTGAAGGTTGTGGCCCTCGCCCGGGATGTAGGTGGTGACCTCCATCCCGTTGGTCAGGCGGACCCTGGCGATCTTGCGCAGCGCCGAGTTCGGCTTCTTGGGGGTGACGGTCGCGACGCGCGTGCACACGCCTCGCCGCTGCGGCGCGGCGACACGGGCCTTGCGCCCCTGGCCGGACTTCAGGCCTGGGGTCGTGACCTTCTTCTTCTGGGGCTTTCGCCCCTTTCTGACAAGCTGATTGGTGCTCGGCACGACGCGGGATAGTAGCGGGGCACGGGTAGCTACTCTCCGCCGCGGTGCCTGATGACCGCCCGATACTCGCCCTCGACGTCGACGGCGTCATCAGCCTCTTCGGCTTCGACGGCCCGCTCGACCAGGTGCCCGGCCGCTTTCACCTGATCGACGGGGTCGCGCACTGCATCCCCGACGAGACCGGGCCGCGCATCCTCCGGCTCGCCGAGCACTTCGACCTGATCTGGGCAACCGGCTGGGAGGAGCGCGCGAACGACCGCCTGCCGCTGATCCTCGGGCTCCCGCAGGAGCTTCCGGCGCTCACCTTCGGCGGCAGGGCGGAGTTCGGCACCGCGCACTGGAAGCTCGAGGCGCTCGCTGAGTACTCGGGCGACCGCGCGCTCGCCTGGGTCGACGACTCGATGGATGCGAGCTGCCACGCCTGGGCCTCCGAGCGCCCGGCGCCCGACGCTGCTGGTCCCGTGCGAATCGGACGTCGGCCTCGACCGACGCCCAGGTCGACGCGATGATCGCCTGGGTCAGAGCCGGCTTCGCGGCCTAGTTCCTCAGGGCGAAACGAGGGGTACACTCACGCCGTGGAGGGATTCCTGCCCATCCTTTTCCTGGGCGTCGTCCTGAAGATTCCGGTGGCGCTCCTGCTCTACCTCGTCTGGTGGGCGTTCCGCCAGACCCCGGAGGTCGAGGAGGCGCCACCCGGCGCCGAGGACCACGAGTTCCGCCGCTGGGGCCGCGAGCCCCGGCAGCCGCGCGGGCCGCGCCGCGGCCCCCACGCCCCCGACGCCCGCCCGCTCCCGGACTGTCCACCCGGTGGCCGCACACGCGTCACCCCGGCGCCTGCGCCGGCGCTGACCGGCTCACGCAGCCGCGGCAGCGCCGAACCCGTCTAGGCCCCGCAGGACCTGCGTCATCGCGGCCACGGTCGCCTCGGGGTGACCGAGCACCCGCTTCGCGGTGAACCGGCGAACCTCGAGGCCCGCCTGCTGGAGCCGCTCCGTTCGAGCGTGGTCGTCCTCGAAGGCGCGACGAGAGCGGTGGTAGGCGTAGCCATCGATCTCCACGACGAGGTTGTGGGCCGGCCAGTAGGCATCGACCGTGAGGCCCGCGACGACCACGTTCATTTGAGGGAGGGGCAGGCCTGGCTGCCGTAAGAGCTCGTGGAACGCGCGCTCGGCGTGCGAGCGGAACTCGGGCGCCACGTCGCCGAGATCGGCCAGCAGTCGGCGAAGCGCTCTCACCCCCTTGCGCCCCTGGCTATTGGCGACGAGGAAGTCCAGCTCACGGCGGTCGAAGACCTGCATGCGCTGGGATCGCTCGACGGCCTCGCGCAGGCGGGGCTCGCTCACGATGCCGGCGAGGTCGAGGAGCGTTCGCATGGGGCTCGTGACGGGGATGCCCTCGATGGCCCTGTCGCCTGGGTGCAAGCGGGTGTAGTGGACCCGGATCCGCCCCTGGGCGCGGACCTTGCGGTGGCTGGGTAGGGAGATGTGGATGGTTGCTCCGGAGTAGTGCAGAAGTCCAAGGTGGGCGGCCGCCGTCAGGTGGCTGAGGACGGCGCCCGGGCCGCATGCCAAGACGGCTGCCATGCGCCGGCCGTTGGCGGTGAGGTTGGCGTGGCCGACCGCGTAGACGCCGCGGTAGAGGCGAACGAGCCGCCCCTCCCGCACCCAGCGGCTGACGGTCGCCGCGCTGACCCCCAACGCAAGCAGCTGCTCCCGAGCGACGACGCCAAACTGCGCCGCCGCCAGCTTCGCGAGCCGCGCAAACACCTAGTGACCCCGGTTAGCGCTCGCATATGAGCACTGATTGGGGGTGGGTTCCCTCATTGCCCCAGGGTGGCGGGACGGAGCGCACCCAGGGCGCGCTGGATGTGGCTACCCGGTGCCGGGACTCGGGTCGTGGACCGTGCGCTAGTTCGACTCGGCCGCTGAGCCGTCGCCGGTCTCGATCTCCTGCGCGAGCTCCTCGAGCTCGTCCGCGAAGGAGGGGCCGAAGCCCTCGAGGTCGGCGGACTCCGCATCGCCGTCGCCGGCCAGGCCGAGCTCGGCCGCCAGCTCGTCCTCGTCGAGGATGTCCTCGTCGGGGCGCTGGGCGGGCTCGACCGGCTCGATCTCGAGCGAGCGGTAGTGGCGCAGGCCTGTGGCGGCCGGGATCAGCTTGCCGATGATCACGTTCTCCTTGAGGCCGACGAGCTTGTCGCGCTTGCCCTCGAGGGCGGCGTCGGTCAGCACCTTCGTCGTCTCCTGGAACGAGGCGGCGGACAGGAAGGACTCCGTCGCCAGCGACGCCTTCGTGATCCCCAGCAGGACCTCGGAGGCCTTGGCGGGCGTGCCGCCGTCCTCCTTGACCTTGCGGTTGAGCTCCTTGAGCTTGTAGCGGTCCTCGAGCTGTCCGGGCAGGAGCGTCGTCGAGCCCTTCGAGTCGATGGCCACCTTCCGCATCATCTGGCGGACGATCAGCTCGATGTGCTTGTCGTTGATGTCGACGCCCTGCGCCTTGTACACGCGCTGGACCTCGGCCACGAGGTACTTCTCCGTGGCATCGCGGCCGCGGATCTCGAGCGACTCCTTCGGGTCGAGCGAGCCCTCGTTGAGCTGCTGGCCCTCCTCGATGCGGTCGCCGTGCTTGACCATCAGCACCGAGCGGGGCGGGAAGGTGTGCTTGTGGTCCTCGCCCTTGGCGTCGGTGATGATCATCGTCGTGCCCTTGTCGCCCTCCTCGACGGCGACCTTGCCGGCGACGGCTGCGATCTGGGCGAGGCCCTTCGGCTTGCGCGCCTCGAACAGCTCGACCACGCGAGGGAGACCCTGCGTGATGTCGAGGCCGGCGACGCCACCCGTGTGGAAGGTCCGCATGGTGAGCTGGGTGCCCGGCTCGCCGATCGACTGCGCCGCGATGATCCCCACCGCGTCGCCGATCTCGACGGTCGAGCCGGTCGCCAGCGCCACGCCGTAACAGGCGCGGCACACGCCGGTCTCGGCCTCGCACTTCAAGGTGGAGCGCACCGGGACGGTGACCTCCTCGTCGCCGAACGCCTCGGCGATCTCGTCGACGTTCTCCGGCTCGATCTCCTGGCCCTTCTTGAGCAGCTCGCGGCTGCGCTTGGTGGCGAACTTCTTGGCCGTGATCCGGCCGAACAGGTTCGAATTGAGCTCGCCCTCGTCGTTGCGGAGGGGCATCTCGACGAACTCCTTCGTCTTGCAGTCCTCCATCCGGACGATGACGTCCTGCGCCACGTCCACCAGGCGGCGCGTGAGGTAGCCCGAGTCGGCGGTACGCAGCGCCGTGTCGGCGAGGCCCTTCCGGGCGCCGTGCGTCGAGATGAAGTACTCGAGCACCGACAGGCCCTCCATGAAGTTGGCCTTGATCGGGCGCTCGATGATCTCGCCCTTCGGGTTTGCCATCAGGCCGCGCATGCCGGCCAGCTGGCGGATCTGCTTGAACGAACCGCGCGCACCCGAGTCGGCCATCATGAAGATGGGGTTCAGGTGGTGGAGGTTGTCCTGCATCGCCGTGGCGACCTCGTCGGTGGCGCGGTTCCACAGGTTGGTGACCGCGTCCTTTCGCTCCTCGGCCGTGATGTAGCCCTCGTCGTACTGCGAGTGGACCTCGGCGGCCTCGACCTCGTAGCCATCGAGGATCTCCTCCTTGTTCGGAGGCGAGATCACGTCGTTCTTCGAGATCGTGGTCCCGGACTGCGAGGCGTAGTGGAAGCCAAGCTCCTTGAACGCGTCGAGCACCAGCGACACCGCGGCGGCGCCGTAGGCCTCGACGAGGTCGGTGACGATCTCGTTGATGTCGCGCTTCTTCAGCGAGTGGTTGACGAACTCGTACTTGTCCGCGTCGTACTCATCCTCCAGGGCGTCGGCCAGCGACCGCTCGATGCGGTCGTTGAAGATGATCCGCCCGACCGTTGTCAGGAAATGCTCGTGCCCGGATCGGCGGTACTCCGCGGGGTCGTGCAGCTCGACCAGCCTGTTCTCGTAGGCCAGCTCGGCCTCCTGCGCGGTGCGGAACGCCCGTGGGCGCGCCTTGCCGTTGGAGCTCTTGCCCTCGCGCAGCTTCGCGTCGATCTCCTGGAGCTTGTCGTGATCCTCGCCGTAGGTGAGGTAGTAGATGCCCAGCACCATGTCCTGCGTCGGCGTCGCCAGCGGCGCGCCGTTCGCGGGGCTCAGGATGTTGTTGGACGACAGCATCAGGATCCGAGCCTCCGCCTGGGCCTCGGCGGAGAGCGGGACGTGGACGGCCATCTGGTCGCCGTCGAAGTCGGCGTTGAACGCGTGGCAGACCAGCGGGTGAATCTGGATCGCCTTGCCCTCCACCAGCACCGGCTCGAACGCCTGGATGCCCAGGCGGTGGAGCGTCGGCGCGCGGTTGAGCAGCACCGGGTGCTCGTGGATGACCTCCTCGAGCACGTCCCAGACCTCCGGGATCATCGAGTCGACCATCTTCTTGGCCGCCTTGATGTTCTGGACGGCCTTGCGCTCGACGAGGCGGGCCATGATGAACGGCTTGAACAGCTCGAGGGCCATCAGCTTCGGCAGGCCGCACTGGTGCAGCTTCAGCGACGGGCCCGAGACGATCACGGAGCGTCCCGAGTAGTCCACGCGCTTGCCGAGCAGGTTCTGGCGGAAGCGCCCCTGCTTGCCCTTGAGCATGTCGGACAGCGACTTCAGCGCCCGGTTGCCGGGGCCCGTGACGGGCCGGCCGCGGCGGCCGTTGTCGAACAGAGCGTCGACGGCCTCCTGGAGCATCCGCTTCTCGTTGTTGACGATGATCTCGGGCGCGCCCAGGTCGAGCAGCCGCTTCAGGCGGTTATTCCGGTTGATGACGCGGCGGTAGAGGTCGTTCAGGTCCGACGTCGCGAACCGGCCACCGTCGAGCTGCACCATCGGGCGCAGCTCCGGCGGGATCACCGGGACGCAGTCGAGCACCATCCACTCGGGCTTGTTGGTCGAGTTCAGGAACGAGCTGGCGACCTTCAGGCGCTTCACCGCGCGGGACTGCTTCTGCCCCTTCGAGGTGTTGATCGTCTGCTCGAGCTCCTCGCACTCGGCCTCGAGGTTCACCTGGTCGAGGAGGTCGCGAATGGACTCGGCGCCCATGCCGCCGCGGAAGTACTCGCCCCAGCCGTAGGGGGAGCCGAAGCGATCCTTCAGCTCGCGGAAGACGGCCTCGTCGTTGATGACCTCCTTGACGCCCATCTTCTGGAAGATCTCCCAGACCTGCTCCATCCGCTCGATGGCGTCGTCGAGGTAGGCCTCGGTGTCGGCGATCTCGGAGTCGAGGGCCTTCTTGGTCTCGCGCAGCAGCTTCGTGCGCTCGGCGTCGTCCAGCTTGTCGGGCTTGACGTCGAGGGCCTCGGCCCACAGCTCGTCCTCGGGATCGAAGTCCTTCTGGGTGCCCTCGCCCTCGAGCCAGGCGGTCCGGCGCTTGAGCGACTCGGCGAGCTCCTGGGTGCGCTGCTCCTTGTCGGCCGTGTAGCCGTCGAGGACCTTCTGCACCTCCTTCTCGAGCTTCGTCAGGTCCTTCTGGCGGGCCTCGTCGTCGATCCAGGTGACGATGGAGGCGGCGAAGTAGAGGACCTTCTCGAGCTCCTTCGGAGCCATGTCGATCAGGTAGCCGATCCGGCTCGGCACGCCCTTGAAGAACCAGATGTGGGAGACGGGCGCGGCCAGGTCGACGTGGCCCATCCGGTCACGGCGGACCTTGGAGCGGGTCACCTCGACGCCGCAGCGCTCGCAGACGATGCCCTTGTAGCGGACCCGCTTGTACTTGCCGCAGTAGCACTCCCAGTCCTTGGTCGGACCGAAGATGCGCTCGCAGAAGAGCCCATCCTTCTCGGGCTTCAGCGTCCTGTAGTTGATCGTCTCCGGCTTCGTGACCTCGCCGTGGCTCCAGCCACGGATCTTCTTCGAGGAGGCGAGACCGATCTCAATTGCGTCGAAATTATTGATGTCCATTACTTCTTCTCCGCCTTCGCCTTCTCGTCCTTGGCCCCGTTAGTAGAGCCACCCTCACCTTCGGCCACCACCTGTTCCTCACGCTCGTCAGCCGCGCCCTTCTTGCCGTCCTCGCCATCAGCGCGGACGCCGGAGAGGTCGATGCCGAGCTCCTCGGCGGCGCGCAGCAGCTCGTCGTCCTCCTCGCCGAACTCGACCGCCGTCTCGTCGGCGACCAGGTTGACGTCGAGGCCAAGGCTCTGGATCTCCTTCAGCAGCACCTTGAACGACTCGGGGATCGACGGCTCGGGGATGTTCTCGGACTTGACGATCGACTCGTAGGCCTTGACGCGGCCGACGGTGTCGTCGGACTTGACCGTGAGCATCTCCTGGAGCGTGTACGCGGCGCCGTAGGCCTCGAGGGCCCAGACCTCCATCTCGCCGAAGCGCTGACCACCGAACTGCGCCTTACCGCCCAGCGGCTGCTGGGTGACCAGCGAGTACGGGCCGGTCGAGCGCGCGTGGATCTTGTCGTCCACGAGGTGGAGCAGCTTCAGGATGTACATGTAGCCGACGGTGACCCGGTTCTCGTAGGGCTCGCCGGTGCGGCCGTTGTAGAGCTGCACGGTGCCGCCGGCCTGGCTGCCGGGCGGTGCCTTGGCATCGATCTCGAAGCCGATGCCGCGCTCCGCGTTCTCCTCCTGCCAGCGAACGAGCGCCTCGTCGACCTGCTCGACGCGGGCGCCGTCGAAGACCGACGTCGCGACCTTCACGGGCGCGCCGCCGTTGGCCTGCGACTGCTTGTAGGCATCGGAGCCGTCGTCGTACCAGCCGTTCGCCGCGACCCACCCGAGGTGCGTCTCGAGGATCTGGCCGATGTTCATACGGCTCGGCACGCCGAGCGGGTTGAGGATCACGTCGACGGGGGTGCCGTCCTCCAGGAACGGCATGTCCTCCTCGGGCACGATCTTGGAGATCACGCCCTTGTTGCCGTGGCGGCCGGCGAGCTTGTCGCCCTCCGCGATCTTGCGCTTGGTCGCGACGAAGACGCGCACGAGATCGTTGACGCCGGGCGCCAGGTCGTCGCCGTCGTCGCGGTTGAAGGTGAGCACGTCGATGACGACGCCGCCCTCGCCGTGCGGAACCTTCAGCGAGGTGTCACGGACCTCGCGCGCCTTCTCCTTGAAGATCGCGCGGATCAGCTTCTCCTCCGCGGTCAGCTCGGTCTCGCCCTTCGGCGTGACCTTTCCGACCAGCAGGTCGCCCGCCTCCACCTCGGCGCCGATGCGGACGATGCCGCGCTCGTCGAGGTTGCGGAGCGAGTCCTCGGAGCGGTTCGGGATGTCGCGGGTGATCTCCTCGTCGCCCAGCTTCGTCGTGCGGGCGTCGATCTCGTACTCCTCGATGTGGACCGAGGTGAGCTCGTCGTCCTTGAAGAGGCGGTTGGAGAGGATGATCGCGTCCTCGAAGTTGTAGCCCTCCCAGGACATGAAGGCGACCATGCAGTTCTTGCCCAGCGCGATCTCGCCGCCGGAGGTCGAGGAGCCGTCGCACAGGACCTCGCCGGCCTTGACCGTCTGGCCGACGGAGACCGTCGGCACCTGGTGGATGATCGTGCCCTGGTTGGAGCGCATGAACTTGTCGAGGTCGTACTCGTGCTTCTTCGACCCGCTGGTGACGATGATCTTCTCGGCGTCGACGTAGCTGACCTCGCCGTCGCCCTCGGCGATCAACAGATCCCCGGAGTCGACCGCGGCACGGCGCTCCATGCCGGTGCCGATGTAAGGCGCCTCCGGCTTCAGCAGCGGCACGGCCTGGCGCTGCATGTTCGAGCCCATCAGCGCGCGGTTCGCGTCGTCGTGCTCGAGGAACGGGATCAGGGCCGTCGCCACCGACCAGATCTGGCTCGGCGAGACGTCCATGAGGGTGACTTCCTTGGGAGCCTTGAGCTCCACGTCGCCCTCGCCGATCCGGCACAGGACCTGCGGGCCCTTGAGCTTCCCGGTCTTCTCGTCGACCTCCGCGTTCGCCTGCGCGATGACGTTCTCCTCTTCCTCCTGAGTGGCGTCGAGGTGAACGACCTTCTTGGTGACGATGCCGTCCTTGACCACGCGGTACGGCGTGGTGACGAAGCCGAACTCGGAGACCTCGGCGTAGGAGGACAGCGAGCCGATCAGGCCGATGTTCGGCCCCTCAGGCGTCTCGATCGGGCACATCCGGCCGTAGTGGGTCGGGTGCACGTCGCGAACCTCGATCGGTGCGCGCTCGCGGGTGAGCCCGCCGGCGCCGAGCGCCGACAGGCGGCGGCGATGGGTGAGGCCGTCCAGCGAGTTCGTCTGGCTCATGAACTGCGAGAGCTGCGAGGAGCCGAAGAACTCCTTCATGGCCGCGACGACCGGGCGGATGTTGATGATCGTCTGCGGGGTGATCGCATCGGAGTCCTCGGTGGTGAGGCGCTCGCGGACCACGCGCTCCATCCGGTAGAGCCCGACGCGGAAGGCGTCCTGGATGAGCTCGCCGACCGTGCGGAGGCGGCGGTTTCCGAAGTGCTCGTACTCGTCGAGGTGATCCTTGATCGGCTCACGCGGGGCGAGCGCCAGCTCGGCCGCGTAGTCCTTGATCGGGTTCTCCTCGTCGATCTTCTCGAGCTCGGGCTCGAGGATCTTCGGCAGGGTGACCAGCTCGCGGATCAGCGCGACGATGTCGTCCTTGGTGAGGACGCGCGTGTCGAGGTCGACGTCGAGGTCGAGCCGTGCGTTCAGCTTGTAGCGGCCGACGCGGGTGAGGTCGTAGCGCTTCGGATCGAAGAAGAGCTGCTCCATCAGCGCCCTGGCGGCGTCCACCGAAGGCGGCTCGCCGGGCCGCTGCTTCTTGAACAGCTCGATCAGCGCGCCCTCCTCCGTCTTGGTGGGCTCGGTGTCGGCCTCGATCGTGTGGCGGATGTAGACGGAGTTGTCGAAGAGCTTCACGATCTCCTCGTCCGTGACGTAGCCCATCGCGCGCAGCAGGACCGTGACCGGCAGCTTGCGCTTGCGGTCGATCCGGGCGTAGACGCGGCCCTTCTTGTCGATCTCGAGCTCCAGCCAGGAGCCGCGGGCCGGCATCAGGTTGGCGATGAAGACCTGCTTCTCGCGGTCCTTCGGCTCCATGACGTAGGCGCCGGGGGAGCGGACGAGCTGCGTTACGACCACGCGCTCGGTGCCGTTGATGATGAACGTGCCGCGATCGGTCATCCACGGGAAGTCCCCCATGAAGACGGTCTGCTCGCGGATCTCACCCGTGTCGCGGTTCTGGAAGGCGACGGTGACGTTCAGGGGCCGCGAGTAGGTGATGTCCTTCTCGCGGCACTCGGCGACGGTATGCGTGGCGTCGTCGAACTTGAGATCGCCGAAGACGATCGCAAGGTTCCCCGTGTAGTCCTCGATCGGGGAGATGTCGTTGATCGTGTTCCGCAACATCCCCGACTTGGGGTCGGTGAGCGCCTCGAAGGAACGGCGCTGGATGTCGATCAGATGCGGAACTTCAACGGGTGTGGAGAGGCGTGAAAAGGACCTCCGGATGACGGGGGCAGCAGGAACTCTGGCCAACTGGGCGACTCCTCAGGTGGTCGTAGAAAAACGGACACCGGACCTCCGCGCGAGAGAATCCGGGTTGAATGGCGAACGACGCGCGACCCAGCAGGTTAACACACGACACTCGCTACTCGCAAGCGTTTCGCACGCACTGCTCAGGCGCGGGCTTTTCGCCCTTATGTGCTAGGCGAGTTCGACCTCGCCGCCGGCCTCCTCGAGCTCGGACTTGAGCTTTTCGGCCTCGTCGCGGTCGATGCCCTCCTTGACGGGCCCGGGGGCGCCGTCCACCAGGGCCTTCGCCTCCTTGAGCCCCAGGCCGGTGGCCGCACGGACCGCCTTGATCACCTGGATCTTCTTCTCGCCGCCGGACTTCAGGACGACGTCGACGGTGCTCGACTCCTCCTCGGCAGCGGCGCCGTCACCGGCGGCCGCGGGGGCCGCGGCGGCGACCGCCGTGGCGGAAACGCCGAACTCCTCCTCGAGCGCCTTGATGCGCTCGGAGAGCTCGAGCACCGAGATGCCCTTGAGCTCCTCGATCCAATCCTCTGTCGAAACCTTGGTGGCAGTAGCCATTGCTTATTCCTCCTCGTCGGATTCGCCGGAGTCCTCGCCATCGGCTTCCGCATCCTCTGCGGGGGCCTCATCGGCGGATCCGTCTTGGTCACTTGCAGTCTCTTCGGGGGCCTCGTCGGCCTCCTCGGCCGGGGCCTCTTCCTCGGCCGGTCAGCCTCCTCCTCGGCCGGCTCCTCGGTTCCTCGGCGGCCTCTTCCTCCGCGGCGGGCTCCTCGGCCGGGGCCTCGCCGGTCACCAGGCCCTGCTCGGCCATCTGGGCGAGCTGGCGCCCGAGGCCCGAGATCAGGTTGCTCATGCCGGCGGCGAGGCCGGTCAGCGGGCTCGCGATCATGCCGACCAGCTGGCCCTGCAGTACGTCAACCCCGGGCAGGCGCGCGATCACGTTGAAGCCGTCGGCGTCGAGCGCCGCGCCGTCCATGATCCCGCCCTTGTAGGAGAGGATGTCGTGCTCCCTGGTGAAGTCCGAGATCGCCTTCGCCGCGGTCACCGGGTCGCCCTTGATCAGGGTCAGGGCCGTGGGGCCGACGAGCAGGTCGTCGAGGCCCTCGGTGCCGGACTGCTCCGCGGCGCGCTTGGCGAGCCGGTTCTTGACGACGCTGAAGACCGCGTCTGCCTCGGAGAGCTTCTGGCGCAGCTCGGCCGCCTGCGGGACGCTGATCCCGCGGTAGTCCACGGCGAAGATCGCCTCGGCCCCGTTCAGGCCCTCCGCGATCTCCTCGACCGCCGCTGCTTTCTCGTTCTCACTTGTTCCAAGTCGTCTAAGCTCTCAATAAATAAGCCCGCACGCAGGCGGGCTCGAAAGAACTGTCTTCCGGCGCCACCTGCACTGGACTTACGAGTTGCTCGGCCAGTGGTCTTCGGCAGGCGAAGTTGTCGGCGCGGGAGTGTAGCGGGCTAACCCCGGCCGCCCAGGCCGTGACCCCGCAGCTCGTCGATCACCGTCAGCAGGGCCCCACGCTGGGACCGGATGTCCTCGCTCAACTCGCTGAGGACGGAGGTGTTCGCCCGTGTTTCGGCGCGGATCTCGTGCATCTCCCTGGAGAGGTCGCGCCCGAAGATCTCCAGGCGGCGCATGATGTCCCGCATGAATTGGCGGTAACCCTCATGGAGCTCGTTGCTGCGCGCCATCGTCTCGTCGCTGCGTGCCATGACCTCGTTGCTGCGGGCCATGATCTCGTTCCCTTGCGCCAGGTGCTGGTCGATCCGGCTGAGGAACTCGGCCTCGGTCATCGCCCGCATTGTCGCAGGCAAATCATCGCGAACGACCCCCGCCGTGTGACGGATCTATGCAGACTCGGCGCCGGAGTCCTCGTCGGCGCCGTCGGCTGAGGCTTCCTCTTCGGCCTCGTCGGGCTGCTCGGTCTCCTCGGCGACGTCCTCCTCGGGGGCGGCCTCCTCCGCGGGGGCCGGCGCATCGTCTGCGGCCGGCTCCTCGGCAGGGGCCTCCTCCGCCGCAGGCTGCTCGGGCTCGGCGGCCGGCTCCGGGGCCGGCTCCTCCGCAGCGGGCGGCGCCTCGGCCTCGGCGCCGTTCTCGCCGGGCGGGTGGGCGAGGATCTCGGACTCGCGGATCTTCGAGGAGTCGACGCGGATGCCCGGGCCCATCGCGGTGGTCAGCGTGATCGAGTGGATGTAGCGGCCCTTGGCGGCGGCGGGCTTCGCGCGGTTGATCTCGTCGATCACCGCCGCGTAGTTCGCCAGCAGCGCGTCGGCTCCAAAGCTTGCCTTGCCGATCGTCATGTGGATGTTGGCGTTGCGGTCCGTGCGGTACTCGACCTTGCCGGACTTGGCCTCGCCGACGGCCTTCGCGATGTCGTCGGTGACGGTGCCGACCTTCGGGTTCGGCATCTTGCCCTGCGGGCCGAGCACCCGGCCCAGCTTCGAGACGACCGGGCCCATCAGCGCCGGGGTCGAGATCGCGACGTCGAAGTCGGTCCAGCCCTCCTCCACTCGCTCGGCGAGGTCGGCGGAGCCGACGAACTCGGCCCCGGCCTCCTGGGCGGCCCGGGCCTGGTCGCCCTCGGCGAAGACGGCGATTGACACGTCCTTGCCCAGCCCGTTCGGAAGGGCCAGGGTGCCGCGGAGCTGCTCCTCGGCGTGGCGGACGTTGAGGCCGAGCTTCATGTGGAGCTCGACGGTCTCGTCGAACTTGGCCGAGGCCGTCTCGCGGATCAGCGTCACCGCCTCCGCGGGGTCATAGGCGCGGTCGCGGTCGACCTTCTCGTACGCCTCCCGATAGCGCTTGCCGCGGGCCATCAGCTATCCAGCCCCTCGACGTCGACGCCCATCGACCGCGCGGTGCCGGCGATGATCTTCGACGCGGCGTCGAGGTCGTTGGCGTTCAGGTCGGGCATCTTGCGCTCGGCGATCTGGCGCACCTGCGCAGCGGTGATGGTCCCGACCTTGTTCACGTGCGGCTCGCCCGAGCCCTTGTCGATCCCGATCGCCTCCTTGATCAGGACCGCGGCGGGCGGGGTCTTGGTGATGAAGGTGAACGAGCGGTCCTCGTAGACCGTGATCTCGACCGGGATGATCGTCCCCGAGTCGGCCTGCGTCGCGGCGTTGAACGCCTTGCAGAACTCCATGATGTTGACCCCGTGCTGACCGAGCGCGGGACCCACCGGCGGCGCCGGGTTCGCGGCGCCGGCCGGGATCTGAAGCTTGATGAGAGTGAGGACCTTCTTCGCCATGGATTCGTCAGGTTAGAGCTAGATCTTCTTGACTTGGTCGTAGCCGACTTCGACGGGGGTCTCCCGGCCGAAGATCGACACCAGCACCTTGAGCTTGGCGGCGTCCTCGTTGATCTCGGCGATCTCGCCGGAGAAGTCGGAGAGCGGGCCGGAGATGACCTTGACGGTCTCCCCGACCTCGAACTGAGCGCGCGTCTTCGGGCGCTCGGCGGTCTCGCGATGGAGCAGGCGGTCGACCTCGGGCTGGGAGAGCGGGATCGGCTTGTTGCGCGAGCCGACGAAGCCGGTGACGCCCGGGGTGTTCTTCACCAGGTTCCAGGCGTCGTCGGTCATCTCCATGTTCACGAGCACGTAGCCCGGCATGGTGCGCTTCTCGACGGAGATGCGCTGGCCGTCCTTCAGCTCGGAGACCTGCTCGGTCGGCACGACCACGTGGCGGACGAATCCGCGCTGGGCCATCGTCTCGACTCGGTGCTCGAGGTTGTGCTTGACCTTGTTTTCGTGACCCGAGTAGGTGTTGATCACGTACCAGCGGAACATTGGTTAGTCAGAAGCTTTCGTTAGGTGGGGATTGACAGGGGGCTAGAGGACGATCTTCACGAGCTCGGAGAAGATCGCGTCGAGCACGCCGAGGTAGGCAGCGGCGACGGTGATGAAGATGAGCGTGATGGCCGAGGCCTGGATCAGCGTCTCGCGATCCGGCCACTGGACGCGCTTTAGCTCCGCCCAGCATGACGCGATGAAGCCGGTGACGCGTCCGCGCTGGCGCTCGACCGGCGCGTCCTTGGGCTTGCGGCGCTCCTCGGAGGCGCGCGCCTTCGCGCGCTGCTCGCGCTCCTCGCGCTTCTGCTCGCGGCGGGTGAGGGACTTCTCCGTCGGCTCCTCCTTGGGGGGCTTGCCGGTGTCCTTGGGGGGCTTGCCGACGTCGGCCCGTGAGGGCGCCGGCGCTGCCGGCTCCTCGCCCTGGGCTCGGAGGGCGTCGATGTCCGCGCCCTGCTCGGCCAGCTCGGCCTCGAGCACGTCGGCCGACTCGGGGACCTGGGTGTCGTGCTGCGCGTGCGACTCGGCGGTGCGTGCCGCGCCGGCCTGCGCGGCCTCCTTGGCCTCTCGCTTGCGCCGCTCAGCCTTGCGCTGTGCTCTGGACTTGGCCATCGCGAGCTAGCGGGTCTCTTTGTGCGCCGTGTGCTTGCCGCACCAGCGGCAGTACTTGCGCAGCTCGACCCGATCGGGCGTGTTGCGCCGCGACTTGTTCGACTGGTAGTTGCGCCGCTTGCACTCCTCACAAGCGAGGGTGACGGCGATGCGTACGTCTCCGCGAGCCACTTGACTTCCTCAGCTCCCGGGGCCGAAACCGGCCCCAATCAGAAAAAAGACCCCGGCGCAGATGCGCGAGGGTGGCCCAAATATAGCGAGAGCCCCCGCATCGCGGGGGCTCTCGGAACCGAATCGCTACGACGCGCCGCGCTAGTTCTCGGGCTTCACCTTCTCGCAGTTGTTCTTGATGGTGTCGGGGCCCTGCTTGAAGGCAACATCGTTGCCCTTCCCGCAGGCGAGGACGTCGCCGGCCGGGCCGCCGTGCACCTTGTCGGCCCCGTCGGCGCCGCCGACGTTGTCGACGCCGTCGTCGCCGAAGAGCTTGTCGGCGCCCTTGCTGCCCCGGAGGCGATCGTTGTCATCGTCGCCGTGGGCGGTGTCATCGCCCTTGCCGGCACCGATCTTGTCCTCGTCGTTGCCGCCGGTGATGTCGTCGTTGTCGCCCTGGCCCTTGAGGCAGTCGTTGCCGGCTCAGGCCGCTGATCGTGTCGTTGCCGCCACCGCCTTTCAGCAGATCGTTCTGGGGGGTGCCGGTCATCGTGTCATTGGCGTTGTCACCCTGGAGCGCGACGCCGTTGAGCGGGCTACAGCCCGGTCGTTGTAGGGGTCATATTCCGATGGGGGGATGGGCGTAACGGAGGCCCACGCGACCGCGCAACAGGCGAGCAAGGTGGTGGAGGTAGTGGCCGCGAAAACCATGCGGCCGGTCGTCATCTTCATCGTGATGTTTCCTTCCTCTCGCCTGGGTCAGGCGATTGCATTACAAATACAACTACGCAAGCTTCTCCATTACTGACAAGGTCAGCGCGTCATCCTACTGGGACTGCGTCCACACCAGGCTGTTGACGTCGGCGACGCGCGCCCGCAACCGCTCGCGTCCTTTAACTGGCAGCGACCTCTGGAAGACCTCGCCTGCCTCGACGGAAAAGTCACTTACGGTTCGCCAGCCGCTCGCCGCGCGAGACCTGAATGCGCAGCTTGTCCGGGAGCGGGGGCCTTACCCCACGCCCGGATTCTGCTGTGCGCTAGTCGATCCGTGACGAACGGAAAGCTCCACGCACGGAGGGCCGGCTTGGGGTCGCCAGAGTTGAAGTAGACGCCGGTCGCGTCTCGCACGAATGCGTTCTGTGGATCGAAATCCTCATCTCTAAGCTGGAGGTTGATGACGACCCTGGCCCCGCTCGCGCGAGAGC
>CAVSOA010000015.1:0-11686 GCA_963729505.1 uncultured Solirubrobacterales bacterium
GATCTTCCGCCAGCTGATTCACGAGGATCTTGGATGCGCCTCCTACCTGGTGGGCGACGGCGGGCGTGGCGGCAGTCGTCGACCCGCAGTGGGATATGGATCCCTACCTCCACCTAGCTCGGCTTCACGGCGTGAGGATCGAGCACGTGCTCGAGACCCACAACCACGCCGACCACGTCTCGGGTCACGGCCGCCTCGCCGCGGCGACCGGGGCGACGATCCACGTCCACGAGCTCGCCGAGGCCCACTATCCACATGAGGCGTTCAGGGACGGGTGGCGGCTCGAGCTGGGGTCGGTCGTGATCGAGGCGGTGCATACGCCGGGGCACAGGCCCGAGCACACGTCCTTCCTGCTGCGCTCGGCCGAGAGCGGCGAGGCGCCGTTCGCGCTGCTCTCGGGGGACTCGTTGTTCGCCGGCGACGTCGCGCGGCCCGATCTCGCGATCGAGAAGGAGGACGGAGCTCGGGAGATCTTCCGCTCGCTTCACGAGCGCCTGCTGGCGCTGCCGGACGACGTCGAGCTTTGGCCCGGGCACCTCGGGGGGTCGATGTGCGGGTCGGCGGCGATCGAGAACAAGTCGTCGTCGACGATCGGGCATGAGCGGGCGCACAACGACGCGCTCCAGATCGACGACGAGGAGAGGTTCGTCGAACACGCGGTGGCCTCGATCGGGGCGCGGCCGCCCAACGTCGAGCACATCGTCGCGCTCAATCAGGGGCCGCTGGTCGAGGAACAGACCGCGCCGGTCCCGCTCAGCCCGCGTGAGGTCGAGTCGGCCGTGGCAGGCGGAGCGATCGTCGTCGATGCCCGCACCAATGATCAGTTCGACGAGGCGCACATCCACGGCGCGATCTCCGCGTCGGCCTACGACACCGGGTTCGCGACGAAGGTCGCGCAGGTCACCCAACCGGACTCCGAGCTGATCGTCGTCGCGGCCTCCGACGGCTACGAGGCGGAGGCTGCGGAGCTGCTCGGCGCGGTCGGCCTGAGCGTCAAGGGCTTCCTCGAGGGCGGGATGACGTCCTGGCGCTCCGAGGGGCGGGAGGTGGCCCGGCTCGAGTTGATCGATGTCGAGGAGCTGGCCCGGCAGATGGAGGATCCCGACGCCCCGTTGGTGCTCGACGTCCGCAACCCCGACGAGTTCGAGCGGGGACGCATCCCAGGCTCGGTGCTCATCCCCTACGCCGAATTGCCGGACCGCCTCGGCGAGCTGCCACGCGACCGACCGATCGCGGCGATCTGCTCAGGCGGAAAGCGCAGCGGCCTGGCGGCCTCGGTGCTTCAGCGCGAGGGATTCGACGATGTGATCCACGTCGGTCACGGCGGCGTGAAGGGCTGGAAGGACGCGGGCGGCTCGCTCGACGCGGGCTAAGAGCGGTCGCCGTCCGGGCCGTGATGCCCGGGCCTTACTCAGATCAGGCAGACGGTGCTTGGTTTCGGGTTGACGAAGATGGTCGCGCTTGTGCCGCCCTCCGGCCCGTCTCCGGTGGACGTGACGCAGTCGGGCTTCTTGTTCTCCGCCGTGACCTTCATGCGGAAGGTCTCCGTGGCGCCGGCATCAAGCTGGAACTCGTAGTCCCCCTCCTTGACCTGAGGAGTGATGTTCTGCTGGCCCTTGAACCACTTGACCTTGGTGTGATTCCCGGGATCGCCCTGCAGGCTCGCCGTGATCTGCGAGCCCGTCGGGTTCTCGGTCCTGAGGCGGAAGCTCTTGGTCTTGCCCTTGGGGATGTTGCCGGTGACGCTCCCATCGAACTCGCCGCCGGGCTTCGCGACCGTCGTGTCGACGGGATCGCCGGCCTGCGCCGGTGCGGCGAGCGCCACGGCCGTCGCCGCAACGATTCCCGGGATCAGGAGCCTGCCTGACCTCACGTGACGGATCGTACCGCCGCGCGGGGTGCCTTGCCTAGACCTCGGTGGTCTGCTTCTCGCGGGTCTCGCGCAGGCCCGGCTCGATCCGGGCGAGCTCGTCGAGCATCTGCTGGAGGCCCTCGACGGTCTCGTCGTCGGGTTCGAAACCCTCGTCCTCGTCGACCTTTTCCGAGACGAAGGGGATCGGGACCGAGGCGGCCGGCGTGATCTTCAGCGCCGCGAAGGTCTCGTACAGCTGGTTGGCGGCTCGCTGGCCGGCTGAGACTCCGCCGTAGGAGACGACGCCGGCCGGCTTTGCCCTTCCACTCCTTGTTCAGGTAGTCGATCGCGTTCTTCGTCGCGGCGTTCAGGCCGTAGTTGTATTCGGGGTGGACGAAGACGAAGGCGTCGGAGACCTCGACGCGCTCGGCCCAGGCCTTGGTGTGGTCGTGCTCGTATTCCTGCTTCGCGGGGTGCTCGGGCTCGTCGAGCAGGGGCAGGTCGATCTCGCGCAGGTCGGCGACGTCGACCTCGAAGGCTCCGTGCTCGCGGGCGCGCTCGCACACCCACTTGGCGACGTCGCCCCCGACGCGCGAGGGACGGGTCGAGCCGATGATGATGAGCAGTATTGGCTTGTCCATACCGGGCGGCTACCCGGTGGCGGGCGCTTCACCCAGGGCGGCTCAGGTGTCGCAGTCCGCGTCGATCCCGGCGAACGCGTTCTTCTTCTGCAGGCTCTGTCGTAGAGCTCGCCCACAATGCAGATCGGATCACCCGGCCCGGTGTGCTTCACCTTCGCTTGGAAGAACTTGCTCTCGCCGGGGTCGAGGACGAAGAGGTGGCCCTCGGTGTAGACGTCGGAGCTCACGTTCTGGTGGCCCTTGAACCACCTGACCTTGTAGCCCTCGAGCTCCGAGCTGCTGCCGTCGTCCTTGAAGGCGAACTGCTGTGCCTTATCCGCCATGCTCTTGGCGCGAAACCACACGACCTTGGCGTCGCCGATTGGGATGTTCACGCGCACCTCGGTCTTGAAGAGGCCGTCCTTTTGCTTGGCCGCCTTCAACGAGGCCGGGAGGCCGCCGCGGCCGGGCGCCTGGGCCGCCGCTGCGAGCAAGATGGCGAGCGCCATCGTCGTGACGATTCCCAATACAGCCGTGATTCGTCCTCGCCATCAGAAGCAGGAGGTGTTGAGCCCGACGATGGCGCTGGCGGCGAAGTGTTCGTCACGGTCTGCGCCGCGGCCGGTGACACAGGCAGCCACCGCTCTCGACGGCCTTGGCCCTCATCTCGATGAACTCCGCCGCGCCGCCCTTGAGCCTGAAGCGCTGGCCCTCGTCCTTCACGGCATCGGTGATGTTCTCGCCGTCGTCCGTGAACCAGCGGATCTTGAAACCGGGCGGATTCGCCTCATCCGTGAAGTCCTCGAACCTCACCCGGTGGGTCTGGGCGATCTGGCTGCGGACGCGGAAGAAGAAGTTCTCGGTGGCTCCGACGGCAACCTCCGCCTCCTGGATCTCCTGGGAGTAGGCGCCGTTCTTCGAGGGCGCGACGCGGGTCAGGAAGTTGTCGCCGGCCTCGGCGGCCGGGGCGATGGTGGCCGCGACGAGCGCACTCGCCGCCGTGGCGAGCAACAGACGTCGAGCGTTCACTGGGCGTCGGGCGGTCATCAGATCACGCATGTTGCCCCATTGACGATGATGAACGCGGTCGAGCCGGAGCCCCCGGAGGAGCCTTCCGTGAGGGCGCACGCCTTGCCGTTGCCCTTGGCCTCGATCCGCACCTTGAACTGCTTGCGCTTCCCGCCGCCGATGGGGAAGTCGTAGCCGGGGCCCTTGACCGCGGCCGTGATGTCGTGGCCCCGCCGGAACCATCTGACCTTGATCTTCGGCGAGTGCGACGCGCCGTCGTGTTCCTCCAGCGTGGCCTCGAGATCCCCCATGGTCTGGTTCTTGGCGCGCAGGGGGAAGACCTTCGTTTCGCCCGGATCGACGTCGACCTCGATGGCGTCGCTGTAGTTGCCGCCCGGCTCCTTGACGCTGGTGAGGATGTCCGAGCCGGCGTGCGCCAGGGACGCCGCGACAAGCGCCACCGACCCCGTTGCCAGGAGGGCGGCGAGTGCTCGGCGGCCGGTCACGACTGCGCAGTCCGTGTTGATGCCCGCGTAGCCGAACGAGAAGTCCGGGCTGGCGTCGGATGCCCCGGCGACCAGACAGAAGGGATCGGCGTTCTGCTTCGTGCGAGTGACCACGCCGTTGAAGTACTTGCTCTCCCCGGGGTCCAGGTGGAACTCCCTGGTGCCCTCGTTCACCTCCTGGGTGACGTTGTCGCCGTGCTTGAACCACTTCACCTTGAAGCCCTTGTGGGAGTCCTCGGTCTCGTTCGAGAACGTGAGGTCGAGCTGGCCCTCATCCTGCTTGCCCGTCACCCGCCACCACAGGCTCTTGGTCTGGCCGTTGGCGACGCTGGTCTGAATCTCGAGGCTGAAGGGACCGGCCTTGTCCTTCCCCACCTTCGTCGCGAAGGGGGCCAAGCCGGCCTGGCTGGCGGGTGCGAGCACAAGCGCGGTCAACAGGAGCGTCGCCGGGAAGATGGCTCGCCGTAGCGTCAAGCGCTCAGTGCGGGCAGCCGTGGTTAATTTCTGCCTGCGCGTCGTTGAAGAACACCGATCCGAAGGAGACGCTGCCAACGAGGCAGTGCTGAACGTCGGGTTGGGTCGCCTTCACCCTGGCCTGGAAGTACTTGCTCTTGCCGGCGCGGAGGTTGAAGGAGTGGCCGGAGGTCTGAACGTCGTGGCTGATGTCGTTTTGGCCCTTGAACCACTTCACCTTGAGGTCCGGGTGCGCCTCGGAGTTGGGCTCATCGAGGGAGAGGTCGAGGTCCTCCGAGTCCTTTGACTTGACGAGGAACCACAGGCTTCGCGTCTCGTCGTCGGGGACGACTCGATTGACCTCCTTGCGGTACGGGCCGTCCTTGTCCGTGGCGACCTTGGTGACGAAGAGGCCGCCTCGCCCCTGGCTCGACGGGGCCAGCGCGAGCGCGAGGATCGCGGCTGCGAGGGCGCCGAGGAGGATCCGTCCTGCCATCTCACTGATCCTAACCGCGAACCGGGACCTCAGTGTCGCGGAGCTTCCGTACCCTCTTTGCCATGCCCAGGCACAACCTGCGCCCGCTCTTCGACCAGGTGGTGATCAAGGAACTCGAGCCCGAGCGGATGCGCAGCTCCGGCCTGGTGGTGCCGCCCGGGACGAAGGAGACGCCGCCCCAGCACGGGATCGTGCTGGCGATCGGCTCGGGCGTCGACTGGTGGGAGTCGGCCGGGGTGAAGATGCCCGTCCGGCCCGGCGACCACGTCGTCTTCCCCGGCATGGCGGGGGTGTGGATCGAGGTCGACGAGGAACGTCTGCTGGTGTGCCGGGTGACCGAGCTGCTCGGCGTTCTCGAGGAGGCCACCGAGCCGGCCGACCAGGGCCCGCCCCGCGACGACGCCGTCCGCGAGGACTAGCTCAGGCGGAAGGCTTGCGCGATCTTACCGCGGCTCGGCGCTCAGCTCGAACATCTCGGCGAGGCCCTCGTAGGAGCGGATGCGGTCGGCCTGGTCGTAGACCATCGTCGTGATCATCAGCTCGTCGGCGGCCGTCTTCTCCGCCAGGTCCTCGAGGCCCGCGCGGACCGTCTCGGGCCCGCCGATCACCGCTGAGCCGGCGAACTGCTTGACGGCGCTCTCCTCGGCGGGCGAATAGGTGTGGCCGGCGCGCCGTTTCGGGATCGGGCATGCGGATCGGGTTGCCCTGGCGAAGCTGCGCCATCGCCATCCGCGAGGGGCCCGCCAGGTAGCGGGCGCGCTTGTCGTCCTCGGCGAGGATCACGGCGACGGCGACCATCGCGAGCGGCTCGGACAGGCGATCGGACGGCCGGAAGCTGGAGCGGTAGAGCTCGAGCGCCGGCAGCGTGTTCTGCGCCATGAAGTGGTGGGCGAACGAGAAGGGCAGGCCGAGCATGCCGGCGAGCTGCGCCGAGTAGCCGCTCGAGCCGAGCAGCCAGATGTCGGGCTTGTCGCCCTTGCCGGGGACCGCCGTGATCCCGGCGTAGGGGTGCTCGGGCGGGAACTCGCCGTTGAAGAAGGCGAAGAGCTCGGCGAGGTGGCGCGGGGAAGTCGTCGTCGGAGAGGGCGTCGGGCTGGCGGCGAAGGGCCATCGCGGTGTGGCCGTCGGTGCCGGGCGCGCGGCCGATGCCGAGGTCGATCCTCCCGGGGTGAAGCCCCTCGAGCATCCCGAACTGCTCGGCGACGACGAGCGGCGCGTGGTTGGGGAGCATCACGCCGCCCGAGCCGACCCGCATCCGCTCCGTTGCCTGCGCGAGCGTCGCGGCGAGCACCGCCGGCGCCGAGGAGGCGATGCCCGGCATGTTGTGGTGCTCGGCGACCCAGTGGCGCGTGTAGCCGAGGCGCTCGGCCGTACGCGCCAGCTCGACCGAGTTGCGAAGCGCCTCGCCCGGATTCGAGCCCTCGACGACGGGCGCGAGGTCGAGGACCGAGAGGGGGGGCGGCTCGTTCAGCAGTTCGTGTTGACCGAGGACAAGGTTTCGTCGGTCCTAGCGCCTGCCTGCCATGGCGGGGATGCTACGGCCCTCGCGTACCCTCCTGCGGGTCTTGAGCCCAGACCCCAGTCCCACCAACGGCGCCGAGCCGCCCGTCTTCGAGACGCGCGAGGCGCTGCTTCACGGCCACCGGATGATCTACCGCACCTGCGGGTCGGGACCGCCCGTGGTGCTGATCCACGGGATGGTGAACTCCTCGCGCCACTGGGAGAAGGTCGCGCTGGGCCTCGCCGACCGCTACACGGTGATCGCGCCCGACCTGATCGGCCACGGCGACACCGGCGGCCGTCCGCGGCGACTACTCCCTGGGCGCCCACGCGGCGTCGATCCGCGACCTGATGACCTCGATCGGGATCGAGCGCGCCTCGATCGTCGGCCACTCCTTCGGCGGCGGGGTCGCGATGATCTTCTTCTACCAATTCCCCCAGCGCACGGAGCGCCTCGGGCTGATCTCGAGCGGCGGACTCGGCCCCGAGGTCTCGCCGATGCTCCGCGCGGCGGCTCTACCCGGCGCCGGCGCAGTGGTCTGGGCGGCCGCCCACCCGCGGGTGATCGGCGCAGCTCAACCGCGTCGGCGGGCGGATGCGCGAGCGCGGTGTGCGAAACGGCGTCTACGTCGAGGCCGTCGCCCGCGCGATGGCCCCGCTGGGCGAGCCCGGGAGCCCGCAAGGCGTTCCTGGGGACCCTGCGGGCGGTGATCGACGCCCGCGGCCAGCACGTCTCGGCGCGCGACCGCCTCCACCTCGTCGCCGACTTCCCGACGCTGATCGCCTGGGGCGAGCGCGACCGCACGATCCCGATCGAGCACGGGCGCGAGGCGCACGCGGCGATCCCGGGCTCGCGTTTCGAGACGCTGCCCAAGGCGGCCCACTTCCCCCACATCGAGGACCCCGAGGGGGTCACGGCGATCCTCGGCGACTGGCTCGACGAGACCGAGCCGGCGGAGATCGCCGACTCCGAGTGGGGTGAGCTGGTGCGCCGGGGAGCGGCCGGCGCGGCGACGCGGGCGGCCTAGATCCATGGAGGGGACCCGCCGCTTCGACTTCGAGTTCGCGCCGAGCTACAGGACCGTCCAGTGGCTGCTGACGATCAACCCCGAGCGGGCCTGGGTCGAGGTCGACGCCGAGACGCTGCGGGCGAAGTTCGGCCCATATGGGCTGGAGACGCCGCTCACGAACATCAAGCGGGCGGAGGTGACCGGCCCCTACGCGTACTGGAAGACGGCCGGCCCGGCGCGCCTCGGGGTGACCGACGCCGGGCTCACCTTCGCGACCAACGGCGACCGCGGGGTCCTCATCACCTTCAAGGAGAAGGTGCGAAGCAGCGGCCCGTCGGGGCTGCTCCGCCACCCCGAGCTGACGGTCACCGTCGCCGACGTCGACGGCCTCGCGGCGCTGCTCAACGAGCGCGCGGCCTAGCGCCGGCGCTCACCTAGCGCGATCCGGGCAGCCGATCAATTCCGGCGGCTGAGCGCCGCGAACGTCCACAGCTTGTTGCCCACGAAGTTGGCGGGCATCGCGATCGCGACGGCCAGCGCCTGGCCGGGAAGCTCGGGGAGGCCGGCGACGTCGACCAGCAGGAAGAGCGCGGCGAGGTTGATCCCGAGCCCGAGCAGGCTGACGGTGAAAAAGCGCCAGGCCTGCTCGCCCGCGTGGCCGCCGGCGGCGTCGAAGGTCCAGTGGCGGTTCCAGAGGAAGTTGTTGGTGATGGCGACGCAGAAGGCGCCGAGCGCGGCCGGGATGTGGTGGGCGCCGAGACCCTCGACCAGCAGCGCGAACACCGCCAGGTTGACCACGTAGCCCGAGGCGCCGACCACGCCGAACTTGAAGAGCTCGACCCACGCGGCGGGCTTGCGCGCGCCACGGTTGATGCGCTGGACGATGCGCCACGTCCAGTGCGCGGCCCCCGCCCAGGAGCCGCTCGGCGGCCGCGGGGCCGCGGCGGTTTCGGCGGTGTCGCTCACCGGATCAGGATGGCACGAGGGCCCCGAAATGCTGGAGCACCAAGCCCGCGACATCGGCGATCCGCCACTGCTCGCGCCCGCCCAGGTCGGCGCCCTCGACGCCCACCGTGAGCAGTGGGACGAGGGAGTCCTCGGCCAGCAGTGAGCCGTGGCTTCCGCCGCCGGCATGGGTCATCCCGCCCCAGTCCACGGTCTCGTAGCCGGGGGCGAGGGAGACGAGCACGTCGCCGGCATGGGCGGCGGTGAGGGCGGACCAGACGCGGGCGAGGGCGTCGGGGTGGGTGGCGCTCTCGTGCCCGCCGTTGGAGCGCTCGAGGCCCAGGGCGGAGGGGTCGCCATCGAGGTCCCACCCGCCCTTCGCGGCGGGGCGGAAGCGAAGCTCGGCCCCCTCCTGCGCGGCGCTCCCCTTCGCGGCCTCGACGACGGCCTCGGCGCCGTCCATCTCGGGCATCCCGACGCCAGGGCGATCGACCGGCTTGCCGTCGGGCCCGGCGAGCCAGCACAGCACGTCGGCCTCGGCGCTCCCACCGATCCGTCGCCGGACGTCGTCGTGCGCACGCAGCCGGCGGTTGCCGCGAGCGAGGAGGTAGACGGCGCCGGCCCGGGCGGTCGGGCTGACGGCGAGCTCCGCGGCGTGAGGCGTCTCGTCGTTGGGCTGGAGGACCCGCCACTCCTGGCCGAGCAGGGCGGCGAGGTCGTAGCCCTCCGAGACGTCGCTCTGCGCGTGGTCGGCGGTGAGGATCACCGCGTGCTCGCCGCAGAAGGCGTCGATGCCGCCGGCCTCGTCGACCAGCTCGCCGAAGGCGGCGTCGGCGAGCGCGATCGAGTGGCCCGCCGGGCCGCCCTTGTGCGAGTGGTGGTCGTTGTCGGGAAGGCTGAAGAGAAGGAAGTCGTAGGCGTCGTCGCGCAGGAGCTCGCGGCCGACGCAGCCGGAGTACTCGTCGCGGGTGCCGGGACGGGCCAGCGTGGGCTTGCACGGCACCTTCCTCGACGCGTAGAGCTCACCCCAGAACAGCTCGTCCGGGCCCCAGGTGGCGTGGTGGAACTTGGCGGCCACCGCGACCTGGCGCAGGAGGCCCTCGAGCCCCATCTCGTGGCGGGTGCGCCCGCGGTAGACGAGGAACGGGGTGCACGCCGTGCGCACGCCACTGTCGCCGAGGCGCTCGAAGACGGTCTCCACCTCGGTCGAGAGGTGGGACATGTTGAGGTTGTAGACGACGTCGTAGAGGCTGCGGAAGAGGCCGAAGGCCCGCGTGGCCTCGAGGGAGTTCCCGTATTCGACGTAGCGCTCCTCAACGCGGTGGTACCAGTTCATCCCCATGATCCCGTGGCCCGGCGAGCCGTCCGGCATCGGCCCCGGCCGGGCGCCGGTGGCGATCTCCGAGTTGCACACGGGGGTGACGCTGGGGAACGAGGAGACGCAGTCCTCCACCAGCTCGCCCCGGTCGAGCAGCGCGCCGAAGTGCGGGGCCTCCCCCGCCGCGACCGTCCGGCGCAGCATGTCCATGCGCAGCGAGTCGACGACGATCAGGCAGAGCTTGCGGGCCATTCGGCTGAGGCTAGCTGCGGCTCGCGCCGGGGTCGTTGACGCCGTCGACCGCGGCGCGTGCGAATATCGCCTGCTCCGGGCGCTGAGGGCCTGACCCAGAACCCGATCCAGGGAGTCACATGCCGCGCACGTTCACGCTGTTCGTCCTCGCAATCCTCGCAATGCTTCCGCCGCCACCCGGGGGCATCCGCCGCAACGATCACCGTCGACACCAAGTCCGACGAGTTCGACGGCAACAAGTGCTCCCTGCGTGACGCGATCGAGTCCGCGAACCAGAACGCGAAGTCGGGTAAGTGCGCGAAGGGGTCGGGAACCGACACCATCGTCATCCCTGCCGGCAACTACAAGCTGAGCATCACGGGGACCGACGAGGACGCCAACATCGACGGCGACCTCGACATCTCGGCCCGACCACTCTCGAGGGGGCCGGCTCCGGCAAGACGACGATCGACGGCAACGGTGAGGAGCTCGAGGAGCGCGCGATCCACGTGGTCGACGGCGACAAGGTCACGGTGCGCGACCTCGCCATCCGCAGGGGCTATGAGAACAGCAGCACCGGAAGCGGGGGGATCTTCTCGGACTACGGCGACGGCAACATGAAGCTCGAGCGCGTGCTCGCCATCAACAACACCGGCTACTACGGCGGCGGCGTGTCGATGTACGGCACCGGCAAGCTCATCGTCAGCAAGAGCACGATCGCCGAGAACGACGCCGCGGACGGCTACGGCGGCGGGCTCTACAGCTACGACAACAACGTCACGATCAAGAACTCGAAGCTCGACGGGAACGCGGGGGACGACGGCGCGGGCGGGCTCTACCTGGAGGCCGTCAGCGACGTCACGATCCAGAACAGCAAGATCACCGGCAACAACGCGACCGGTGGCAGCTCCGGCGGGGGCGCCTACATCGACAGCGACAGCGAGGTCCTGATCGACAAGACCACGGTGACCGCCAACTCCAAAACCTATGACGGGTACTACGGGGGGGGCCTCTACCTCGAGGCCGGAGACGTCCAGATTCAGAACTCGACAATCTCAGGGAACTTCTCCGACGGATTCGGCGGCGGGATCTATGTGGATGAGGGCACGGTGAGGATCCTGCGCTCCGCGATTGCCCGCAACGCCACCACCAACAACGGCGCGGGCATCTACCACTACAGCGGCGACGTGAAGATCCGGAACACGACGGTGAGTGGCAACACGACGTACAACTACGGCGCAGGGATCTACGCGGGCGGGCTCAGCGGCACGCTGGACCTGAACAACGTGACGATCTTCCACAATCAGTCGTACAACGACTCCAGCGGCATCGGCTTCTACGAGGACAACGCCACTGTGACGTTCTCGAACTCGATCATCGCCCGCAACCGCTACGAGGGCGGCGCCACCTTCTACGACTGCTACGGCGGCACATCAGCGGGGAACAACTCGTGACCAACGACAGCGGCTGCGGCACGACCGTGGACGACATCGTCGACGACCCCCGCCTCGGCCCGCTGCAGAACAACGGTGGGCCAACCCTCACTCATGCGCTCGAGCAGGGCAGCAAGGCTCTCGGTGCGGGTGGGCCGAACTGCGAGGACGTGGACCAGCGCGGCCAGCAGCGCGACAACAAGTGCGATCTGGGGGCGTTCGAAAAGTAAGGGCGCGCTCGGCGCCGGTCGGCGGCTAGCCGCGGAGCGTCCGGAGTCCCTCGTGCTTCTGGTTCGCGCGCCGGCTGCGGCCAA
>CAVSOA010000016.1:0-20271 GCA_963729505.1 uncultured Solirubrobacterales bacterium
ATGACGAAGCTCAGTAGAGCTACTCAGCTTGGTCGCGTGCGTAGTCGCTGATCAGCGCTGGCGGGAGCGACTTCCCCGCCGCCGGCTCCGCCGTCCGTCAGCGAATCCACGACCTCGCGCTTCGCCTCCGACAGCGCGGCGATCTGGTCGTCGATCGTCTCCGCCGCCAGCAGGTACCAGCGCCGTGACCGCGCTCGCTGACCGATCCGGTGGGGGCGGTCCTCGGCCTGGTCGTGCTTCGCCGGCGTCCATGCGAGCTCGAGGAACGCGACGTTCGCCGCCGCCGTCAGCGTGAACCCGTGCGACGCCACCTCCAGCGAGCACACGCACAGCTGCGGCCGTCCTCGGCTTGGAAGCGCCGCACGTTCGTCCTCGCGCTCGTCGATCTCGTGCCCAGGATCCGCGCGCTTTCGGGGAACCGGTCGATCACCGCTCCCTGGATCTCGCGGTGGTGGGCGAACACCACCAGCCGCTCCTCGGACTCGGTGAAGTCTCGATCCAGGAGATCGCCGCCTCGAGCTTCCCCCGCGCCGCCAGCCGTCGCAGCGCCGTCATCTTCACCAGCGCCTCGGCCCGCGCGTCGTGCGCCAGGCGCCCGCTCCCCCCTCCTCGATCTGCTCGCGAGCCAGCGGACGAAGTCGCGCTCGGCGCGCTGGTACTCGGCCTCGTTGTCGATCGGCACGTCACGACGGCCCGGCGCTTGTCGGGCAGCTGGTCGAGCACCTCCGCCTTGCGCCGGCGCAGGTAGCACGAGCCGCGCAGCCGCTCGTGCAGCCGCCGCCGCGAGCGCGGGCGAGCGTAGCCGTGCGTGAAGCTCGGGCCGAGCCGAACTCGCTGAGCCGGCCGAGCGCCCGGAGCTGCGGCGCGAGCTCCGCCGGGCGGTTCACCACCGGCGTGCCGGTCAGCGCGAGGCGCAGCGCGTCGGGCCCGAGGCGGTCGGCGAGATCGATCACCGCGTCCGTCCGGCCCGCGGGTTCTTGACGTAGTGGGACTCGTCGAGGATCAGCGCTCGCGGCCGAGCCGCGAGCGCCTCTACATGGGCGTCGACGATCTCGTAGTTCAGGACGACCATGTCAGCGTCGTCAGCTCCTGGGCATCCGCCCCGACACGCGCGATCGCTCTGCGGTCGGCAGCCAGCTGCTCGTCTCCCGCAGCCAGTTCAGCTTCAGCGACGCCGGGCAGACGACGACCGCCGGAAACGCGCCGTCGGCCTGCACCGTCGCCAGCGCCTGGATCGTCTTCCCGAGCCCCTGCTCGTCGGCGAGGAAGAGGCGCCGGCGCTCCAGCGCGTAGGCGACGCCGGCGCGCTGGAACGGCATCAGCTCGCCGCCAGCCCTTCGACTCGAGCTCGCCGTCCTTCGCCGTAGGAGAGCTCGAGTCGGCCGAGCGCGTCGCGATCCGCGGGCGCCGCCACGGGACCTCTACGGCGGCGGCGAGGGCGTGACGATCCGCGGTTCCGCATGAACCGCGCGAGGATGTCCGTTGGCCAGGCCGCGGCAGGAAGCTCGTGCGCCGACGAGCCCGGCGGATGGTTTCCTCGTGCCGCGCGAAAGCGTCCGCCGCCGCCTCGTCCCAGATCGCCTCGATGGTGAAGATGTGGTCCGGTCTCGTCGTCGACGAGATCGAGAATCGCGCCGGGGATGTCGTGTGCGTCCGGGTTGCCTTCGTTCCAACCGTTCGCCGCGGCGACCGCTGAGGCGAAGGTCGGCTCACGTTCCCCGCGATGACTCCTCGCAAGACCCCGACGTTGCCTGGGGTGATCGGCGCGAGACGGCGAATCCCACGGCCCGTTAGTCCCTCGAACGCGTCGGGCTCGGCCGGCGGCTCGCCCCACCTCTCGTAAGAGCCAGCATCGCTCCCGCGGCGGTGGGCTCCACCGCCGCCGGGCAATCCATCTTGGCGCCTCCTCCAGCCAGCGCCGGCTAGGGGTGTCGACCTCAACGGATCCCACGTACGCCGCGGGCCGCCGAAGATCTCTCGCCGATCCTGGCGTGCAGGGAAGCGTCCAAGCCCCGGATCGTCGCCCGAGCGCCGGCGAGATTCGCCGCTGGGCTCTGGCCATCTCGGTGCGGGTCGGCGCGTGGACCAGGGCGTGGCCGCCGTCGGGCTGCATGACCATGCCGCTCGGCTCCGCCCGCCGCTACCGGACGCCCCTCTGGCTCCTTCGTCCCGCGACCCGCGGCTCGTGCAGGCCCGTCTGCCCGGGGCTTAGGCGCAGGGCGTGCGCGCCGACGACGGCGTCGATCGTCGGCGGTCCAGGGCGCGAGCGGGACCTCGAAGCGCCCGGCCGCCGCCTGCGCCCTCCCGCCCGGGATCGCGCGGAGCTCCTCGGCCCAGAGCGCCTGCCAATCGTCCATGAGGCTGAGCCAGATGCCGTCGTGCTCGACGACCTCGATCACCGGATCCGTCTGGGAGCGGCGGGCGATCAGGTCGCTGAGGTTTCCACTGGAGCGTGGGTCGACATGGAGTTTGAAGGCGAGTGCGATGCGCCGGAGCGACCGCGCCCGGTCCGGGCCAATCCGCCGACCCCAGGCAGCGCCGAGTGCCTCGACCGGGGATCCGGGCACGGCGGCGAGGGCCGCCGTGAGCAGCGGCTCGGGTTGGCCCCGAAGCAGGGCCACGTCCGGATGCACGATCAGCTGAGTCGTTAGTGGCTTGGTCGTGCGCCGGCGGGGAAAGCTGACGCGGCTGCGGCCTGGGAGTCAATCCGACTGGCATACCAGGCACTCCGGATCCGGCTGCCCGGAGTGCTCGCCATTGAGGTGGGCGGCGACGTGCCCCACCAGTTCGGGGCGGGCGATGACCATCCGTAGAGCCCGGCCGAGAGCGGACTCCTCCGCGCCGGTCGCAATCTCCATTTGCTCGAGGGTGAGGTCCAATGCTGTGCGAGCTGTTGCGTCGGGCCGGCCCACGAACGTCTCGAGATCGAAGCCACCATCGCCGTCCGCCATCAGCACGCATGTGCTCTCGTCTGAGGACCGGGCCGATCACGATCCCGAGCGGCTTCGCGCCTGGCCCGGGTCGATCCAGCGAAGCGAGCGTCCCCTCAGCGAGCATCGGAGAGCCTCCTCGCCGAGGACGGCCCGTAGGCGCTTTCGGCCATCGCGGTCGATAGCCGGTGATGCCGATGCGCCGGCCAGGTCGTCGCCGGTTTCCTGGGCCGCTTGGGCAGCGGGCCCAGCGGAAGCTCCCAGTCGCGGTACCCTGCGGCGATCCGGCCAGGTAGCACTCGGAAGGAAGCCCGAGGTAGTCGCTGGCCGGCACATCACGTAGGTCAACGCCTGTCTGGGGCCCGTCGGCGGTCTCGACCGCCACGGTGTGGCGGCGGTAGAGGTGGGCGCACCCTCGTAGCGGTCGAGGCTCTCGAGATTCGCGCGGTCAGGGCCAGAGCGCCCGCGGCACCGAGCTGCCGAGCGCGAGGCTCGATGTCGCGACCCCGCGGAAGGTCAGGCTGCCAGTCCGGGAGCTGTGCGTGGACGAGCGGCTTGGCGCGGGGCAGCGAACGCGCATCTCGGCGCGGTTGAGGTTGGAGCCGTAGGCGAAGTAGAGGCGGGGTGCGCCGGGCTGTCCGGGAGTGTGATCTGCATGAAAGGTAAGTCGGCGCGAGGGGCCCGAATCTGACGCCTGGATCGCGTCAGATCTCGCGTGCGCACGACGACTCAAACGGCATGCATGGGTCCGTAACCGACAAGCCGCTCCAGCTGACCGTCGACCGCGATGCCGACTACCTGCTCGCGATCGAGTTCGGCGAGATCTGCGACGGCAAGCCGGAATCGGAGTACCTCGCGATCACCGAGGACGTGGCGTGGGTCTTCGCGAGGCCGGAGGGGGAGCTCATCGGCTTCGTCGTCGACGACCTCGACGGGTTCGACGCCGGAGTCGATCGACGAGCTCTGGAACGGTCCGCGCTTCAACGTGCCGGCCGTCGGCCTGCGCGCGGCCCGCGCCGGTGAGGTAGTCCTGTCCGCGCTGGCCACGTTCGCCGGGACCTCGACGACCGATGCGCTGAGCTTTCAGGCGGCCGTTCAGCATGAGTCGGGGCCCAGAAAGAGCGCGCGTGGCGGATCTGCCTCGGGCACCGGAAACCTCAAGGCCCACTTCGCACTCGGCTACACGCTCACCGAGGCAGGGTCGCTTCCGGAGGGCTCGGCACCTTCGCCACTACACGGAGCTAGCGCCGTACAACGCATGGGCGTGGAACTGGTTCGGGCAGTCATGCGTGGGCCTTGGTGAGCTGGAGGAGGCGCGCGCGGCGTTCGAGCGGGCCGTTGAGCTCGAGAGGCCGAGGGAGCTACGAGACCGATGCTTTCGAGAGGTTGCGCGACGCTCGCGGATGCGACTCGTAGATCCTGCTAGCGATGCTCCATGGCAACGAACCCAAGCTGCTCGACGTCGAGGATCAATCCGACTGGGCCCGACCGCTGCCTGCTACGAGGGACGCGATCACGGCGGGACCGTCTCGTTCTTCATCACCGACCACCCGCTGGGTGAGGGGCCCGACCTACATCGCCATCCCTACGAGGAGACGTTCGTGGTGCGCAAGGGGCGGGCGCGGTTCACCGCCGGCGAAGAGACGATCGAGGCCGGACCCGGCCAGATCGTGATCGTGCCGCCGAACACATGGCACGGCTTCAAGGGCGCGAGCGACGAGAACCTGCAGATGGTCTGCATCCACCCGAACGATCACGTCGTACAGGAGGAGAAGGATCAGGCGGGCTGAGTGATCATGCCGTGATCCCTCAATGGCCCGAGCTAAGACACGGTCGGCTTGTCTGATCGGCGGTCATCCCTTCAGCGCTACCTCGAGCCGAACCTTGCGCGAGCGAGCCCAGTTGTGTAGGCCGGCCTTGGCCTTCGGCGCGTTCAGACACGCAGACAGAAGGTCCTTGCAGACGACCATCGCGCGCTGGGCGCTCTAGGGCCCGATGTCCTCATGAATTCTCGAGACGGTCAGGCCCGAAGGATGCAGGTAGCTCTCGTCCTCGCGCACTTCACCGTGGACTGTCCGATTGCGTGTTTTGAAGCCCCAGGTCAGCTCGGCAGCGGTGACTGAGCGGTCCTCTGGCGGGAGGGTGAACACGCGCTCCAAGACGCTGGAGGACTGCCTTCGCCCGACTCTCGCGCACGAGAGGCTGCTTCACGAAGTCTGCGACGGCCTGGTCGAAGGCGTCGACGGCGAAGGCGGCGGCGGCGACCGCCGTCGACGAAGGCACCTCCTCGAACGTGGCCTGGTGCCGGTCGGGACCCATGACGGACGGCTCCGCGGTCGACTTTACGCGCCACTCAGCCGCTGCCTTGGCGTGTCGTACGGAGATCTGCACCCAGTAGAGCCAGAGTTCTGAATAGATGCGGTCGTCCATACCTCGAAACTACGGTATGACCCCCGTCACATCCCGAATCGCCATCCCGTCTAGTGGGTAGACGGATACAAGCGAACCGAGGAGGAACTCATGAGAGTCTTCGTCGCGGGGGCAACCGGGGCCATCGGACAGCGGCTCGTACCGAAGCTGGTCGCCAGTGGGCACGACGTCGTGGGGATGACGAGCAAGCCCGAGAAGCAGGACCTCGTCCGCGAGCTCGGCGCTGAGCCGGTCGTCGCCGACGCGCTCGACGCCGAGGCGGTGGGCACCGCCGTCAGCCAGGCCGAGCCGGAGGCGATCATCCACGAGCTCACCGGCCTCTCAGGCGGGATCAACCTGCGGAAGATGGAGGAGAGCTTCGAGCTCACGAACCGGCTGCGCACCGAGGGCACCGACCATCTGCTCTCGGCCGGGCGGGCGATCGGCGTGCGGAAGTTCGTCGCTCAGAGCTTCGCCGGCTGGCCGTACGCCAGGGTCGGCGGGATGGTGAAGAGCGAGGATGACCCGCTGGACCCGGATCCGCCGGCCCAGGCGCGGGCCGGCATCGAGGCCATCCGCCACCTCGAGGCAGGCGGTGACCGGGGCCGACTGGACCGAGGGAATCGCCCTTCGCTACGGCGGCTTCTACGGGCCGGGGACGAGCCTGTCGGTCGACCCGCCCGGCGAGCAGACGGAGCTGCTCCAGAAGCGGATGCTTCCGATCGTCGGGGACGGCGCAGGCATCTGGTCGCTGGTACACATCGACGATGCCGCAAGCGCAACGGTGGCCGCGCTCGAGCGCGGCAAGCGCGGCATCTACAACGTCGTCGACGACGAGCCGACGCCGGCGCGCGAGCTGCTCCCGGCGCTCGCCGCACCCTCGAGGCGAAGCCCCCGCTGCGCCTGCCGCGGTGGGTCGGCCGCCTGTTGGCGGGCGAGGTCGCGGTGCTGATGATGACCGAGTCCCGCGGCGCGTCGAACGAGAAGGCCAAGCGCGAGCTGGGCTGGCGCCCGCCTACCCGAGCTGGCGCCAGGGCTTCTCGACGGCGGGCTAGGGCGATGGACGACGAGCTCTACGAGGAGCTTCGCCCGAAGGCGTTCGGCATCGCCTACCGGATGCTCGGGAGCGTCGGTGAGGCCGAGGACGTGGTGCAGGAGGGCTTCATCCGCCTGCACCGCGAGCTGGAGGGCGACTCCCGCGTGGAGTCGCCCGAGGCCTTCCTCGTCACCACCGTCACCCGGCTCGCGATCGACGAGCTGCGCTCAGCCCGCAGGCGTCGCGAGGTCTACACGGGCGAGTGGCTGCCGGAGCCGATCCTCACCGCCGAGGCCGACGACGACCCGGCGCGGCACGTCGAGATCGCCGAGTCGCTCTCGATCGGGCTGCTCGTGGTGCTCGAGACGCTGACGCCGGAGCAGCGGGCGGTGTTCCTGCTGCGGGAGGTCTTCGACTACCCACACGACCGGATCGCCGAGGTGCTGGGCAAGGACCCCGGCGCCGTGCGGCAGCTGGCGGTGCGTGCCCGCAAGCAGGTGGGCAACCGCGAGCCGCGCTTCGAGACCTCGCTAGAGCAGCGCGATCGCCTCGCCGACCGCTTCTTCGAGGCGGTCGAGCAGGGGCACATCGAGGAGCTCGAGTCGATGCTCGCGGCCGACGCCAGCCTGCACGGTGACGGCGGCGGGCAGGTGCCGGCGATCGCGCGAGCGGTTCAGGGGCGCGCGCGGATCGCTCGCACCGTGGCCTCCTGGCGCCACGCCGCCGGGCGCTTCGGCGGCCTCAAGCTGCGCCGGGTCGAGCTGAACGGCGAGCTCGGCGCGGTGGCGCTCGACCCCGAGGGGAGGATCTTCAGCGCCCTCACCCTGCAGATCGAGGGCGGGGAGATCGTCGCGATCCGCTCGGTGGTCAACCCGCAGAAGCTCGGGCATCTGGGCGCCGTCGGCGACCTGGGCGAGCTGCTGCGGTCAGGGAGCGGCTCCGCCTGACACGAGGCACTAACCACTAGTTTTCGGCGGCGGTGATCTTCCGCCAGCTGATTCACGAGGATCTGGGATGCGCCTCCTATCTGGTGGGCGGCGGCGGGGTTGCGGCGGTCGTCGATCCGCAGTGGGATGTGGATCCCTATCTCCATCTCGCTCGGCTCCATGGCGTGAGGATCGAGCACGTGCTCGAGACCCACAACCACGCCGATCACGTCTCGGGTCACGGCCGCCTCGCCGCGGCGACCGGGGCGACGATCCACGTCCACGAGCTCGCCGAGGCCCACTATCCACATGAGGCGTTCAGGGACGGGTGGCGGCTTGAGCTGGGGTCGGTTGTGATCGAGGCGGTGCACACGCCGGGGCACAGGCCCGAGCACACGTCGTTCCTGCTGCGCTCGGCCGAGAGCGGCGAGGCGCCGTTCGCGCTGCTCTCGGGGGACTCGTTGTTCGCCGGCGACGTCGCGCGGCCCGATCTCGCCATCGACAAGGAGGACGGGGCTCGGGAGATCTTCCGCTCGCTTCACGAGCGCCTGCTGGCGCTGCCGGACGACGTCGAGCTTTGGCCCGGGCACCTCGGGGGGTCGATGTGCGGGTCGGCGGCGATCGAGAACAAGTCGTCGTCGACGATCGGGCATGAGCGGGCGCACAACGACGCTCTTCAGATCGACGAAGAGGGCGCGTTCGTCGAGCACGCGGTCGCCTCGATCGGGGCGCGCCCGCCGAACGTCGAGCACATCGTGGCGCTGAACCAGGGGCCGCTGGTCGAGGAAGGGACCGCGCCGGTCCCGCTCAGCCCGCGCGAGGTCGAGTCGGCCGTGGCGGACGGAGCGATCGTCGTCGATGCCCGCACGAACGATCAGTTCGACGAGGCGCACATCCACGGCGCGATCTCCGCGTCGGCCTACGACACCGGGTTCGCGACGAAGGTCGCGCAGGTCACCCAACCGGACTCCGAGCTGATCGTCGTCGCCGCATCCGACGGCTACGAGGCGGAGGCCGCGGAGCTGCTCGGCGCGGTCGGCCTGAGCGTCAAGGGCTTCCTCGAGGGCGGGATGACGTCCTGGCGCTCCGAGGGGCGGGAGGTGGCCCGGCTCGAGTTGATCGACGTCGAGGAGCTGGCCCGGCAGATGGAGGATCCCGACGCCCCGTTGGTGCTCGACGTCCGCAACCCCGACGAGTTCGAGCGGGGACGCATCCCAGGCTCGGTGCTCATCCCCTACGCCGAATTGCCGGACCGCCTCGGCGAGCTGCCACGTGACCGACCGATCGCGGCGATCTGCTCAGGCGGAAAGCGCAGCGGCCTAGCGGCCTCGGTGCTTCAGCGCGAGGGATTCGACGATGTGATCCACGTCGGGCACGGCGGCGTGAAGGGCTGGAGGGACGCGGGCGGCTCGCTCGACGCGGGCTAAGAGCGGTCGCCGTCCGGGCCGTGATACCCGGGCCTTACTCAGACCAGGCAGACGGTGCTTGGTTTCGGGTTGACGAAGATGGTCGCGCTGCTGCCGCCCTCCGGCCCGTCTCCGGTGGACGTGACGCAGTCGGGCTTCTTGTTCTCCGCCGTGACCTTCATGCGGAAGGTCTCCGTGGCGCCGGCTTCAAGCTGGAACTCGTAGTCCCCCTCCTTGACCTGAGGAGTGATGTTCTGCTGGCCCTTGAACCACTTGACCTTGGTGTGATTCCCGGGATCGCCCTCCAAGGTCGCCGTGATCTGCGAGCCCACCGGGTTCTCGGTCCTGAGGCGGAAGCTCTTGGTCTTGCCCTTGGGGATGTTGCCGGTGACGTTCCCGTCGAACTCGCCACCGGGCTTCGCGACCGTCGTGTCGACGGGATCGCCGGCCTGCGCCGGCGCGGCGAGCGCCACGGCTGCCGCCGCCACGATTCCCGGGATCAGGAGCCTGCCTGACCTCACAAAACGGATCGTATCGCCGCCATGATTCAGGTCGCACACTCCGTGGCGACGCCGGCGAAGGTGCCCGCGGAGTTGAACATGTCGAAGGCCACGCCCTCGATGCAGAACCCGTCGCCGGGATCGATGCGCTTCACGCGCGACTCGAAGTACTTGCTCTCGCCCGGGTCGAGGTGGAAGGGCTTGCCCTCGCCCTGGATCTCCTCGGTCTTGTCCTCGCCGTGCTTGAACCAGCGGACCTTGAAGTTCTCGAGCATGGAGCTGGAGCCCGTCGTCGGAGAAGTTGAGATCGAGCGTCTCGGTGTTGCCCTTCCCCTTCACCCGCCACCACAGGGTCTTGGTCTTGCCGAGCTTGACGTTCACGTTCTGGAGGAAGCCGTGGTAGGGCCCGGACTTGTCGCCCTCGGCGACCTTGACCGAGGCCTCGAGGTCGCCGGCCTCGGCGACCGGGGCTACGGCTGCCACGACGAGCGCGGTCGCGGCCGTAGCGAGCAGGACGCGTCGGAAGGTCATGGGATGGCTCGCCGTGGCATCAAGCGCTCAATGCGGGCAGCCGCCGTTGATCTCGCCCTCGGCGGTGTTGAAGAACACCCCGCCGGTCGAGGCGGTGCCCTGGAGGCAGTACAGGACGCCGGGCTCGGTCGCCTTCACCCTGGCCTGGAAGAGCTTGCTCTTGCCGGCTTGAGAGGTTGAAGTCGTGGCCGGAGGTCTGGACGTCGTGGCTGATGTCGTTTTGGCCCTTGAACCACTTCACCTTGAGGTCCTCTGGCGCGTCGGGAGGCTCCTGGTAGAAGGAGACCGGTTGGTCATCGCCGGCCTTCGACTTGACCAGGTACCAGAGGCTCTTCGTCTCGTCGTCGGGGATGACGCGATTGAGGGCCTAGCGGAACGGTCCGTCCTTCTCCTTGGCGACCTTGACGACGAAGAAGCCGCCTCGTCCCTGGCTCGACGGGGCCAGCGCGAGCGCGAGGATCGCGGCTGCGAGGGCGCCGATGAGGATCCGACCTGCCATCTCACTGATCCTAACCGCGAACCGGGACCTCAGTGTCGCGGAGCTTCCGTACCCTCTTTGCCATGCCCAGGCACAACCTGCGCCCACTCTTCGACCAGGTCGTGATCAAGGAACTCGAGCCCGAGCGGATGCGCAGCTCCGGCCTAGTGTGCCACACGGCACGAAGGAGACGCCGCCCCAGCACGGGATCGTGCTGGCGGTCGGCTCGGGCGTCGACTGGTGGGAGTCGGCCGGGGTGAAGATGCCCGTCCGGCCCGGCGACCACGTCGTCTTCCCCGGCATGGCGGGGTGTGGATCGAGGTCGACGAGGAACGTCTGCTGGTGTGCCGGGTGACCGAACTGCTCGGCGTTCTCGAGGAGGCCACCGAGCCGGCCGACCAGGGCCCGCCCCGCGACGACGCCGTCCGCGAGGACTAGCTCAGGCGGAGGGCGCGGTCCTACCGCGGCTCGGAGCTCAGCTCGAACATCTCGGCGAGGCCCTCGTAGGAGCGGATGCGGTCGGCCTGGTCGTAGACCATGGTCGTGATCATCAGCTCGTCGGCGGCCGTCTTCTCCGCCAGGTCGTCGAGGCCCTCGCGGACCGTCTCGGGCCCGCCGATCACGGCTGAGCCGGCGAACTGCTTGACGGCGCTCTCCTCGGCGGGCGAATAGGCGTGGCCGGCGGCCGTTTCGGGATCGGGCAGCGGATCGGGTTGCCCTGGCGAAGCTGCGCCATCGCCATCCGCGAGGGGCCCGCCAGGTAGCGGGCGCGCTTGTCGTCCTCGGCGAGGATCACGGCGACGGCGACCATCGCGAGCGGCTCGGAGAGGCGATCCGACGGGCGGAAGCTCGGAGCGGTAGAGCTCGAGCGCCGGCAGCGTGTTCTGCGCCATGAAGTGGTGGGCGAACGAGAAGGGCAGGCCGAGCATGCCGGCGAGCTGCGCCGAGTAGCCGCTCGAGCCGAGCAGCCAGATGTCGGGCTTGTCGCCCTTGCCGGGGACCGCCGTGATCCCGGCGTAGGGGTGCTCGGGCGGGAACTCGCCGTTGAAGAACGCGAAGAGCTCGGCGAGGTGGCGGGGGAAGTCGTCGTCGGAGAGGGCGTCGGGCTGGCGGCGAAGGGCCATCGCGGTGTGGCCGTCGGTGCCGGGCGCGCGGCCGATGCCGAGGTCGATCCTCCCGGGGTGAAGCGCCTCGAGCATCCCGAACTGCTCGGCGACGACGAGCGGCGCGTGGTTGGGGAGCATCACCCCGCCCGAGCCGACCCGCATCCGCTCCGTTGCCTGCGCGAGCGTCGCGGCGAGCACGGCCGGCGCCGAGCGAGGCGATCCCGGGCATGTTGTGGTGCTCGGCGACCCAGTGGCGCGTGTAGCCGAGGCGCTCGGCCGTACGCGCCAGCTCGACCGAGTTGCGAAGCGCCTCGCCCGGATTCGAGCCCTCGACGACGGGGGCGAGGTCGAGGACCGAGAGGGGGGGCAGCTCGTTCAGCAGTTCGTGTTGACCGAGGACAAGGTTTCGTCGGTCCTAGCCCTGCCTGCCATGGCGGTGATGCTACCGGGCCTCCCCTACCCTCCTGCGAGTCTTGAGCCCAGACCCCAGTCCCACCCGCCGCTTCGACTTCGAGTTCGCCCCGAGCTACAGGATCGTCCAGTGGCTGCTGACGATCACGCCCGACCGGGCCTGGGTTGAGGTCGACGCCGAGACGCTGCGGGCGAAGTTCGGCCCATATGGGCTGGAGACGCCGCTCACGAACATCAAGCGGGCGGAGGTGACCGGCCCCTACGCCTACTGGAAGACGGCCGGCCCGGCGCGCCTCGGGGTGACCGACGCCGGTCTCACCTTCGCCACCAACGGCGACCGCGGGGTCCTCATCACCTTCAAGGAGAAGGTGCGAAGCAGCGGCCCGTCGGGGCTGCTCCGCCACCCCGAGCTGACGGTCACCGTCGCAGACGTCGACGGCCTCGCGGCGCTGCTCAACGAGCGCGCGGCCTAGCGCCGGCGGCCCTCACTCAATACACGCGATCATCGACTCCCAGGGGGCGGGGATGCTGCTGGAGCTGTTGCTGATCACCATCCGCCCCCGGTCGTCCGGCACGGAGTCTGGGTCGGAGCCTTCCCCGGCAGCGACGTCGAGGAAGGAGAGCTCGGAGATGTTCGTCTCCGCCGGCGGCGCCTTCGACCGCGCTCCAATCCCGACGAGGTGATGGGTCGCGGGACAGGTCTCGATGGGCACCGAGGACCCGTTCACGGGCAGGGTTCCGGTGTCGGTGCGGTACTCGGGCCGGACGTCGAGGCAGACCGCCCGCGCGCGCACCGTTCCGTGCTCGTCTCCCGCCCAGGTGCGGAAGGCCCAGCCGTCATCCGGCTTCGAGTTCCGGTCGCCGTCGTCGAAGGGGTAGCTCCCCACGATGTGCTCGCCGGAGCTGTTGCCGCCCCCGCCGATCACGCTCGTGCCATCTGGGCACGGGGCCTTGGCCGTCTTCGCCCGGTCTGGCGTCAGGTCCTTCGAGCGCACCGTGTATGTCGGCCTCTGGTCGATGCAGATCGCGTAGCCGGTGACCGTGGAGGTGAAGGTGCGGCGGTCCACCCACACCTTGAGCAGGTCGTCGGGGGTGCTGTCGGCGTCCGGGCCGTCGGCGGGCTCGATGCGCTTGAACCAGGCGGGGTCGGCGCCCCCGCCTCCGGGCCAGGTGCCCGGCGGGCAGTCCAGCGTGAGCTTCACCAGCCCGGTGCCCGTCGCCTCGTCGGAGACGTACGCGATGCCGTCCACCTCGCCGAGATCGGAGTCGCCCCCGGCCACGGAGGGCAGCGCAAGCGCTCCCGCGACCAGTGCCGTGAGCATGAGTACCCGGTGTCCCTTGGTCATCCTCATCGCCCTAGATGCAGATGGCCGTGACCGTCCATGAGGCCGCCGCGCCCGAGTTGTTGAAGACGTGTCCCTCGGCAATGTCGTCGGGCACCGGTCGAAGTCGGCGAACGGCAAGGGCTCGTCGGTCGGCTTCGCCATTTCCATCCTGCTGGTCTCCGGCGGGGCGGCTGAGTCGGACCCGACCCCGATCACATGCTGGGATCCGGCGCAGTGGACCTTGGCGCTGTTCTCGCCACCGGGAACAGCTCCTCGGTCGCCTGCACGTAGGTCGGGACAACGTCCGAACAGATCGCGTGCGCGCGGAGCGTGCCCGGCGTCGCCGCCGTGTTGTTTCGCGCCCTGACCGCCCAGCCGTACTCGGGGGTCGGGTCCGCCTCGTCGAGGTCGGGGTAGCTGGACGCGATGGCCGCATCGCCGCTGGAGACCGTCGCTCCCTTCAGGTAGCCGCCCCCGCCCGTCACGTGCATGCCTTGCGGGCACTTCGCCGTCACCGTGAGCGTCTCCGTCGGATCGATCGGCTTCGAGCGCTTGACGTAGGTGGTCTTCTCGCGGCCGCAGATCGCGTAAGCGGTGCCCCCTTGGTAGCCCTTCGCGCGCCAGACGTCGTCGGCCGCCTTATCGCGATCCTTGCCGTCGGCCGGCTCGATCCTGCTGAAGGTGGTGCCGTCGAAGCCCCCGCCGAGCAGCCGGCGCGTTCCGGGGCACTTCACGTCGAAGGCTTCGCCTGGGCCGCCGGCGTCCGAGTAATAGGAGATGCCGTCGACGGTGCCGAGGTCGGTGTCCGCAGCCGCACCCGCAGGGGCAGCGAGTGCGAGCGCAGCTACCGCCGGCCAGAGTGCACGCTTTGTCGTGCCCGTCACCTTCATTCGCACCGCTTCTTGGAACCGGTGAAAGACTCTAACGCGCGCTGGCAGAGCGCTTGCCGATCCCGAACGTCCACAGCTTGTTGCCCACGAAGTTGGCGGGCATCGCGATCGCGACGGCCAGCGCCTGGCCGGGGAGCTCGGGGAGGCCGGCGACGTCGACCAGCAGGAAGAGCGCGGCGAGGTTGATCCCGAGGCCGAAGATCGCTGACGGTGAAAAAGCGCCAGGCCTGCTCGCCCGCGTGGCCGCCGGCGGCGTCGAAGGTCCAGTGGCGGTTGAAGAGGAAGTTGTTGGTGATGGCGACGACGAAGGCGCCGATCGCGGCCGGGATGTGGTGGACGCCGAGCCCCTCGACGAGGATCGCGAAGACGATCAGGTTGACGACGTAGCCGGAGGCGCCGACGACGCCGAACTTGAAGAGCTCGACCCAGTTCGCGGGCTCGCGCGCGCCGAGGTGGATGCGGTGGACCATGCCCCAGGTGCTGTGGGCGGCGCCGCCCAGGAGCCGCTCGGCGGCCGCGGTGGCCGCGGCGGTCTTCGGCGGTCGTCGCTCACCGGTCAGGATGGCACGAGGGCCCCGAAGTGGTGGAGCACGAGCTCGGCGACGTCGGCGATCTTCCACTGCTCGCGGGCGCCCTCGACGCCGGGCTCGAGCCCGACCGGGAGCAGCGGGACCAGCGAGTCGCCGACCGCGAGCGCGCCGTGGCTGCCGCCGCCGACGTGGGTCATCCCGCCCCAGTCGACGGTCTCGTAGCCGGGGGCGAGCGAGACGAGCACGTCGCCGGCGTGGCCGGCGGTGAGCGCCGACCAGAGCCGGGCCAGGGGGTCGGGGTGGCTGGCGCTGTCGATGCGCGCCGTCGAGCGCTCGAGGCCCAGCACCGAGCGGTCGCCATGGAGGTCCCGGAGCCGCGCGGCGGTCGCGCGGCCGGGGCGGAAGCGCAGCTCGCCCGCCTGCTCGCAGCGGGGCTCGCCCGTTCGCGGCCTCGATCACCGCCTCGGCGCCATCCAGGTCGGGCGTGCCGACGCCGGGGCGCTCGAGCGGGCGCCCGTCGGGCCCGGCGAGCCAGGCAGAGCACGTCGACCTCGGCGCTCGCAGCCGATCCGTCGCGCGGACGTCCTCGTGCGCGCGCAGCCGGCGCCTGCCCTCGGCGAGGACGTAGACGGCGCCGGCGCGGGCGGTCGGGGCTGACGGCGAGCTCGGCCGCCTCGGGGGCCGGGTCGTTGGGCTCCAGCACCCGCCACTCGGCGCCGAGCAGCGCGGCGAGGTCGTAGCCCGCCGGGACGTCGGTCTGCGCGTGGTCGGCGATCAGGATCACCGCGTGCTCGTCGCAGAAGGCCTCGATCCCGCCGGCCTCCTCGACCAGCTCGCCGAAGGCGGGGTCGGCGAGCGCGATCGAGTCGGCCTCGCCTCGGGACCGTCCTTGTGGGAGTGGTAGTCGTTGTCGGGGAGGCTGAAGAGGAGGAAGTCGTAGGCGTCCTCGCGGAGCAGCTCGCGGCCGACGCAGCCGGAGTACTCGTCGCGGGTGCCGGGGCGGGCGAGGGTCGGCTTGCAGGGCACCTGCCGGGACGGCGTAGAGCTCGCCCCAGAAGAGCTCGTCGGGGCCCCAGGTGGCGTGGCGGAAGTTGGCGGCCAGGGCGACCTTGCGCAGCAGGCCCTCGAGCCCGAGCTCGTGGCGGGTGCGGCCGCGGTAGATGAAAAACGGGGTGCAGGCGCTGCGCACGCCGGCGTCGCCGAGGCGCTCGAACACCGTCTCCACCTCGGGCGAGAGGTGGGACATGTTCATGTTGTAGACGACGTCGTAGAGGCTGCGGAAGAGGCCGAAGGCGCGGGTCGCCTCGAGCGAGTTGCCGTACTCGACGTAGCGCTCGCTCGACCCGGTGGTACCAGTTCATCCCCATGATCCCGTGGCCCGGCGCGCCGTCGGGCATCGGCCCGGGCCGGGCGCCGGTGGCGATCTCGGCGTTGCAGACCGGGGTGACGGTGGGGAACGAGGAGACGCAGTCGTCCACCAGCTCGCCGCGGTCGAGCAGCGCGCCGAAGTGGGGGGCCTCGCCCGCCACGACCGTGCGGCGCAGCATGTCCATGCGCAGCGAGTCGACGACGATCAGGCAGAGCTTGCGGGCCACTCGGCTGAGGCTAGCGGCGGCGGGAGCTCGGCCGAGCGGGGCCGTTGACCCTGCCGCCATCGCGTTTGCATGATCGCCGCGCAGGGTCCGGTGCCGGCCACCTACTGACAGGGAGTCACATGCCTCGTCCGTTCAGCTTGTTTGCGTTCGCCATCGTGACCGTGCTTCGCCATGACCGCCGCGGCCGCCTCGGCCGCGACGATCGCCGTCGACACGAAGTCCGACGCCTTCGACGGCAACAAGTGCTCGCTGCGCGACGCGATCGAGTCTGCGAACCAGAACGCGAAGTCGGGTGGCTGCGCGAAGGGCTCGGGGGCCGACACGATCGTGATTCCCGCCGGCAACTACAAGCTGACCATCGCGGGCACGGACGAGGACGCCAACGTCGATGGCGACCTCGACATCGACCAGCCCGATGACGCTCGAGGGCGCCGGCTCCGGCAAGACGACGATCAACGGCAACGCCGAGGAGCTCGGGGAGCGCGTGATCCACATCGCCGAGGGCGACAAGGTCACGATGCGTGACCTCGACCGTCCGCAAGGGCTATGAGAACAGCAGCATCGGAAGCGGGGGGATCTTTTCGGACAACGGGACCGGCAACATGAAGCTCGAGCGCGTGCTCGCTCATCGACAACACCGGCTACTACGGCGGCGGCGTGTCGATGTACGGCACCGGCAAGCTCATCGTCAGCAAGAGCACCATCGCCGAGAACGACGCCGCTGACGGCTACGGCGGCGGCGTCTACAGCTACGACAACGACGTCGCGATCAAGAACTCGAAGCTCGACGGGAACGCGGGGGACGACGGCGCCGGCGGGTTCTACCTGGAGGCGTCAGCAAGGTCACGGTCAAGAACAGCAAGATCACCGGCAACAACTCGACCGGGGGCAGCTACGGCAGGAGCGCCTACATCGACAGCGACAGCGAGGTCCTGATCGACAAGACGTCGGTGACGGCGAAGCTCGAGCGAAACGACGGCTACTACAAGAACGTCTCTATCTCGAGGCCGGAGACGTCCAGATTCAGAACTCGACGATCTCGGGGAACTCCGCCGACGGGTACGGCGGCAGGGAGTGCTGGATGAGGGCACTGTGCGGATCCTGCGCTCCGCGATCTCCCGCAACGCCACCAGCAACGACGGCGCGGGCATCTACCACTACAGCGGCGACGTGAAGATCCGAAACACGACGGTGAGTGGCAACGCGACGTACGAGTCCGGCGCAGGGATCTACGCGGGCGGGCTCGGCGGCACGCTGGACCTGAACAACGTGACGATCTTCCACAACCAGTCGTACAACGGCACGCGGCGTCGGTTTCTACGAGGGAGCGGGAACGTGACCTTCTCGAACTCGATCATCGCCCGCAACCGGTACGAGGGCGGCGCCGACTTCTACGACTGCTACGGCGGCGCGTCGGACGGGAACAACCTCCTGAGCGCCACCACCGAGTGCGGCGCGACGACGCGAAGACATCGTCGCCGACCCGCGCCTCGGGCCCGCTGCAGAACAACGGCGGGCCGACCCTCACTCATGCGCTCGAGCAGGGCAGCAAGGCTCTCGGCGCGGGTGGGCCGGACTGCGAGGACGTGGACCAACGAGGCCAGCAGCGCGACAACAAGTGCGACCTGGGGGCGTTCGAGCGCTGAGCGCCGACTGAGAACGGACCGAAGGCCGCGCCCCGAAGGGCGCGGCCCGGCCGTCCTCCTTGTGGGGAGCTCTCAGGCGTCCAGGCAGGTGGCGGTGGCGCGGAAGTTGATGTTTCCGCTGCGATCGCTGAGGCCGACGACCTTGGCGAAGTCGGGGTTGCCTTCGGTGAAAATGTCGATCTCGCCGAGCGCGACCTCGTCGTCCGGCTCGTTGCCGCCGAACCGGCCGGCGGCGGCGAGCAGCACCTCGTCCGGCTCGCAGGACACGGTCGACTCGCCGGTTCCCCAGTCACCGTTTCGTGAGTCGCCGGGGCTGATGGTGACGATGTCCCCGAGGCGCAGGTGGACCGTCTGCAGCTCTTGCGCGCCGACCGCGTCGAACCCGATGTCGGACACGGTGACGTGACCGTCGTTGATGTTGTACGTGCGGACGGCATCCTCCTGGAGATCGCCTGGGCCGACGGAGTCCAGGCCGAGGGGCCCGTCTCCGATCGACTCGGCCTGGATGTCGTCGCCGGTCACGCCGGCGCCGTCCTTCAGGTCCTCGCTCTTCAGCGAGTCGTCGCGGACGTGCTTGGAGGCGATGCTGTTCGCCTCGATCGCGAAGGCGGTGCCGCTCAGGGCGACGAAGAGCGCGAGCAGGCTCACGATCATCGCCGGGCTGGGCAGGCGCTTGGAGGTGGTCTGGTTGGTGGTGTTGGAGTTGGAAATCATCGGGTCTCCCCTCATTGCAGTGGACGAGGCCGACGATCCCAGCGGGCGCGCTCTCCCGCATCGGATGAACTACCCAAGATTCGCGACCGCCCGCAATTGGGTGGTTTCACCCATGGCGGCGGGCGGGCGGCTCAGAGCGAGCTCGTGCTCGTAGGCGAAGGCGGTGGCCGCCGAGCGCGAGGACACGCGGAGCTTGGCGAAGATATTGCTGACGTGCCGGTCGATCGTCCGCTCGCTGAGGACGAGCTCGGCCGCGATCGCCTTGTTCGTCGCGCCGCCGGCGACCATCCTCAGCACCTCGAGCTCGCGGGCCGTGAGCCCGTGAGTGTCCGCGGGCGGCGGGCTGCCGAGGGCCGCCTCGAGGCGGGCGAGCGCGGGCCGCGCGCCCAGCTGCCCGAGGACGTGCCGGGCGTTGTCCAGCTCGAGCGCCGCCGAGTCCTCGTCGCCGAGAGCACGGCAGCTCAGCCCGAGCCCGATGCGCGCGCGAGCGGCCTCAAAGGGGGCGTCCAGCGCAGTCCAGCCGTCGACCGCCTTGCGTAGGAAGCCGAGCGCTTCATCGGGCGTTCCGGACGCGAGCGCCACTGCTCCACGGGCCTCCGCGGCTGCGGCGGCCAAGAGATCGCGTCTGAGTCTCCGCCGCGATCCGCTCGAGCTCCTCTGCGCCTTCGCGCGCCGGCGCGCACGTCGCCGGACTCGAGCATGATCTCGACGTAGGCCGGGAGCAGGGCGGCGCGCCTGCGGGGGTCGCTGCTCTCGGAGAGCGCGCGGCGGATCGCTCCGGCGGCCGCGGAGGCATCGCCCTGCGCCAGGCGGAGGAGTGCAAGCCCGGGCTGCGGCTCGAACCCGCGGCGGTTGGCCTCTTGATAGGCCGTCCTCGGCCTCGCCCTCGTCGCCCAGAAGCCTGTGGATCTCGGCCTGCTGGTAGTCGGCCGCGGCCCACCATGTCGGGGCTGAGGAACGCGCCCGCCAGACGCTCGCATGCCTGCGACGCCTCGGCGAGCGAGTCCTGCCACGCCCCCTCCAGCTGCATGATCTCCGCCCGGTGGACGAGACAGACACCGGTGTGGGCAACCATGTCGGGCTGGCGATCGCACCACCGTGTCAGCGCGGTCGTCCACTCCTTGGCACGGCGTACCTGGAAGACGCCCTGGCAGAAGGCGATGGTGTTGCAGTAGACGATCCCCCGCGTGCGCGGGGACAGATCCCCGGTCGGTCACCGCCGCCATGCACTCGTCGATCAGGCGCAGGCCTTCCTCGGGCCGGCCAAGCCGGACCAGGGCCTGCCCCTCCTCGTGCATCCCGAGGGTGACCAGGTCGGGGTCGTCGAAGCGCCGGCCGATCTCCTGCATCTCCCGGGTCGTTGCCAGGGCCCCCTCTTCGTCGCCGGCCTCGGCCTGGGCGAACAGGTTGGGAATCAGGAGGTACCCCTTCTCGGCGCAGTCCGGCTGATCGGCCAACAGGCGCTCCGCCCTCCCCAGCCATCCAAGCGCCGGGGCGATCTCGCCGACGAGGCATGAGCGTCAGCCCAAGCCACAGCGCGCAACCGGCAGCCTGCCGTGGGCGGTCGCGTGTCGAGATAAGCGCGATGAGCGCGCTCCAGGTACTCGAAGTACGGATCGTCGAGGGCGAGCATGAACGCCGCCACCGCGAGCAACTCGAGATCCTCGGGCGTGAGCGGCGAGTCGGCGTCCGCGATCGCCAGGGCGTCGTGCGCCTCGCGCCAGGCGGCCCGCTCGTAAGCGGTGCGGCCTCGCTCGAGCTCGCCTGAGGGGGCCATCGCTACCCGCGCAGGGTTCGCAGCCCTTCGTGCTTCTGGTCGGCGCGGCGCCGACGCCCTA
>CAVSOA010000017.1:0-41156 GCA_963729505.1 uncultured Solirubrobacterales bacterium
CCTGTGGCGCTCAAGCAACCTGGCCTGATCAGGGCGTTCTTCGGGTTCGTCCTGGGAGGGGCCTTCGGGTTCTTCCTCGTGGTGATCCTGCGCGAGATCTCGGGCCTGCCGATCTTCCAGACGGAGCCCACCGGCTACCCGCACATCATCGTCCCGGCGATCACGGCGCCACTCGGGTTCCTGGTCGGCATCGGAGGCTTCGACTACTGGTTCCGCTGGGCCGCGGGTAAGCCGACGATCCCCGACGACCACTCCCAGCACGGCGCGAAGTCGTGGCGCGACTACTTCAAGTTCAACACCGATCACAAGGTGATCGGGATCCAGTACATCGTCACCACGTTCTTTTTCTTCTTCGCGGGTGGCCTGATCGCGATGATCATGCGCGCCGAGCTCGCGCAGCCCGGCACCCAGGTGGTGGACCCCAGCGTCTTCAACGGGCTGTTCTCCACGCACGCAGCCCTGATGATCTTCGTCTTCGTGATCCCGGTCTTCGCCGGCATCGCGAACTACGTCCTGCCGCTGATGATCGGCGCGCCGGACATGGCGTTCCCGCGCCTGAACGCCCTCTCGTTCTGGATGCTGCCGATGGCGGGGCTTCTCTTCCTGAGCTCCTACCTCGTCCCCGGTGGCGCCTTCGACGCCGGCTGGACGGGCTACGCGCCGCTCTCCACGGGGGCGCCGCTCGGGCAGTCGTTCTTCAACCTCGGGGTGCAGTTCGCCGGAGCCTCATCGGTGGCGACGGCGCTGAACTTCCTGGTCACGATCATCACCATGCGCGCGCCGGGGATGAACTTCTGGCGCATGCCGCTCCTGGTGTGGGCGAACCTCTCGACGTCGCTCCTCGTGGTCGCGGCCACGCCGTTCATCGCCGGGCGTCCAGTTCATGGTCCTGTTCGACCGCGCCCTGCACACGAACTTCTTCCAGTCGGCGTTCGGGGGCGACGTCCTCAGCTACCAGCACATCTTCTGGTTCTACTCACACCCAGCCGTCTACATCATGATGCTGCCCGGCTTCGGGATCGTCTCCGAGGTCATCTCCACTCACGCCCGTAAACCGATCTTCGGATACCGATTGATGGCGCTGGCGCTGATCGGGATCGTGGTGCTCTCCTACACGGTCTGGGCGCACCACATGTTCGTCTCGGGCATGTTCAGCTGGCTGCGCGTGCCGATGATGATCACGACACTGCTGATCGCGGTTCCGACCGGCATCAAGATCTTCTCCTGGCTGGCGACGCTGTTCAACTCGGTGTTGCACCTGTATTCGACCGCGATGTTGTTCAGTCTCGGCTTCATAGTCACGTTCGTCATCGGGGGCATATCCGGGGTCATGCTGGGCATGGTCCCGATCGACATCCACGTCTCCGACACCTACTTCATCGTCGCCCACATCCACTTCGTGCTCTTCGGCGGCTCGGTGTTCACGATCTTCGCCGGCATCTACCACTGGTTCCCGAAGATGACCGGGCGGATGTACGACGAGAAGCTGGGGCGCGTCCACTTCTATCTGACGCTCGTGGGCATGCTCGGCACGTTCATCCCCATGCACTGGATCGGGATGGAGGGGATGCCCCGCCGCGTCGCCGACTACGCCGAGCAGTTCGGGAACTGGAACCTGCTGATCTCCTGCTTCGCGTTCCTGCTCGGCGCCGCGCAGCTGATCTTCCTCTACAACATGGTCGTCTCTTGGCGCTACGGCCCGCGCGCGACCGCCAACCCGTGGCGCGCCAAGACGATCGAGTGGCAGGTCTCCTCGCCGCCCCCGATCTTCAACTTCGACGAGATCCCGCGCGTCGTCGGCGGCCCCTATGAGTACGGCGTCCCCGGCGCGCGCCACGCCATCATGGGCGGCGAGGACGCCGAGGTGAAGCCGCCGGCGCCCGCGGTGGCCGGGGCGACCGCGGGCGGAGGCCATCCGCCGCCGCGAAGTGAGGATGGGGTGAATGAGGTGCTTTAGCACCGAAACTGGCGTGTCAGGCGGCGAAGCCGCCGCAGGTGGCTCGTGACCGAGGGGAACGGCTCCGCGCCGATGGCCACGAGCGGGACCATTCTGGCGTTCCTCAACGAGGTTGCCGGCGGGCGCGGCCTCCTGAACGCCGATTCGGGCCCGGATCGACGCAGGCGTCGAGCAGGTCGCCCTGGTCGCGCCTCAGAACCAGCCCGTCGCCGGCCAGATCGTCGATCGCGACGAGCTTCGCGAGGCGGCGCAGAGCCGGGTCGAGGTCACCGAGGCGATCCTCGCCGAGTTCGGGATCGACGCGGTCGGAGCGGTGATGGACCCCGATCCCGCCCTCGCGCTGGACGACGCCGTGCGCGCCTTCCGGCCGTCCGAGGTGTTGCTGTCGGCGCTGCCCGAGACTCGGCTCGGCTTCGCACGCAAGGACCTGCTCGAGTGGGCCAAGGAGCGCTTCGACGTGCCCGTCACGCACATCCCGGTTCGGATCGAGGACGACGCGATCCGCTGGGACGTCACGCACACGCTGGTGGTCGCGACGAAGACGGTGGCCAGCCCCGAGCTGGTCGAGAAGCTGAAGGCGAAGGCGGCGGAGTCGCCGCACCGCTACACGATGATCTGCCCGCGCTCCGGCGATTTGCCCCGCGAGGAGGTGTGCGACCGCCTCGCACGGCTGCTCGCCGAGCTCTACCGCAACGAGATCGACGCCACGGGCCAGCCGATGAGCCCCGAGCCGTTCGGCGCCATCCAGAACGCCGTCGAGCACTACCGGATCGACGGGGTCCTGATCTCGACGCTCGCGGGCGAACAGTCGAAGTGGGTGGAGGAGGGGTTGATCGAGAAGGTGAAGGAGATCACCGACGTCCCGATCGAGCACATCGAGGCGAGCGACGCCGTCTCGCCGAAGCCGGTGGCCGGATGGGCCGACGAGGCTGACCCCGAGCCTGAGGCGCCTGTCGCCGTGGGCGCGGAGCAGGAGGCCGGCGAGGAGCCCGAGGCCGCCGCGGAGGGCTCGTCTGGCGGCGTCGCGGCAGGAGAGGAGCGCAGCGACTGATGGAGAGCGCGACCGTCACGGCCGAGCACGCGCATCACGGTCCGCCCGAGGCGCACGCCAGCTCCTCGATCGACCGCCAGACGCTCGGCATCCTGATCTTCATCGTCTCGGAGGTCATGCTCTTCGGGGCGTTTTTCGCCTCCTACTTCTTCCTGCGAGTCGTCGCCAACGACGGGCCGTGGCCGCCGGAGGGCTTCGAGTTGCCGAAGGTCGTTGCCGGCGTCAACACAGCGATCCTGATCTCGTCCTCCTTCACGATGCACTGGGCGCTCGAGGGCGCGCGGCGCAACAACCGCCGGGCGATGCAGATGGGGCTCGCCGTCACCCTCCTGCTGGGCGCGACGTTCCTGTTCATCCAGATCAACGAGTACATCCACATCGGCTTCAGCGCCCGCGACACGGCCTTCGGCTCGATCTTCTACGGCCTCACCGGCCTCCACGGCGCCCACGTCTTCGTGGGGCTGACGCTGCTGACGTTCGCCAACATCCGCGCCTGGAAGGGCCACTTCGGCCCCGCGGCCAAGGATCACCTGGGCGTCGAGGTCCCCGGGATCTACTGGCACTTCGTGGACGTGATGTGGATCATCGTGTTCACGACGGTCTACATCCTCTAGCTCCCGCGGGCCGAGGCCCGCTGTCGAGATGCAGAAGCTGATCCCACGCACCGAGGCCGAGGCCTTCCGCATGCTCGTGATCGTGATGGTGGGCGCCGCCGTCGTGATCGCCGCGGCGCTCGCGATCGACCCGCTGGCGGGCGCGATCGTGCTGGCCCTCGAGCTCGTGTGGGCGTCTGGTGCTGGTGCGCGGGGGCCGGTCGGGCTAGCTTCGCTGCGTTGGCGACTTCCTTCAGACAGGTTGAAGAAACTCGCCAGTGCGAGCGGCGAGCGGTCGGCTAGGAGCAGTCCGGGCCGTCTGGGTTGCCGGCGCAGTTGGTGAGGAAGTCGACCAGCAGCTTGAGGTCCTCGGGCGGGATCAGGGTCTCGTAGTCCTTGGGCATGATGTCGTCGAAGCCGGCGACGATCTCCGCGCCCGGGTCGACGATCGATTCCTCGATCTGGTCGGGCTTCATGCCCGGGAGCTCCTCGTCAAGGTTGGGGCCGGCGGTGCCGCTGGAGCCGGCGGCCTCGAGCGTGTGGCATGAGCCGCAGCCGTTGTCGGCGAAAACCTGCCCGCCGGGGCCGCCGGGAGCGATCGGCGGCTCGATGCCGGGCACGCCCGCGACGCTGCCCACGTAGGCCGCGACGTTCTCCGAGTCCTGGCCGGTGACCAGCTCGGCGGGCATGTAGATCTCCGGCTGGTCGGGCTCGGCCGGGCGCGGGTTCTCGATCTGGTGCTGGACGACGCCCTCGATCGTGTCCTGGTCCATGCCCTTCTCGCGGGCCGCGGCGAACGCGTTGTCGAGGTTGGGCCCGACCTCGGCCGTGCGTGCCCGCCTCGGCCAACGTGTGGCAGGTACCGCACTTGGCGATGAAGAGGTCGCGGCCGCGCTCGAGATCGGCGTCCTCCTGCAGGTCGCAGCCGGCGACCGCCAGAGCGCCGAGCAGGGCCAGGCTCACGGCGAGCGGCTTGCCGGCCGCCCGGCCGAGCTTTCGGGGTCCGATCACGCGCGGAATCCTATCCGTCGGCGCACTCGGCCTAGCGCGACCTTCCGCGCGTGCATCGAATAAGGTTGAGCCGATCTGCACTAACTATGTCGCCAGCGCTCTGGGCGACAGATGGGAACGAGACCAGTGGAAGTTCGTGAGGGCATGTCGAGGTTGATCCTGACCGTGGGCCCTGGGCACACACTTCGCGAGGCAGCGCGGCGGATGACCGAGAAGGGCGTCGGCGCCGCCGTCGTCATCGACGAGGAGCAGCCGGGCCCCGGGATCGTCTCCGAGCGCGACCTCCTGACCTCGCTCGGCCGTGGCGAGGACCCCGACACCGAGCTCGTCGGCGCCCACATGACCGACACGATCATCTCGGCCGCCCCCGACTGGAGCCTCGAGCGTGCGGCCATGGAGATGTCGAACCGGCACATCCGCCACCTCGTCGTCGTCGAGCGCGGCGAGCTCGTCGGCGTGCTGTCGATGCGCGACATCGTGCGCGTGTGGACGTCCGAGGGTGCCACCTCCGGCATGGAGTCGCCGGAATCCGAAGAGGCGCGCGCGTAACGAGCCGAGCGAGGTCGCGCTAGTCGCGCGCGCTTCGCATCGGCGTCGCCGGAAGCGGCGCCGTGGTGACGTCCTGGTGGCGCGGCAGGCGCCGCAGGTCATCGGCGCCGTCCTTGATCCATTTGCGCAGCGCCAGCAGCCCGAGCACGCCGCCCGCGACCGCCCAGACCCAGCCGGCGAAGATCCCGACCAGCAGGCCGGCCAGGCCGAACGCCACGAACACCGGCGTCCACGAATTCCCCGGCACGTAGACCAGCTCGGTGGGGGCCGGTGCCCTGCCGTTCTCGCTCATCCGATGTAGAGGATCGCGGCGAAGAAGGTGAGCCCGAGCACAGCGAGCGCGATCCCCGCGACGGCGAGGCCCGTCCTGATGTTCGCTGCTGCGGTTTCTCGGTCCATCGCGGCGGGTTGTATCAGAGAACCGGGGGCGGGCTCTAGAGCGCCTTGTCGAGCGCCATGGCGCAGAACAGCAGGGCCAGGTACGCGAGCGAGGACAGGTACAGGCGCAGCGCGGCGCGCTTGGAGGGGTGAAGCGCAAGGCGCGCCGCGAGGGCGACGAACGCGCCGCCGAGCACCAGCGCGCTGACGAGGTAGGCGGTGCCGAACAGCCCCGTTGCCCAGGGCAGCACGGTGAACGCGGTGAGGATGACGCTGTAGACGAGGATCTGGCGCCGCGTCGCCGCATCGCCCTTGACGACGGGCAGCATCGGCACGCCCGTGCGCGCGTAGTCGTCCTTGATGAGCAGCGAGAGCGCCCAGAAGTGCGGCGGCGTCCACAGGAAGACGATCGCGAACGGGTAGAGCGCATCCAGCGTGAGCCCGCCCGTCGCCGCCGCCCAGCCCACCAGCGGCGGTACCGCGCCAGCGGCTCCGCCGATGACGATGTTCTGGGGCGTCAGCGGCTTCAGCCACACCGTGTAGACGAAGACGTAGCCCAGGAGGCCGGCAAGCGCGAGCACCGCGCTCAGCGCGTTCACGGTGAGCGCAAGCTGGACCGTCGCGAGCACCCCGAGGACGATCCCGAAGACCAGCCCGTGCCACGGCTCGATCCGGCCGGAGACCAGCGGCCGCGACCGCGTGCGGGCCATGCGGGCATCGCGCTCGCGATCGAGGTAGTGGTTGATCGCCCCGGCGCCGCCGGCGGCGAGGTACCCGCCGAGCATCGTCCACAGGATCACGCTCAGCGGCGGGCCGCTGGGGTCGGCCACGAACATCGTCGCGACCGTGGTGACCAGCAGCAGCGAGATGATCCGCGGCTTCGTCAGCGAGATGTAGTCGCGGACATGGGCGACCAGCTCCCGCGCCGTGGCGCGCGCTCGCGGGCGGACTGGCCGCATCCGCTCCGGATGCGGCATCGGTCCGGCCGGCCGTTCGACCGGGGTACGTGTGGTTGTGGTGGTCGCGCTCTCCATTGGCCTAGATCATGCCGTTGCAGGGGTGGTCGAGGTCGCGCTGACGCGGCGGCCGGCGGGGACGGATGCTGGCAGCAGCGATGTCGCGGCGAGCATCACCACGCACCACAGCCCGGTTCCGAGCATCAGGTGGGCGGCGATCAGGCCGGCGTGCTCGCCCAGGAGCACGTTCGCGATGCCCAGCGCGATCTGCGCGACGAGGAAGAGGGAGGCGATCCAGAACGCCCGCTGGCGCACACCCTGGCGCAGGGCCATCGCCGTCATCGCGAGCACGGCGATCGCCGCGAGATACATCAGGGCGCGGTGCGTCAGCTGGATGTCGACCAGCCGGCCCTCGCCGAAAGGCATGAATCGGTCGAGGCAGCCGGGGAACTGCTCGCCGCAGGCCGTGTGCGCGCCCAGCACGGGCTCCGAGGGCTTGCCCTCGCCCTCCGTACCAGCCACGAGGCCGCCGGCGACGATGGTTGCCAACACGAGGACGCTCGCCACGACCGTCACCGTGCGCAGGCCGCGCGAGACCTCCACCCGCTCCGTCTTGGGGCTGGCCGCACGCCGGAGGCCGATCAGCAGCCCCAGGAGGAGCATCGCCAGGCCAAGGTGCGCCGCCACGAGGTACTCGTGCAGCCCCTCCTCGACCGTCAGCCCGCCGAGGCCGGCCTGGGCCAGCACCAGCACGCCGGCGCCGATCGAGCCGTACAGCAGCCCCTTGCGGTCGCGAAGCCGTCGCCAGGCGATCACTACCAGGGCCAAGATCAGGACCGCCACGACGGTCGCCGCGATGCGGTGCGAGTACTCGATGATCGATTCCGAGGAGCCCGCGGGCACCACGCCGCCCTCGCACAGCGGCCAGCCGTGCGTACCGCTGCCGCCCGGGCCGCAGCCCAGCCCGGAGTCGCTGACGCGGACGATCCCGCCGATCAGGACAAGCACCAGGGTGGCGACGATCGTGACGCCTGCGAGCCTGCGAAACCGGCCCAGCGACTCGTCCGCCGCGCCTCCAGAGGCGACTGCGTTCATCCGTTCAGGATAGGGAGGCGCCGTCGCCGCCGGTGCCGCGCCGCACCGCATCGCGGATGTCGAGCAGGGGCTCGGCACTGCGCACGTCTGGCACCGCGTCGAAGTTGTGTGGCGGCGGCGGCGAGAGGGTGAACCACTCGAGCGTCGAGCCTCCCCACGGGTCGTGTGCGGCGGCCCGGCCCTTGCTGTAGCCGTGGGCGAGAGCGCCGAGCTCGAGCAGCGCGCCGGTGACGAACACGAAGGCGCCAATCGAGGCGAACAGGTTGAAGGTGGACAGGCCGGTGTCCTCCGGGTAGCGGAAGATGTCGACAGGCTGACCCTCGACTCCGGCGAAGAACATCATCAGGACGAACAGGTTCAAGCCGACCAGCATCGCGACCAGCGCCGCCTTCGCGAGGCCCTCACCGATCGCCCGGCCGGTCATCTTCGGCAGCCAGTAGTGCAGCGCCGCGAAACCGCCGAGCACGGCCCCGCCGATCAGCACGTAGAGGGTGTCGCCCTGTGAGGCCGTCGTGTTGGCGAGCTGCCAGCAGACCGGGATCACGGTGTAGCCCAGCTCGCCGGAGAGGCCCAGCCCGACGGCCGAGATCGCGGCCGCCGCGTACAGCAGCGGGGCGCTCATCCGCACGGTCCCGCGCCACAGCGTGGCGATCCAGGTCACGAACAGCGTTCCCAGCGGCACCATCAGCACCAGGGCGACGAGCATCGTCGCGTACTGGAACCCAGGCGGGATCGACGCCGAGTACATGTTCTGCATCCACGACAGCGGCATGAGCACGGCGACGGCTGCCATCGACACGGATACCGCCCGGTGGCTGAAGATCGGCTTGCGCGCCATCGTCGGCAGGATCTCCGAGATCACGCCCGCGGCGAACAGCACGACCACCGTGTAGATGCCGGTGAAGTAGATGTAGGAGAGGTGCTCGTAGAGCAGCGGTGAGCCGCCCTCGCCGGCGTCGAAGAAGACGCCGTCGAAGTGACGGTCGATGGTGAGCATCGCGAGCGCCGCGATCATGATCGGGCCGACCACGAGCAGGACGTAGGAGATGAGCGTCGCCGCCCAGCTGAACAGCGGCAGCCGGCGCCAGGCCATGCCCGGCGCGCGCATGCGGCGCACGGTCACGATGAGGTTGATCGCGTACATGACGAAACCGGTGGTCGCGAGCCCGACGCCCATGATCCAGTTGTCCATGCCCTTGCCCGGGTTGAAGACCGTGTCCGACAGCGGTGTGAGCCCCAGCACGCCACCCTCGCCCGGCGTGTAGACGAAGCTCGCGTACAGCACCACGCCGCCCGCGATGTAGAGCCACGCGGAGAGCAGGTTGAGGCGCGGGAACGCCACGCCCCGGGCGCCGATCTGCAGCGGGACGATGTACCCCGCGATGCCGAGGACGAGCGGCACGCAGAAGAAGACGGCGAACGTCACGCCCGCCGCCGAGAGGATGCGGGCGAAAGTCTCCGGGACGATGATCGTCGAGTCCGGCACGATCAGCTGGACGCGCATCAGCGTCCACTGAACGAGCGCGATGACCAGGAAGCTCATGGCGGCGCCGAGGTAGAGCAGGGCCACGCTCTTGTGGTCGGCGCTGGTGGCGCGCTCCACCCAAGGCGTGCGCGTCTCGCCGATCGGCGCGCGGGTTACGACCTCGGGTCGGCTCTCGACGGCTGTTGGCGGCGGGGTCATGGGGCGTCCTGCGCCTCCTCCTCGCTTGCCGCCTGGGCGGCCGCGTCCGCGGCCGCGGCCTCGCGCACGGTGTCCTGGGCCTCGGTCAGGCCGGCGGCCAGGTCCTCAACGTAGGCCTCGTACTCAGCGGGCTCGACGACGGTCACCTTGGCGGTCAGAGATGGATATGAGGTGCCGTCGAAGACAGTGCCCTGGCCGAGGAACGTGCCCACCTCGTCCGCCTTGAACCAGGTGCGGGCGATCGTTCCGGGCACCGCCTGGACCTGGCCGGTGAGGGCCGGAACCGACCAGGAGTGGATGACGTCGGTCGAATCGATCTCGAGGACGACGGAGGTGTCGACGGGGACGACCAGCTCGCCGTAGGAGAACGTGCGATGCCCCGGGGTGCCGCCCGGGTACTCGAAGCGCCACAGCCATTGCTGGGCGATCGCGTCGATTACCAGCGGGTCGCCGGCGGCCGGCTTGAAGACTCCGCCCTCGGGCTCCTCGCTGAGGGCGGCGGTGTCGGCGGCCTCGAGCTGCGCGGCCGAGACGCCGCTGATCGGGACCTGCGCCGTGAGCGCGGCCGCGGCCGCGAGGCCCGACGGGCCGCTGTCGTCGACCGTCCGCGCACGCTGGCTGATGACGATGCCGAAGACGAAGATCGCGAGCGCGAGCACCAAAAATCCTGTGGCGAGGCGCGTCATCGCGCCGCGGCCGGCGGTGATCGGGGCCGGGGCCCGTCCGCGCTTCGCCTTGAAGCGCACCAGCGCCGCGATCAGCGCGCCGTTGATCGCCACCCCGATGACCACGCCGATCACGATCATCACCCAGTACGCGGTGGCCATGTCCTCCGTGTTCGGGGAGTGCGGCGTGTCGGGCCCAAGCTGAAGCGCCTGCGCCGGGGCAGCGAGCACGAGGACGCCGAGCACGGCAAGCGCGAAGGCGCCGCGGATCACGCGCAGGGCCCCTCGAGGGGCCGTCTGTTCACTGGGCGCCAAGGCGCGAGCATTCTATGCGTTCCGTCGCCGAAGCCGACCTATACTCGCGCGCCTTGACCAGGAGGTTCAAGCGCCGGCGTGCGCCAAGTCCCACAGCCCGTACCGCCGTCCGCGCGGGGGCGCTCGCAGCGCTGGCCGCGTCGGTCGTGGTGCCGATGGTCCGTCGCCGCCTTCGGATCCCCGCGCCGGTCACGACGGCGGCCGTCGTCGCAGGGCCGCTCGCGATCGCCGTCCTGCGCCCACGCACGCACGCCCGTGACATCGCGCTCTTCGCCCTCCAGATGTGGGGCTTCGGCGTTGCACACGAGCTCCCCTACGACGATCCCGACGCCCTCCGCAAGCGCCTTCACATCCGCTATCCCATCCGCACCGACCGCGTCCTGGGCGCGGGCGAGCTGCCCAACGTCCGGCTCCAGCGCGCCTTGTCGGAGCCCGGACAGGTCAGCGCGCTCGATCGCGTCCTCTCGTTCGCCCATTGGGCCTGGTTCCTCCAGCCCCACGCCTCGCTGCTCTACGTGCTGGCCCGCGATCCGGACCGCTTCCCGCGGGCGGCGCGCCAGCTCGCCGCGACCTACGACATCGGTTGCGCCGTCTACTTCCTGGCCCCCACGGCGCCGCCGTGGTGGGCGGCCGAGGAGGGCTACCTCGACGAGGAGCTGGCGCCCACGCGCGCGGCGGGAACAGCGCCCCAGCCCGTCCGGCGACGGATGCTCGACGTCGGGGAGGAGGTCTGGGGCCCCCGGATTTGGCCGAAGCTCTACGACTCGCTCGGGGGCAACCCGTGGGCTGCGATGCCATCGCTTCATTTCGCGACCTCGCTGATGGCGGCGCTGTTACTGGCTGAGTCCGGCCCACTGCCGGGCGCCGTGGGCTGGGCGTACGCAGCGACGCTGGGAGTCGCGCTCGTCTACCTGGGGGAGCACTACCTCACGGACATCATCGCGGGGGCGGCACTCGTGGCCGCGGTGCGCCGCGGCGAGCCCCTGGCGGAGCCCGCCGTGCTGAAGGTGAACGGGTTGCTCCAGCGCCTCGAGCGCATCGCCACCTCGTAGCGCCGTGGCGTTCGGTCGGCCCACCCTGCCACGATGAGGGCTTAGATGGCCGGCCCCGGCGAAGAGCAGCAGCGCGACGTGGGGGGCAGGTTTCGGGACCCCAGACCGAGGGCTCCGAGGCTGCGGAGGACGAGGGCGAGGGCTCAAACGAGGAGCCCAGGTTCTTCACCGACCCCAAGCGACTGCTGCAGACCCTGCTCGTGGTGGTGCTGATCGTGGCGGCGATCTACCTGCTGCTCCCGAGCATCGTCGGGCTCGACGATGCGATCAAGCAGGTCCGCCGCGCGGACTGGATCTGGATCGGGGTGGCACTGGGGTTCAACGTGCTGGCCTTCGCTTCCTACGTAGCGCTCTTCCGCGGCGTCGTGGGCGAGCATGTGGTGAAGCTCACCTGGAGCGAGAGCTACCAGATCACCATGGCCGGCCTGGCGGCGACGCGCCTGTTCTCGGCGGGGGGCGCCGGCGGGATCGTCCTCACCTACTGGGCGCTGCGCAAGGCCGGGATGCCCCGCCGCCAGAGCGCGACGCGCATGGTCGCGTTCCTCGTCCTGCTCTACGCGGTGTACATGCTCACCGTCGTCATCGACGGGGTGCTGTTACGGACCGGCGTCTTCCACGGCCCGAACCCGGCCGGGCTCACGATCGTGCCCGCCGCTATCGCCGGCGCGCTGATCATCGTCTTCCTGCTCATCGCCCTGGTGCCGACCGACCTCGAGCGCCGGATGCGCTCCCGAGCCGCCGACCGGCGGTTCGGCACTCTGCTGCAGCGGCTGGCAACGGTGCCCGCCTCGATCGCCGCGGGCGTGCGGACCGCCATCGACTTCGTACGCAATCCCTCCGCCGGCGGGCTGGCGATCGCGGGCGCGATCGGCTTCTGGGCGGCCAACATCGGGATCCTCTGGGCGAGCTTCCACGCGTTTGAGGTGCAAGTGCCTCTCGGCGTCATCGTCCAGGGCTTCTTCGTCGGGATGGTCGCCAACCTCATCCCGTTCGTCCCCGGCGGGGTGGGGGCTGTGGACGCAGGGCTCATCGGGACGTTCGTGCTGTTCGGCTACCCGGGCAGCGAGGTGTTCGCCGCCGTCCTGGTCTACCGGCTGATCGCTTTCTGGCTCCCGATCCCGCCCGGTATCGTCGCCTTCTTCCAGCTCCGCCGCACGGTCTCCCGCTGGGAGGCCGAGCGCAAGCAAGGCGCGGTGGGCAGCGACCTCGCCGAATCGCTTCCAGGGCACGTCACCCCGGAGCCCACTTCCATTACTTCAGAAAGTAAAGTATTATGAATGTAGCGAACGTCCGCCCGACTGGACTGATGTAGTGGGTAGACGTAAGAGCTAGTGAGGACACCTGATGAGTGAGCAGAGAATCGAGAACGTGATCATCGTCGGAGGCGGCCCAGCCGGCTACACGGCCGCGCTCTACACCTCGCGCGCCAACCTGGAGCCGCTCGTGATCGAGGGCTTCCAGTGGGGCGGCCAGCTTCAGAACACCACCGACGTCGAGAACTACCCGGGTTACCCCGACGGGATCATGGGCCCGGAGATGATGCAGCAGTTCCGCGACCAGGCCGAGCGGTTCGGGACGCGCTTCATCACGGACGACGTCACCAGCATCGAGCTCTCCGAGGACGGCGGCATCCACAAAGTCCACCTGGGCGACGAGGAGCACCTCGCGCAGACGATCATCCTGGCGATGGGCGCGGAGCCCAGGCGGCTGGGGATCCCGGGCGAGATGGAGCTCGCGGGACGCGGCGTCTCCACCTGCGGCGTCTGCGATGGCGCCTTCTTCAAGGGTCAGGACGTCGTTGTTGTCGGCGGCGGCGACTCGGCGATGGAGGACTCGATCTTCATCTCCAAGTTCGCCGACGACCTCAAGGTCGTCCACCGCCGCGACGAGTTCCGCGCCTCGAAGATCATGCACGACCGCGCCGCTGAGAAGGAGAACATCTCCTTCAAGACGCCGTTCGTCCCCGAGCAGTTCGTCGCGGGAGAGGACGGCAAGCTGCACAGCGTGCTGCTCAAGAACGCCGATACCGGCGAGGAGGAGGAGCTCGAGGTCGGCGGCGCCTTCGTCGCCATCGGCCACGTCCCGCGCTCCGAGCTGGTCGACGGTGTGATCGACACGGACGAGAACGGCTACGTACTCACCAAGGACGGATCGACCCGGACCAACCTCGAGGGCGTGTTCGCGGTCGGTGACCTCGTCGACCACACCTACCGCCAGGCCGTGACCGCGGCCGGCACCGGCTGCATGGGCGCGCTCGACGCCGAGTGGTATCTGCGCGACACGCCTCCGTCGCCGGAGGCGCACTGGCAGAAGGGCGGCGAGCCCGCCGAGGTCGCGCCGACGCCCACCGGCATGGCGAGCGCCTAGGAGTCCGCGAAAGGCGGGCTGCGGCATGGGCGAGTCCGAGCCGCTCCTCGAGCGCCACCCGACGCCGAATTCGATTCCGGGACGGGACGGCCATCGGCCGCTCGCCGTCGTCGTCCACACGAACGTCGGCAGCTGGGGGGGCACGTTGAACTGGTTCTCGCGGCCGGAGAGCGAGGCTTGCGCCCACTACCTCGTAGGCCTCGACGGACGCGTCGCGCAGCTCGTCGACGAGGGTGATACCGCGCGCCATGCCGGGCGCCTCTTGGATCCAACGGCTCGCATCGTCCGCGAGCGCAATGCCAATCCCAACCTGTTCACGGTCGGAATCGAGTTCGAAGATGGTGGCCGGCCCTTCGACGTCGAGCGGCCGCTCACGCAGTACGACGCCGGAGCGAGCTTGATCGCCAGCATCTGCGCCCGGTGGAGCATCCCCATCGACCGCGAGCACGTGATCGGCCACCGGGAGGTCTTCGCGGCCAAGGAATGCCCGGGAAACCTCGACGTCGACCGTCTCGTCGACGAGGCGTGCTCGATCGCCGCTAGTCCCTGACCGTCTTCAGGTCGAAGAACATCGAAATTGGTGAGCGCGCCGGCCCCGGGAACTCGTAGAGCCGATGCCCCGCGCCTGGACCACGAACGGAGAGCGTCGCTAGCGTCCTGCGCCCCATGGCGATCACCTGCCTCCTCCCGGCCCGCAACGCCGCCGACGACGTCCCCGGCTACCTCGAGTCGGTGGCGCCGCTCGCCGATCGCGTGATCGCGCTCGACGACGGCTCGACCGACGACACGGCCGAGCTGCTCGAGCGCAGTCCGCTGGTCGAGCGCGTCCTCCACAACCCGCGGCGTGAGAGCTACGAGGGGTGGGACGACGCCGCCAACCGCCAGCGCCTGCTCGACGCGGCGATCGAGGCCGGCGCCGGCTGGGTGTTGTTCCTGGACGCCGACGAGCGGCTCGACCCCGACGACGCGAAGGCGCTTCGGGGGTTCGTCGAGCGGGACGCGATCGCCGGGTGCGCCTACGGGCTACAGATGTACAGATCCTGGAGCGACAGGGTCTCGGCGCGCCCCAGCTATGTGTACCGGGTCTTCGCGGCGAGCCCCGGACAGCGCCTCCCGGGGCGGGCCCTTCACTTCAACCCAGTACCGGAGTCGATCCCCGAGGCCGCATGGCTGAGAACGACGATCCGGGCGCGTCACCTGGAGTCCGACGAGCGGATCGCCGTCCGGCGTGAGAAGTACGGGCAGGTGGATCCCGCATCGGAGTCGGGGGAGCTGCTGGGCCGGACGCCGCTCGACATGCCGAGCGAGCTCGTCCCCTGGACGCCCCGGCCCGACGTGCCCGTGCTCGCCGTTGGCGCCGAGGGTGAGCGCTCGGCGCTTCCGGCCGAGCCGGGCGCGAGCATCACCTGCCTCCTCCCGGCCCGCAACGCCGCCGACGACGTCCCCGGCTACCTCGAGTCGGTGGCGCCGCTCGCCGATCGCGTGATCGCGCTCGACGACGGCTCGACCGACGACACGGCCGAGCTGCTCGAGCGCAGTCCGCTGGTCGAGCGCGTCCTCCACAACCCGCGGCGTGAGAGCTACGAGGGGTGGGACGACGCCGCCAACCGCCAGCGCCTGCTCGACGCGGCGATCGAGGCCGGCGCCGGCTGGGTGTTGTTCCTGGACGCCGACGAGCGGCTCGACCCCGACGACGCGAAGGCGCTTCGGGGGTTCGTCGAGCGTGGGGCCGACCGCTCGAGCGCCTACGGGTTCCGTGTCTTTCGGATGATCGACGACGACGAGCGGTTCGACCGCGCCGAGCTGTGGGTCTATCGGCTGTTTCACGCCGGCCAGGGGCAGACGCTGCCGGATCTGCGGCTGCATCTGGTGCCCGTGCCGGTCGACATCCCGCGCGAGCGCTGGCGGAAGACGACGATCCGGATCAAGCACCTCTCCAGTCTCACCCCCGAGCGTCGCGCGGACAGGCTGCGCAAGTACGAGCGGGCCGACCCCGATCGCCGCTGGCAGCGGGACTACACCGGGCTGACCGCCGTCGGTCCCGCCACGCGCAGGTGGGTTTCCCGTCCCCCTGGACTGCCCGCGCTGGCCGATCCTCTCGGGATTGGGCCCGCGGCCGAGCTGGACCTCGCCGAACTCGACCCGGGTGCGCCGCTGCTAACCGCGATCGTGATCTCGCGGAATGACGCCGAGACGATCGAGCGCAGCGTCCGTTCCGTTGTCGGGCAGGTGTGCGACGAGCCCTTCGAGGTTGTCGTGGCGGCCAGCGGGACCGACGGCACGGCCGACGTCGTGCGCCGGGGGTTCCCCTCGATCACCGTCGTCGACGTGCCCGACCCGGGACTACCCGGGGCGGCGCGGAACGCCGGCGTCGCCGTGGCCCGCGGGGAGTTCGTGTCGTTTCCCGGATCCCATGTGGAGCTGCCGCCGGGCAGTCTCCAGGCCCGCATCAGGGCACACGAGCTCGGCTACTCGATGGTCACCGGATCGCTCCTGAACGGCACCCCCACGCCCGCGGGCTGGGCGGCCTACTTCCTCGACCACTCGCCCTCTCTCCCGGACCGGCCGTCCGGCGAGCTCGAGGGCGTGCCCGCGCACTGCTCGTACACGCGCGAGGCTCTGCTCGAGGCGGGCGGGTTCCCGGAGGACATGCGGGCGGGCGAGGACACGGTCCTGAACGCCGAGCTCTGGCGGCGCGGGCACCGGGCCTGGCGCGCGAAGGAGGTGCGCCTGACCCACCGCAATCGGTGCGGTACGCCCCTGCGGCTCGTCCGCCACCATTTCGTCCGCGGGCGCGCCCTGGGCCGCATCCTCATGGGCGGCTTGAGCGGCTTTCGAGCCCGCCGCGGCGTCCTCGCCTACCTCCGCGCGTACCCCCGCTGGCGCCTCACCGAGACGGACGAGCGGCTCGCGCGATGGGGCGAGGCCTTGCGGCCCCGCTACGACCGGGTCCGGCCGCTGGTGAGGCTGGGGATCCTCGCCGCGTGCGCCGGGGCAGGCTTCGAGGCGCTCTTCGGCCGTGGCCGCTCAGCCCCCGCGACGGGCACCCCCCAGGCCCAGCGGCTGGCTGGCGTGGCGGACGACCACCACCTCGGCGACCTGCACTGAGGCGGTCGGATCAGGTCAGCGTGCGCTGATGGGAGCCTGCGGCGAAGTGGTCGCGGCCCTTGCGGGCCACCGTCACGAGGTCGAGCGGCGCGGCGTCCAGGGGGCGCAGCGCGTCGACGGAGTGAGGCGGGTTCAGCTTCAGGGGAACCCGAAGCTCCTTCCTGGTCACAGGCCCGCTGGTCTCGATCTCCTTCAGGGCGAGTTGCGAGTAGGTGTACGTGTGCGAGGGCCGGTGCACCCAGATCCGGAACTCCACCCGGGCCCGCTTGGGAACGCTGAAGCGCACCCGGACCTTCCCCGTTTCGATCACCTCGTCGAGGCTCTGGTCGAGGATCTTGCCGGTGGTGGGCTCGAGGATGCCGTAATGGTCCCCCAGGGCTCGATCGGCGTACGCGCGGCCTTGGCCCAGGACATGGGCATAGGAGACGGCCGCGCCAAACGAGACGCCGGCGGCTACCAGGCGCCGAATCAATGTCCGGCGGCTCATCTGGCCGTCGAGATACGCGCTGATCAGTTCTTCCTGGCTCATGGTCTCCTCATGGCGTCGGGTCCGGGCAGCCCGCCTTCGTGAAGCGGACCTGGCCCTCGCTGGGATCCAGCTCGACCTGCCGGCGGCGCTGGTTGTTCTCGAGCGTCTCCTCCTCGATCTGCGAGGCCCCGCCCGGTGGGTTCGCAGTCGAGACGAGGCAGTAGGTGCCGGCCGTGACGCCGGTGATGTCCAGGCGCTGGCCCGGCAGCGAGTAGGTGTAGACGTCGGCCCAGCCCACCGAGAGCCCCATTGCTCCTGGCCCGTCATCGGGGTCGCCCTGCCCGCACCCGAACCCGAACGGGGTGTTCTGGGGATAGACGCCTGAGGTGGGCGAGCCGGGGATCGAGGGGAACTTGCGATCGCCATCGAGGATGCAGAACCCGATCTTCCGCGACGGGCCCGCGACCGTATCGCCCGTCTCGACGTCGTCGAGGCGGTACTGGGAGAAGTCCTGGAAGTGCCAGTGGTCGTGCGCCGCGTGATATTCGAAGCAGCCGACCTTCGGCGTCTCGCCGACCTGGTCGGTCCCGGGGTCGAACTCGCCGTTCTCGTTCGTGTCCTCAAAGATCGTCTGGTTGGCGTCGCGATCGGCCCCGACCGGCTCCGGGTACTCGCCCACGGTGCAATCGGTGTTTCCGCCCGGGCCGCCCGCTGCGGTCGCGTCGGTGGCGTAGAGCTCGAGCGGGCCCGATCCCGCGTTGGCGATCTTGTTCGAGATCCGCAGGGTGGCCTTCCCCTTCGCGTTGCGCTTGAGGTCAAGGCCGAATGGGCCGGCTGCGACGGTACGAAGGTCGGGATAGAGCGGTGGGGCCGGGTCTCCAGCCTCGACGGCTCCGGCAAGCCCGATCAGGCCCACGGCGGCGAGCCCCACCCCTGAGGCCAGCCAGATGCGAATGCGAGCGCCGACGTCCATGCCTAATCCAGTCCCTCGCCGAGCGTACCAGTGACGCTCTATGCTCGCGGACCGTGGCGGTCGTAGAGGTCCCAGACGTAAGTGCCGAGAGTGTCGGCCTGCGCCCCTTTCACGAGTTCGACGAGGCGAACGCGCTCTGGCCTCGCGGCGAGCGCCCGGCGGCGATTCGCGAGGCGGCCAGCGAGTTCCGGGCGCGCTTCGCGACGCCGGAGAATCGCGTGACGGGAGTCCGCACCGTGGACATCGCCTCCGCCGGTTACCCGCTGAAGTTCGCGTTCGGCGGTGCCGCCAAGGGCCCCAATCCCTACGTCAACATCATCAACCGCCTCCAGGTCGTCCAGTTCGAGGACTTCGACGGCGTCCCGCGGACGCTCGCCTACGAGCCGACCGTCCCAGAGGGCCCCGCCGAAGCCCCTTACTACGCGCAGCAGATCGAGCGCCTGGGCGAGTTCCTCTCCTACAAGGTCCTGGCAACCATCTGGAACCAGCCAGGGGAGGCGCTCGCCACCGTCGGCCTGCGGCCCGAGGACGTCGACTTCGTGAGCTTCGACCACCTGCACGTCCAGGACCTGCGCTTCGTCCTCGGCACGACCGAGCCGATCGAGGGCGAGACGCAGCCGCGGCCCCCGCTCTTCCCGAACGCGAAGCTGATCGCGCAGCGCAAGGAGTGGGACACGTTCGCCTCCCTGCACCCGATGCAGTGGGCCTGGTACGTGGAGGACGGGATCAAGGACCTGATCACGGACAACGTCGTGCTCGTGGAGGGCGACCTCGAGGTCGGCAAGGGAGTGGCCCTGGTGTGGACGCCCGGGCACACCGACGGCAACCACTCGTTGTGCATCAACACGGCCGACGGGGTGTGGGTCTCTTCCGAGAACGGCGTCGCCGCCGACTCGTGGCACCCGCACCTCTCGAGGATCCCGGGCGTTCGCAAGACGGCCGAGTTCTTCGGCCGCGAGGTGATCCTGAACTCGAACACCCTCGAGGACTCGATCGACCAGTACGACTCGATGATCAAGGAGAAGGCGCTCGCGGACCCGCATCCGCGCGACCCGCGCTTCGCGTGTGTCTTCCCGTCATCCGAGCTGGCGAGCTGGAAGCGACAGTGGCCCGTGGTGCCGACCTTCTCCTACGGCGGCATCACCTCGGGCACGATCACCCGCCCCTCCTAATAGCGCCTAGAAGCACTCCGCATGGCCGTGTGGACGGGCGGCCCCTACTCTCGAAGGATGGATCGCCGCTCGTGGACGCTGCTCGTCGTGCTCGCCGCGATCTGGGGTGCGAGCTTCCTGTTCATCGAGATCGCTCTTCGCGATCTGGCCCCGGGCCTGTTGGCCTGGACCCGCATTACGCTCGCAGCCATCGTCCTTACGGGCATGGCGATTGTGTCCGGGTCACTGAGCGGGCTGCGCGAGAGGGTGGGCGGGATCATGGTCCTGGCGGCGGTGCAGGTCGCCGGGCCGTTCCTGCTGATCGCGGCGGGCCAGCAGGAGATCACCTCGTCGCTCGCGGGGATCCTGATGACGACGGCGCCGATTTTCGGCGCGGTGCTCGCGATCTGGGTGGACCGCGAGGAGCGCTCAACAGGACTGCGCCTCGTCGGCATCATCCTCGGCTTTGCCGGCGTCGTCGTTCTGCTCGGGCTCGACCTCGACGGCTCGGCGATGGCCTTGTCGGCGGCCTCGCGGTGGTGCTGGGCGGTCTCGGGTACGCCGTTGGTGGGTTCATCATCAAGAAGCGCTTCGGTGGCTATGAGCCCCTGGGTGTGGCGGCGGCGGTGATGACCGGCAGCGCCGTGTGGCTCCTGCCGGCTGCGCTCCTTTCGATCCCGCCGGACGCGCCCAGCGCCGGGCCCCTGCTGGCTGTCGTCGCGCTCGGAGTGGTGGGCACTGGATTCGCGTTCGCGATCTATTACGAGCTGTTTGCGACCGTCGGGCCGGCGCGCACCCTTCTCGTCGCCTACCTGATCCCGGGGTTCGCCGTGATCTACGGCGCGGTGTTTCTCGACGAGCGGATCACCCTCGTGACCATCATCGGGCTGGCCCTGATCCTCGCGGGATCCTGGCTCGCGGCGGAGGGCCGCATGCCGGGGCGGCAGGCCGCCGCAGGCGCGCCGGCGGCGGTCACGCCCCCGGAGGCTGCGGTCCCCGACTACTCGTAGATCGCCCGCGGAAGCAAGGGGGCGACCTCGTAGCGCTCGTCCCCGGTGGCAGCGCGGAGGTCATCGAGGATCCCGACCACCCGGTCCGCCCCGAGCTCCTCCACCCATTCGAACGGTCCCTTCGGGTGGTTGAGCGCCAGCCGCATCGCCGAGTCGATGTCGCCCGGCTCGGCGACTCCCTCGCCGGCGGCGAACGACGCTTCGTTGGCGAGCTGGGCGACGACGCGCTCGAGGACCCCCCGGCGCACCTCGGCATCGAGGGGCTCGGGGTCGGGGCGCCCGACGCCCTCCGAATAGTCGTAGAAGCCCTGGCCGCTCTTGCGGCCCAGGCGGCCCTCGGCGACGAGGCGTTCCTGGATGGGGTGCGGCTGCCAGCGCGAGACCGGTCGCTGGCGGTAGAAGGAGCGGGCGACCTCGAGGTTGACGTCGATCCCGATCAGGTCCATCAGCTCGAACGGGCCCATGCGGTAGCCGCCGTCGGTGCGCATCACCTGGTCGATCTGGTCGTGGGCGGCGATTCCTTCATCGAGGATCCGAAGCGACTCCAGGGCATAGGGGCGGTTGCAGCGGTTGACGATGAACCCGGGCGAGTCCGCGCAGCGCACGGGCTCACGCCCCATTGCCCGCGCGACGTCCTCCAGCGTCGCGAGCGGGCCCTCGTCGGACGCCGCGGTGGCGACCACCTCCACGAGCTTCATCAGCGCCGGGGGATTGAAGAAGTGCATGCCGCAGATGCGCTCGGGGTGGGGGAGACCCTGGGCGATGTCCGTGACCGAGAGCGAAGAGGTGTTGGTGGCGAGCACGGCGTCGGGCCCGCAGATCTCCGCCAGGCGCCCGAACAGCGCGCGCTTCAAGGCCAGATCCTCGGGGCAGGCCTCGATCACGAGCTCGCAGCCCTCGAGCTCGGAGAGCGCGGCGGCGGTGGTGATTCTCCTCGAGGCCGTCTCCGCCTCGCCCGTGCTCCAGCGGCCCTTCTCGGCCCCCTTCGCGAGTTGCTCGCTCAGGCGTTGGGCGCCGCGCTCGAGCGCCTCGGGCTGCGGGTCGTGAAGGCGGGTCTCATATCCGCCCAGCGCGGCGACCTGGGCGATCCCCGCGCCCATCGTCCCGGCGCCGGCGACGCCGATGCGCTCAACGCTCACCCCGACGAGGGCTCCGGGGGCGGTTCCTCGCCGTCCCAGAATTCCGCCGCGTCCCGGCGGAAGTAGACGTCGTGCATCCCCTCACCCGGCGAGCCCGGCGGACGCCCGAACGCGCTCAGCTTCCCGGACTCGGGGCGAATCACCACGTCGGGGGCATTCATCTGGCTGATCATCAGAATTCGCACCGGCTCGGGGCCCCGGTTCACCACCTGGTGGGCACCGGCCTCGCCCAGCGGAAAGGCGACTACCTCGCCGGGCTGAAGCTCGCGCTCGCCGTCGGGGGTTCGCAGCGCCGGGCGTCCATCGATCACGATCAGCAGCTCCTCGTTCCCCAGGTGGTAATGCATCGGGAACGCGGCGGAGCCAGGCGCCAGCTCGAACAGGCTCGCCCCAAGTCGCTCGGAGCCGGCCTGCTCGCCCAGCTTCGCGCGGCGTCCGGCGAAGCCGGGCCGGTCGCTCTCCGAGTCGAAGTCGGGCTCGTAGAGGTTCGCCATCGCTATCTCCCCTCGAACTTCGGCTTGCGCTTCTCGAGGAAGGCCGTCGTCCCCTCGACGCGATCCTCGCTGGCCATGGCCAACTCGTAGAGGCGACGCTCGTACTCGAGCCCGGCGGCGAGGGCGGTCTCCTCAGCCGCCAGCACCGCCTGCTTGCCAAGGCGCGCGGCCAGCGGCGCCTGCTTGGCGATCCGGCGGGCGAGCTCCATCGCCTGCTCGAGCCACTCCTTCTTCTTGGCGACGAGGTTGACGAGGCCGAGCTGCTCAGCCTCCTTCGCATCGAAGTGGCGGCCGGTCAGCACCAGCTCCATCGCGCGCTGCTTGCCGACCACGCGCGCGAGCCGCTGGGTGCCGCCGCCACCCGGAATGATCCCCAGCGTGATCTCGGGTTGGCCGAACGTGGCCGTCTCCGAGGCGACGATGAGATCGCACAGCAGCGCGAGCTCGCAGCCGCCGCCGAGGGCCCACCCCGAGACCGCCGCGACCAGCGGCGTGCGACAGCCCGCCACGCGCCGCCAGAACTCGGCCGCGGGGTGGAACAGGGCCTCGTGGAACTCGCGCTCGGACAGCTTGCGGATGTCGGCGCCAGCCGCGAAGACCTCGTCGCTGCCGGCGATCACGATGCAGCGGACCTCGTGGTCGGTGTCCGCGCGCTCGATCTCGAACCCCAGCTCGGCCATCATCTCCGGCGATAACGCGTTGCGGGCGTCGGGGCGGTTCAGCCGCAGCAGCGCGACGTTGTCGGCAAGCGAGCTCTCGACGAGGCCGGCCAAGCCGGCTATTCGCCCCTGAGGGGCGTCATCGCGTTGATGCCGGTCGCATCGCGGGCGATGATCAGCTTCTGGATCTGCGAGGTGCCCTCATAGAGCGTGGTCACGCGGGCGTCGCGCAGGTAGCGCTCGACCGGGTGATCGTCCACGTATCCGGAGCCGCCGTGGACCTGGATCGCGAGGTTGGCGCACTCCACCGACGCCTCGGTGGCGTAGAGCTTCGCAACGGACGTCTCGACGGTGCTCGGCTGGCCGGCGTCCTTCACCTCGCCCGCCCTGCGGACCAGCGCTCTGGCCGCGTCCCGGCGCACGATCATGTCGGCGATCATCCCCTGGACGAGCTGGAACGAGGCGATCGGCACGCCGAACTGCTTGCGCTCCTTCGAGTAGGCAACAGAGGCGTCGACGCACCCCTGGCAGATGCCGACGCAGCCGGCCGCGACCGAGTAGCGGCCCGAGTCGAGCGCCGACATCGCGATCTTGAACCCGTCCCCGATCTCGCCCATCAGGGCGTCGTCGGGCACCTCGACGCCGTCGAGGGCGAGTGAGGCCGTGTCGGAGGCCTTGAGACCAAGCTTCCCGTGAACCTCCTGGCTCGCGAAGCCCTCGGTCTCGGTGGGGACCAGGAAGCACGCCATGCCGCGGTGCCCCTGTTCCGGGTCGGTCTGGGCGAACACGAGCGCGACCTCGGCGACATTGCCGAGTGAGATCCACATCTTCTGCCCGTTGATCCGCCAGCCGCCATCGATCTTCTCTGCCCGTGTGCGCACCGACGCCGCGTCGGAGCCGGTGTCGGGCTCGGTCAGCCCGAAACAGCCGAACGCCTCGCCGGAGCAGAGCTTCGGGAGCCAGCGCTGCTTCTGCTCCTCGGAGCCCCAGCGCTCGATCGAGCCGCACACCAGCGAGGTCTGCACCGAGACGACGGTCCGTTGCGCGGAATCGCCACGTCCCACCTCTTCGACGATCAGCCCGTAGGAGACGTAGTCGAGGCCGCGCCCGCCGTACTCCTCGGCCACTGGCGCCCCGAGGTAGCCCATGTCGCCGAGGCGCCTGGCGAGCTCGGCGTCGAAGCGCTCGGCGCGATCGCTGTCCCTGGCTCGCGGGACGACCTCGTTGTCGACGAAGTCGCGGGCGGTCTCGGCGATCAGTCGTTGCTCGTCGGTGAGTTGGGAAGAACATGGCCGGGAGCCTACGCGGCGGCGCTAGCCGAGTGCTTCGGCGATCGCGGCGTCGAACGCCTCGCGCGCCTCGGTCGTGCGGGGACCGCCCGGAGAGAAGGCGGTCTCGTCGACCCGAGTGATCGGCTGAACCTCGCGGACCGTCGAGGCGAGGAATGCCTCCGAGGCCCCCAGGAGGTCCTCCAGTGCGAAGACGCCCTCCTCGACCTCCAGCGCCTCCACGATGCGCCGGCGGGTGATGGAGTCCAGGATCCCCGCCTCGAGCGAAGGCGTGCGCAGACCGCCTCCCTCGCTCGCCCAGAAGATCGTGGACGTGGGCGCTTCGAGCACGTTCCCATCAGGGCGCACCAGCAGCGCCTCGTCGCCGCCACGGGCCTGTCCCAGGCGGGTCGCCTGCATGTTGGCGCCGTAGGAGAGGGACTTGACCCCGGTGAGGATGATCGTCGGCGAGTAGGCCACGGTCGCGAGCGCGACCGTCGCGCCCTTGTCGGGGAGCGTCTCGGTCGCGGCGATCCGCCGGCCGCCGCGGGTGACGATCAGCCGCAGCTGGGCGTCCCCGTCGCCGAAGCTCTCGAGGAGTGCCGTGATCTCGCGCTCGAACGGCTCGCGCTCGACGGGCAGCTCGATGGTGGCCGCGGAGCGCTCGAGGCGGTCGAGGTGCTCGGCGAGCGCGTACGGATGCCCCGCGTATAGGCGGATGACCTCGAACACGCCGTCGCCGCGATAAAGGCCGTCGTCGGCCAGCGGGATCATCGCCTCCGCGGTCGGCCCGATCGTCCCGTCCACGCTTGCCAGCTCATTGGCGCTCATCGCAGCGAGGCTATCCGAGAACCGGGCTCAAGGCAGGTCAGGCAGGTTTGATGCGGGATAAGGTTTGCCCGTGGAGTTCATGCTCGTATCCATGGCGATGATCGCGATCATCGTCTTGGTCCTGGTCCTCCTCGCGAGGTCGTATCCGGGCAGCGGAGCCGACCTCGTCGACTGGAAGCCGACGCGCTCCTTCGAGGACGAGGCCCAGCTCGAGACGCAGGACGTCCAGCAGATGATCGACGCGCAGAACGAGCGCCGCCGCCGCCGGGGCCGCGCCGAGCTGACTTACGAGGACCTCGACCGCATGGTGGCCGAGGACGAGGCGGTTCGCGCTCGCGCCCACCCGGACCTGACCGGCCCCGAGCCGGAGCCCGAGCTGGCCGACGACGAGCCCGCCTAGTTGGCGCGGGCGCTGATCGTCGGTTGCGGCTGCCGCGGGCGCGAGCTGGGCTCGGCGCTGCTGGAGCAGGGGTGGCAGGTCCGGGGAAGCACCCGCGACGATGCTTCGACGGCGGCCATCGAGGCGACGGGGATCGAGTCCGCGGTGGCCGATCCGCTGCTCGTCGGCACCGTCCTCGACCTGATCGAGGGCGTGGCGATCGTCTACTGGCTCATGGGCTCCGCCTCCGGCGCGCCGGAGGACGTGGCCGCGGTCAACGGTGCGCGCCTCGAGTCGCTCTTCGAGAAGCTGGTCGACACGCCCGTGCGGGGTGTCGTCCTCGAGGCCGCCGGGGCCGCCGATCCCGCCCACCTCGCCGAGGGGGCCCGCATCGGGCGCGAGGCGTCGGAGCGCTGGCGCATCCCGGTTGAGGTCGTCCCGGCCGATCCGGGCGAGCCGCGGAAGTGGCGGCAGGAGATGCTGGCCGCCGGGGAGCGGGCGCTACTGGATCGGTGAGGGCGGGGTCTGCGGTGCGTCCGGGTTCGACCAGGGCGCCTGGTCCTCGCTCGTGGCCGGCGCCTTGTCGAGCTGCCCGACGAGAAGGATGAAGCCAATCACGACGACGGCGAGGATCAGCAGCGCGATGCCGTAGAGCGTCGCCTGCTTGCCGGCGCTCGCCCCGTACTGGCCGCCGACCACCTGCCGGCGCTTGTCGAGGCCCATGGCGTCGACGTCCGACTGCTCGTGCCTCGCGAGGCGATCCTCGGGCGGTTCGCGCTCGATCGTGGTGTTCGGCCCGATCGAGGGCGCGGTCGTGTCGGAGATGTCCTCCTCGCCCTCGGGCGTCCGGTCGTCTTCTGTGTCTCCCATCGCCTGGAACCTTACGCCTACCCAGGGTGACCCCGCAACCGGGAAGCGTCGCGAGATGGGTCGCTTCGTTACGGATCGAGCCGGTCGAGCAATTCGCCCAGGATTCGAGCGGTGGCGCCCCAGATCAGGTGCTCCTCCACGAGGTAGGTGGGAGTCCTGATCGGGACTCCACGCCGAACCAGGCGTCGCATCGCGAAGGCGCCGCGCAGCTCCGAGAGGCGGAAGCGCAGCAGCGCCGCCACCTCGTCCGGGTTCGGCTCGAGCTCGGAGGGGTCCGGGATCACGCCAACGACCGGGTAGACCTTGTAGTTGGTGACGAACGTCCCGATCGGAGGCAGTGCGCCCACGATCTCCACGTCGCTCGGGTCGAGGCCGACCTCCTCGTGCGCTTCGCGGAGCGCGGTGGCGAGCAGGTTCTCGTCGGGCGCGTCGCGCCGGCCGCCGGGGAACGAGATCTCGCCGGCGTGGCGGCGCAGGTCGTGCCGGCGTTCGGTGAAGACGATTGCAGGGTCGCGCTCGGTTCCCAGGATCGGAACCAGCACAGCCGCCTCGGTGCCGCCGTGCGCATCCATCGTCGCCGCCTCGGCGGGGTCCAGCAGCAGCGAGCGCAGCTCCGCGAGGCGCTCGGCGCTCATCCGGAGGTGAGCCGCTCGATCCGATCCTCGATCGAGACGGGCGTCTCGCTCGCCAGCGCTCGGTGGACGGGGCACTTGCCGGCGATCACCCGCAGGCGTTCGAGTTGCTCGTCGTCGAGCTCGCCCTGCACGCGCATGGTCACGGTGAACGACTCGATGGCGTGGTTCGCGATCTCCATGTCCACGTCCACCTCGACATCGCCCAAGTGCCAGCCCTTGCGCGCCGCGTACATCTCGACCGTGATGGCGGTGCACGCGGCGAGCGCCGCCGCGCCGACGCGCGTGGGGGAGGGGCCCTCGTTGGCGCCGCCGGCCGCCTCGGGTTCGTCGATCACCAGGCGGTGGCCGTCGACCTCGACGTCGTGTGTGTAGCCCTCACGGCGGCGGGCGGTGGCGCGGATCGCCATCAGCCTTCGTCCGGCGAGGCGTCCCTGCCCGCGAACAGCTCCGGCGTGTCGGTGTCGGTGAAGCGGGCCATCGCGTAGACGGCGTCGGACGCGCGGTTGAGGTAGCGCACGACCTCGCCGGAGATGTCCTCGGCGGCGGCGAGCGCGACGACGCGCCGCTCCGCGCGGCGGATCGTGGCGCGGGCCACATCGAGCGCGGCCGAGACGGGCCGACCACCCGGAATGACGAACTTCGGCGGCAGGTCGACCTCGTCCATGTAGCGGTCGATCACCCCGTCGAGCGCGTCGACCATCTCCGCGGTGACGCGCGAGACGCCGTCCTCCAGCCGGTGGGCTGCCTCCGGAGCCGTCGCCAGCTCGGCCCCCAGGACGAAGAGCTCGTTCTGGATCCGAAGGATGTCGACCTCGACGTCGCGCTCGAGCGCCTCGCACAGCGAGCGCGCCATGCCCAGCGCGGACGCCGCCTCGTCGACCGCTCCGTATGCCTCGGTGCGGGCGTCGGACTTCGCCACGCGGCCGCCGTACCAGAGGGAGGTGCTTCCGTCGTCGCCCTTCTTGGTGTAGATCCGCGTCACTCGCCGAGGGGATTGAACACGATGCCGGTGAGCACCTTCGGATAGAAGAACGTGGACTTCGGGGGCATCGTCTCGCCGGCCGCGGCGACCTCGCGAACCTGCTCCACCGGCGTTGGGCGCAGCAGGAAGGCGACCTGGTAGTCGCCGTCGTCGTCGATCGTCGCCAGCGCCTCGTCGACGCTCTTCGCGTAACCGATGCCCTTCTTGGCCTCCACGTCCTGCGCCGACATCCCGAGCGCCCGCTTCAGCACCAGCTCCTCGAGGATCGCGGCGTCCAGGCGCCGGTAGGCCTCGGAGCGGTCCGCGAGCAGCTCGTCGATCAGCGCGGTGTCCTTCAGGCGCAGGCGGAAGCTCCGTTGCAGGTGGGAGTCGATGTATCCGAACACGCCGATGCCCTCAGCGCCGGCGGGGTCGAGCGCGTCGGCCTCCACCTCCTCGATGTCGAAGTGCTCGCGCAGGGCGGCCGCCAGCGTCTCCGGCCTGTCGGTGCCGGTGAAGCCACCGAGCAGGCGGTGGTACCCGAAGACGGTCAGGCCGGGGTCGTCGAGGGAGACGAGGCACATCAGCGTGTAGTTGTGATCGCCCTCGCCGCCGACCTCGTCGGCGTACGCCCGGGCGGTCTCGTAGCGGTGGTGGCCATCGGCGATCAGAAGCTCGGCGTCCGCGAGGCCGGTGGTGACCTCCTCGATCACGGCCGGGTCGCTCACCCGCCAGATGCGGTTGCGGGTGCCGTCGGCGTCGGTGGCCTCGCCCCAGGGCTCGCCGAGGGCGGGCTCGAGCGTGCTCCAGGTGTCACCGGGATGGAGGCTGAAGATGGGGGAGAGGTTGTGCTTCGTCGCCCGCGTCAGCTCCAGGCGGTCCTGCTTGGGGCCGGGCTGCGTCCGCTCGTGCGGGCGCACGAGCCCGGGGCCGTACTCGGTGACCCGCACTCGAGCGAGCAGGCCGCGGCGGGTGTAGTCGCGGCCGTCCGGGCCCCGGTAGGACTGCTCGAGCGCCCACAGCGCCGGCTCGGAGTCGGCGACGAGCGCGCCGTCGGTGACCCACGAGCGCAGCAGCCGCTCGGCATGCTGGTAGCGGTCGCCTCCGCCAAGGTCCTCGGGGAGGTCGAGCTCGACGGCGTTGTGCGGCGAGCGGTGCACGAGGGCGCTGCGGGCCGCCGCGTCGATCACGTCGTAGGGGGGCGCGAGCAGGTCGTCCAGCGGCCCGACCTTGGCGAGGTCGTAATGCAGCGCGGTGAGGGGCTTCACCTCGGCCATCGGCGGGCAAGGCTACTCGCCGCTCCCAACTTTTCGCTCCTAGCGGCTTCTTGGTGGACAGGGTGGCTATCGGGTGGCGCAGCCGCCCAACACCGCGGATAGGCTCGCCGACGCTCAAGCCGCGCAACGAAAGGGAGAGCTTTGAAGCTGGTAATCGGGATCGTTCGCCCCGAGAAGGCGAACGACGTCCTCGAGGCGCTTTATCGCGCCGAGGTGAGGGGCGTTTCGATGAGTCGGGTACAGGGCCACGGGGGGGAGCTCGAGCGAGTCGAGACCTACCGCGGCACCACCGTCCAGGTCGGGCTTTCGGAGAAGGTGCGGTTCGAGATCGCCGTCTCCGACGGGTTCGTGCAGACCACGATCGACGCCCTCTGCGAGGGCGGGCGTACCGGCGAGGTCGGCGACGGCAAGATCTTCGTGATCGACCTCGAGCGCGCGGTCCGCATCCGCACCGGCGAGTCCGACGACCAGGCCGTCACGCCTGTGGGGGCCTGAGCGATGCTTGACGTTCTCGCCAAGGTGGATACCGGCGACACCGCGTGGATGCTGGTCGCGACCGCGCTGGTCTTGATGATGACCCCTGCTCTCGGCCTGTTCTACGCGGGCCTGGTGCGCTCGAAGAACACGCTCAACACCTTCATGATGTGCGTCGCCGCGATCGCGGTGGCGGTCGTGACGTTCGCGGCGGTGGGCTACTCGCTCGCCTTCAGCGAGGGTGGCGATTTCATCGGCAGCCTCGACTACGCGTTCCTGAACGACGTCGGCTTCCTGCCGCGCGAGGGCCAGACGATTCCGCATCTCGTCTTCTTCGCGTTCCAGGCGACGTTCTGCATCATCACCACGGCCCTGGTCTCGGGCGCCGTGGTGGAGCGGATGCGCTTCGGGCCGTTCCTGCTCTTCGCGGCGCTGTGGTCGATCCTCGTCTACTCGGTGCTCGCCTACTGGGGCTTCGGCTTCGGCTGGCTGATCAGCGGCGGCACGCTGGACTTCGCCGGCGGCATCGCGGTGGAGATGGCCTCCGGGTTCTCGGCGCTGGCGGCCGCGCTGGTGGTCGGCGCGCGCAAGGACTACGGGCGCCAGGCGCTCCTGCCGCACAACGCGGTCTACGTCCTGCTCGGCGCCGGGCTGCTGTGGTTCGGCTGGTTCGGGTTCAACGGCGGCAGCGGGTTCAACACGGGCGAGAACTCGACGCTCGCGTTCACCAACACGCTGCTGACGCCGGCGTGCACGCTGCTCGTCTGGTTCCTGCTCGACGCGATCCGCGGCCGCCAGGTCACGGCGATCGGCGCGGCCACGGCGATCGTGGTCGGCTGCGTCGGGATCACGCCCGCGGGCGGGTTCATCAGCCCGGGCTACGCGATGCTCCTCGGCGCGCTGGTCGCGCTCCCCTGTTACGCGGTGATCGCGTACCGCACGAGGACGCGGGTGGACGAGACGCTCGACGTGCTCGCCGCGCACGGCGTCGCGGGCTTCACCGGGATCCTGTTCATCGGGTTCTTCGCGCAGATCGACTGGAACGGCATCTCCGACGGCCTGCTCTACGGCAACGGTGAGCAGCTCTGGGACCAGTTCAAGGCCGTCGTCGCGGCGCCCGCCTACGCGTTCGGGGCGACCTACGTGCTGCTGCGCGTGATCGGCGCGCTGATGCCGCTACGAGGTCCCGAGAAGGAGGAGGCGATCGGGATGGACGTCATCCACCACGGCGAGGAGGCCTACGCCACCGGCGAGGGCGCGATCCTCGTCTCGACCGAGGCGGGGCAGGAGCGGGTACCGGTGGCCGACCCGGGTTAATTTGGGGGAGGAACGCACGCAGAGGGTGGTCTGACCACCCATGCGGTAGGCGAGGCTTGGGCTAGCCGATTTGAACCGAGGTGATCGGGGTGGCTGGATTCGAACCAGCGGTCTCCGCCTCCCAGGGGCGGCGCGATAACCAGGCTTCGCTACACCCCGGCGACGCCGAGTCTAGCCACGAGATCTGCATCTCATCGATCCATCCCTGAAGGCGAGCGCGAAGCTGCGTGTCACCGACGCCGACCGTCATTACGCCGAACTGACTCCGCCAGGTTCGCGCCTTCAGCCCGCTGCTATTCGACTTCCGCTGAAGGCGGATCTGGTCGGGCCTGATGCCGAGTCGATTCGACCAGAACCCGCGGAGCATGTCGAGGTTCTGATCAGCGTGATACTGGATCGAGTAGACGACCTTGTTGCTCGTCAGCTTGGTGATCCAGCGATTGGCGAGTTCCACCACGGTCGGATCGGAGTTCGCGACGGACACCTTGTTGCGGGAGCGTTTGTATCCCTCACCGATGTAGATACAGATGAAGTCGCGGAAGGTGGGGTCCTCGGCCAGCGCATGGAAGCTGTGTCGAGCAGCGTTGTAAGCGAGCTCACGCTTCCGCTCGAACTTCGCTTGCATCGCCTTGGTCCCTCGCTTCTGCGCCTCCGTCCGGTCCTTCCACCCCGGCTTGCGGGTGATCTCGATGTCTCGCACCCAGGAGTAGATGGTGCCGCGTGACATGGCAAGCCGCTCCGCGATCTCGTCGATCGTGAGGTCCTGATCCCGGCGCAGGTCGATCGCCTTCTGCTTGAGGTAATCCGGGTGGGTCATGCGAACACACGTTCGCAGAGCGGCCGGACGGAATCCGTCGTCCGCCAGCCCCGGGCCCGGTTACTCTGAGCGACAGCCCGCCCCCGTAGCTCAGCTGGATAGAGCAGCGGATTTCTACTCCGCAGGTCGCAGGTTCGAGTCCTGCCGGGGGTACCTGCTCCCAGAACGACGACGTCCCGCCGAAGCGGGCCGTCGTCTGTCGTTGCTCCTCGGGAGAGGGCAGCGCCCTTGAGCCCAGGCGGTACATTCAGGGCTCGGCACGGCCGTGCCGAGCCCTGGTGGGCGTAGCTCAGTTGGTAGAGCTCCTGGTTGTGGTCCAGGCGGTCGGGGGTTCGAGTCCCCTCGCTCACCCTAAGCGGGGCCCGATACCGGAGAACAGGGGATCTGGCGGCACAGGCCGGGTCGGGCGGTGGATAATGCTGTCTGTGACGCAGGCGCGAGGGACCACGCCGCCCGAGTTCGACCTGAGCCTGGCCGAGGCCAGCGCCTGGGTCGGGGCCGGGCCGGAGGGAATCGGGGAGACGGCTCTCGAGCCGACCACGGCGGAGCAACTCGACATCGAGGGAGACGATCCGGCGGTGGCGCTGCGCGAGACGCTGGGCATGTTCGCGACCGGGGTGACCGTCGTCACGACGCGAGTCGGCGATCAGATCCACGGGATGACGGCGAACGCGTTCATGTCGGTTTCGCTGAAGCCGCCCCTGGTCCTGATCTCCGTTGATCGGCGGACCAAGATGTGCTCGCTCTTGCACGAGGGACTGCGCTTCGGGGTCAGCGTGCTGGCGGCGGACCAGCACGCGCTCTCCGACCGCTTCGCGGGACGGGCCCAGGAGGACGCCCCGATGCCGAACTTCGCGATGGTCCATGAGGCGCCGCTGGTCGAAGGCTCCGCGGCGCAGTTCGTCGCCCACGTCGTGCGCTCGTACTGGGGCGGCGACCACTCGCTGTTCCTGGGGCAGGTGGAGTACGCGCGCCGAGCGCCGGACGCCCTCCCGCTGCTCTTCCACGGTGGCCACTACGCCCACCTCATCGACACCGACTGACGGGCCGGCCCTACCTCGTCAGCTGCGCGGCCTGGTCTTCTCCGGGTCGTAGAACGGGATCGTCACGACGGTCGCGGGGATCCGCTTCTGCTGGCCGTCGAGCTTGCCGACCTCGACCTCCGTGCCCGGTTCCGCGTGCTGGACCGCCATCCGGCAGAGGGCGATGTTCTTGCGCAGGGTCGGGCTCCGGGCGCCGCTGGTGATCACCCCGACCGACGCGCGGGAGCCGGGGACGTGTACGCAATCTCCGTGGCCTGCCACCTCATGGCCCTCGAGCTCGAGCCCGACGAGCTTGCGCTGGGGGTGCGCCTTGCGCTCGATCAGCGCTTCCTTGCCCACGAAATCGTCCTCGGCGTCGAGCACGACGCGCGAACCCGATCCCGGCCTCGAACGGGTCGACCTGGTCGTCGAACTCGTAGTTGGCGAAGATCAGCGCCGACTCGATCCGCAGCACGTCCAGTGCTGACAGGCCGAGCGGGGTCATCCCGCGTGGCTCCCCCGCCTTCCAGATCGCATCCCACACCGCCGGGGCGTCATCCGGGTGGCACCACACCTCGTACCCGAGCTCGCCCGTGTAGCCGGTCCGCGAGACCACGATCGGGATCCCGTCGTAGTCGCCGATTCGCCCCACCAGGAACCGGAACCACTTGAGGTCCGCAAGGGCTGCCTGCGTCGGCGGCGTCCAGACGACGTCGGCCAGGATCTCCCGGCTCGCGGGGCCCTGGACGGCGATGTTGTGGAGCTCGTCCGTGGAGTGCTTCACCCAAGCCCGCATCGACTCCGCCTCGGCCAGCTCGCGGATGTGGACGCCCGTGTACTCGTCGCCGGTGACGAAACGGAAGTTGTCGTCGGCGATCCGGTACACGGTGGCGTCGTCGAGCATGCCGCCGGTCTCGTTGCAGACCGCCGTGTAGGTCACCTGCCCGACCGACAGCTTGCGCGCGTCGCGTGTGATCGCCCGCTGCATCAGGAGCTCGGCGTCGGGCCCGACCACCTCCCACTTGCGCAGCGGCGACAGGTCCATGACGACCGCCTTCTCCCGGCAGGCCCAGTACTCGGCGATGGTGCCCTCGCCCTCGAAGCAGTCGGGAAGCCAGTAGCCCCGGTACTCGACGAAGTCGCGGGTGAGGTCCGACGTGCGCGGGTGGAATCCGGTTTCCTTGGTCATGACGGGGTCGGCCTCCGGGGTGACGCGGTGGGCGATGGCCAGCGAGAAGCGGTTCTCGGGCGAGTAGACGCGGACGTGGATGTCGGTGATCTCCCAGCCATTCGCCGGGTCGATGTCGTCGGGGCACGCCGACGAGGCGCACAGCAGGTCGTTCGATGCCCGCAGCAACACGAAGTCCCCGGGGCGCGACCACGGCTCGTCGGCCATGAACCGGTTGTCGTCGTCGAAGCCCGTGTTGTAGAAGAAGTTGAGCGCCTCCCAGCCCTTGCGCTCACCCACGCCGTAGGGGGTCACCTGCCCGTTGAAGTTCGTCGAGCAGTTGATGTGCCCGAAGTAGCCGAGGTCCTCGTAGTACTTGGCGGTGCAGGCGAGCGCGAAGCTGTCGTGCCTTCCCACCGTGTCCTGCACGACCTCGACGAGCGGGTCCATGTCGTAGTCGAAGCTCTTGCGGTAGAGGCCGGGCTGCGGGATACGCCGAGCCCATCAGCGAGCGCGTCGTCGTCGCATCGAGCCCGCGCTCCCGGCCCGCCTGGAGCTTGTTGCTGTTGAAGGCGAGGAAGTCCGAGCACTGCTTGCCCTGCACGTCGATGATCTGGATGTACTCGCCCTGCTTCACCTCGTAGGCGATGGCGCTGGCCTTGTCCACGCGGAAGTCCAGCCGGGGTTCGGCGAGCGGCTGCGGCAGCTCGACTTCCTCGAGGGTGCGCGGCACGGCTCGCCGGACTTCGATCAACAGCGGTGAGGCCGGCCAGTCGCCCTCGACGACCCTGCCGCCCGGGGCGGCGACGATCGCGATCGCCTCGCGCTCGGCGACGAACTCCTCGACCGTGCCGGGCGCGGTGGCGTTGTCGAACAGGCGTAGCGCCCGGGCGTCGTCGGGGACGAGGCCGCGTGCGTGGAGCTCGGACAGGAACCCGTCCGCGTTGCCCGCGCGCACGAGATCGCGCAGCACGGTGGCGTCGACGTCGGTCCGGGCTCCGAGCGCCGCCGCGTCCTCGCCGCCGTCGGAATCGACGACGGTGAGCTCGGCGACCTGCCCGCCATCCTGGTTCAGGATCGCGAGGCGATCGTCGGGGTGAAGGGGGACGGCCGTGGCGGCACCGGGACGGACCCAGTGCGTCTCCAGCGACCGGTCGACCGGCTTCAGGCCGGGCAGCACCAGGGCCGGTCGGGCGGCCACCGCCATCAGCTGGGCCTCCGGCCTCCCATCACGCCTTGGCCGGCTCGGTTCCCTCGGCCTTCTCGGCCTGCTCGACCAGCTCCTCGGCGAGCTCGCGCTTGCCGGCCGCGTCGAGCTTCTTCAGCTCGTTCTCGACCACGCGGCGGTTGTAGGTCTGGTTCCAGTAGTCGAGGGCGTCGAACCCGAGCAGGACGGCCTTGCCGACGAACTGGCGCAGGATCTCGTTGGTCGGGCCCATCACCCAACCCGCCTTGGCGTCGCGCACGTAGCGCTCCAGCTCCATGTCTCGCTTGTATCCGGACCCGCCGCAGGCGTGGAGCATCTTGTCGACGACGCCCGCGACGTTCTTGGCCGCCTCGAACTTGATCTGCCACGCCCAGTGCAGGAAGTCCGCGCGAGCGGTCTCGCCGGGGCCGAGGACCCTGGTGTTGTCGTCGGTCGCCCGGTCCATCGCCTGTGCGACCGAGAGGACGAAGATGCGGCAGGCGTTCGTGTCCATCACCGCCTCGCCGACGTAGTCCTGGATGGTGGGGTAGTCGGCGACGCGCATCCCTACGTCGACGTGCTTCTTGCGCGTCGTGTGGCGCCTGGCGATGTCGATCGCTCCGAGCGCGATGCCGTTCCAGACAGACGAGGAGCCGATCAGGAACCAGGGGTCGACCGCCTCGTCGTTGGAGGCGGCACCGTCGCCGATCGGCCCGACGACCTGCTCGGCCGGGACCTCGACGTCCTCGACCTCGATCGGCCCCGACTGGTTTCCGCGCAGGCCGAGCGCGTCCCAGAGCGAGGGATGCGCCTTCACGTCGTCGCCGTCGATCACGAATACCGACAGGTCGTCGTAGCCCGAGAAGTCGGGGCTGGTGGTCTGGATCACGTAGAAGTCGGCGAAGCCGCCAGACGTGGTCCACGACGACTTCTTGTTCACCTTGTAGCCGCCGTTCGACTCCTCGGCCTTCGAGGAGAACGGATACCAGAAGTGCGATCCGGTCTGGGGGTCCGAGTAGGAGAGCGTCCCGATCCGGCAGTCCGAGTCGAGCGTGCGGATGTACTTGTCGACCAGCTCGGGCGTCGGGCGCAGCATGATCGTCTGGACCGCGCCGACGTGCATCACGTAGCACATGGCGGTCGAGGCGCAGCCGTAGCGGGAGAGCGTCTCGCACACCATCGAGAAGGCGACGTGGTTCTCGCCCAGGCCCCCGTATTCCTCGGGCACCGTCAGGCCGAGGAAGCCGTGCTCGGCGAGGATCTCGAAGTTCGGGCGGGGGTAGGCGAGCTCGTCGTCGAAGCGCTTCGCGTTCGCTCGCAGGTCGCTCTCGCAGAGCTCGATCAGCTTGGCGCGCAGCTCCTTCTGGCGCTCGGTCAGTACCCAGTCGGGGTCCCACTCGGACCCGAGTCCCCAAAACGGCTCGTCGCCCCACCGCTTCTCCGACATTCCTGTCTCCTTCCGGTTGGTGTCGCCGACTGTACAAATCTGTACAGAGAGGGATTGTGCCGCACCTAGGCGGTTCGTGTAAGCCTACGCCTCGTCCGCGATCCAGACCAGGCAGGCAGCCTTGCGGCGGATCTCCCGCGAGGCCCGGCGATAGCGGCGCGCCGGTGATCTGCGAGGGGTCAGGACCGAACACGAGCAGCCCGGCATCCCGGTCGCTGACGACCTCGAGCAGCGCCTTGACCGGCCGCTTGCTGCTCACGCGGAGGTGCTCGGTGCGGATCCCCAGCGCGGCGGCGCGGTCGGCGGTCGCCCGCACCGCCTCGAGCGCCTCCTCGTGTGGCAGGGTGGCCGCGTCGGGCCCGATCAGCATCAGGGTTGTCGGATAGTTGGGGAGGTGGACGACGTTCGTCACCAGTAGCCGCGACCCCGCCTCGATCGCCGACTCGATCGCCATTCGTTCGGCCGAGGGGTCGATGCGGCAGGCGAGCGTTCCCAGCACCACCGGCCGTCCCGCGTCGCGCTCCGTCTCGGCGGTCGACGCTTGGTCGTGTCGGTCGCGAACCAGGGTCATGACTCCACCTACGAGGATCCCACGATCGCGGACGAGCGCAAGCCCCCAAGTTGCGGAAAGCACGACTTGACGCGCGACTGGACAAATAGGTAGGTTCCCCGGGACCCCGCGAGAGGAGAGGCCATGGCAACTGCCGAGGTTGAGGAACGCCAACTGCTCAAGGCGATGAGTTGGTGGGACGGGTTCGTCATAGCACTGGCAAACCCGGGATTCCTGATCGCGGCGCTGGGATTCTCCATCGGCGCCCTCGGCACCACCGGTGCGTTCGTGCTTTGGACGGTCTCCGTCTGCCTGGGGGCACTGCAGAACAACATCTACGCCGAGCTGGCGACGATGTTCCCGAACAAGGCCGGCGGCATCTCGCTGTTCGCGCACGAGGCGTGGCGCAAGTACTTCACGTTCGTGGGGCCGATCGCGACCTTCGGCTACTGGTTCGCCTGGTCGAGCGTGCTCGCGATCAACGGGCTGGTGGTCGGCACCCTGATCCAGGCCGAGTGGTTCTCCGACTCCACGTGGGCGGAGGCCGTGGGCGGGTTCGACTTCACCCTCCCGATCGTGCTCGGGATTGTCGCGATCATTCTGGTCTGGTCGTTCAACATCTTCGGGGTGCGGCCCGCGGTCTGGCTGAGCTATGTGACGGGCGGCCTGCTGCTGATCCCGGCCTTCGTGCTCATGTTCCTCCCGTACCTCACCGGCGATTGGTCGAGCGACAACATGCAGTGGGAGATCGGGGCCGGCGGAGGCCTGGGGCTGGCTCTGGTGTGGCTCTACTTCATGGGGTGGTCGGCGTACGGGTTCGAGTCGGTGGCGGCGTTCGCGCCCGAGTACCACGACACGGAGACGGACACTCCGCGCGCGCTGCGCGCTTCGGCGGCGTTCTCCGTGGTGGTCTATGCCCTGCTGCCGCTTGGCGTCGGCGGGACGATGGGCACGGCGGCGGTCGCCGAGGACGCGACCGGCATCGCCTTCTACACGCAGGCCTTCGACATCCTCGTCGGCAGCGGACTTGCCGACGTGATGATCATCTGTCTGGTGGCGGGCCTGTTGCTGTCCATGAACACGGCGACGATGGACGGCTCGAGAGCCCTGTTCGGAATCGCACGAGACGGGATGACGATCAAACAGCTCGGGGTACTCAACCGCAACAACGTCCCCGCGCGGGCGATGACGCTCGACGCGCTGCTCAACATCTTCCTGATCACGTACTTCGCGAGCGCGATCGAGATCCTCGCCGCGGGCAACCTGGGCTACATACTCGCCCACGTGTTCGCGTTAACGGGCTTCCTGCTCCTGCGCCGGGACCGGCCGAACTGGCCTCGCCCGATACGCCTGTCGGCCATCTGGGTGCCGATCGCCGGGCTGCTGGCCGCGATCAACATGGTGTTCATCATCTGGGGCGGCTTCATCTACGCGGACGACTACGGCTACGGGTTGGACAAGACCCTCATCGGCCTGATCGTGCTCGGCGTCTCGCTGGTGCTCTATGTCTTCCGGCACGTGGTGCAGGACGGCACGCCCATTCGTTTCCGCGAGGAGACGCCGACGATGCCGGAGGGCGTGGCCGCCGAGCCCGCTGCGGCGGCGCCGGGATAGCCCGGCGCGAGGTCGCTACTCGGCGCGCAGGTCCCAGCGCGGGAGGTCGGCGATCGCCTCCTGGTAGCGCTTGCGATGGACCGGCCGGATCAGCATGAACCAGCCCATCACCGAGATCGGAAGCAGGAAGAAGACGCTGAACTCGTTGCCGGTGACGATGAAGAACACGGCGACGGCTGACACGAAGAGCCCGTAGGCGACCGGCAGAATGCGGAAGCGAAGCTGGGTGCGACGGATGCGCTCGTAGTCCTCCTGCGGGATCTTGGCCGTGTCGTAGCGACGCCCGCAGGAGGGACAGTTCCACGCTTCGCCGTAGGGCAGCTCTGCGCGCTCCCCGCATTCGCACGTCAGGGTGATCGGCGGCCCGCGCAGGACCGCCCCGGGCCGCTCGTGACCGAGCCGCTCGCGGGGCGCGCGCCTGCGCCGTCCCCAGGGCGCCATCAGGGCGCGGCGGGGTCGGGGGCGGCTTGGCCTCGCGGTCTGCCGTCCAGGAGCCCGAGCCTCCCCGCAAGCCAGGCGGCCGGGCAGGGCCTGGAGGATCAGCGTCATCACGATCGCCAGGGCGACGACGGCGGCGTAGACGTCGATGTCCGGCACCCCGAGGCCGGCGAGGACGCCCACCAGGGCCGCCGGCACCACGCCGGTCTCGCGCGTCCAGCACAGGAACGCCACCTCGGGCCGGGTCCAGGCCCCCCGCCGGTCGGGAAGGACGCAGGCGAGGACCGTCACCGGCCGCGCCAGGAACAGCAGCGCCCCGAGGACCGCCAGCGCGGGCAGGAAGTACTCCCCGAGGGTGTCGAAGGGGATGTTCGCCCCGAGCACGACGAAGACGAACAGCGTCACCAGGTCTGCCACGGAGAACGCGAACTGCCGCAGCTCCCGCTCGTGCCTGGAGTGCATCGCGAGGCCGAGGCGCTCCATGTTCCCGACGATCAGCCCGGCGAGGAAGGCGCCGAGGTAGCCGCTTCCCCCGGCGGAGTCGAGCGAGAAGTAGCCGATCGTGACCACGGCGAGCACCGCCGCCGCGGAGGACTCGCGCCAGATACCGGCCCGGCGGCTGGAGATCGTCGCCGCGAGCAGGACGCCCGCGACGATGCCGATCACGGTGCTGATCCCGAGGTCCACCACGAACTCCACCGCCGGCGTCGCGATCGAGTCGTCGCCGGTGAGCAGGACGCCCGCCAGCGCCAGGGCGAGCACGGCCCCGGTCGGGTCGTTGAAGGCCGACTCCGCCACGACCGTCTGGGCGACCTTGGTCCGCAGGCGCGAGCGCACGAACAGGGGGATCAGGATCGCCGGGTCGGTGGGCGAGAGCACCGCCCCCATGAGCAGCGCCGCGGTCCAGGAGAGGTCGAAGGCGAAATGCGCGACCGTCCCGGTGATCAGCTGCGGTCAGGACCACCCCGGGGATCACGAGCATCCCGAGGCCGACCCGCACTCGCTGCAGCACGTCGAGCGAGAGGTTGAGCCCGCCGTAGAAGAGGATCAGCGAGACGCCCAGGGTGAAGAGGAGCTGGGCGCCGATCGAGTCCAGCGGGACGTCGACCACATCGAGGACGGAGGGGCCAAAGAGGGCGCCGAACAGAACCAGCACCAGGATCTCCGGGATCCGCAGCAGGCTCGCCAGGAACCGGGCTGCGAGCGCGGCGCCCAGCAGCAGGCTCAGCGTTAGGAGGATGTCCTGGGTCACGATGAGCCCGACGTCGTCCTGCCCTTCGCGGCGGCGGCGTCCGCGAACGCTGGCCTCGCGCTCCAGCGCCAGGCGGGCGACGTCGCTGGCCGTGACCAGCAACAGGACGATCACGAGCCCGGCGCCCAGGCGCCACCGCGATCAGCCGCCGGCGCGCGTCGTCGCGTGCGTCGTCGAAGGCTCGTCCGTGGCGTCGGCGCGCTCCTGCTGGTAGGCGGCGAGCTCGTCGGCCGTCGCGGCCATCGCCTCGAATCGCGCCAGCTCGGGACCGAGCAGGATCCGCTTCGTGCGGTCGGAGTCTCCGGCCTGGAGGCTGCGCCACGCGACCTCGTCGAGGGCCATGAACGACTCGAACTCCGCGTCGAGCTCGTCCAGCAATGAGCTCTCCTGCCCGTCACTGAACGTCTCACGCCGCCAGCTTCAGCTCGTTGCGCAGTTCGCCGGCGGAGCGAACGAAGCGTCCCCGGAATCCGCCGCTGCCGTCGTAGCCGTAGGCCGTCTGCCAGCCGTTCATGTCGGTGACGAGGAACTTGAGCTCGCGGGCGATCGCCTCGGACTCGCTGCTGGCGCGCACCTCGTCGAAGCGGTCGCCGAGCTGCGCCATCCCGTGGAGGGCGACCGCCGTGGTCGCCAGCGGGCCCAGCACCGTGAGCACGATCGCCGTGTAGAGCTTCCCCCGGATCGTCATCGCACGGAGACGGCGGTAGGATCGCGGCGCTGATGATCCTCTTCGTCCTCACGGGCGCAGGCCCCCCCGATCCTGGTCCTGACCCTGGCGATCATGGCCTACCTGACCGGCTATGAGATGTGGAAGGAGGGAGACGACATCCCCTTTCTGTGGAAGGCCTGGTGGGTGCTGTTCGTGGTGCTGCTGAACGTCGTCGGATTCGGCATCTTCTGGATCTGGCTGGCGCGCAGGCGGGTACGCGCCGCGTAGCGCCATTACGGCGTGCCCCCTGCTCGCGCCTGATGCA
>CAVSOA010000018.1:0-42824 GCA_963729505.1 uncultured Solirubrobacterales bacterium
GGCCGAGACGCCGTAGTAGGCGACGGGGTACGTGGTGCCCTGCATCGTCATCACGAACTTGTAGCCGTGGTAGAGCTTGCCGTTGCCGCCGTCGATCCCGAAGTACCGGCTGTCGTCGCTGATCATCGCGTTGCCGCTCGGCATGATCCGCGTCGGGTAGAGCACCGGGAACTTCAGGTCCTTGCCCCCCTGCTCGATGGACGCCGCCGCGTACTGCTGGCCGGAGGCGGTGGAGTCGATCATCTGCTGTGCCGCGAGCTGCTCTGGTGACTGCTCGGGCTCGTCGTCCGGCTTCGGCTCGGGCTTCTCCTCAGGCTTCTTGGCGGGCTTGTCCCCACCGTCGCCGTCCTTCGGCTCGCTCGACGCACCCTCGGAGCCGTCGCCGGGACTCTCTCCCAGGAACTCGCTCACGGCGTCCTGGAGCGGTTTGTCGCCGGCGGTGACGTAGCCCTCCGCGTCGAGGCTGTCGAATGGGAAATTGATCTGGGTGATCTGCGCGTTTCGCGCGGCGATCATCAGCTTGAACAGCCCGACGAGCGTGCCGGAATCGTCGATGTCGGACGTCGTGTACTTCTTGAAGATCTCGATCAGGGTTTCGCGCTCGCTCGAGGAGCTTCTCCGGCGGGACCTTCTGCCGGGCCTCGCGCAGGAAGCCCTGCTGGCGGGCCGCGCGGACGATGTCGTTGTCCTCGTGGCGGTAGCGCACGTACTGGAGCGCCTTGAACCCGCAGAGCCGCTGATAGCCGGCCTGAATGTCGATCTCCGCGTACTGGTCCGCGAACGAGGCCGCGGTCGCGTTGTCGTTGAAGTAGTGGCGGTCGACGTCCACGTAGACGCACCCGATCGCGTCGACGGCGTCGGCGAAGCCGTTGAAGTCCACGTTCACGACGTGATTGATCGGGATGCGGTTGTCGGTGAGCTGCTTGACGACCTCGAGGGTCAGCTTCGGGCCGCCGTAGGAGTAGGCGGCGTTGAACTTGTCGATCCCGTGGCCGGGGATGTTCACCCGGAGGTCACGGGGGATCGAGAGCTGAGTGATCGCGTGGTCGGGATCAACCCGCAGCAGCATCGTCGTGTCGGAGAGGCCCTTGCTCGACTGGTCGGGCGCGGACGTCGGAGCCGAGGATCAGGAAGTTCTGCGCCTTCTGGTCGCCGACCTCGGCGAGCTGGGAGGTCGAGGTTCGGCAGGCCGCCGAGCCCCTTGGCGATGTCGGTCAGGTAGACGAGGATCGAGACCGCGGTCGCCGCGGCCATCGAGGCGACGATCAGGAAGCTTGCTGCCACGAACCGCGCCCACAGGCCGGCACGGGGCGGCTTCTCGGTCCGCCGGGCTGGCCTCGTCCTCGCCGTCCGCGGTCGCCGCGACGGCCGTCGCGGCCTCGACCGGCTCGGCCTCCTCGGCGTCCTGCTCGTCCTCTTCCTCATCCTTCGCCTCTGGCTCAGGCGCCTTGCCGGGATCGGTGACCCCGCGCTTCTTGGCGTGCTCGGCGGTGCGGTCGCGAAGCCCCTGGAGCGCGGCCTCGCGTGGCCTCCTCCTGGTCGGCTGCCGCGAGGGTGTCGGCCTCGGTCGTGGCGCCGGCGGCGGCTCCGGCCGCGGCAGCTCCGGCGGCGGCCTCGCCCTCGGCGTCATCGCCATCGGACGTCGCTTCGTCGCTCGGCTCGGCCTCGTCCTCGGCTCCTCGTCGTCCTCGGGCTCCTCGTCGGCGTCCTCGGCGTCGCTCGTGGGGTCAGACCCCTCGGCTTCGTTCGGGTCGAGCTCGTCCGCCACTTCGGGATCTGACCCCGCGCCACGGCGTCCTCTCGTCGAGCTCCTCTTCCTCGCTCGGGCTCCTCGGCTTCGTCGTCGCCCTCGTCCTCGGTGAGCTCGGTGTCGAGGTCGTCGGCGGACTCCTGCTCGAGCGAGTCGAACTCCTCGGTCAGCCCGGTCTCGACCTCCGCGTCCTCGTCTGGCCTCCGCGTCCGCGTCTTCGGTCGTCCTCGTCGTCGGGCAGCCCGCTCCAGGCCTGCCTGCCGGCCCAGGTCGCCGGGCGCCGGCTCGGAGACCTCCGCGGCGCATCGTCGTCCGTCGACGATCTCCTCGTCGTCCTCGTCGTCGGGCGGGTTCGTCGGCGTCGAAGACGTCGGGGCTCACGCGCGATCCTCTCCGCGGCGAGCATCTCGGGAAGCGATTCGACGAAGTCGACGATCGCCTTGCGGTAGCTCGCCAGCGACGAGATCGAGACCCACTCGTCGGGTCCGTGATGGCCGGCGCCGGCGGGGCCGAACTCGACCGCCGGGATCCCGACGCGCAGGAACGACACCGCGTCGGAGGCGCCGTCGCGTCCGACGCTGGTGACGCCCTCGCCGTGGTGGCGGGCGGCCGCGGAGCAGAGGCCGCGGACGTAGACCGAGCTGCGGGATCGACGGTCGCGGGCGGGCGCGAGAAGGTGGAGATCACCTTGGAGTCATCCAGCGTCGCGACCTGCGCGAGGATCTCGGCAGGGTCCTGCTCCGGCAGGTAGCGGACGTCGACGTCGATGTAGCACGTGTCGGGCACCTTGTTGAGGGCGTCTCCTCCGAGGATGCGGCCGAGGTTGATCGATGGCCGGTCGAAAAGCTCGGAGCTGCGGTGACGCGAACGGTAGCGACTCGATCCCGCGAAAAACCTCGAGCGCCTTGATGATCGCGTTCTCGCCCAGCCACGGAGTCGCGCCGTGCGCCGCTCGCCCCGCCACCTCCAGGCGCATGGCGAGCACGCCCTTGGCCGCCACCCCCACGTGCATGTCGGTGGGCTCGCCGGTGATCGCGAAGTCGCCGCGGAAGCCGCTGTCGACGAGCAGGTCGCCGCCGCGATCGACCTCCTCCTCCGACTCCTCGTCGGGCACGATCCCGAGGCAGTACCCGCACGCCGTCCTGGTCGCGCAGGTCGGCCATCGCGAGCAGCAGGGCCGCGACCGCGCCCTTCATGTCGTAGGCGCCCCGGCCGCTCAGCTTGTCGCCGTCGATCCGAGGCTGGAACTGCTCGGCCCGGCCGGGCACGACGTCGATGTGGCCGTGCAGCAGGATCGTCGGCGCCCCGGGCGGGCCCACCGCTGCCGTGGTCACGGGAAGTCCGCGGATGCCCATCTGATCGGACTCGACCTCGCGCGAATCCAGCCAGCCCTTGACGAACCCGGCGCACTGCCGGATCCCCTCCTCGGTGGAGGTGTCGTAGGCGATCAGCCGCTCGGTGAGGGCCAGTTCCTCGGATTGAGGCATCTGGGGATTATGGCGAGGGGGCACCCGTCGATCTGAGCGCCCGCCGAATGGCGAATGAACCCGAGACGGCCCGCCTCGGTAATACAGGACATGAAGCAGACGAATCGCGGGAGACAGACCGATGGGGAACAGATTTGGATCCGGGTAGCGATCGCGCTGGTCGCCGTCGGTAGCGCGGTCGCCCTGGCGGCGTGCGGAAATGACTCCGGCGAGAGTGGCCGAGCGACGGCCGCGACGGGCGGAACCGGTGGCAGCGAAACCGTATCGGTCGATTCTCTGGGCAACGCCGGCGACGTGCTCGTCGACTCGAGCGGCGCGGCGCTCTACACGCCCGACCAGGAGGCGAACGGAATGATCGAGTGCGCCAGCAGCGAGTGCACCGCGATCTGGAAGCCGGTGACCGCCCGCGGCGGCAACCCGACCGGCCCCGCCGACATCCAAGGTGAGTTGGGCACGGTGAAGCGCCCTGACGGCGACACGCAGGCGACCTTCGACGGCAAGCCGCTCTACAGCTTCACCCAGGAGGGCCCCGGCGAGGTGACGGGCAACGGCTTCAAGGACAGCTTCGACGGCACCGACCTCACCTGGCACGTGGTGACGCCGACCGGCGCATCCAGCGGGGGCAGCGGCGGCGGATCGTCCAGCTCCAGCTCGGGCTCCGCCTACAGCGGCTACTGACTCAGGATTCTCACCCGGGCCGTGCGCCAGTGTCCCGTTCGCGCGTTCGCGCGGAGTCGTGCTGGAAACCGGAACGCCTGGCGGCCCTGGCACTGGCGCCCCCGAGGGCTGAGCGAGATACTGCGCGGGCGATGTCGGAGGAGAACGTGGACCTGGTGCGGGCGGTGCTGGAGGCCTACCGCAATCCCGGGGCGATGGCGATGGTGGCCGGCGGCGAAATCGACCTTGGGTGGGTCGATCCCAAGGTGGTCTGGGACGCGTCGCGCCTTACCGAGATGATTCCGGACCTGGCCGGGGTCTACGAGGGCCATGAGGGCGTTCGGACCTATTGGCGCAGATGGTTCGAGGCGTGGAGCGACCTGGAGTTCGACGTTGAGGACGTTCGCGACGCAGGCGACAACGTTGTCGCGCTTCTCTGTAATCAACGTCAAAGAGGTCGCAATAGCGGGATCTGGACGGAGCTGCCGCCGTATGCCCAGGTGTTCACCGTTCGGGGTGGCAAGCTGGTGCGCTGGCGCACGTTCCCGGATCAGGACTCGGCCCTCGAAGCCGCCGGGCTGTCGGAGTAGCTGAGCACTCACGCCGCGACCTCGATCACCGGCAGAGCGAGTCCCGCCGGTTTATCTGTGGATAGGTGGCTCCTCTGGCAGTGAGGGCGACGATGGTCTGCGCGATACTCCGGGGGCGATGTCGCAGGAGAACGTGGAGATCGCCCGACGTGCCTACGAGGCGTTCAACAAGGGTGACTATGAGGGCTCGGTCGCGAGCTTCGCGCCGGACTTCGAGTTCATCTCGTCGGGGGCGATCCCGGGCGTCGAAGGGATCTACCGAGGGCCTGAGGAATACAAGCGGCAGGTCGTGGAGGGGTTCGGGCACGAGTTCGACGACTTTGGTGCTGACGTCCACGAGTTCATCGATGCGGGTGATCAGGTGCTGACCTCGCTGACATTCCACGGGCGAGGGAAGCAAAGCGGCGTGGAGAGCAGCTGGAACACGTGGCACGTGTGGACGTTGCGAAACGGCAGCATCGTGCACGGGCAGGGATTCACGAGCCGGGCCGATGCCCTCGAAGCCGCCGGGCTGTCGGGGTAGGCGCGCGGTCACGCCGCGACCTCGATCACCGGCAGGGCGAGTCCCTTCCGTTTATCTGTGAATAGGTGGCAGCCTGGGCTCTTCGAGGACTGTCGCTTTGCATGGGAAGCAAACAAACGGGCTGCGGGAGGAGGTACCCCAATTTGTGCCCATATGCGGGCCAATTCTGGGGTCACGTAGGCGGACGGCCCCTAGCTGTCCTGGGTAGGGCGCTTACTTCGACTCGGCGATCTGGATGAAGGCCTCGGCGCGGGCCTTCTCGCGCTCGGCGGCCTCGGCGGCGGCCGAGTCCTCCTCGGCCTCCTCCAGCGCGCTGCTCGGCCTCGGAGAGGCGCTCCTTCAGCTCGGCGACGTCGAGATCCTCCGGCGCCTTCACCTCGGCCACCAGGACCCGGGCGCGATTGGCGAAGACCTCCATCCAGCCCTCGCCCTGCGCGTAGCGCTCGGGCTCGCCGGAGTCGGAGTCGTGGAGGCGGAGCTCGCACGGGACCAGGCGGGCGATCATCGGGGCGTGGCGGGCGCGGATGCCCACCTCGCCGACCGAGGTACGGGTCGAGAGCATGAAGAGCTCGCCGTCGAAGACGGGGCCCTCGGGGGTGAGGACCTGAGCCTCGAGCTTGTGCTCGTCAGCCAAGTCCGGCTACCCCTCGTCGCCCTCGCCGTTGTCGTCGGAGCCGTTGTCCTCGGCCCCGTTCGACTCCTCCTCGGACTCCGCGGCCTCGGCCTCCTCGCGATCGACGCTCTCGTCGCCCTTCTCGCGCTCGGACGTTCCCTCGCGGACCTGGTCGATCGAGCCCTGCATGTAGAACGCGCTCTCGGGGAGATCGTCGTGCTTGCCGTCGAGGACCTCGCGGAAGCTCCGCACCGTGTCGGCGACCGGGACGTACTCGCCCGAGCGGCCGGTGAACGCCTCGGCGACGAAGAACGGCTGGCTGAGGAACCGCTCGATCTTGCGCGCGCGGTTCACCGTCTGCTTGTCCTCGTCGGAGAGCTCGTCGATCCCGAGGATCGCGATGATGTCCTGCAGCTCCTTGTAGCGCTGCAGGTTCTCCTGGACCTCGGTCGCGGTGCGGTAGTGCTCCTCGCCCAGGACGTCGGGCTTGAGGATCGTCGAGGTCGAATCGAGCGGGTCGACCGCCGGGTAGATGCCCTTCTCGGAGATCCCGCGCGAGAGCGTCGTCGTCGCGTTCAGGTGCGCGAACACCGACGCCGGCGCCGGGTCGGTGAGGTCGTCCGCCGGGACGTACACGGCCTGGATCGACGTGACCGAACCCTGCTGGGTCGAGGTGATCCGCTCCTGCAGGCCACCCATCTCGGTCTCGAGCGTCGGCTGGTAGCCGACCGCCGAGGGCATGCGCCCGAGCAGCGCCGATACCTCGGAGCCCGCCTGGACGAAACGGAAGATGTTGTCGATGAACAGCAGCACGTCCTGGCCGCCGACCTCGCGGAAGTACTCCGCCATGGTCAGGCCGGACAGGGCGACGCGAAGGCGCGCTCCGGGCGGCTCGTTCATCTGGCCGAAGACGAGCATCGTCTTGTCGATGACGCCCGACTCCTTCATCTCGAGCCAGAGGTCGTTGCCCTCGCGCGAGCGCTCGCCGACGCCGCAGAAGGCGGAGAGGCCCTCGTGCTCCTCGGCGAGGTTTCGGATCAGCTCCTGGATGAGGACCGTCTTGCCGACGCCGGCGCCGCCGAACAGACCGACCTTGCCGCCCTTGGCGTACGGGGCGAGGAGGTCGACGACCTTGATCCCCGTCTCGAGGATCTCCTGGGTCGGCTTCAGCTCCTCGACCGTCGGGGCCGGGCGGTGGATCGGCCACTGGTCGTCGCCCTCCACCTGCTCGCCCTCGTCGATCGTCTCGCCCGAGGAGGTTGAAGATCCGGCCGAGCGTGTCCTTGCCGACCGGCACCTTGATCGGCGAGCCGGTGTCGAAGATCTTGTCGCCGCGGCTGAGGCCGTCGGTCGCGTCCATCGCGACGGTACGGACCCTGTCGTCGCCGAGGTGCTGCTGGACCTCGCAGACGATCTTGCCTTCGGCGTCACCCGGCCGGTCGATCTCGAGCGCCGAGTAGATCTCCGGGAGCTCGTCCGGGAAGAGCGCGTCGACGACGACGCCCGTGATCGACTGGATCGTCCCGACGTTGCCCCTACCGTTTCCGTTCTCGTCTGCCAATTGGTTCCTTTCTCTGTCTAGCCCGAGCGCCTCGGCTCCGGCGACGACTTCCAAGATCTCCTGCGTGATCTCCGCCTGCCGCACCCGGTTCATCTCCAGGGTGAGGTCGCGGATCATGTCCTGAGCGTTCTCCGAGGCGCTGCGCATCGCGGTCATGCGCGCGCCCAGCTCCGACGCCGCCGACTCCAGCAGCGCGCGGTAGACCGAGAGGTCCACGTACTCCTCGAACAGCTTCGGGAGCAGCACCTCAGGCTCCGGCTCGTGGTACCAGGCGCCCTTCATGTGCGCCTCGGCAAGCTCGGCGTCGGCGGGCTCCTCGGGGTCGGGGATGCCCTCGCCGAAAACCTCCGCCTGCTGCAGCGGCAGCAGCGTCTGGCGCCGCACGTACTGGGTGAGCGGCGAGACGTAGCGGTTGTAGACGAGGTCGACCCGGTCGAGCTCCTCGTCGACGTAGGCGGTGGTCAGCTCGCGCGAGATCTCGCGCGCGTCGGTGAACGCCGGCCGATCGGTGAAGCCGATGTAGGAGTGCTCGACGTTCTCGCCGCGGAAGGTCAGCGTGGAGTTGCCGCGCCGGCCGACGACCGAGAAGACCGTCTCGGTGCCGTCGGCGCGGTACTCGCCCTTCAGGCGCAGGCCCTCGCGGATGATCTGCGTGTTGAAGGCGCCGGCCAGCCCGCGATCGCCGGTGACGAGCAGGATCCCGACGCGCTCGGTCTTCTCGCGCTCCTGGAGCAGCGCGACGCGAGCGATCAGGCCCTCGTCGGCCTCGGCGACCTGCTGGGTCATCTTGCGGATCGCCTGCGCGTAGGGGCGCATCGCGTCGATCCGCTGCTCGGCCCGGCGCAGGCGTGCCGCAGCGACCATCTCCATCGCCCGCGTGATCTTGTGGACGTTCTTGACCGCGGCGATGCGGTTGTTGACTTCCTTCTGGGTGGCCATGGGCTAGGTGGCTACTGCCTCCTCCGTCTCCTCAACCGCTGCCTCGGCCTCGTCGGCCTGCTTCTCGGCGTCGGCCTCCTTCGCGGCCTGCTCGTCCGTGCGGCCCGGGCGGGAGCGCTCGTCCTCGGACTTGACCCGGTCGGACTCGCCCTCCTCGAGGGGGTTGCCCTCGATGTCGAAGTCCGGGCCGAAGTCGTCGACCATCTCAGCGATCGCGTCGCCCAGCGCCTCCTCGTCCTCGTCGGAGAGCTCGCCGTCGTTGATCCGGCTCATCAGCTCCTTCTGCTCGGACTTCAGGCGGCTGAGCAGCGTGTCGAGGAACTCCGCGACGCGCTCGACCTTGATCCGGTCGAGGTATCCGCCGGTGCCCGCGAAGATCGAGGCAACCTGCTCGGCCACCGAGAGCGCGTTGCGCTCGTTCTGCTTCAGCAGCTCGACCAGCCGCTCGCCACGCGCGAGCTGGCGCTGGGTCTCGGGGTCGAGCTCGGAGCCGAACTGGGCGAACGCCTCGAGGTCGCGGTACTGCGAGAGGTCCAGCTTCAGCTTGCCCGCCACCTTCTTCATCGCCTTGGTCTGGGCGTTACCGCCAACCCGGGAGACCGAGATGCCGACGTTGATCGCCGGCCGGACGCCCGAGTAGAAGAGATCGGCCTCCAGGAAGATCTGCCCGTCGGTGATCGAGATGACGTTCGTCGGGATGTAGGCCGACACGTCGTTGGCCTGCGTCTCGATGATCGGCAGCGCCGTCAACGAGCCGCCGCCGTGGTCGTCGTTCAGCCGCACCGACCGCTCCAGCAGGCGCGAGTGCAGGTAGAAGACGTCGCCCGGATACGCCTCACGGCCCGGGGGCCGGCGCAGCAGCAGGGACATCTGGCGGTACGCGTAGGCGTGCTTGGTGAGGTCGTCGTACACGCAGAGCGCGTCCTTGCCGTTGTAGAGGAAGTGCTCCGCCATCGCCGTTCCCGCGTACGGGGCGATGAACTTGATCGGCGCCGCCTCGTCTGCGGGGGCCGCGACGATGATCGTGTTGTCGAGCGCGCCGTTCTCCTCCAGCACCTGGGCGACCTGCACGATCGTGGACTTCTTCTGCCCGATCGCGACGTAGACACAGATCAGGTCCTTGTCCTTGGAGTTGATCATCGTGTCGATCGTGATCGCCGTCTTGCCCGTCTGGCGATCGCCGATGATCAGCTCGCGCTGGCCGCGGCCGATCGGGATCATCCCGTCGATCGCCTTGATCCCCGTCTGCACGGGGGTCGTCACCGGCTGGCGCTCGACCACGCCGGGGGCCTTGAACTCGGCCGGACGGGTCTCGGACGTGTTGAGGTCGCCCTTGTCGTCCAGCGGCCGACCCAACGGGTCGACGATGCGGCCGAGCATGTGCTCGCCGACGGGGATCTCCAGCAGGCGCCCGGTGCGCTTGACGATGTCGCCCTCCACGACCTTGTCCCAGTCGCCGAACATCACGCACCCGACGTTGTCCTGCTCGAGGTTGAGCGCGAGGCCTGTCACGTCGTGCGGGAGCTCCAGCATCTCCAGCGCCATGCAGTTCTCGAGGCCGTGGACGCGGGCGATGCCGTCGGCGACCGAAAGCACGGTCCCGACCTCGGAGAGGTCGGCCTCCCCTGCGTCCATCCCCTCGATCCGCTCGCGCAGGATCTTCGAGATCTCGTCTGGCTTGATTTCCACGGTTCTCCTTTGATTGCGCCGGACGGTCTACGCCGCCTTGGCGACTTCCTTTCTAAGTTTTTCCAGCTTGGCCTTGATGCTCGCGTCGAGCACCCTGTTGCCGACGCGCAGGACTAGGCCCCCGAGCACCTCGGGGTCGACCTCGGCGTTCATGTCGATCTTTCGGTCGGTCTGGCGCTCGATCTCCTTGCCCACCCGGTCCACGATGTCCGAGTCGAGCTCGACGGCGCTGGTGAGGGTCACGTCGAGCCGGCGGTTCTCCTCCGCCCAGCGGTCGTCGAACCGACGCCGGATGTGGAAGATGGCAGGCATCCGGTGCTTCTCGACCAGGAGGTCGAGGAAATTCTCGAACTCGGGCTCGGCGTCGGACACCACCCTGCGAAGCCCCTCCTGCTTCTCCGCCGAGGAGAAGTAGGGGCTGAACAGGTACACTCTGGAGATCGTGCGTTCTCGGCCACGGCGTCGGTGAACTCGTCGAACTGCTCATGGAGCACGTCGAGCTTGCCGGTGTCCTTGCCGACATCGAAGAGCGCGTCGCCGTATACGCGTCCGACCTCCTCCACTACGAACGCTCCTCCCCGTTGGACTCGGCGCCGGAGAGGGCGGTGAAGTCCACCTCGCTGAGCGCGTCGTCGATCAGGCGCCTGTGGTCGTCATCGTCGAGCGACTTGCGCGTGACCTTCTCGGTCGCGAGCACCGTGAGATCGGCGACCTCCTTGCGGATCTGCTCCAGCGAGCGCCGCGTCTCGGTCTCGATGTCCTTCCGCGCGGCCGCGACCAGCTCCTCGCGCTTGGCCTTCCCCTCGCTGGTCGCCTCGGCAACGGCGGCCTCAGCGGCCTTGCGTGCGCGGGCGGCGATGTCGTCGGCCTGCTCGCGCGCCTCGGTCAGGCGATGGCGGTACTCCTCGAGGAGCTTGTCCGCCTCCTCACGCTGCTTCTCGGAGGCCTCGATGTTCTCGCGGATCGCGTTGGCGCGCTTCTCGAGCGCCTCGCCGATGCGGGGAAACGCGAACCGCTTCAGGACCCACATCGTGATCAGGAACAGCACCAGCGTCCAGATCATCAGCCCGAGCCCGGGCGAGACCAGGAAGCTGCCGCCCTCCTCCTCTGCGGCCATTGGCAGCAGGGTCGCTATGTCGCTTGCGAACTCCACCTCGTTCCTTTCAGCGGCCTAGAGGAAGAAGGCGATGAGGCCGAAGATGAACGTGTAGAAGGCGACCGCCTCGGTGAGCGCGAAGCCCAGCCAGCGGATGGACTGCAGCTCGTCCTTCATCTCCGGCTGTCGTGCGACGGCCTGGATCTCCGAGCCGAAGATCACGCCGATGCCGATGCCGGCCCCGATCGAGCCGAGCCCGGCGCCGATGCCCAGTGCGATCGCCTTGCCGGCGTCCGTGACCCCGGTGTCGGTGACGCCCTCGGCAGCCTGTGCCAGAACCATTAGATCCATTCGTGTGCTCCTTTTCCTACTAGTGGGTTTCGGCGGTCGCGCCGCCGATGTAGATCGCTGTCAAGGTCGAGAAGATGAACGCCTGGAGGGTGGCGATCAGGCCCACCTCCAGGAGGAAGAAGAAGAATGCGAGCGGGAACGTGAGCAGCGCAAGGCCTGCCACGCCCAGCAACACCGCGAGCCCGCCGCCCATGAAGAGAAGCAGCAGGTGGCCCGGCCAGGATGTTCGCGAACAACCGCACGGAGAGCGAGATCAGGCGGGCGAAATGCGAGATCGCCTCGATCACGAAGATGAACACCTTGAACGGAAAGTTCATGTCCTCGAGCCCGGGCGGGAGCCAGCTCGCCAGGTAGCCGAAGAAGCCCTTGGCCCGAATCCCCTCGGCGTGGTAGGAGAACCAGACGATCAGCGTCAGGACCAGCGGGATCGAGAGGTTCGCGGTCGCCGCGTACAGGCGCCAGCGTCGGGAAGCTCGACCCCGAAGATGTCGATCGTGTGCTCGGTGTTGATCGGCAGCGGTAGGAAGCCGATCATGTTCGAGAACCAGATGAAGAAGAAGAGGCCGGCGAGGGTCGGGAACCACTTCCGCGCCAGGTCCTCGTCCGGGATGTTGCCGCCGGTGATGTTGTTCCGCGTCAGGTCGTAGGAGAGCTCGACCAGCATCTGTGTCTTGTTCGGCTCGCGCTGCATCCGGCGCGCGACGAAGAGCATCGCTGCGATCGTGAGCCCGCTCGCCAGCAGGAGGTAGAACACGGCCTTGTTGATCGAGAGGTCGATGCCGCCGATGTTGATCTCGATCCACGGCTCGAGCTTGAACTCGTTCTGCGGCTGGAAGTTCTCGTTCTTGCCCTCGCTGCCGAGGATGACGAGCATGCCGATCAGGATCAGGAGGTAGAGCCCGACGCCGAGGAACGCCTTCTGCTTCGTGCTCACGAACCCGCCTCCTCGGGATAGAGGAGCCGAGTGAACGCGAGCGAGGCGAAGTGGACCGTGACGAGGACGAGCGTGAGGACCGCTGCGGCGAGGCCATCCTCACGGTCGCCGAGGAGGCCGACGAGCAGGATCGCCAGTGGTGACCAGCCACAGGCGCCCCAGCGTGGCCGCGCCGATGATGCCGAGGGCCCGGCGCCGGTCGCCGCGGCGCAGCGCGGCGGTCGCGCGGCCCTGGGCGAAGAGCAGGATCGCGTGCTGGGCGAGCCAGGCGGCCGCCGCGACCGCGTAGCCAAGCAGCGGCAGGTCCGCGAGCACGAACACCGGCAGCGCGATCGCCAGCAGCCCGAGGTCGGGGTAGCGGAGGGCGAGCGGTGGCCGCCCGGCGGCGGTGGCCGCGTCAGAGCCGTCTAAAGCGAGCGAAGACAAGAGCAAGTCCCCCGGCGAGCCCGGCGAAGAGGCCGATCAGGCCCAGCGGAACCGCAAGGCCCAACAGCGAGCCGAGCCCGTAGCCGGCGACCGAGAAGACGACCATGGCCCCGACGAGCGTCAGGCCCGCGGTGGCCGCATCGGCCCTCGGTCCACGAGGGGTCTCGGTCATCGGAGGTGTCGAAATCGGGGCCGAGCAAGGGGTGCGTAGGAAGAGCGGGTCCAGGGATGCGAACGGCCGCTCCGGAACCAGCTGTTGCAGGACCGTCGCGGCGAAGGGCGAATATATCCGAATCCGGTCGGGAACCCGGCCTCGTCGGCGTGCCGAAAAGCACGATCTGGAGCGGGGTTGAGGCTAGGCGGCACCCGGGTCGACCGCCTCGAACTCGCCCGTCTCCGGGTCGACGGCCTGGTACTCCCCGGTCGCGGGGTTGACGATCTCGAAGCTGCCCGTCTCGAGCTCGCGCTTGACGCCCTCGTCGACTGCCTCCGGGCTGAGAGCTGGCCGAGGCGGGCGCGACGGAGCGCCACCGCCTGAGCTTCAGGATCTCGAGGGTGACCACCAGGTAGAAGCTGGCGGCGATCACCCCGACGAAGCACAGCACCATCACGATCGTCCAGAAGGGATCGAAATTGCCGCGGTCGTCGCTGTAGGGGACGAAGCGCAGCGCCAGGGCGAGGACCGCCATCACCCCGGTCCAGCCGTAGAGGTAGGCGAGAGTGCGGCGCTGCGAGAAGCCGATGTTCGCCATCCGGTGGTGGAAGTGCCAGCGGTCGGCCTGGTAGATCGGCTGGTCGGTACTTGATCCGCTTCGCGACGACGAACCCGGTGTCGAGGATCGGGCACCGCGAGGATGATCAAGGGGAAGAACAGCGCGACGACGGCGTTCGTCTTCAGCGAGCCCTGGATCGCGATCACCGCCAGCATGTACCCGAGCAGGTTCGAGCCGGTGTCGCCCATGAAGCTCGAAGCGGGCGGGAAGCCGTGGCGCAGGAAGCCCAGCGCTCCGCCGGCCGTCAGCGCCGCCAGCACGCCCGCGGTCTCCCGGTCGAGGGAGACGGCGATGATCGACAGGGTGCGCCGCCGAGATCACGCAAACGCCCGCCGCGAGCCCGTCGACCCCGTCGATGAAGTTGATGACGTTGATCGCGGCGACGATGCCGACGAGGCGCCAGCAGCTCGCCGAGGTCGACCTCGCCGACCAGCGGCAGCGTCACGAGCTCGACGGAGCTGGGGTCGACGCCGCCGACGAACGGGAGCGTGAATGCCGTCAGCCGCACGCCGCTGAAGACCGCGATCGACGCGGCGAGAACCTGGCCCAGCATCTTGGGCGCGGCGCCGAGCGTGAAGACGTCGTCGAGCACGCCGACCGCCGGCGATCGTCGCGGCGCCGATCAGGATGCCGCGCGTCTCCTGGCCCATCGGCATGAACAGGATCGCCGAGACGAGGATCCCCATCAGGATCGCGAGCCCGCCCAGCTTCGGCGTCGGCTCGGTGTGGAGGCTGCGCTCGTTCGGGACGTCGATCGCGCCGATCCTCCGAGCGATCATCTCGGCGACCGGCACCAGCGTCCAGGCGATCACCGCAGCGACGAGGAACGCATAGAGCGCGAAGATCGCCTCGGGTCTGCCGTCGACTAGCACGCGGCACGCCCCGAGGACCGCGTCGGTGAGCACCTGCGGGTCGCGCGGGTTCCGAACGCCCGCCGGCTCCGTGCGCTTCGCGAGCTCCAGGGCCTCGGCCGCCCGAGAGCTCGCGCAGCAGGCCCTCGCGCATCAGCTCCTCGTCGACGGCCCCCATCTCGCCGGCGAAGATCGTGTAGACGGGCGTGCCCAGCGCGACTGCCTCGCGGTTCATGGTGCCGCCGGCGCTGACGACCAGGTCGGCGAAGGCGATCAGGCTCTGCGCGTCGATGGCACCCTCCGGGACGATCAGGGAAGGGTCGTTGCGGGCGCGGACGGCCTCGCCCTGGCCCTCGGTGCGAGGGATGACCACGGCCGTGGCGTTCTCGGTCGGCGGCGATCCGGTCGATCACCCCTCCGTAGACGGGGTTGTCGGCGTGGTAGGCCGACGTCTCCGGCGGCGGGCGCAGCACGACCAAGCACGCGCTCGCGGTCGAGCCCGAGCTCGGCCAGCACCGCGGGGTCCGGCTCGAAGTCCGGCGAGGTAGTAGTCCTCCTTGAGGCCCGGGATAGCGGAAGAGCTTCCCGCGGAGCGGCCCCGGCCCGCTTCATCGACTCGACCGGGATCGCGTCGGGCGCCAGCACGACCTCCGCGCGCCCGGAACGCCAGCTTGCGCTGGAGGCCGGCGTGCTCGTAGTCCTGCATCTGGGCCGAGGGGATTCGCAGCAGCGTCGAGACCACGGCGAGGTCGACCGAGCCGTGGCCGAGCGCGAGGTCGAACCCCCTGCCCCGCGCCCAGCGCGTGAGCGCCGAGCTGCGGCGGGCGAGCGCGGTGCCCTTTGCGGCCATCGACGCGCCGCCGTGCTTCCCGACGACGGTGTGCGGAATCCCCAGTCGCTCGAGCAGCCCGACCGTCTGCCCGTACTCGCGCGCGGTCACCTCGACCTCGTGCCCTCCGGCCTCGAGGCACTCGATGATCGGCCGCAACACCAGAGGGTGAGCGGCGGCAGTCATGTCCACCCAGACGCGCATCGGCGCCCGGGACTCTCTCAGGTCACGTCAGACGGTCGCGGCTGCCAGCTGCGGATACAGCGGGTAGCGGTCCATCAGCGCCTGCGTGCGCTCGCGCAGGCGCGTCGCGCTCGGCCTCGAAGCGATCGGAGAGAGCGACGGCGATCACCGAGGCGATCTCGCGCATGTCGTCCTCGACCAGGCCGCGGGTGGTCAGCGCCGGCGTTCCGATCCGAAGGCCCGACGGATTCATCGGCGGGCGCTCGTCGAACGGGATCGCGTTTCGGTTGACCGTGATCCCCACCTCCTCGAGGCGGTCCTCGGCGGTCTTGCCGTCGAGCCCGGTCGGGGTCAGGTCGACGAGCACGAGGTGCACGTCGGTGCCACCGGTGAGGACGTCGATGCCCTCGTCGATCAGGCCCTCGCCGAACGCCTTGGCGTTGGCGACCGTCTGACGCTGGCGGGCGCGGAACGGGTCGGAGTTGGCGATCTCCAGGCGCCACCGCCTTCGCGGCGATGATGTGCATCAGCGGGCCCGCCCTGCTGGCCGGGGAAGATCGAGCGGTCGATGTCCTTCTGCAAGCTCCTCACGGCAGAGGATCATGCCGCTGCGCGGGCCGCACAGGGTCTTGTGGATCGGTCGTCGTGACCACGTCGGCGTGGGGCACCGGGCTGGGGTGCTCGCCCGCGGCGACGAGGCCCGCGAAGTGCGCCATGTCGACCATCAGCCGGGCGCCCGACCGAGTCGGCGATCTCGCGGAAGGCGGCGAAGTCGAGGTGGCGCGGGTACGCCGACCAGCCGGCGACGATCACCTTCGGCTTGTGCTCGGCGGCGAGGCGCTCGACCTCCTCCATGTCCACGCGCAGGTCCTCGCGGCGCGACGTGGTAGGCGACGACCTCGTAGAGCTTCCCCGAGACGTTCAGCTTCATCCCGTGGGTGAGGTGGCCGCCGTGGTCGAGGGCGAGGCCCAGGATCGTGTCGCCGGGCTCCAGCATCGCCATGTAGGCGGCGTTGTTGGCCTGCGCGCCGGCGTGGGGCTGGACGTTCGCGTGCTCGGCGCCGAAGAGCTCCAGCGCGCGGTCGATCGCGAGCTGCTCGGCGACGTCGACCTCCTCGCAGCCGCCGTAGTAGCGGCGGCCGGGATAGCCCTCGGCGTACTTGTTGGTGAGCACCGAGCCCGCCGCGTCGAGCACGGCCTGCGGCACGAAGTTCTCGGAGGCGATCATCTCCAGCGTCGACTGCTGGCGCGCGAGCTCGCGGTCGAGCACCCGCGCGATGTCGGGATCCACCTCGGCGAGCGGGGCGGTCTGGAAGTCGTCGGGCAGGTCGGTCAATTCAAGTCTCCGTATCGGGTCGCGGCGGCGGTTCTAGATTGACACAAGCCGCGGCGCTGTCGTCCTGGGGCAGGACGGCCCGCGCAGGCCTTAGCCGCTTTCCATGCGACGCTTGACATTTCTTGGTCGATCGGTTAAGAATTAGCCGGCAACCCGCGATCCACCCTTTGGAGGGCCCTGGAATGACCGAGAACGGCAGCAGCACGAACGGCGAGCTCGTAACCGAGGACGAGGCGCTCAGCGTCCTGATGGACGCCGACATCGACAAGGTGATGTCGGGGCTCGACCGGATCATCGAGGCGGCCCCCTCCTACGAGAAGCTCTTCATGCGCTGGCAGCGCCAGCAGTGGTCGACCGAGGACTTCGACTTCTCCGAGGACCGGCGCAGTGGGCCGACCCCGACATGTTCACCGAGGAGGAGCGCAAGTTCCTGCTGTTCGGCTTCTCGCAGTTCTTCCTCGGCGAGGAGCGGGTGACCGTGGAGCTGCTGCCGTTCGCGCTCGGCGCCCCGTCAGCACGAGGCGCAGGTGTTCCTGACCACGCAGATCTCCGACGAGGCCAAGCACATGGTCTTCTTCGACCGCTTCTACCGCGAGGTCTTGGGAATGAAGGCCGACGGACATCGGCGAGCAGCTCGACACCGCAGCGCCACGACGTCAACAAGGACTGGGAGACGATGTTCGACGACATCCTCCACGAGTGCGCCGAGCGGCTGCGCAAGGACCCGAGCGACTTCGCGGCCCTGGTCCGCGGGATCACCGTCTACATGGTGGTGATCGAGGGCACGCTGGCGCTGACGGGCGCCCGGTTCATCATCAGATCCTCAAGGAGCGCGACTGGCTCCCCGGCTTCACCGCCGGCTTCACCGCGGTCAACCGCGACGAGTCGCGCCACGTCGGCTTCGGCATCAAGTTCCTCGCCGACGCGATCAAGGACGACCCGGCGAACGCGAAGATCATCGAGGCGACGCTGAAGGAGTGCCTGCCGGTCGCGCCGCTCGTGTTCGTCCCGCCGTGGGTCGACGACCCGTACAACTTCCAGACGCCCTTCTACCACTCGTCCGAGATCTTCGCGTACGCGATGAAGGCGCTCTCGAAGAAGCTCGCGGCGATGGGTCTCGACCCGGCGATGCTCGCCGAGGGCGCGCCCGCTTGAGCTACAGCCGGCACCGGCTCCGACCCGCCGCGGGCGCCCCTCGACGGGCGCCCGCGAGCGGATCCTCGACGCCTGCCTGGAGGTGCTGAAGGAGGAGGGCTACGCGGGCCTCTCGATCGCGAAGGTCGCGGCGCAGGGCGGGCGAGAACAAGGCGCTGATCTCCTACCACTTCGGCTCCAAGCAGGGCCTGATCGCCGCGGCCGGCCGCCAGCTCGGCGAGTCGATCAGCGAGGAGATCCTCGGTGGGCTCGAGGCCGGCGGCTCGGTGGAGGAGATCATCCGCGGCGCGGCCGACGGCCTGTGGGCGCTGATGGACCGCGACGCGCGTCTCCCCCGCGTCTACTTCGACCTGAACGCGGTCTCGGTGGTCGAGGACGACGTGCGCGAGGTGATGCGCGAGATCAAGGCCGGATGGCGCCGGGTGCTCACCGACCTGCTCGGCAAACCCGACGAGACCGCGGCAGTGCTGGTGATCGCGGGCCTCGAGGGGCTGACGCTGGAACGAATCGAGCGCGGCGACACCGACGAGGTCCGGCGGGCGCGCGAGCTGTTCATTCGCGCGGCGTCGGCCGAGCTCAGCTAGCCGGAGGGGCTCACCACTCGAAGACGAGGTGAAACGGCTTCTCGCGCCGTGCCCACTCCTCGCCGGCGCGCGACCACACATCGTGTAGCGCGCCGGCCATCAGATAGTGACCGGTCCACGTGTGCTGCGAATTCCTGAGGATGAGCACGTAGCCGCCCTCGCCGCTCAGCCACTCGAGGTCGCGCAGGCACTCGTCGAGAGCATCCCAGTTGTGGCCGAAGTAGTCGGGGAAGCGCAGCGCGCCGGCCAGCGCCTCGAACAGCTCCTCATCCGTGTGGACCGCGCCACCGCCGACATCAGCGACGAACAGGTCATGGCCGGCGAGCTCCGCCTGCCCCGGAGCCGAGTCGGTGAAGTGGATGCAGGTGTAGCTCGGCGTGGCGAGCTGCGCGGCGGTCACGGTCATTTGAAGTCCTCCGGATCGATCTCCTCGAACGACGCGTAGTGGTCGTTCGTGTAATAGGTCTCACCCTGCGCCCCGATGACCAGACGGCGGGCGCCGCGGTCTGGGAGCCCGGGGTGGGCACGGTGTACTCCTTGTAGTAGCCGATCGGCGCAGGGGAGGAGGCCCTCGCGGTTCTGGAAGGTCGCGCCGTCCTCCGCATAGGGGTGGGCGCCCGGCCTCGATGTTCGCGAGCACCGCAGCGACAGCCTCGTCCTCGGTCTCCGAGGCGGAGTCCGTGAGTTCGCAGCATCGCGAAGAGCAGCGCGGCGCCCAGCGCGAGGGCGGTGAGCGCGCGAGCGAGCGCCTAGGCGTCTTCGCCACGCTCGACCGCGGCGATCTGATCGACGCGGCGTTGGTGGCGCCCACCCTCGAACTCCGTCTCGAGGAAGCGCTCGATGATCTCCGGAGCGTCGCCGGCCTCCAGTCGCCTCCCGGCGAGCGCGAGGACGTTGGCATCGTTGTGGCGGCGGCTCATCTCCGCCTCGTCGGCGTCGTGGGCGTTCACGGCACGGACCCCGTCGACCTTGTTGGCCACAATCGAGACGCCGACGCCGGAGCCGCAGACCAGGACGGCGCGGTCCGCCTCGCCACCGGCGACCAAGCGCGCGGCCTCCGCAGCGTGCAGCGGGTAGTCGGTGGACTCGTCCGAGTCGGTGCCGACGTCGACGACCTCGTGGCCGGCGCCCTCGAGCAGCGGGACTACCTGCTGCTTCAGCGGGTAACCAGCATGGTCGGAACCGACTGCGATCCGCATCGGGCCGAGCATACTCAGAGCCATGGCTGACTCCGACGACATCGCGCGGGCCCGTGCCAGCTTCGACGCCTTCAACTCAGCCGGGGTCGAGGCGATGCTCGAGTACGTGCATCCCGAGTTCGAGATGGAGACCCCGGCTGCGATCGCGATGGAGCCGCAGCTCTACAGCGGCCACGCCGGGATCAGGCGCTACTTCGACAGCTTCTACGAGGTGATGGACGAGGTCGCGATCGAGCCGATCGAGCTCGAGCAGCTCGAGCCGGCCAAGGTCCTCATGCACTTCAGGGTGCGAACAACTGGTCGCGCCAGCGGCATCGAGACCCACCTGGACGCAAGGGGCGTGGTGACCGTCCGCGACGGGCTCATGTATCGGCTGGACTTCCTCCTGCCCGAAGAGCCGTCTCCAGCTCCGTCCGGCTGACGGCGCCTTCCCGCAGGATCGACCACTCGCCGTCGTCGTCGAACCGGGTCAAGTCGACCACGGTTGAGGGCTCGCCGCCTACCTCTCCCCCGTCGATCTCGAGGTCGACGCCTGAGCGGATGGCCGGCTCGACGTCCTCCAGCCTGTGCGCCGCGGCTTCGCCGCTGCGGTTGGCGCTCGTCTGGAAGACGGCGGCTGTGGCGCCGGCGAGCGGCCCCTCGATCAGGCGGACCCCCAGCCGCGTCGGCTCCTGGCGGCAGGCCAGGGGGTAGAGCCCGCGCGGGTTCGCGAACACGATCGTGACCGGGCCCGGGGAGCAGGGCGCCGATCGCGTCGCGGGTGGCGGGCCCGGACATCGAGAGCACCTCGCGCAGCTCCAGCGGCGCGAAGAACATCACCGCCGACGGCTTGCCGTCGTCGCGCCCCTTCAGCGCGTGGATCCGCTCGATCGCCGCCGGGTTCGACGGATCGCAGGCCAGGCCGTAGAGGGTGTCGGCCGCGAACAGCGCCACCCCGCCGGCGCGGATGCAGGCCTCGAACTCGCCGACGGCGCTCACGGCAGGCCCACCACGACCCGCTCGAGACCGGCCAGGTCGCGACGCGTCTCCGTGCGCTCGAAACCGGCGCGTCGGACCAGCTCGGTGACGGCCTCGGCCTGGCCCTCCCCGACCTCCAGGCCGATCGCGGCGATGCGTCCCTCGTGGAGCGCCACGTCGCCGAGGAGGCGGTCGATGGCCTCGAGCCCGGTCGGGCCGGCGATCAGCGCGCCGCGTGGCTCCCACTTGGTGATCTCAGGCTGCAAGCCGCGCCCAGTCCGCCTCGGCGACGTAGGGGAGGTTGGCCACCAGCAGATCCGCGTTCGCTCCGGGAGGCAACGAGCCCTCGAGGAATCGAGCGCGGCCGTCGAGCTCGAGCGCACGGGCGTTGTCGCGGGCAAGATCCAGGGTCGCCTGGGAGACGTCCGTGCCGACGACGCTCGCCTCGGTGAGCTCGTGGGCGATCGCGAGCGCGACCGCCCCCGAGCCGGTGCCCACGTCGATCACGACGTGCGGGGCGCAGCTCCAGGGCCAGCTCGACGAGCAGCTCCGTCTCCGGGCGCGGGATCAGCGCGCGCCTGTCCACGTGCACGCTCCAGGTGGCGGAAGCCCTTGCGGCCGAGGATGTAGGCGACGGGCTCGCGGGCGACCCGCCGGCGGACCATCTCGCCGAAGCGCCGGGCCTGCGTCGCATCAACGGCCATTTCGGGCTCGGCCGCAAGGCGGGCCCGATCCCCGTCGATCGCCTCGGCCAGGAGCAGTTCTGCGTCCAGCCGCGGGTGACTCGCACCCCGCGGCGACGAGCGCGTCGGTGGCCGCCTCGAGCGCCTCGCGGACCGAGCCGGCGGCGGCCGGCATCAGCCGGAGGCGCCGGTGGCCTGGGCCTCCAGCCGGGCCCGCTTCTCCTCGGAGGCCAGCGCGTCCGTGAACTCGCTGAGGTTGCCGCCAAGCACCTCGTCGAGGTTGTGCGCCGTGAGCTTGATCCGGTGGTCCGTCACCCGGCCCTGCGGGAAGTTGTAGGTGCGGATCTTCTCCGAGCGCTGCCCGCTCCCCACCTGGGAGCGGCGCTCGGCCGAGATCTCGGCCATCTGCTCCTCGAGCGCGCGCTCGTAGATCCGTGCCCGCAGGACGCGCATCGCCTTGTCGCGGTTCTGAAGCTGCGACTTCTCGTCCTGCATCGCGACCACGATCCCCGTCGGCCTGTGCGTGATGCGCACCGCCGAGTCGGTCGTGTTCACCGACTGGCCGCCGGGCCCCGACGAGCGATAGACATCGATCTGCAGGTCGTTGTCGTGGATATCGACCTCCACGTCCTCGGCCTCGGGCAGCACTGCCACGGTCGCGGTGGAGGTATGGATCCGCCCCTGCGACTCGGTCTTCGGCACGCGCTGCACGCGGTGGGTGCCCCCCTCGAACTTGAAGACGGAGTAGGCGCCCTCGCCCTTGATCTCGAAGGTGACGTCCTTGAATCCGCCGTGCTCGGCCGGCGACTGCGAGAGGACCTCCGTCGTGAAGCCGCGCTCCTCCGCGTAGCGGGTGAGCATCTTGAAGAGGTCGCCCGCGAACAGCGCGGCCTCGTCGCCCCCGGTGCCCGCTCGGATCTCGACGATCACGTTCTTGGAGTCGTTCGGGTCGCGCTCGACCATGGCGAGCCGGATCTCCTCCTCCAGCTCGGCGATGCGGCCGGGTGCGTCGCTCATGACCTTCCGTAGCTCCTCGTCCTCCCCGCCCTCCTCGAGCAGCTCGCGCGCGCCCTCGAGGTCGTCGTTGAGCGTCCGCCAGGAGCGCGCCAGCTCGCGCGCCGACTCCAGCTCGCGGTACTCGCGCCCGACCTCGGCGTAGCGCTCGCGGTCGGAGATCACCTCCGGGTCCGACATCTGCCGCTCGAGCTCCGCGAACCGGCCTTCGATCTGCTCGACGAGCTGCTCGATCACGCCCGTAGTGTGACGCGTGGGCCGGTGGCTGCGAGGCTCAACGGCCGGTGATCCGGTCGAGCACCTCGAGGACCGCAAGCGCATCGCGGGGGTCGACGGGCGGCTCGCCCTTGCCGCTGAGCATCGCCTCGAACCGGCGGTAGAAGTCAGGCCATGCGCCGGGCTCGGGCTCGATCGCCCGTGCTTCATCGCCCTCGAGGAGCATGCCCCAGCGCTCCGGTGCCGCCTTGCCCCAGTCGCCGTTGGGGCGCAGGCCGGCCCGTAGGTCGTCCTCCTGGCCGTCGCCGTGCTCGGCCACGAAAGCCGCGGCGCTGCCGAGCACGCGCAGGCGTGGCCCCGGGGCCGGCGAGACCGTCGATGCCCACAGATGGCTCACGACCCCGGAGCCGTGCCTGATCTCGACGAACGCGTCGTCGTCTCCCGGGAGGCCGCGGCGACGGTGCACATCGCCGTGGACGTCGTCGGCCGGGCCGAACAGCACCAGGGCCTGGTCGACCAGATGCGTGCCGAGGTCGAGCAGCACCCCGCCCCCCTCTTCCCGGGGCCTGGCCGACCGCCAGGCCTCGGCATCGGCCTCCGGCCGCCAGCGCTCGAACCGCGACTCGAAGCGCCGGACCTCGCCGAGCTCGCCGTCCCAGATGAGCCGGCGCAGCGTCAGGAAGTCGGAGTCCCATCGGCGGTTGTGAAAGACGGTGAGCGGGACGCCGGTCGAGGCGCCGGCCTCGAGCACGCGGCGCGCCTGCGCCGCAGTCGGCGCCAGGGGCTTGTCGACAACCACCGCCAGCCCCTCCTCCAGCCCCCGCGTGGCGAGGGCGGCATGGGAGTCGTTGGGCGTCGCCACGACCACGAAGTCCAGGTTCCGTCTGCGCCCCCAGACCGCCTCGACAGTGTCCACAACCTCGGCCTTGGGCCAATCGGCCGCGGCGCGGGCCGAGCGCTCGGGGTCGGCCGTCACGATCACGTCCAACGCCAGGCCCGGCGTCGAGCCGATCAGGGGCGCGTGGAAGACCGAGCCCGCGAGCCCGTAGCCGATGAGGGCCCCGCGTCTCAGCTCGATGTCTGGCGCTGGCGCCGGGTCACCGCGTCGATCGTCACCGCGAGGAGCAGGACGGCGCCGGTGATCATGAACTTGATGTCGGAGTCGAGGCCCAGCAGGTCCATCCCGTTGGAGATCGATCCGATCACCATCGCGCCGAGGAAGGCCGACCAGATGTACCCGCGCCCTCCGAACAGGGAGGTGCCCGCGATCACCGGGCCGGCGATCGCCAAGCAGCAGCACGTCGCCCGAGCCCGACTGCTGATTAACGGACAAGAGGCGCGACGCGGCCAGAATCCCGCCTGCAGCCGCCAGCGTCGACGCCAGCGCGAAGACCGAGAGCTTGATTCGGTTCACTCGGATGCCCGCCCGGCGCGCTGCCTCCTCGTTGCCACCGACGGCGAATACATGGCGTCCCCATCGCGTCCGCTCCGTCAGGAACGTGAAGAGAACCATGAGCACGACGACGATCAGGACCACCAGCGGTACCCCGCGGGCGCCGTTCAGGATCGCGATCGACGGCGACGATCGCCACGCCCACGAGCACGATCCGCCCGAGGATCACCGGCATCGGATCGGCGGCCAGACCGGCTGCCACCCGGCCGCGGCGGCGCATGAAGCAGGGTGACCGCGTAGGCCGCGATCGCCGCGGCGCCCAGCGCCCAGCCCACCGCCGGGTCGAAGAACGTGGACGTCAGGTCGGTGATGATCGAGGGCGGCAGGTTGACCGACCCGGTGTCGCCGAGCACGGCGAGCTGCGCTCCCTGCCAGCCCAGCAGACCCGCGAGCGTCACGACGAACGACGGGATCCCGAACGTCGTGACCATGAAGCCGTTGAAGAGGCCGATCGAGGTGCCGACGAGAAGCCCGGCGATGATGGCGAGCTCGGGGCGAGCCCCTCCTTCACGCTCAGCACCGCCATCACCGAGGCGGCGAGGCCCGACACGGCGCCAACCGAGAGGTCGATCTCGCCGAGCAGGAGGACCAGCACCACGCCGATCGAGATCGTCGCGACGGCGGCGACCTGAAGCGTGAGGTTCGAGAGGTTGATGGCGGAGAGGAACTTGTCGTTCGCGATCTGGAAGATCGTCCAGATGACCGCGATCCCGAGGAGGACCCGGATCGAGCCGAGCTCGCCGCGCGCGAGCCGCCGCAGCATCGCCCCCGGGCGAGATGCGCTCGCGGATCTCGGCCTCCTCGGCAGGTGGCGCTTCGGCCGCGGTGCTCACAGCGGCGCCTCCTCGGTCGGGCCGCTCGCCGTTGCCGAACTCGGCTCCGGTGATCGCCGCGACGATCTCCTCCTGGCTCGAGTCGCCGATCCGGTAGTCGCCGGCGATCCGGCCGAGGCGCAGCACGGTGGCCCGGTCGGCCACCTGCGAAGACGTCGGCGAGGTTGTGGGAGATGACGATCACCCCAAGGCCTCGATCGCTCAGCCGCTCGATCAGCTCGAGGATGTGCTTGGTCTGGACGACACCGAGCGCAGCGGTCGGCTCGTCCAGGAGTACCAGCTTGGGGTCGCCCAGCAGCGAGCGGGCGATGGCGATCGCCTGGCGCTGTCCGCCGGAGAGCCGCTCGACCTCCGTACGCACGCTGCGGATGGTGGTGACGCCCAGCGAGGCGAGCAGCTCCTCCGTCTTCTGCTCCATCGCGGTCTCGTCGAGCACGTGCGGGCCGCCGTCGACGACCTCCTGGCCCAGGAACAGGTTGGCGACGATGTCGAGGTTCTCGCAGAGCGCGAGGTCCTGGTAGACGGTCGCGATCCCGAGGGCCGGTAGCGGCCTGGGGCGAAGTCAAGCGAGACCGACTGGCCGGCGAAATGCGTCTCCCCCTCGTCGGCCGGCTGGACGCCGGCGATCGCCTTGATCAGCGTCGACTTGCCGGCCCCGTTGTCGCCCACGAGGCCCAGCACCTCGCCGGGCCGGACCTCGAGGTCGACGTCCTTCAGCGCCTCGACGGCGCCGAAGCTCTTCGAGTAGCCCTTGAGCGCGAGGAGAGGTTCAGAGAGAGGCGCGTTGCCACTTGCGGTGGTTTCGCTCATTGGCTTCACCTCTCCTCGCGCGTCAGGGTAACCGGGCGGGCCCTACAGATGCCCGCCTCCTTGCACGCCTTGGCGTACTGCCCGGCGCAGATCTCATCGACCGGATAGACGTCGTCGGCGACGATCGTGTCGTTGACGTTGTCCGCCGTGACGGCGATCGTCTCGATGACCGCGGTCGGCACCTCCTCGGTCCCGTTGTCGGTCTCGCTCGTGACGAGGTCGGCCGGCGGGTCCTCACCGTTCGCGACCGCCACCGCCAGCTCGGCAGCCGTCTCTGCGAGCGGCTGGATCGGCTTGTAGACGGTCATGAACTGCTCACCGGCGATGATCCGCTGGACGGCGGTCAACTCCGCGTCCTGGCCGGTGACGGGGACCTCGTTCGGGTCGATCCCGGCCGCCTTCATGGCCGCGATCGCACCACCTGCGGTGCCGTCGTTGGCGGCGTAGACGCCCTTGATCTCGTCCTCGCCGACCTTCGTGATCGCCTGCTCCATCTCGCGCTGAGCGTTCTCGGGCAGCCAATCCGGCGTGTCGAACTCCTCGGCGACCTCGACGCCTTCGTCATCGAACACCTCGGTGGAGCCCTGACTGAACAGGGTGGCGTTGTTGTCCTTCGGGTCGCCGTTGATCTTCACGATCGGCCCGGTGTCGTTGCCGTCCTCGACCAGCCGCTCGGTGAGCGCCGTGCCCTGCTGACGGCCGACCTCGAGGCTGTCGAACGCGACGTAGTAGTCGAGTGCGTCGGTGTCGAGGATCAGGCGGTCATAGGAGATGACCGGGATGTCGGCCGCCGCCGCCTGGCCGGCAAGCGAGCCAGCCGTGGTCGAGTCGACCGGATCGAGGACCATCACGTCGACGTCCTCGGTGATCGCTGCCTCAACCTGCTGCTGCTGCTTGGCCGGATCCTGATCGGCGTTCTGGTAGTCGACCTCGCAGTCGGGGCAAAGCTCCGCGACCTTCGCCTCGAACAGCGGCTTGTCGAGCGCCTCGTAGCGTGCCGTCTGCGTTTCCGGCAGCAGGAATGCGATGGTGCCGCTTCCGGACGAGCTGTCCTCGCCGCCGGAGTCGCCTCCGTCGTCGTCGTCGCTGCCGCAGGCGCCGATCGCCAGCGCTGCGACCAGCGCGACGAGGGCCACGAGCAGCGAGCGCATCTGCGTCTGCGTCCTCATGGGTTACTCCCTTCGGGTTGTGGGTTTGGTGTCGGTGTTGCCAAGATCATGCCGCCTCGCTCCAGCTCGGGCACGGCGAAGCGCTCCGGCTCCCGCATCACGAGTGCCAGGGCCCCCAGCATCTCCGCCCGCTCGCCGAGCACCCCCGCGACGATCTCCGTATCCCGGCGGCGCTCGGGATCGCGTTGCGCTGGACCATCTCCCGGACCGGGTCCAGGAGGACGTCGCCCGCAGGCCAAGGTCGCCGCCGATCACGACGCACTCGGGGTTGACGAGGTTGCAGAGGTTCGCCACAGCGACCCCGATCGTCCGCCCCGCGTCGTGGATCAACCGCTGGGCCGCGGGATCTCCCGACTCGGAGAGCTCGAGGAGGCGGCGCGTGGAGATCTGCTCCTGGCGGCTGAGGCTGAGCTCGTTCGCGACGGCGCGGGCGGAGGCGAGCGTCTCCAGGCAGCCCCGGTTCCCGCAACGGCACACCGGGCCATCCACGACAAGGACCGTGTGGCCGATCTCGCCCGCGGTTCCGCCCACCCCATGCGTCAGGCGGCCGTCGGAGATGAGACCGCCACCGATGCCCGAGGCGACCTTGAGATAGGCGATCTCGCTGTATCCCTTCGCCGCGCCCCAGACGAGCTCGGCGAGGGCGCCGAGGTTGGCATCGTTCTCGACCGCGACCTGCATCCCGAGGCGCTCGCTGGCCTCGGCCATCGCGTCGACCCCGACCCACCCGGGCAGGATCGACGAGTCCTGGACGGTGCCCGACGCGCGCGTGATCGGCGCGGGGAGACCCATGACCGCGCCGATCACCCGGCTGCGGTCGACGCCGGCTTCGTCGAGGACGGCGTTCGACGTCCTCGGCAGCGGCGTCGAGGCCGTCATCGGCCGAATGGTCGACGTCAAGCTCTCGCCACGTCTCCGCGAGAACCGTGTGCGAGAGGTCGGAGACGGCGACCCGCAGGTGGCGATGGCCGAAGTCGACTGCCACCGCAAGGCCTGCGGAGCTGTCGAGCGCCACCATCACGCCGGGCCGGCCGGCATGGGGCGAATCGCCGTCCGGCTGGCCGTCGCGCTCGAGGGCGAGCCCGCCGTCGATCAAATCGCCGACGATCGAGGAGACCGTCGAGCGGGAGAGGTCGGTCATGCGGGCCAGCTCCGCCCTGCTGGCAGAGCCCCGCTCACGCAGTGCATCGATCACCCGGCGCCGGTTGCCCTCGCGCAGGGAAGCAAGTGAGCCGCTCCTCCTCGAACTCATGAACGTGCGAATCCATTTCACATTTCGGGCTATTTGTCAAGACTCTGACGAAAGAACCCCCTGAATGGGTCTCTAAATGTGAGACTTTCGGCCAATTACATTCGCGCTCGGAACGAACCGCACCAGTGGCGGGTGCGTAGCTCGGCAGAGGTAGGAGAAACGCCGCGGCTAGGCGACGATCTCGATCCTCTCGGCGTCCGGCTCGGGATCGTGGCTCTCGACGGCCAGGACGGCCTCGAGCGCGGCGATGGCGACGGCGAGCTGCTCGCGGTCGGGCTCGCGGGTGGTGAGGTTCTGGAGCATTAGCCCCGGCCACATCAGGGCGCGCACCCAGGCCTGGCGGCGGTGGCGGCCGGCCCACTTGATGACCTCGTAGGAGAGGCCGGCGATCAGCGGGATCCCGAGGACGCGCGAGGCGACCAGCCAATACCACTCGGGTAGGCCGATCGGCGCGAACACGAAGATCGCCAGCACCATCACGATCAGGAGGAAGCTCGTCCCGCAGCGGGGGTGCAGGCGCGAGTAGCGCTCGGCCCGCGCCGGCGTGAGGCGGTCGTTCGCCTCGTAGCAGGAGATCGTCTTGTGCTCGGCGCCGTGGTACTCGAACACCCGCCGCAGATCCGGCAGCCGGCTGATCGCGACGATGTAGCCGATGAAGATCGCGGTCCGCAGGATCCCCTCGACGAGCCAGAACAGGAACGCCGAGCCCAGCTCGTCCTTGATCAGGCTCGTGAGCCCCACGGGGACTACGAAGAACAGGCCGATCGCCATCGCGAGCGACGCCGCGATCGTCAGGCCCCAGGTGAGGCCGCCGATCGGCGGCGGCTCGGGCTCCCCCTCCTCGGCCACCTGCTGAGCGTTCGCCGAGATCGCCATCGCGCGGAACCCGATCTTGAGCGACTCGCCGAGGGCGACGACGCCGCGGATCACGGGCAGGCGCAGCAGCCGATGGCGCTTCGCCCACGAGACGAGCGGCTCGGAGGTGACCTCGATCTCGCCAGGCGGTCCATCGGGTCCGTCGGGCCCCGGCGCTCGCACCGCGACGGCCCACGTCGAGACGCCGCGCATCATCACGCCCTCGAGGACGGCCTGTCCGCCGACGGGCGCGTCGCGTCCGGCGACCGGGAGGCCGTCGGGCATCTTCGACTCGGCGAGATTCAGCCCTGGCTCGCCCACCCGAGCTGCCCCTGTCTAGCTCTTGGTGCTGCTCTTGGCCTGGCGGCGCTTGAAGCGCTCGACGCGGCCACCGGTGTCGACCAGCTTCTGCTTGCCCGTGTAGAACGGATGGCACTCGGCGCAGATCTCCACGTGCAGCTCGGACTCGGTGGAGCGCGTGTAGAACTCGTTTCCACACGAGCAGCGCACGTGAGCGAGCTGGTAATTGGGGTGGATGTCGGTCTTCATCGTGCCTCTGAGTCTAGCGACGGCCTAAAGCGCCTCCAGTTACATACCGGCTGTATGTATGCGCCAAACTGGAGATGCACCATGAGCACCGAAACGAAGACCGTCGACCTCGCCCACGGGACGATCCGCTACCGCGACATGGGCTCCGGCGAGCCGATCGTCTTCGTCCACGGCTTCCTCGTCGACAGCCGCCTGTGGGACGGGCCGGCGGAGCGCCTCCGCGGCGACTTCCGCTGCATCCTGCCCGACCTGCCGATGGGCTCGCACCGCTTGCCGATGAAGCCCGACGCCGACCTCACCCCCACCGGCGTCGCGCGCCTGATCGCCGATTTCCTCGAGGCCCTTGACCTCGAGAACGTGACGATCGTGGGCAACGACTCGGGCGGCGCGATGTCGCAGATCCTCGTCACGCGCCACCCGGAGCGGATCGCCCGCCTGGTCCTCACCAACTGCGACTCGTACGAGCACTTCCCCCCGGGCATCTTCAAGACGATGCCCCCGATGGCGCGAATCCCCGGCGCGATGTGGGCGATGGGGCAGCCGATGCGCCTCGGCCTCGCCCGGCGGACGGCGTACGGCCCGTTCACGAAGACGAAGCTGCCGGACGAGCTGCTGGCGTCGTGGACCGAGCCGGTTCTGAAGGACCCGGCGATCCGGCGGGACACGACCAGGCTCACGGCGAACATGAACAAGCGCTACACGCTCGAGGCGGCGGAGCACTTCTCGGAGCTCGAGATCCCGGTCCTCCTCACCTGGGGCCGCGACGACGGCTTCTTCAAGCCCGCCCAGGCCGAACGGCTCGCGAAGGCGATCCCGGGCGCGCGCCTGGAGTGGATCGACGACGCGAAGACGTTCCTCGCGCTCGACCAGCCCGAGGCGCTCGCGGAGAAGATCGCCGGCTTCATGCGCGAGACGAGCGCCGCCGCGCCCGCTGACAGGCCTAGTCGCCGGCAGGCCCAGCTCGGCCGTCTCGGGGACGACCTCCACGTTGCCGGTGGCCGCGACGCGCAGCACGCCGGCCATGCCGTCGCCGATCCCGGCGTCTCGGGAGCTCCAGCGTGACCACCACCGCGGAACCCTCGCGGCCGACGGTCCGCACCGGGCCCAGCGACTCGAGCAGCCCCATCATCGCCCTGTTCTCCATCAGCAGCGTGGCCTCGAAGCGGGCGATGCCCAGCTCCCGTGCGCGCTCGGCGAGCATCACGCTGAGCGCCTTGCCCAGGCCGGCGCCCTGCCAGGGGTCGACCACGATCACCGCGGCCTCGGCGACGTCGGAGCCCTCGCCGAGCCGCACGAACCGGGCCACGCCCACCGCCACGCCGGACTCCTCGTCGATCGCCATCAGCGCCTCGTGGTCGGTGTGATCGACGTCGGTCAGGTAGCGGATCTGCGACTCGGAGAGGCGCACGATGGGCGCCATGAAGCGCTTGAAGAGCGGAGTCGGGGCTGGCCTCCTCCAGGCCCGCCAGGTAGCGCTCGCGATCGGTCGGCTCGAGCGGGCCGACGATGGCCGCCCGCCCGTCGCGCAGGACGACGCGGGCGGTGCGGGGTGAGCCGGGGTCCGGGTTCGCCCTAGACCTCCGTGTAGAGGGGGCCGTCGCCGCCCTCGGGGGGCGTCAGGCGCCCGCCCTTGGCGGTGATGGCGCCGCACTGGACGCAGTTCGACGGGACGACGTTGAGGTCGACCTCGGCGGCCCCGTTGGAGAGCTGGTCCTCAGGGATCTCGTAGACCTGGGCCGGGCACATCGACACCCACGTCTGGGCGACCTCGCGCGGCACGTGCTTCTGGATCCGCACGTGGTTTGGCGCGTCGTCGCGGGTGGCGTTGCCGGAGGCGAAGACCGAGCTGAGCTTGTCGAAGGTGAGCTTGCCGTCGGGCTTGGGGTAGTTCTCGCCGGCGCCGCCGAGGACCATCTCCTCCTCGGAGTCCGGGACCTGCTTCCACATCCCCCCGGGGAAGAAGCCCTGGGTGATCGTCATCGCGCTGGCGATCGCGCCGCCCACGAAGAAGCCCTTCGAGAACGGCTGACGGCCGTTGCGCCACTTGTAGAGGTCCTTGCCGATGACGCTCTTGCGGACGCGCTCGTCGTAGGCGGAGAAATCGACCTCGTCGCGCTTCAGCGCCGCCACGATCTCCTCGGCCGCGTACATCCCCGCGTGCATCGCGTAGTGGATGCCCTTGAGCTCGGGGATGTTCACCATCGTCGCCGAGTCGCCCGCGATCACCATGCCCGGGACCGAGAGCTTGCGGGGCATCGACCAGTAGCCGCCGGAGGGGATCGTCTTCGCGCCCCATGCCTCGCGCTCGCCGCCCTCGAGGAGGTTCTTGACGAACGGGTGGGTCTTCAGCTGCTGGAGCGCGTCGTGGACGGAGAAGGTCGCATCGGTGTAGTCGAGGCCGCAGACCATGCCGAGGCAGATCTTGTCCTCGCCCATCGGGTAGATGAAGCTGCCGCCGAACTCGTTCCACTTGGCGCGCTTGCGGAGCGGCCAGCCCATCGTGTGGATGACCTTGTCGAGCGGCTTCGTCGACCTTCCAGACCTCTTTGACGCCCAGCTCCCACCGCTGCGGGCAGGTGGCCGTGGAGGTCGAAGTAGTCGAGCGCGGCGCCGGTGAGGTGGCCGGCGGTGCCCTCGGCGAGCACGGTCGCCTTCGCGATCAGGTCCGAGCCGGGCTCGAAGTTGCCGAGCTCGTTGCCCTCGCGGTCGCGCCCCTTGTCGCCGGAGCGCACGCCCACGACGACCCGGTCGTCGACGAGGAGCTTGGTCGCCGGCCGTCTCGGTGAGCAGGTAGACGCCGGCCTCCTCGGCCTTCTCGCCCAGGAAGCGCGAGAGCTTCGCGATCGAGGTGACGTAGTTGCCGTGGTTGCGGAAGTTGGGCGGCATCGGCTTCAGCGGCAGCGCGTGCCGCTTGGTCAGCAGATAGACGGCGTCCTTCTCGACCTCCTGGTAGACCGGCCACTCGGAGGGGTCGAGGTCCGGGAACAGCTCCCGCATCGCCGAGGGGCGCATGTTCGCGCCCGAGAGCGTGTGCGCCCCCGTCGCCTTGCCCTTCTCGACGAGCGGCGACCGGGACCTCGCCGAGCGACTCGGCGAGCTCGGGCTCGTCCTCGAGGAGCTGCATCATCCGGATCGCGCAGGCGAGCCCCGCCGGGCCGCCGCCGACGATCGCGACGCCGACCTCGATCCGCTCGTCCTCGGGATCCGTGGGCGGCCCGACGAACTCCTCGGTCGGGCTCTACCGGAGGCGGGAACTCCGCGGGCGCGACCCCGGGCATGGCTTGGCTAGCCGCCCTTCTTGGCCTTAATGGCCTCGGTCAGCTTCGGCAGGATCTTGTGGAGATCACCGACTACGCCGAGGTCGCAGTACTCGAAGATCGGCGCGTTCGGATCCTTGTTGATCGCGAGGATGTTCTCGGAGTTCTGCATGCCGACCTTGTGCTGGATCGCCCCGGAGACGCCGGCGCCCAGGTACAGCTTCGGGGCGACGGTCTTGCCCGTCTGCCCGATCTGGGTGGCGTAGGGGATCCAGCCCGCGTCGACGATCGCGCGGGTCGCGGCGACCTCGCCGCCAAGCGGCCGCGGCCAGATCGCGGGCCACGGAGAGGTTCTCCTCGCCGCCGAACCCACGGCCGCTGCCGACGAGGATGTCGGCCTCGGTGATGTCGACGCCGCCCTCGTCGCCCGACTCGCCGCGGGTGACCATCCGCGCCTTGGTCGAGAACTCGGACAGCTCGACCTCGACGTCGACGACCTCGGCGTCGCCCGGAGCCGTTCTCCTTCGCGTCGAACGCGTTCAGGCGCCCGATGATCACGGCCGGGCTCGGAGACGTAGCCGACGTCGACGATCGCCGAGTCCTGCAGCACCGGGCGCTCGGCGACGAGCTTGCCTCCGTCGGCCTTGACCGCGGTCACCTCCATCGTCACGCCGGCGCCCGAGGCGGGCGGTGAGGCCGGCGCCGATCTCGAAGCCGAGCAGGCCGCCGCCGAAGAGGGCGTAGCCGTAGTCGTTCTCGGAGATGACCTTGGCCATCGCGTCGACGATCGGCTGCGCGAGGCCCTCCGGCACGGACTTGGCCCGGTAGACCTTGGCCGCGCCGTACTTGCCGAGGCCCGCGGCCGCGGCGTCGTCGACGTCGCCGACGACCAGCGCCGCCGCCTCGCCGCCGATCTCGCCGGCCAGCCTCGCGGCCTCGGTGATCGCGCCCAGAGAGTTGTTGTTGAACTCGCCCTCGTCGGAGTGGAGGGCGTAGACGAGAATGCCAGCCATCTAGATCAGCTTCCTTTCGTCCAGCCAGGCGACGATCTTCTCGACCGTCTCGTTGGTGTCCTCGTCCTCGATGATCTCGCCGGCCTGCTTCTCGGCGGGCGGGTTGATCGCGAGGACCGCGGTCTTGGATCCGGCCTCGCCGACCCGGTCGGCCTCGATGCCGACGTCGCCGTTGGCCTTCGTGTCGAGCGGCTTCTTCTTCGCGCCCATGATCGCCTTCAGCGACGGGTAGCGCGGCTCGTTGATCGCGTCGCCGACGCTGATCACCGCGGGGAGGTCGACCTCGACGGTGTCGTATCCGTACTCCGCCTGCCGCTGGCAGGTGAGCTTGCCGTCGGCGACGTCCATCTTGATCACCTGCGTCAGCGACGGCATCTTCAGGTGGTCGGCCACGACGGCGCCGATCGTGTAGCACTCGCCGTCATCGGACTGCTGGCCGAGGAGCACCAGGTCGGGGCTCTCGGACTCGAGCAGCTTGGCGAGGGCGTAGCCCGTGGCGCAGACGTCGGAGCCCTCGAGGCCGCCGTCGGTGAGGTGCACCGAGCGGTCGGCGCCGAGCGCGACGGCCTTGTGGAGCGCGCGGACTGCGCTCTCGGGGCCCATGGTCACGGCGACGATCTCGTCCACGTCGGCGTTGCCGCCCTCGCGGATCTGCATCGCGGCCTCGATGCCATGGGTGTCGAACGGGTTCAGGTTCTTCTCGCCGGAGCGATCGAGCCGCTTGGTATTCGGGTCGATCCGCTTCTGTACGGCGGCGTCTGGAACCTCTTTGACGAGGCAACAGATCTTCAAGTCGAGCCTCCTTGGGCTGGCGCGGTGGGTGCGTTTCGAGCCGGGAGAGGTGCTTGCGGTTACCCAGCGGCCGGGGATCATAACTGGTCCGAACACACGTTTGACTGACTAGTCAATCGGGTGCCCGTTGACACTGCGTTCTACGCTGTTGCCGATGAGCAGGGTCATGATGGGATTGGTGGGCGTCGCTGGCCCTCGCGATCGCACCGGCGGCGAATGCAGGCACCCCCGGCCCGACCGAGAGCCTCGGCAAGTCCAAGGGCCTCGAGTACATGCGCGCCAAGTACCTCGGCGTGGCCACTCAGACGACCCAGCCCGCGAACTGCGACGGCGACGCCCAGATCTGGGCGGCGGCGGGTCGATGGCGGGCCCGGCACCGCAATCGACCCTGAACGAGACCTATCCCGTGCCGCCCTCGGCGTGGCAAGCGGAGGGCAACACGACGCAGGGAGTTCGGACGCTGAAGGCGTACGCGGTCTGCGCCGGGTTCGTGCCCTCATACGAGAACAACCAATCGGCGCTTACGGAGAACACCGTCCTGTTCGCCTCCGCGAGCTGCGAGCCGGAGCTCGAGCCGATCGGCGGGAGGCGGCGGGGCCACCGGCGGAGGCATTCGGACCATCGGCAGCTTCCCGCGCCTACCGCCGAGCACGCCCCTGGGCTGGATCACCCCGGCTCACAACACGACGATGAACGACACCCTCTGGGACGCCTACGCGATCTGCAGCGACCTCGACGTGAAGCACCGGGAACTCGCCCGGGTCCGCGTCGGCGCCGAGGAGACCGGCAAGGCGATCGCGGAATGCAAGCCACTGAGGCTGTCGTCTCCGGCGGCTGGTCCGCGAAGCGCGAAGACGTGGTCGGCTACGTCTCCGGGCCCTGCAGCACGCAAGCCTGGGACTCGAAGGACGACGCGAACAAGGTCCCCGACGACGGGTGGCTGGTCAAGGCACAGAACCTGCACACGCAGAGCGATCGAGTGTCGCGAACGCGATCTGCAAGCGCCCGCCGCAGTAGCCGAGCGGCCGAGCCGAGCTAGGCCGAGGCGCCCTGGCCGACGGCGCCGCGGATGAACTCGACGATGTCGTCGGTCGGCGAGCCCGGGCGTGAAGATCTCGTCGACGCCGAGCTTCTTGAGCTCGCGGGATGTCGTCGTTGGGGATCGTCCCCCCCACCGTGAGCACGACGTCCTCGGCGCCCTGCTCCTTCAGCAGCTCGACCACGCGCGGCACGAGCGTCATGTGCGCGCCGGAGAGGATCGAGAGGCCGACCGCGTCGGCGTCCTCCTGGATCACCGTCGCGGCGATCTGCTCGGGCGTCTGGTGAAGGCCCGTGTAGATGACCTCCATGCCGGCGTCGCGGAGGGCGCGAGCGATGATCTTGGCGCCACGGTCGTGCCCGTCGAGGCCGGGCTTGGCCACGACGACGCGGATCTTCTTCGCCGGCTTCCTCGCTCATCTGAGCGGGAAGCGTAGAGCGCTCGGCTAGGAGCCGAAGCCGGTGAGCGCGGCGATCAGCGCGATGACGATGGCCAGCAGCGCACGACGACCAGCAGGCCGCCGAGCGAGAAGAACGCGGCCTTGACGCCCGCTGGTCGTCGTCGATGCCGTGCGAGTGCTCGGGATCGACGATGACCTCGCCCTCGCGAGTCCTCGCTGATCGAGTCCTCCTGGGCCCGCATGTGCGCGGCCTCCTCGGCGGCCTCGCGGGTCGGGGTGGTTCGGTGACGGCGACGCCGTCCTCGGCGTTGACGACGTCCCAGCCGTCGACCTCGCTTGGCACGACCTTGAGATCAGCCATGCGGCGTCGAGATACCCGCGGCCGACGGCCGGAAAACGGGCTAGAAGACCGGCTGCTCGGTGAAGGTCCCGAAGACCTCCTGGAGGGCGGCGACCATCTCGCCCTCCGAGGCGCGGGCCCGCGCCGCGGTCGAGGAAGTGCGGCATCAGGTTCTCGCCGTCGTTCGCGGCGGCCGCCTTGAGCGCGGCCAGCGCTGCCTCGACCGCGGCGGAGTCGCGGGCGGCCTTGGTCGCCTCGAGGCGCGCCGCCTGCTTGCGCTCCATCTCGGGGTCGATCTTGAGCGTGGGGATCTGCTCGTCGTCGTCCACCTTGTACTCGTTGACGCCGACGACGATCCGCTTGCGCTGGTCGACCTCGTGCTGGTAGCGGAACGCGGCGTCGGCGATCTCGCGCTGCGGGATAGCCGCGCTTGACCGCCTCGACCATGCCGCCGAGCTCGTCGATGCGGGCGAAGTACTCGCGGGCGGCCGCCTCCATCTCGTCGGTGAGCTTCTCGACGAAGTAGGCGCCGCCGAGCGGGTCGATCGTGTTCGTGACGCCGGTCTCGTGGGCGATCACCTGCTGGGTGCGCAGCGCGAGCCGCACGGCCTCCTCGGTGGGCAGCGCGAGCGCCTCGTCGTAGGAGTTGGTGTGCAGCGACTGGGTGCCGCCGAGCACGCCGGCGAGCGCCTCGATCGTCGTGCGGACGATGTTCACCAGCGGCTGCTGGGCGGTCAGCGAGACGCCGGCGGTCTGGGTGTGGAAGCGCATCCGCATCGCCTCGGGCGTGGTCGCGCCGTAGGTGTCGCGCAGCTCGGTCGCCCAGATCCGGCGGGCGGCGCGGTACTTGGCGATCTCCTCGAAGAAGTCGAGGTGGGCGTTGAAGAAGAAGCTCAGGCGCGGCGCGAAATCGTCGACGTCGAGGCCGCGCTCGATCGCCCGCTCGACGTAGGTGAATCCGTCCTTCAGCGTGAACGCGAGCTCCTGCTGCGCGGTCGATCCGGCCTCGCGGATGTGGTAGCCGGAGATCGAGATCGGGTGCCAGCGGGGCATCTCGGTCGAGCACCACTCGATCATGTCGGTGACCAGGCGCATCGCCGGGTCGATCGGGAAGCACCACTCCTTCTGGGCGATGTACTCCTTGAGGATGTCGGTCTGGATCGTGCCGCCGAGGCGGTCGGGCGTGATGCCCGTTCTCCTCGGCTGCGACGACGTAGAACGCCAGGAGGATCGCGGCGGGGGCGTTGATCGTCATCGAGACCGTGACCTCGTCAAGCGGGATCCCGTCGAACAGGGTCTCCATGTCGTCGACCGTGTCGAGCGCCACGCCCTCCACTCCCACCTCACCGAGGGAGCGGGCGTGATCGGAGTCGAGGCCCATCAGCGTCGGCATGTCGAATGCCGTGGAGAGCCCGGTCTGGCCGTGGTCGAGCAGGTAGCGGAAGCGCTCGTTGGTCTCCTCGACCGTGCCGAAGCCGGCGAACTGGCGCATCGTCCACAGGCGCCCGCGGTACATCGAGGGGTACACGCCGCGCGTGTAGGGAAACTCGCCGGGGTGGCCGAGGTCGCGGTCGGCGTCCCAGCCGTCGAGATCCTCGGCGGTGTAGAGCGGTTCGACCGGCTGGCCGGAGATGGTCTCGAACAGGGCGTCGCGCTCGGGCTTCTCCGAGTACGCCTCTTCCCTCCACTGGTGCGCGCGCCGGCGGGCGTCGGGCTCGATCGCCATGGCGGAAAGGATAGATGGGGCACCCGCCGCTCCTCGAGCGGGGTCCACGGATAGATTCGCCGCGATGAGCGCGAGCAAGCGCTGGATGGTCCTGTGCCTCACGGGGATCGCACTCTGGATCGCGGCCGGGGTGATCCCCGGCGTCCTCGCCGACGATCCGACCGATCCCGCGCCCACCCTGATCGGCTTCGCGGCCGGCGGCACCGTGTTCTTCGGGCTCGTCTTCGGCTACTCGCTCTGGCGCACCCGGGCGAAGCCGGACCCCGAGCTCGACGCCCTCCTTCGCGAGCTCAGCCTGGAGGAACGGGGGGAGTGGGGCGCGCGTCTCACCGCGGCATCGATCGGATCGTCTCGCCGGCTGGTGCAGGCATATCTGGTGCTCGGGATCATCGTCACCGGCCTCGGTCTCTCGGTGATGTGGCAGGAGGGCCTCGACGTGGGCAACACCCGAATCACCATCTACGCGATGGTGGGGATCGTCGTCGTGTGGGCGGCCGCCGTCCCGGCGATCCTTGGCTGGGCTCGGCGGAACTCACAAGCGGCGCTCGCGCCGCTGGGGCTCACGCAAAACGGCGCCGAGCTCGTGGGCGAGCGAAACGGCCGTGCCGTGGTGGTCAGCGCTGGATGCCCACGGATCACGCACCCGAGTCGAAGGCGAGTCGAGCGACCTGCCGCTCACCGGCGACGCGATCCTCGCCTACGCCGCCCGCGGCTCAGCCGAGAACCTGGACGGACGTCGAGGCCACCCAGAAGGACGACCGCATCGAGGTCAAGCGCAGGGGCCACGAGAACGCCCACTGGCTGTGGGACCTATGGCTCGCCGAGCGCCTGGCGGACGGGTAGTAAGCGCCAGGCCCGCACATCATTCTGCTTCGGATGGGACGCAAACGAGACCGGGTGCGGGAGGAGGTGACCCCAATTTGTGCCCATATGCGGGCCAATTCTGGGGTCACGTAGGCGGTGCGTCGGTAGCGCTTTGGACGAAAAGCGGCTAGATCCGGAGACGCGATAGATCGCGGGCTACGAGCCCAGCGCCTGCTGGGCGAAGAAGACGATGGAGCCGATCACCCCGGCGATTAGCCAAACTCCGACCGTCAAGACGATTAGCCGATCTGCAGACACCAAGGCGTGCCTGGGTTGGCCTCAATGCGATCGGCGATTTCCGTCGCCGTGATTGCAAGCACCAGCCCCGCCGCCTAGTCCGAGGGACGAGCCTGCCGAGGATGGTTAGGTCGGCGGCAATCGTGATCGCGACCAGCAGGTAGTCAACGAACACGAAGAGCCCGACGAGCAGAAAGCCGCTCGACGGCGGCGCCATTTATCGCTCGAACGCCAGACCGGGTTTTCGCCTAGGAGGCCGCGCCACTCCTCGTTGCCCGAGGATAAAGCGTCGCCCCTCGCGTCGCATCCTCGACGAAATTCGCGAGACGCCAGACGTCAATCCGACTCGAAGCAGGCCGACACCACGCTGGGCGTCCGAGTCCCACGGCGAGTCCGAGACCGCCGACGAAGACGGCAGCATGGGTCATGTAGACGACGCTTAGCGATCGCCGGACAACCCTGAACGAGAGATCACAGCCTGTCTATCGGGCAATGCGACAGCCCGCCTGAAATTGATCGCTTTGGACGAAAAGCGGCTAGGAGACCGGGGGGCGGTGGTCCGCCCAGGGTTGCTCGGACTCGATCTGGGCGGCGAGGGAGATGATCAGGTCCTCGCGGTTCGGCGGCGCCACGATCTGGACCGAGCGCGGCAGGCCCTCGTCGGTGAATCCCATCGGGATCGCGGCGGCAGGCTGGCCGGTGTGGTTCCAGATCGGGGCGAAGCAGAAGGTCCGGCTCATGCCCATCAGGGTTCGGAAGGCCCCCCTGCCCTCCCAGCGGCGGACCGGGAACGCGACCTCGCCCACCACCGGGGTGATGAGGACGTCGAATGAGTCGAAGATGGAGTTGATCTTGCGCGCATCCTTCTCCCCCGCGTTGACGGCCGACTCGAGCATCCGCTTCGGGTAGAGCGAGCCGAGCCGGCCGAACCCGCGCGTCCTCGCCTCGAGGCGATCCGGATGGGGCACGGCCTCGACGTCCTCGTTGATCCCGCCCAGGTAACGAGGCACGATGTTGTTCCCGGCGAGGCCGAACCTCGGGTCCTCGCGGCGCACGTCGTGGCCCAGCGAGCGCAACAGTTCCCCCGCGTCCGCCACCGCCTGCTTGACGTCGTCGCTGACGATCGGCGGCGCCGCCGCGCGGGCGGGCTTGGTCGAGAGGGCAACGCGAAGCTTCCCGGGAGGCGTCGCCGCCGCCTCGGCGTAGGGGCGATCGGGAGGCGGGGGCGCGCCCGGCTCGCCGCCGGCGGCCATCGTCGCGTCGAACCAGATCGCCGTGTCGAGGACGGTCCGCGTGACGCAGCCGGTCACGGACATCCCAAGCCAGTGCCCGGCCGGGCGCATGGGGATGCGCCCACGCTGCGGCTTCAGGCCGAAGAGGCCGCAGAAGGCCGCGGGATTTCGGATCGACCCTGCCCCGTCGGAGGCCGAGGCGGCGGCGCAGAGCCCCGCGGCGAGCGCCGCGCCGCTCCCGCCGCTCGACCCGCTCGGCGTGCGGTCGGTGTCCCACGGATTGCGGGTGATGCCGTTGGTCTTGGACTCGGTGAACCCGCAGACCGCCAGCTCGGGAAGGTTCGTCTTGCCGAGGAAGACGGCCCCGGCATGGCGCAGGCTCGCGACCATCGGCGAGTCCGAGGTCGCGGTCCCCTCGAACCCGTCGGTGCCCAGCCGGGTCGGCTCACCCTCGATGTCCTCGATGTCCTTGATCGCGATCGGGACACCGAGGAACGGCGCCTCCTCCCCCGCTCCCAGCCGGCGGTCGGCCTCGTCGGCCTGCGCGAGCGCCTTGTCGGCGCTCACGTAGAGGAACGCATTCAGCTTGGGGTCGAGGCGGTCGATCCTGGCCAGATAGAGCTCCGTCAGCTCCCGCGAGGAGACCTCGCGGGAGCGCAGCACCTCGGCGAGGTGGGCGCTACCGGCGAATGCGAGCTGCTCGTCCACGGCGGGCGCCGACCCTATTCGAGGAGTCCTTGCGGGAGGCGAGCACGCTGCCGATCCCGCCCACGGCGAGCGCCGTCACGGCCGCTCCGGCGACGACCAGCTTGCGCCCGAGCTTCTCGAAGCGCATCACTCGCCAGCCCTCGGCCCGGGCGACCCCCAGCAGCGCGTCGTCGGGGTTCACCACCACGGCGTTGCCGACGGCGCGCAGCATGGGCAGATCGGAGGCGGAGTCGGAGTAGGCGAAGGACTCGGCGAGGTCGAGGTCGTGCTCGTCGGCGTACCGGCGCATCGCCTCGACCTTGCCCTCCCCGTACATGAACGGCCCGTCCAGGGCTCGCCGGTGAAGCGTCCCTCGGCGTCGACCTCGTAGCGGGTCCCGATGCCGCCCTCCATCGCCAGGACCCGCGCCAGCATCTCGACCAGCTCCACGCCCGCCGCCGAGACGATGAAGGTGGCGCGACCCGCGTCCTGGTGGGCGTGGACCTCGTCGAGCATCTCAGGGTAGATCCGTGGCAGCACCCGGCCAGCACCAACGGGCCCAGCCGCTCGAGCTCGCGGGCCGAGGTCCCGCGCAGCAGCTCCTGCACCTCCGACATGACCTGGGCGGCCGCCTCGTCGCTGGAGCCTCGGAGGCGATAGCGGAGGTGATCCACGGCCCAGCGGGCCAGCATCCGCCGCGAGATCCCGCCCGCGTCGTAGGAGACGCGCGCCCAGACCATTCCCGACGACCCGGCCATCAGGGTCTTGTCGAGATCGAAGAAAGCCGCCGCGCGCGCGGCCATGCGACTACCCCCGTTGACTTCCAGGACGATCGCGTCGCCCTGTCCGCCGCCGGAGCAGATGGCCGCGACACCAAGGCCGCCGCCGCGTCGGCGCAACTCGTGGACGAGCGCGCCGGTGATCCGAGCGCCCGAGGCGCCGATGGGATGCCCGAGCGCGATCGCGCCGCCGTTCACGTTGACCTTCTCGTCGTCCACGCCCAGCATCCGCACGGAGTTGATCCGACCGAGGCGAACGCCTCGTTGATCTCCCAGAGGTCAACGTCCTCGGGCGACTTTCCGATCTTCTCGAGGGCGATATATATGTATGGATGCATATTTATACGTATATAAACAACATTGTGTAGGTATGTATTTGTGTATCTTGGATACACAGATCAGTTTCAAAACACACATAATCGTATATTTGTTTATCCAAAAAGTACAAAATGTACGCAATAATATAAAATATCGCTAATTATCGGTTCCTTTGTTAAAAATGATGTAATTTCGAGGTGCATTCACATAATGTACAACTAAATATACCATTCTGTACAGAATTGAATGCTGAATCCATTGGTGTATTACAAGAAATGATATGTGAAACCAAACCCGAAATCCAGGGGTGGTGGTAACCACCCCCTTGGTAGCCAACGTCACAAAAAAGCTTGGTAGCTGTTACGCCGACGGTCTGGCGCTTTGGTTTCCCAAAGTCGTTCGCCATGACCGCTTTTTATAGTCGGGTGCAGTAACTCCCGAGGGGCCATTAAGTTGTAAACAGGGGAAACAGACACACACGGCTCCAATACACTTCCTTCGAAATGTCCGGGATCCCATGGATTCGGGGGCCCGAACCTTTGGAGTTGTTGAATGTTAGAATACCTGGACATACAATCATCTTCCATCCGTGCTTCTGATGTTTTCTCCCTTTTCCCTGTTCAACTTTGGTTCCCCCCTTGCATGTTGCTAATATGACAAGGGACACTTGGTCTCTCCACCAAGCCTTTCTCGTTCTCGGCCTTCAATGATTGGTTCCTCGACGTCATGTAGAAGTCTGTCATGGTTATCTCAGGTTGGGGCGCTACACCCATCCTTTGTGGTGATAAACCTAGACCTCTCTGTTTTGTCTCTATCCTCTCTC
>CAVSOA010000019.1:0-292346 GCA_963729505.1 uncultured Solirubrobacterales bacterium
CGCTCCGCCAGCTCGCCGTAGGTGACGCTCTCCTCCCCGGCGATCAGCGCCACGCGGTCGGGATCGCGCGCGGCCTGAGCTCATGTCGCCGGCGAGGTCCTTACGCTCAACCGGCGGCCTGCTTGCGCGTCGACGAACGCCGCGATCGCGTCGATCGAGCCGAAGTTCTCCTCGGTGATCTCGACGTCGGCGATCGTGATCCCGTAGCGCGCCTGGACCTCCTCGACCAGCTCGACGAAGCCGAGCGAGTCGACGACCCCGAGCGCGCAGCAGGTCGTCGTCGTGCCGAGCTCGAGGTCGGGGTGCATATAAAGGAAGTTCTCCTCGACGAACGCCCGCATGCTCCTTTCACGTCGCCGTCTCCGTCGCTCATGCCACTCCCTTCGTTCGGACGCCGCCGTGCGGTCGATCCTGACGCGCGGCTCGGCGGTCTCGGCCGGGTAGCTCGGCGCCCTCGACCGAAGAAGCCCGGTGCCAGAGCTGGGCCGAGAGTATCGCCGACCAGGGCCATGCCCTCGCGCATGCCGGTGGCCCGGCCCGCCCGGCAGCGGCGGAGAGGCCCGCACCCGGTACGGCGTCCCAGATCCCCGTCTCCGCGAGCGCGCCGGCCGACAGCGACTCCTCGACCCAGTCCGGCGCGCCGCGGCCGAAGAACGGCGCGACCTCCGGGCGCCCGGTAGGGCTGCTTGGGCGGCGCGGCGATCCCCTCGGGGAGCAGGTCGGCCGCCAGCTCGCGCAGCGCGACCTTGTCGCGCAGCCGTCGAGCTTGCGCTCGGGCGGCAGCGCGGCCGCGTGGGCGAAGACGCGGTGGTCGAGGAACGGGAAGCGGCCCTCCACCCCGTGCGCCATCGCCGACCCGGTCGCCCTGGGCCGCGAGCAGGTAGGGCTCGAGCAGGGTGCGTCACCTCGAGCCAGGCGGCGCGCTCGAGCGGGCTCCAGCGGCCGAGCGCCGGCGGGCAGCTCGGCGCGCAGGCGCTCGAGCGAGGCGCCGGCCCCGACTCGGCGCACCTCGGGCCGGTAGAAGCGCCTTGACGGCGGCGGTCGCCGTCGGCCCGGGTCAGGTGGGAGCCGAGCGGGTCGTCCGGCGCCCGGTCTCGAGCAGGAACCGTGCGCAACGCGGGGCCCGCGCCGCGCGCCGCCGGCGCCGAGGTAGGCGTAGAGCTCCTCGAGCAGCCCGCGGCGCGCTCCGGGTCGCGCGCGTTCAGCTCGCGCAGCGACGACCTCCTTGAACAGGTCGTAGCCCCAGAAGAGCTCGTCGGCGCCCTCGCCGGTGGCGACCACGGTGATGTCGCTGGCGCGCACCTCGCGGCGAGCAGGAAGAGCGGCACCGGCGCGGTCCGCACCAGCGGCGTCTCGGCGTGGCGGACCACGTCCGGAAGGCCTCGGCGATCTCGCCGCGGCCGGCCTCGACCACGTGGTGGCGGGTCCCGATCGCCCGCGCGACCTCCTCCTGGTGGGCGCGCTCGTCGTAGCGGGGGTCGCTGAAGGCGACCGAGAAGGTGCGAAGTCGCCGCTCGGTCTCCTGCTGGGCGAGCGCGGTGATCAGGCTCGAGTCGAGCCCGCCGGAGAGGTAGGTGCCAACCGGGACGTCGGCGCGCAGGCGAAGCCGAACGCTGTCGCGGAGCAGCTCCTCGAGATCGACCTCGCCGGCGCCGGCCGCCCCGTAGCTCGGGCGTCCACCAGCGCCGCTCCTCGACGACCGCCCCCGCTCCCAGACGAGCGAGCCCGCCCGGGGGCAGCTGGCGGACGCCCGCGGAACACGCGTCCGCGGCGGCCGCGGCGCCCCAGAGCGTGAACACGTCGTCGATCCCGGCCAGGTCGGGCGGGCGGCTGACCTCCCCGAGGCGAACAGCGCCTTCGCCTCGGAGCCGAAGACGAGCGTGCCGTCGCCGAGCAGCGCGTAGTGGAGGGGGCGCACGCCGAAGCGGTCGCGGACCAGCGTCAGCCGGCGCCGCGCGGGCTGCCACCACGCGAAGGCGAACTGGCCGTTGAGGCGGTCGAGGGCCGCCAGGCCCTCGCGCTCGAGCAGCCGCAGGACCACCTCGGTGTCGCTGGTCGTCTCGAACGCTCGCCGCGCGCCCTCAGCTCGGCGCGGAGCTCGGGGTGGTTGTAGACCTCGCCGTTGTAGACGAGCAGGCCGCCGCCGGCGTCCGCTCCAGCGGCTGCCAGCCGCAGGGCAGGTCGAAGATCGCCAGCCGGGTCGGAGACGAGGCCGGCGCCATGGTCGAGCGACGAGCCGTAGCCGTCGGGGCCGCGATGGCGGATCGCGCGGGCCATCCGCAGCAGCGTCGCTTCGTCGACCGGCTGCCCGGCGTCGGGCCGGACGATGCCGGCGATCCCGCACACGGTCAGTCGCCCGGCGTCGAGCAGCACCGCGGGCGCGTGGAGGTACTCGGTCGCGACCCGCCGGCGTTCGATCTCGCGCGTAGGCGGCCTCGACCTCCTCCTCCGTCGAGCCCGACGCCGCGGCGCGAGCTCGGCCGCGAGCGATCCCTCGTCGTGGCCCCACATCAGCACGTCCATCCGCTCGTAGGGATGGCCGAAGTAGAACTCCTCCTGGGTCTGCGGGAGGCTGAACGTGTCGGTCGTCGGGCGTGCGGCAGCCGATCGACTCCGGCAGGCCGAGCTCGCGGGCGAGCGCGTAGACCTGCCCCTTGTAGAGGCCCGCGATCGGCTTCAAGTCGGCGAGCCCGTCGCCGCCTTTGACGAAGAACCCCTGGTCGTACTCGAGCAGGTTGGGCGTCCCGGCCACCGCGTAGCAGAGGCGGTCGGCCCAGGTGTACTCGAGCAGCTTGCGCGTCCGCTGCTTCATGTTCGTCGCGGCCAGCAGCTTGCGATAGGCGCCGGGCGGCATCCGCGCTGCTCCTCGGTCGCCGTCGGGACGCTCGACCACGAGCGAGAAGACGATCATCCCCCCGCTCGGCGCGAGCGGACCAGCTTGTGCCGCCAGCCGGCTCGTAGTCGGGGAACACCTCGCGAATGGCCTCGTCGCGCCGCCGGTAGCAGCCGAGCGCCTCGAGCGCGTCGGTGATCGGCTGCTCGACCTTCGGGCCCGAGCTCTCCGCCAGCTCGAGCCCGAGGTCCGAGGACGCGTCGCCGACGTCGCGCTCGGGCAGCCGCAGGCAGAGGACGCGCTTCGGGCCCGAGCGCCCGGACGCAGATCCCGGCGACCACGCCGGAGTCGACCCCTCCGGAGATCGCCACTACGGCACCACGGCGCCCAAGGTCCTTGACCGCGCCGGCGGTACCTCGCGCGAGCCGCTCCAGGCATGCCGCCGGGTCGAAGTCGGGGTCCGGTCCGTTTTGCCCCATCTCAGCCATGTGCATCCATCGCCAGGACCCCGATGCTACGTGCCCCGCGCGGACGCTGAGGCCTGCGCGCCTTCGCTAGCTTCCCGGCATGGGCGTAACCGGCGGCTCGGGCACCGTTCCCCCGACCATCGCGATCGGCGGGGAGCTCGAGGTCAACCGCCTCGGGTTCGGCGCGATGCGGATCACCGGCGCCGGCGTCTGGGGGGAGCCCGCCGACCCGGACGAGTGCAGGGCGGTCCTGCGGCGCGCCCTCGAGCTGGGGGTGAACCTGATCGACACGGCGGACTCGTACGGCCCCGAGGTGAGCGAGCGCCTGATCGCCGAGGCACTTCACCCCTATCCGAGCGGGCTCGTGATCGCGACGAAGGGTGGGCTGACGCGCGCGGGGCCCGGCCGATGGGCGCCCGACGGCCGACCCGAGCATCTGCGGGCGGCGTGCGAGGGGAGCCTGCGGCGTCTGCGGATCGATCGGATCGACCTCTACCAACTTCACAGGCCCGATCCCGACCGTGCCCTACGAGGAGTCGATCGGGGCGCTTGTGGAACTGCGCCAGGAGGGAAAGATCGGCCTCATCGGCATCTCCAACGTGGGAGTCGATCAGCTCGAGGAGGCCTCCCGCATCACCGACATCGCGGCGGTGCAGAACCGGCTCAACCTGTATTCGGTGGAATCCCTCGCCGTGGTCGAGGCATGTGAGCGTCGCGGCCAGGCGCTGCTTGCATGGGCGCCCCTCGACAGCGGGAGGGCTCACGACGCCGGTGGGCCCCTGGCCGCCGTGGCAAAGGCCCGAGCGGCGACCACGGCACAGGTGGCGCTCGCCTGGCTGTTGCACCTGTCGCCGGCGATCATCCCGATCCCCGGTACGTCCTCGGTCGCGCACCTCGAGGCCAACGTGGCAGCCGCCACCCTCCGCCTCACCGACGAGGAGGTCGAGCGACTGAGCAGGGCGGCGCCTTCTCGCTGGAGGTCGCTGGGCCGCTCGGTGTGGGCGCGAGCCGGCCGTGCGGTGTCCGGCATCCGCCGCTGAGGCGCCCGGCATGGTGGCGTACGGCCGCCCGGCCGGTGCGTCGGGTATCGGCCGACCATGCTATCCAGGGGGTGTGCACCCGAAGTCGATAGCGGCCGCGGCCCTGGTGGTCCTCACCGCCGGAGGCCTGGCGAACGCGACGATGGGCGGCGCCGCGCGCGGCGAGACCTGTGACCCGACCGACGGCGAGTGCGTCCTGGTGCCGCCGACGGACGCCCAGGCCTACCACGCCGCATTCCCCGATTTCGGCGGTCCCGAGGACTACGTCGAGCGCGACCGGCTCCAGCGCTTCGAGGACGCCGCCAACCGCGACGTCGCCTGGGCGTACTTCTCCAACAACTGGTTCGACGGCGAGATCCGGTTCCCGACCGGGGCCGTCGAGCTCATCGACTCGGAGGGAACGGTCCCCTTCATTCGCCTCATGGCCCGCTCGGGCTTCCGGCAGGGCGCCGATCCCAACTTCTCCATGCGCTCGATCGCGCGGGGTGACTGGGACGACCAGCTCACGGAATGGTGCGAGGACGCGGCCGCGACCGGGATCCCGCTGCTCGCCGAGTTCGGCACGGAGGTGAACGGTTTCTGGTTCCCGTGGAACGGGCGCTGGAACGGTGCCGGCAGCTACAGCTGGCGTGACAATGCGCTCTACGACGGGCCCGAGAGCTTCCAGCTCGCGTACCGCCACATCATCGACCTTTGCCGGGAAGCCGGCGCCGACGACATCACCTGGTTCTTCCACGTCGACGTCGGGGGCTGGCCGCAGGCGGAGTGGAACGACGCCTGGAACTACTACCCCGGCGACGACTACGTGGACTGGATCGGGCTCTCCGACTACGGCCCTCAGAAGCCCGGCCAGCCCTGGGAGAGCTTCCACTCGCGGATGGACGACTTCATCTACGACCTCACCGGGGAACTCGGCACGGACAAGCCGCTCGCCGTGCTCGAGTACGGGGCCGCCGCGGCGCCCAGCCGGACCCAGCAGGCCCGCAAGGCGCGCTGGATCTCAGACGCGGCCCACCTCGTCGCCGAGGAGCACTGGCCGGAGATCCGCGCCCTCGCCTACTGGCACGAGCGCTGGAAGAACGGGAACGGCTCGGTCTCGGACCTGCACATGGACTCCTCCCCCGCGGTCCGCTCCGCATACCGCGAGGCCGTCGCCGGCGATGAGTTCTCGTCGATCGCCGAGTTCGACGAGCGCTAGTCAAGTATCAGCCGGAGGGGTCCGCGCGGGCCCCGTCCGCGATGAACGGGCAACCGGATTCGCCGGGCGTGGGCTCGGGGATTCCCCAGAGCGTGAACGCGCCCACGTCCGTGCCGGCGTCGGTCCCCTCGAAGGGCGCATGCGGCGAATGCCCATACACCACCACCTGGGCGATCCCGGGAGGCGGCGGCTCGGATGACGGCCCGGGATCGACCTCGACGCAGACCTCCCCGCCGCGAAGCTCCCAAACGATGAAGTCGCGCCCGTGCTCGCCGGCGAGGAAGTCCTCCGGCGCCAGCACCAGCGTCGGGCCGGGCAGCGGCTTGCGCTCGAGGAGGTCCGGCGACCAGCGGCTCGGGCCTACGGGGCCGTTAGCCAGCGCGAGCACGGTCGAGGCCCCCGCAGCCGCCGCAAACGCGGTCGCGAGGACGCCCACGCCCAGCCGGGCGCGCGCGACGCCTCGCGCTGCGCGGAAACAGCATCGCGATGCCGCGACGGCGCACGATCCGCACCGCCTGCTGCAGGCTGGGTGCGGCCATCGCGAGCGCCCTGGCGCTCACCAGCATCGCGAGGGGCGCTGCGAGCGCGATGGCCTTCGCCTCCTGGTACGGCGTGCCGGCGACGGCCGCGTAGAGCACGAGCGCGCCGGCGACGGCGAGGGTTACCGGCACCGAACGCTCGCCGCGCCTGAGCCACCACCACAGGCCGAAAGCGAGGGCCGCAACGGCAATGGCAGCGCCAAGCCAGAAGAGCGCCGCGGGCGCGAAACCGTCGCCGGGCTCGACGCGGAAGTCGCCCGACGGCCAGATCCCGAGCGCCTCCAGCGGTGAGATCCTGTTGAAGAGGTTGCCGAGCCCAGCCCCATCGGGGTCGAAGGTCTCGAACTTTGCGAAGTCGACCATCCGGCCGAGCTCCGGCGCGACGGCCACAACGAAGACACCCACCGCAACCGCCGCCGGGCGAATGGCTCGCTCCAGCATCGCCCTCGCCCGCCAGACGCCGCCGCGCGCAGCGGCCCACACCTCCACGACCGCCCAGGCTCCAGCGGCCCCGACGAGCCAGACGAGGCCCGGGAAGCTGTAGGAGTAGGCGGATCCCACCGCGAGCATCGCGAGGGGGACAGCGGACGCGAGCCCCTTGCCCGCCAGCCGACCACGCGCCAGGCCGCCGAGGCCGATTGCGAACGCGAGCAGGAAGAGCGCCTGCATCGTCTCCTTGAAGGCACCCTGCGTGAGGTAGGACGCCGTCATGTAGGCGAACCCGACGAGGAGCGCGGTGACGATTCGCCGCCACTGCACCAGGTTTCCGAGCAGGCCCAGCGGCGTCAGCGCCGCGATCACCGCTGTGGCCACGGACACCCCGCCGAACGCCTGCACCAGGTTCGGGCCAAGCGCGCTCAGGGCGACGACCAGCGCGTGCGGTCCGAGCGGATAGCCCGATGCGATCAGGCGCTCGGACCCCGAGTCGGCGAGCCGGTCGGCCGCGAAAAGGTGCTGGGACATGTCCGGGTTGAGCCCGGTTCCCAGGATCCCGAAGCGCCCCTCGACCAAGAAGGGGAGCGAGGCCGCGACTAGCGCGAGCGCCGCGACCGGCAGCCCGACCCGCGCCGCATCCCCCAGCCCGGCCACGCCACCGCGCAGGTAGACGCAGGAGGCGAGGGCCAGCGCGCCGACGACGATCGCGGCCGAGGCCGCCTCGCCCGGCAGCCGCACCGACCACCAAGCGACGGGGAGCAACGCGGCCAGCCCAACGGCCGGGCGCCAGCCACGACCAGCGCTCGCGCCCGCAGAGGCGAAATACCGCCTGCCCGACCGCCGCGGCGGCGGCCAGCACCAACAGGGCCGACGCGTAGGTCGCGAGCATCGGCGGCGAGCATAGAGCGGCCCGCCGCCGTCAATCGTGCCGCTCTAGGTGAGCAGCACGACGAGGATGATGATCAGGAGCAGAGTTCCGAGTCCGATGTACATGTCCGTACCTCCTTCCGCACTTCCGTGTGCGAGCAAGCGTCTACCCGGCGATGCCGCCCAATAACCCGAGCCGGGTGGTTTGGGCACATGTCCCGCCGGGTACGCGGCTACGCTTAGTCATCGGGGACACGACCGTGCCGGTGCGAATTCAAGGAAGACTGCTGGTTGCCGCATTGGTCGGGATCATGATGCTGGCCGCCCCCGCGCCTGACGGGATGCTCAGGCGAAACGCTCGAAGGGGCCCTGCGACGACGTACTCGAAGTCGGCAAGAGCCTGCAGCGCTTCGTCGATCACCTCCGGAAGGGCAAGACCGGCTGTCTGAGCCCCGGCGTCCACGCCGGCGGGGTCACGCTCTCGAGGCCGGGGGTCACTCTCAGAAGCCAACCGGGCGGGCGGGCGACCATCGAGGGTGGGCAGGTCCGCATCAACCCCAGCGCGCGCCGAGCCAGGCTGAGCCACCTCACGCTTGATCTCAAACGACTTCTCGCCCGTGATCTACGCCTCGCGGGCGGTCGTCGCCCACAGTTCGATCACCAACCAGAACACCGCCAGCTGCATCGTCATCGACCGTTACCCGGGGCGTCGGTGCCGAAGCGGGTCCGGATCGAGCACAACCGCATCCACGACTGCGGGCGGATGCCGGCGACCAACTACGACCATGGCATCTACGTCAACCAGGCGAGGAGGGCGTTCATCCACAGGAACGTGATCCACGACAACGCCGACCGCGGCATTCAGCTCTACCCGAACGCCCACGGAAGCAAGATCGTCGGCAACGTGATCGACGGCAACGGTCAGGGCGTCGCGTTCGGCGGCGACTCCAACAACAACGTCGTGGCGCGAAACGTCATCTCGAACTCGACCGTTCGCTTCAACGTCGAGTCGGCCGACTCCAGCGGCCGCCACAACATGGTTCGCAACAACTGCGTCTGGACCAAGCAGAAGGGCTACTACGGCGGCAAGCCGAGGCGCAGCGGCATCATGCGAACGGCCGATCGCGGCTTCAAGCTCCGCCACAACCGCGTCCGCAACCCGAGATACCGCCACGGGTATAGGTCGAACCGCTGTTAGGCGGGGACATGGGCGCTACTGGGCTCGAACCAGTGACCTCCAGCTTGTCGAGCTGGCGCTCTCCCAACTGAGCTAAGCGCCCTGGGACGCGTGAGTCTAACCCGCCGCCGCGCGAGACGCCGGTGCCCGGATCACGACGGCGTCTTGTCCATTGTGTACAACAAGCCTGAATGGATTTCAGCAAGGAGGTAAACCCCGCATTTTGCGGCAGGTTTCTGCTGTACCAAACGCGAACCACGTGGTAAGACAAGTGAAACAAATCGGCGGTTCGGGTGTTAAGGTCTTCAGAAGAGCCGCCGATATGGCTCATAGACTTGAAGGACCGACGGGCTGATGATTGTTATCGTCAGTGGCACGTCCTTTCGGATACGGGGCCCCTTTTCAGGGGCCCTTTTCCGTGGTCCGATCACCGATCCTCCGGCTCGAGGGTGAGGGTCAGCCCATCCACGCCTGTGACGCGCGCCTTCGCGCCCGCCGCAAGCGGCGAGCTCGATCGTGCGGCCCAGATCTCCCCGTAGACGCGCACCCTCCCGCCCTCGGCGCCGACCGGTTCGAGCACCTCGGCGCGCTCTCCGACCATGCCCTCCGCCCCGGTCTGCACGCGGTAACGGCGAAGGAACCGGAGCCAGAAGGCGACCTCGGCGACCTCGATCAAAGCTGCGAGGCAGACCGCGACGACGTTCCAGGGTTCCGGCAACAGGAACAGGCCGGCCAAGCCGGCGAGCAGCATCACCCCCCGGAAGCTAGCTCAGACTCAGTCGCCCCAGTCGTCGAAATCGTCCTGGATTGTCTCCGCGTCGCCCTCGTGACGGGGGCCGAAGACGAGCACCTCGATCCCCTCGTCGCCTCCGGCGAGAGAGCGGATCACCCACGGGGCGATCCGGATCGCATCCATCTCGCTCACGTCGTGCGCCTCATCGTCCAGACGGATCTTTCCGGACCCAGAGAGGACGACGTAGATCTCCTCCGCCTCCTCGTGGCGGTGTGAGAACGGCTGGCGCTGGCCGGGCTTGACCCGGATAAGGCCGATGCCCGTCGACTCCGCATCCAGGTCGGCGAACGGAAACCGGGCCTCCTGGGCCTCGCCGAACCCGTGCTTGGCCGCGAGGTCCTCGGACTTGCGCAGGTTGAAGATCGTGTGCTTGCTCAAAGCGGCTGCTCCTTCAGGATTTCGCCAGCGCTCGGGCGATGACTACCCGCTGGATCTCGTTTGTCCCCTCGTAGATCTGCGTGATCTTCGCGTCGCGCATCATCCGCTCGACGGGGTACTCGTTGACGTAGCCGTAGCCGCCGAGCACCTGAACCGCCTCGACGGTCACGTCCATGGCGGTGTCAGAGGCGAAGAGCTTCGCCATCGAAGTCCATTTGCCCACGCCCGGCTCGCCGCGGTCCACCATCGCGCACGCCTTGTAGAGCAGCTCGCGGGCGGCCGCTGTGCGTGTCTCCATGTCGGCGAGCTTGAACTGAAGGCCCTGGAGCTCAATGATCGGTTTGCCGAAAGCGATCCGCTCCTTGGCGTAGTCGACCGCGTAGTCGATTGCCCCCTGGGCGATGCCGACGGCCTGTGCCGCCGCGCCGAGGCGTGTGCGCTCAAGGGTGCCGAGCGCCACGGAAAGGCCACGGCCCGGTTCGCCGATCACGTTCTCGGCCGGTACCCGCACGTCGGTGAATGAGGGCTGCCCGGTCGGCGAGCCCTTGATCCCGAGCTTGTGCTCCATCTTCCCGGGGTCGAAGCCGTCACGGTCGGCCTCGACGATGAACGCCGTGATCCGGTTGCTCTCGCGGTCGGTCTTGGCGAACACCACGTAGTAATCGGCGATGCCGGCGTTGGTGATCCAGTTCTTCTGCCCGTTCAGGACCCACTCGTCGCCATCCTGCACCGCGGTCGTGCGCATCGCGGCGGGATCCGAGCCCGCCTCGGGCTCCGACAGCGCGAAAGCGGGAGAGATCTCACCGGTGGCGAGGCGGGGAAACCACTTCTGCTTCTGCTCGTCCGTGCCGAAGAGCGCGATCGGGAGCGAGCCCAGCTCCTGAATCATCAGGATCAGCGCCGAGGAGGCGCACTCGCGTGCGATCTCCTCCACGCCGATCTGCAGCATCAGCGTCCCCGTCCCCGTCCCCCCGTACTCCTCGGCGAAGGGCAGGCCCAGGATGTCCTGCTCGCCCAGGAGCTCGCGGATGTCGCGGGGGTACTCCCCCGTCCGGTCGATCTCGGGCGCACGGGGCCGGATCCGCTCCTGTGCGATCTGGCGGATCGTCGCCCGGAAGTCCTCCATCTCCTGCGGGATCGCGTAGAGGTCGCTCATCGGCGCGAGAGCCTAGCGGCGCACGAACGGCTACCGCCGCTCAGATTCCGGACCGGGCCTCGACACGCCCGGCGTCGATGGCGTCGACGAGAGCGGCGTGGTCGACCTCGGTCTGGTCCGCGTAGGCCTCGGCGAAGTCAGCGATCGCCTCGTCGAAGACCGCCCCGCCTCCGAGATACGAGGCGAGCTGGATCCGGTCGCCGCTGCGCGCGTGCGCGTGCGCGAGGGTCTGGCCGCACCACCCGCCGTAGTGCTCGAGCAGCCGCGGTGAGAGGACGTCCACATGCGCCGAGTGCTTCCAGTCCCAGAGCTGGCGGACGTAGTAGTGGTGCATGCGCCCGCTGACCCCCTCCATCCGGCACCAGCCCAGCAGGATGTCGCTGGCGATCTGGGTGAGGCGCTGACCTTCGATCACCCGCCGGCCGTGCGAGGAGAAGCGGCTCGGCCCCGCGTGCGGCTCGAGCACGGACGCATTCGCCTCCTTGACCTGGAGGAACAGTGGGTCGTCCTCGTCGCGGCCGGTGAGGAGCAGGATCCACGCCCGGGTGCCGACCGACCCGACGCCCACGACCTTGTGGGCGATGTGGATCAGCCTGAAGCCGCTGAGCAGGTGCCGCCGGTTGCCCTGCAGCGTGCGCCGGTACTCGCCGAGGGCGGCTCGCATCCGCTCGTAGGCCGTGTCCACCTCGGCCGCGGGGAGCAGGTCTTCGATCGGGACCACCAGCGGGGGGTCGCAGATGATCCGCAGCTCCCCGTCGACTCGGTGGGTGAGTCGCGCCATCGCCTTCAGGCTGTCCTTGTGGCGGGCTTTCTCCAGGCCGCGCTGGAACTCCCGGCGATCCTTGGCGCTCAACTCCCCGTCCTTCCACCGCCGGCGGAAGCTCGCCTCTCCCAGGTGCGCGTACCAGACGTCCAGGTTCCGCATCTCCGCGAAGCGACGCAAGGCCTGGCGATACTCGCCAACGACCCCGACCACGAGCGCCCGCCGTTTGGTGGCCTCGAAGCCGCGCTCGCGGCCGAGCACGGCGATGCTCGCGGCCAGGCGCTTGACGTCCCATTCCCACGGCCCCGGCAGCGTCTCGTCGAAGTCGTTGACATCGAATACCAGGTCTCGTTCGGGCGACGCGAAGCCCCCGAAGTTGGACATGTGTGCGTCCCCGCACGCCTGGACCCGCAGGCCGGTGATGGGGGTTGTGGCCAGGTCGGAGGCCATCGGCGCCGCCGCGCCGCGCAGGAACGTGAACGGCGTGTCCGCCATCCGGCCATAGCGGATCGGCAGCAGATCGGAGACCCTGGTCTTGTCCTGCTCGGCCAGGATCTCGAGCGGGTCGCGGCGCGTCGACGGCGGCTTCCACTCCGCGTGGCTCGAACGCGGCACGCGGCGCCGCAGCGCCCGCCCTGCGGCAGCTCTCTCCTCGGGGTTCACGCAGGACGGAATTCTCTCAGGCGGCCTCGTACTCGTAGAAGCCGCGGCCGCTCTTGCGGCCGTGGTGACCGGAGACGACCATGCGCTTGAGCAGCGGCGGGGGTGCGTACTCAGGCTGCTTGAACTCCTCATAGAGCGAGTCGCATACCGCGTAGAGCACGTCGAGCCCGATGAAGTCACAGAGTGTGAGCGGACCCATCGGGTGGCCGCAGCCCAGACGCATCCCCTCGTCGATCGCCTCCCGCTCGGCGAACCCCTCCTCGTACATCCGCACGGCGGCCATGAGATAGGGCACGAGCAGCATGTTCACGATGAAGCCCGAGCGGTCCTTGGTGCGGATCGGCTGCTTGCCGATCGTCCTGGCGAATTCTTCGGCACGCTCGACGGTGCCGTCCGCCGTATCGAGGCCGACGACGATCTCAACCAGCTTCATCACCGGCACGGGGCTGAAGAAGTGCAGGCCGAGCACGCGGTCCGGGCGCTCGGTCCACGATGCGAGCTGGGCGATCGGGATCGAGGACGTGTTGGAGGCGATGATCGCGTCGGGGCCAAGCATGCCGTCGAGGCGCTCGAACACCGGGCCCTTGACCTTCGGGTCCTCGAACACGGCCTCGACGACCAGCTCGGCGTCGGCGAGCGCCTCGAAGTCGGTCTCGGTCGTGATCCGCCCCTGAAGCGCCTCACCTTCTGAGGCCGTCATCTTGCCGGCCTCCACGGCGCCCGCGACCGACTTGGAGATGCGCGCGGTCGCACGCTCGAGCACCGCCGCCTCGGGCTCGTGCAGCGTGACCTCGACGCCGGCGCGAGCGGCGGACTCCGCGATCCCGGAGCCCATGAATCCGGCTCCCACTACTCCGAGCTTCACCTCGGACTCCTTCCCTCGATGGCCACGCACCCTAGTCGAGGGTGAGCGCCATGCCGATCGACCCTGGGGCGGTGTCAGCGAAGCCGTGGCGCGCGTAAAGCGAACGCCCGGGCGGATCCGCCAGGAGGCTCACCCAGGCGCCCGGCGGGGCGCCCTCGCGGATGAGCGCCAGCAGCGCGGTGAGGATCGCGTCACCGAGCCCCTGGCGCTGGTGTTCCGGGAGCACCGCCATGTCGACGACGTGGAAGTACCAGCCGCCGTCCCCGATCACCCGGCCCATTCCTACGGTCTCCGCACCGTCGTGGACCACGTGGACATCGGCCCACGCACCCGCCACCGCCGCGAGCGCCTGATCCGGTCGCTTCGAGCTCAGGCCCGCTGCCTCACGCAGCGTGAGGTAGTCGGGCACCGAAGGGGGGCCGTCGCGAAGCTCGTAGCCGGCCGGGAGCGCTGAGGAGATCACGTTCTGAGCGTTGCACAGGCCAACCGCTTCGCAACCCCAGGGCGCTCGGGCGCGGCGGGGACACGATCACGCCCGCGACGCGCTAGGGCGCCTGCAACTCGACGAGCGCCTCGTCGTTGAAGGCCGTTGCCCAAACCGAGTCGTCGATGACGATTACGTCTCCCCCGCTCTTCAGCTTCGGCGCGTCGATCGTCTCCACGACCTCATGGGCGACCGGGTCGATCCGAACGAGGAAGTGCCCACCGTCCTCCCGCACCCACACCTCGTCGGGGCCGGCGAAGATCGCCCCGCCGCCGCCCGGGAAGACGTCGTAGATGGCGACCACCTCGAGTGACTCGGGGTCGAGCTGCGCGAGGCCGAGATCGAAACCGACCCAGAGATCCTTGCCGAGCGCGATAGCACGGGGGCGGTCGAGATCGATCTCGGCGGCGACCTTGCCGGCCGCGGGATCGACGCGCAGAACGCGGCTGTCGACATAGCACGTGACCCAGATCTCGTCCTCCGAGGCGGCCAGGTCGGTGCACGTACCACCGAGGTCGATCGGATCACCTGGCTTGTTGGTGTGCGCGTCGATCGGGGTGAGCTCGGAGCCTTCCTTCGTCAGCACCCACAGGCTGTCGTCCACCGTGACGAGGTTGGTCTGATCGAGCACCTTGTCGATCTGGACCTCCGCGTCGACGGTGTCGCTCTCGGGGTCCACCCGCACAACGGTGCCCTTGCGTGGGCACTCCCAGATCGAGTCGTCGCTGACGCCGAGCCCCTGGCAGACGGGCTGCTTGAAGGGGACGGTCTCGATCTCGGCGAGGACCTTGCCCGCGTCGGGGTCTACGCGGATGACCTTTCCGTCGTCTCGCTTTACCCAGAGCGAGCCGAAGGCCTCCACTAGCCGGTCGGGCCCGGAGTCGATGGTGATTTCACGCTCCAGGCGTTCGTCGATGTCCACGTTCGCGGCATCCGCGGCCGGAATCGGCTCGGGCAACGCGGTCTCCTCCTCAGCGGAGGTCGTCGTCGAGGTCTCCTCGGACCCGGAATCGTCGCCACCGCACCCGGCGACAACAAGCACGCCCACCGCCGCGAATACGCAGAACGGCCTCACGAACCGACCATACCTCAGGTATGCCGGGAACTACGGATGCGCCGCACGGCGCACTTGGCGAAACGTCGCTCACGCTGCCGCGGCTGATCGCCTGAGTGAAGGGTTTGGCTGCCTGAGGCGGCAGAACCCTTCACTCGATCGCAATAAGCGGATTCTCCAGAGGCGCCTACCGGAATCGAACCGGTGTAAATGGCTTTGCAGGCACTCGGGCTGAGGCCTGACCCCAATTTGTGCCCATATGCGGGCCAATTCTGGGGTCACGTAGGCGGTGCGTCGTCAGGCTTGGACGAAAAGCAGTGTTCAAGCCCTCTACGGGCTACGCGCTGGTGCTGAGTTTCCGAGCCTGGTGGACTAGCTCGTCGGTGCGTTGCTCCTTCTCGGCCCGCGCCGAGGCGTGGGCTGCACGCAGCTTCTCTTGGAGCTCTGCCATCGCCTTGGACTCCGGCTCCGCGCGGCGCGCGGCGTCGCGGACCAACGCCCGGATCGCGTCGGAGCGAGTGCGGAAGCCCCTGACCCGGTCGAGGGCCGCGAGGTCCTGGTCGTTGAAGCGGACGCCGACGTGAGGCATGTCTCACAGTTTCACCCCCAAGAACGACGCTAAACATGCCGAGGTTGGGATGTTGGTCCGAGGGGGTCCGATAAGCCGGTCGCCTTTTTGTGGTGGACAAGGCCCCCTGGGGTCGGGCGCTGACCCCCACCGCAACCCGCGCAGTGGTCGCCAGGAGCCAGTTCGGGAGACATTCGGGAGACGTTTCGGCAACGCCCGCCGGGCGTGCCTCCCAGGACCGCTTGTTGAAGCGGTTCCGAGAGAGGCGCCTACCGGAATCGAACCGGTGTAAACGGCTTTGCAGGCCGCTGCGTAACCACTCCGCCAAGGCGCCGGGGCGACAAGGCTAGCGGCGGATAGGGTTCGCTCGTGGCCGAATTGAGGCAAGCCGCGGGGCTCACTTATCGCGAGGCGGCGCCCGCGGGCGAGGCGAGCGACACCCCCGTCCTCCTGCTCCATGGCTTCCCTGAGAGCTCGCGAATGTGGGAGCGGTCGATGGCGGCGCTAGCGGGAGCAGGGCGCCGCTGCGTGGCGCCCGACCTCTACTGCCTCGGCGCCTCCGAGGATCCCGGGCCGGCGACGTTCGAGCGCAATCGCGACGCCGTCGGCGCGTTCTGCGATGAGCTGGGCCTCGAGCGGGTCGCGGTGGTCGTCCACGACTGGGGTGCGTTTGTCGGCCTCGCGTGGGCCTGCGAGCACCCCACCCATGTCGAGGCCCTGGTGATCAGCGACTCGGGCTTCTTCGCGGACGGCAAGTGGCACGGCATGGCCGAGGCGATGCGCAGCGATTCGGGCGAAGTCCTGATCGCCGCCCTTGACAAGGACGGCTTCGCCGCGCTGCTTCGCGCCGATGGTGCGCAGTTCTCCGGCGAGGACATCGACGCCTACTGGCGCCCGTTCGACGAGGGGCGAGGGCGCGAGGCGACGCTCGAGTTCTACCGCTCGATGGACTTCGAGAAGCTGGCCCCCTACGACGGCAAGCTGGGCGAGCTGGGCGTGCCGACGCTCCTGCTCTGGGGCGCGGAAGACAAGTTCGCGCCGATGGGGGGCGCGAAGCGCTTCCAACGAGAGATTCCCGGCGCCGAGCTGGTCGCCATCGACCGCGCCGGGCACTTCGTGTTCGAGACGGCGCCGGAGCGCTGCGCGGACGAGCTGGTGCGGTTCCTCGGCTCCAGCTGAGGGGTGAAGCTCATCGACTCCGTTCGGTTTCGAGCCTGCCGAAGGCCGCGGCTGACTAGTCGGCCCAGGGGCCGAAGCCCGTCACCCGCTCGACGGTGGTCCGCATGATCACGCCGGGCGGAGGGTCGTCCATGGGTGGGAACTTGGTGCCGGGGCCCACGTAGGTCTGCGCGAGTTCCTGGAGCACCTCCGGCGCCCCCCCTTCCTCGATCGTCGCCGTCCCGTAGACGACCAGCTGCTCGAGCATCCCCATCCGATGGAACTCTTTGCCCTCGAACGAGAACGCGACGCGCGGGTCGCGGCGCACGTTCCGAAGCTTCTGTTGCCGGGGGTTGAGGTGAGCGGTGAGAAGGTCCTCCCCGTCGACCTTCACCCAGACGCAGGTCACCTGCGGGGCGCCGTCGTTGCCGACGGTCGCGAGGTGGCCGAGCGAGCCGGAGCGGATGAGCTGCTTGGCGCTGTCCGGTAGCTCCACTGACCAAGCCTAGACGTGCCGTAATCGGGCTGCCGCCATGGCGGACTCAGGGCATCATCAGTCCGGGTACTCGTCCTTGCGCCAGGATCGAGGCTCGTCCGGCTGCGCCTTCGGCGTCCGCTCGAGCAGCATGTTGAAGTGCGGCGCAACGAACGGGTCCGGAGCCATCACCGTGTACGTGTGGTAGATGGTCCCGTTGTCTCGCGCGAACGCGATGTAGCCCGGACCTTCGCGCAGGCCGTCCTTCAGGTCCGCACCCACCTGCTCGCCCCACTCCTGAAGCCATTCGGGCGGATCCTCGATCATCTGCTTGACCTCGGGGATCTCCTCCGCCTGCTCCTCGGTCATCGCCAGACCGAAGTCCCAGGGGAAGTCGGTGTCGTAGGTCGAGACGTAAGGAAACTCCCAGCCCATGCGCTCCTTGTAGGCGGAGAGGCGATCGATCGGCGCGCGCGAGAAGCACAGGAACGTCACGTCGCGCTTGTTCATGTGGATCAGCGGGCCACTGAACTCGTCCCCGAGGCTGGTGCAGCCGGGACAGGCGCCGTTCTCGTAGTCCGGGCCCGTACATGATGTTGTAGGCGAGAAGCTGCGAGCGGCCCTCGAAGAGCTCGGCCAGGGACTTCTTCCCGTCCTCCGTGTCGAACTCGTACTCCTTCTCGACCGGGACCCAGGGCAGCTCACGCCGCTCCGCCTTGACCTTCTCGTTCAGCTCGGCGTGCTCGGCCTCGAGCTTCGCGAGCTCGTCCCGAGCTTTCTGCCATTCCTCGCGGGTTCCGGTGTTGTGGTCGGGCACTGTGACCTCCTCTGTTGTGATCGGAGCGGGCGGTCGCGCAGGAAGTACCCGCGGGCCGTACGTCTAAGACGTGCAGCGACGGTGAAACTCATCGGCCCGCGAAAGAAAGAGCGCCCCCGTCATGACCTGACAGGGACGCTCGACCAAGCGGCTGATGGGATTCGAACCCACGACCTTCTGCATGGCAAGCAGACGCTCTAGCCAACTGAGCTACAGCCGCGCGAGCGGTTGAGGATACCGGCAGAAGGAGCTCAGGCCGCGTCCAGGGCCTCGTTCACCAAACGGTCCGCCTCGGCGTTCTGCTCGCGGGGGACGTTGCGAATCGACCAGGCCGGAACCGTGGTCAGCGCGGCCTTCACCTCGGCGTGGAGCGGCTTCAGGCCCGAGTCCTTGACCTTGTACTCACCGCGCACCTGGCGGACGACGAGCTCCGAGTCACCGATCAGCTCGAGCTCCGTCGCTCCGAGCTCGAGTCCGCGAGCGATCCCGCGCAGCAGCGCGCGGTACTCGGCGACGTTGTTGGTGGCGTCGCCGATCGTCTCGCCGAGCTCGTCGATGATCTGCCCGTCGGCGTCCGAGACGACGACGCCGATCGCGGCCGGGCCGGGGTTGCCGCGCGAGCCGCCGTCGACGTTGACTACGAGCCGGCCGGCCACCGCAGACGCCCTTCCTCGTCGATCGTCGCGTTCCAGTCCAGTTCGTCGTCGGCCAGCTCGTCCACCTCGGCGCCCTTTGCCACCTGGCGGGGCTCGCCGCTGCCGTTCAATCCGATCTCCCAGCGATACCAGGAGAGCTCCCACGCGATCGTGATCTCGGCGCGCAGCGGACCCTGAAGCTCGCGTACGGCTGCCCGCGCCGGACCCAGCGAGCGGTTGAGGCCCGCTACCAGGCGCGGCTCTGAGCCCGGGTTGAAGCGCTCGACCGCACGCCGCAGCCGGTTCTCAGGCGTGTCGGGCTCCGGCGCCGCCGGCTCAGGCTCCGGGACTTCCTCGGCTTCGTCGGGCACCCCGTCCGGCTCGCTCTGGCTCTTGAAGCGCTCGCGCAGCCTCAGGCCCAGCAGGCCCCTGCGGCGCTTGGGCGGGCCCGGATGGGGGCCGGTGAGCAGATCGGTCCTGATCCAGCCGATCGACTCCGCCTGCTCGCCGCACAGCGGACACACGAGCGCCGTGTCGCCATCGGGGGTGGAGAACTCGACCGCGTTCTCGCCGCGGAGTATCGAGCGGCCGCAGATGGCGCACGCGTCGTAGTCCTGGGCCTGATGCTCGGGCACGGCCGCAACCTAGCGGACGGCTTCGACGGGGCTAGGCGTTGGCCGGGGCGGCGTCGCCTGCCTGCGCGGCGGCGATGACCTTCTCGGCGAGGTGCGAGGGAAGCTCCTGGTAGCGCTCGAACTCCATGGTGTAGTCGCCACGCCCGCCGGTGATCGCCCGCAGGTCGGGCGCGTAGTCGAGCACCTCGGCCATCGGAACCTCGGCGACGATCTCCGTGAGCGCGCCCTTCGGCTCCATCCCGGATGGGTGACCGCGCCGTGAATTGAGGTCCCCGATCACGTCGCCGACCGCGTCCTCGGGCACCAAGATCGTGAGCTGCACGATCGGCTCGAGCAGGTAGGCGTCTGCCTCGGCCGCGGCCTTCTTGAAGGCCATCGAGCCCGCGACCTTGAACGCGTTCTCGGAGGAGTCGACCGTGTGGTACTGGCCGTCGTAGAGGCGTACGCGCAGGTCCTTCATCGGATAGCCGGCGACGACGCCCTTGGCCATCGCCTCGACGATCCCCTTCTCGACCGCCGGGATGAAGCCGCCCGGGATGACGCCGCCCTTGATCGCGTTGATGAACTCGAGGCCGGCGCCCGGCTCGCCCGGCTCGATCTCGATGTGGCAGTCGCCGAACTGGCCGCGCCCGCCGGTCTGCTTCTTGTAGCGCCCGTGGGCCTTCGCAGCCCGGCGGATCGACTCCAGGTAGGGCACCTGCGGCGGGTGGAGCTCGATCTCGGCGCCGAAACGGCGCTTCATGCGGTCGACGATCACCTCGACGTGTACCTGCGTCAGGCCGGCGATGATCTGCTCGCCTGTCTGCGGGTCGCGGTGGACGTCGAGGGTCGGGTCCTCCTCCTCGAGGCGGCGGATCGCGGTCGCCGCCTTCTCCTCGTCGCCCTTCGTCTTGGCCTCGTAGGCGAACGCCATCACCGGCGCTGGCAGGTCGAGGGCCGGGAAGCGAAGCTTCTGCCCCTTGGCGTCGGTGAGGACGTCCCCGGCGCGGGTCTCACGCAGCTTGGCGACGGCGCCGATGTCGCCGGCGCCGAGGGCGTCAACGTTCTCGTGCTCCTTGCCCTGCGGGACGGCCAGCTGGCCGATGCGCTCCTTCTCCGAGCGCGTCGCGTTCATCACCTGCGAGTCCGAGCTCAGAACGCCGGAGTAGACGCGCAGCAGGTTGATCCGGCCGGTGTAGGGGTCGGCCGTGGTCTTGAAGACGTAGGCGACCAGCTCACCATCCGGATCGGGCTCAAGCTCAATCTCCTCGCCCTCACCGTCGAGCGCCTTGACGGCGCCGCGCATGGCGGGAGAGGGGAGGTCCTCGATGATCGCCTCGAGCAGCCGGCTTGTGCCCAGGTTCTTGGTCGCGATACCGCAGGTGACCGGGAACAGGTGCCCCTCCGTCACGCCCTTCTTGAGCGTCGTCACCAGCTCCTCGTGGGAGATCTCCTCGCCCTCGAGGTAGCGCTCCATCAACTCGTCGGAGTTCTCGGCGACCTCGTCCATCAGCTTCTCGCGGTACTCCTCGGCCTGCTCGGCGAGCTCCTCCGGGATCTCCGCCTCGGCCGCGGCCCCGCGGCCCTCGCCGTCGTAGATGAAGGCCTTCATGTCGATCAGGTCGACGACGCCACGCGTCTCGTGCTCGGCGCCGATCGGGATCTCGGTGGCCACGACGTGCGGGCCGAAGGCCTCCTTGAGCGAGTCGAGCGTGCGGAAGAAGTCGGCGCGCTCGCGATCGAGCATGTTCACGTAGACGAGGCGGGCCAGCCCCTCCTTGCTCGCACGCTGCCAGAGGCGGTCGGTGTGGACCTCCACGCCCATCACGGCGTTCACGACAACGACCGCGGCGTCGACCACGCGCAGGGCGCCGAGCGTGTCGGCGACGAACGACGGGTCGCCGGGCGTGTCGATCAGGTTGATCTTGCGGTCGTGGTAGTCGAAGGACGCCACGGTCGCGTCGATCGACATCTCGCGCTCGTGCTCGTCCGGCTCGAAGTCGGTCATCGTCGAGCCGTCGGTGGTGCGGCCTAGGCGATTGATCACACCGGCCTCGAAGAGGAGCGCCTCGCAGAGACTCGTCTTGCCGCTCCCCCTGTGGCCAATCAGCGCGACGTTGCGAATCTTGTCCGGCGCCTTGTGCGGCATCAGCCGCGCAGTCTATTCAGGAGACCTATTCAGATGCCAGCTGCGAGCCGAATCGTGAGCGCAAGCCCAGCACCGCCTTGGTGTGGAGCTGCGAGACGCGGGACTCGGTGACCCCGAGGACCTCGCCGATCTCGCGGAGGGTGAGGTTCTCGTAGTAATAGAGCGCGATCACGAGCCGCTCGCGCTCGGGGAGCGACTCGATCGCGTCGGCCAGGCGGTCCTTGAGCTCAGAGGTATGGGCCTCGGCCTCCGGGTCGATCGCGTTGGGGTCCTGGATCGTGTCGAGGACCGAGATCTGGCCTCCCCCGCCCTCCGGGTCGGCGAAGGTCCAGAGGTCGTCCAGCGCCAGCACCGAGGAGTTCGCGATCTCGAGCAGGGCGTCGTGGAACTCCTCCACGGTCATCTCCAGGCGGATGGCCATCTCCTCGTCAGTGGGCGCCCGGCCCAGCTTGCTCTCGAGATCGGCGTGGGCGCGCTCGACCTCCTTGGCGCGGGCGCGGACCGAGCGGGGCACCCAGTCCAGCGAGCGCAGCTCGTCGATGATCGCGCCCTTGACGCGGGCCACCGCGAAGGTCTCGAACTTGATCTCGCGCCCGGGGTCGTAGCGCTCGATGGCGCCGATCAGTCCCAGCAGGCCGTAGGAGATGAGATCGGACTCCTCGACGTGAGACGGCAGGCCGGACGCCATGCGGCCGGCGATGAACTTGACCAAGGGCGAGTAGGCGACGACGAGGCGCTCTCGCGCGGTCTCGTCATCATCCTGCTTGTAGCGGAGCCACAACTCACGCAGCTCCACAGCCTTGACGTTCGTCTCCATTACGTGGCGCCTCTCGGATACCGAACGTTAGAGGCTGCGGGGGGGAAGCAACCCCACCCTAGGCCCGTGGATGGCTTCGTGCGTACTCACTGCGGAGGCGTCCTGGCTCGACGCGGGTGTAGATCTGGGTGGTCGAAATGCTGGCATGGCCGAGCAGCTCCTGGATCGATCGGAGGTCAGCGCCCCCCTCCAACAGGTGGGTGGCGAACGAATGGCGGAGGGTATGCGGGGAGATACTGCCCGCCGTGGCAGTCTCCTGGACCCACTTGCCCAGGCGCCGGCGGACGTCCGAGGTAGATAGGCGCCGCCCACGCCGCGAGACGAAGAGGGCGGTCTCGGTCGCCGCGGCCTCTAGGGCGGGGCGCCCACGCTCGAGGTACCGGCGCAGCGCGCGCTGCGCCGGCTCCCCGACGGGCGCGATGCGCGTCTTCTGGCCCTTGCCGTGGATCCGAAGCGTCTCGGCGTCGAAGTCGGTGCTGTCGAGCTCGAGGCTCACGACCTCCTCCGCCCGCAGTCCGCAGGAATAGGTGAGCTCGAAGATCGCGCGGTCCCGCACCTCCAGCGGAGTCGTTGCCGGGATCCGGTCGAGCAGCTGCGCGACCTCGTCGGGGCCCAGGACACGCGGCAGCTTCGATTCGGCCTTTGGGGTTGGCAGCAGCTCCGCCGGGTTCTGCTCGGCCTCCCCGGTCCGCACGAGGTGACCATGGAAGCTCCGAACCGCGGTGATCTTGCGCGCGACGCTCGCCCGCGCGAGCCCCCGCTGGGAGAGCGCCGCGGCATAGGAGCGAAGGTCGCGGTAGGCAAGGGTGGCCGGATCGAGCCCCCGTGCGGTCGCCCAAACCGCCAGCTCCTCAAGATCGCCGCCATACGCGCGCAACGTATTCGGCGAGACGCTCCGCGTCTCAAGCTCACGCCGAAAGCGCATCAACGCGGCCTCCCAGGCAGGCGCGATCTCAACCACCTCGGTCACGTTCGCTTTCTTCGCCGTCGACGTGCTCATGCCTCCCCCGGTCCGCACACCGGCCCGCCCTGGGGAGCGCTAGCCGATGTAGATAGGCGTGCCGACGTCGACCCGGTCATAGAGGTCGATCACATCGGGCACCGCCATGCGCACGCAACCATGCGAGGCGGCGCTTCCAAGCGAGGCCACGTCGTCGGTGCCATGGATGCCGGCGCCGTCGAAGATGCCCATCCAGCGGGCCTTGAGCGGGTTCTCGGGCGAACCGCCCGGAACGACGGTTCCGGCGAGGTCGCCGGCCCAATCGGAGTCGGGGACGTTCCAATCCGGGTCCACGGCCTTGTTCTGGATGCTGTATTCGCCTGCCGGCGTGTCGAATCCGGCGGCGCCGATCGCCACGGTGTAGGTCTTCGTGAGCTTCAGGTGGTCGTACAGAGACAGCGTGAACGCCGAGCGGTCGACGATCATGTAGGTCGGATACTGGGAGGCCACCTCAGCCCGGGTGATGTCCGGCTTGACCTTCTCGACCTGGGCGGCGAGCGTCCGCGTGCCCGGGGTCTCGACCGCCTTGGAGACCTGCTCCCGCAGCTCGTCGGCGCGCAGCATCTGGCCGCTCTCGCCCGAGGAGACGCTGATGCCGGACGGCCCGGCGTTGATGCCTGCGTCCGCGGGCTCCTCGTTGACGTCCCCGGCGATGATGGCGACGAACTCGTCGATCGCGCCCTTGTCGTAGGAGACGGTCGGCTCGATGCTCTCATCCACCTCCTCGCCCGTGGCGTAGCGCCACACACGAGTCGGCAGCCCACCTTCACGGCTGGCCTCGAACGCCTGGTCGACCATCGAATCGATGTCGGCGCTGACGTCGAGCTTCTCCGGCGTGAGGATGTACTTCTTGCCGTTGTAGGTGACGGTGACGGGCTTCGCCAGCGGCTTGATCACGTCCGCGTGGACCTGCTTGCGCGCCTCGGCCTCGGAAAGGCCCGAGACGTCGACCCCGGCGATCGTCACGCCCTCGGCGATCTCGTCCTTCTTCGAGTCGTCGTACGCGTACACGCCGACGGCTCCCGCGATGAGCAGGAAGAGAAGGGCGATAACCGCTATCAGTGCCTTGCGTCCCATTGGAAGAGTCCTGTACCCCTACGTTCGCCTGGCGTTACCGGTTCACCTGCCGAACGTGCCGTGAATTGTAGAAAGACGGCCGCGCGAGCCTGCAGCGTCGCTTGCCGTTTTGGCGCGGCTTCCCGGGCTAGATGCCGAGCGGGTCGCGGTCGGCCCCGACGCCGTCGGGCGAGTCCTCTCCGCGGCTGCTCTCGCCTACGTGGCGGCTCCAGCGCAGGAACTCCTCCACCTCGCGCTCGTAGGTGTAGCCCTGCTCCACGCCGCGCATGACCGGCTGGACCCGCATGTGCTCGCCCAGCTTGACCACGGCCTCGCGGGACGTGTAGCCGTAGCGGAAGCCGGTCGCCTTGTAGAGGCGGTTGTCGAGCCCGCGGCCGAACCGCAACAGGTCGATCATCTCGTCCGGGATGCGGAAGCCCAGGCGCCTCAATGGCCCGGCGAGGAGCCCGGTTCCCCAGGGCGGGAGCACCGGTAGGGACATCTTCCCCAACAGGCCGACGGCTTCGGTGAGCGCGAGGACGCCGTCGGCCGCGACGTTGTAGGTCCCGGGAACGACGTGGAACGCCGCGTGCTCGAGCGCGTGGACGATGTCGTGCTCGTGCACGAACTGGAGCCGTGGGTCGAACCCGAGCACCATCGGCACGGCGGGTAGGCCGAACATCCGAGTGAAGCCGGTATCGACATCCGGCCCCAGGACGTTCGAGCACCGCAGCACGGTGACCGCAACATCGGGATGCTGCTCCGCGAACTCCTCCACGGCGGACTCGGCCTCGACGATGTCGCGCTCCAGTGCGGCCGACGGGGCGTGCGGGCGGCGCATCTCCTCGGTGAAGAACGCCGGATCGTCGCTGTTCGCGCCGTAGTAGAGCGAGCTGGACTTGAAGATGATCTTCCGGACCGTGGACTCCGCGCCGCTGCACGCCGCCAGGATGTTCATCGTCCCGATCACGTTGTTCTCGTGGGCCGCTCGCGGCGGCATGCCCAGCGAGTTGACGACCATGCGCGTGTCGATCACGGTGTCGATCTCGGCCGCGCGCACGATGCGCTGGATCAGCGAGTGCTGGTTGGAGACCTTCACGAACTCGGTGCGCTCGAGCTCGACGCGGGGCTCCCGGCTGTCGACGCCGATGATGGCCTCGATCTGCTCGAAGCCCTCCAGGGCCTGCGCGAGGCGCCCGCCCCAATAGGTCGAGAGGCCCGTGATCAGGACTCGCTTGGTGTCAGGGTCGCGCGGGGCCTCCTCCTGGAAGATCATCCGAACCACACCGACTTTCGCGTGGCGAGCATGTCGTGCAGGTTCTCCTGGATCCGCGCGCGGACCTCCTGCGCGACGTTCTGCACCAGAGCCTTGTCCTGGGCCGCCTCGCGGCCGCCGAGAGCGACGGTGTCGATCGGCTCCAGGAACCGCAGCTTGAACTTCGCCGGAAGGTAGGCGAGCATCCCGAACGGGCCGAACCACGGGAAGGTCGGGGTGACGGGGAAGTAGAGAAGCCCGGTCAGCTTCTTCATGAAGTCGAGCTGCGCGAACACCGGCTGTGCCTCCTCGGCGCCCACGACGCAGGTCGGCACGATCTTCGCCTCCGCCCGCATCGCTGCCTCGACGAAGCCGCCGCGGCCGAACCGCCGCAGCCGGTAGCGGTCCTTGTAGAGCTTTTCGGTGCCCTTGCGCCCCTCCGGGAAGACCAGCACGAGCTGCTCCTCGTCGTAGAGGAGGCGATGGACGTTCGCCGGGTGCGCAGCGACGCAGCCCATCTTCGGGATCAACATCGAGAAGCCCGGATAGCTCTTGAAGAAGTGCTCGACCGTGATGTGCAGAGGACGTGGCTGGGCGTGCTCCTCGCGGATCGCCTTGGCGATGATCGCCGCGTCGGGCGGCAGCGCGCCGGAGTGATTGGAGACGACCAGGCCCCCGCCGGTCGCCGGGACGTTCTCCATCCCCTCGACCTCGGCCCGGAACCAGTACCGGTAGTAGAACTCGATCAGCGTCTGGTCCATGAAGCCCTCGACGCGCTCGGAGCGGCCCCAGTCCGTGAGCTGGCGGTCCGGCTCGATCGCGGGCAGGAGCTCACGCATCCGCTGCGCGGGGCGGCGGTCGGGCAGGTTCTGGGTCGAGTCGCCGTCGTCGGCGGCGCGCCCGTCCTCGGTATGGGCGAGGGACGTTCGGTCAGCCATCGGGCGGGCCATAGTATCCGGCGCCGGATGAAGTCCAAGGACCAGGTACGCAGGGCGGTGTGGAAGGCCATGGACCGAGAGGGGGTCTCCCGCTTCCCCGGCGCCGAGGGCCGCATCCCCAACTTCGCCGGCGCGAAGCTCGCCGCGCAGAAGCTCTCGGGGCACCGACTGTGGAAGCGTGCCCGGGTGATCAAGGCGAATCCCGACTCGCCTCAAACGCACGTCCGGCGTACGGCGCTCGAGGAGGGCAAGACGGTGGTGATGGCGGTCCCGCGGCTGCGCGACCAGCACCCGTTCCGCCTGCTCGACCCCCGCAACCTGAACCAGAAGCAGGTGCGGGAGGCCGCGACGATCAAGGGGGCGCTTCGCCACGGGACGGTGGTGGCGCTCGAAGAGCTGCCGCCGATCGACTTCGTGCTCTGCGGTTCCGTGGCGGTCAACCTCTCCGGCGCCCGGGTCGGCAAGGGCGGCGGGTTCTCCGATCTCGAGTACGCGCTTCTGATCGAGGAGGGGCTTATCGACGACCACACGACGGTCGCGACCACGGTCCATCCCATCCAGATCCTGCGCGAGCACCTGCCGCTCACCGACCACGACCTACCGGTGGACATGGTGGCCACACCGCGCGCGGTGATCGAGCTCGAGCGCCAGTACGACCGGCCGCGCGGGATCCTGTGGGACCACCTACAGCCGCCGCAGATCCACGAGATCCCGATCCTGGAGCGGATCGGGTACGCGTAGCCGCTTGTCTATGCGGTTTCTAGGGGCGGCGACGCAACTGCGCGCCAGTTTGCGCGCCACTCAGCGTTGCAGGTTTATTGATCCCGGTCGCCATCAGTCCTCCTGTGTTCCAGGGAGCCGGGGGCGTAGATAGCCTTTCCCCTCGCACTCGGTCGGACTTGTCTTGACCGAGGGCCAGGGGCCGGGTGTTAGTCGCACGCCGGCCCCATTGATTTGCAAGGGGACCGTACATCGGGCAGGGGTCGGAAGTCAAGGAATCATCTCGTCTACGAACTGGCGGATCGGTCCCGAGAAGTCGCCGGCGGTGTCGCCACGACACATCTCCCTTAGTTGGTTTTCGTATTTCTCGATACGTCTGGTGCGCCGGGCTCGTACTCGATCTCGGGATGACATGTGCCCAGCCAGCCCTCGACATCGCCGCTGTTCAGCGCTACGTATGCCCGGCGCACTATGTCCACGTCCTCCTCCGACATCGCCCGCGCCGGGGCTCTCGCACGTCTCGAGGCTCTCCGGAGATAACCCCGCCCGGCGTCGGCGCGACCTATCCTGCGCGGATGAACTCTCGCGCGCGGGCGCTGGCCGTCTCGTGCATCGACTCGACGCTCGCCGCGCGGGGCTACCGCGACGCGGACCTTGCCGCTGCCCACGACGATGTCGTGGACTGGGCGCGGGCGCGGGTTCAGGCGGCGCACCATCGGCGATCCGTCGTTGGCGGTCTGCGGATCGTGGTCGGCGAGACGGGGCAGGCCGTCCTGCGCCCCTGCGACCGCCCGTTGCCGGGCGCGGACGAGGTGACCGTGGAGGTGCTCGTTTCCGCGATCAGTGCCGGCACCGAGCGGGCCCAGTGGCTGCGCCTGCCGAACGCGCAGCCCGCGTTCCCTTATTCGCCCGGGTACTCAGCCGCAGGCCTCGTCCTGGCTGCCGGTGCGGAGGCCGACGGACTTCGTGCCGGGCAGGCTGTGGCGGTCGCCCGCGTGCCCCACGCGTCGGTGGGGACCGTGCCTGCCGCCTGGGCGACTCCCGTGCCGGACGGGGTGGAGCTCTCCGAGGCGGCGCTGGTCTATCTAGGGATCATCGCCGGCTACGGGGTCCGGCGGGCCGGCCCGCTGGAGCACCGTTCGCTGTGCGTCATCGGTGCCGGGCCGATCGGCGCCCTGGCGGCGCGCCTCGCGGCCCGCCGCCAGCCGGAGCGGCTGGTCGTTGTCGCCGCGAGCGAGCGGCGTCGTTTGCAGGCGCTAGCTGCAGGAGCCGATGATTTTCTGACGGCGGACGAGGCCCTCGAGTCCGTCGCGGCCGCCGTCGTGATCGAGGCCACGGGCGATCCCGAGGGGCTGGCCGGAGCCGTCTCGGCCGCCGAGCCAGGGGCCACAGTGGTCCTGCTCGGGTCCCCGCGCGGCGAGACTCCCGCGTCGATCGTCGCCGCAGCTCAGGGCAGGGGGTTGACGCTGGTAGGAGCCCACATCAGCTCGCTGGCGACGGAGGCGAAGCGCGTCGGCGGCGATCCTTTCGCCGACCTCGCGCGTGAGTTTGTGGGCGCACTGGCCGACGGATCCATGAGCGTCGCGGACCTGGTCGGCGAGAGGCTCGATCCGCGTGAGCCCACCCTCGCGTACCGCCGCCTCGCGCGCGGGGAGGTGCGCGAGGCCCACTTCGACTGGCGCCGGATCCCGCGCGGTGACCGCGTCCGGCGGCGCCGGTTGCTGTCGCCGCCGGCGCTTCTGCCCCTGGATGTCCGGCTGCGGCCACCGCCGGTCCGGCGCGCGGCTCCCGAGCCTGCGCTTCGCTTCGCGCTGGTCGGGTGCGGGGACATCGGCCACTACAACGCGCGCGGGATCGCCGGAGCCAGGAACGCGGAGCTCGCGGCTTGCTACGACCCGCTCCACCGCCTGGCGGAGGCGTGCGCCGCGCGATACGGCGGCGCCGCGGTGGCGACGCTCGAGGAGGCGCTCGACCCGGACCGGGTGGGCGCCGTGCTACTCGCCGTCCCGCACGATGTCCATGCTCCGCTCGCCGAGACGGCGGCCGGCGCAGGTCTCCACATGATCGTCGAAAAGCCGCTGGCACAGGACCTGGCGAGCGCCGAGCGCGCCACGGCCGCGGCCGCGGCCGCCGGCGTGGCCCTCTCCGTCAGTTTTCCGTATCGCTACGAGCCGCAGATTCAGCTCGCGCGGACCCTGTTTCGCGACGGCGCCCTCGGCCGGTTCCGTGGAGCATCAGTCGTGTTTCTCGCCGACAAGCCCGACTCCTACTGGGTTGGAGGGTTCTCGGGCCGAGCGAGGTCGGACTGGCGCCTGAGCCGCGAGCGCGCCGGCGGCGGGGTGCTGATCATGAACCTGACGCACTACGTCGACTTCATCCGCTACGTCACCGGAGTCGAGCCCGAGCGTGTCACCGCCGTTGCCCGCGCCGATGAGGGCCGGGAGGTGGAGGATCGGATCGCGATGACGGTGGAGTACGCCGGCGGCGCGATCGGCTCCCTCGCCGGGGTGGCGAGCGCACGCGGCGAGCCGGGCTCCCGCCTGGAGCTCTGGGGTGACCTGGGAACCGTGCGGCTCGAGCCGGATCCAGCCGTCTACGCGGAACGCGCCATCGGCGGGCTGCCCGCCGGCCGATGGTGCTCGCTTCCGGCGGAGTCCGAAGTCGATCCGCGTGCGCTCTTCGTGGAGCACTTCGCGGAGGCTGTCCTCGCCGGCCGACCCGACGACGCCCCCGCCACCGACGGGCTCGCGATCCAGGCGTTCGTCGAGGCGGGCTACGAATCGGCGCAGTCGGGCGCTCCAGCGGCCGTCGGAGTCGGGTCTGGGGCGGACGTGACGTGATTCCTGAGCCGGTCAGGATGGTGGTGTCCGACGCGCTCGCGGCTGGCGGCGCGGTCGCCGTCGTAGGCGACGGCCAGCTGGCCCGCGCACTACGCGACGAGGTTGGGCCCCGAGGCCCGGGCACCCGCGCGCTTCCGGTCCTGGCGGCAATCGACACCACGGGCGACCTCGCGGAGATCGCTCGGCTCCTCGGGCTCGTCGACGAACTCGGCTCGGTGGTCCTGGCGGGCCCCACGGCCTCGGCTGACGGCACACTTGATCTGTACGGCGATCTTCACCTCCGGGGGTTGACCGTCGTGACGATCCCCCCGCGCGCAGATCAGGCTCCCGGCGGCCGGTAGTCGACCGCGCGCTTCGCCGCCGCGTCCACCTCGTCCGGCGTCAGGAGCACCACGGTCCGCACCGTCGCTCCTCCCGCCGCGTTGACCGTAAGCGCAACCGCCGTGGCGCTCTCGTTGTCGGGAAGGTCGACGACGACGTAGGCATCATGCTCGCCACAGGCGAAGTAGAAGCTCTCGAGTTGTCCCCCACCAACGCTGCTCCCGGAACGCGGCGGCCCTAGCTCGGGCTCGAGAAGCGCGCCGACATCCCGTTTCGGGAACGGCGACCGCTGGATCGAGGTGGCACCGAGCGGGGCCGAGACGCCGATCGCGCTCTGCCCGCCCGGCCCGGGTAACGAGGCCGGCGGCAAGGACACCGGCATCACGCTCCAGATCGACGACATCGACGCGTATCACGCGCTCCTCAGGGACCGCGGCGTGGACGTCGATGCGGAGGTCAGCCGGATGGGCGAGCCCGTCCCGCCGATCTTGTGGCTCCGCGATCCCGAGGGAAACCGCCTGGTGCAGGCAGCCTTCCGGGTGTCGACACGCGCCGCACGGCGGCCGTTGCCGTCTGAAGCCGCGCGGGCGATGAGCCCGCCTCGACGTGCGGGAAGGATGCCGGGTCCAGCAGGTATGCCGACGTTGTCTCATCTCATCCTGAGGAGGCGGTAACGCTTTCGCTGGCGCGCCCAGGTGCGCGCCAGTGAGCGCCAGGATTCATGCGGTGGATAGCGGTCGAGAGCGGTAGCTAGACCGCCTGTTCATGCGAGACTGCCCTTCGGTGAGCGGCCCGCCACGCATCCACGAGATTCCGATCTTGGAGCGGATCGGCTACGCCTAGGTCGGTGAAACCCGATCCGACGCCCGCCGGCGGGCCGGATCCCTACGGCAACCCAGACCCCGAGCCCGAGTGGCTGCGGGTGGCCTGGGAGGAGCACCTCCGCACGGTTGCCGTGCGAGGCGCGCGGATCAACTACGTGGACTGGCCCGGCGGCGACGGGGTCCTGCTCTTCGTTCACGGGCTCTCCGGCTCGTGGCAGAACTGGCTCGAGCAGATCCCGTATTTCGCGCGGACTCACCGCGTTCTCGCGCTGGACCTGCCCGGGTTCGGCGACTCGCCGATGCCTCCCTGGGACATCTCGATCGAGGCGTATGGCGGGCTGCTCCACGACTTCTGCGAGACCGTTGGCGTGGAACGCTGCGCGGTCATCGGGAACTCGATGGGCGGCTTCGTCGCAGCGGAGGCCATCAGCCGGGAGCAACAGCGCTTCGAGAGGGTCGCGCTGGTATCGGCCGCGGGCGTGTCGAGTGCGGAGGTGAGCAAGGGCCCCGCGGAGGCATTCGGCCGCGTCGCCGCCGCGACGGCATCCGTCGGCCTCGCCTGGCAGAAGCGCGCACTGCTTCGCCCCGGGATGCGAGAACTCGCGTTTCGCCAGATCGTGCGCTGGCCGCTTCGCGTTCGCCGCGAGCTGTTGTGGGAGCAGTTCGCCCACGGCGCGGCCAAACCGGGGTTCCTGCCCGCGTTCACCACCCTCGTCGGCTACGACATCCTCGACCGGCTCGCGGACGTCGAGCTGCCCGCACTGATCGTCTGGGGGCGCGACGACCGGATCGTTCCGTCGGAGGACGCTGACGGCTATGCGCGGCGGCTACGGAACTCGCGGACGCTGATCTACGGCGACACGGGGCACCTGCCGCAACTGGAGCGGCCGGTGCGCTTCAACCGGGACCTGGAGGAGTTCCTCAGGTCGCCTAGGTAACGGCGCCGAGCGAAGCGGAGGAGACCCCGGCGGCGTACTTCGCCATCACGCCGGTGGTGAATGGGGGCTCGGGCGGCTCATAGTCGGCGATGCGGGCCTTGATCTCGGCGTCGCTCAGCGCGACCTCGAGCGTTCTGCCCTCGACGTCCACGGTCACCTCGTCGCCCTCGCGCAGGGCCGCGATCGGGCCGTCCTTGATGGCCTCGGGGGCCACGTGGCCCACCATCAGGCCCCTGGTGGCACCGGAGAAGCGTCCGTCGGTGAGCAGGGCGACCTCCTCCCCCAGTCCCTCGCCGACGATCGCGGCGGTCACCTGGAGCATCTCGCGCATCCCGGGGCCGCCGGCGGGACCCTCGTTGCGGATGACGATGATGTCGCCGGCATTGATCGCTTGGTCCTTGACCGCGCGGAAGCACTCCTCCTCGGATTCGAACACGCGCGCCGGGCCGGTCTGGCCCTTTCGCTCGGTTCCGGCCAGCTTCACGACCGCGCCCTCCGGCGCAAGATTGCCGCGCAGGATCGCGAGCCCACCCTCGGGCTTCAGCGGGTCGGACAGTGGCCGCACGACCTCCTGGCCAGGGGCCTCGACGGCCGCGGCCGCCTCCTCGCCGATCGTCCGGCCTGTGACGGTGATCTCGTCCTCGTGCAGCAGGCCTGCCTCGGCGAGGCGGTGCAGCAGCAGCGGCACGCCACCGGCGCGGTAGAGGTCGGTGGCGACGAACCGACCGCCCGGCTTCAGGTCGGCGAGCAGCGGGGTGCGCCGCGAGATCCGCTCGAAATCGTCGAGCTCCAGCTCGAGCCCGGCCTCGCGGGCGACCGCGAGCAGATGCAGCACGCCGTTGGTGGACCCGCCGGACGCGCAGACCATCGCGATCGCGTTCTCGAGCGAGTTGCGGGTGATGATCCGGCTGGGCCGCAGATCGTCCTCTCAGGACCTGGAGCGCCAGCTCGCCGATGCGCTCGGCGACGTTGGGCTTCTCGCCGTCCTCCGCCGGCACCATGGCCGAACCGCCCGGGGAGATCCCGAGGGCCTCGAACGCGCAGGCCATCGTGTTCGCGGTGAACTGGCCGCCGCAGGCGCCCGCGCCCGGGCTGGCCACGTTCTCGATCTCCAGCAGCTCCTCGTCGGTGATCTTGCCCGCGGCGTGGGCGCCCACCGCCTCGAAGACGTCGAGGATCGTCACGTCCTTGCCGTTCAGGCGACCGGGAGCGATCGAGCCGCCGTAGAGGAGCACTCCGGGGACGTCGAGGCGGGCGAGCGCCATCACGCATCCCGGGATGGTCTTGTCGCAGGCCGACACGGCCACCAGGGCATCGAACTGGTACCCGCGCTGGGTGAGCTCGATCGAGTCGGCGATGACCTCGCGGCTGACGAGCGAGGACTTCATGCCCTTGGTTCCCATCGTGACCCCGTCCGAGATCGCGACGGTGTTGAACTCCATCGGGGTGCCGCCCGCGACCTTCACGCCCTCCTTGATCGGCACCGCGAGATCGCGCAGGTGGAAGTTGCACGGCATCGCCTCGATCCAGGTGTTCGCGATCCCGATCGTGGGCTTGCTGAGCGCCTCGTCGTCGAACCCGATGCCCTTCATGTAGGCGCGCGCGTGGGCCCGCTCGGGGCCGTCGAAGACGACCGATGAGCGGGGGCGCGGGGCTGTTCGCGAATCGCTTGCCATCGAGGGCTGGTCAGTCTAGGGTGCGCATGAGGGCATCGAACGAGGGAGGGACCCGTGCTCAGCAGGCTGATCTCAAAGCTGACCTACGCAAACGTGGTGGCGACGCTGGCACTGTTCCTGGCGCTGGGAGGTGGGCTCGCCTGGGCGCTCGCGAACAACAGCGTCAAGTCCAAGCACATCAAGGACGGGCAGGTGAAGCCGAACGACCTCAGCCCGACCTCGAAGCCGCAGGTCCTGAGCTACTCCGCGTCCACCGGCGACAACGTGCAGGAGGAGGTGGTCAACCACGAGGGCTATCGGGTCCTCGCCGCGTGTGACAGCGCCAGCGGCGGGCGCCCGGAGCTCGAATTCTTCCTCGAGCTCCCCGAGGACGGTCAAGTATTCGGGTTCCTCCTCGAGGATGCGAGCAACGCGGATCCAGTCCCCTCCAGCGGCCCGGGCTCGGACGTTGTCGGGGGCGACGTGTTCTCTGTCGGCGAGGTGACGGCGCCGGCCGGAGAGAACGACATCGTCTTCGCCGGGCTGATCTACGCCGGGAGCACCGAGGGCGCCACCATCAACCTCCACCTGGTCGCGGATGACGACGACGACACGTGCATCCTGCGCGGGACGCTGACCCCGGGGATCATCCCGGCCGCGTAGCGGCCTCCCACTCGCCCAGCCTCCGCAGGTCGCGCTCGACCTGGGCGGGGTCGTGCTGGCGGCCGGGGGCGTCGCATGTTCGCCGTGGCGATCAGCTCCCGCTCTCCGCCGCGCAACGACATCCACTTGGCGAGGACGTCGTCGGCGTCGGGCAACCTCGTCCCAGCGGCCCGATCGCTGCGGTCCTGGAACCTGACGCAGTACTCGTGAGCAGCTCTGTCGGTGGCGGTCTCGTAGGCGACGATCGGCCGATGCGGGTAGAGCAGGTAGCCGTAGCCCTCTGCGGAGCCCTCGACGCTGATGAACCCGAGCTCCTCGTACATCGCGAACTCGCGCTCGGAGACGACGGAGCGCATCAACTCGCGGGCCTTCGCCTCAGCGTCCCGCTCGCGCCCGGCGTCGTAGCGCGGCCTGCGACCGGTCAGCAGCTCGAGGACGCCCATCAGCCGCCGGCGGCGCGCGGGAAGAACACGACGCGCTCGGCGTCGCGCGGGACCTCGGCGAAGTCGCGCACCATGGTGGCCTCCCGCCTCTCCGCCGTGCGCGGTCGGGACCGCGGCCGCCATCCCCTCGATCGAGCTGGCGGCGGAAGTCGGCGATCAGGCGCTCCTCGTCCTCGGAGACCTCGGGGTCGCCCTCGGCGAGGAGTACGTCGCCGTGCCCGGGCTTCATGCGCACCAGCTTCACGTCTCGGATTATGCCAAAGGGCCCGGCGGCTCTTCCGCGTGGCGATGCCGAAGACGTCGACCGGCCCGGCGCCGGAGCCGATCCCGCGCAGGCCGTGGCCGACGGCTTGTGCAGCCACCTCCTTCGCCCAGCGCGCGGCGTCGGGAGAGCTCCTCGCCCGCGCGCCAGGAAGGCCGCGAGCGCCGAGGAATGGGTGCAGCCGGACCCGTGCGAGGCGCCGGCCGGGAATCGCGGCCCCTCGATGCGCAGGGTTCCGTGGCCGTCGTAGAGCGTGTCGGCGCCGTCCTCCGTGTGGCCGCCCGTGACGATCACGGCCTCGGGGCCCAGCGCCTGAATCGTCTCGCGCGAGCTCGGCCGGCGTCGCCCTCTCCCCCGCCCCGGCCAGCGACCGTGCCTCGGCGAGGTTCGGGGTGACGACCGTGGCGAGCGGCAGGATCCGTTCGATCAGCGCGGCCTTGGCGTTCGGGTCGAGGAGCGGCGGCGCCGCTCTCGGCGACCATCACCGGGTCAACGACGACCGGGCGCCTCGCCCACCAGGCCGAGCGCCTCCGCGACCGCGTCGATCGTGGTCTCGTCGGCCAGCATCCCGACCTTCACGGCGTCGACGCCGATGTCCGAGGCGACGGCGCGGACCTGGGCCAGGATCATCTCGGGCGGCAACCGGCACGACCATCTCCACGCCCACCGTGTTCTGGGCGGTCAGCGCCGTGATCGCGGTCGTCCCGTGGACGCCGCACCGGGCGAAGGCTTTGAGGTCGGCCTGGATGCCCGCACCGCCGCCCGAGTCCGAGCCGGCGATCGAGAGGGCGACGCGGAACCAGCGCGGTCTCGTCCATGGGTTCAGGGTAGTCACGGCGGCACCAGGCCCGTCCTGGCGTACCGCCCCGCCTCCGCGCGGACGTAGCCGAGCAGCTCCAGCCGGGCCAGGGCGACGGCCCCGCGGGCGGCGTCGAGGCCCGCGCCCGCGGCGACATCGGAGAGGTCGCGCTGCCGCTGCCGACGGCGCCCAGCGCCCGTGCGCACTCGGCGTCGAGCTCCGGCCCGATCCGCTCGGCGGTGAGCGCGCCCACGCCGAGGAGCCCGTCGAGGACGTCCTGAGCGCCGCGGATGAGCTGCGCTCCGTCGCGGATCAGGGCGTGAGGGCCCGCGCTGAGCGGTGAGCCGATCGGTCCCGGCATGCCGCCGACGTCACGGCCGAGCTCGAGCGCCACATCGGCCGTGATCCGCGAGCCGGAGGGATCGCGCGCCTCGACCATCACGGTCATCGCCGCGAGCGCGGCCATGATCCGGTTGCGCTTGGGAAAGTCGGATCGGAATGGTCGGTATCCCGGAGGAGCCTCCGAGACCACCGCGCCGCCCGCGGCCAGTACCCGCCGGTAGAGCGCGCGGGCGCTGGGCGGGTAGGCGCGGTCGGGGCCGCATGCCAGGACCGCGAGCGTCTCGCCGCCGGCCTCCAGCGCACCCCTGTGGGCCGCCTGGTCGATCCCGTAGGCCATCCCGCTCACCACCACCATGCCGGCTGCGGCGAGCGAGCCGGCGAGCTCCGCCGCCATGGAGCGCCCGTAGGCTGTGGACCGTCGCGCGCCGACGATCGTGACCGCCCGGCCCGAATCCCAGCCGGCGACGAGCTCGCGGCGCCCGCGGCCGAAGAGCTGGTCCGGGGAGCCCGTCGACTGCGAGCCCATCGAGGTCGAGGAGGCTGGGTGGATAGCCGGTCGTCCCCCGTTCGAGGACCCAGGCATCAGTCACCGCCACGGCTCCTCAGGGTGAGCGCCTCGGCGACGTCGTCTTCGCAGACATGCTCGCGCTCGGCGAGGTCGGCGACCGTCCGCGCCAGCCGCAGCACGCGGTCGTAGCCGCGCCCGCTGAGGGCGAGCCGGGCCTGCCCGGCGGCGAGCGTGCCGCGAGCGCCGGAATCGAGCGCCGCGTCGCGGCGGATCTCCTCGACCGCCGCCTCGGCGTTGCAGCGAGCGGCGCCCAGACGGGCGCGCCTGGCGCTCGCGCGCGGCCAGTACCCGCTGGCGGACGGCCTCTGATCCCTCGCCCGTGCCTGCCGCGAGCGCACGCGGCGCTGGGCGCTCCCACCTCGACGGTGATGTCGATCCGGTCCGCGAGCGGCCCGCTGATCCGCGAGCGGTACCGGCGGATCGCGGACGGGGCGCACTCGCACTCCTCCTCCCCGCGAGCCCGCCCGCAGGGGCACGGGTTCGCGGCGGCGACCAGCATCGTCCGGCACGGGAGCGCGATGCTGTGGCGGGCGCGGAGATGACGATGCGCCCGTCCTCGAGCGGCTGGCGCAGGGCCTCGAGCGCGTCGCGCGAGAACTCGGGAAGCTCGTCGAGGAAGAGCAGGCCACGGTGGGCGCGGCTGAGTTCGCCGGGCCGGGGCGGCGTGCCGCCCCCCACCAGACCGGCCGAGGAGATCGTGTGATGCGGGGCGCGGAACGGCCGGGTTCGCGCGGAGGCAAGCTGCGGAACGGACCCGCAGGCGCTTGCCACCGATAGCGCCTCGATCGACTCGCCCAGCCCAAGAGGAGGCAGGATCGAGGGCATCCTGCGGGCCGCCATCGACTTGCCAACCCCCGGCGGGTCCGAGCATCAGCAGGCTGTGGCCGCCGGCCGCCGCCACCTCCATCGCGCGACGCAGGCCGCGGCTGTCCACGGAGGTCGCAGAGGTCGTAGGCCCCGGCCACGCTGGAGCCCAGCTCCGGGACCTCCGTCGCGTCCGCGTCCTCGAGAGCGCCCAGCTCGCCGACGTTGTCGAGCGCGATCACGCGGGGTGGCCCGTCGGCGTCGCTGCCGTTTGCGCCGAGGAGGCCTGCGAGCGCCGCCTCCTGGGCGTTCGCACGGGGGACCCCCAGCAGCCGCAGCTCGCTCATGCGGGCCCGAAGCGCCATCGGCAGCGCCCCGACGATCGGGCGCAGGGCGCCGTCGAGGGCCACCTCGCCGGCGAGCCCGACGCCCTCGAGCGCCGTCGCCGGAAGCTGACCGGAGGCCGACCAGAACGCCGGCCGCGATCCCGAGGTCGAAAGCCGGCCCGGCCTTCGGGAGGTTGGCGGGCGCAAGGCTGACCGTGATCCGCTTCTGGGGAAACTCGAAGCCGGCGTTACCGAGCGCGGCCCGCACGCGCTCGCGCGACTCCCTGACCGCCGCGTCGGGGAGCCCCACGATCGAGAAGGCCGGCAGGCCGCGGCGGACGTCCACCTCCACCTGGACATCCCGGGCCTCGACGCCCAGGAGGGCGAACGTGCGGACCGATGCGAGCACCGGGCGAAGCTACGAGCGGGGTGAGCGCGGGTGGCGCGCGAAGCGTGCCGGGTTCGTGACGCTTTTGCCCCGATCCGCGCGCCAGTCGGCGGCCCCGCGGCCCTAGCTTCATGCCATGACGATCGAACGCCAGCGGCTGGGCCGCCTCGCCGAGGACTGGGTGGCCACGAAGCTGGCCGGAGCCGGCTGGCAGCTCCTCGCCCGGAACGCGAGGCCCGCCGGCGCGCGAGGGGAGCTCGACATCGTCGCGCGCGACGGGCGCGACCTGGTCTTCGTCGAGGTCAAGGCGCGCAGCACCCGGGCGGTCGCCGGCCCCATCTCGCCCGAGCTCGCGGTCGGCGCGCGCAAGCAGGCGCAGCTCCGGCGCCTCGCGGCCGCCTGGCTGCGCGAGCCCGAGCGCTCAGAGCGCTTCGCGAGCCTGCGCTTCGACGTCGCCGGGGTCTGGGTCGGCCCCGACGGAGCCGTCACCGGTTGTGAGTACGTCCGCGCCGCCTTCTGAGGGGTCCTCGCCGAACGAGAGCTGGCTGTACGCGATCGAGGCGAACGAACGGCGGTGGAGGTCGGACGGTCCGTCCCGCATGATCGCCTCCCGATGCTCCGGCGTCGAGTACCCGACGTTCTCCGCGAAGCCGAAGTTCGGGTAGCTGTCGTGGATGTCGTGCATGTAGCGATCCCGCGTGACCTTGGCCACCACGGAGGCCGCTGCGATCACGGCGCTCTTGGCGTCCCCGTCCACCACCGCTCGGTGCTCGACCGCGCAACGCTGGCCCAGCGAGAACCCGTCGACGAGGCAGACGGCGCCGGGCACCCAGACCCGCTCGAGGCTGCGCCCGAGCGCGTTCAGGTTGGTCACGTGTAGACCCCGCGAGTCGATGCCCCGCACGCAGCGGATCGTCACCGCGACTCGCGCGGCCGCGCGCAGGACGATCGGGTAGATCGCCTCTCGCTGCTCCTCGCTGCGCTGCTTGGAGTCGTCGAGGTCCCCTAGTGCGCGCCGGTCGCGGAGGCTGAGGCGTTCCAGGTCCATGAGGACGGCAGCGGCCACGAGCGGCCCCGCCAGCGACCCCCGGCCTGCCTCGTCGCACCCCGCCACGAACCGGGAGCCGAGCTCGCGATCGAAGCGGAAGAGCTTCGCGGCGCGCCGGCGGCGGCGCTTGGCCGCTGCCTTGGCCTGCGGGCTCAGCGCGCTAGAGGAGGCCGATGCGGTCCGGCGGCCAGTAGGTGAAGAAGGCCTGGCCGATGATGTCGTCGCGGGGGACGGGACCCCAGAATCGGCTGTCGTCACTCGCGCCACGGTTGTCGCCCATCATGAAGTAGTGATCGGGCGGGATGACGATCTCTTCCGGCAAGTTGCAGGAGTTTCCGCCCTCGCACTTGCGCACGTAGGGCTCATCGGTCACCTCGCCGTTTACCACGGGGTGACCGTCCTCGATCCGCAGACGATCGCCCGGCAGCGCCACAACACGCTTGATGAAGTTGGTGTCGGCGGTGTCCTCGGTCGGCTTCGGGCACGCCTGGGTCGCGGGGTTGTAGGTCTCCTCGTCCGCATCCGTGTCGCCGTCGTTGGCGCTCTCGGCGCCACAGCGCTTGCCGCTCTCCGCTCCCTCGGGCGGGTGGAAGACGACGATGTCACCCCGATCGGGATCGCTGAAGTGGTAGTTGACGCGGTTGACCAGAACGCGCTGGCCGATGTCCAGGGTGGGCTCCATCGAAGCCGACGGGATCTGGTACGGCTTGACGACGAACGCTTGGATCACCAGCGCGAGGCCGATCGCCATCGCGACGATCACGATCAGCTCGAGGAACGCACCCTTGCCGGTTGTGGGACGGGGGATCAGCTCGGTTCCTCGGAGTCCGGGGCCTCGTCGGGCTCGGACTCCGCGGAGGCAGCATCGTCGCTCGAGAGGGGTCAGACCCCTCGCCGGTCTCCTCTGCCGTGCCCTCGGGCGGTCTCCGCTGCCTCGGGGGACTCGCCCTCGGTGGCCTCTGCGGCTTCGCCTTCCTCGTCCTCGGCCGGCGCGACGTCCTCGACCTCCTCCTGGGCTGCGCCCTCGGAGTCGAGCGGCACGACCTCCTCCTCGGTTGCGATCACGAGGTCGTCCTCGATGCCCCAGCGCCGCTCGGCGACGCGGGCACGCTTGCCAACGCGGCCGCGCAGGTAGTAGAGCTTGGCGCGGCGAACGTCGCCGCGGGCGACGACCTCAAGCTTCTCGATCTTCGGCGAGTGGACGGGGAAGATCCGCTCGACCCCGACGCCGAAGGACTGCTTGCGCACGATGAAGGTCTCGCGCGAGCCCGAGCCCTGACGCCCGATCACGATGCCCTCGAAGACCTGGGTCCGCTTGCGGCTGCCCTCGATCACTTGGAAGTGGACGCGCACGCGGTCGCCCGCGTCGAAGCGCGGGACCCTGCGGAGCTGACGCCGCTCGATGCCCTCGATGATGGTGCTCATAGGAAACGCGCGTGCCATTCGGCGGCCCGCGCGAGCGCCGAATAGTAGCCGTCGACCGAGTCGGCGCTTAGCGAGGAGCTGGCGGTCGGCGGCCGCGCGCTCGCGGCTCTGCTCGAGGCGCCACTCGCGGATGCGCGCGTGATCGCCGGAGAGCAACACCTCGGGGACCCCCCACCCGCGGTACTCGGCGGGCTTCGTGTAATGGGGGTACTCGGGGGCGCCGTCCAGCGCCTCGGAGAACGACTCCTCCACCGCGCTCGTCTCATCCCCCAGCACGCCCGGCAGCTTTCGGAGCATCGCGTCGGCGACCACCATCGCGGCAGGCTCGCCGCCGGAGAGCACGTAGGGGCCGATCGAGACGGCGTCGGTGGCGAGGTGCTCGCGGACGCGCTCGTCGACCCCCTCGTAGCGCCCGCAGACCAGCGCGACCTCCTCCTCGGCCGCGAGCTCGCTCGCGAGGGCCTCGTCGAACTGCCGGCCGCTGGGCGTCAGCAGGACGACCCGCCCGGGGCGGTTGCCGTCGGCGTAGGCGCCCTCGAGGGCGGCATCGATCACGTCGACGCGCATCACCATGCCGGCGCCGCCTCCGTAGGGGGTGTCGTCGACCTGGCCGCCGCTCAGCGGCGTCTTTACCCGTGGGCTGAAGAAGCGGACCTTGTGGCCCTGCTCGCGGGCGTTGCGGACATGGCGCTGGGCCATGAACCACTCGAACCACTCGGGAAACAGCGTGAAGACGTCGAGCCGCACGAGCGCCGGTTCAGTCCTCGACGATCTCGACGAGGACACGCTTGTCCTCGTGGGTCGCCGCGGCCTTCGCAACCGTACGGATCGCGTTCGCCACCCGGCCCGAGCGGCCGATCACCCGTCCGAGATCGTCCGGGGCCACGCGGACCTCGATCACCGTAGCGTCGTCCTCCTCGATCTCCTCGACGCGAACGGCGTCGGGATCCTCAACGAGGGCGCGAGCGAGGTACTCGACCAGCTCTCGCACGCCGGGCCTAGGAGCCGTGGGCCTGGATGCCCTTGGTGCGGAGCAGAGTGGCAACCGTCGCGGTGGGCCTGGCGCCATGCTCGAGCCAGTGCTTCGCGCGCTCCTCGTCGATCTCGATCAGCGAGGGCTCGATCTGCGGGTTGTACTGGCCGATCGTCTCGATCGTGCGGCCGTCGCGCGGGGAGCGGCGGTCGGCGACGACGATGCGCCAGATCGGGTTCTTACTCGAACCCACCCTTCTAAGCCTGATTCGGACCATTGGCGCGCGGAAGGGTAGCGGGAACGCTCGCTAACGCATGCCTCGCATCAGCTGCTGGGGATCGGGCATCTTGCCCTTCGCGAGCTGGGCCATCATCTTCTTCATCTGGCCGAACTGCTTGACCAGCTGGTTCACGGCCGCGACGGTGGTGCCGGAGCCCCGCGCGATCCGCTTACGCCGGGAGCCGTCGATCAGGTCGGGCTTGGCGCGCTCGGCCGGGGTCATCGACAGGATGATCGCCTCGACTCGATCCAGCTCGGCCTCGTCCATGTTGGTGGAGCGGATCTCCTTCATGGCCTTGCCCATCCCGGGCATCATCCCCATCAGGTTCGAGAGCGGGCCCATCTTGCGCACCTGTCGCATCTGCTGGAGGAAGTCCTCGAGCGTGAACTCCTGTTTGCGGATCTTGCGCTCGAGCTCCTTCGCCTGATCGGCGTCCGAGACCTCCTCGGCCTTCTCGATCAGCGAGAGCACGTCGCCCATGCCGAGGATGCGCCCCGCCATTCGCTCCGGGTGGAAGCGCTCGATCTGCTCGAGGCGCTCGCCGGTGGAGGCGTAGAGGATGGGCTTGCCGGTCACGGCCTTGACCGAGAGCGCCGCACCGCCGCGGGCGTCGCCGTCGAGCTTCGTCATCACCACGCCGTCGAAGTCGGTGTGCTCGGCGAAGCTCTCGGCGACGTTGACGGCGTCCTGGCCGGTCATCGCGTCGACGACAAGCAGGACGTCGTGAGGCTTGGTGCGCTTCTTGATCTGGGCGAGCTGCGCCATCAGCTCGTCGTCTACGTGCAGGCGCCCCGCCGTGTCGACGATCAGGTAGTCCTTCGACTCGGCCTTCGCCTGCCCCAGCGCCCACTCGGCGATGTCCACCGGATCGCGCTCCGTCCCCTGCTGGTAGACGGTCGCCCCGGCGCGCTCCCCGAGGGTGACGAGCTGGTCCACGGCGGCCGGGCGCTGCGTGTCGCACGCGGCCAGCCCAACCTTCTTACCGTCCTTGGCGAAAAGCGTCGCGAGCTTGGCGCAGGCGGTCGTCTTGCCGGATCCCTGGAGTCCCGCCATCAGGATCACGGTCGTCCCGGTGGGCGCGAGGGCGATATCCCGTGAGGAGCCGCCCATCAACGCGGCGAGCTCCTCGTTGACGATCTTCACCACCTGCTGGCCCGGGTCGAGCGAGTCGAGGACGCCGGCGCCCAAGCAGCGCTCCTTCACCTGCGCGGTGAACGACTTCACGACCTTGAAGTTCACGTCCGCCTCGAGGAGGGCGAGGCGGATCTCGCGCATCGCGGCGTCGACGTCGGCCTCGGTCAGCTTTCCGCGTGAGCGGACGCCGGAGAGTGTCTCCTGGAGGCGGTCGGAGAGCTGGTCGAACATGAGGCGGGTCAGCTTAGGGCCTGTAACGCGGCGCGCGGTTCCAATCACGTCACAGGGGTCTGACCCCTTGACGACGCGTTTGAGCGTGCGTGCAGGCGAAAAGGGGGTCAGACCCCTGTCGTGGGAGTGTGACTCAGGTTTCGATGAGCGCGGTGGCGAATTCGTGGGCGTCGAAGGGCCGCAGGTCCTCGATGCCCTCCCCCACCCCGATCAGCTTCACGGGGATGCCCAGCTCGCGGGAGATCGCCAGCGCGATGCCGCCCTTCGCGGTGCCGTCGAGCTTCGTGAGCACGACTCCGGTCACCTCCACCGCCTCGGCAAACGATTGCGCCTGGCGGAGCCCGTTCTGACCCGTGGTGGCGTCGACGACGATGAGCGTCTCGTGCGGGGCGCCCTCGAGCTTGCTCGCTGTGACCTTGCGCACCTTCGAGAGCTCCTCCATCAGGTTGCCGTGCGTGTGCAGGCGGCCCGCGGTGTCGGCGAGGACGACGTCGATGCCGCGCGCCTCGGCCGCGGCGATGGCGTCGAAGACGACGGCGCCGGCGTCGCCGCCGGGCGATCCCTTGACGATCTCCACGCCCGAGCGGCCCGCCCAGGTCTCGAGCTGCTCGATCGCGGCCGCCCGGTAGGTGTCGGCGGCCGCGACCAGCACGGATAGGCCGAGCTCCTCGCGCAGGTGCCAGGCGAGCTTTCCGATCGTGGTGGTCTTGCCCGTGCCGTTGACGCCAACCACCATCACCACGGCCGGCCGGGCCGTGAGGTCGATCCGCGGGCCGCTCGGAATCCGCCAGTCCCGCGAGCAGCTCGATCAAGCGCTCCCGCACGGCCTCGCCGCCGCTCACCTCTCCGGACTCCACCTCGGCTTCCAGCGCCCCGACCACATCGGCGGTCGCGGGCGCGCCGAGGTCGGCCATGATCAGCGCCTCCTCGATCCCCTCGAAGGCCTCGGCGTCGATCCGGTCGGCGATGCTCGCCGAGAGCTCGGCCTGGAGGGCCTGGCGGCTGCGGCCGAGGGACTCCCGCAGGCGCTTGAAGGCGCCTCGGCGCTCGCCCTCCTCAGGGGCCGGAGCAGACTCGGGGACGGGCGCCCCCGTCTCCACCGCCTCCTGCCAGCTCGTCGCCATGAGGTCGCGAGGCTACCCGCCACGGTGACTGCGAGGATTCGAGCGATGTCCGAGCGCCCCCTGATCCCGCTGATGCGCGCGATCCTCTGGGTCGGCGGCTTCTTCGTCCTGGTCGCGGGCGTCCAGCTGTGGGTCTTCTCCGGGCGCACCGACGACTACTTCGCGTGGACCATCCAGTCGGAGATGAGCGCCGCGTTCATCGGGTCGTTCTACTGGGCTGCGTCGATCCTGGCGCTGCTGAGCGCCACCCAGCACACCTGGGCGCGCGCCCGCCTTGGCGTGCCTGGTGTGCTCGCCTTCGTCTGGCTCACGCTGATCGCGACGCTGATCCACCTCGACCTCTTCCACCTCGACGACGGGCCGTTCACCGCCAAGGCCGCCGCGTGGACATGGCTGGTCATCTACGTCGTCGAACCGCCTGTGCTGCTGCTCGCGTTCGTGCTCCAGCTTCGGACGCCGGGCGGCAATCCTCCCGCGTCGATCGCCTGCCGGACGGCTATCGCGCCGTGCTCGCCGCGCTGGGCGGCATCCTCATCGCCCTCGGGCTTGCGATGTTCGTCGTGCCGCTCGAGGTGGCGGATCACTGGCCATGGGCGCTCACCGAGCTGACCAGCCGCGCGATCGGCGGGTGGATGGTCGCCGATGGGCGGGCTGCTGTTCGCGATGCGCTGGGAAAACGAGCGCAGCCGCATTCGCCTCGGCACGTACGTGCCGACCGCGTTCTCGGGGCTCGCAGCCGTCGCGCTGATCCGGTTCAGCGACGAGGTCGATCTGGGGTCGGCCTGCGGCGTGGCGCTTGTAGCCCTGATCGCCGCCCTCGCCGCCGCGGGCGCCTACGGCTGGCGGATCTCGACGGGCTAGGCGGCCTCGGCGTCGGCGTCGGCCGCGGGGGCCAGCTCGACCTGGCGCCCTTCCCCGTCCTGAGGCATGCGTCGCGAGATGACCTTGGTGACGCCGCCGCCGCCCATGGAGACGCCGTAGAGGACCTCGGCCGCGTCCATCGTGCGCTTCTGGTGCGTGACGATGATGAACTGGGCCCGGTCCGCGAAGCGCTTGATGAGCTGGAGGAAGCGGTCGATGTTCGCGTCGTCGAGCGCGGCCTCGACCTCGTCGAGGATGTAGAACGGCGACGGGCGGGCGAGGAACACCGAGAAGACGAAGGCGAGTGCGACCAGGGACTTCTCGCCGCCGGAGAGCAGCGAGAGCCTACGCGTGGCCTTGCCGGCCGGGGTGACCTCGATCTCCACGCCCTGGCCGCTGAACTCCTCGCCCGAGCCCTCGTCATCGGGTGCGTCCTCGGCCGCGACCTCGCCCTCGCCGGCGGGCTCGGCGCCCCCGAGGACCGGCTTGGGGCCGCGCTCGGAGACCAGGCGGAGGCGGCCGCGGCCACCGGGGAAGAGGTGCTCGACCAGGTCGGAGAAGTTGTTCTGTGCTGCCTCGAAGGTCTCCTCGAAGGCCTCCTCGATGCGGCGGTCCGTCTCGCGGATGAGTCCCCTCAGCTCTCCCAGGGCTCCCTCGAGGTCGGCGCGCTGCTCCTCGAGCTCGCTGACGTGCGCCAGCGCCTCCTCGTACTCCCGCTCGGCGAGCGGGTTCACCGGGCCGAGTTGCTCGCGCCGGCGGGCGAGGCGCTCGAGCTTCGTCTCGATCTCCGCGCGCTCGGGCTCGCCGAGGGCCTCGGTTGCAGGCTCGATCTCGCGCCCGAGCCGCTCGGCGATGCGCGCGAGCTCGGCGGCCGATTCGTCGCGGCGATCGCGCAGATGAGCGGCCTCGACCTCGGCGGTGGTCACCTGCTCGCCGATGCCTCGCAGCCGTGTCTGGAGCTCGGCCTCGAGCTTGGAGCAGGCGCGCAGCTCCTCCGCCACCTCGTCGCTCCCACCCTGGCCAAGCATCGTGGACTCGATCGCGCCCGCCCGCTCGCCCGCGGCGTCGCGGGCGTCGGCGACGGCCTCGCAGAGTCCGCCGAGGGCGGTCACGAGCGCCTCGCGCTCGGTGATCCTGGATCGCAGCGTCTCCTGGCGACCGTGATCGAGCGCGCCCTCGACGCGGCGAGCCTCGGCCGCGGCCGTATCCGCCGCCTCCCTGACCTCCCCGACGTGACGGGCGCGGGTCGAGCCGTCAGCCGCAAGAGCCTTGCCGTGGGCGCCGGCGGCGTCGGCGATCGCGCGGCCAATCCGCTCGAGCCCGGCTTCGACAACTCGAGCGCGGTCGGGTGCCTCGGCCGCCTCGGCGAGTGCCCCGAGGGCCTCGCGCCGGCGGTCGAGCTCCGCCGCCATCTGCGTGCGGGTGGAGGCCAGCGCCTCGGCGCGGACGGTGAGCCGTTCGTGTGCGGCTCTGATCGCGGTGAGCCTGCCCCAGGCCTCGGTCCGTTCGCGGTCTCGCGTGGCCAGCCGTTCCTCGGCCGCGCTGCGTCGCGAGTTCACCCCTGAGAGTTCGACCTCGATCTCATCGCGGGCGGCCCGCGCCTTCGCAGCGGCCGCCTCGGCCGAGCCGAGGCCCTCGCGGTGCCCGCCGAGCTCGGCCGCGAGCAGGCGCGCGCGCAGCTCGTCGGCGTCGCGCTCGATCCTGGCGTGGATGTCCGCGGCCTGGGCCTGGCGCTTCAGTGGCCGCAGGCGGCTGCGCGCCTCGCGCTCGACGTCGAGGGCGCGATCGAGGTTGTCCTGCGTCCGCTCGAGCTTGAGCTGAGCCCGCCGCCTGCGCTTGCGGTGCTTGCCGAGTCCGGCGGCCTCCTCCACCAAAAGGCGCCGGTCACGAGGCTTCGAGTGGACGATCTCCTCGACCCGGCCCTGGCTGATCACGGAGTGCATCTCGCGCCCGAGGCTGGCGTCGGAGAGCGACTCGACGATGTCGGTCAGGCGGCAGCGGGCGCCGTTCATCCAGTAGCCACCCTCGCCTGAGCGCTCGTGGCGGCGGCGAACCGAGATCTCACCGAACGCGCCGGCGCCGGGCTCAGCGTCGTCCTGGTCCGGAGTGAGCACGACCTCCACCTCGGCGTAGCGGCTGGGCCCCTTGCCCTCGCCGCCCGCGAAGACCATGTCCTGCATCGACTGGCCGCGCACGGCGAGCGGGCTCTGCTCGCCCAGCGCCCAGAGCACGGCATCGGTGATGTTCGACTTGCCGCAGCCGTTCGGCCCGACGATGACGCTCACGCCTGGTGAGAACACCAAACGGGTGCGTTCAGGGAAGGACTTGAAGCCCTTGATGGTGATTGAGCTCAGATGCATCTGCGCGGCTGTGGTCGGGAAGGTTCGCGGTCGGTTCGGACGTGACTTCTGCTACCTACGGCGTTCGCCGCCGGGGACGCGTTTCCTACGAATCGAAGCTCTCGATTGCGCGCGCCGCGGCCTCCTGCTCGGCTGCCTTCTTGCTGCGACCCGAGCCCTGCCCGATCACCGAGCCCCCGACCAGGGCCGAGACCTCGAACCGGCGATCGTGCGGAGGCCCGGCCTCGCTGATCACGTCGTAGCTTACGGTGGCCCCTTCCCGTGCCAGCCGCTCCTGAAGGGCGGACTTGTGGTCCAACAGCGTCTCCGAGGCGATCTCCACCTGCTCGGCGAACGCCGCCACCGTCGCGTCGGCGACCTCGGCGTATCCCCGCTCGAGATAGCAGGCGCCGATCACCGCCTCGCAGACCGATGCCAGCGCCCGCTCGGAGGCGAGCAGGGCATCGACGTCGATGCCACCGTCGACGCCGCTGTCGGCCGCCTCGCGGACAAGGTCGGGTACTCCGAGGTCCTCCGCCACGGCCGCGCAGGCACGGCCGCTCACCGCCTGTCCGTGGACTTTGGTGAGTCGCCCGATGTCGGCCTTGGGGTTCTTGCGAAAGAGGTGCTCCGCGATGGCGAGCCCGAGCACGCTGTCGCCCAGGAACGCGAGACGCCCGTAGGAGTCGACGCGCTCCGGGACCCAGGAGGAGTGGGTCAGCGCGCGCGTGTGCAGCTCCACGGGGAGGGCATCGATCATCTCCCGCAGGCTGCTCATGGTTCGCCTGGTCGTTCGTCTATGCGGGGAGCCTGGCCAGGACGAACTCGACGGCGTCGGAGACCGTTGCGATCCCGGCGGCGTCCTGTTCGCTGACCTTCACCCCGTAGGTGTCCTCGAGCTCCATCACGAGCTCGTACAGGTCGAGGGAGTCGGCGTCGAGGTCCTCGCGAAACCGCGTCTCAGGCTGGATGCGGTCCGCGTCTACCTCCAGCTCGGCGGCCAGGTGCTCACGCACCTTCGCCAGCACTTCCTCTTGGTTCAGTGTCATCCCGGCCTCACTCATCGTTCGTGTCCCCCCTGAGGCTACCCCGGGTGGCGTTCTCGGATTCCAGCAACTCGCCCGTGCGCTCGACGGCCCGCTGCTCCACGGCCCGGGCCGCCAGCCGGACGGCGTTGGCGATCCCGTCAGGCCCGGAGCTGCCATGAGCCACGACGGCGACGCCGCGGAGGCCCAACAAGATCGCGCCTCCGGTGCTGTCCGGGTCCACCTCACGCCGCAGGCCACCCAGGGCCGGGCGCAGGAGCAGGCCGCCGGCAGCCGCCACGGGGTTCGATCGCGCGGCCCCGGCGACGGCGTCCCCCACCGCGCGGGCCGTGCCCTCCAGCGTCTTCAAGACGACGTTGCCGGTAAAGCCGTCGGTCACGACGACGTCGGCCCCGTCCGCAAGCAGGTCGCGGCCCTCCACGTTCCCGGTGAAGTTCAGTCCGGATGCCTGACCGAGGGTCGCGTGAGCGTCGACGAGCTGACTCGTTCCCTTGCTGGCCTCCTCCCCGATCGACAGGAGGGCGACCCGTGGCCGCTCGACGTCCAGCACCAGCTGCGAGAAGGCAGAGCCCAGGTAGGCGAACTGGACGAGATCCCCGGAGCGCGCCTCCGTGTTGGCCCCGACGTCGAGCATCACGGTCGGGGGTCCGGAGCCCCCCGGAGTCGGAAGCTGAACGGTCAGGGCGGGCCGGCGGACGCCCTGGCTGCGGCGCAGCGCGAACAGCGCCGCGGTCATCGTCGCGCCGGTGGGTCCAGCGCTGACGAGCGCGTCGGAGGTGCCGGCCGCCACGTCTGCGGCGGCCATGACGATCGACGCGTCTTCACGGGAGCGCACGGCGACCACGGGCTCGTCGTCGTTGGTGATCTCGCCGGGCGCGTCCACCAGCTCGATGCCATCGACGCCGGCCAGCGGCTCGAGCATGGCGGTGTCGCCGAAGACCCGAAGGCGAATCCCGTCGGCCGCGGCTGAGCGGGCTCCGGCGATGAGTGCCTCGGCGCCCTGCTCCGCGCCGCGGCCGTCAAGCGCGACGGTGGCGCCGCCTGGGCTGGGCACTTACTCCTCCGAGGAGGTGTCCGCGAGGCTCTCGCCGATCTCGTGCGAGATCACCTCGCGCCCGGCGTAGGTCCCGCACGTCGGGCAGACCCGATGCGGGAGCCGGGGGCTATGGCAGCGAGGGCACTCGTTCAGCCGCGGCTTCGCGGCGCGGTGCGTGGCGCGTCGCTTGTCGCGGCGCGTGCGGGAGGTTCTCTTCTTGGGGACGGCCATCGAGCGCGGGATGGTAGCTGGGCGGCCGACCTAGATGAAGATGAGCTTCGAGTGGTCCTGCGGGTCGACCTTGACGGTGATCGTGCCGCCCGGGACCAGCCGGGGCAGGATCGCCGGGGAGACGGCCTCGGTGTGCGTGACGTCGCTGGTGAAGCCGTTGACGTCGACCGTCAGGTCGATCTCCATCTCCGGCCATTCGTTGAACGTACGACCCGTGGCACGGAGCTGCTTGACGGTGGCCGTGCCCATCACGCCCACCTGGGCGACATGCCCTGCCTGCGCCATCCCCGCCTGGTAGGCCTGCACCGCCTCGTTGCTCTGTTTCAGCGCCTCGCGCATGGTCGGGCGCTCGAACTGCTTCGACGCCTTGTGCAGGTCGCGGAGGTCCTTGAACATGCCCATGCGCGAAATCCTACGCAAGGGCTCAGGGTGTGCGTGATTAGCCCCGGATAGCGGGGTCAATGCTGCACACCCGTGGCGACCCCGCCCCGAACCGCTTCCCTCATTGCCATCGCGCGGCTCCGCGGCGCCGCTACGGCCAGGTCTGGACCGCTAGTCCAGCTTCAGCTCGCGGAGCTTGTCCCAGCGGGGGTCGGGCTCACTGGGGTGGTCGTGTGCTCCCGGCTCGGCGTCGTTCAGTGACTCGCCGCAGACCGGGCAGAGCCCCGCGCAGTCGGGCCGGCAGACCAGCTGTACCGGCAGGGCCAACGCCAGCGAATCGTGCGCCCAGTCGCGCAGCCGCAGCTCCTCGCCCTCGACGTAGGGGCTGTCGAGCTCCTCGCCGGCGCCGGGCTGATCGACCTCCCTCGCCTCGACTTCCACCTCGATCTTCGCCTCGTCCAGGCAGCGCATGCATGGGCCCGTCAGCCGGCCGGTGAAACGCAGGTGCAAGGCGTGGCCGCCCGGGATCTTCGAGACCTCGACGAGCGCGATCACGCCGGGGTCGACGACGTAGCCCTGGGCACCGTAGGAGAGCGAGTCCTCACCGAGCGGTTGCTCGATCCGGCGACCCTCTCCCGGGCGCAGCCGCAGGGCGGCGAGGTCGATCGTGTTAGATGCCCCCATGAGCTCGAATCGAGGGTACAGCGGGCGATGAGCCCGCCGGACATCACCGGCGGGCGCTCTCGCCCGGGCGGCCAGTTTCACTGGAAGCCGGAGACCTACCTCGACGAGATCCGGGCGGAGGTGCCGAGGTACGACGAGCTTCAGGACGCCGTCGTCGCCGCGATCCCAACGCCCCCCAAGCGGGTGCTCGAGCTGGGCATCGGGACCGGCGAGACCACTCGCCGGCTGCTCGCGGCCCACCCCGATGCGGAGGTGACCGGCCTCGACGGCAGTCCGGAGATGGTCTTCCGGGCGCGCGAGTTGGGCATCGAGGTCCGCCTCGCGCGGATGGAGGACCCGCTGCCCGACGGGCCATGGGACCTCGTGATCGCGGTGCTGTCGGTGCACCACCTCGACGACGCCGGCAAGCAAGACCTTTTCCGGCGTGTGCGTGAGCAGTCGCGGGCCCTGGTCATGGGTGACGTGGTGCTGAGCGACGAGCAGGTGACCCCACTCGAGGACGGGGTCGATATCCCGGCGGATGCGGACGAGCAGGCCGGCTGGTGCGACGGCGAGATCGTCTGGCGCGCCGACGACCTCGCGGTGATCCGCGCCGTCTACGACTGAGAGGAGTCACCTTGGAGAAGGTTCTCTACCGCAAGAGTGACCGGATCGCCTGGATCACGATCAACCGGCCGGAGGCGCGCAACGCCATCGACCCGGAGGTCCACCGGGCGATGATCGACACGTGGGCCGACTTCGCCGAGGACGACTCGGTCGACGTCGCGATCCTCACCGGAGCCGGGGACGACGCGTTCTGCGCGGGCGCCGACCTCAAGACCTACATCCCGCCGATCATGGAATCGGCCCGCCCGAACGACATCCGCGAGATCGTCGAGCTTGGGCTGAACGGCTTCACCCGCGGCATGCACCGAATTCCGAAGCCGATCATCGGCGCGGTCAACGGCTGGGCGCTCGCGGGCGGGCTGGAGACCGCGCTCGCCTGCGACATCAGGGTCGCGTCGGACCGCGCGATGTTCGGCTCGTTCGAGGCGAGGCGAGGCTTCCATCACGGCGACGGCGGCCTGGTGCGCCTGGTCAACACCTGCGGGGTCGGGGTCGCGATGCAGATGCTGCTCACCGCCGAGCCGATCGACGCCCAGCGCGCGCTCGCCTGCAACCTCGTAACGAAGGTCGTCCCCCACGAATCGCTCATGGAGGAGGCCGAGCTGGTCGCGCAGCAGATCCTGCGGAACTCTCAGCGTGCCGTTCGCTCCGCGAAGCAGACGATCCTCGACGTGATCGGCCAGCAGCTCGACCAGCAGCTCCGCACGGAGGCGTGGAACGCCTACACCTGCGCCGACCCCGAGGAGACGCTCGCGCTGCTCGGTCGCTTCTACGAGAAGACCGACGCGGGCCGCGCCGGCGAGCACGAGACCGAGCTTTGAGCCGCCGCGCCCTCGTCACCGGCGCCGCGCGGGGGATCGGGGCGGCGATCGCCGCGCGCCTGCGCGAGGATGGCCTGGAGGTCGTCGGGGCGGACCGCGACGAGGGCGCCGACCTTCAATTCGACGTCGCCGCGGACGACCTGCCCGACCTGTCTGGGTTCGACGTCTGCGTCTCGAACGCGGCGGTCACCGACACGATCGCACCGGCGCACCGGATGACCGCGGAGCAGTGGCAGCGCGACATCGACGTGAACCTCACCGGCGCGTTCCGCGTGATCTCGGCCTGCCTCCCCGGGATGCGAGAGCGTGGCTACGGGCGGATCGTCGTCGTCTCCTCGAGCGCCGCGGCCGTGGGGTTGCCCGGGCAGGCGGCGTACGCCGCGTCGAAGGCCGGCCTGCTGGGGATGATGAAGACGATCGCCGGCGAGAACGTCCGCCGCGGCATCACCGCCAACGCCATCCTCCCCGGGCTGATCGCCACCGAGCGGGTGCGCGCGATGCCCGCCGAGCTGTACGAGCGACTGGAGTCGACCTTCCTGCCGTCGGGCCGCATGGGCTCGGAGGAGGAGGTCGCCGCGCTCGCCTCCTATCTGGCCTCGGAGGCCGCCGGCTACGTGACGGGACAGGAGATCGGAGTCGACGGCGGCGCCTGGCTCAACACGTTCTCGCTGACGCGCGAGCAGCGCGACTAGGAGCCCTCGCGCTCCAACCCGTGCCGCGACCAGTGGCGCTCGGGGATGTCCGCCGGATCCTTGTACCAGTACCAGGTGCAGGGATCGTGGTCGAAGTCCTCGGGCGGGTCTGACGGGTACACCGGGTAGCCGATCCAGCGGATCGGGAGCGTCTCGTTCATGAACGCGCAGTGGGTGCAGTAGAGGGGGAAGCCCTCGCGGCCGTAGCTCCAGTCGTGGGCCGAGTCCGTGACCCCGAAGCCCTCCGGCCCGTAGCGACGATTTCGCCACAGGCGCTGGCCGGAGCCGCACGGGTTCATCGTGAACGTCAGCTTCTCGGAATCCTCGGAGATCTCGAAGGCCCCCGGCTTGGGCCCGACCCCGCTCGTCGAGTGCGCACGCCACGTCGCGGCCAGCGCCTCGGCGATGAATCGGCGGTCGGTCTCGGCGACCTTCTCCACCGGCCCCTTCCAGCCGCGCTCGAGCGAGTACTCCCACGCCTCCTCCACGCCGTCGTCGCCCAGCCGGTCCTTGACGAACGAGATCAGGCCCGCGATCCCGTCGACGAGCAGATCATGCATGAACTGCGATTCCCACTTCATCGCCTCGCACAGGGCCTTGGCCTGGTCGAGATCACCGGCCTCGATTGCCTCGACGGCGCGCTCCATCGTCGGCCGCGACATCTCCCCCAGCTGCTCGTCGCTGAACCACCGCTCGCCCATCAGGCCCTCCTCCGGTCGCGTGTACCGGTGGGTTCTATCGCGTCGGGGTGCTCCCCTAGTCCGCGTAGCCGGGCCGGGCGACGTCGAGCTTGCGCCGAACGTGCGCGCGGAGGTGTCCCATGACCGCCGGCAGCTCGTCGTCGAGGTCCCCTGCCCGGATCGCCCGCAGCGAGCTCGGCCGCGCCGGCCCGCGCCTCGAGCAAGAGCTCGTCGTCGGTCGACTCGGCGCCGGGGGCCTCGTACTCGGCGGCCAGCCGGGCGAACAGCTCGATGTCCGCCTCGGTGGGCTCACGGCCCGCGCGGAGCTCGCGGGCGAGCACGGCGCAGACGTTGGCGGCGACGAGCACCTGGAATCGGCGCTCGCGCGGGACCCACTCGCGGACGTCGGCGAAGAGCAGCTCGGCCAGGGCATCGAGGAGCTCGGGGGCGGTCGGGCGGTCCTGCACCTACCGGCCCTCCCCCGCCAGCAGCTCCAGCAGGTCCCACTCGGGCTCACAGATCCGGCGCCCGAGGGAGGCGAGCTCGGCGCTTCGCCTTCGCCCCGAAAGGTGGTCGGCGGCCTGCCGAGCGCAGATCACTGCCCACTTGACGTTCCCCATCGCCTCCCACCACAGCAACCGCTCAGGGTCGGGGCGCTCGGCGCCGGCCTCCTCGTAGGCGGCGAGGAAGGTCTCCCTCTCCCCCATGCCGGCCGCCGGGAGCTCGTCGTTCCCGAACCGCCAGGAGCGAATCATCAACCAACCGATGTCCTCGGCCGGATCGCCCAGGTGACAGAGCTCCCAGTCGATCACGGCGGCGAGACCTTCGGAGTCCGCGATGAAGTTGCCCAGGCGAAAGTCGCCGTGGACGAGGCGAGGCTCGGGAGCGAGCGCCGGCGGGTTGAGGCGCAGCCATCGCAGGCCCGCCTCCACCGCGGGCAGCGGCTCGCCGATCTCGTCCAGCGCCGCTTCCCAGAACTCGCAGGCGGCCACCGCCGGGTGCGCCCTGCGATCCCGGCACCCCGTCGAGACCCGTGGCGTCGAGCCTGTGGATGGCGGCCAGGGCGCTGGCCAACTGCCCGGGAATCACCGCTCGCGCCGCCTCGTATTCGTCGCGCCGCAGGAGCCGTGGCGCCACCGAGGTCCCCGCGACGTGCTCCATCAGAAAGCCGGCGCTGCCGAAGCGGCCGCCGTCGGCCTCGAACGCAAGAGCGCGTGGGACGGGCACGCCCGCGCCGGCGGCCGCCCGCATCAGGCTGAACTCGGTCGCCAGCGGCGCGTACGAGGTGGCGCCCGGCGGATCTCGGCGCAGCACCCACTTGTCGGAGCCGCCCTCGATCTCGAACGTCTGCCTCGAGGCGCCGCCCGGGATCGGCGCCAGGCTGATCTCCCCGGGATCGGAGCCGAGCGCGTCGGCGAGCGCCGAGCGGACGTCGTCGGGCGAGGGCGCGTCGGGCACCCCGCGAGCCTATGCGCCAGCGGCGCTAGCCGACTTCGGCGGGCTCTTCGTCGCGGCCGGCGAGGCGGTCGCGACCGCGCTGGACGGCGGCGAGGAACTTCTGAAGGTTGACCTCGAGCGTCGAGAGGATCTCGTCTGCGTAGTCCTCGGCGCCGAGGCGGATCTGGCGTTCCGTCTCACGCGCGTCCTCGATGATCTCCTCAGCGGCGCGCTCGGCCTGCTTGTAGACCTCCTCGTCGGAGATCAGGCGCGCCTGCTGGTCGCGGGCCTCCTTGACCACGCGCTCAGCCTCACGCTTGGCCTCGGCGAGCATCTCCTGGCGCTCCTTGACGATCCACCGTGCCTGCTTGATCTCCTCGGGGATCGTGGCGCGCATCTGGTCGAGGAGGTCGTAGATCTCCTCACGGTCGACGCGCACCTGATCGGTCAGGGGGACCGGTCGGGCGTTGTGGATGAGGTCGTCGAGTTTGTCGATTAGGACGAGGACGTCCATATTCAGGCCGAAAGCTTACGGGTTAGCGGGGAGTTTCCGAGCGTGGACGGTTGTTTCTGCGGCGGGCTGCAAGCTCCTGCCCAAAGCTCAGCGTCGCGCACGCTCGGCGAGCGCCTTCGCGACGGCTGCGGGCACGAGGTCGGCCACGTCGCCGCCGAACGTCGCCATCTCTTTCACGCCCGTCGAGGAAAGGAAGCTGTAGGCCGGCGAGGCGATGATGTAGACCGACTCGATGTCCGGGGCGAGCTTGCGGTTGAGCTGATTCATCTCGAACTCGTACTCGAAGTCAGAGATCGCCCGCAGGCCCTTGACGATGGCCGTCGCCTCCTGATCCTTCGCGAACTCGACGACGAGGTTCGTGAAGATCTCCACGCGGACGTTGGTGAGGCCGGCAAGAGCCTCCTCGAGGAACGCCTTGCGCTCCTCGGGCGTGAACATCGACTTCGACTTGCGGACGGCCTGGCCGACGACGCCGACGATCACCTCGTCGAAGACGTTCGCCGCCCGGCCGATGATGTCGACGTGCCCATTCGTGACCGGGTCGTAGCTGCCCGGGCACACTGCGACCCGGCTAGCCATCCGCCGCTCCGTACAAGGCGATGTTCGTGTCGCCGTACTCGCGCTTCGTGACCAGGGGCAGAGCGAGCGTCAGCGGGTTGCGCTTGGCGCTCTCCACGACGACGAGGCCGTCCTCGGAGAGGCAGCCGGGCAGCAGCTTGTCGAGCGGAGCCTTCAAGCGGTCGGCGAGTGTATACGGGGGGTCGCAGAAGATCAGGGAGAACCGACCCGGCTCCTGGTCCAGAAATGCCTGCACATCCGAGCGAACGACGCTGCAGCGCTCGCCCAGGCCGAGAACCTCAACGTTCCGTCGCGCGGGCCCGGGATCGTCGTCGACGAGAGTGGCGGTGCTCGCGCCGCGCGAGATGGCCTCAATCGACAGCGCCCCGGTGCCGGCGAAGAGGTCGAGCACCACAGCGCCGGCCACACGGTCGCCCAGGATCGAGAAGATCGCCTCGCGGACGCGATCCGACGTCGGCCTGACGCCCTTGCCCCGCGGCGGCGAGGCGAGCCGCCGCCCCTTCAACTCGCCGGCTACGACCCTCACGCGGCGATCGATTCGGTCCGCTCGTCGCCGAAGCGCAGCCTGACGGCGTCGATCAGCGGCCCCAGCTCGGGCGCCTCCAGCGTGCCGAGGCGCTCGATCAGCGCCAGCACCTCGCGCCGGGCTGAGGCGAGCAGCTCGTAGTCGTCGGGGAGCACCGCCACCCGAAACGCCGGCAGGCCCGACTGGCGGGTGCCCAGGATCTCGCCCTCGCCGCGTAGGGCCAGGTCCACCTCGGCCAGCTCGAACCCGTCGCTGCCCGATGCGATCGCCTCCATGCGCTTGGCGGCCAGCTCGGACGACGCGTCGGCGAAGAGGATGCATTGCGACTCATGCTCGCCGCGCCCGACTCGCCCGCGCAGCTGGTGAAGCTGGGAGAGGCCGAAGCGCTCGGCTCCCTCGACGAGCATCACGGTTGCGTTCGGGACGTCGATTCCGACCTCGATCACGCTGGTCGCAACGAGCACGTCGGCCGCACCGCCGGCGAACGCCTCCATCGCCGCCGCCTTGGCCGCCGGAGTCATCTGACCGTGGAGGAGCTCGACGTCGAAGTCCGCGAACTCGCCCGAGCGCAGCCGTTCATGCTCGGAGGAGGCGGCCTTGGCCTCGAGCTTGGAGGAGCCCTCCACCAGCGGGCAGACGACGTACGCCTGGCGTCCCTCCCGCAGCCGCTCGCGGATGAACTCGTACGCGCCCGCTCGCCGCTCCTCCCCCACGACCCACGTCTTCACGGGCTTGCGCCCCTTCGGCAGCTCTCGCAGCGTGGTCGCGTCGAGGTCGCCGTATGCCGTCAGCGAGAGCGTCCTCGGAATCGGCGTCGCGGTCATGTGGAGCACGTGCGGCGCCGAGGAGCCTGGCCCCTTGGAGTCCAGCGCCGAGCGCTGGCGCACACCGAAGCGATGCTGCTCGTCCACCACGCAGACGCCGAGCCGGGCGAACTCGACGTCGGGCTCGATCAGGGCGTGGGTGCCGATCAGCAGCGACAGCTCCCCGGAGGCAAGCCTCGCGAGCGCCTCGCGCCGGCGGGCCGTGGGCGTCGCCCCGGTGAGCAGGGTGAAGGGGATCGCCTCGGCCGCCAGGAGCGTGCCCAGGGTGGCCGCGTGCTGCTCGGCCAGCGTCTCGGTAGGCGCCATCAGCGCGGCCTGGTGGCCGGCATCGATCGCGCGCAGCATCGCGTAGAGAGCGCACACGGTCTTGCCCGAGCCCACCTCGCCCATCAGCAGGCGCTGCATCGGGCGGCCGGATGCGAGGTCGGCGTCGATCTCGGCGAAGGCGGCGCGCTGTCCGTCGGTGGGCTCGAACGGAAGCGATGCGAGCCAGCGCTCGACCAGGTCGGACTCTCCGGTCAGCTCGATCCCGGGCCGCTCGTCGATGCGCCTGCCGCGGCGGGTCGCGAGGGCAGCCTGGTGAAGAAAGAGCTCCTCGAAGGCGAGGCGTCGCCGGGCGAGCTCCGCGTCCTCGCGCTCCACCGGGAAGTGGGCCGCGCGCAGGGCATCCGCGACGCTCGGCAGCCCGTGGCGGGCGCGTAGCTCGGCCGGGAGAGGCTCGATCGCCGAGCCGCTCAGCTCGAGGGCCACGCTGGCCCACTCCCGCAGGCGAGAGGGCTTGAGCCGGTCGGTGGCGGGGTGGACGGCACGATGCCGGTGGTGTGGATGCCGCCCGGCTCCGCGCCCGCCTCGGCGATCTCGTAGGCCTCCACCCGGAAGCCGGAGCGGTCGTGGCGGCCATGCATCAGGACCTTCGTACCGGGCGTGAGCTTCTCCGCCAGCCAGGCCTGGTTGAACCAGACGGCCTTCATCGGCCCGGTCGCGTCAGCGACGCTGGCCTCGACGATGCGGAGGCTGCGGCGGCGCGTGGGGCGCACGCGGGCCGACTTCACAGTGACCATCACCGTCGCCTCCTCCCCGATGCGCAGGTCACCGACCTCGCGGATCGAGGTGCGGTCGCGGTAGCCGTGCGGGAGGTGCCACAGCAGGTCGCCGAGCGAGGCGATGCCGATACCGGCCGCCACCTCGGCCAGCTTCGGCCCGGCGCCCTTCAACGCGGTGATCGGGGCGTCGAGGCGGCTGGGATGTGGCGTCGAGCGAAGCCCGATGGCGCGAAGCGCGTCGTCGCCGAGCTCGGCGCCCGTGCCGATCGCACGCGGCCGGGCCGCAGCCGGAGACGCCTCGGGCCGGGTGGCGAGGCTCGTCGCGCTCATCGCGGCAAGAGTACGGCGGGCGGGAACGGAAACGATCCGGCCGCCCTCGGGGTGGGTCTCCTCTAGGCCGCGACCTTCGTCGGGTTGCTCACTGGGCCGCGAGCAGCCACCAGTACGTGGGCTGCCCTCCGTCCATGACCTCGAGCTCGGCGCCGTCGAGGTCGAGATCGAGCTCGCCGGCCTTGAGCGGCGCCTCTCCCCCTTCGATGACCGTGAGGATCTCGGCGCCGTCGCCGAGGCGCGCGAGCACGGCCCGCAGGGTCTCCGCCGGGTCGCCCCAGGCCACGAGGTCTTCGCCCAGGAAGCCGACCGCGTCGCCGCGGCGATAGCGACCGTCGGCGTCGTCACGGTCCGCCTCGGCACGAGCCCGGTCGCGATGGCGTCCAGCTCGGCCTCCATCCGCGTGACGTTGTCGGCGGCCGTGGCCGAGGCGTCGTAGGCGATCAGCGCCGCGAGCCCGGCCTGCTGGGCGACCGACGGAAGCACGTGGGCGGGGCGCTCGGCCAGGCGGGCCGCCTCCTTGGCCGCCATCACAACGTTCGGAGAGTTCGGAAGCAGGATCGACCTCCTCGCCCGGCGCCTCGCGGATGCCGGCGAGGATCTCCTCGATCGAGGGGTTGAGGGTCGAGCCGCCATCGACGACAAGAGCGCCCTCCGAGCCGAAGAGCCGGGCAAGCCCCTCCCCCGAAGCCACCGCCACCACGCCGGTGCGCGCGTCTCGAGCGCCTCGGGCGCAGCGGCGATCCCGCCGGAGTCCGCGGTCCGGGCGGCCACCTGTGCGTGCATGTCCGTGGCCTCGAACTGGTCGATGTCGCCGTACTCCGAGCAGATCAGCTTCACGCGGTCGCGGTCGTCCGCGTGGACGTGGACCTTCAGCATCGTCGAGTCGCCGACGACCGCAACCGAATCGCCGAGCTCCTCGAGGCGGGGCACGATCTGCTTGGGATCCAGTTCGCGGCCGGTGACGATGCAGCTCGTGCAGTACTGGTACCGGGAGTCGAAGTGGGTGCCGCCCCCGAACGTCGCGCCGCTCTGGTGCGGGATCTGCGAGGGGCCCTCGATCCCCGCGAGGCCGGCGACCAGCCCGCCCAGCATCACCATCAGCCCGTAGGCGCCGGCGTCCACCACCTCGGCCTCGGCCAGCACCTCGAGCTGCTCAGGCGTGCGCTCCAGGGCGGTCAGGCCGGCGATGATCGCGACGCCCATGAGCTCGGCGAACATGGCGTCCTGAACCGAGTCGGTGACGTCGTCGGGGAGCTCGGTCTCCTCCAGCTCGGCAACCGTGGCCGCGACGGCCTCATGGACCTCGCGGATCACCGTCAGCATCGTGCCCTCCTGCGGATCGCCCACCGACGTCCATGCCGCCGCCGAGGCAGCGCCGAGCGCGTCGCGCACGAGGGCGGGACCGATCAGCTCGCCCCGGCGGGTCGTGAGCACCTCCGCGGCGCCGCGGACGATCTGGGAGAGGATGACGCCGGAGTTCCCGCGTGCGCCCATCAGCGCCGCGTGGGCGACCGTGGTGACGATCAGGTTGCGGTCGACGGACGCGAGGGAGCTGGTCCGCAGGTTCTCGAGCGCGTCGCGGACCGCCTTGATCGTCCCGGCCATGTTGTCCCCGGTATCGCCGTCGGCGACCGGGAACACGTTCGCGTCGTTGATCTCCTGCCGGCGCTCCTCGAGATGAGCGTGCGCGACGGCGACGACCCGGGAGAAGCGATCGATTGAGGGATCAGCCATGGAGGCGACGCCGAGTATCGCCCGCGAGCGGCGCAGCTAGGCGTGCTTGGTGACGCGGTTGGCCTTGAGGCAGCGCGTGCAGACGTAGACGCGCCGAGGGGTGCCCCCCTCGTCGATGCGGACCTTCTGGAGGTTCGGGTTGAAGCGCCGGCGCGTCGCCACCATCGAGTGGCTTCGCGAGTTGCCGAACGCCGGGCCCTTTCCGCAGCTGTGACACACCTTGGCCATTGCGATGCAGGATGGTAGCGGCGCCGGAGGGCTCAGCCCTCCGCCTCGCGCTCCGCCCGTTCGCGCTCGGCGAGCTTGTCGCGCAGGTACGCCGACTTCGCGGCCCGCCGCTCGTGCTGAGCGGTCTCGTGCTCGAGCTCGGCGGACTCCGCCAACTCGCGCTCGTGGCGCTCCTTCTCCGCCTGCTCGAGCTTGAGCTCGACGGTCTCCTCGGTGGGGTCGTCCATCAGGTGGTGACCTGGACGCGAAGCCTGGCCATGTGCATGACTGCCTCGGCGGCGTGGCGGCCCTGATCGCGCTTCTCGCCGCCGGCGCGGGCCTCGACCTGCTCGCGATTCTCCGCGGTGATCACGCCAAACGCACAGGGGACGCCGGTCTTGAGCTGGACGTCCTGGATGCCGCGTGCGGACTCGCCGCACACGTAGTCGTAGTGCGAGGTCTCCCCACGGATCACGACCCCGAGGCAGGCGATGCCCGTGAAGCGGCCGGACTCGGCCGCCCACTTCGCCGCGAGCGGCAGCTCGAACGCACCGGGCACCTCGAAGGTGTGAACGGAGGCGGGGCTCACTCCCCCCTCCTCGAAGGCCTCGACGGCCCCGTTCACCAGGCGCGCCGCGAAGTCCTCGTAGAAGGTCGCGACGCAGATGGCGTACTCGTCAGCCATCGGGCTGTTCCCCGTCACGGTCCCCAAGCGCCTCCTTCTCGACATCGCGGCGGTGCTCCTCGTGCAGCAGCTCCTCGTCCAGCGGGAGCCCCTGGTGATGGAGGATGTGCCCCATCTTGTCGCGCTTGGCGTTCAGGTAGTCCTCGTTGTGGGGGTTGGGAACGGCGTGGATCGGGACCTGCTCGGCGACCGAGAGCCCGTAGCCCTCGAGGCCGTGGATCTTCTTGGGGTTGTTGGTGAGGATGCGGATACTGGAGAGCCCGAGGTCCACCAGGATCTGCGCGCCGATCCCGTAGTCGCGCAGGTCGGCCGGCAGCCCCAGCTTGAGGTTGGCGTCGACGGTGTCGAGGCCGTCCTCCTGGAGGCGGTACGCCCGCAGCTTGTTCAGCAAGCCAATGCCGCGTCCCTCCTGGGAGAGGTAGAGGAGGACGCCCTCGCCCTGCTCCTCGATCATCGCCAGCGCGGCCGCGAGCTGCTCCCCGCAGTCGCAGCGAAGCGAGTGGAAGACATCGCCGGTGAGGCACTCGGAGTGAACCCGCACGAGAACGTCCTCGCGGCCCGAGACGTTGCCCTTGACCATCGCCACGTGATGCTTGTCGTCGACGAGCGAGCGGTAGCCGACGGCGCTGAACTCGCCGAACGCCGTGGGCAGCTTCGTCGCGACAACACGCTCGACCAGCTTCTCGTGCCGGCGGCGGTAGGCGATCAGGTCGGCGACCGTGATCATCTTCAGCTCGTGCCGCTCGCAGTAGGGGACGAGGTCCGGCACGCGGGCCATGGTCCCGTCCTCGTTCATGATCTCGCAGATCACGCCGGCCGGGATGACGCCGGCGAGACGGGCCAGGTCAACGGCCGCCTCGGTCTGACCCGCGCGCTCCAGCACCCCGCCCTCCTTTGACTTCAGCGGGAAGACGTGGCCGGGCTGGACGAGGTCATCGGGGCCGGAGCTCGGGTCGACCGCCACCTGGATCGTGCGCGCCCGGTCGGCGGCGCTGATGCCGGTGGTAACGCCCTCGCGCGCCTCGACGGAGATCGTGAACGCCGTCTGGAACGGCGACTCGTTCTTGGCGGCCATCAGGTCGAGCCCCAGGTCGTCGCAGCGGTCCGGCGTGAGCGCCAGGCAGATGAGGCCGCGGCCCTCCTTCGCCATGAAGTTGATCGCCTCCGGGGTCGCGAACTGGGCGGCCATCGTCAGGTCGCCCTCGTTCTCCCGGGTCTCGTCATCGCAGACGACGACCATCCTTCCTCGGCGGATGTCGTCGATCGCCTCCTCGATGGAGGCGAAGCGCGTACGGGTCTCCTCTGCCTGCTCGGTCATTCCTTCTCCTTCAAGAAGCTTGACATCAGCCGTTCCATGTAGCGGGCCATCTGGTCCACCTCCACGTTCAGCCTGCCTCCTGGTTCCGCGGCGCCGAGCGTCGTTCGATTCAGCGTTTCGGGTATCAGCGAGACCTCTACCCCGTCGTCGATGAGCGCAGCGATCGTGAGGCTGACCCCGTCAAGGGCGATCGAGCCGTGCTCGACCGTGTAGCGGCGAAGGCCCTCGCCGAGCGCGACACGAAGCCGGCGGGCGATGCCGTCTGAGTCGGCGGCGGCCACCTCTGCGACGCCGTCGACGTGACCCTGCACGAGGTGTCCGCCGAGCGGATCCCCGGCGCGCAGTGCCGGCTCGAGGTTCACCCGCCCACCTGCGCGCAGGTCCCCGAGCGTCGTCAGCGACAGCGACTGGTTCATCACGTCCGCCGCGAAGGAGCCCTCGTCGCGGTCCGCGACGGTCAGGCACGCACCCGCGACCGAGACGGAGTCGCCCGGGGCGAGCTCCGCGGCGAGGCCCGTGGCGATCCGGATCCTGGCGCCGGCCTCCGAGCGATCGATCGCCTCGACCTCCCCGACCTCGCGAATCAATCCCGTGAACACCGCTACCACTCCCGCAGTCGTGCGCGGACCAGGAGGTCCGCCCCGGATTGCTCGTGCGTGGTGACGAGCGGGCACGATGCCCTCCTCCGGTCCGGCTGGCGCGCCGGCGTAAAGGGGATGGCCGCCCCCGAGGAGGAGCGGAGCGATGAAGAGACGGAGCTCGTCGAGCTCGCCGGCGGCAAGAAACGCGCCGGCGAGGGTGGCTCCCCCCTCCAGGAGCAGCGAGTTCACGTCGCGCCGGCCCAGCTCGCTGAGCGCGTCGGCGATCGAGGCGGCGGTCGCGACATCGACACCGGCGTCGCGAAGCGCCTGGACGCGGTCCCTGGGGGCATCGGCAGTCGCGATCACGAGTACCGGTGACTCCGCCACCGTCGACACCAGCTTCGAGTCGAGGGGCAACCTCGCATTCCGGTCGAACACGACCCGAAGCGGCTGGCGCCGGACCTCGACGTCGCGGGCCGTGAGCATCGGGTCGTCGGCGAGCGCGGTGCCGATCCCGACCGCGATCGCGCCAGACTCGGCCCGCCAGCGGTGGACCAGCTCGCGGCTCTCCGGACCGGAGATCCACCGTGGCCCTCCCTCCGCGGCGGTGGCACCGTCCAGGCTGACCGCTGCCTTGTGGACGACGAGCGGCTTCGCGGTCCGGGCGTGCTTGCGAAACGCCTGATCGAGCAGGCGGGCCGCGGCGGCGTCGGCACCGTCGGCGAAGGCCACCTCGACTCCCTCGTCGCGCAGGATGCCGGGGCCCCGGCCGCTCGCCTTCTCGGTCGGATCGTCGGCGCCGATCACCACGCGGGCGATGCCGGCCGCCACGATGGCGTCGGTGCAGGGAGGCTGGCGCCCATGGTGTGCGCAGGGCTCGAGGGTCACGAACATCGTGGCGCCCGTGGGGTCGTTCCCACGCGCACGGCAGTCGGCGAGCGCGGCCACCTCGGCGTGCGGGCCGCCCAGCTCGGCGTGGAAGCCCTCGCCGATCATGCGGCCGTCCTTGACGACCACGGCTCCGACCAGCGGATTCGGGGCGACCGCTCCGAATCCGCCATGCGCCAACTCGATCGCGCGGCGCAGATGCGGCGCGTCGGTCGCGGAGGCGGTTTCGGGACTTCTTGACACCGGTGACGCCCTCCTGTGGCACCACTGATTGACTAGTCAGTCAAGGGTACTACTACCCAGCGTCCGCGGCGGTGGCGATCGCCTGGTAGGCGGCCCCGGGATCGGGCTTGCCGAAGACCGCGGAGCCCGCGACGAAGAGGCTTGCCCCGGCTTCGGCCACGGACCCAACGGTGCCCTCGTCGACACCCCCATCGACCTCGATCATCACTCCTTCGGGGACGAGCCCGCGCATCCGCGCGACCTTCGCCGGCGATGCCGGGATGAACGCCTGTCCGCCCCACCCCGGGTTCACCGTCATGCAGAGCAGGAGGTCGGCGGCGTCGCCGAGCTCGGCGATGGCCTCCGCGGGCGTGCCGGGATTCAGCGCCAGACCGGCCAGACACCCGGCCTCGCGGATGGCGGCGAGGGTGCGGTGTGCGTGTGGGTCGGCCTCCTGATGGATCGTGATGCAGTCGGCCCCGGCCTTCGCGAACTCATCGACCTGCTCGGCGGGTCGCTCGATCATGAGGTGGACGTCGAGCGCGCCTCCGGCCTCGTGGACCTGATCGGCGATGGCTGAGGCGATCAGCGGCCCGATCGTGATCGGCGGGACGAACTTGCCGTCCATCACGTCGACGTGGATGACCCGGGCCCCCGCGGCCATCACCTCGGACACCTGCTCGCCGAGACGGGCGAAGTCGGCGGACAGGATCGACGGCGCGACGCGCCTGCCCGCGAACGCGTCGCGCGGCGAGGGACTGTCGGCTGCTCGGAGCGCTTCCATCAGCTCATCCTAAACGGACACCAGCATGGACTCCCCGCAATGCTGGCAGAGCAGGTCCTCGTCAGCGCTCATCCGGACGATGGTCTGGTGCTCACCGCAGTTGCGGCACTGGGATACGAGCTCGTAGCGGCGAAGGCAGAAGACGCAGCGGTAGCGCCCCGGCAGCTGCGTCGGCCGCAGCCAGGGCTCCCCGCAACCGGGGCAGTTCGGACGCGGGAGCATCTGCTTTGGGGTGCCGGCCATCAGGCGGAGGCCCGCAGTCGTGCGATGAAGAAGCCGTCGGTGCCGTCGCGGTCGGGACGGGTCTGGAGGAAGCGCGCATCATGCGTTGACGCCAGGGCGGGGTGATCGCCGCCCAGCTCATCGGCGCGCAGGCCGGGCACCTCGTCGAGCACGGCCTCGACCACGTCCTCGTTCTCGGCTCGAGAGATCGTGCACGTCGCGTAGACGAGGGTGCCTCCGGCGCGCAGCGCCCGCGTGGCGCGCACGAGGATCGCGCGCTGAAGCTCGGCCAGGCGTAAAGCCTGGTCGGCGTCCTTACGCCAGCGTGCGTCGGGGCGGGAGGCGAGCGCCCCCAGGTCGGTGCAGGGCGGGTCCACGAGGACGCGATCGTAGCCCTCGCCGAGGTCGGCCACGGCCGCGTCCGCGACCTCGGGACGAACCGACCGCGTGCCCAGCCGCTCGACCAGCTCTGAGATCTGCGACGCGCGGCCCGGATCCAGCTCGAGCGCCCGTACCGCCCCACCCTCGCCCACGCGCGCGCCGATCGCCGTCGACTTGATCCCTGGCCCCGCGCAGAGGTCGAGCACCCGCTCCCCGGGCTGCGGGTCGAGCAGCGCCACCACCGCCTGCGAGGCCCGCGCCTGCGCCACCAGCTCGCCTTCGGCCAGCATCTTCTCCAGCGCCTTGCCCCAAGGGCCTGCGACGACGAGCGCCTCTGCAGGTGCGAGCAGCGGGTCCGCGGCCGCGGGCACCTCGACCGCCTCGCCGGCGTCGGCCAGCCGGGCCAGCACGACGTCACGGTCCGTTCGCATCGTGTTCACGCGTAGGGCGGTTTCCGCGGGCTCGTCCATGGCCGCCAGCAGCGACCTCGCGCCGTCGGCGCCCGACCTCCTCGAAGAGCCGCTCGGCGATCCAGGCCGGATACGAGTACGCGAGCGCTGCGCCCTCGGGCGTCGAGTCGTCGAGCCCCGCCAGGAGCCCCTCCCGCTCGCGTGCGGCGCGGCGAAGGACCGCGTTCACGAGCCCGGAGGCTGCCCGGCGTCGCCGGCCAGGCGCCGCGCCTTTCGCCAGCTCGACCGCCTCGCCGACCGCGGCGTGCTCCGACCCCGGCGGCTCCCAGAGGAGCTCGTACAGCCCGAGCCGGAGCGCGGCACGTACCGGCGGATCCAGGCGGCGCAGGGGACGGTCGGAGAGCAGCTCCGCGAAGTGGTCGCTGGTGCCACGGCGCCGGACCGCACCGAACGCGAGTCGCTGCGCGAACGCCCGCTCACGACCCTCCAGCCCGTGGCGCTCGGCGGCCGAGCGCAGGGCACGATCCGCCCAGGCGCCGTGCTCGAACGTGCGCCTCAGAACCTCGAACGCGGCCCGCCGGGCGGGCGTCGCGGCCACGTGGCCCTATCCGCCGGCGAGCTCGGGGACGCCGTGACCCCGCAGGTAGGCGTCAGCCTCCATCGGGCGCCCGCCCGGGGGCTGGACGAGCGTCAGCTTCAGATCCCCGTCCGAGGTGCCGAGGCAAAGCGCGCCGTCGGCGCTGGCGAGGCTGCCCTCCGGGGTCTTCCCCGCGCCGGCCTGCGCCTCGCGAACCCCGAGGCGCTCCCCGCTTGCAAGCTCGAGGTAGGCGCCGATGTGAGGTGTGAGGGCGCGTACGACCCGCTCCAGCTCGGCTGCGGGACGCCCGGGGTCCAGGCGCCGGTCGGAGCCGTCGATCTTCTCGGCGTACGTGGCGAGCCCGTCGTCCTGCTCGCTCAATGCCAGCTCGCCCGCGCCTTGGAGGTCCAAGGCGCGGACCATCAACCTGCCGCCTAGCTCCGCGAGACGCGGCTCGAGGCCTCCGTGATCGTCGCCGGGTCCAATCGCCATCCGCTCCTGGAGCGCGATCGGCCCCGAGTCGAGGCCCTCGGACAGACGCATGATCGTGACCCCGGTCTCGGCGTCGCCGGCCATGATCGCCCGCTCGATCGGTGCGGCGCCCCGCCAGCGCGGCAGCAGGGACGGATGCACGTTCAGCATCTGCGGGCTGCTCAACAGTGGCTCGCGGACGATCTGACCGAACGCGCAGACAACGCCGACGTCGGGGCCGGCGGCTGCGATCCGCTCCACGGCCTCGGGCTCGTTCACGTTCTCGGCCTGGAAGAGCTCCAAGCCGAGCTCGCGCGCCGCCTCGGCCGTCGGTGGCGGGCTGAGTTTGCGCCCTCTCCCCTGCCGGCGATCGGGAGGCGTGACGACGAGGACGGGCCGATGCGAGGACCCAGCGAGCGCCCGGAGGACGGTTGCCGCGAACCCCGACGTTCCCAGGTAAACCGGCCGCAACCGCTCAGCCCTCGGGCTCGGTCTCCGCGTCCTCCTCCGAGCCCGGCGGCGCGTAGGACTCACCCTCGCGCAACGCCCGCAGAGCCCCCTTGCGCTGCTCGCGCTCGGTGCGGTCGAGGATGAGGACGCCGTCAAGGTGATCGATCTCGTGCTGGAGCACGCGCGCCTCCAGGCCCGCGGCCTCCAGCGTGAGCGGGTCGCCGTGGACGTCGCGGCCGCTGACGCGGGCCAACAGGGCGCGCTCGACGTCCACGGCGACGCGCGGCAGGCTGAGGCAACCCTCCTCCGCGGTAGCGGTCTCGTCGGAGAGCCACTCGACCTCCGGGTTGATGACGGTCGTGGGGGTCGCGTCAGCGCCGGCCTGGAAGACGAGCATGCGGCGCATGACGCCCAGCTGGGTGGCCGCCAGGCCGACCCCGAGGGCGCCACGCATGATCGCCACCATGCGCTCGGCCTCATCGCCCAATTCGGGGCCAAAGTCAGTGATGTCCGAGGCGCGCGACTTCAGTACCGGGTCGCCGAAGGTGCGCACCTGGGCGAGGGCCTGCGCCCGGCGCTGGCGCTCCTCCTCGGTGAGCTCAGGCTCTGCGGGCTCGGCCTCTGGGGGCTGCTCGATGGGGACCGTCTCGGCCATGGCGACGAGTCTAGACGCGCTCGGTGGGCCTGCTCAGCTGGGATCGGGGTCCACGCTGAGGGCGACTCCCAGGCCCCGGATCTCCCGCGCCAGGGAGTCCACCGCCTCACGCACAGCGGTGATGACGGGCGAGCGCTCGGGCGCCTTTACGAGCAGCTGACGGCGGTAGCGCCCACGGCGCCGGAACATCGGCGCCGGGCCCAGCAGGTGGGCGCCCGCCGGAAGCGCAGGCCGAAGCGTCGCGGCGACACGCTCCGCCGCGGCCTGCGCCGCGGTCTCTTCAGGCGCCGTCAGCTCGATCCGGACGAGGTGGGTGAACGGCGGGTATCGCAGCGCGCGGCGACGCTCGAGCTCCCCCTCCAGAAAGCCCTGCGCGTCATGGAGCGCCGCGTGGCGAACGGCGTCGGCGTCGGGCGCGAGGGTCTGGACGAGGACCCGCCCGCCTGCCGCGCCCCTGCCGCTGCGGCCCGCCAGCTGCGCGATCAGGGCGAACGTGCGCTCCTCGGCCCGGAAGTCCGGGAACCGCAGCGTCGCGTCCGCGTCGAGCACCACGCCCAGCGTCACGTCCGGGAAGTCGTGGCCCTTCGCCACCATCTGCGTCCCCAGCAGAACCCCGGCCGGGGCGCTGTCGAATCGCGAGAGGATCTCGGCGTGGGCGCCGGTGCCGGCCGCAGTGTCGGAGTCGAGGCGGAACACCGGCAGTGGGGCCACCAGTTCGGCGACGAGGCGCTCGGCGCGCTCGGTTCCGGCGCCGTGTTGCGCGAGCGTGACGGATCCGCACTCGTCGCACGCCTCCGGCGTCGGCTCACGATGCCCGCAGTGGTGACAGCGCAGGTCCCCCGAGTGCACGACCAGCGAGACGTCGCATTCGGGGCATCCGTATGCGCGGCCGCACGAGCGGCAGTCCAGGAACGGAGCCCAACCGCGCCGGTTGACGAGCACGATCGCCTTGCCGCCAGCCGCCGCGACAGCTCCGAGCTCGTCGCGGGTCCGCGGATGGAGCGGCCCGGCGGAGCCGGGGAGGCCGCGCATGTCGAGCACCTCGACCGGTGGCAGGCCCTGGCCATCCGCCCTCCTCGGCAGCTCGAGCCGGCGAAGCCCTAGCCAGCTCTCGGGGCGCGGCGTCGCGGTGCCGGCGACGAGCACGGCCCCGGTCTCCGCCGCGCGATGGCGGGCGACCTCTCGAGCGTCGTAGCGCGGATCGCCCTCCTGCTTGTAGGAGGCCTCGTGCTCCTCGTCGACGATCACGAGCCCCAGCGCCTCGATCGGCGCGAAGATCGCCGAGCGCGGCCCGACTGCCACTCGCGCCTCTCCAGAACGCAGCCGTGACCACTCGTCGCGGCGCTCGCCGGCCGACAGACGGGAGTGAAGGAGCGCCACCCGCTCGCCCAGGCGCGCCCGGAACCGGCCCAGCGTCTGCGGCGTGAGGGCGATCTCGGGGACGAGGGCGATGACGCCGCGACCCCGCTCGAGAGCCGCCTCGGCCGCCGTCAGATAGACCTCCGTCTTGCCCGAGCCGGTCACGCCGTGCAGCAGCAGCTCACCCCCGGAGCCGTCGAGGCCGGCGACGATGGCCTCGACCGCCTGTTGTTGGTCGGCGTTCAGCTCGACGCGGCGCGACGGAGCTCCGACGACCGGCATCTCCGGCCGGCGGTGCACCCGCACCTCCCGGACCGCGACGTACCCGCGCTGGGCCAGTCGCTTCAGCGCGGCGCGATCCGTGCCGAGGTCGGCCGCCGTCAGCTCCGCGCCGGCGGCGTCGAGCCGCCCGAGCACCTCGCGCTGACGCGCGCCCAGACGGACGGCCCCGTCGAGCGCCGCGCCGCCCGCCGGCGTGATCTCCGCCCGCAGCTCGAGCTTCGGGCCGGGCGGCTTCCCGCGCGAGACCGTGCCCGGCGGGAGGACGAGCTCCAGCCCCCTCGCCGCGGTGGAGCAGTACTCGCTGCCCACCCAGAGCCCGAGACGGACCAGCTCCGGCGTGACGCCCGCGGCGATCGCCCGCACCGGCTCGACGAGACGCGACGGGTCGAGATCGCTCGACTCGGCCACGTCGACCACCACCCCAAGAAGGCGCCGCGGGCCGAACGGAACGAGCAGGACGCTGCCGACGTCCACGTCGGCGAGGCGGTCCGGGAGCGCGTAGTCGAAGGGCCCGCGCAGGGCACGGGCAGTGGTCAGCGGCTCGACCCTCGCAATCGCCATCGTGCCTGAGGCTAGGCGTCGGGGCGGATGCTCACGAGCAGTCCGTGATGAGTAGGATCCGCCGCGAGTGGCATCGAATCTTCAGCCGGGCGAGCGAGTGATCTACGAGGGACACCCTTCCTGGCGCGCGATCCTCGACTTCTACCTCAAGGGGATCCTGCTGACCGCGGTGATCTGCGCGATCTTCCAGTTCATCACCGACGAGACGGGCACGACGAGCCTGCTCGCGATCGTCGGGGTCTCACTGACGATCCTGATCGGCTTCGTGAGGCGCGTGGCCACCAACTACACGATCACCGACCGGCGCCTACGGATTAAGCGCGGGATCGTGTCCCGCACGATCCAGGAGACGCGCCTCGAGCGGGTCCAGAACGTGAACTTCGAGCAGCGCGTGTTCCAGCGGATCCTGCAGATCGGCGACGTCGACTTCGACACCGCGGCCGGCGACGACTACAACTTCATCTTCGCCGGCGTGGCGGACCCCGCGGACGTCGTCCGCAAGGTCGACGATGCCACCCACGCGTCGGACGGCGGCGGGCTCGGGCCGGCCACCAGGGACCCGGCACCACCGCCGCCGACGGCCCCGACGCAGCAGCAGCCGCCGCAGGCGTAGGGGAGCCTCAGGGCTCAGACGGGTTCGGTCGTCCGCCTGCCGGGTTGGGCTGGGTAGGGGAGGTTGGTGGCACAAGTGCTGCCGAGGTGAATGGCGACTTTCTTCAACCCCTCTGAAGGAAGTCGCCATCCCCGCCCGAGCGCACCCCCTCATTGCCAGATCGCGGCCTCGCGTTGGCGCGATGGCCGGGTCTGGACCCGAACGGCCCTACGCCGGTGTCGCGGCGGCCTCGGAGGCGCCCAGGCCCGCCGCCTCGCGCAGTGCGTCGGCGCGGTCCGTGCGCTCCCAGGTGAAGTCGTGGTCCTCGCGGCCGAAGTGGCCGTAGGCCGCGGTCTTCTGGTAGATCGGGCGATGGAGCTTGAGCTCCTCGCGGAACGCGCCGGGGCGGAGGTCGAAGTGCTCGAGGATGAGCGACGCGATCTTCGAGCGTGAGATCTTCTCGGTGCCGAACGTCTCGACCATCAGCGAGATCGGGTGCGCCACGCCGATGGCGTAGGCGACCTGGACCTCGCAGCGGTCGGCGAGGCCGGCGGCGACCACGTTCTTGGCCACCCAGCGGGCCGCGTAGGCAGCCGAGCGATCGACCTTGGACGGGTCCTTGCCCGAGAAGGCGCCGCCGCCGTGGCGGGCCATCCCGCCGTACGTGTCGACGATGATCTTGCGGCCGGTGAGGCCGGCGTCGCCGACGGGGCCGCCGATCACGAACCGGCCGGTCGGGTTGACGAGGAAGTTCTGCTTGGTGTTGAGCTTCTGCGCGTCGTAGAGCTCGGCCGGGAGGATCGGGTGCAGCACCTGCTCCCACAGGTCGGGGCGGATCAGCGTGTCGCAGTCGACGCCGTCGCGATGCTGGGTCGAGATCAGAACCTTCTCGACCTCGATCGGCTGGCCGTTCTCGTAACGGACCGTGACCTGCGTCTTGCCGTCGGGCCGCAGGTACGGCATGACCTCGGCCTTGCGGACCTCGGCCAGACGGTGGGCGAGGCGGTGGGCGAGCGAGATCGGGAGGGGCATGAGCGACTCGCGGGTCTCGTTCGTCGCGAAGCCGAACATCATTCCCTGGTCGCCCGCGCCGGCGACGTCGAGCTCGTCGTCATCATCGGCATCGGTGCGGTGCTCGAGCGAGTCGTCGACGCCCTGCGCGATGTCCGGGGACTGCTTGTCGATCGCGTTCAGGACCGCGCAGGAGTCGGCGGAGAACCCGAGGTCGGCGTCGTTGTAGCCGATCCGACTGATCGTCTCGCGGGCGATCTCCTGGATGTCGACGTAGGTGTCGGTCGAGATCTCGCCGGAGACCACCACGAGGCCGGTGTTGACCAGCGTCTCGCACGCGACGCGGCCGTAGGGATCGTCGGCCAGGACGGCGTCGAGGACCCCGTCGGAGATCTGATCCGCGATCTTGTCCGGATGTCCCTCCGTGACCGATTCGGAGGTGAACAGGTACTCGTTGTCCGACAGCTCTTGCGCCTCGCTCATCGTCAGCGAAGGCTAGCGAAGGCCTCACTCCCGGGTGCAGGTTTCCCGGCGCGCTCAGTCGGCCGGCGGCTCCTCGCCGGAGGCGTCCTCGTCCTGGTCGATCACGATCCTCGCGTCCGTCTCAATCGACGAAGGCTCCGAGGCCACCGCGATCCCAGCCGCTCGCAGCCGCCTGAGCTCAGAGGCGAACAGCGCGTAGGCCGGATCCTCCGACAGGCCTTCACGCTCGGCGAGGTCGAGTAGCCCCGCCAGGTCGAGGAAGGCCAGCAGCGACGGCTCCTCCGGGAAATCGGCCATCGCCTTGGTGTAGGCGTCCTCCTCGTCGAGTCCTCCCTCTCCCTGGATCACCTGCTGGACGCCCTCCGGCTGCGTCGCGACCGCCAGATCGTCGCCGGCGATGGCGTATGTGAGATTCACCGTCGGGGAGATGCGCAGCACCTGCATCTCGACGCCATCGACCTCGTCGCGGCCGAACACGGGCGCCTGAAGGGACGTCCCTGTGTCGAGTGCCTCCGCGATCGGCCCCTGGAGCTGAGCGAGGGTGCGCCGAGCCCGCTCGGCGTCCACCCCCTTCGCCAGGAACTGCAGCACCGGGACTGCGGGCTCGCCCGGCGGCTCCGGCGGCGGACCCTGCGGGAGGCCCTCGGGCACCGTGGCCGGCGCGGTGGTCGTCTGCTCGGAGTCAGGGGACGGAGCGTCGCCGCTGCCGGGCTGAAGCGCGAACGCCGCCTCGCCGCCGAGCGACGGGAGCAGTTCGTCCTCAAGCTCCACGTCCCCGAGGTCGCGCAGGCGCTCGGCCGCCTCGGAGAAGCCCTCGGCCAGGGCCGGGGCCTCGGCCGTGGCCTGAGCCAAGAGCTCCCGGACCGTGGTCCCTGGCTCGGCGATGCCGACGTATGCCAGCGTCTTGCGCGCCAGCCGCTCAGGCAGCTCGGGCTCGAACTCCGGGAAGGCTGCAAAGAAGCCAGGGTTCGTCCGTTCCCGCTCCGGGTCGAGCGAGCTGCGGATGGCCAGCTCGAGGGAGCCGTCCTCCGCTCCGACCGAGGCCGCCGCTCCCTCCGACGACGGCGCGTCGATGAACGGCTCGAGCGAGGACAGTGGACTGGCCTCCCCGGCGATGAGGCTGGCGATGCCATCGGCCGAAACGTACGCCTCCGCGAAGCGGTCGGGCGGCAGCTCATCGCGCAGGTCGGCGGCGATGTCCTCATCGGACAGTGGCCGGGTGCCCTCGGCACCGGTGGCGACGTCGACGACCTGCCTGACCCCCGCCTCGGTGCCGATCACCAGGAAGCCCTCGACGGACGCCGTGGTGAGCCCACGCGAGTCGGTGGCCACCTCGACGTCGCGGTAGTCCTCGGTGCGCGGGGTCCCCGCGGCGAGCTTGGACGCGAACTCGTCCGCGCCCTCGGGATCGCCCTCCTCGAGGAGCTGCACCTGCTCCGCGCCGCCGCCCGCCGGAACGATCGCCACCGCGGCCTGCCCACCCAGCCAGGGGGCGATGTCCCGCGCGAAGTCGGCTGACCCTCCGTCCGGGCCCGGCACCTGCGCGAGCACGCGCCCAACCACCTGCCCGGTGAGCTGCGGGAGCACGTCGAGGGCGTCGACCGCGTCCTCGTATTGGGAGCTCTCCGGATCCAGCGTCAGGTGCACGTAGCCGAGGGCGTCCGCGGGGACGAGGGCCCCGGCATCGTCCGCGGGCGCGCAGACGTCGCCGCCGGGGAACTGGCACGGAAGGCGCGGAACCACAAAGGCGAGTGCCACAGCCGCCAGGGCGCCGCCGAGGACGGCGAGGAGCAACCGCCTGCGCGCGGGGATCGAGAGCCCCGACCAAAAGCCCGCGATCCCACGGCCGATGGCGCGCGGGACCCGAGCGAGCAGCAGCGCGAAGTCACGGGCGATGCCGGACTTGGGCTCATCCTCCTGTTGGCCCCGGCGCAGCCGGGGCCGTGGGATCCGCGGGCGCCTCACGTTGCCGTCACGCCTCCTCGGCGGTCGAGCGAGCCGGCGCGCCGCCGCCGGCCCTTCTCCTGCTCCCCTGCCTCGGCACGAAGTCGATTATCAGGGGTACACCCTCCAGCGCGTAGCGCTCGCGCAGCTGGTTCTCGAGGAAATACGCCCAGTCGCGCGTGATCAGGCGCCGGTCGTTGACCTGGATCGCGATCCTCGGCGGCCGTCGCTCGACCTGCGCCGAGTAGAGAAGCCGCAACCGCCTCCCCCGTTTCGCCGGCGGCGGCCGCCGGGCGACGACTTCGGCAACGAAGCGATTGAGCTGAGGGGTGGGAACGCGCTCGCGGCGCCGGTCGGCCAGCTCGATCGCCTTGTCGAGCAGCTTGCCCAGGTTGCGCGGTGCGATCGCCGAGGTCGTGATCACCGGTGGCCGCTGACGGACGCGCTTGGCGATGCGCGCCTTCGCATCTTCGAGGTCGGTGCCGCCGAGGTCCCACTTGTTGAGTGCAATCAGCGTCGCGCAGCCGGTTCGCATGGCCAACTCGGCCACCCGGAGGTCCTCGGCGGTCACGCCCTCTGTCGCGTCGCACACGACGATCGCGACGTCAGCCCGCTCCGCCGCGCGCTCCGAGCGGAGCTGCGCGTAGTAGTCGACCGAGCCCGCGACCTTCGTGCGCTTGCGCAGGCCCGCGGTGTCGATGAGCACGACGTCGCGGCCGTCGTGGGTGAACTCCGTGTCGATCGAGTCGCGGGTGGTGCCCGCCATGTCCGAGACGATCACCCGCTCCGACCCCAGGAAGCGGTTGACGAGCGAGGACTTGCCGACGTTCGGCCGACCGATCACGGCGATCCGAACCACATCCTCGTTCTCCTCGGCCTCGGTCTCCCGCTCCGGCAGCAGTTCGACCATCCGGTCCAGCAGATCGCCGGTGCCGTGCCCGTGGGTCGCCGAGACCGCGATCGGCTCGCCGAACCCGAGGGCGTTCAGCTCCGCCGCGAGCGGCTCGTCCTCGGCGCGATCGACCTTGTTCGCAACCACCACCACGGGCACGTCGGATCGGCGCAGGATGTCGACGACCTCGGAGTCGCCCGGGCCGAGCCCGGCGCGCGCGTCGATCACGAGGGCGACCACGTCCGAGTCGGCGATCGCCTCTCGCGCCTGTCGCTGCACGGAGCGCGAGAGGGAATCCTCGGCCGCGAGATCCACGCCGCCGGTGTCGACGAGCCGGAAGCCGCGCCCGTTCCACTCGCAGTCGAGCACCTTTCGGTCACGCGTCACGCCGGCCTCGGAGTGGACCACGGCCTCGCGCCCGCCGGCGAGCCGGTTGACGAGGGTCGACTTGCCGACGTTCGGGAAGCCGACGACGGCGATCTCCGGCGGGCGGGCTCACGCAAGCCCCCGCTCGCGCGCCAGGCCGGCGATCAGGTCGACGACCGCCTCGACCTCGAGACCGGTCGTGTCGAGCTCGACCGCGTCGTCCGCGGGACGCAGCGCGCCGTGCTCACGCTCGGAGTCGCGCCCGTCCCGATCGGCTTGCGCCTCGAGCACGTCGCGCGTGTGCTCGCCCGTCTCGGCGGCGCGGCGCCGAGCCCGTTCGGCGGCGCTCGCGGTGAGGAAGACCTTCAGCGGGGCGTCGGGGCTCACGACGGTCCCGATGTCGCGGCCCTCGGCAACGTAGTCGGCGGCGTCGATCATCGCCCGCTGGCGCTCGACCATCGCCGCGCGCACGCCCGGATGAACCGAGACGCGCGATGCGGCGGCGCTGACCTCCGGCGGCGCGGATGTCGTCGCTCACGTCCTCGACCGTCGAGCTCGCACTCGGTCCCCGGCGAGCTCGAGGCCCAGTGCGGCCGCGATCGTGCTCACTGCTCGGCGTCGTCGGGGTCCTCGCCCGCACGCAGGGTCGCCAGCGCCACGGTTCGATACATCGCCCCGGAATCCAGGTACGTGATGCCGAGGCGCGCGGCGAGCGCCCGGGCGACGGTTGACTTACCGGCCCCGGCGGGGCCATCGATCGCGATCACCATGGCGGCGATGAGGATAGAGTCGCGCTCGATGCGCAGCTGGGACCTGTCCACAATCGAGTCGAGCCGCGACAGCCCGTCGTCCTCGACTCCGAGGACGAGGGCCGGGCGATCGTCATCAACCTGCCAAGCCGGCGAGCGGCTCGCAGGAGCATCAGGTCCACGAGCGGGCGTGGATCCTGGTGATCGCCGGCGCACATCCGCATCGAGCTTGCCGGGGGCGACTCCGCCGAGGGCGGGCCTGGCCTGCTGGCCGTGTTCGACCCCGCCGAGCGCCACGAGGTGAGCGCCTCCGAGGACGCGCGGATCCTGCTCGTCCTCTCGCCCTGGCCCGGCGAGGGCCACCCGAGCAACCGCGACTAGGCCAGCAGCGAGCGCAGGTCGGCCTCGAAGCCCGGGTAGCTGACCGCGGCCGCCTCGAAGCCGGTCACCTCGACCCCCTCGGTGGAGGCGAGGCCGGCCACAGCGCCGAGCATCGCGAGGCGGTGATCGCCGTGGGAGTCGATGCGCCCCCCGCGGAGGCCGCCTGTTCCGGTCACCACGAACCCGTCGTCGGTCGCCTCGATCTCGGCCCCCAGGCCGCCGAGGCCCTCGACAACCGTCGCGATGCGGTCCGACTCCTTGTGGCGTAGCTCCTCGGCGCCCGTCAGGTGGGTCTCGCCCTCGGCGAAGCAGCCGAGCAGGCGCGACCAACGGGAGCTCGTCGATCGCAAGCGGCACGTCGCTTCCCCCGACGCGGACGCCCTCCAGCGGCGGGCCGTGGCGGGCGGTCACCGCGCCGAGCGGCTCGCCTCCCGGGGCGAGGCCCTCGTCGACCTCGAGGCCGGCCCCCATCCGGTTGAGGATCCCCAGAAGGCCGACCCGGGTCGGGTTGAGGCCCGTGTCGGTGACCGTGACCTCGCTGCCGCGCGATGAGGACGGCGGCGGTCAGGAGGAAGGCCGCCGAGGAGAAGTCGGCGGGCACGGTCAGCTCGCCGGGGTGGAGGCGCTCGGCAGGGCTCACCGTGATCCGGTTTCCGGGGAGCTCGGCCGCGGATCGCCACCGGCGTGCCTGCGGGCTCGACGGCAAGCTCGGCCCCGGCCGCGCGGAGCATGCGCTCGGTGTGGTCGCGCGTCGGCGCCGGCTCGACCACGGTCGTCTCGCCCGTCGGCGAGGAGCCCGGCGAGGAGGATGCAGGACTTGACCTGGGCGCTGGCGACGGGGAGGCGATAGGTGATGCCCGTGGAGCGGCGGAGCCGTCGATCTCCAGCGGCGGGACGCGGCCTTCGCGGGCCGACACAGCGGCCCCCATTTCAGTGAGGGGGTCAACCACGCGGTCGACGGGGCGCTGTGCGGATGGATGCGTCGCCGTCGAGGGTCCAGTCGTCCCTCGGGTTGTCCCGCCAGCCAGCCCGGCAGCAGGCGCATGCAGGGTGCCGGCGTTCCCGACGTCGATCGGCGCCGGCGCGGCTCCGCGCAGCCCAACCCCCTGAATTCGAAGCTCTAGCTCGCCGATGGCGGAATTCGACCTCGCGATCCGAGGTCGATTCTCACAATCGCGCCCAGCGCGGCGATCGCCGCGAGCGTGGAGTTCGTATCCGCGGCGTCCAGGTAGCCGCGGACCACCGTCTCCCCCTCGCCCATCGCGGCCAGGATCGCGGCGCGGTGGGAGATCGACTTGTCGGGCGGGCGGGCGCAGCGAGCCGCGCAGCGGGCCCGCCGGGTCGAAGCGCGCGGTGGCCACGCGGCTACTCCTCGCCGCCGACGACCGAGACGTCGTGCCCCAGCGCGCGCACGATGTCGGCGCCGCGCTCGGCCTCGGCCTCGCCGGCGACCCAGAGGGTGATCGCGCCGGTCCGCATGTCGGCCGCCGGGTAGAGGGCCATGTCCTCGATGTTCACGCGCTCGCGCCCGAGGGCGAGCGCGATCTCGGCGACCGTCCCGGGCGGTTCTCGACCGCGACGCGCAGCTCGAACAGCTCGCCGCCTTCGATCTCGGCCTCGAGCAGGCGCCTCCGATCCTCGCGCGCGGCGCGATGCCAGTCTCCCACAGCGCCGCCCTCGCGCGCCCGGATGATCCGCGCCGGCGTCGGCGAGCCGGCCGGAGACGGCGTCGATCGCGTCGGCGACCGCCTCGGAGTTCGCGGCGTAGATGTCCTCCCAGATCGCCGGGTTGGCTCCCGCGACGCGGGTCGTGTCGCGGAAGCTGGGGCCGACCTCGGGCAGGCGTTCGGACTCCTCGGCGAGCGTCGGTCGCGGCCTCCTGGACCAGCACGTTCGCGATCACGTGCGGCACGTGGCTGACCGTCGCCATCAGCCGGTCGTGCGCCTCGGCGTCGATCGCCTGCGGGCGGGCCCCCAGGTCGGCGACCGTGCGCTGCAGCAGGTCGTATTGCAGGCCGCCCGAGCGCTCGGTCGGGGTCAGGTACCAGCGAGCGCCCTCGAAGAGGTCGGCCCGGGCGTGCTCGACGCCCGAGGTCTCGGCGCCCGCCAGCGGGTGACCGCCGATGAACCGCTCCTGCGCCGGCGCCCTCGCGGAGCGCCGCGAGGAGCGCCGCGCTTCGTCGAGCCCACGTCCGTGATGACCGCGTCCGCGAGCGCTCGCGCTCACCGCCTCGTCGACCAGCGCCGGGGAGCGCGGCGACGGGCGCCGCGCAGAAGATCACCTCCGCGCCGGCGACGGCCTCCGCGACGGACTCGGCCGCGACGTCGAGCGCCTCCACCTCGAGCGCGCGCGCGAGGGTCTCCGGCTCCGGGATCGAACCCGGCGACCTCGGCCCCGATGCGGCGCCGAGCGGCGAGGCCGACCGAGCCGCCGATCAGGCCCACGCCGAGAACAGCTATGCGCACGGCGTCAGCCTAGTCGACGCGGTCTCGGCCGCTCTAGACGGTCGAGACCTCCTTGCCGGCAACCTCGACGACGCGCTGGAGCTGCTCGGCGTACTCGGCGAAGCGCTCGGTGGCGATCGCCTGCGGGCCGTCGCAGATCGCCTCGTCGGGCTCGTTGTGCACCTCGACGATGATCCCGTCGGCGCCGGCGGCGGCGGCCGCCAGCGACATCGGCGCGACCCAGTCGCGCCGCCCGGCGGCGTGGCTCGGGTCGATCACGATCGGCAGGTGCGTCAGCTCCTTGAGCGCCGGGACGGCCAGCAGGTCGAGCGTGAACCGGTACGCGGTCTCGAACGTGCGGATCCCCCGCTCGCAGAGCATCACGTTCGGGTTGCCCTCCTTCAGCACGTACTCCGCCGCCATCAGCAGCTCGTCGAGCGTCGCGGCCAGCCCGCGCTTCAGCAGGACCGGGATCGCCGGTGCGCCCGACCTCGGCGAGCAGCGGGTAGTTCTGCATGTTCCGCGCGCCGATCTGGATCACGTCGGCGACCTCCGCGACGTCGGCGATGTCGCGGGCGTCCATGACCTCGGTGACGATCGGCAGGCCGGTCTCCTCCTTCGCCTCCTGCAAGCAGCCGAAGGCCCTCGACGCCGAGCCCCTGGAACGAGTACGGCGACGTCCGCGGCTTGTACGCGCCGCCGCGCAGCATCGCGGCGCCGCTGTCGGCGACGCAGCGGGCGACCTCGAGCAGTCTGCTCGCGGCTCTCCACCGTGCAGGGGCCGGCGATGAGCGCGAAGTGATCGCCGCCAAGCTTGCGGCCCTCGACCTCGATCACCGAGCGCTCGCCCTTGCGGAACTGCGCGGAGGCCAGCTTGTACGGCTTCAGGATCGGGACCAGGTGGTCCACGCCGGGTGCGCCCTCGAGGCCGAGATCCGCGACGCGGTCGCGGTCCCCGATGGCGCCGATCACGGTCAGCAGCTCGCCGCGCGACAGGTGCGCTGAGCAGCCGACCGACTCGACTCGCTTGACGACGGCGTCGACCTGCTTCGTCGGTCGCGCCCTCTTTCATGACGATCATCATTGGATTGAGCCTTTCAAGTCCTGCTTCGGTACTGGTTTGAAAATCGTGAAAACTCGGATGGCCACCTAGGGGCCGCTACGGCGTTCGGCTCGCTGGTCCTGTGCATGGAGGCGGGCATTCCCGCCAGGCCGAACGCCTAGCTAAATCGCGAATACCAGGAATACAGGCGCGCACGACCGAGGGCGCCCAGGGCGCCGCGTCCGGTCGGGGTCGTGCGATGACGCTGCATCGAGCGACTTTTGTACCACGCATCCGCGATTTGGGCAAGGGGCTCAGTCGCAGAGGGCGTAGGCCGTCAGGGTCTTCGTCGTACCGCCGGCCTCATTCCCGGCATTGGCGAGCCAGCCGTCGTCCAGCAGGTCGCCGGCATCCGGCCCGTCCCGCGGCGCGATGAAGTGGATCTCGGTCTCGTCGGCCGGCCCGTTGAGCTTGATGCCGCCGGAGAGAACGACCTTGCCCGGCGGACAGAAGACGCTGTTGCCCGAGGTGCCGCTCGGGCCGAGGGACAGCTTCGTCCTCTTGTAGGTGGGCTGCCTGTTCGCGCAGATCGCGAAGACCTCGAAGTCGAGGTTGCTGCTCGCGAGGTTCACGCCGCGGGCGCGCCAGCCGTCGTCCGGCTTCTTCCCCGCATCGCTGGAGTCGAAGGGGTAGGAGGAGTTGAGGCGCGCCGCCGAGAGCGCACCGGAGATCAGGGCGCCGCCGCCGATCACGTGACGGTCCGCATCGCAGCCGGCGCTGAGCTTGCGCGTCTTGTTCGCCTTCAACATGCGCTGCTTGGACTCCACCGACCGGCCGCCCTCGTTGCAGATCGCAAAGGTCTCGAGCGGGCCCGACGGGTCGTACTTCACGTTGACCGCCCAGCCGCTCGTCCCGAGCGGGAACGAGTCGTTGAGCACGCCGGCGAACGCGGACTGGGAGAAGCCCCCGCCGCTGACCTGGTACCGGCAGGACAGCTCACGGTTCCGATTCCGTCGCCGGGCGGCGACGTGACCGTTTCCGTCTCGTGCCAGTACTGCACACCGTGCGACTGCCCGACCAGCGTGTCGACCGCGCGCGCATCGCTCGCCAACACACCCCCGGCGATCGCCAGCGCCAACCCGGCTCGAATCCCCTGCTTCGTGAACCCCACTGCTCGGAAGCCTCTCACATCATCCGCGCTTGCAGAGGACGAACGACCCGTGCCGGCTTGACCTCGAGGGCGTTGGCGACGTGGGCCCAGCCGCCGTCGTCAGGGGCGACGTCGTCGTCTCCGCCGTCGTACGTCTCGAGCCGGTTCAGGATGGCCTCGCTCGCCGTGCCCGGATCTGGATTCCCGCGCTCAGCGCTGCCCCTTCATTGCCGCAGGACACGGAGGGCTGGTTTGCGCCTGAGACGGCCAGGTCGAGCGACTTCGACCTGTAGGCGATCGCGGGGCGGTCCGTGCAGAGCGCGTACGCGGTGGTCGGCCCCCCAATCCCCGCGCGGCTTCGGACCCGGACCTTCCAGCCGTCGTCCGGGGCGTTGTCGGGATCGCCGTCGTCGACGGGGTAGGAGGACGAGATCACGCCCTCGTCGGCGCCCTCGAGATTGATGAATACACCGCCGCCGCTGACCTGCCGGGACTCCGGGCACTTCGCTGTCACAGTCAGCGTGTCCGGGGCGGAGAGCAGATCGTCGTTCCCCGCGAAGAAGCCGGGATCGGCGCGGCGCGCGCAGGCTGCGGTGGCGGTGCCCACGAGCGGCGCGCCACTGTTGTTCCAGAACGCGAGCGCCTGGCTTCCCTCGTCGCCCTCGGTGGTGGTCGGATACACCCAGTAGAGGTGGGCACCGGTGCCGCTGTAGTTCATCGCGGCTCCCCCGCCGACCAGCTCGCGCTCCGCTGGGCAATGCGCGAACACCGTCGGGCTGGGACTCCCATTGGGGACGCTGGGCGTCTGGTCGTTGACGTAGGCGATGCCGTCGACCGTGCCGAGCGACGTGTCGGCGGCGGCTCCCGGTGCGAAAGCCAGCAGCGCCAACGCCACCGGTGCCACGGTCGACACCCGCGTCAAGGCCGCACCAGGCAGGCGGTGTAGAAATGCAGGTCCCCGCCGACCGCCGGGTTGTCGTTTGTCTCCTCGAAGCTGAGCCGGTCGTCCGGGATAGCGTCGCCGTCGAAGGCGGTGTCCGCGGGCACCATCGCGGTGAGCGACGCATCGGCGGCGCTCAACGGGTTGACCGGACGCGCTCCGCCGCCGGTCACGAAGCCATTGTCGGGGCACGTTGTGGCTGAGATGCCGAGCGTTGAGTTGGGATCGATGTGAGCGAGGCCCCCGACGTCCTCGCGGTAGATCATCTTCACGCCGACGGCACAGACGGCTGCCGCGGTCACCGTCGCCGGCGTGAAGTCGAAGTTCGTGACCTTCACCGCCCACCCGTCGTCGGGCTTCGTCCCGGCGTCGTTGTTGTCGATCGGGTAGAGCGCACTCATGCGGATCCCGTTCGTGTCGGCCTCCTGGAGCCCTCCCGCGGTGCCTCGGGTCCCGTTCGGGCAGGCGACCTTCACGGTGCCGGTGGTCTGGGCCTTGAGCGTGCGCGACGCGGTCTTGTACTTCACGGCGTCGAAGCCGCAGATCGCATACGAGGAGAGGGTCGTGTCCATGCCCCTGACGTTGCGCGCCTCCTCGTACCAGCCGTCGTCGGGCTTGGAGTCCTCATCCCCGGCGTCGATCGGAGACGACAGCGTCGTGAACCCGTCGGCCGACCCGTTGTCGGAGTCGAAGCCGCCCCCGATCACGCGCGTGTTCGGTTCCGAGCAGATGGTGGTGCGGCCCGTGAGGCCATTACTCGGCAGGTTGGTGTTCCCCACGTAGTAGAAGAGCCCGCCGGCCGAGCCGCCGCCGATGGGGCCACCCGCGAGCGCGGTCGCTGGTGCGGCGAGCGCGACGACTCCGGCAAATGCCACCGCGCCCTTCAGCCCCCTGGCCATGGCAGCAGGCTACTCCCGGCCGGGGTTGCGGTCAAGCCGTGCGATGTCCTAGACGAGGCCCGCCAGCGCGTCCAGGAAGCGGCGGTTCTCGGCCGATGTCCCGTAGCTCACCCGGATGTGGCCGGGCCCGCCCAGCGGGGTGCCGGGCCGGACCACGATGTCCTCTGCGGCGAGGCCCTCGACGACCTCGCCCTCGTCGGCGTCACCGAGGTCGATCCAGGAGAAGTTCGCGTGCGAGTCAGGAGTCGCGAGGCCCAGCTCGCGAACTCCCTCCTCCACCGTCACGCGCTCGACGATCGTCGACTCGACCCGCTTGGCGACGTCGTCGGAATGCAGGATCGCCTCGGCGCCCGCCGCCTGCGCGATCGCGTTCACGCTGAACGGCTGCCGTACCACGTCGACCGCGGCCCGGAACGCCGGGGCGCACAGCGCGTAGCCGATCCGCAGCCCCGCGAGGCCGTAGGCCTTGGAGAACGTCCGCATCACGACCAGGTTCGGGAAATCCCGCCGCAGGTCCGCGCCGGCGTCCGGGTCGTCGTGCGTCTGGAACTCCGCATAGGCCTCGTCGAGCAGCACGGTGACGTGACCGGGCACGTTCTGGAGGAACTCGCCGATCCGCTCGGCGGGGAGGTGCGTCCCGGTCGGGTTGTTGGGGTTGCAGACGAGCACGATCTGCGTCGCGGCGGTGATCTCCGCGGCCATCGCCTCCAGGTCGTGTTCGCCGGCTTCGTTCAGCGGCACGCGGACCTCGCGCGCGCCGGAGATCGGGGCCAGGTAGGGGTACATCGAGAACGACGGCCACGCGAGGACGATCTCGGCGCCAGGCTCGCACAGGGCCAACGCCGCGGCCAGGAGCACCTCGCAGGAGCCGTTGGCGACGGCGATCTGCGGCGAGTCGACCTCGAACCGCTCCGAGATCCGGCGGCGCAGCGTCGTCGCGTCCGGGTCCGGGTAGCGATTCGACGCTGCAGCCGCCCTCGCGATCGCTTCCACGACCGCCGGGTGCGGCGGGAACGGCGACTCGTTGGAGGCCAGCTGGGCGATTGAAGATTCGGCGATCGCCTCGGGCGCCTTGCCCTTCGGGACACCGGCCGTGTAGCCGGGGATCGACGCGAGCTTCTCAGCGAAGGTGACGCTCATGCCTGTGATTGTGGCAGCGGCTATTGGGCCGAGTGGAGGTCCGCGCGGAGCTCCTGCGCCTCGCCCAGGTAGGCGTGCTGCGGCGCGTGGTCGGCGGCCCCGTAGTAGTGGGCCATCACTCGGACGACGCCGCGCATCGCGCCGGGGACGTCCAGCTCCTGCGTGCAGAGCAGCGGCACCTGGTCGAGCCCGAGCCCTCTGGCGGCGACCGCGGGGAAGTCGGCGTTCAGGTCCGCCGTGGCCGTGAACAGGCAGCTCACCATGTGCTCGGGCTCGATTCCGTTGCGCCCCATCAGCTCGCGCATCAGCTCCTCGGTGGCCGTCCTGATCGCGTCGACATCGTTCGACTCAACCTTCACGGCGCCGCGGACCGCCCAGACTCGCTCGTCAGCCATCCCCCGCATCCTTCCAGAGCAGTGCCGATCTCGGCGGGCCGCAGCCTGCGCGCCGTGCCCTCGGTGAGGCTCTCCAGGGTCAGTGAGCCGAAGCTGACCCGGGAGAGATCGACGACCTCGTTGCCCACGGCCTCGACCATCCGGCGCACCTGGCGGTTCCGCCCCTCATGCAGCGTGATCTCGAACACGCGCGTCGAAACCTTCCGCACCCTTGCCCTCGCGGTCGGGCCGTCCTCCAGCTCGACTCCCTGCCGCAGGTTCCGCAGCTGCTCCGCCTCCGCGGGCCGGCGCACCCGGACCCGGTACGTGCGGGGCACCTCGTTGCGCGGATGCATCAGGCGCTCGGCGAGGGCGCCGTCGTTCGTGAGCAGGATCAGGCCGGTCGATTCGGCGTCGAGGCGGCCCACGGGATACAGGCGCAGCGGCGAGTTCACCAGCTCGACCACGGCGCGCCGGCGGCCGGGCTCACGGGCCGTCGACACCACGCCTCGCGGCTTGTTGAGCATCCAGACCTCGCGGGCCTCCGGAGCCACGGGCCGCCCGTCCATCTCGACTCCGGAGTCCTCGTCGACGTCCCGGGCCGGGATCCGTGACCACCTCGCCGGCCACCTTTACCCGGCCGGCGGCGATCAGCTCCTCGGAGCGCCGCCGCGAGGCGACGCCCGAATGGGCGAGGTACTTGGCGAGGCGCATCGGGGCGAACCTAGCGCCCCGCTGCCCTACTCCGCCCGGGCCTCCCCCGCCTTCAGCAGCCGATCGCGAAGTTCGCGCTCGTCCTCAGGCGTCGGGTCGAACCGCGAGGCCTCGGGGAGCTGGTCCAGGCCGGCGAGCCCGAAGAGCCGCTCGAACAGCTCCGTCGTGCGGTAGACGACCGCTCCGAACTGCGAGCGCCCGGACTCCTCGATCAGGCCGCGCTCGGCCAGCGTCTGGGTCGCCGACTCCGAGTTGACGCCGCGGATCCTCGCGACCTCGGGGCGCGAGACGGGCTGCAGGTAGGCGACGATCGCCAGGGTCTCGGCCTGGGCCTGAGTCAGCGGCGGCGTGCGCGGCTTCGCCAGCAGGCGGCGGGCCGCCGTCTCGGCGACGGGGTCGGCGGCGAGCGTGTAGCCGCCGGCCACATTTCGCAGCACGACACCGCGCTCGCCCTCGGCGAGGGCGGGCCCGATCGCGTCGAGCGCCCGGTCGACCTCCGCCTCGGTGACGTCGCAGGCCTCGGCCAGGTCGGGGACGGAGACGGGCTCCGGCGAGAGGAAGAGCAGTGCCTCGATCGTGCGTTCGAGCTCGGTCATGTCCTACAGCGCCTCCACGTGAATCGGTCCGAAGGTGTCCTTCTGGGTCCAGCTCGCCTCGCCGCGCTTGTGCATCTCGAGCAGCGCGAACAGAGTCACCGCCTGGGTCAGCCGGTCCTCGTCGGCGAACAGCTCGTCGAAGTCGAACGAGCTGCGCCGGCCGAGCAGCTCGCGCAGGACCACGAGGCGACGCTCGAGCGAGACCGTCGGCCGGATGTGGCTGGTGTCGGGCGCGGGCGGCGTGCGCAGCAGGTCGCCGAGGGCGACGGCGAGCTGCTCGGCCTCGTAGGCGGGCCGAGCCGCCTCCAGCGAGACGCGCCTCAGCTCGGGCGGCAGCGGCGCGAGCCGGTACAGGTACCGGCGTCCCGTCCTCGAAGCGCTCCTTCAGGTGCGCCGCGGCGTCGCGGTAGCGCGCGTACTCCAGCATCCGCGCGAGCAGCTCGTCGGCGGCCTCCTCGGGCCCGAGCTGGATCTCCTCCTCCTCGTCCTGCGGCAAGCAGAAGCCGCGACTTCAGCTCCAGCAGCGAGGCGATCAGGACCAGGAACTCGGTCGCCGCCTCGAGGTCGAGCTCGCCGGCCTGGTCGAGGTGCTCGACGTAGGCGACGACGATCTCGCCCAGGGCGACCTCCGCGAGGTCGAGCTCCTCGCGCAGGACGAGGGTCAGCAGCAGGTCGAACGGGACCCGAGAAGGCGTCGAGGTCCAGCTCGAGCTCGGCGGCTCTCATGAAGTCACCGACATGCCCGGGAGGCTAGAAGGTGGACCGGAGCTATCCGCTATTCGCTGAGCGGGCCAGCCTAGAGGGGCGGCGGGCCGACTCCCATTCGCTCGCGGACATCGGCGAGCGTCTCGGATGCGATCGCCCGCGCTTTGTCCGCGCCCTCGGCGAGCGTTGCCTCGAGGGCCGCCTCGTCCCCGCGGAGCTCGGAGTAACGCTCGCGGACCGGCGTCAGGTAGTCGACGACCGCGTCGGCGACCGCGCCGCTTGAAGTCGCCGTAGCCCGAGCCGGCGAACTCATCCTCGATCGCTGCCGGATCCGAGCCCCGGATCACGGAGAGGATGTCGATCAGGTTCGTCACCCCGGGCTTGTCCTCCGCGCGCCGCACCTCCGAGCCCGAGTCGGTGACCGCGCTCATCACCTTCTTGCGCACGACGTCGGGCTCCTCGAGGACGAGCACGGTGCCCGCCTCGGTCCCGCCCGTGGTCGACATCTTCCGGCTCGGCTCCTGGAGGTCCATGATCCGTGCCCCGACCTCGGGGATCCGGTGCTCGGGCACGGTCAGGGTCTCGCCGAAGCGCTCGTTGAACCGGCGGGCGATCTCGCGCATCAGCTCGATGTGCTGGCGCTGGTCATCCCCGACCGGCACCTCGTTGGTCCTGTACGCGAGCACGTCGGCGGCCTGGAGGACGGGGTAGGTGAAGAGGCCGGCCGAGAGGAACGCTCCCTGGCGCCCCTCGAGCAGCTCTCGCTTGTCCTTCCACTGGGTCATCCGATTGAGGTCGCCCCAGGCGGTCACGGCGCCGAGCAGCCAAGCGAGCTCGGAGTGCTCCTTCACGTCGGACTGGCGAAAGAGGATGCAGCGGGTGGGATCGACCCCCGCCGCGAGCAGGATCGCCGTCGTGTCGTACACCCGCTCGCGCAGCTCGGCCGGGTCGAAGTCGACGGTGATCGCGTGCAGGTCGACGATGCAGTAGACCGCCTCGCCGCGGTCCTGCCCCTCCACGTACTGGCGGATCGCCCCGATGTAGTTGCCGAGGTGCTTTCGGCCCGTGGGCTGGATGCCGGAGAAGATGCGCACGGCGGGGAATCTAGCCCGCCGTGCGGCCTCTCTCCGCCGCGGGCTAGTTGTTCGCGGGCGCTGCGCTGATGTCAGCCAGCACGGAATCGGCGTCCAGGCGCTGAGCCAGGTCGCCGAGGGAAAGGATCCCTACCGGCTTGCCGTCCTCGACGACGGGCAGACGGCGGATGTTGCTCTCCTTCACCTGGCGGACGGCGTCGCCGAGCTCATCGTCGGGCGAGAGCGTCTGCGGATCGGACGTGCAGACGTCGCCGGCCCTTGTCTCGTCCGGGTCGCGGCCCTGGGCGACGGCGCGAACGACGATGTCGCGGTCAGTCACGATCCCCGACAGGACATCGGCCTCGGTCACCAGGATCGAGCCAACGTCGGCGTCGGCCATCTGCTTGGCGATCTCGGTGAGAGTCGCCGACGATTCCACGCAATGCGGATCGGTGGTCATAGCGTCGCGTACGGTTGCCATGTTCTCCTCCTTCTCGATTTCGTTTGTCTACTCAGCGCCTACCCAGCGCCAAAGTGGGCAACCCGAGGCCCGCAAGCAAGCGCCCGCCCAGGCGCAGGCGATGGGTGAGACGGGGCGAATCTGGGAAACTGCTTCAAGAGCCCGATGAGTTTCGGGCGCACCCTCCGTCTTAGGTAGGAACGATGGCAAGAGCGATCTGGTCAGGCAGCATCTCCTTCGGGCTACTGAACGTGCCCGTGAAGCTCTACAGCGCCGTATCGCGGCGCCAGATCAGCTTCCGCGAACTGCGAGAGTCCGACTCCTCGCGCGTTCGCCACAAGCGCGTGGCGGAGGCCGACGGCGAGGAGGTCGCCTACGAGGAGATCGTGAAGGGTTACGAGCTCGCCCCCGAGCAGTACGTGATCTTCTCGCGCGACGAGCTCGAGGAGCTCGACCCGAAGAAGACCAAGGCGATCGAGGTCGAGGCCTTCGTGGACCTCGACGACATCGACCCCATCTACTTCGTGCAGCCCTACTACCTCGGCCCCGAGCCGGGAGCCGAGCGCGCGTACGCACTGCTGGTGAAGGCGATGGCCGACGAGCGCAAGGTCGCGATCTCGCGCTTCGTCCTGCGCAACAAGGAGCACCTCGCGGCCCTGCGCCCGATGGGCGACGTCCTGACGCTGACGACGATGCGCTTCGCGGACGAGATCGTCCCGCCGGCCGAGCTCGACGGCGTCGTCCCGGATGACGTCGAGAGCCCGAAGAAGAAGGAGCTCGACATGGCCAAGCAGCTTGTCGGCTCCCTCACCTCCGACTTCGACCCGGACGAGTTTCACGACGAGTATCGCGAGGAGCTGCTGGCTCGAATCGAGGCCAAGGCTCAGGGCGAGGACGTCGTCCAGGCCGTCTCCGAGGAGCCCACCCCGACCAAGGCGCCCGACCTGATGGCCGCCTTGGAGGAGAGCCTGGCCGCCGTCAAGGGCGAGCCCCTGGGCGCGGGCTCGAAGGCGAAGTCCAAGCCGGCCGCCAAGCGCAAGTCGTCCAGCACGTCGGGCTCGAACGGCGGCAAGTCAACGGCCTCGAAGTCGAAGGCCAAGAGCTCGTCCAAGACCACCTCGAAGTCGCGATCGCGAAGCAAGGCAAAGGCCGCGAAGTAGAGGTCGACGGGCGCAGCCTGTCGCTCACGAACCTCGACAAGGTCCTGTGGCCGCAGGCCGGCTTCACCAAGGGTGAGGCGATCGACTACTACGCCCGCGTCGCGGACGGCGATCCTCCCGCACCTACGCGGGCGCGCGCTGACCCGGGTGCGGTTCCCGAACGGCGTTGAGGAGAAGCACTTCTACGAGAAGCGGGCGCCGTCGCACACGCCGGACTGGGTGCGTACGGCGACGATCGTCATGAGCCGCGAGGGCCCGATGGACTTCGTGGTCTGCGACGACCTCGCGACGCTGACCTGGCTCGCGCAGCTCGCCGCCGCTCGAGCTTCATCCCTCGCTCGCGCTGGTCGACGACTTCGACACCCCGACCGCCGTGGTCTTCGACCTCGATCCCGGGGCGCCCGCCGACGTGATCGACTGCTGCCGGGTCGCCCTGCGGCTGCGCGAGATGTTCGGCGGGCTCGGCCTCGAGTGTTTCCCGAAGACGTCGGGATCGAAGGGCCTTCAGGTCTATCTCCCCCTCAACTCGCCGACTGACTACGAGGCGGCCAAGGGGTTCGCCCACGCGGTGGCGCAGACGCTCGAGAAGGACGACCCGAAGGGCGTCATCTCGAAGATGAAGAAGGAGCTGCGCAAGGGCAAGGTGTTCGTGGACTGGAGCCAGAACGTCCGTGCGAAGACCACGGTGGCCGTGTACTCGCTTCGCCGTCGCGAGCAGCCGACGGTCTCCACCCCGCTGCTGTGGGAGGAGGTCGAGGCCGCCGCCGACGGCGGCGACGCCGAGGAGCTGCGGTTCCTGACGGCGGACGTGCTCAAGCGCTTCAAGAAGCACGGGGACCTGTTCGCCCCCGTGCTGGAGCTCGAGCAGAACGCTCCCCGAAGGCTGAGGCCTAGGCGACCGGGAGCGCCTCGCGCTGGCGGCTGGCGCGGCCAACGGCGCGGACCGCGGCGGCCAGACGCTTGGCGCCCTCCCGCAGCTCCGGCGGGTCGAGATAGCCGAACGAGATGCGCGCGTAGGCCCCGCGCGGGCGCTCGGGCATCATCGCCGCGCCGGGAAGGAAGGAGACGCCCTGACGGTGCGCCTCCTCGTAGAGGTCTCGCTCGTCAAGCGTCTCGGGGAGGGTCAGCCAGAGGTGCCCACCTCCGCGCGGGCGCCTGACGCGTGCGACGCCGCCGAGCTGGCTCTCCACGGCCTCGAGGAGCGCCTCGCAGCGCTCGCGGTAGAACGGGAATCGCGGTCTCCAGCTGCGCGGCGTAGCCACCCTCGGCGAGGAAGCGCGCCAGCGCCAGCTCGGTGAGGATGGGCGTGTTCAGCTCGGCGCTTCGCTTCGCAGCGACGATTCGCTCCTGCACCGGCCCCCGGGCCGCGATCCAGCCCACACGAAGGCCGGGGGACGTGGTCTTGGACAGCGACGAGACGTAGATCACATGCCCCGGCTCGTCCATGCGAAGCGCCGGCGATGTCTCGCCCTCGAAGCGAAGGTCGGCGTAGACCCCGTCCTCGACGATGAAGAAGCCCTCACGACGGGCGAGCTGAAGCAGCCGTGCGCGCCGTTCGGGGGAGAGGTCTCGTCCGGTCGGGTTGTGCAGTCGCGGCTGGAGGGTCAGCAGCTTGATCTGGCGCCGGCGCACCAACTGCTCGAGGGCGTCGACATCGAGGCCGTCGGAATCGACCGGCACCGGCATCAGCGAGGCGCCGGTGGCGCGGATGGCGTTGATCGAGCCCGGGAACGTCGGCGACTCGACGGCAGCGATGTCGCCCGGGCGCAGCAGAGTGTTCGCCACCAGGCTCATCGCCTGCGCGGCCCCGGTGGTCGTGACGATCTCCTCGGCGGAGTCGGCCCAGCCCTGCTCGAGGCCCAGCGTCGCCAGCTCGCTCGCGTAGCTCCGGTGCGCCCTCGACGTCGCCGTACTGGTGGACGCGAGCGCCCTCGGTCGCGACCAGGTCGGAGACGATGCGGGCGAAGCGCTCGGTCGGGAAGAGCTCGTCGGCCGGGTAGCCCATCATCAGCGGGATGTGGTCCTTGCGGGCGGCGTCATGGAACATCTCGCCGACGATCCGGTCCGAGTGGGTCTCGACCTCGTCGGGCAGCGCGTAGAGCTGCCAGGCGGAGTCGGTCTCCGCGCCGGCCAGCGCGCGGGTGGCCTCAGGCGCGGCCTGGCGGACGAAGGTGCCCCGGCCGACGCGGCCGGAGACGAGGCCGAGCTCCGCGAGCTTGCGGTAGGCGCGCGCAGCGGTCAGGTGGTTGACGCCCGCGATCTCCGCCAGCTCGCGGGTTGGCGGCAGCTGTGCGCCGGGCGCCAGCTCGCCGGCCTCGATCGCGGCGGCGAAGGCGTCCGCGATCTGAGCCGTGACCGACTGCGATCCCTCGCGGTCGAGGTCAGACAATCTCTCTTTGTACGACATTGTCATGTAATACACATCTCCTAGAATGACCGTACTGCGCTCCTCCCAGGGGCGCGTTGCACCACTAAGTATTACCCAGGGGGAACAAAATGTCAAACAATCAGTCACACATCACGATCAGGGAGGCGACCCCCGCCGACGCCGGCGCGCTGGCGCGGCTCGCCGAGCTGGACTCCGCTCAGGTGCCCGCACAGCCGCTGCTCGTCGCCTACTCGGGTGACGATCTGATGGCCGCCGCCTCGAAGTTCGACGGCGCCGCGATCGCGAACCCCTTCCGCCCCACCGCCGAGCTGGTGGCGATGCTGCGGATCGAGGCCGGCGTCCGAGTACGACAGCCGGCCACCGGGCCTGTCGGCGCGCTCACCGGCCCGCCTGCTGGCCGCGCTCCGCGCGTGCCCGGCCGCGGCCGCGGCCGCAGCGCCACCGAGCGCATCGCCCGGCTTCCGCGGTCGCATACCGCCGGCACACACCCTGCCCAGTAGTCACCAGGTCAAGCGATCGAGCCCGCTCCTGCAAGGCCGGACAGAGCCCGAAGCTCGGGCTCGAGCCTAGCCGAGCGGCTGGCGGACGACCGGCTTGCGGCTGGCCGCGGCCTCGTCGAGGCGCCTGACCGGGGTGGTGTACGGAGCCTCGTGGAGGATCGCCGGGTCGGACTCGGCCTCGGCGAGGATGCTCTCGATCGCATCGGCGAGCTCGTCCAGCGACTCGCGGGTCTCGGTCTCGGTCGGCTCGAACATGAGCGCCTCGTCGACCAGCAGCGGGAAGTAGATCGTCGGCGGGTGGAAGCCGTAGTCGAGCAGGCGCTTGGCGATGTCGAGCGTCTTGGCCTGGACCTCGCGCTTGGCCGGGGCGCCGGAGAGGACGAACTCGTGCATCGGCAGCCGGTCGAAGGCCAGCGGCAGGTACTTGCCGGCACGGCCCGCGCGTAGCCGCGCCAGCAGGTAGTTGGCGTTCAGCACCGCGGTCTCGGAGGCGTCGGTGAGGCCGTCGGCGCCGAGTGAGCGGATGTAGGCGTAGGAGCGGACGAAGACGCCGAAGTTGCCCTGGAAGCCGCGCAGGCGGCCGATCGACTTCGGCTCGTCGTGGGAGAGGTCGAACCGCGGCGCCGAGCCGTTGGAGCCCTCGTTGCGCACGATCCGCGGCACCGGCAGATATGGCGCGATGCGATCCGAGACCGCGATCGGGCCCGCCCCCGGGCCGCCGCCGCCGTGCGGCTGGGAGAACGACTTGTGGAGGTTCAGGTGGCAGATGTCGAACCCCATGTCGCCCGGCCGCGTTCGTCCCATGATCGCGTTCAGGTTGGCCCCGTCGTAGTAGAGGGTGCCGCCGATCCCATGGACGAGTGAGGCGATCTCGGCGATGTTCTCGTCGAAGACGCCGAGCGTGTTGGGGTTGGTGAGCATCAGGCAGGCGACCTGGTCGTCGACCTTGGCCCGGAGGTCGTCGAGGTCCACCCCGCCCCGCTCATCCGTCGCGACCTTCACGGCCTCGTACCCGGCCATCGTCACGGTCGCCGGGTTGGTCCCGTGCGAGGTGTCGGGGGTCAGCACCTTGGCGCGCTCCTCGCCGCGGTCGGCGTGGTAGGCGCGCGTGAGCAGGAGGCCGGCGAGCTCGCCGTGCGACCCGGCCGAGGGCTGCAGGCTCACGTGCGGGAGGCCGGTGATCTCGGCGAGCGAGCGCTCGAGCCGCCACATCAGCTCGAGCGCGCCCTGGGCGCGCTTGGGGTCCTGCGCGGGATGGACGCGGGCGTAACCGGGCAGGGCCGCGACCCGCTCGTTCAGACGGGGGTTGTGCTTCATCGTGCATGAGCCCAGCGGGTAGGGACCCGTATCGAGGTCGAAGTTGCGGCGCGAAAGCCGGTTGTAGTGGCGCACGATCTCCGGCTCGGAGACCTCGGGGAGGGCTGCGGGCGTCGAGCGCAGAAGGTTCTGAGGGATCAGGTCGCTGAGGGCTCGCTCCGGGACGTCGAGGGGCGGCAGCGTGGCGGCGCGGCGTCCCTCGACGGACTTCTCGTAGATCGTGCGCGCGACCTCCCTTTGCTGCGCGGTCGGGGTATCGGCGTTGGCGGGAGGCGGTGAGGGGGTCGATCCGGTCACGTCACGACCTCCGTTGGCGACTTTCTTCGACCTGTCTGAAGAAACTCGCCATCCGTGGCGCTGATGGCCCGTTCGAGCGAGTCGGCAAGGCGGTCGATGTCCGCCTTCGACCGCCGCTCGGTGATCGCCACCAGCAGTCCGTCCTGGTACTCGTCGTACTCCCGGCCCAGCCAATACCCGGCAGCAAGGCCGTCCTCGGCGCAGCGATCCAACACATCCTGAACCGGCGCATCGAGCTTCACCGCGAACTCGCGGAACACCGGCGCGTCATGGAGTAGCTCGACGCCGTCCACGGAAACCAGCCTCTCCCGCGCATAGGCCGTCCGCTGCGCCAGCAGCTCGCCGAGCTCCACGAACCCCTGCTTGCCGAGCCAGGCCAGGTGGATCACGCCGGCCAGGGCGTTCAGCGCCTGGGAGGTGCAGATGTTGTGGGTGGCCTTCTCGCGGCGGATGTGCTGCTCGCGCGTCTGCAGTGCGAGCACGAAGCCGCGGCGGCCGTCGGCGTCGGTCGTCTCGCCCGCGATCCGGCCCGGCATCCGCCGCATGTGCTCCTCGGTGGCCGCGAAGAACCCGAACGAGGGACCGCCGAAGTCGAGCCGGTTGCCCGAGCGGCTGACCCTCGCCCAGGGCGACGTCCACACCGCACTCGCCGGGCGGGCGCAGGACGCTCAAGCGAGATCGGGTCCACCGACGCGACGGCCAGGGCGCCGGCGCCCGTGGCGATGGTGGCGAGCGCCTCGACGTCCTCGATCGCGCCCAGGAAGTTGGGGTTCTGCACGAACACGGCGGCGGTCTCGTCGCCGACGGCCGCCGCGAGCTCGTCAGCGTCGGTGACGCCGTCGGCCAGGCCCACCTCCACGACCTCCGCCCCGAACCCCTTGGCGTACGTTCGCAGCGCGGCGCGGCTGTGCGGGTGCAGTCCACGCGAGGCGACGAGCTGCTTGCGCTTGGTCGCCCCGATCGCCAGATAGGCAGCCGACGCGGCCGACGACGGCCCCTCGTACAGGGAGGCGTTGGCGACCGGAAGCCCGGTCAGCTCCGAGATCGCCGTCTGGAACTCGAACATCGCCTGCAGCCCGCCCTGCGAGACCTCGGGCTGGTACGGCGTGTAGGGGGTGAGGAACTCCGAACGCTGAGTGATCGCGTCGACCAGGGCCGGCACGTAGTGGTCGTACATGCCCGCGCCAAGGAAGCAGGCCTCGGCGTCGGCGTGGGCGTTGCGGGCCGCGAGGCTGGCAAGCTCGTCGAAGCATTCGGACTCCGAGAGGCCGTCCTCGAGCGCCAGGGCAGCGGTGAGCCGCAGCTCCTCGGGGATCGCTGCGAACAACTCGTCGATCGACGAGACCCCGATCGCCTCGAGCATCGCTGCCCGGTCGGCGTCGGTTGCGGACGTGTAGCGGGTCACCCCGCTGATCGTAGTGAGGCCGGAGGCGCGCCCGGCTCGGGCGCGTCGGCCTCCCGATCGTCCAGCCTGTGGTCGAGTGTCCGGATGTTGGTCCGCTAGCCGGCCAGCAGCTCGCGATAGGCGGCGGCGTCGAGCAGTGGTCGGCCTCGGACGGGTCGCTGAGCTTCACCTTCGCCAGCCAGCCGTCCCCGTAGGGGTCCTCGTTGACCATCTCGGGGCTGTCGGCCAGCTTCTCGTTGACCTCGACGACCTCGCCTGAGAGGGGGGCGTAGACGTCGGAGACGGCCTTCACCGACTCGACCTCGGTGTACGGCTGGTCCTTGGACACGCTCGAGCCCACGTCGGGCGGTTCGTAGAAGACGACCTCGCCGAGCGAGTCCTGCGCGTACCACGTGATGCCGAACGTGGCGACATCGCCCTCGATCCTGGCCCAGTCGTGCTCGGGGTGGTACTTCAGATCCTCGGGATAGCTCTCCTCGGCTGCCAACTCGACCTACTCTCTTCTCGTAGAGGGGCTTGGACTCTATGCGCGCGGGCCGGCGTCGGCCGCGCACGTCGATCTCGACCTCGATCCCCGGCTGCGCCAGGTCGGCGCGGACGTAGCCCATGCCGATGCCCTTCTCGAGGCAGGGCGAGAGGCTGCCGCTGGTCACCACGCCCACCGCATCGTCTCCTGAGACCACGGGGTTGTGCTGGCGCGGGATGCCGGGACCGATCAGCGACGAACGGGACCAGCTTCTGCGCCGTCCCCTCGGCACGGGCCTTGGCGACGGCCTCGGAGCCGATGAAGCCCGTCTCCTCCTTGCAGCACCAGCCGAGCCCGCCGGCGATCGGGTCGCGTTCGAGCGACAGGTCGTTGCCGTAGAGGTGAAAGCACACCTCGAGGCGCAGCGTGTCGCGCGCGCCCAGCCCGGCGGGCGTCGCGCCCGCCGGAGACCAGCGCGTCCCAGAGCTCGGTGGCGGACTCCGGGCGGCACCAGGATCTCGACGCCGTCCTCGCCCGTGTAGCCGGTGCCGCACACGAGAGCGTCCGCCTCGGCGAAGTCGACCCGGGCGGTGCGCATCCTCGGCGGCAGCTCCGCTCCAAGCGCCTCCGCGGCGATCGCGCGGGCATCCGGGCCCTGGACGGCGAGCATCGCCCAGTCGCGCGATCGAGTCGGTGATCTCGGCGTCGAACGCCGCGGCATGCTCGCAGGAACCAGCCGAGATCCCGCTCGTGATTGGACGCGTTTGTGACGGTTAGGTATCGGTCGTCGGCGAGCCGGTAGGTGAACAGGTCGTCGAGCACGCCGCCGTCATCACGGCAGAGCACCGAGTACTGCGCGCCGCCGACCTCGATCTTCGCGACGTCGTTGGAGAGCAGTCGCTGGAGCAGGTCGAGCGCGCCGGGCCCGGAGGTCTGGATCTCGCCCATGTGCGAGACGTCGAAGACCCCGCATCCGGTTCGAACGGCCACGTGCTCCTGTCGCACGCCCTCGTACTGCACCGGCATCTCCCAGCCGGCGAAGTCCACGAGCTTCGCCCCGGCGGCCACATGCGCCTCGTACAGAGGGGTCCGCCTGCAACTCTGGGGTCACCCGGCGGAGGCTAGTGGCCGGCTTGCTAGGTGTCGCGAAGGAACGACGGCACTTCAATGTCGTCGTCGGAAACCCGAAGGTCGCGCCGCTCACTGTCATCGAGCGGGCTGACGCTGCGCTTGCGCGAGCGCTCGCGGGTGCGGATCGGGGTGCGGGCCAGGGTCTCGAAGCCCTCGAACCCGGTCGCGATCACAGTCACGCGCACCTCGTCGCCCATCGTCGGGTCGATCACGGTGCCGAAGATGATGTTCGCGTTCTTGTCGGCCGACTGGACGACCAGCTCGGCGGCCTCATCGACCTCGAAGAGGTTCAGGTCCTCGGAGCCGGTGACGTTCAGGAGCATCCCGGTCGCGCCGTCGATCGACTCCTCCATGAGCGGCGAGGAGACGGCCATCTTCGCCGCCTCGACCGCGCGCGACTCGCCGGAGGCGGAGCCGATGCCCATCATCGCCGAGCCGGCGTTGGACATGACGGTGCGGACGTCGGCGAAGTCGAGGTTGATCTGGCCCGGCGTCGTGATCAGGTCGGTGATGCCCTGGACGCCCTGGCGCAGGATGTCGTCGGCGATCCGGAAGGCCTCCTGCACGGAGGTCTGGCGCTCGACGACCTGAAGCAGCTTCTGGTTCGGGACGATGATCAGCGTGTCGACCTTGGCGCGGAGCTTGTCGATGCCCTCGAGCGCCTGCTGCATGCGCCGGGAGCCCTCGAACTCGAACGGCTTCGTGACGACGCCGACCGTCAGCGCGCCGATCTCGTCCTTGGCGATCTCGGCGATGACCGGCGCCGAGCCGGTGCCCGTGCCGCCGCCCTCGCCGGCGGTGACGAAGACCATGTCGGCGCCCTTCAGCGCCTCCTTGATGTCGTCGCGCGACTCGGCCGCAGCGCCCGCGCCGACCTCGGGGTCGGCGCCGGCCCCGAGGCCGTGCGTGAGCTGGTGCCCGATCGACAGCTTGATGTCGGCCTCGCAGGCCTGGAGCGCCTGCACGTCGGTGTTGACGGCGATGAACTCGACGCCCTTGAGGCCCGCGTCGACCATCCGCGAGACGGCATTGGTGCCGCCGCCGCCGGCTCCGACGACCTTGATTACGGCGAGATACGAGGACTCGACCATGGCTCCCGGGGGAAGATTTCGTTGACCCTTGCTACGTCCGAGGGTGAAGTCAGACTTGAGGGTTCTCTCCGTCTCACTCCCTCGACGTGTGAATGACCGTACGCCATCCCGGCGCACGTGTCAATCTCTGCCAAATTACCCGGCACGGGATCGTGCAATCATCGAAATCTCGACCGTTGGTCGAGGGTTGTGAGGGTCCGCCGAGCCTCAGGCCAGGGCTTCAGAGTGTCGGTTCGACGGGCTCCGTCGTCACCGCCGGGTCGACCGGGGCTGCCGCCGCCGGATCCACCGCCGTGGCTGCCGGATCCACCGCGGGATCGACGGGATCGGGCGCTGGAGGCGTCGCCGCGCCGCCGAGTGCGGGGCGCTCCGGCACGCGTACATCGACGTAGGTCAGCGTCTCGGGCTTCGGGTCGGCGAGCACGGCCGCCGCCGCCGCCCACTTTCGGGCCGCCAGCTCCGAGGACCCGAACCGGATGGGGATGCCGCCCCTCATCGTCACCTCCACCCCACGCTCTCCCTCGATTGCCACGCCCTCGATCAGCGGACGCAGCGGCGCCGGCGCCGCGCCCAGCACGACAGCCTGCTCGAGCGCGTCGCCCTCGCAGCTTTCCGCTCCCGGGCAGCTCCTCGACCTGGAGGACGGGAAGCGCCTCCGCGGCGTCGCCGAGCTCAAGTCCTCGCAAGCAGCGACCCCGTCGGGGCCCACGGGGACGCTCTCGTCCTTCGCCTCGGCGATCAGCGCCGGAGGCCGTTCGGAGACGTCGATGGCCAGGCCGTGAGGCAGGTCTGGGTCGGCGCTCACGGAGATCACGGTGGGGAACCGGGCGACGGCCTTGTCGAGCAGCTTCTGGTCCACGTTCAGCGTGGTCATTGAGGTGGCCGCCTTCGTCAGTGCCTCCTCGATCCGCGGCGCGTCCGGGGAGCTCAGGCCGCTCACCTCGACCTCTCGTCACGGCGACCAGCGAGGAGTTGCGAAACCAGGCGAAGTAGCCGCCCGCGACCAGCGCCGCCGTTAGCGCGACGCCGACCAGGACGGACCGAAGCGAGGGGCGAGCACGCGCGCTTCGCGCCTTCGGCGCCGGCTTGGCGCGCGGCGCCCGCCGGGCGGCCTGCTTCGTGCGTGGCGCGGCCTTCGGCCGAGCACGCTTGGGCGCTGTGCGCTTGGCCGCGGGCTTGCGCCTTGGCCGTGGGCTTGGCAGCTGAGGTCTTGGCGTGCCCGCGGCGCGAGTTGCCGCGGCTCGCGCTGCGGCTCGCCGCACGGCGTTTGGCGGCAGGGGTAGAGCTCCGGCTGGGCACGGATCTAGGTTCGCTGGCCGCAGCTCCCAATCCTCTCGGGCCATTTCACCTCGCCCAGGATCTGGACCTCGGGCTCGAGCTCGACGCCGAAGCGCTCGTAGACGCGCCGGCGGCCGTGCGCCATCAGCTCGAGGATGTCGGCCGTGGTCGCGTCGTGGGCGTTCTCGACGAAGTTGGCGTGCTTGGGGGCGAAGCGGGCGCCGCCCGACCTCCAGGCCCCGGCACTCCGCCGCATCGAGAAGCTGGCCGGCGCTGCGGCCCTCGGCGCGGGGGTCGTCCGGGTTCTTGAAGGTCGAGCCGAACGTCTTGATCCCCGAGGGCTGGGCCTCGCGGCGCTTGTCCCGCATCCCGGCGAGCGTCGCCTTGATCGTCTCCGGGTCCGCCGGCTCGAGGCCGAAGGAGGCGCGGACGACAACCTCGGACGGCGCCAGATTCGAGTTGCGGTAGACGAAGCCCAGCGCCTCGGGCCGGCGCCGCTCCGTCCCTCCGGCGCTCGCGACGTCCACCCACTCGAGCACCCGGGCGAGCTCCCCCCCGTACGCGTTCGCGTTCATGCGCACGGCGCCGCCGACGGTGCCCGGGATGTTGATCCCGAACTCGATCCCCGTCAGGCCCCAGCGCGGAGTCTTCGCCGCGACGGAGGGGAGCCGGGCCCCGCCGCCGCACAGCAGATGGTTCCCATCCAGCTCAGCCGCGGCCAGCTCGCCGTCGAGCTTGAGCGCGAGCCCGCGGAAGCCGTCGTCGGAGACCAGGAGGTTCGATCCCGACCCGATGACCCCCAGCTCGTGGCCCTCGGTCCCCGCCCAGGCGAGGATCTCCAGCAACTCGCCCTCCGTCGCTGGGCGCGCGAAGAGATCGGCGGGTCCGCCGGTGCGCACCGTGGTGAGCCGGGCCAGCGGGTAGTCGCGCTCGATCCCGTCGGGCGGCTTGCTCATGCGCCCCCCTCGGTCACGAGCGCGTCGGCCACCTTGAAGACGTCGCCCGCGCCGAGCGTCACGAGCAGGTCCCCTTCGCCGAGGCGCGGCGCGAGCGTCCGCGTCGCACCGTCGATATCGCGAAGCCACCAGACCGGGCGCCCGCCCGCGCGGTCGGCGGCCGCGCGGGCAACGTCCAGCCCGCTGACCCCGGCGAGAGGCCCGACCGGCTCCTCCCGCGCGGGGTAGACGTCCAGCACACCGATCGCGTCGGCCGCCGCCAGCGCCGCGCCGAAGCGGCCGGCCAGGGCCTTCGTGCGCGAGTAGAGGTGGGGTTGGAAGACCGCGACCAGCCGCCGCGGGTGCGAGCGCGCGCAGCGCTGCCAGCGCGGCGGCGACCTCGGTCGGGTGGTGCGCGTAGTCGTCGTAGATCACTGCCCCGTCCCGCGTGCCCTTGCGCTCGAGTCGCCTGAGCATCCCGGGAAACGTCTCGAGCGCCGTCGCAAGCTCGCCCGGCTCGCCGAGGCCGGCCAGCTCGAGCGCGGCCAGGGCGCCGCGCGCGTTGGCTCGATTGTGCTCGCCTGGGACGGCGAGGGAAAGCGGCGGCCCCGGCCCGTCCGCGTCGAAACGGACGACCGTCTGCTCGGACGGGATCGCGTCGAGGTCGGCACCCGCGCCGAGCACGATTCCGGACGCCGGGGCGGCGAACTCGCGGAAGGCCGCGAACAGCTCCGCGCGGGAGGACCAACGCGAGTGGTGATCGAGCTCGACGTTGGTCACGACGGCGATCTCCGGCCGGAGCTCGAGGAAGCTCGCATCGGACTCGTCGGCCTCGGCGATCACCCAGTCGCTGCCCTCGACCCAACCGGCGTTGGTCGCCTCGCCGTCCGGCCCGCCGCCGGGTAGCTCACCGCCTAGGAAAAACGAGCTGCGCCCACGGGCGGCCCACGCCAGCATCCCGGCGGTGGTGGTCTTCCCGTGCGCTCCCGCCACCGCGATCAGCCGGCTTCCCTCGCACAGCTCCGCGAGCAGTTCGCCACGGTGGATCACCCGCTGGCCGCGCTCGCGGGCGATCGCGAGCTCCGGGTTCTCGGGCGGGATCGCGGTCGAGACGACGACGTCGGCGTCGGCTGGGACCTGTGTGGCGTCGTGACCCAACCTGGCGTCGATGCCGTCAGCGACGACCCGCTCGAAGTAGGTGCTCCTCGCGCGATCGCTGCCCGTCACATGGGCGCCGCGCGCATGGCAGACCAGGGCGAGGCCGCTCATGCCGGCCCCGCCGATCGCGATGAAGTGGAGGCTGCGGCCCTTCGGATCGCTCATCGGGTCAAGGAGAGGATCTCCGATGCGACCCGCTGCGCGGCGTCCGGAACCGCCAGCGAGGCCGAGGCGGCCGCCATTCGGCCCAGCTCGCCGGGATCGTTCAGGAGCTGTCCCGCGGCCTCCGCCAAAGCGCTGCCGTCGAGCGCGGCGTCGTCGATCACCACTGCCGCCCCGGCGTCGCGCATCCATTCGGCGTTCTTGCGCTGGTGATCGGCGGCCGCATGCGGATAGGGGACGAGAATCGCCGGCCGGCCCGCAGCGGCGAGCTCGAAGATCGAACCGCCGGAGCGGGCGAGCACCAGGTCGCAGGCGGCGAGGGCGTCGGCGAGCCCGGGCTCGTACTCCAGCAGCGTGTAGTGCGGCAGCCCGCCGGCAGCCTCGATGCGGGCTGTGGCCGCGGCGTAGTCGCGGTGTCCCGCGATGTGGAGGACGTGGTAGTCGCGATCGGCCCCCGGCGGAGCCGAGCCCTCAGGCCCCGCGAAGGCGTCGAGGGCGGCGAGGTTGATGGATCGCGCGCCCTGGCTGCCGCCGAAGACCAGCAGGCATGGCCGATCGGCCTCGATGCCGAAACGCTCGCGGGCCGCGCCGCGGTCGGCGGCCAGGATCGCGGCGGGCACGGGACGCCCCGTCACGACGTAGCGCTCCCCCTCGAGGCCGGGGATCTCGAAGGCCAGGCACACTCGCCGGGCCCGGCGCGCGAGCAGGCGGTTGGAGAGGCCCAGGTGGCGGTCGGCCTCGGTCAGGACCAGGGGCAGGCCCAGGCGCAGTGCGGCCAGGCCGCCGGGTCCGGCGACGTAGCCACCGCCGCCCATCACGACGTCGGCTTGCCGTTCGCGCAGGACCCGCTTGGCGGCCGGCACCGCCCGAGCGGCCTTGGCGGCGGCCCCGATCGCCTTCAGGGGATTGCCGCGGTCGATGCCGCGCACGTCCAGAAGCTCGACTTCGTATCCGGCCGCGGGGACGAGCTCCGCCTCCAGGCGCCCGCGCGCGCCGAGGAAGAAGACGTCGGCGCCGGCGTCGCTAAGCGCGTCCGCGACGGCGAGCGCGGGCACCACGTGCCCGGCGGTCCCCCCCGCGGCTATCGCGACCCTTGGCACTGGTGGACGAGCTCCTCCTCTGGCCGCCCTCGCGGCCGCCATCGACGACGCTCAGTCTCGCACCGCCGCCAGCGGCTCGCGCGGTGGCGGGCCGGCCGGCGGGCGCCCGGCTCCGTTTGGCGCGCTTCGCGGGCGCGCGCTTGGCCGGGGCTCGCTTGGTCGTGCGGCGGGAGCCGGACGGCTCCGGCCGCGGCTTGGCCGCGGGCACGGTCGCGCCGTCGGCGATGTTCAGCAGGATGCCCACGGCCGCCAGCATGACCAGCAGGCTGGAGTTCCCGTAGGAGACGAACGGCAGGGGCACGCCCGTCAGCGGGGCGAGGCCGAGCACCGCGAAGAGGTTGATCGTCGCCTGCACCATCACGAGGGACACGAGCCCGGCGGCGAGGAGCTTGGTGTAGCGGTCGCGGGCACGCTGGGCGGTGCGCATGCCCGCGTACGCGAACAGCCCGAACAGGCCAGCGAGCCCGACCATTCCCAAGAGGCCCATCTCCTCGCCGATCACTGCCGCGATCATGTCCGTGTGTGCCTCGGGGAGGTAGAAGGCCTTCTGCAGGCTCTCGCCGACGCCGACGCCGAAGACGCCGCCTGAGCCGAGCGCGATCTGCGCCTGGCTCGCCTGGAAGCCGGCCCCCGCCGGGTCGGCGCTTGGGTTGAGGAACCCCGTGAGCCGCTCCATCCGGTAGGGCTCGATCAGGATCGCCAGGAGGATCGCGCCTCCGAGGATCAGTCCGATCGTGCCCAGTGTTCGCATCTTCGCCCCACCCGCCACGAGGAGTGCGACGGCGGTGAAGCAGGCGACCATCGCCGACCCGAGGTCCGGCTCCATCACGACCAGGAGACAGACCAGGCCAACGGGCAGGAGAAACGGGGCCATGTCGGGAAGCGACCTGGTCAGCTTCGGCCGAGTGGCGAGGAGCGCCGCCCCGTGTAGGACCAGCGCGACCTTCGCGATCTCCGATGGCTGGATCTGGAAGAGGCCGGCGCCAAGCCAGCGCTTGGCCCCGTTGACCTCGATCCCGATTCCCGGGACGAGGACGAGCGCCAGCAGGCCGATCGAGACGGCCATGATCAACGGCGTCAGGCGATAGATCACGCCGACGCCGCGGATCGCGAGGATGCGCATCGCGATCAGTCCGAAGATGCCGAAGAGGACCGTGCGCTTCAGGTAGTAGGCGCCGTCGCCGGCCTCGCCGAGCAGCGAGGTCGTGGACGAGGCGCTGAAGACCATCACCACACCGAGCGCGACGAGGCACAGCGACACGGTGAGGAGCAGCGAGTGCTCCACCGGGGGGGCGCCCGAGCGCCGGCGTGGCCCCAGTGCGGCGAGGCGCAATGCCTTCACGAGAGCGCCTCCACGAGGGAGCGGAAGTGATCGCCACGTTCCGCGTAGTCCGCGTACTGGTCGAAGCTCGCGCAGGCGGGGGCGAGCAGCACGACCTCGCCCGGCTCGGCGGCATCGGCGGCGACCTCGAACGCGGCACCGAGATCGGGGTAGCGCTGGTGCTCCACGCCGCCATCCCAGGCCGCCTCCAACTCATCCTCGAGGTCTCCTGCGGTCGCGCCGATCAGGTAGGCGGCCTTGGCGTGGCGAGCGAGAGGATCCGCGAGCTCGCCGTAGCGCTCGCCCTTCGAGCTGCCACCCAGGATCACGTGGACGGGCTCGGAGAAGGAGAGGATCGCCGCACGCGCGGCGGCCACGTTCGTCGCCTTCGAGTCGTTGACGAACCTGACGCCATCGACCTCCCCGATGTCCTCGAGCCGATGCGGAACGCCGGCAAACGCCCGCAGGCCACCGGCGACGGAGTCCGGGTCCAACCCCATGGCGAGAGCGGCGCCGGCGGCGGCCATCGCGTTCTCGGCGTTGTGCGGGCCCTGGATGCTCAGCTCGCCGAGCTCGACGAGCGGCGCTCCCGACGCGACGATCGCGCCTCCCTCGAGGACGATCTCGCAGTCGTCGCCCTCGCACTCACGGCAGAACGCGATCCGCCGTGCGCACCCCCCGAGATCCTGGCCGCGGAGCTCATCCGCGCAGCCGTTGTAGACGGCGAAGTCGTCGTTCCCCTGGTTGGCGAAGATCCGCAGCTTGGCGTCGAGGTACTCCTCGAGCGTGCCGTGGCGGTCGAGGTGGTCCGGGCTCACGTTCAGCAGCACCGCGCATTCGGGCGCGAACGCCTCGGTGTCCTCGAGCTGGAACGACGATGCCTCGCAGACGATCGTGGTGTCCGGCGGCGTCGAGCCCACCAGCGAGGCGAGCGGGGTCCCTACGTTTCCCGCCACCGCCACCGGCCGGCCGGCCGAACGCCAGATCTCACCGAGCAGCTCGGCCACGGTCGTCTTGCCGTTGGTGCCCGTCACCGCCACGAACGGGTTCTCCAGTAGCCGCCAGGCGAGCTCGAGCTCGCCGAGTACCGGAGTGCCCCGGTCGCGCGCGGCGGCGACGACGGGGGCATCGGAAGGGACGCCGGGGCTCTTGACCAGGCAGCGGGCGCGATCGAGGTGGGTGAGGCCGTCGTCATCAAGGCTGATTTCGACGCCTGGCCCCGCTAGCCCTTCCGCGCCTGCCGGCGAGCCGGAGTCGACGCCGATCACTTCCTCACCCAGAGCGGCCAGCATCGAGACCGCGGCCTGGCCCGACCGAGCCAATCCGACGACCAGATAAGGGCCTCCGGGCAGCGGGGGTCGTGGCTTCGGTGAGCCCATTCGTGAAGGTTCGCCACCGAGGCGTGGGACCCTGCGTGGCCGGGCCTCCCGAGTGTCCGTAGCGCCTACGCGTAGCCGCGCGGGGGCAGTGAGGGAGGCGACCAGCAACCGCTGAACACTTTTGGGTGTCATAGCAACCACAAATGTTCATTCGCCGCTCACGCGACCCCTACCCAGCCAAACCCGGCCCGTGGACGACCGACCGCGCCCGAGCCCTGGGCGTCGGGCTCTAACCCAGCGAGTTCTGGAACAGCACGTAGCCGATGCCCGCGCACACAGCGGCGACGATCCAGAAGCGGAGCATGATCTTGGTCTCCGACCAGGCGAGCATCTCGAAGTGGTGGTGGACCGGAGCCATCAGGAAGACGCGTCGGCGGAAGAGCTTGAAGGTGGCGACCTGGATGGCCACCGATAGCGCCTCGATCACGAAGATGCCGCCGAGGATGATCAGCAGCAGCTCCGTCTGCGTCATCACCGCAAGCGCGCCGATCGCGGCGCCCAGCCCCAGCGACCCCGTATCGCCCATGAAGATCGAGGCCGGGAAGGCGTTGAACCACAGGAAGCCGATCGAGGCGCCCACGAAGCACGCCGAGAGCAGCGCCAGCCCCTCCTGGCCGGTCGTGATCGTGATCGCCATGTACGCCAGGAGCACGATCCCGCACGCTCCCGCCGCGAGGCCGTCGAGCCCGTCGGTGAGGTTGACGGCGTTCGAGGCGCCGGCGACGACCAGGAAGACGAAGAGCAGGTAGGCGATCGGCCCGACGTCGATTTCCGCGTCGAAGATGCGCGAGCGCAGGACCGGGTCCAGCTCAACGACCTCGGTCGCCACGTACCAGAGGCCGACCGCGAGGGCGATCTGGGCTGCGAGCTTGTAGCGCGCGCTCAACCCAAGCGAACGGCGGCGGGTGATCTTGATGAAGTCGTCGGCGAACCCGATCAAAGCCGCTCCCAGGGCGACGCCCAGGACCGCGAGGCTCTGCGTATCCCGCTCGGAGAGCACCAGGTAGGGGACGGCGATCGCGAGGAAGATGACGATCCCGCCCATCGTCGGGGTCCCTGCCTTCGCGTGGTGCTCCTGCGGGCCCCTCCTCCCTGATCTGCTGGCCGAACTCACGCACCCGCAGGAACTCGATGAACTTCGGCCCGAGGAAGATCGTGATCAGCATCGCGGCCATTCCGGCGATCAGGACCTCGCCGCGATCGATCGCGGCCGAGGCGACCTCGTTTGCGAGCGCGGCCAGCGGCATCGGAGCGGCCATCGCCTAGCTCCCGCCGCGCGAGGCGACGAGAGCCTCCGTCAGGCGCTCCAGCCCGACCGAGCGCGAGCCCTTGACCAGCACCGAATCGCCCTCCTGGAGCTCGCCGTCCACGAGCCGAATCGCCTCATCCGCGTTGGGCGCCCAGGCGTCGGGCGCGTACTCATGCGCCAGTTCGCCGACTCCGATCAGCGGCTCGACGCCGAGGTTGCGCGCGAGCGCGCCCACCTCGCGGTGATAGGAGGCCGCGTCGGGGCCCAGCTCCTTCATCTCCCCCAGCACGCCTACGCGGCGCCCCTCCGGAGTGGATCCCGGAACGCCAAGCGCCAGATACTCGAGCGCCGCGCGCATGGAGATCGGGTTGGCGTTGTAGCAGTCGTTCACGATCACGATTCCGCCGGCGAGCTCGAGCAGCTCCCCGCGCAGCCGCGAAAACTCTATCCCCGCCGCCCGACGCGCCATCTCGGCTGGATCGCAGTCCAGGGCAATGCCGATCCCCACGGCGCACAACGTGTTCACAAGGTGGTGCTCCTCCGCGAACGGCAGCTCGAACGTCGCCTCGCCTGCCGGGGTCCGCACCAGGGCGCTCTGGCCGTGACCGCTCACCCGCACGTCGTGCGCGCTCACCTCTCCCCCGTTCCCGAACGTGATCGTCTCCAGGCTGTCGTGGAGATGCGGCTCGAGCGCCTCGGCGTCGACCGGCACGACGGCGATCCCGTCCTCGCGCAGCCCGCCGAGGATCTCCGCCTTCGCCTCGGCGATCGCCTCGAGAGTTCCCAGCAACTCGAGGTGAACGGGTCCCACGTTGGTGATCGCGGCGACGTCGGGCTCGGCGATCTCGCACAGCTCCGCGATCTGGCCCAGCCCGCGCATGGCCATCTCGAGGACCAGGACCTCGGTCTCCACCGGGGCGGCGAGGATCGTGAGCGGCAGGCCGATCTCGGTGTTGAAGTTCTCCGGGCTGGCGTGGACGCGCAGCGGCAGGAGCGACCGCGTGATGTCCTTGACCGAGGTCTTCCCCGTCGAGCCTGTGATCCCAACCGCCCGGCAACCCAGCTCCCGGCGCCAGGCGCGCGCGAGCAGCTGAAGGGACCGCAACGGGTCACGGCTCTCGAACACCCACCCGTCGCCGCCCAACCCGCCTGAGCGCTCCGGCCGAACGACGACGCCCCACGCCCCAGCCTCCAACGCCGCCGAGGCGAACTGGCCGCCGTCCGCGTGCTCGCCGGTGAGCCCGAAGAAGAGATCGCCCTGCCCCGCGTCGCGCGAGTCGATCGTCGCCCGCTCCGGGCGTTCGCGCGATCCCTCCCGCGCAACCGTGGCGCCCGCCTCCGAGGCGATTCGCTCTGGAGCGAGCTCGATCACGTCGCGGCAAGCAGTGCCCGCAGCTCCTCGCGGGCGACGTCTCGGTCGTCGAACGGGAGCTTGCGCCCGCCCTCGAACTCCTGACCCTGCTCGTGGCCCTTCCCGGCGATCACCACGGTGTCCCCCTCCTGCGCCACCGCAAGCGCCGCCGCGATCGCCTTGCGGCGGTCGACCTCGACGTCGATCTCCGCGCCGGCGTTCGCGCCGTCCATCCCGGCCCGAATCTCGGCGACGATCGCCTCAGGCTCCTCCGAGCGGGGGTTGTCCGACGTGACCACGGCGAGGTCCGCGCCCGCGGCGACCGCGGCGCCCATCAGCGGGCGCTTGTCGCGGTCGCGGTCCCCGCCCGCACCGAACACGCAGATCAACCGGCCCTGCGTGAGGCGCCGGGCCGCGCGGAGCACGTTGTCGAGGGAGTCAGGGGTGTGCGCGTAGTCGACGAGCACGGCGAACGACTGGCCCTCGTCCACGGGCTCCATCCGACCGGGCACGCGATCGGCGTCGGTGAGCGCGGCCGTAGCGTCCATCGCGCTGACCCCGAGCGCCCCGGCGGTCGCGATCGCGGCGAGCGAGTTCGAGACGTTGAACAGGCCGGGCAGGCCCAGCTCAACCAGGTGCTCGCCGTCGGGCGAGCGGCAGACGAAGCGCGAGCCGCCGGCGTCGAACGTGACGTCCTGCGCGGCGTAGTCGGCCACGCGGGCCCCCTCCGCGGAGATGGTCACCAGTGTTCCATCGCCGTTCTCCAGCTCCTCCGCCAGCCGCGCCCCGTAGCGATCGTCGACGTTCACGATCGAGGCGGCGGGCGGTTCGGGCGTGCCGGAGAACAGCAGAGCCTTGGCCTCGAAGTAGTCCTCCATCGAAGAGTGGAAGTCGAGGTGGTCCTGGGTGAGGTTGGTGAAGGTCGCCGCCGCGAAGCGCACCCGATCCGCCCTCCTCAGCGCCAGGGCGTGAGAGGAGACCTCCATCGCGCACGCACGGTCGCCGGCGTCGAGCATCGCCCGGAAGGTTCGCTGCAGGTCGATCGCCTCCGGCGTGGTGCGCTCGACCTCGGACTCGGTGCCGCCCACGACCTGCTTGATCGTCCCCAGCAGCCCCGTGCGGCCTGCCCGCCCGCTCGAGCACGTGGCGGAGCAAGAAGGCCGTCGTGGTCTTGCCGTTCGTCCCCGTTATCCCCGCCACCTGGAGCTCGGCGGTGGGATCCCCGAAGAAGGCGACCGCCGCCGGCGCCATGGCTGCCCGGGCGTCGGCGACGACGGCCTGCGGGACGTCGAGCTCGACGAGGGGCCGCTCGACCACCAGCGAGGATGCGCCCGCCTCAACGGCCCCCGGTGCGAAGTCGTGCCCGTCGGCCGTCGCTCCAGGGACGCAGAAGAACAGGCTTCCGGCTTCGACGTCGCTCGAGGAGTACGCAAGCCCGGTCACCTCGACGCCCGGTTCGGCGGTCCAGTCGGCGACCGAAGCGTCGGCGAGGACCTCGCGAAGCTTCATCGCCGCGATTGTATGAGCCCTGGGGCGCTCGCCCCGGGCGAGGGCTACCGCGCCTCGATGCCGAGGTACGGGAGGGCGAACTTGGCGATCTCCCCGAATGCCGGTGCCGCAACCGTGCCGCCGTAGTAGTCGCCCTTGGGCTCGTCGACGGCGACCGAGACCAGGAGCTCGGGATCCTCGGCGGGGGCGAAGCCGACGAACGACGCCACGAACTGGGTGTCCGAGTACGTGCCGTCGATGACCTTCTGCGCGGTACCGGTCTTGCCGGCCAGCGTGTAGCCGGGGATGCTCACCTCGGAGGCGGTACCGCCCGGGGCCAGCACGCCCTCGAGCATCTTTCGAAGCTTGGCGGCGGTGTCGCGGGAGATGATCCGCTCGCCCTCCGGCTCGGGGACGGGCTCTCCCCCCTCCTCCGCGATCACGCGCGGGGGCCGCAGGACGCCACCGTCTGCGATCGCCGAGTATGCGGTGGCCATCTGGATGGGCGTGACTGAGAGGCCCTGGCCGATGGGCAGGTTGCCCATCGTCGAGCCCGAGTACTCGTCCGGGTGCAGCACGATGCCCTGCTCCTCACCGGGGAAGTCGATCCCGGTCGGCGCTCCGAAGCCGAACTTGCGGATCCAGTGGTCGAAGCGCTCGGGGCCCGTTTCAAGGCCGATCTTCACGGCTCCGACGTTCGAGGACTGGGCGAGGATGTCCGCCACGCTCAGGGTCACGTAGCCGCGTTCATGGGACTCCTCGATCACGCGGTCGGCCACCTGGATCGAGGGCGGCAAATCGAACGGCGTGTCCGGGGTGACGATCCCCTCCTCGAGCGCGCCGGCGACGGTGAAGGCCTTGAACGTCGAACCCGGCTCGTACGTGTAGCCGGTGGCGCGGTTGGCCAGCTCCTGCGGCGAAGCGTCGCCCGGGTTCGAGGGGTCGGCGGCTGGATAGTTCGCCAGGGCGAGCACCTCGGAGGTGCGCGGGTCCATCACGATCGCGGTCGCGCCCTTGGGGCTGTAGGTCTCGGCGATCCCGGCGAGGACATCCTCGGTGCGGGCCTGGAGGTTGGCGTCGATCGTGAGCCGCAGGTCCGTGCCCGTCTCGGCGCTCGCCAGCGTGTTGCGCTCGAGCTCCTTGCCCAGCGCGTCGCGCACGATCTCGCGCTCGCCCTCGCTGCCGTGGAGGGTCTCCTCCTCGGACGCCTCGAGCCCCGTGAGGCCGTTGTTGTCGATCCCGACCGAGCCGATGACCTGCGAGGCGAGCTCCCCCTGCGGGTAGATGCGGCGGCTATCGGCGAGCGTCCCGATCCCCGCGAGGTGCATCTTGCGGATCGCTTCCGCGGTCGGCAGGTCCACCTTCCGTGCGATGTACTCGAATCCCGAGTTCTCGTCCGCGAGCTGCTCGAGGATCTCGTCCGCATCCCCGTCGAGGGCCTTCGCAAGCTTCTCGGCCGTCGCCGGGGGATCCTCGACCTGGTACGGGGTCGCGTAGATCGTCGCCGCGTCCTCGGAGACCGCGAGCTCGGTCCCGTTGCGATCAAGGATCGACCCGCGCGAGCCGGGCACGGTGACGGTCTCCGTCTGCTGGCTCTGGGCGTCCGCCCGGAGCTCGCCCCCGCGCACGCCCTGAAGCCAGGAGGCACGGGCGACGACCACGCACAGCGCCAGCGCGAAGAGCGCGAACAGAAGCCCGATACGGCGCTCGAGAAGGCTCATCGCCTGTGGGTTTCGCCGGGCGACCCGCTCACCCTTGTCGCGAGGCGGCCTCCACTCACGGCGCTACGACGCCGCCGGCCGTTGCGGGAGGCGGTGTGGCGGCCGGAGCGGCCGTCGTCGCGGGCGCGCCCGTCGCCGGATCCGTGACGGCCGGATCAGTTGCCGCGGGCGCGACAGGGGTCTCAGGGACGATTGGCTCCTCGGGGACCTCGGCGGGCACGACGGGAGCCGCTGGCGGTGCCACCGAGCCGATCGTGTAGGCGCCGTTGGCGAGGCGGCGAGCCGCGATCGCGGCGGCGTTGCCGCCGGTGCCCAGGTAGCGGATCGAGCCGGGCTCGGGGACGATCAGGCCAAGCTTCGTCGCGCTCGCCTGAACCTGCTCGTTGGAGAGCTCGCCGGCGATCTGCGCCTGCAGGGCCGAGTTCGCCCGCTTCAGCCCGTCCGTCTGGCGGGCGACCTTGCTCGACGACGCGTTCAGGCTGAGGGCCCACACGTTCAGTCCGACGATGCCGACGAGTAGCGCCCCCAGCAGCCCGATCCAAAGGCGCCCGCGGGTCATCCTCATGACGAAGCCGGAGTCGGCGATGCCTCCCACCGCGCCGGCGGTGCGGCCGACCACGACCGGCACGAACCCGGTGACGGGTGTGTTCGAGCGGCCGCGGCGACGCGGCGACGCGGACTTCGAGCGCGCCGGCGCACGGCGGGTGCCGCTCCTCGTGCGCGTGGCCGGACGGCTCGTGGTCGCCGGGCGAGGCCGGGCCTTGAGCGCCGGGCGCGCGGCGGTGGCACGGCGGGCGGGCGAGGCGGCGACGCGGCGGGCTGCTGCGGTGGCTGGCATCAGACCGCCACCTGCTGCGGAAGATCCTCACGCGGACCCCGGAGCTTGCGCGCGACGCGCAGGCGGGCAGAGCGCGAGCGGGGGTTGCGTTCGACCTCCTCGGGCGAGGCGGCCACGGCACGGCGGGTGATGAGCTCCGCCTCGGGCTGGCGCGAGCAGACGCACTGCGGGAGCTCCGGCGGGCAGATGCACTCGCGGGCGCGCTCGGCGAGGAAGCGCTTGACGCGCCGGTCCTCGAGCGAGTGGAACGAGATCGCGCCGAGGCGACCGCCCTCGCGCAGCAGCGCCCAAGCGCCCGGGAGCGCCGCGGTCGAGGGAGTCGAGCTCGCCGTTGACAGCGATGCGGATCGCCTGGAAGGTCTTCTTCGCCGGGTGGCCGCGACCGAAGCGGTAGGACGGCGGCACCGCGTCCCGCACGGCCTCGACGAGCTCGAACGTGGTCTCGATCGGGCGGCGGCGTGCGATCTCGGCGGCGATCGACCGCGAGTGGCGCTCCTCCCCGTAGGAGCGCAGGATGCCGGCGAGGCGGTCGGTGGGCCAGTCGTTGACGACCTCACGGGCGGAGAGTTCCTGGTCCGGGTCCATGCGCATGTCAAGCGGGGCATCCGCGGCGTAGGAGAAGCCGCGCTCGAGTGTGTCGACCTGCGGCGAGGAGAGGCCAAGGTCCATGTAGGCGACGTCCATCCTCTCCCCCGCCTCCGCCAGCTCATCGATCGCGTCCGCGAAGTCGGCGCGCACGAACCGGGCTCCCGGGCCGAGCTCGTCGCGCATCTCGTCGAAGCGCCGCTCGGCCTCCGAGTCGCGATCGACGCAGACCAGCGAGCCGTCGGCGCCGATCCGCTCGGCCACCAGGCGCGCGTGGCCGCCGGCGCCGAAGGTGCAGTCCAGCGCGTCGGTGCCCGCCTTGGGATCGAGGAGCTCGACCAGCTCAGGGGCCAAAACTGGCCGTGTGTGCAGGGGAATTCATGCCGTTAGGCGAGGGCATTCGCCCTTCGGTCGCATCCGCCTGCCCACTCATTCGTCCTCGCCACCGCCCAGGGACTCGGCCAGCTCGTCCGCCTGGGCGTCGATCTCGGCGTCGTGGTCGCTCCAAGCCTTCGGCTCCCAGACCTCGAGGTGGTCGTCGACCCCGACGATCATGCAGGTCCCGGAGAGGCTGGCGTGCTCGATCAGGTGGTTGGGGAGGCGGACGCGCCCCGCGGAGTCGAGCTTCTCATCGTGGGAGCGCGCGTGGAAGCGCCGGCGCATCATGCGCCCGCGCTTCGTCAGCGGGTTGAGCGTGCCGAGATAGTTCTTCGTCAGCTCCGGCCACTCGCCGACCGGGTAGATCGAGACGCAGGGGTCGAGCTCCTCGAAGAGAACGACACCTTCATCGAGCGCCGCGCGGAAGCGGGCCGGGATCGTCAGGCGATCCTTGGCGTCAAGGGAGTGTTCGTGCTGTCCGCGGAAGGCCATGTGAAGAGAAGACTTGGACCGGAGTGACGAGGTGGGAGGAGCCTCACCACTCCGGTCCTTGGGTCAACTTGAGGCGCCACGCTACCCCACTGCGCCCCACTTTGCAACACATGGCAGCGCGCGCACTACACACGACCCGTCGGACGGAACCGCTACCTCGCCCCTTGCCCGGCGCGGTTTTCGCTTGTCCATGGGGTTTGGCCAGGCCGGGAAGCGCTCGGCGGTACCCGGCGGCGGCGGGCTGATCTGCAACCCGCCTTGCAGTTGTAGGCTGCGGCGCGTGACCGAAGTACCGAGCCGGGGTCAGTCTGACCCCAGACCGCCGCCGGGGCGTCAGATCCGCTCCAGAGCTCCCCGAGGAGATGCCCTCGGCCGAGCAGCTCGACGCGCAGTTCTCGACGGCACCCCCCGGCGCGGCCCCCACCGACCACTCCGTCGGAGGCAAGGTGCCGCTGGACGCCGACGACATGCGCGGCCATCACTTAAAGGCACTCTTCAACGGCACGGCCGCGAAGGTCGTCACGCTGATCTTCATCGTCGGCGCGGGTGTCGCCGGCTTCATCGCGGCCGGGCCGGCCATCGGCGCCGCGGCCGCGGGCGGTGCGCTGCTCCTGCTGCTGATCATCGCCTGGCGTCATGGCCTCCGGCCGGGCCGAGTCGGACTTCTTCAAGGCCTACGCCGGCGGACACGGGCTCCAGCTCCAGGACGGTCGCGGCAGCCTGCCGCCGATGACCCCACTCCTCCAGCGCGGCGATGCCCGCTACACGCAAAAGGCGCTGAACGGCACGCTGCCCGGCGGCCAGGACGGGACGCTCGCCCTCTACACCTACGAGGAGTCGACGACCGACTCGAACGGGAACCGCAGCACCACCTATATGCACTTCACCGTGATGTGCGCCCAGGTCAGCGAGTTCGCGCCCTTCATGCAGGAGCTGTACGCGCAGCGCCGCGTCGGCTTCCGCTTCCTCGACGGCGCCGAGGACATCTTCCGAAAGCGCCAGCGCGTGGAGCACGAGTCGGAGGTCGTGGACAAGCGCTACGAGATCTTCTGCGGCGCCAACGACGACATGAACCGCGCGGTGCAGGTCCTCTCCCCCCAGTTCCTCGTCTGGCTCCAGGACAACTCGCCCGAGGCGTTCGCGTTCGAGTGCGTCGCCGGCATGCTGGTCTGCAACGTCAAGGGCCACAAGAAGTCGGCGGCCGAGCTCGACACGTTCTGCGAGGGCGCCTCCGCCGTGGCCAAGCGCCTCCGCGAAGAAGCGCTCGAGTAGAGCTCGAGATCTCGGCCCCAGCGGGCTGACGGCCCAACGGTCGATCAGCGCAGCGAACCCAGCAGCTCGTCCGAGTGCGCCACGATCGCCGCGAGGATCATCAACAGCACCGACGGCACGAGGACGAGGGCGACCACGAGCTGAATCTTCGGCGCCGCGCGAGCCGCGGTTTCCTCCGCCCGGCGGCGTGCCTGGACCCTGAGCGCCCCCGCCTGCGCCTGTAGCTGCTCGGCCAGCGGCGAGCCCAGCCTGCGCGAGCGCTCCAGCGACGCCGCCAGGGCACCCAACTCCGGCCCCCCGACCCTCCGGCGCAGGTCTGCGAGAGCCGTCGCCTGATCGCGCCCACAGTCGAGGTCGGCCACCGTCACCGCGAGCTCGCCCGACAGGGGGCCGCCGCGATCCGCGGCGAGGTCGCGCATCACCTTCGCGGGCGAGCGCCCGGCCGCGACGCCGACGGCGAGGATGTCGAGCGCGTCTGGAAGGGCGCCGACGAGCTGGGCGCGTCGCAAGCGGGCCGCGCGTTCCAGCAGGGCGTCCGGGGCGAGGAACCCTGCGACGGCGAGCAGCGGTGTGGCGAGGACCCCCAGGCGGCCTGGCAGAGCCGGAACCGCCAGGGCAGCGCATCCGAGTCCGGACAACACCCCCGCGAGCTTGGCCGCGAGGACCGCCCCCGGGCCGAAGCGATCCGCCATGCCGGCGCGCTCCAGGCGCTCCGCCAGCCCAAGCGCGAGGGCGGCGTCGGCGACCGACCGCACGCGGTCGCCGGTGAGTCTCCGCGCCAGCCGCCTGATGCCGGCTCGGAGCTCCTCCTCGCGATCGGCCAGCAGCTCCCAGGCCGCCGCGAACGCGAGGAGTACCGCGACCGCAGCGACCGTGGCGCTCACGTGGTCTCAACTCTGCTGAGCCGGGCGATCGCCATGAATCCGCCCAGCTGGAGGGCTGCGGCGAGGACCAACAGCAGCGCCGATGCGGGCTCGGCCAGCAAGCCGGCCACAAAGCCGGGCTCCAGCAGTTCCGCGAACAGGGCTGCTCCCACAGGCATCGCCGCGACGAGGATCCCGGTGAACCGGGCCTGAGCGGTGGCGGCGCGCGCAGCGGCCAGGGCCCGGTCCCGCTCGGCCGCCGCCGACGCGAACGTGCGCATCAGGCCGGAGAGATCTCCGCCGGCCACCCGCTGGGAGAGCAGGGCCGCGCAGAACGAGTCCACCCGCGCCGAGCGCACCCGTCCGGCGAGCTCGGCGATCGCCTTGGGGGTCGAACGCCCAAGCTCGAGGTCCGCCCCGACCCTCGCCAGCTCTACCCCCGCGGGGCCCTCGCAACCGGTTGCCGCCTCACCGATCGCCGCCCGCAGCGAACGCCCACCGGCGAGCGCGTCGGCAATCGAGACCGCGACCGTCTCCCAGGCCCAATTCGACCGCTCGCAGGTACCGGGCTCGTCGGCGCCGCAGGGTTGTCGCGACCGCCGCCGGGGCGGCCAGGCCGAGGAGCGGCGCGCCGCCCGGCCCCACGAAGACCGTGCCGGCCCCCAGTAGAGCGGCAGCTCCAACCGCGGCGAGACGCCGACGTTCGGGCCCCGTCGGACGGTAGCCCTCACGGGCCGCCCGGCGCAGCGGCTCGAGCGCCAGCCGGACCCAGCCTGCCAGGGCTGGGGTAACCGTCACGATCTCCCGCGCCGATGCTGCCAGCAGCCCGCCGGCTGCCGCGGCCAAGAGCGCGACGGGCGCCGAGCCGCTCACGGCCCGCTCTCCTGCCGGCGCCACAGCTCCTTGACCCCGATCGCTCCGGCTACGCGCTCCACCCGGCCCGCGCTCAGCACCAGCCGTGAGCCCTCCGGCCCTCGGCCCATGTGGACCACGAGGTCGATCCCCCTCGAGACCTGCTCGGCCACGACGCTGTGTGGCAGGCCGACCCCGGCCATCAGCACGAGTGTCTCGAGACGCCGCAGGGCGTCCTCGGGGGAATTCGCGTGCAGCGTCGAGAGCGCTCCGGAGTGGCCGGTGTTCAGGGCGACGAGGAGATCCAGCGCCTCGGGCCCGCGCACCTCGCCGATGACGATCCTGTCGGGTCGCATCCGCAGGGCGTTTCGGAGCAGGTCGCGGATCGTGACCTCCCCCCGACCCTCAACGGAAGGCGGGCGGCTCTCGAGCCGAACCACGTGCGGGAGGCTCAGTCGCAACTCGGCGGCGTCCTCGATCGTGACCACGCGTTCGGTGGGATCGATGAATGCCGAGAGGGCGTTGAGCATCGTCGTCTTGCCCGACCCGGTCCCCCCGCAGATGAGGAGGCTCTCCCTGGCCACCACCGCTTCGACCAGCAGCTCGGAGAGCTCGGTCGTGAGCGTTCCAAGCTCCACCATGCGGGCGAGGTCCGGCCGCTGGCCCGCGAAGCGGCGGATCGACAGGACCGGTGAGTCCACGGCCAGCGGCGGGATCACCACGTTCACTCGTGAGCCGTCGCGGAGGCGGGCATCGGCCATCGGGCTCAGCTCGTCGACGCGCCGGCCAAGAGGGGCCAGAATCCGCTCGATCGCATCGCGGAGGTCCTCCTCGCCGGCGAAGCAGGCGTCGGTGCGCTCGATGCGGCCCCGGCGCTCGACGTAGACCTCCGCATGGCCGTTGACCAGCACGTCCTCCACCTCGGGGTCCGCCAGCAGTTCCTCCAGCGGCCCCAGCCCGACCGTGTCACGCGTGATCAGCTCGACGAGCTCTCGACGGCGCGCCGGCGAAAGCAACGCCGCCTCGGACTCCACCAGCTCTGCGATCGTCTGTGCGAGCTCGCCTGCCGCCCGCCCGGCTGCCGCATCCGCCCGCCGGCGCTGCCCCAGGCGCGAGCGCAGGATCACCGCCAGAGCCTCCGTATGCGCCGGAACGTCCATCGCTAGGCCGTCCCGATCAAGCGGACTTCGCGAGCGTAGTTGTGAGCCTGGATCAGGCGCAGGGCCTCCTGCCTGCCGGCCGCGACGGTTGCCGTGAACGTAGGCGAACCCCCGCTCGCCAGCGCATCGGGCCCCGGACCTGCGGGCTCCAGCGCCAGCAGCTCGACTCCGTCGGCCACGATGCGCGTGCGTCCCGGCCCACCGTCGCCGCCGGGCTCGCCCGTCACCACGACATCGAACCGGCGCCCCACCGGGTTCCCGGAGGCCGCGAGCGCGCCTGCGCCCGCGACGGCGATCTCAACCGCCTCGCGACCACGCCCCGGGCGCTCCGCGGGACCTGGGCGCGGGCCCGGAGCGTGCATGACCGACGCGGTCACGTACGCGCCCGCCGGCAGCGGCGCCCTCACGCTCCGCCCGATCGCCTCGAGGGGATCGCCGAGCGCATCGACGGGCGCGAAACGCGCGGGAACGCGACGCACCTCCAGCAGCTCCCGCGCATCCGCAGGACCCATCGGACCATCGCGGGGGAGCTCGGCTCGCGCCACCACGACCGGGCGAAGCGTGCCGAGCTGCGCCTCGACGCTTCCCCGGTAGTCGCCGGCCAGAGAGGCAGCGATGGCGGCACACAGAAGGGCCAACCCGGCGAATGCAGCTGCCCGTAGCCGGCGCCTCACGCCGCGCTGGGCGCCGGCGCCTTCGCGCGCCGCGGCGACCGCGCCCGCCCACCGACACCCGAGGCCCACTCGATCGGGACCGCGGGCAACGGGGTCGGAGCCAGCGGCAGCTCGAGGATTGCGATGACGGTGTCCGCGCGCGTCTCAACGCGAAAGCGCCCCAGATGAGCAACGGCCACCCGCTCGACGACAGCCATCCCGTGGCCGCGACGCGGATCTGGATGCCTGGCGATATGCGGGCCACGGGCGGCCGCGACGCGGATGGTCAACCCCACCGGCCCGCGACGCGCCTTCACCTGAACACGACCGTCCCCATGCTCAACGGCGTTTGCGAGCAGGTTGTCGACCGCCTGGGCCACGCGGACCGGATCGGCGAGCACGATCGCCTGGCCGGCCGCCCATTCGAGGTCGATCCCGCCGTCGCGGCGGACGGCCAGAGGGCGCCACCTCGCGACCACTCCTTCAACGAGGGGCCGTGCCGCCACCGGGCGTCTGGCCGACGTGGGCCTGATGCCGTTGATCGCCAAGTCGAGATCGTCGAGAGCCGCGAGTGCGAGCTCCAGCGGCCCGGGGCTTGGCTCCGGCGCTCGCCGCCCTGGGCTGAGGACGAGCGCCTGGAGCGGGCGGCGCAGCTCGTGCATCGCGCGGTTGAGCGCGGTCCGCCGTCGCGCGGTGCGCCAGCGGACGCCGATGAGGACGGCCATCGAGGCGAGCAGCGGCCAGAGGGTGAGGATGGAGCCGCTCACCGCTCACACCCCCACGAGGCGGTATCCGACCCCCCACACGTTCTGGACGAAGCGGCCGTGGTCCGGATCGAGCTTGCGCCGCAACCGGCTCGCGTGGGAGTCGAGGGTGCGCGTCCGGCCCATCGACCGGAAACCCCAGACCTCGCGAAGCAGCTCCTGCTTCGTGAACACGCGCTCCGGCTCGGAGGCCAGCTTCCGCAGCAGCTCGAACTCCTTGTTGGCCAGGCGCACGGCGCGCTCGCCAACCGCGACCTCGCGCCGGACCGGGTCGACGCGCAGCTCACCGACGCGCAGCGGTCCGCGGCGCGGAGTCTCACGGCGACGCAGCACGGCCTTGATCCGCGCGGCCAGCTCGACGTACGAGAACGGCTTGGCCAGGTAGTCGTCGACCCCGGCGTCGAAGCCGCGGACACGATCCGGCTCGGTGGCGCAGCCCGTGAGCGCGATCACCGGAAGTCCCGGGTCGTAGCGCCCCGTGGCACCGTCGGTGCCCCTGATCTCGCGCAGGACGTCGAGCCCGGAGGCGTCCGGGAGGCGCAGATCGAGAAGCAGCAGGTCAGGTGCCTTGAATCTGCAGAGCCGAAGGGCGTCCGAGGCACTTGGAGCGGGCAGCGCGTCGTACCGGTCCGCCGTGAGGTGGTCGCAGAGGAGCTCGAGCGTGGGCGTGTCGTCCTCGCAGACGACGATCGTCGCCAGCTGGGTGACCTCGGGGAGCGCCACGACTAGCCCCTCGCGGGACTCGCGAGCTCGAGGACCGCCCTGGCTCCCCGGTGGCGCATGAAGCGGCCGGGCCTGACCGCATGGCGGACCGCGAGCGTCAGGCCCTCGGCGTCGAGGAAGTGGAGGTCGAGGGGGAAACGCATGCCGATGGTGTGGACCGCGCAGCAGTTCGGGATCAGCAGTCCCGCCACCGCGCCGGGCCGGAGCATCGCCAGACCCAGCAGGCGCGAGCGACGGGATGCGGCGACCGGAACGACCCCACCGTGGGGGAGCGCCGCGACCGGGAGGCCACGGAACCGGCGGGGTGCGCTGCGTTCGTCCACGCCCTCGTTAACCCCGGGCCCCGATCGGTCCGCCCCCCGCCCGTTGCATGCAAACCGCCGTTCAGGCAGGAACCCCTGTCCGCGCGTCGACGGTGCCTGCGCAAAGATGCCATTCCCCGCGGCGAACGCCGGCCGGGAATCGGAGAAGGAAGCTGTGGAGAAGGCAACGCGCAGAGGCAATTACGAGTCGGGATCCGACTATGTGCTCGAGTACGGCGAGCTGCGCTTCTCCTTCAATGAACAGGACTTCGGCCAGCGGGTCGAGCAGGCCGCCGTCAAGCTCGACTTCGTCGAACCAGGGGCTCTCCCGGGACGAGCTGCAGGACCTGCTGGACCTCGCCGTGAACGGCGAGATCCTCGAGCCGTCCTCGACTCTCGGCGAGCACATCGTCGACAACTGGACGGAGCTCGTCGGACCCGCCAACCGCAGCCTCGTGCACTGGATCCGCCGCCTCGTCTTCCGCGGCGCCTGGCTGGACCAGCGCGTGAAGGAGGGCGAGCTGGACGTGGTATTCGAGCCGGACACCTCCACCTTCGGCTACGTCCAGCCGGACCGCGACTCGGAGCCAATCGAACTCTCCCGCGAGCCCTCATGGGCTCGTCTCGCTTACAGGCCGTAGCGGCCTAGAGGCTCTTCAGCAGCTCGGCATTCGAGGGCGTCGCCTCGATCTGCTGGCGCAGGTACGCGGCCGCCTCGGTTGGGCCCAAGCCCGCGAGGGTGGCGCGCAGCTTCCGGATCGCCTCCAGCTCGGTCTCATCGCGAAGCGTCTCCTCGTTCGAGACCCGGCATTCCGCGGCGACGATCGCGGGGTACACGCCGACTGCGGCGAGCTCGGGGTCGAGCGTTATCACGGCGCTCTCGGTCGTCCCGACCGCGCGCTCGGCGGCGCCCTCGTCGCTCGCGTCGGCGAGCGTAGTGGCGACGATGGTCAGCGTGCCGCCGCCGGCGAGGTTGCGACCGGAGCCGAACAGGCTCTTTACGGCGGCGACGTCCCCCGCCGCGTAATCCAGGCGCGAGAGCGAGTCGACGAGCATCACCGCGTGTCCCCCCGTCTCCGCGTGACGGCGGGCCCGCGCGAGCGCGAGCTCCGCGAGGCGAAGCTGGTCGCCGGGTGCCACGTCGGACGTGGCGATGGCGAACTGGGCGCCGGGCACGGCCTCGCGCCATGCGGTCGCCTCCTCCGGGCGCTCGTCCACCAGCAGCACGATCAACTCGATGCCCTCGGTGGCCGCGATCGCGTTGGCGATCCCGCGCAGGAGCGTGGTCCGGCCCGAGCGCGGCGCGGCGCGGACCAAAACCCGCTGGCCCAGGGCGAGCGGCGCGAGCAGGTCGACGGCGCGTGCGAGGACGTCGGAGCCCTCGCCGTCGAGCGGGAGCCGTTGCTCGGGCGCGACGGCGGGAAGGTCCTCGAAGTCCGGGCGCTCGGGGAGGGGCGGCTCGGCGCCGTTCACCTGGTCGACGTGCACAAGCGCGCGGTGACGCTCGCCGCGGCGTGGCTCGCGCGCAGGGCCGGCGACCTCGTCGCCGGAGCGCAGCTCGCAGCGGCGAACCTGGGAGGCCGAGACGTAGACGTCGCCGGGGTCGGCCTCGAGGCCGTTCAGGCGCAGGAAGCCGTAGCGCTGGGGCAGGATGTCGAGCACGCCCGAGACCTCGACCGTGGGCGCGTCGTCGGCGACCGGTCCCGCGTCGTCGGTCTTGACCACGGAGTCGTCGACGTCGAGCGTGGCCTCGACGACCACCTCGCCGGGATCACCCCCGGCATCCTCGATCGCCTTGACCAGATCCTCGCGCGGGAGCTTTCGGTAGCCCTCGACCGAAAGCTCGGCCGCCTGGGCGTGAAGGTCTGCGAGATGCGGTGCTCGGGCCATCGGGCGGGCAGGATACCCGGCGCTGGAACGCCCAGGGCCGTCTAGGCCTTCTGCGCGGCTGCGCGCGCAGCGACCAGCCCCGCCAGCCACTCGGCGAACTCGGGACGGGTCTCCCAGTCGGCCTTGAACTTGGCCGCGCCCTCGGTGGTGAGCGGGTGGTTCAGCATCTGTCGCAGCACCTTGCCGGGCACCGTCGCGATCTCGCATCCGAGCTGCGCCGAGGTGATGACGTGCTCGGGGTTGCGGATCGAGGCGGAGATGATCTGCGAGGTCACACCGCCGGCGCGGAAGCACTCGACGATCTCGGAGAGGACCTGGCCCGAGTCGACCGAGATGTCGTCAAGGCGGCCCATGAAGCAGGAGACGTAGGTCGCCCCGGCTCCCGCGGCGAGCAGCGCCTGGTTCGCGGAGAAGACCAGCGTCATGTTCACGGGGATGCCATCAGCGGTGAGCTCGTGCGTCGCCTCGAGGCCCTCCTTGCAGAACGGGACCTTCACGGTGACGTGCTCGTGGAGCTCGCGAAGCGCGCGGCCCTCAGCGACCATGCCGGCGGGATCCTCGGCAACGACCTCGGCTGAGACCGGACCGCCGACCACGTCGCAGATGCGCCGGATGATGTCGCCCGGATCGCCGTCCTCCTTCGCCAGCAGCGAAGGGTTGGTGGTCGCTCCGGCGAGCACGCCCCACTGCGCGATCTCCTCGACCTCGGCGACGCTCCCGGTATCGATGAACAGCCTCAACTCAGTCCTCCGTTGCCGTTTCTCACTCCGAAACCCAGCTTAGGTCAGCGAGCGGTCGGCGTCGAGGGCCGACGAGCGGTTTATCCCGCAGCGAGCGCTGGATCGATGCCGTCGGCTTCCTTGTCGGCGAGCCAGGCCTCGGCCTCCGCCGCGATGCGATCGGCGTCCCAGCCGAGCTCGGCGCCGAGCGTTTCGGCGATCGGCATGACGGACTCGGCAGTCCGCAGGCTCGGGGCCGCGAGCAGCCCGAGCCGGGTGCGCCGCAACAGCACGTCGGCGACAGAGCGGGCTTGCTCGGAGCGCGCGGCGAGCACCACCTCGGCCAGGAGGTCGGGATGGCCCTTCACGATCGCGGCCGCGAGCGAGGGGTCGCGGGCGACTAGCTGGAGCACTCGCCGTCCGGCGTGGCCATAGCGGAAGGCGAGGAGCTCTCTGTACCCGTCCGGGAGGTCGGCCTCCGCCACGCCGTCCGGCGGATCCAGCTCCCCCTCCCCCGCCGCCATCCCCAGCGGAATGTCCCCGGTGCGGCACGGGGCCACCCGCCCGGCGCGCTCGGTCATGCGATCGACGACCTGCTTCGCCATCCGCCGCCAGGTCGTGAGCTTCCCGCCGGTGATCGTCAGCAGGCCCGACGACGTCTCATACAGCTCGGCCTTGCGCGAGATGTCCACGGACTTGCGCGGGTCGCCGGTCGAGATCAGGGGCCGAACGCCCGCGTAGGCCCCGGTGATGTCGCCGCGGCCGAGCTCGACGCCGAAGAACTCGTTGATGGCCGACAGCAGGTAGTCGATGTCGTCGTCGCCTGGCTTCGGGCGATCGACGTCACCGTCGAAGTCCTCGTCGGTCGTCCCAACAAGTGCCTGGCCGTACCACGGCAGCGCGAAGATCCGGCGGTCGGATCCGGCCGGGACGATGCAGGCGGCCTTGCCCAGGTCGAGGGTCTCGCGGCCGAGGGTGATGTGGGTGCCGCGGCTGGGCGCGATCCGCGGGACCTCGGCCTCGTCGTGGATCTCGTCCGGCCGGATCCGATCCGCGAAGACCCCGGTCGCGTTCACCACGTTGTCGGCCTCGACGGCGAACTCGGCGCCGGACTCGAGGTCCGTGCACAGCACCCCGGTGGCCCTCCCCTCGTCCTCGCGCAGCCCCGTGACCTCCGCGCGATTGAGGCAGAGCGCGCCGAAGCGCTCCGCCTCGCCGAGGATGGTGAGCACCAGGCGGACATCGTCGGTCTGGCAGTCGTAGAACAGGTAGGCCTCGGTGGGCTCGAGCGGGCCCAGCGCCGGCACGAGCTCGATCGCCTCGGCGCCCGGGATGACGCGGTGGCGATCCGGCGCCCAGTAGTCGCCGGCGACCGCGCGGGCCTCGCGCTCGCGCCGAGCCTGGCCGACCCGGGTCGAGGCCATCACGTCGTACATGTTGAGTCCCATGCCGAGCGCCCGGGAGAGCTTTCCCTCCCCGAACGCGGGCACGAGAAAGGGGGTCGGGTAGACGAGATGGGGGGCCAGCTGGACCATGAGCTGGCGCTCCAAGAGCGCCTCCCGCACGAGCCCGAGATCGAAGTTCTCGAGGTAGCGAAGGCCGCCGTGGACCATCTTCGACGACCGGCTGGACGTGCCGATCGCCCAATCCGCCCGCTCGACGATGGCCACGGAGTAGCCGCGGGACGCGGCGTCGAGGGCGACTCCGGCGCCAGTGACCCCGCCCCCGATCACGACGAGGTCGAAGCGTTCGGCCGTCATGGCCTCGAGGGCTTTCTCGCGCGCCAGCATCAGTCGAGATACGTCACGACAGAAGCCGCCGGCTCGCGCTCGGGCGGGCGTTGCTCCTGGACGGGCTCGCCGAGGTGGATGAGGCCGACGAACTTCTCGGTTGGATCCATGCCGACCGCCTCACGACCCTCTTGCGTCCGCAGGACGTCGGGCGTGCGCCAGTAGCCGGCGAGGCCGCGATCGTGCGCCGCCATCAGCACGATGAAGGCGGCGACGCCGGTCGCGAGCAGGTCCTCGTCGTCCTGGACCTCGTCCCCGGTCTGGACCGCGGAGCACGCTACGAGGGTCGGGGCGCGATCGAGCTTGGATGCCGCCTCCGGCCCGGCGGCCTGCTTCAGCCGCTCAAGCGCATGCGGCCCCAGCACCCTGAAGCGCCAGGGGTTGGTTAGGTGGTGGTTCGGGGCCCAGCGGGCGAGCTCGAAGAGCTCGTCGAGGGTCTGGCGCGGCACCGGCGCGGGCCGGTACGCCTTGTGCGTGCGGCGACCACGAATCGCCTCGTCGACCTCCATCGGCGCTGAGACTACGGAAGCTGGCGCCGGTACCAGAGGAAGCCGCCACCCAGCGCGAGCGCGAGCGCGCCGAGCCCGGCCAGGACGTACGGGGTCGCGTCGTTGCTCGAGCCGCCTCCGCCCAGCTGCTCGGCGCCGGCCGGAACGTCGGCCGAGGCGAGCTCCGCCTCGGCCGGCCGGTCGCCGCCGGCCTTCTCGGCATCGCCCTTCCCGGCATCGCCCTTCCCGGCGGAGGACGGGCCGCCCCCGTTGCCGCCGTCCGGCCCCGTCGCCGAGCCCCCTCCCGAGCCGCCGGCCGCTCCACCCTGGCCGCCTCCGGACCCGGACGGCTCCGCCGGTGGCGGCAGGGCGCCCGGCTCGCCGACCTTGGGCACGCGACCGAGCGGAAACGCTCGCCGGTTCACGGCGAGCAGCGCCTGGGAGGTGACCCAGACGGGAGTCTGATCTGTCGCCGCGGAGTAGCGGTAGTGGCCGTCCGGGGCCTGGCGCGCCGCCAGGTAGTCGAGCGGACTGCTCCCGCCAGACGTGACCGAGGCCGGGGCTACGCCGGAGGCCACCAGGCCCTGCGAGGCCCAGGCGGTCGACTGCGAGTTCGAGGCGCCGCCGCTCGCGAGCGGGAAGCCGCCGTCGCCGAGCTGCGCTCCGCGGAGGTAGCGGACCCCCTTCGAGGCGGCGGAACCACCGCCCCCGGCGGCGTCGAGCGCCTGGAGCGCGGCGCCGGTCGAGTCCGCATCGCTCGCCGTGCCGCGGCGAAAGCCCCAGCCTCCGTCGCGATTCTGCGCTCGGCGAATCCACGTCGCCGAGCGCTCCAGCTCGGATGCCGGGGCGCTCACCGAGCGGAGCGCGAAGACCGCGAACGATGTGCTGTTCACGTTCCCGTCGAACGACCCATCCCCGTCGCGCTTGGCGCGCAGCTCGGCGACCAGGTTCTGGCCGCCGAAGTCGTAGGGGCTGATCCCCGCGCCCGCGAGGGCGAGGACGGTCCGTTCGAGGTCCGCGGAGGAGTTCAGCCGCTCGGCGCGGCCACGCAGGTAATCCACCGGTGAGTTGCCATCCCGTCTCAGGTCGAGCGGGTTCCGTCCTGCGGCCTCGAGCCCGAGCATCGCCCATCCGGTCATGCCGGCGTTGGACGAGGACCCCGGTGCCGTCCCGAAGCCGCCATCGTGATTCTGCGCCCGCTCGAGCCAAGCCCTCCCGTCCGCGGCGGTGCCGCTCGCCGCCTCCTGGCGGGCCCGGGCGTCCTGCGGACCGCCCGGGCCCGAGGCCAGGACGAGCAGCGAGACGACGAGCGCCAGCACCGCGGCGGCACCTGCCCGCGCCGGTGCCGCGCCCGAGGTCCACGTGAACTCCAGCCGCTCGCGAAAGCGCGAGATCATCCGGACGAGCGCCGGTCCGGCCGCGAGCGCGATCGCGAAATTCCCGGCTGCATGGGCGATGTTGAAGGGCAGGCCCCGGGCCGAGAGGGCCAGGTAGCGGTCGAGCGACTGCTCGCCCCCGTACGTGACCATCACCGACAGGTCGAGCAGGGCCCCGTACGCGAACCCCGCGAAAGCGCAGGCGCAGGCGAGGCCAAGACGACTCACCCGCCTGCGAGTGAGCACGGCGAGGGCAGCGCCCAGAAGCCCGCATAGCCCCCACCCCGCCATCTGCCACGGCGTCCACGGGCCCTGCCCGAGCCAGAGGTTCGACACCGGGGCCGCGAGGGCGCCGACCGCGAACCCCGGGGCCCCTCCGAGCGCGAACCCGGTGATGAGCGCGATGTCGGTCGTCGCGACCACGTTCGGCACCGGCGCCAGCACCAGGCGGCCGGCGACGGCGAGCGCCGCGAGGCCGGCGACGAGCGCCACCGTCCGCGAGCTCGGCCGCGAGCGCTCGTACCACCAGAAGCCGCCGGCGATGACGAGCCCGATGAAGAGGAAGGACGTCGCCTGCCAGGTCACCGGGCGACCTCCGTCGTTCCCAGGGACCTGCGTATGAGCTCCGCCCCGGCCTCGGGCGAGATGGGTGCCCCGGCGCCGAGGATCCGAGCGACCTCCGTCGCGAAGTACCAGCCGCCGGCCAGCACCTCGTCGACCCCCCCGTCCGCGATCACGCTGCCCTCGCCCAGCAGGATCACGCGCTCCGCGAACCTCGCCGCGAACTCGACATCGTGCGTCGCCACGATCACCGCCGACGCCGCCGGCCGTCAGCTCGCCAAGCCGGCTCGACAGCTCGTCCTTGCGCGCGCGGTCCATGCCACGCGTGGGCTCATCCAGGCAGACGAGGCCCGGCCCCTTCTCGCCACGGCCCGCCATGACGATGGCAAGCGCCAGGCGCTGGCGCTCCCCGCCCGAGAGGTCGCGCGGGTCGCGCTCGGCGAACGCCTCGAGCCCCACCGCCCGCAGGGCGGCCTCGCCGGTGGCACCGGGCAGCTCCTCGGTCACCCGCTCGCGGGTGATGAAGTCGGACGGACTCTGCGTGAGCAGCGCTGTGCTCCGCGGCGCCGCGACCCTCCCGCGAACCGGTTCGAGCAGTCCCGCGGCCGCGCGCAGCAGCGTGCTCTTGCCGGCACCGTTGCGACCCATCAGCGCCACCCGCTCGCCGGCCTCGACGCGGAAGCCCAGGCCACGCAGGACGTCTCGCGTGACGATCCCGTCGTCGAGTTCCACCCACAGGTCGGAAGCCTCGAGGGCGGGTTCGGAGCGCTCCCGCCTGAACAGCCCGCGACGCAGTGACGTCCCCTCCCTTGCCTCGGTCGGCGACGGCTCCGCGAGCTTGACCCCCTCGAGGGCGAGGCGCCGGCGGGCGAGCTTGACGCTGGGCTCGGGTGGGCGCAGGCCAGAGAGGTCGAAGAGGTGCGCCCCCGGCGTGGCAAGCGCCCGGTCGGCGCTGAGCGCCCACTCCAGGAACGGCGCCGGAGCGCCGTCGAAGGCGACGGTGCCATCCGCCATCGCGACGACGCGATCGGCGGCAGCGAGACAACGCTCGAGGCGGTGCTCGGCGAGCACGATCGTCGTCCCCCACTCCTCGTTCAGCCGGCGCAGGAGCCCGATCAGCTCGTCGCCCGCCACCGGATCGAGCTGCGACGTCGGCTCGTCGAGGAGGATCAGCTCCGGGCGGCCCACCAGCGCGGCGGCGAGGGCCACGCGCTGGAGCTCGCCCCCCGAGAGCGTGTCGGTGGGTCGGTCGAGCAGGTCCGGGATCACCAGCGCGAGGGCCACCTCCTCGACGGCTCGGGCCCGCGCGGTCGCCGGCTCGCCTCGGATCTCCAGCGGCAGCTCGATCTCGCCGCGCGCGGTCGCGCCCACCACCTGAGCCTCTGGGTCCTGAGCGACGAGGCCGACGCGTCCGCCCAGGTCGGCCGGCCCGTGGCTGCTCACATCGCGGCCGGTCACCTCCAGGGATCCGGTCACCTCACCCCCGTGATAGTGGGGGACGAGGCCGCAGAGCGCGTGAAGAAGCGTGGTCTTGCCCGACCCGGAACGCCCGGCGAGAACGACGAACTCGCCCGGATCCAGGCGCAGATCCACTCCGCGCAGGGCCTCGGCCACGGCGTCGGGGTAGCGGTAGCGCAGGCCGCTCGCCTCTACCACCGGCTCAGACACGTGCGAGCCTCGGTCGCAGGACCGGCGATCGGTGCCAGCGAATGAACGGCAGACCCGCGAGGAGGGGGATCGCGGCCGCCAGCGCAAGGGTGGCTGCGTCGAGGTCCATGGTCAAGGTCGGATAGGGATCCATCTCGCCGGCGCCCGCGAGGCGGCCCGCGACGGCGAGGGCGATGATCGCCAGGCCCACGAGCGCGAAGCGCCGTGACCCCCGCCCGGCCGGACGCTGGGACGCAGCGCGAGGGGCGCCGTGGGCGTATCCCCGCAGCTCCAGGGTCGCGGCGACGTCGACGGCGCGGTCGAGCGCACCGGCGACGAGTCGGCGCAGGAGCGTCGCCCTGCCGACGGGCGCCGCCCCGGGCCCGCGGAGATCCGCGGCCTCGCGAAGCCGCGCATGGTCGCGCGCCGCCAGCGGCGCCATCCGCGCGATCAGCGTCGCGGTGAGCGCCGAGCGGCGCGCCACCGGTCGCAGCATCCGCAGCAGCCGGTCGGGATCGACGGTGGCGGAGAGCACGGCGAAGGCGAGCATCACGACGACGACCCGCCACGCGAGCACCGCGCCCTCGACGAGGGCCTCCGCGCTCACGTCGACCTGCCCCAGCACGGGCAGGTGGAAGCCGCGGACGAGGATCGTGTCGCCGCGCTGGGCGGTGATCGCGTTGACGACGATGAAGGCGAGGCCCAGCGCGAGGCCGTACCGCGCTGCTACCACCAGCGCCCGCCGGGCGCCCGCGGCGAGCCCTGCGACCACGACGCCGGCCGTCGCCCCGGCCAGCACCAGCGGGTTCGTGTACGAGAACGCGAGGATCGCGAACGACCCGAAGTACAGGCTCGCGGCCGCAGCGCTGGCGTCGTGGAGCGGGCCCGGCCGGGGCGAGTAGGCAAGCGGCGACCTCATCCGACAGCGATCTCGTCAAGGGGAAGCGGTACGCCCTCGCCCCCCACGATGGCGAGGGCGTAGTGGTCGCGAAGCGAGGGTTCGTCGAGCGCCGCGACCGCGGCGTCGAGCCCCCCGGCGTCGGTCCCGGTCACGATCCAGGTCGGCGGCTCCTCTTCCGGTCGCACGGCGGCGACCAGGCCGCCTGGCTTCGGCTGGTCGTCGACCACCAACGCGGGATCCATCAGCGCCAGGGACCAGCTCCCACCGATCTTCTCGGGGCTCGCGAACACGCCACTCGATGGCGGCCCCTTCTCGAGCAGTACCGCTGCATCGTCCCCTCGGATGTCGTCCCACTCGCCGACCAGAACCCGCAGGTCGCCGTGGCTGCCGCCCGAGCTGAGGCCCTCGTTCGTGAAGTCGACGCCCGCGTCTGCCAGGCGCTCGCCCGCGTCCGCGCACGGTTTCTCGGCCTCGTCCGCGCACTCGAGGCGCACCGGATCCGGGTCCTCAGCGGAAACCTGAGCCAGGGGCTCGGGGAACGATCCGACCACCGCGGGGACGCGCATCACGTCGGTCCAGTCACGGTGGTCCCACCAGATCCGGTCGCCGGCTGAGACCGGCACCTCGGCGGAGCCGACCGACGACTCGATCCCGTTCACGTAGAAGAACCAGTCGAGGCTGCGACCGGCCTCGATGCCCCCGGCCAGCCCGTCGATCGACTGGACGAAGCCGCCGCCGAACCGGGTCTCGATCTCAGCCGCGCGGTCGAGCACCTTGATCACGGTGTCTGACTCGGACGGGTCGGCCGCGGCCGCCTCGGCGATGAGCTCTGCCCCGTAGTCGCGAGTCACTCGAACGGTCGCCTCTCCCTCGTCCCGTTCGCCTTCGCCGAGGCCGCAGCCTCCCGCCGCGACGGCGATTGCCGCCGCGGCGAGAGTGCAGGCGTGCCTCGGACTCACGCGGCCTCGATGATCTCCTCGCAGTTGGCCGCGATCTCGTCGTCGGTGTCGCCCTCGAGCACGATGACCTCGTCCTCGCCGCCGCCGCAGTTCACCTTGTCGCGGCCGCTGCCCGCAGCGATGTTCACCACGTCTGGGCCGCCGCCCGAGCGGATCTCGTCCCAGCCGGCGGTTCCGTCGATCACGGTCGTTCTCCGACGAGCCGACGACCACCCGGCCATGGGCCTCGGGGCACTGGGCGGGATTGGCCTTGACGCAGACCTCGACGGCAGGCGATGCGATGGCGGGCTTGCCCTTCGCGTACAGGCTCGTGAACCCGTTCGCGACGGTGACGTCGTAGGTGCCGTCGGCGTTGTCGGAGACGGTCTCGGCGCCCTTGATCTTCATGCCGGCGACGGGCGTCGGCGAGCCGGCGAAGCCGTATGCCGTGACTGACACCGTGAACTCGCCGTCGGCGTCGTTCGCCGGCACACCCTCCAGCTCGAGCGCGTCGCCCGTGTTCAGGTTTGCGTCGCCGAAGTCGGCGAATACCCACAACACGCGATCCCCGTCGGTCAGGCTCTCGTTCTCGGCGGCCTGGGTGCCGCCGGCGTCGTTTATCCAGTAGGTCCAGCCCGAGAAGCCGTCGGGGTCGTCGAACGGGCGGCCGACCAGCCCGCCCAGCTCGCAGACGAAGAGGCCGAAGTCGTCCTCGCGGACGCGCACGGAAGGCAGCTCATCGCTGTCGCGTGAGGCGGTCTCGGTGATGCCGAGCGCCGTGGAGCCGGGCACCTCCTCGCGCCCGTTCGTGTGCTTGCACTTCAAGCCGCGGGAGCGCTTGATGCTCTCGTCCCCGGTCACGTACCAGGTCTCCGGCAGGATGTTCTTCTTCGGGCCCTCGATCCGCAGGGACTTGAGCTCCGACGCGATTCCCCGCTTGGCGTCCTGCGCCTGTGAGCCCTGGGTCAGGATCCCGGCACTGACGGCGATCGTCGCGAGCGCAGCCGGGAGCGCCGCACGCCATAGGTTGAGTCTCATGTGAGCCACCCTTTCCTCGAGGGATTCGTGCCCCGCCGGCGGCGGGGCTAATTGGCTGGCCGGAGTCAGGTCTCCTGGCTTCCGGGCTTCACGTCGCGCCTTCCCAAGGGCGCTCAAGGGCCCCCTCAGTGGCAGATGCGGCGCTGCATCGCCCGGTCACAGTGGCGGGACCGCGCCGGTTTCTCACCGGACTTCCCTTGGCCACCGGCCGTATGTAGCCGGGCAGTCTACCCCGGCGCAGCCCCTGTGACTAGGTGCGTTCGGCGACCGTCTGCTGGAGCTGGTCGACCACCTCGGGCATCGCCTTCTTCATTCGGCTCAGCTCCCAGTGCTCGATCTTGATCACGCGCAGCGTCTCGGTTGCCGTGACCGTGGCGGAGCGCTGCTGCTTCTCCAGCAGCGCCTGCTCGCCGAAAACGTCGCCGGGACCCAGGTCCGCGAGGTGCTCGCCATCGCGCTCGACCTTGGCGGTCCCCTCGGTGATCACGTAGAAGTCGTTGGCGAAGCCGCCCTCCTTGACGACCTCTCTCCCCTCCGCGAACTCGTCCACCTTCGTGAACGGGGCGATCTTGGAGAGTGCCTCGTCGGGCACCTCCGCGAACAGGTCGACGGACTTCAGCTGGCTGACATCCACTAGTTCCTCCGAATATCCCGTGGGCTCGGAGAACCTAACCTAAACGCACGGCGGAGGCGCCTGTTGTCAGCGGCGAGCGACGGGGCTAGCCCCACCGCCCGCCGGCCGGGCATCCGGCCCTGGCCGCGGGGGTGCACTCCAACCGCATCTCGCCGTCGGGCCGGCGTTCGACCATGAAGTCGTTGCCGGTGGCCGAAGCGACCGCGACTTGATAGGCCCGGCCGGCGGCAAAGACCACGGTCACGGGCCGCCCGCTCAGCGTCGGCTCGAGGCCGCTCAGGAGGGCCGGAGTCGCGCCGTCGTAGTCGCCGTCCTCCTCGGTCGCATAGACCTCGATCGCCTGCGACGCGGCGCGAGCGACGACCTTCGCGTCCGCGTCGCGGGCCTTGTCGCGCTGTGTGAGGAACGAGGCCACAGCGATCGCCGCGAGGATGCCGATAACGAGCATCACGACCAGCAGCTCCACGAGCGTGAAGCCGCGTTCGTCACGAACTACCCTGTTCAGCATGGGGGCCATCCCCTATATGTTCGGTCAGCTGGCCCCTATCCACGAATCCTGCAGGCACGGCTCTCGCGGCCGTCTGGACGTTCGTCCGACGCACGGAAGCCGTCCCCGCACGAACGTATCGTGCACTTCAATGGCGGATCCACCGCAACCGCCCGAGCCGCCGGCCCAGCAGGCGCGAGCCGCTGCTGGCCCGTGTGATCGGAGCCGGAGCCCGAAGCGGCGCCCGTGTCGCCGAGGCCGCGGGGATCGACCAGGCGGTCGAGGATCTGGCCGCCGACGCCGTCGTCCGTGCGCTCGAGAGCCCTGCCGCGGAGCGGGCGATCGCCCAGGCCCTGGAGAGCGCCGCCGTCGAGCGCTCCATCAACCGGGCGATCGACAGCGAGATGATCGACCGCGTCTGGGAGCGCCTGCTGGCCAGCGACGAGGTTCAGAAACTGATCGAACGTATCGCCGAGGCGCCAGAGATCCGCCAGGCGATCGCGGCTACCAGGGCGTTCGGCCTGATCGACGACATCGGCGCGCAGATCGGCCGCATCGCGCGCCACGTGGACGACGTCCTCGAGCGCATCGTCCGCACGGCTCCTGCGGCGCCCGAAGCGCCAGGAGCGAGCCGAGCAGGCCGGGCTCTTCACGCGCGGCCTGGCGTTTCTCATCGACGCCGCGATCGTGAACGGCATCTTCTTCCTCACAGCGACGTTGCTCGCGCTCGCCATCGACGCGATCTTCGACGTGAGACAATGCCTCCGACTCGGCGACGCTCGTGGTCGGAAGCCTCACGTGGATCCTGGCGACCAGCACGCTACCTGATCGGCTTCTGGGGGCTCTCGGGCGAGACCCCGGGGATGCGCTTCCTCGACCTCCGCCTCTACGGGCCGGACGGCCCCAGGCTGGGCTTCCGGCGTTCGGTGCGCAGGCTGGTCGGCGCCGTCGCTGGGGGCCATCCCGCTGGGCCTGGGGTTCTGGATCGCGCTGTTCGGCGAGAAGCGCCGGACCTTCGCGGACCGCTTCGCCGAGACCGAGATGCGCTACCTGCCTCCCAGGCGCGAGGCGCCGTGGGCTGCCTCCGGCGAAGACGCGCGCGACGTCAGCGCAGCTCCCGTTTGAGGACCTTGCCGCGCCGGGTGTAGGCTGGCCGCGCGGCCGGGATGAGCCGCGCAACACGAACAGGGGAGTGAGTATGCGCAGGAGTGCGAAGTGGGTCCTTGGGCTTGTCGGGTTTGCGATCACGGCGCTGGGCGCCGTCCGCCGCGATGGCCGTCTTCCCCGGCGAGAACGACAAGATCCTTTTCGTCAGCGGCATCGGCACCGGCGGCGACGCCGACGCGGACCTGTTCATCAACGACATCGGCGACACTTCATTCCTGGAGACCGAGGCGCTGGCCGACCTGCTCACGGGGCAGCGACGTCACCCCAGCATCTCCCCCGACGGGACCAAGATCGCGTTCGCCCTGAAGCCCGGAGCCGACGGCGACATCTTCATCCACGACCGTACTGACGGCTCGACCGTGCAGATGTGGGGCTCCGACAACATCGACGACGACCGGCCCAACTGGTCGCCGAACAACCGCTTCGTCGCCTTCGAGAGCGAGCGGAGCACGGCCATGAACGATCAGGAGTTCGACATCCGTGTCTTCGACACGAACAAGCCGACGAGCGCGACGAACCCGATCAACCTGACCAACAGCACCGACCTCTACGAGGGGAAGCCGGTGTTCTCGCCCGACGGCAAGTTCATCTATCACGCAATCGGGCTCGCGAGCGCGAACGAGGACATCGCCCGCCGCCCGTCCGACCAGATCGGCGGCGCTTCCACGTCCATCGTCAACGCGGGCGACGCTGAGTACCAGCCCGCGCTCTCGCCCGACGGCACCCAGCTCTGTTACACGCGCGGACCGTTCGGTTCGGCCAATGCCGACGTCTACGTTCGCTCCTCCGCACCGGGGAGCCCGGGGACGGCGGGCAACGAGCTATCCGACTCCGCGGACGGCGGCTACAACTGCGCCTGGTCGAATGACGGCTCGGAGATCGCCTGGGTCAACAGGATCTTCGGGCAGGGTCGCCTGATGCACGAGATCTCATCCGACGGGACGGCGACGGAGCTGGTCAGCAACACCACCGACCGCTTTGACGGCAACCCGGAGTACATCCGCAAGTCCGAGGGCTGCCAGGGCCAGAAGGCGTCGATGATCGGAACCGAGAACACGGACTCGCTGACCGGTTTCGAGTTCAAGGACGTGATCCAGACCCTGGCCGGCGACGACAGCGCCCGGGGGAAGACCGGGAACGATCGGGAATGCGGATCCGGCGGGGACGACACCCTGCGCGGCGGCCCCGACGACGACGACCTGTTCGGCGGCGGTGGCAAGGACACGCTGATCGGCAACGGCGGCAAGGACGAATGCTCCGGCGGCGGCGGGGCAGACACGTTCGTCAGCTGCGAGGTGATCGACGACTGAAGCGAGGGATCGGGCGCCGGCTCAGGCCGCCACGGCGGTGGGGCCGGCGACGACCCCGTCGTCGTGGAGCCTGCCGATCTCGGTGTCGCTCAGCGACAGGAGCTCGGCGAGGATCTCGTCCGTGTGCTCCCCGAGCGCGGGCGCCGGCGTCGGCGGCAGGCGCCCGTTCTGCGAGAAGTGCAGGGGCGAGCCGGCCATCAGGTAGCTGCCGATTCCGGGCTGCTCGACCTCGTCGAACATCGGATTCTCGGTCGAGCATCTCGGGTCCTCGTCCACCAGCTGCATGAAGGTCTGGTAGGGGCCCCAGCAGACGCCGTGCTCATCGAAGATCCTCCCGATCTCCTCGAGCGTGTGCGTGATCGTCCACGGCTTCAGGATCGCCCCGAGGATCTCGCGCGCTGCGAAGCGGTCGCCCTCCTTTGAGAGGTCGACATCCATCTGCTGCTCCACCAGCTCGAACGCGGCGTGGAGGCCGGTGGCATCGACCAGGGCCTTCCATTGGTGCGGGGTGAGTGCCACCACCATCACGCGCCGCCCGTCGGCCGTCAGGAAGTCGCGGCCGAACGCGCCGTAGAGGTAGTTGCCCTCCTTCTGGCGCTCGCGGCGGCAGAGCTGGGCCTCGGCGATCTTGCCGAGGTTCCCGACCATCGCGAAGGCGACGTCTGACAGGGCCACGCTGACGAGCTGGCCCTCGCCGGTCCGGTCCCCGGTGGCGCTCGGCCGCCAGCACGCCGGCGGCGGCGAGAGTCCCGGTGATCGAGTCCCACGCCGGAAGCAGGTGGTTGAACGGGACCCCGAGGTTGCGCGGGCCCGTCGCCCACGGGAAGCCGGTCGCGGGGTTGACGGTGTAGTCCACCGCGGAGCTGCCGTCGTGGTTGCCGGTGATCGCGGCCATGATCAGGTCGTCGCGATGCTCGCGCAGGGCGTCGTAGTCAAGCCAGCCCTTCGCCGGAAAGTTGGTGAGCAGGATCCCGGAGTCATCCCCGGGCTGGGAGATGAGGGCCGTGAGCAGCTCCTTACCGCGATCGGAGCGCAGATCCACCTGGATCGAGCGCTTCCCCTTGTTGAGGCCCGCCCAGAACATGCTGACGCCGTCGTCGGTGACGGGCCAGCGGTTGCGGTCCAGGCCGCCGCCGATGTGGTCGAAGCGGATCACGTCCGCGCCCATCTGGGCGAGCGTCATGCCGCCAAGCGGCGCCGCCACGTACGCCGAGCCCTCCACCACTCGAAGTCCGTCCAGGATTCCGTTCATTGGCCCTCCTTCAGGCGAGGACCCCGACGAACTGCCAGTCGAGCACCTGCTCGGGCGGTTCACCGGTCCCCCGGTCGGCGTGGACGATGGCGCGAAGATCGGCGAGGGTCGCGTCGCGGCCGTCGATCGGCTCCGCGGCGGTCACGGTCAGCTCCGTGCTGAGCACGTCGCCCTCGAACACGGGGGCCGAGTGGGTACAGCTGCGCCACGCGACGATGGTGGCCAGCGAGGGAAGCGCCCGTGTGGCATGCGCCGCGGCGATCGAGATCGTCTGACCGCCGTAGACCAGGCGCCGGCCGTGGGCGCCGGCGCCGCCGTCGCGGTGGGTCATCGCGACGTTGAGCGTCAGACGGGCGAGCTCGGGCGCGGTGGTCACGGTGTCGCGGCCCTCGATCTCATGCACGGTGCCTGGCTCGAGGCCGCTCGCCTCACCCGCCCGCCCGCGGAGAGCCGGGTAGTCCCAGTCGAGGAACCGCGGCCAGCAGGGCATCGTCGTCGATCTCCGGGGAGATCTCGTCGAGATCGTCGGCGTGGCCCGTTGCCACATCGGCGTCGCGCAGCGGGATCATCGGACAGCGGTGGAAGTCGAGCACGTCCTCCCCACGCTGGTTGCGGGTGCGGATGCGTAGGACGGCAAGGCCCGAGGCGCTCGCATCGGGGCGCGGGCGGTTCTGCTTCAGCGCCACGATCTCCGTCGTGGTCCGCAACGTGTCGCCGCGATGACCTGGCTCAGCAGGACCAACCCCCGGTAGAACAGGTTGCCCGAGGACGCGCTGGGTCGGCACGGTGGACTGCCCGATCGCCACATCGCAGACGAGGTTCGGATGGATGAGCGCGTCCGTGCGTGCCGGTCACCCGCTCGCTTAGCGGCGCGTCGAGCGGCAGCAGCATCCGGTCGCCCGCGATCGCCTGGTGGATCGCGGCGTGTCCCCAGGTCAACGTCAGACCAGGCGCGTCGAAGACCTGGCCGTGTTCGAGGTCCTCAAAGAAGGGGCCACCGACGGCGACCCGCTGCTGTTCCAAACCGCGCTCCTTCGAAGTTTGAGGCGAATGAGACTAACCAAGGACATATGCTCGTGCCCGAATGAGGTCCCGGCGATCCTGCCTCTCGGTCCCGGCCCAGCCGCCGCGAAAGCTCGAAAAGGGCGCCCTTCTGGAGCCCGACGAGGTGATCGTCGACCTCGAGGATTCGGTCCCACCCGCGCGCAAGGACGAGGCGCGCGCCGCGGTCGTCGCCGCCCTGGAAAGTGCCGAGTGGGCGGCCGCCACGGTGAGCGTACGCGTGAACGCCGTCGGCACCGAGTGGTTCGACGCGGACCTCGAGGCCCTGGCCGGCGCCGGGGATCGGCTCGACAGCATCGTCGTCCCGAAGGTGGAGTCACCGGATGACCTCCTCGCGGCCGAGGGCCGCCTTGCCGGCGGGCGGCCGATTGCTCTTCAGGCCCTGATCGAGTCCGCGCGCGGCCTGCGCGACTGCAACGCGATCGCCGAGGCGAGCGAGCGGCTGGAGACCCTGATCCTTGGGCCTGCCGACATGAGCGTGTCCCTTGGCTTTCCCTCGCCCGAGGAGGGCTCACGCTGGGACTTCGTCCGCGGGGCAGTGCTGGTCGCCGCCCGGGCGGCCGGCGTCCAGGCCATCGACGGCCCGTTCCTTCAGATCTCCGACGCCGAGGGGCTGCGGGCGTCCGCGGAGCGAGCCCGCGAGCTGGGGTTCGACGGCAAGAAGGCGCTGCACCCCGACCAGATCGAACCGCTCAACGACATCTTCTCCCCCACGCCCGCGGAGACCGAGCGGGCTCAGGCGATCCTCGCCGTTCTCTCGGGCGCCGGCGACGGAGCGGTGATGCTCGACGGGGAGATGATCGACGAGGCCTCCCGCAAGCGGGCACAGGCGGTGTTGGCCCAAGTCGGGACGAAGCACCCTTGAGTTGGGTGCAGGAGTTCTCGGAGGGATCCCGCGACCAGCGCGAGCTGCTGGGCGGCAAGGGCGCCGGGGTTGCCGAGATGACTCGGGTGCTCGGGCCGGACCGGGTTCCGGCGGGGTTCACGATCACGACCGAGGCGTGCGTCGCATACATGCGCGACGGGCGCGCGCTCCCCGACGGGCTCGCCGAAGAGGTCACGCAGGCGATCTCCGATCTCGAGCGGCGGGCCGGGCAGTCGCTGGGCGATCCCGCCGACCCGCTGCTCGTCTCCGTGCGCTCTGGCGCCCGGGTGTCGATGCCGGGGATGCTCGACACGGTGCTGAACCTCGGCCTCAACGACGACTCGGTCGCCGGTCTCGCGAAGAGCACCGGAAGCGAACGCTTCGCATGGGACTCCTACCGGCGGTTCGTCCAGATGTTCGGCAACGTCGTTCGCGGGATCCAGGGCTCCGTCTTCGAGGATGCGCTCTCATCGGCGAGGGGGGCCGCGGGCGCGAAGACCGACGCGGACCTGGGCGGGGACGAGCTGCGCGAGTTGACGAATACGTTCCGGAGGATCTACGAGGACGAGACGGGCGAGGCCTTCCCGGTCGATCCCGCCGAGCAGCTGCGGCAGGCGATCGTCGCCGTGTTCGACTCCTGGGACGGCGAGCGGGCGGTGGCGTACCGCCGGATCAACGGGATCCCCGACGACTGGGGAACCGCGGTGAACATCCAGCAGATGGTGTTCGGCAACCGCGGCGAGCGGTCCGGCTCCGGCGTGGCGTTCAGTCGCGACGAGCGCACTGGAGCGCCCGAGCCCTCGGGTGACTTCCTCGCGAACGCTCAGGGCGAGGACGTCGTGGCCGGCACCCGCGACCCCGAGGACCTCTCCGCCCTCGCCGAGCGCGTGCCCGAGGCCCATGCCCAGCTGATGAGCGACCTCGCGCAGCTCGAATCCCACTACGGGGACATGCAGGACGTGGAGTTCACGATCGAGGAGGGCCGCCTGTTCCTGCTTCAGACCAGGGCGGCCAAGCGCCCGGCGCAGGCCGCCGTGCGCTTCGCGGTCGACGCGGTCGGCGAGGGCCTGCTCGAGCGCAGCGCAGCGCTGATGACGATCGACGCCGAGGCGCTGGACGCCCTGCTCCACCCCATCTTCGACCCCGCAGCCGAGTTCGAGGTCCTGACCACCGGGGTGGCCGCGTCGCCGGGCGCCGCCCGGGGGGCGATCGCCCTCAGCGCGCCGGAGGCCGTGCGCCGGGCCGCCGACGGCGACGACGTGATCCTGGTCCGACCGTTCACCGAGGCGGACGACATCGCGGGCTTCCACGCCGCTCGCGGGATCCTCACCGCCCAGGGCGGCAAGGCGTCGCACGCCGCGCTCGTCGCCCGTGGGATGGGTCGGCCGTGCGTCGCGGGGGCCTCGGAGGTCAAGGTGGATCTCGACGCGGGCACGGTGCGGATCGGGAGCGCCGAGCTCGCCGCGGGCGACTTCATCGCGATCGAGGGAACAACGGGGCGCGTTACCGCCGACGAGGTGCCGCTGATCGATCCCGAGATCAGCCAGGAGTTCGACGAGGTGCTTGGGTGGGCGGACGAGCTGCGCCGCCTCGGCGTGCGGGCGAATGCCGACACCGCGAAGGACGCCGCGAATGCCCGGCAGTTCGGCGCCGAGGGCATCGGCCTGTGTCGCACCGAGCACATGTTCTTCGGCGAGGACCGCGGGGAGCTGGTCCGGGAGATGTTCGTCGCCGCCGCGCGCTGGCGCAAGGCGGAGGTCAGGGCCGCCGGCGACGGCGGGCCCGCCCCACCCGAGCTCGAGGAGGCGCGCGAGGAGTTCCACGCCGCACTCGATCGCCTGGGCGAACTCCAGCGCCAGGATTTCAGCGAGATCCTCCACGAGATGCAGGGGCGCCCGGTGACCGTGCGCCTGCTGGATCCGCCGATGCACGAGTTCCTACCGCTCGAGCACTTCGAGGCCGACGTGCGCCGGCTCGAGGCCGCCGCCGACGACCGCCTGACCTACGCGCGGGAGGCCGCCGAGATCGTGCGCGACCTCCAGGAGGCGAACCCGATGCTGGGCACCCGCGGCGTCCGCCTCGCGTTCCTGTACCCCCAGATCTACGAGATGCAGGTGCGCGCCGTGATCCACGCGGCAGCGGAGGCCGCCGACGCCGGCCACTCACCGCTGGTGGAGATCATGATCCCCCTCGTCGCGTACGAGACCGAGCTGCGACAGCTGCGCGAACACGTGGTGAACGTGGCCGAGGAGGCGCGGCGGGTCGCGGGACATCCCGTGCCGTACTCAGTGGGCACGATGATCGAGCTGCCTCGCGCGTGCCTGATCGCGGGCCACATCGCCCAGCACGCCGACTTCTTCTCGTTCGGCACCAACGACCTGACCCAGACGACGATCGGCCTCTCGCGGGACGATGTCGAAGGCAGCTTCATGCCCTCGTACCTGGCGGGGAGGATCATCGACCGCAGCCCGTTCGAGGTGATCGACGGACCCGGCGTCGGCGAGCTCGTCCGGATGGGAGCCGAGCGCGGGCGAGAGGCCAACCCCGACCTGAAGCTCGGCATCTGCGGCGAGCACGGCGGCGATCCCGCGAGCATCCGCTTCTTCGAGGAGATCGGCCTCGACTACGTGAGCTGCTCGCCCTTCCGCGCCCCGATCGCGCGCGTGGCCGCCGCGCAAGCCGCGATCGTCACAGCGAGCTAGACGCCCGGCCCGGCCCGGCGATAGGCTCCGGCCCGGATGGGTTTCCTGACGCCGACCCCGCCGCCGTTCGACGTCGAGGAGTGGAAGGCGAAGCCGTACCTCGCGAGGATCAAGCCGCTCGCGCAGGACTGGGCGATCAACGGGTTCGGCACGCCGACCGCGGTCTACCTGCTCTACGCGGTGAAGCTCGTGATCTTCTCCTTCGGCGCCGCGCTCACGATCTCCGCCACCACCGCGGGGCTCGGCGGCCTCGGCGACTTCTCCGACTGGTGGACCGAGCCGATCGTCTTCCAGAAGCTGGCTGTATGGACCCTGCTGTGGGAGATCCTCGGCCTCGGCTGCGGCTCGATGCCCCTGACCTTCCGCTTCCAGCCGCTGATCGGGAGCGTGCTCTACTGGCTGCGCCCCGGCACGGTGCGTCTGCCCCCGTGGCCCGACAAGGTCCCGTTCACCAAGGGGAATACGCGCACGATCTTCGACGTCGCGCTTTACGCCGGCGTCCTGGTGCTCGGGTTCATCCTCCTGCTCTCCGACGGCGAGTCGGTGGCGGGCCTCGCGGCCGGGCGTCTGGATCCTGCCCTGGTGGGCGCGCTCCTCGGAGTTCTCGTCCTGCTGGGGCTGCGCGACAAGGTCTCGTTCCTCGGCGCGCGCACCGAGGTGTACGGGCTGATCCTGTTCGTCTGCCTCTTTCGGCGTCGCGAACTTCATCGTCGCCTGGCAGATCGCATTCGTGTGCATCTGGTGGGGGGCGGCGGCGTCCAAGCTCAACCACCACTTCCCGTTCGTCGTGTCGGTGATGATCTCCAACACCCCCTGGAACCGCTCGCGGAAGGCCAAGGCGGAGCTCTACAACAGCATGGAGGACCTGCGCCCCTCCAAGAGGGCGGCGTTCGCGGCCCACATGGGCACGGTGACGGAGTTCGGGCTGCCGTTCCTGTTGCTGGTGACCAGCGGCGGGACCATCGGGACGCTGGCGGTGATCGGGATGATCATCTTCCACATCCACATCACCTCGACGTTCCCGCTTGCCGTTCCGCTCGAGTGGAACCTGTTCATGATCTTTGGCCTGCTCTTCCTGTTCGGCCACTACGGCGACGTGCCGTTCTCGACGCTCGACGACCCGCTGCTGATCGCCGGCCTGCTGTTCTTCGGCGTCTTCATCCCGGTGCTGGGCAACTTCAAGCCGGAGTGGATCTCCTTCCTGCCGTCGATGCGCTACTACGCGGGGAATTGGGCGACCAGCATCTGGCTCTTCAACAAGGAATCCGGCGCCGAGGCGAAGCTCGACACCACGATCAAGAAGGTCGCCCGGATCGTTCCCGAGCAGCTCGCGAACGTCTACGACCGGGAGACGGCGGAGCTCCTGCTGAACAAGGGCCTGGCGTTCCGCGCCATGCACAGCCACGGCCGGGCGCTGACCGGGCTGCTGCCGCACGCCGTGGACGACGTCGAGGCGTACTACGTGCGCGAGGGCGAGCTGATCTCGAACGTGGTGAACGGCTGGAACTTCGGCGACGGCCATTTCCACAACGAGCAGCTCCTCGACGCGGTCCAGGAGAGGTGCCATTTCAAGTCCGGCGAGGTTCGGATCATCACCCTCGAGTCACAGCCGGCCCACGTACAGCGCCAGCGCTACAAGATCTTCGACGCCGCGGATGGGCTGCTGGAGGAGGGCTTCGTGAACGTCGCCGACATGGTCGCGCGAGGGCCGTGGCTGGAGGAGAACTGGGACTTCCCGGCTGAGGTCGTCCACTCGGCGGCGGGCCGGGGCGACACGGCCGCAGCGACTTGAGCAACGCGGTAGTCGTCGGTGCCGGGCCGAACGGCCTCGCCGCCGCGGCGGCGCTGGCCCGGGAGGGAGTGAGCGTCCGGGTGCTCGAGGCGGCGCCGGCGATCGGCGGCGGCACGCGGACCGAGGAGCTGACGGTGCCCGGGGTGCTGCACGACGTGTGCTCGGCGGTCCATCCGATGGCGGTTGGCTCTCCCTTCCTGCGCTCGCTGGAGTTGGAGCGCTACGGACTCGAGTGGCGCTGGCCGGACGTCGATCTCGCGCATCCGCTCGACGACGGGAGCGCCGGGGTGATGATGCGCTCGCTGGACGCGACCGAGGAAGCCCTCGGCGAGGACGGGCCGCGTTGGCGCGGCGTCTTCGGACGCCCGGCGAAGTCGTTCGAGGCACTCAGCGAGGACCTGATGAGGCCCGTGCTCCACCTCCCGCGCCACCCCCTGAGCCTGATCCGATTCGGGCTGGCGGCGGCCTCACCCGCGACGGTGCTCGCCAAGCGCTGGCACACGCCCCAGGCGAGGGCGCTCTTCGGCGGCGTCGCGGCGCACGCGATCGCCCCGCTCACCCGGCCGATGAGCTCGTCGGTGGGCACGGCGCTCATCTGCGCCTGCCACACCTGGGGCTGGGCGGTGGCGCGTGGCGGCTCGCGCTCGATCACCGACGCGCTGGCCGCGTACGTGACGGCCCACGGCGGGACCATCGAAACCGGATCGCCCGTCTCCTCTCTGGACGAGCTGGGCGAGGCCGACGCTGTCGTGCTCGACCTCGCGCCCAGAGGCGTCATCGCCGTGACCGGCGATCGGCTGCCGGCCCGCGCCCGACGCGCCTACGAGCGCTACCGACACGGGCCGGCCGCCTACAAGGTCGATCTCGCGGTCGAGGGCGGCGTGCCCTGGGCGAACGAGGCGTGCCGGAGGGCCGGCACGGTCCACTGCGCCGGGACGTTCGAGGAGATCGTGGCCGCCGAGCGCGACGTCAACCGCGGGCGGCTGCCAGAGCGGCCCTTCGTTCTGGTCGGACAGCAGTATTTGGCCGACGCGGAGCGCTCCAACGGCGATGTGCACCCGGTCTGGTCCTACGCGCACGTTCCGAACGGCTACGAGGGCGATCTCACCGAAGCCGTGATCGATCAGCTCGAGCGCTTCGCCCCCGGCCTCCGCGAGCGAATCGTCGGTACCGCCGTCCGCAATCCCGCCGAGTTCCAGGCGATGAACTCGAACTACGTCGGGGGCGACATCATCACCGGCGCCAACTCGCCGATCCAAACGGTGATCCGGCCGCGCCTTGCGCTCGACCCCTACTCCACCGGCATCCCGGGGGTCTACATCTGCTCGGCCGCGACCCCACCCGGCGCGGGCGTCCACGGCATGAACGGGTACAACGCGGCCCGGTCGGCGCTGCGGCATCTCGCCCGCTCCTAGCCGGGGCCCCGCCGCCGAAGAGGCGGCGAGGCCCCGGACGGATCAGCCGACGCTCGGTCAGTTCCCGGGCTCGTAGCTGACCAGTTCAGCGCGACCGCCGAGACCATCCGTATGGACGCTCAGCAGCGGACCGACTCCAGGCGCATAGAACTTCAGCTCCTGAACCTTCGGCTCCGTCGGGACGAGGTCGCGGGTCATGAGCACGCCGCGGTCGAAATACCCGAACGGGACACCGACCTGTTCCTGGCCGACCGTGATGACTCCGCCTTCGTCCTCGGCCTCGCCCTTGTAGTACTCCTGGCGATAGGTCTGCCCCGGTTCCGGGTGCCCGGGCAGGGCGATCCCGGCCTGAGCACCGTCGACGCCCGCCTCGAACGACCCCTTCCTACTGGTGACCTTGCCGTTCTCGTACTCGGCGGTGTCCTCGCCCAGGTACCAGATGTTGCCCTGGCTGTCCTGGGCGTACCAGTCGTCGGTGACCTCGATCGGAACGCCGTCCTGGCTCACGGTGTCCCGGACGACCCGGGCCTCGATGCCGTTGGCGATCGTCTTCGTCGTGTCCGTGACCTTGACGACGGCCCTCTCCTCGGAGCCGGCGGTGTCGGTCTCGCGATACACCCATCTGCTGCCCGGGCTCATCGGCCAGTAGGGGTTGTCGATCTTGACGGTGAACTCGGCCGGATCGAGCTCAACCGCCTGGCCTCCCTGGGGAAACCCCGGGCCGCCGGCGTTCGCCTCGCTGGAGCCGTTCGCCTGGGCAGCGGTCGCGTCGCGGTCGGCCTGCTGCCCGCAGGCCGCGACGGCGAGCGCAGCAGCCCCGGCGACGAGGGTGGCGGCGATTCTCTTCGTTGTTCCGGTGGACTTGAACATGGCTGCTCCCTTGATCGTTGGCAATGCCGACCCTCGCCACCGACGATGAAAGCCCTGTGAAATCCGTCAGCGTTCTTTCATCTGGGGTTCACGCACACGCCGCCGGCCGAAGCCCGCTCACCTAGGTGGTGTCGACCCAGCTGCCCGGTTCTTGAGAATCAGCCGCATTCGCCGCCCAGCCATGCGGCGACGCTAGCGGCTGGAAGCGCGGCCTACGCGGCCAGGGTCCAGTCGAGGAGCCCCAGCCGCGTCTCGCAGGCCGGGCCCATGGCCGGGTGCTCGCCCTCCTCCGCCCCGTCGGCGGCAAGCCACGACTGGATGGCCGCGTGAACGTCGGCGGGGTCGAGGTCGGGATGCACGCTCACCGACAGCAGGCGGTCGTTCGCCTGGGTGATCCGCAGGGCGTAGGCGGGGAACATCCGGTCGAGCTCGGCGACGAGCTCGAACCCCTCACCTGGCTCCGCGGCCGCGAGCACGTGCACGTGGCCGCTGGCAACGACGACCTCGAGGATCGGGCGGACGCCCTGTTCGTCTTCATCGCCGAGGCGCACGATGTCGCCGAAGTTCAGGCCATCTACGAGGAACGGCACGCTCGCGAGGACAGCCTGGTCGGGATCGGCGGGATCCGGGAGCGCGTACATCACCTCGCTGCAGACCGGGACCTCGTGCTCGACTACAGGGGCGGCGACGCGGAGGGTCTCCGCGTCCGTGTATGTGCGTTCATCATTCATGCGAACGAATGTTCGTAGGCACGTCGGACGGAACGACGGGACTGCAACGGATCTTGCGTCGTGTCTCGAAGCGTCAGTTCGCGTAGGTCGCCGTGCCCGCGAACAGGCAGTGGTCCCCGGACCCCCCGCTGAAGGGGTTCGACTCGGTCTGGAAATCGATCGTCATCGTCTGGCCCTTCTTCGTGTCCCAGTAGATCGTCCCAGCCGACTCGACGCCCGCATCGGTGTTGCCCTCGAAGATGTCGACGGAGTCACCCTCGCCGAGGGAGGGGCTCTCCCCGAAGAACACGTCGCCCGTGTTCTCCTCGTGACCCACCGATTTGAAGGCTCCGTCCTGCTTGGAGGTGGCGGTCACCTCGAAGTCCGGGCCACCGCCGGGGATGCACGTGCCGCTGAGCTTGAGCCCCGCCTTCTTGATGATGGTCTTCGTCTGGTCGTCGTCCGGGACGAAGTAGTGAATCCGCTGGCTCTTCGCTCCATCCAAAACAGGGGGCGCCTTCTCGTTGGTGGCGACGCCATATGCGGCGGCGCCGATGCCAGCCGTCGCCAGTCCGGCGGCCACGATCAGCACTGGACGAACACGATTCATCCCTACTCCCTTCGTCGGTTCCCCGCCGACTGCTCAGAGCTTGTCTCCGAGTCATATAACAGACGCGGCGAGCCTCTCATACGTGGCGGGGCGAGTCAACGAGCCGCCCCACGCAATCCGCCGGCGGGCCGGTATGCGCTTTCCATGCGCAGCGACCTATGCGTCCCCTTCCCTCCGCCCGCGGGATACTGCGGGGGCGATGTCGCAGGAGAACGTGGAGGCATACAGGCGCGGGTTGGACGCGTTCAACCGCGGGGACGTCGAAGCGATGCTGGAGGTGCTCGACCCCGACGTGGTGATGCATCTGGCGCTTCCCGCGATGTTCGGAGGTGAGGCGACTGCCTTTCGCGGACACGATGAATGTCGCGAGTTCTTGCGAGACCTGGACGAGGCTTTCGCAGAGTTCATGGTCGAGATCTCGGAGATCCGAGACCTTGGAGAGCGACTCGTGACGATCGGCCACCTTCACGGCCGGGGCAAGGAAAGCGGGGCCGAGGTCGAGTCGCCCATCGGGTATGTGATCGATTTTAAGAACGGCAAGGTTGTCCGCTACCGCGACTACTTCGATCCCAAGGAAGCGCTCGAAGCCGTCGGGCTCTCGGAGTAGGCGATGTCGCAGGAGAACGTCGATCGACTCGTGGAGAGCATCGAGGCGTACAACCGCCACGACCTAGAGGGTGTCCTTCGGCTCATGGACCCCGAAATCGAGTTCGAGCACCGACTCGCAGAACTGCAGGGGAAGTTCGTCGGAGTCGAAGCCCTGAGGGGCTGGCTCGCTGACCTCGACGAGTACTTCGAGTCCGCGCATATCGACTGCTCCGACATCCGTGACCTGGGCGACCGGGTGCTGGCGCTGGGCACCGTCCGAGCCATCGGCAGGGAGAGCGGAGTCGAAACAGAGCTGCCCTACACCGTCGTGGCGACGTTCATGAATGGGCGCGTCACGCATTTCACCGACTTCGGAGACAGAGAGAAGGCCCTCGAAGCCGCCGGGCTGCGGGAGTAGGCCCCATCCTTGACTCGCCCCGCCCCGCGTGAAACGGCGGGCAGACCCGGAGCACCGTCCACGGAAGGGGCTTTCTTGCTCACGCTCGCGACCAGCTCCATGTTGGCTAGGCGCCCGGCCCGCGAAAAAACCCCACGTTTGCGGGGGTTCCTGAGGCACCGCTACGGGGATTCGAACCCCGGTTTCCGGACTGAGAATCCGGCGTCCTAGTCCCCTAGACGATAGCGGCAGGGTTCGGCCGATCTTAGCAACGGATACCCGTCGATTCGGGGCTGAAAAAGTGCGGCTGAGAGGATTCGAACCTCCACGCCCTTTCGAGCACGACGACCTGAACGTCGCGTGTCTGCCAGTTCCACCACAGCCGCGTGGCGGGCCAGAATCTAGCGGTCTCAGGCTCTGCGACCCGTTGTTCGACGGGCGCTGCTGAAGATGTCTCAGGGGTGTGCCACGATTCGGGTCCTATGGGGTCTGGCAATGGCAGGGGACCGCGGGTCGGCTTGGTGCTCGGCGCCGGCGGCATCCAGGGAGGCGCCTGGCTGACCGGCGGCCTCGACGCGCTCGCGCGCGAGACCGGCTGGGACCCGGCCACCGCCGATGTCATCGTCGGCACCTCCGCCGGGTCCATGATCGGCTCGCTCGTCGCCTCGGGGCTACCGCCCTGGTTCATGGTCGCCCACTCGGCCGGCGAGGTCTTCGACGGCGTCGTCGACGCCACGGGCCAGCCCGCCGCCGAGGCCGATCGCGCCGCCGGCGCCATCTACCGGCTCGAGCGCGCCTGGCCGCCGATCGGCCCCGGCTCCTGGAGCCTCGCGCTGCGCTCGCTCGCCGACCTGCGCCGCTACACGCCCACCGCCGCCGTCGCGGGCTGGCTGCCCCGCGGCTTCATCTCCACCGAGCCGCTCAAGGACATCGTCCGCCGCGTCGTGCCCAAGGGCTGGTCACCTCACCCCAATCTCTGGATCGTCGCCTGCGACTACGCGACCGGGCGACGCGTCGCGTTCGGGCGTCCCGGCAGCCCGAAAGCCGAGCTGGAGGACGCCGTCGCCGCCTCCTGCGCCATTCCCGGCTTCTACCACCCGGTCGAAATCGACGGCCGCCGCTACGTCGACGGCGGCATGTACTCGACGTCCAACCTCGACATCGTCCGCGACGAGCAGCTCGACATCGTGATCTGCCTGAACCCAACCTCGTCCCTCCACCCCACCCGCGCCTGGAATCCCGGCGAGTGGGTGAGCCACCTGGTGCGCAGCGGGACCGGGCGCCGCCTGGGAAACGAGGCGAGAAAGCTGCGCGATCGCGGCACCGAGGTCGTGCTGATCCAGCCGACCGGCGAGGACCGCGACGCGATGGGCCCCAACCTCATGAGTCGAAACAACCGCCAGCGCACGATCGAGGTGGCGCAGGGCACGGTCGCCGAACAGCTCCGCCGGCCAGAGGTCCTCTCAGCGCTCGAGGGGCTGCCGCCGGGCCAGCCCGAAAAGGTCGCACGGCCCTCCTCCCCACCCTCCGAATGGCCGGACCTCCTCGAGCTCTCCGACCCCCAAACTGCATAGCCCTCGCGCCGAGATTCCCGGCCGCTCGCGTGGCATATAGGGTGGCCTCTCCTAGCACCACCAGTCAGGAGTAGGCATGGCAACCGGAACGGTGAAGTGGTTCAACGACGAGAAGCGCTATGGCTTCATTACGCCCGATGAGGGTGGCAAGGACCTCTTCGTTCATCAAAGCGGCATCGCTCAGGGGAGCACCCTCGAGGAGGGAGCGAAGGTCTCCTACGAGGCCGAGGATTCGGACCGCGGTCCCAAGGCCGTCAACGTCACGCCCGCCTAGGCGGCCACAGCGCCGCTTCACCAACATCCGGGAGCCGCTCCGCCGTTCGCAGCGACGGCGGGCGCCCTCGGCTGCCCCAGTTGAGCTCGCCGGCGCAGCCGATCTCCCGCGCCCAGATCGGGGCGGTCGCCGATGCCGTCGCTCGCGGCTTCCACGACAACGAGGTCTGGCGCTGGGTGATCCCCGACGCCGACCGCTGCCTGAAGCTGATGCGGCGTGCCTACAGGGCGCGGCTTCGCCACCTCTACCTCGTCCGCGGCGAGGCGTGGACGACGCCGGGATGCGAGGGCGGCGCCTTCTGGATCCCGCCGGGGGAGCCGAAGCGCCGCTTGCGCGACGGCGTCGCCGAGGCGCTCTCCCTGCTGCCCGGGATCGGCATCGGTGGCGCCCGCCGCGGCTCGCGCATCGAGAAGCTGATGGACGCCCACCATCCCAGCGAGCCGCACTGGTACCTCGAGGTCCTCTCGATCGCCCCTGAGCACCAGCGCCAGGGTCACGGCGGGACGCTGCTGGCCCCGGTGCTCGAGCGCTGCGACCGCGACGAAGTGCCCGCCTACCTCGAGACCAACCGGGAGTCGAACCTCCCCTACTACCGCCGCTTCGGATTCGAGCTGACCGAGAAGATCGCGCTTCCCGACAGCCCGCCGCTGTGGCTGATGTGGCGCGAGCCGCGCGGCTGAGCCCGCCTACCGGATAGGCAGACGCACGGCGAGGTCGCTGACCCCGATCGTGAACACACCGTTGGACGGACGGGCGAAGGGCGCGTCGGCCCCGAGCAGCTCAAGCTCGGCCCGGTGGTCGGACTCGAAGCGCCACGCCCCGGGGTGAAGCTGCCAGCGGTTCAGGCCCTGCTGTGGCCGGTAGGTGCCCCGGGCGACGAGGCGTTGCTTGCCGCCCGGCGCGACGTCCCACAGGCGAGCGTCGAGCTGCGCCACATCCGGCGCCGCGCCCTGTACGTCGAGATCCGCCCGCAGGCGCGGGGACCCGATCATCGTGAACGGGCGATGGCCGTACCCCGCGATCTCGTACCGCGCGGTGCCGGGCGCGGTGGACGCCGTGGTCTCCACGCACCCGTCGCCCCCGCCCGCGACCGGGTCGAGCGCCTGCCCGACGGTCGGATCGCCGCCGGTGGAGAGGATCGTGTCGGGGCCGGCGAAGCTCCTCGCGAACCGCGTCGGGCGAGCCGGCGGAACGTCGGCGCCCGAAGGGGCCCAGCGACGGCTCCGCCTTGGGACAGGTCTGCGCGTAGGCGACCGCGCCCCTTCGCAGACCCCTCCCCTCCCCCATCAGCCGGTCGTCGAAGAAGCGGTGGAGATCGCGGACGAGACGCTCGCGCTCAGCCGGCTTGTTGGCCGCGCGCTGGTGGCCGAAGTCGCCGAGCAGCATCGAGACGGGAACATTCGGAAAGCGCTTGCGCGTGCGATTGGCGAACCGCAGCACCTCGTCGACCGGGAAGAGGTCGTCGGTGAAGCCGGAGGCGAGGAAGAGCGGCGGCGGGCGGCCGGTCGGGCTCGACGTAATAGGCCGAGTGGTAGCGCGTGAGCGTGCGGACGATCTCCTTCGCCTCGGCGTCGGTGTAGGGCTCGCCCGCGATGCGTGCGCGCGACCCATCCGGGGACGTCGGCCTCGGCGTCGAGCGGGTTGAGGAAGCCCATCGGCCGCCCGGGCACGAACGGCTCGCCCACCGGCTGCCCGGGACCGACGGCGAACTGCGCCGCGGCGAAGATCGCGTTCACGACCGTCGCCTTGGCGACGCCGACGGGCTCCGTGGCACGCTTGCGCGAGGTCACCCCTGTTGAGGACACGCGCCCGTTCGGGGCCGCCGCCGTGACGAGGTCGCTCCACGGGATCACGGGCGCGGCCGCGGCGATCTCGAGCGGCGTCCCCGCCGGGCTCCGCCACGGAACAGGTGCCGTCCGGCAGCATCACCCGGTCGCGCAGCGCCGCCAGCATCAGCGTCTGACCGCCGCCGTAGGAGTCGCCGGTGACGCCGATCCGCTCCGGATCGGCGACCCCGTCGTCGACCAGCCGCCCGACCAGCTCCTGCGCGTCGCGCGCCTCGTAGCGGACGTCGGCGAGGTGGATGTAGCCGTCGAGCGCACTGGCCCGGGTTGGCCAGCCGCGCCTCGGGCGTCCCGCACGATCCCCAGAGGCCGCGCGCCGTGTAGGTGAGCACCGCGTAGCCCTCGCGCGCCCACGCGTACGCGTTGTCGGTGTAGGCCGTGCGAGGCCGGATCGAGGTACTCCCACTTCGAGTTGCCGAACCCGTGGAGCTCGGCGATCAGCGGCAGGCCATCGGCACCCTCCTCCGGAAGCGTCAGCGTGGTGTCGAGCGGCATCCCGTCCCACGTCTCGACCAGACCCGAGCAGCGGTAGACGTCCTCGATCTCCCCGCAGTCGGAGAGCCCGAGCGGCGGGTCGAGGCTGCGGCGGACGGTGCGAGCGCGCACAGCGCCGCGAGCATTACTGCGAAGCTTGTCTTCCCCCAGGGCATCGCCGGATTATCGGCGAGGATCCGGGCCGAGGCGCCGGTAGCGGCTCAGGTCAACCACAGACTGCCCCGCTAACCTCTATGGAGCCGCTGGGAACTCCTATCCCCCTCCGCCCTTCGAGCCATCCGCTCCCCAGAGGGGGAAACGAAAGAGAGACGGACCCCATGGCGACAGGCCTGGATCCCTTCACCGGCGGCGAGGAACTGCACAGGCTGCGGTCGGAGGCCACGCACGCCCGCGAGCGCTACCGCCTCTACAGGGCGAAGAGCTACAGCGCGCGAGCGACCGATCCTGGGCACCTTCGCGAGCTCGGTCGTATCGCCACGCTCGCCGAGCAGCGCCTCGATCGCTGCGCCCGGAAGAACTGAAACCCCAAACAGAGGAGCACGCATGAGTCAGACACCGACCCAAGAACAGGTAGTCGACGCCGCCCGCCAGCTGAACCAGGACGAGTTCAGCCGAGCGGATCTCGCCGGCAAGCTCGAGGTCGAGCGGACCGACATGAAGCAGGGCTTCAAGGCCGCCCGTCAGGCAGGCCGGCTCGAGAAGGTGCGAGACGACGACTCCGGCAAGAGCCTGTTTCGCCTCACCACCGAGTAGGGCGGAAGCCGCGAGGCGTCAGTCGATGAGCGTCTTCGTCATCTGACGGATCGCGACGCGCCACATGGCGAGGGCGAACGCCGAGCAGCGCCGCCACCCGCAGCAGGTCGGTCGCCTCGTACCCGAAGGCGGCGGCCCGGACCAGCTCGACGAGCTGGTAGAGCGGGTTGAAGTTGGCCAGCACCTGGAAGCCCTCCGGGAGCTGGTCGATCGGGAAGAACGTGCCGGCGACCAGGAACAGCGGCGTGATCACCAGCGTGGTGACGTAGCTGAACTGGTCGATCTTGTCGACCGTTCCAGCCACCGCGATCCCGAAGCCCGCGAAGCCGAGCGCGGTGATGAAGCAGAAGAACGGGACCAGGAGCATGCCCCACGACGGGTCGAGGCCGAAGCCCATCGCCACGATCAGCGGGAAGCAGCCGTAGAACCCGGCGCGCAGCCCGATCCAGAGCATCTCGGCGGTCACCAGCTCCTCGACCGAGACCGGCGCGGCGAGGATCGCGTCGTAGGTGTTCTGGAAGCGGTGCTTGACGAACGTGCCGAACATCGCCGGGAACGCGCTCGCGAACACCACCGCGGTCGCCGCCATACCGGTGCCGACGAACTCCACGTACTCGAGGCCGTCGACCCCGTTGACCAGCGTCGCCCCCAGCCCGAGGCCGAACGCGAGCAGGTAGATGATCGGCTCGAGGACGCTGGAGAACGTCGTCGACTTCCAGAACGTCCGGAAGTTGGCGACCTCGCGGCTCATGATCCCGCCGATCGCCGCGGGGTCCAGGCGTCTCACCTTGATGTCCACGGTGTCCTCGGTCACTCCGCCTCCTCCCCCGTGAGCAGCACGAAGACGTCCTCCAGGGACGCGGCGCGACGCAGCGCGTCGTCGGGGACCGCGCCGTCGGTCGCGCGCTCGGCTCCGACGACGGCGATCGCGGGCCCCGCCGGGCGCACTCTCAGGCCCTGCGACTCGGCCTCGGCGCGAGCCTCGGCCAGGTGGTCGGGCGGGCCGTAGATCTCCGCAGTCTGCTCGCCGGCATGCTCCGCGATCAGGTCACTGGGTCGCCCCCTCGCGATGATCTTGCCGTGGGCCATCAGCGCCACCTCATCGGCCAGGCGCTCGGCCTCCTCGATGTAGTGCGTGGACATCAGGATCGTGGCCCCGCGCGAGCGTAGGCCGTCGATCAGCCCCCACATCTCGGTGCGGATCTGCGGGTCCAGGCCCACCGTCGGCTCGTCCAGCAGCATCAGCCGGGGCTCATGCACCAGCCCACGGGCCAGCAGCAGGCGCCGGCGCATGCCGCCCGGAGAGCTTGTCCACAGCCTCCGTGCGCCGCTCGCGCAGCCGCGCCAGGTCGAGCGTGCGATCGACCGCCGCCGGCACGTCCTTCACCCGGTAGAGCCGCGCGAATACGGCCAGGTTCTGTCCTGCACGGTGACGTCGATGTCGAGGTTGTCGAGCTGGGGGACGACCCCCATGCGCAGCCGCGCCTCCTTCGACTGGCGCGGCAGCTCGTAGCCGAGGACCCGGATCTCGCCCTCGTCGGCAATCGCCTGGCCCGTGAGCATGCGCATGGTCGTTGACTTGCCCGCTCCGTTGGGCCCGAGCAGACCGAGGCAGATCCCCTCGGGCACGTCGAGGTCGAGGCCGTCGACGGCCGTGATCTCGCCGAAGTGCTTGACGACGCCTCGGAGCTCGATCGCGTTTGCACGGCTTTCCACCATCGCGGACACGGTACTTAGACCGGAATCGGAGACCGTGACTCATCGGCCCATGCCGCTAGCCTGACCGCCCCCGTGGCCCTCAACCGGCGACGAATCCTGATGCTGATCGGAATCGCACTCCTGATCCTCACCGCGCTGCTGGTCCTCGCGCAGCTCTTCCTCCCGGGGGTGGGCGAGCGCCGAATCGAGGACCGCCTGACCGAGAACGGCGGTGCCGCAGACGTCACGCTCTCGGCCACGCCCGCTGCGCGCCTGCTGCTGGGCGACGGCGACCGGATCGACGTGCGCGGCTCCGACCTCGACCTCGACCTCGAGACCGAGGACCCTGAGGTGCTTGACCGCCTCGACGGCTTCGACGAGGTGAACGTCGACCTGAGCGACTTCCGCGCGGGGCCGTTCGACGTGCTGAGCTTCGAGATGACCCGGGACGGCGGCGGCCCCTACTCCGTCCGCTCGACCAGCGCCACGACCGCGGCCGACCTCGTCGACTACGGCGCCGACGCGCTCGGCCTCGCCGGGGGGCCGCTGCTGCGGTTCTTCGCCGGCAGGGCCCCGCTGGGCTCGCGCCCGATCCCGATCGAGGTCGACATGGAGATGGAGTCCGACGAGGGGCGGATCAGCATCGTCTCCGGCAGCGGCAGTGTGGCCGGCTACCCCACCGGGCCGCTGGCTCAGTTCATCACCGCGGCGATCGTGGTACGCCTTTAGCGGATGAACGCATCACGAATCTCCCGCGTCGACGGGCTCGTCTTCGAGGTCGGCGGCGACGGGCCGCCCCTGCTCCTGCACCACGAGGGCATCGGCGACCGCGGCATGTGGGACGGGCTCTGGGGCGCCTTTTGCGAGCGCTTTACGGCGATCCGCTTCGACGCACGCGGCTTCGGCGAGTCGGCCGACCCGACCGAGCCCTACGCCATGCACGAGGACGTGCTGAGCGTGATCCGGGCCGCCGGGTTCGAACGGGCCGCGATGATGGGCGTCTCCATGGGCGGCGCCGTGCTCGTGGAGCTAGCCCTCGAGAACCCGGAGGCAGTCGAGCGCCTTGTGCTCGTCTCGGCCACACCCGACGGGATGCCTGACTCACCGGAGCTGACGGCCCGTTTCGAGGAGGTCAACCGCCTGGTCGAGGGCGGCGACCTCGATGCCGCCAACGAGATCGAGCTCGGCATCTGGGTCGACGGCAAAGGGCGCGATCCGGCCGAGGTGGACCCGGACGTCCGCGCCGCGGTGGGCGCCGTGAACGGCGAGCTCCTCCGTCGCCAGGCTGCCTTCGAGCACGAGCCGGTCGAGCTGGAGCCGTTCGCGGCGACGCGTCTGGACCAGCTCGAGATGCCCGTGCTTGTCGTGACCGGCGTGCATGACGTCCAGATCGTCCAGGACGCACGCATGGCGATTGTCGAGGCCACCGGCTGCGAGGCGATCGAGATCGACGGGGCCGCGCACCTGCCCCATCTCGAGCGCCCCGACGAGTTCGCCGCCGCCGTTCTCCCCTTCCTGGAGCAGACCGCCCCGCCGGACTAGGCTCCCGGCGTGGCCCGCGAGGAATCCCCGCCGCAGAAGCTTTCGCTGCCCGGGGTCGGACGCGGAGGTGCTGACCACCTATCGGTCGCATTTCTGGCCGCTCATCGTGACCGCCGCGATCGTCTTCGTCCCGATCGCCCTCCTGGAGGCGGTCACCGAGCCGCTGCGCGAGGTCGAGACGAACGACGGGCTCGCGGTCGGCGAGGCCTTCGGTGTCGGGCTGCTCGTCGCGGCCCTCTCCCTGCTCGGGGAGATCTTCTACTCCGGCGTGGTCGCTGCGCTGGTGACCGCCCGCCGCGGAGGGCGGGAGCGGACCCTCGGTGAGGTCGCGCGGGAGCTCCCCTACCTACGGCTCCTCGCCGTCGATGCGCTGTTCGCGCTGATGGTCGATCGGGCGGCTCCTGATCTTCATCGTGCCCGGCGTGATCGTGATCGCCTGGTTCGTTCTCGCGGGGCCGGTCGTGGAGATCGAGCATGTCGGAATCCGAGCGGCCTTCCGCCGCAGCCGCGACATCTCGCGCGGCAGCGGCCTGCGAATCCTCGCGCTGATGGTTCCCTTGCTGCTGATCGGAGACGCGCTGACGGAGGCGGTGGCGGCGAGCGGGGTCTGGATCCTCGGCGACGACGAGATCGGGCACGGGCTGAGCGTGGCGCTGTCGGAGGTCGCCACGGCCCCGTTCTTCGGGCTCGCGGCGGTCGTGACCGCGCATCATCTGATCGAGTTCAGGCCTCGCCCTTCTCCTTCGCCTTCTCGGCCTTCTCCTCAGCCCGCTCCTTGAGCTTTTCGTCGTAGTCGGCCTCGGTCGAGCCGCCGATCAGCGTCCGCAGCCACTCCTTGAAGCGCTCGGTCCGCCGGCTCGGGCCGGAACCGCTCCACGGATCGCGCCTGCTTCTTCGGGTTGCGGTCGCCATAGAAGCGGCGGGCCCAGCCCGAATCGGGCTTGCCCAGCCGCAGTGCCCCGTAGATGGCCAGAGGCTGAATGAAGAAGCCGAAGACACCGTGCGCCACGCGTTTCTTCATGAAGCACACGAAGATCGAGCTGATGTAGACGGCGATGCCGACAATGGCGATCGCCACCGAGCCGGCCCCGGTTCCCTCGTCGCTCACGTCGAACGGGCGCATGCCCAGCACCGCCAGGCCCATCAGGGTCGCGGCGATCACGGCCGCGTCCACCGAGGAGCGGCCCTCCTTCGCCCAATACACGTCGTCCAGGTAGACCCAGAGGGCGAACTCGTCCAGCGTGAGGCCGATCCCGATGCCGAACGCGACCGCGCAGAGCCCGTAGATGAAGTCCGTGACGAAGCCGCCGAAGCTGATCGTCCCGGCCAGCATCATCAGGACGATCCCGAAGACGAGGTGGTGGACGTGGACGCCCGAGTCGCTGACCACGCTGCCGGGCCACCAGGGCACGCGCGGGCTGCGCATCAGCCGCGTCGACATCCGGATGAAGCCGAACGAGCCGAGCAGGCCGAGCAGCACCAGGAACACCCACTGGCGGTCGTGCGCGACCAGGGTGTCGTTCCAGAAGTCCGAAGAAGATCGAGGCCAGTGACAGGCTCATCGGGGTCCGCTCCTCGTTCAGGGTGTCGACCGCCTCGATCAGCTCGCCCTGGTCGTAGTGGTCGGTGGCGATGCAGCGAGACGGGGAGCCCGCGCTCGCGCTCGCACTCGTGCGCGCGGCCGAGCAGCTCCTTCTCGGTGAGGAACGGGGCGTTCGCCTCGCGCTGCGGCGGCACCACGTCTGCCCAGTGGTTGAGCATCAGGATCGGGCTGTCGGCCTCGCCGCGGAAGAGCTCGCAGCTCAGCTCCCCGACCTTCTTCGCGCCGAGCGGCGTGTCCTGGACGAACGAGAAACCGTCGAGGTACCAGGGAACGCTGCCGTCGGCGTCCTTCTCGGCGAAGACCACCAGCCGCTGGTCGCTGCCTCACCAGCTCTCCCAGCGTCGGCAGCGGGACGCCGCGGTCGAGCGTGGCCGCGTGGTCGACCAGCCCGGCCTCCTCGAAGACGGGCTCGAGGTCCGCGGGCTCGACGTAGGGCTCGACGAAGATCTCGATCACCTCGCCGGGATTCTCGTCGAGGAAGGTGCGGATCTGCGTGAGGGCCTCGACCATCTTCGTCGCGCCCAGCTCACACACGGTGTGGCACAACCAGACCTCGCGCTCGCTCGCGGTCGCGTTACCGCGGAGCCCCACGCTGCCCGCGAGCCGCTCGGCTGCCGCCAGCACCTCAGGCGGAAGCGCCTTGACGACCTTGTTGCGATCCCGCTGCTCGGCCTCGAAGTCGGTGTTCACGGTCCCGTCGGCCGTCTCGACGCCCCAGTGGGCGTCGAGGAGGAACAGCCGGATCCCGTCCTGGAGCTGGCGCTCGATCGTGCGCCGCTGGTTGGTGAGGAACCAGCCCGGGCTGTCGGCGGCGGAGAACGAGTTGTGGGTGCCCGCGAACGCCACCTCGTTCAGGCGCTGGTCGCACAGCGCCTCCGAGCCGTTGCAGCCCCCGCGCGGCGTCGACTTCCCGGATCCGGTGTCGCCGCTCGTCGCGACGAGGACGACGATCACGATGGCGACCGCCGCTCCCCCAGCCACCGCAACGCCGCGGCGAAGCGCTCGCCGCCTCTCCCCCTCCTCGGCCGCGCCGGTCGTCCGGCTGGAGCATCAGGAGCAGCTCGCCGGCGCCGTAGTAGATGAGGAAGGCGCCGAGCAGAAGGCCGGCCACCGACAGCGCGAGCCCGGGCTCGAACGCGATCAGGAAGCCGGCGGCGATCGCGGCCAGGGCCCGCAGCGCGCGCGAACCAGCGAGCTCTGCGGGCCGCGCCGAGAGCCGGTTCCACAGCCGGACCGCGGGGCTCTCGTCGCGCTCCGGGTCCAGCACGGCTGCCGCCCCCGCGACCACCCCGCCGACCAGCGCCAGCAGCAGACCCCAGCGGAACAGCCCGCCGAGCGAACGCGTCGAGGATGCCCGCGACCGCGTCCTGCATCTGCTCGTCGGTGATCTCGTCCTCGCCGACCACCCCGGCGAGGAACCGCGACCGCACCAGCAGCAGGACCACGGCCAGGGCCACTCCCGGCGAAGGCGACCGCGACCGCGGCGCGCAGGACGCCGAGCCTGCGATCGCGGGCGGCGAGGATCGACAGCGCCAGAAGGATGCAGCGCGATCACCGGCGCGACGATCCCGAGCACCCGCACGGTGTCGGCGACCTGCAGCGTCTGCGCGGCGAACTCGCGCTCCTTGAGCTTCACCAGCGCGAGATCGACCGACTGGGGCAGCTCCTCCGCGAGCTTGGGATCGACCGACTCGAGCGCGAACCGCACGACCGACGAGGCGTCGGCCAGGTCGAACGCGACGCTGCGCTCGTCCCGCTCGAAGAGCAGGAGGTTCGTCTGGCGGGCCGCCTCGCGGAAGACCTGGCGGAAGGGCGCCGTGTCGATCACGGTGTCCACCACCGACTGGACCAGCGGGCGGGCGGCGACGAGATTGGGCGAACCGTTCTCCACGAGCCCGATCACCAGCTCGGTGGCGATCACGTCGCGCGTCGCATCGTCCTGGAGCGCCTCGACCGCGTTGTCGGCGAACGCGTCCTCGTCGATCACCTCGACCCGTGCGTAGAGCAGGATCGCCCCGATCAGCAGGGCCAAGCCCGCCCCGACCGCGAGGCCGACGCTGAGCGAGTTTCGCCGGGCCCCCGCCATTCCTATGCCGGCGCGTGCGACTCCGCGCGCGCCGGCGCCGCCATCCCGCCGCGCCTTGCGTTCTCGAGCACGGCGTCGGCGAAGCGCTCGTACAGCTCCGGCGGCATGTCATGGCCCATCCCCTCGACGAGCTCGAACTCGGCGCCGGGGATGGCCTTGGCGAGGGCGCGTCCCGCCGCCGGGCGGACGAGCGGGATCGCGGTCGCCGTGGATCACCTTGGTTGGGGCGCGGACCCCCCCTAGCGCCTTGGTGCGATCGCCCGAGGACGTGATCGCGTGGAGCTGACGCGCCACCCCGGCGGAGCTGTGATCGCGGTCCCAGGTGAGCTCGAGCACCCGGATGAAGTCCCGCTCGCGCTCGGCATCCATCGGGTATCCGGGCGAGCCGATGATCTCGAAGGTCTTGAGCGTGCGCTTCACGAACGCCTCCCGCGTCCGGGCTGGCTTGGCGAGCAGCGTCCCCATCGCCCGCATCCGCGGCAGCGACGAGACCCGCTTGCCGCTGCCGGACATCAGCATCGTCAGCGAGCGAACCCTGTCCGGATGGCGGTAGGCGGCCACCTGTGCGATGAACCCGCCCATCGAGACACCGGTCACGTGCGCGCTCTCCATGTCGAGCGCGTCGAAGAGCCCGGTCGACATCATCGGCCATGTCGTTCAGGTGATACGCCCGCTTGCGCGGGAGGCCGAACAGCATCGCGGTCGTTCCGGGGGGCGGGCCGGTGAGCTTGGTCGAATGGCCGGCGTCGCGGTTGTCGAACCTGATCACCCGGAAGCCGCGGTCGCCGAGCAGGTTCACGAACTCGGGATTCCAGTGGATCAGCTGGGTCCCCAGCCCCATCACGAGCACGAGCGGCTCCCCGTCCGGGTCGCCGAGATCCTCGTAGCAGAGCTCGAGGTCGCCGACCTTCGCGAACCGCTCCTGCGGCTCGAGCTCCGCACGCCGCACGGAGCTCACCCGGCGGAGGAGATCGCGTGCGCGGTCCGTCGCGCCAGGGCCATGATCGTGGCCATCGGGTTGGTGCCGGAGGCGCTCGGGAACGCGGAGGCGTCGCCGACCCACACGCCGGGTGTGTCGTGGAGCTCGCCCCACGGATTCGCCACCGATGTCGCCGGGTCCTTGCCCATTCGGCAGGTGCCCATCTGGTGCGCGGAGAACGTGACGAACTCGCGCGGGACGATCTCCTGCGCGTTCAGGGTGTCGATGAACGCCTCGATGTCCTCGCCTCGCGTCCAGTCGCCGACCCGCATTCCGCTGCCGACGATCTCGCGGGCCCCGGCCGCCTCGTGGATCCGGACCAGCTGCTCGATCCCCTGCTTGAGGTGGGCGCGATCCAGTTCGTCTTCAAGCGGATAGTGCGGAACGGCGTTGCCGGCGGCGTCGATCTCGACGCGCCCGTGGCCGCGCTCGCGGACGAGGGCGATCAGCGGGGACGCATGCGCCCACTCCCGCATGCGTCGCTTGTGATCGGCGCCCGAGCGCCAGGGCACCGAGGCGCCGAACAGGCCCGTGGTGGCCTGCGCGGACTCGATCAGGAAGCCATAGCCCTCGCCGGTGTCGGCGAACTGGTGCGACAGAGCCGACTGGGGCGGGCCCCACATCCAGTTCTGGGGCTCGTCGTAGTAGGCGGTCACCGCGACCGTGGGGTGCAGCCGCAGGTACTCGCCGACGGCCGGGCCGCCGATGCCGGAGCGCAGGAGCAACGCCGGCGACTCGATCGCGCCACAGGCGAGCACCACCACGGGAGCCTTCACCGTGAGCTTGGTCGGGGGCGTCGCCGTTCGTGAGCGCCACGCGCGGGGTCGGACCACTCGGCCTCGACGCCGGCCGCACGCCCGCCCTCGGTGAGCACGCCGCACGGCGCGGGCCCCGGCGAGGATCTCGGCGCCGTTGGCCTGCGCGTCGACGAGGTAGGTCTTCGCCGTCGACTGCTTCGAGCCCGACTGGTCGCCGAAACCGATGTACGCGGCCGACTCGGGCGTGTACGTCGGCCGGGTCGGTATTGCGGGTGATCGACCCGAAGTCGATAGCCCAGCTTCTCGCAGGCCTCCTTGAGCCGCTGATGGGGCCCGCTGAGATCGCTGCAGCCGCCGTTGACGCCGAGCCGCTCGAAGACCGCGTCCAGGTGGCCGTCGTAGTCGGACTCGGCGAGGTCGGAGAGCCCGTGCTCGCCGGCCCACTCGGCGCGCACGTGGTCGGAGGTGCGCAGGCAGTTGGTCCAGTTGATCACCGTTCCGCCGCCGACGCCCGTCCCGGCCACGATCGAGACCTGGCCCTCGGCGGTGGGGAACGGCCCGCCGTTCAGGTACATCCGCTGGTAGGCGGACAGCTCGAGGCCGTCGAAGTCGGCGTCGTCGTGGTACTCGCCTGCCTCGAGCACGACCACGGACTTGCCCGCGGCGGCGAGCTCGCCCGCGACCACCCCACCGCCGGCGCCCGAGCCGACGATGCAGACGTCGGCCTCGATCGTCTCCTCGGGCGCGCTGGGCCGCCGGATGTTGAGCGGGCGCTCGCGCTCCGGCGGTGGGGCGAGCGGGCCGGGGAAGCCGATCGCGTCCCAGTTGACGTTGCGGCCGGTGCCCAGGTCGGGCATGCCGTAGAAGATGGTGCCCGCGATCCCGCGGAGCGTCGCGATGCCGGCGAGCGCCTCGGGGCTGGCCTCGCAGAAGCCCGGTGACGATGCCCTCGCGCACCTCCTGCGGCGTCGCGGCGGTGAGCCCGTTGCCGGCGAGGTTGTCGAGCAGCGAGCGCAGCCCCACGATCTGCTCCTCCGCCAGCCCCGCCTGCACGAGGGCAACCTCGACGCCCTCAGGGACCGCCATGTGCGACGCGGCGCGCCGCCAGAAGCTCGTGTTGATCTCGTCGCCCTCCGGCGGGTCGAGCGACGGGATGAACGTGTCGCAGAGCGCCGCGAGCGTCGCGCGCTGCGCGTCGTCGAAGAGGTCGCTGAGCGCGAGGGTCGCGAACGTCTCGCCGATCACCTGGCTGACCTCGGCGCTGTACGGGAAGTGGTGCGCGTCGCGGAATGGGCGCGTCGCCGGCCGTGACCATCAGGGACTGACGGCGGGTGTACTTGCGGATCCCGTCCGGGCCGTGGCGCGAGCCAAGCCCCGACTCCTTCCAGCCGCCCATCGGCAGCTCGAGCGCCGCGTAGTTGACCTGCGCGTCGTTCACGCAGGCGACGCCCGGACTCGATGCGCCGGGCCAGCTCCTCGCCCTTCACCACGTCGCGCGTCCAGACCGATGCCTGCAGTCCGTAGGGCCCGTCGTTCGCGAGCCCAACCGCCTCCTCTGCATCCGCCACCCGCATCACCGGCAGCGTCGGGCCGAAGGTCTCCTCGGTCATGCAGCGCATGGAGTGATCCACGTCGGCGAGCACCGTGGGCTGGAAGAACCGCCCGGGGCCCTCGCCGCGCGAGCCGCCCGTGACGACCCGGGCGCCGCGTTCCACAGCCTCGTTCACGTGCGCCTCGATCAGGTCGATCTGCGGCGGGAAGATGATCGCGCCGACATCGACCGTCCCGGGCGCGCCGGGCGGACCCTGGCGCAGCGCCTCGACCTTCTGCGTCAGCTTGTCCAGGAACTCGTCGTGAACGGAGTCCTCGACGTAGATCCGCTCGACCGAGATGCACACCTGGCCCGAGTTGTTGAGGCCGTAGGAGGCGGCGGCGTTGGTCGCCCGCTCGAGGTCCGCGTCGGCCAGAACGATCATCGGGTCCTTGCCGCCGAGCTCGAGGCTCACGGGAGTGAGGGTCTCGGCGGCGCGGGCCATCACCTTCTTGCCGGTCGCGACCGAGCCGGTGAACATCACGAAGTCCACCTCGTCCACCAGCGCCGCGCCGGCCTCACCGCGGCCCGTCGCGACCTGGAAAACCCCCTCGGGCATGCCGGACTCGGCGAGCATCTCGGCCATCAGCAGCGACGTCAGCGGCGTCACCTCCGAGGGCTTCAGCACCACGGCGTTGCCGGCGGCGAGCGCCGGGATGCAGTCGCCGAAGGAGTTGTTGAGCGGATAGTTCCACGGGCCGATCACGCCCACGACGCCCACCGGGCGGTAGCGGACCACCAACTTCCGGCCGCGGACGAAGGGCGAGGCCGACTCGATCTCGCTCGTCGGCGAGGTAGGCGGGCGCCTGCTTCGGCCCAGAACTCCAGCGCGGAGAGGCCGTAGGCGAGCTCGGCGAACTGGGTCTCGTCCGCCGGACGGCCGGTCTCGGCGCAGATCGTCCCGACCACCCGCTCGGCGTTCGCGACCATCCAGCGGCGGGCCGCGAGCAGGATCTCGGCCCGCGCCGCGAAGCCGAGCTCCTCCCACCCCGGCTGGGCGGCGCGCGCGGCGCCGACGATCGCGGTGATCTCCTCCGCGTCCAAGCTCGGGAACCTCGGCGAGGGTCTCGCCTGTGGCCGGGTTCTCGACGCCGATCGTGGCGGTCACTGCGCGCGCGAGTCTATCCCCCGGCTGATTGCCGGCGAGCCCGCGAGCGCCGCCTGCCACGATTGCGCGGCGATGAGGACTCTGATCGTCTCCGACCTGCACCTGGGCGCCGGCACCGACGTGGACCTCCTGCGCGCTCCGGCGCTCAGAGACGTCCTGCTGGAGGAGATCGCCGGGAGCCGACCGGCTGATCCTGCTCGGCGATGTCGTCGAGCTGCGCGAGCGTCCCCTGGCCGAGTCCTTCGACCTGGCGGAGCCCTTCTTCGCCGCGCTCGCCGAGGCCGTCCCGGACACCGAGCTCGTGATCGTGCCCGGCAACCACGACCATCACGTGCTCGAGGACTGGCTCGCACGGCGGCGCCTGGACCGCGCGGCGCCGCTGGCGCTGGAGCAGCGGGCGCCCGACGGATTGCGAGGGGCCCGCTGGTCGCGCTCGCCCGCAGGGCCGGAAACGCCAACGTCGGGCTCAGCCTACCCGGGCGTATGGGTCCGCGACGGACGTCTACGCGACCCACGGCCACTACCTGGATCGCCATCTGACGATCCCCACCTTCGAGCGCCTGGCCCTGGCGGCGGTCGAGCGCGCGCTCGGCCCCCCGCCAAGCGAGGCGGAGGACCCGCTCGACGCGCCCGAGGGCCCCACCGATCCGGACGAGTACGAGCGCGCGCTGACCCCCGTCTACGCGTTCCTGTTCGCGCTCGCCCAGGGGGTCAGCCCCGACCGCCGCGGTCCGGGCCCCTCCGCACGGATCTGGGCGGCGATGAGCGAGGGGGCCACCCGGGCGCAGAAGCTCCGCGGCTGGCTGCTCGGCTCGGTCGCGCTGCCCGGCGCGGTCGGGATGGCGAACCGCTTCGGCCTCGGCCCCGTCAAGCCCGACCTCTCCCCGGGAGCGATCACGCGGGCCGGGATCGCGGCCATGGGCGAAGTCATCGAGCGCCTGGGCATCGAGGCCGAGCATGTGATCTTCGGCCACACCCACCGGCGCGGGCCGCTGGACGGCGAGCCCGGCTGGAGCACGCGCGAGCGGCGCGAAGCTGCTGAACAGCGGCAGCTGGACCCACATGCCCGGGCTGATCGGCAACGCGACCCCGGATGAGAGCCCCTACTGGCCGGGGACGATCGTCGAGGTGACGGAGACCGGGCCGCCGGTGGCCAGACTCCTGCTGGGATCGCTGACCCGCGCGGAGCTCACCGAGGCGGCCGATGGCTCGGAGTGATCGGCCGCGGGCTCCAGTGCGTATGAAAACCGCATGACCACGCTCGCCCGCATCAACCTCCTGCTCGTCGCGCTGCTGGTCGCGCACACGCTCGACCACGGCCTCAACCAGCCCGCGCGCGCGGTCCCGGCCTCCGGTACCGCGATCGCGCTGTTCGGTTTCGTCGTCCTCGCCACATCGGCGGTCCTGGCCGTGCGCCGAAGCCCGCTCGCGCCGGCCGCGGCCGTCGTCGCCGGGCTCGCAACGGCGCTCGGGACCTCGTCCAGTCCACCTGCTGCCCGGCTGGTGGGGCTTGCGTCAGCGACCCGTACTGGGACTTCGACGCGAACGCGCATCAGCTGGGCCTCGCCCTGGCGCCTCTCCTCGTCGGCCTCTGGCTTGCGCCGCGGGCGCACGCGAGATGGGTGCGCGGACGCTCCGGTAAAGTATTTGCGTGAGCAATAACGTGCCTCCGCGATCCGAGCTGACCGACTCCGAGCTGGCCGCCTGGCGCGGTTTCCTGCGCGACGCACGCCCACCTGGTGGCCGAGCTCGACTCCGAGCTCGCAGCCGAGCACGACATCCCCCTGTCCGCCTACGACGTGCTCGTCCAGCTCGCCCACGCCCCCGACCGTCGGCTGCGGATGTCCGAGCTCGCGGACTCGGTCCTGCTCACCCCCAGCGGCCTGACCCGCCTGGTCGACCGGCTCTGCCGGGACGGCCTGGTCGAGCGCGTCCGCTGCGACGACGATGCCCGCGGCTCGTACGCGGTGCTCACCGAGCGTGGGCGCGCCCGCTTCGACGAGGCGCGCGCAAACGCACCTGGCCGGCGTCCGGCGCCTCTTCCTCGCCCACCTCTCCCCCGCCGAGCAGCGGAGATCTCGCGAACACCTGGGAGCGCATCTCAGGATAGGTTTCGTCCCGCGAACGGATTCGTGACCGGGCCACTACACAAACTCGCCAGGTTCTGCGCCCGCCGCCACTGGTGGGTCATCGGCGCATGGATCGCCCTGACGGTGGTGCTGGTGCTCGCCTCGCGCATCGCCGGCTCGCTGACCTCGGACGACCTGACGCTGGCCGGCACGGGCTCGACCAAGTCGGTCGACCTGCTCGAGCAGCGGCTTCCCGAACGAGGCGAACGGGACCAACCCGATCGTGCTCGAGGCGACCCAGGGCAAGCTGACCGACTCGGCCAACAGCGCCGCCGTCGACCGATGCCGTCGAGACGCTCAGCGCAGAACCCGTACGTCGTCCGTGCGGTCAGCCCGCTCGACTCGGAGGGCAAGGCCGCGCTCAGCAAGGACGAGACGATCGGGTTCATCTCGGTCACCCTGAACGTCGGTCAGGCGGACCTCGACGTCGACGAGGCGGACTCGGTCGTCAACGATGCCGACGTCGCCGAGAAGGGGGACATCAAGGTGTCGGCCGGCGGCTACCTGGGCAGGAAGGTCTCGAAGCCATCCACCCACTCAGCGAGATCATCGGGATCGGCGCGGCGATCATCATCCTTGCTGTTCGCGTTCGGCAGCGCCGTGGCGATGATCGTGCCGATCATCACCGCGCTGCTCGGCGTGGCCTGCACCCTGTCGATCATCGGCATGCTGGGGCACGCGTTCGAGGTGCCCACGGTCTCCCCGACCCTGGGGACGATGATCGGCCTGGGGGTCGGGATCGACTACGCGCTCTTCATCGTCACCCGCCACAAGCTGCAGATGAAGGACGGCATCGAGGTCCAGGCGTCGGTCTCCCGAGCCGTGGCGACGGCCGGCGGTGCCGTGGTCTTCGCCGGCACCACGGTGATCATCGCCCTCTGCTCGCTCGCGTTCGCCGGCATCCCCATCGTCGCCAACCTCGGCTATGCCGCGGCGGTCGCCGTCCTGGTCGCGGTCGCCGCGGCGGTCACGCTGCTGCCGGCACTGCTCGGGCGCGCTGGGCCCCAGGATCAACTCACTGCGCGTGCAGCTCGGCAAGACGCACCCGGACGACACGGAGCCACACGGCTGGGCGCGCTGGGCGCGCTGGGTCTCGAAGCGCCCGTGGCCGTCGATCGTGGTCTCCTCGGTAATCCTCATCGCGCTCGCGATCCCGGTCCTCGACCTGCAGCTGGGCCAGAACGACGTCGGCGCGCTCTCGAAGTCCACCACCGCGCGCCAGGCCTACGACGGGCTCGACGCGCGGCTTCGCGGCCGGGCCAGAACGGGCCGATGCTGATCTCCGTCGAGCTCACCAAGCCGGCCCAGCAACGACCAGGCCTCGCTCGAACAAGCTCGAGTCCCAGCAGCAGCACAGCAGGAAGCAGCAGGCTCAGCAGCAGCAGCAGGCGCAGGTCGAGCAGCTCGTCGAGGAGGGCGTTCCCCAGGACGAGGCCGAGCAGGAGGTCCAGGCGGACACGCCTCCGCCAACGGCGCAACAGCAGAAACAGCAGAAGGAGGCGGCCAAGCAGGAGGAAGTTCCTGAAGACGACCGCCAGCGATCCGCGCCTGCAGAAGCTGCGCAACAAGATCGCCAAGACACCCGACGTCGACGAGGTATCCGAACCGAAGGTGAACGGGGACGGCCGCGCCGCCGTGCTCACGGTGATCTCGACATCAGCCGCCCTCCAGCGACCGCACCGAGACCCTCGTTCGGCACGCTGCGCGACGACGTGCTGCCGGCCGCGACCAAGGGGCAGCAGATGACCGCCTACGTCGGGGGACAGACCGCCGCCTACATCGACCTCGCCGACCAGATCAGCGACAAGCTCCCGCAGATGATCCTGATCGTCGTCGGGCTCTCGTTCATCGTCCTGCTCTTCGCCTTCCGGTCGATCCTGATCCCGATCAAGGCCGCCGTGTGCAACCTGCTGTCGGTCGGCGCCGCCTACGGCGTGCGTCACGCTGGTCTTCCAGGAGGGGGTCGGCGCCAGCCTGATCGGGCTCGAGCACGCGGTCCCGATCGTCTCGTTCGTCCCGCTTCTGATGTTCGCGATCCTCTTCGGGCTCTCAATGGACTACGAGGTCTTCCTCGTCAGCCAGATGCAGGACCACTACAAGCAGGAAGGTGACCCGACCAAGGCGGTCATCGACGGCCTCGCGACCACGGGGCGCGTGATCACCTCCGCCGCGCTGATCATGGTCTGCGTCTTCTCCAGCTTCATCCTCAACGGCGACCCGCTGGTGAAGGAGTTCGGCGTCGGACTGGCGGTGGCGATCGCGATCGACGCGACCCTGGTGCGCTGCCTGCTGGTGCCGGCCGTCATGGTCCTGATGGGCGACCGGGCGTGGTGGCTGCCGCAACTGGCTCGACCGCCTGCTGCCCAACTTCTCGATCGAGGGCGAGGAGTACTTCGCGAATCAGGACGCCGAGGAGCCGGCACCGGCCAAGCCCGCCGACGCCTAGCCCAGGCCCCGCTCGGCGATCTCGGCCTTCGCCTCCTCGTTCTTCTCGAGATCCTCGATCCCCAGCTTGCGCCTGACGCCCGCCCGTCCGCTCGAACTGGATCCGGCGGTAGTCGACGACCTGGACCTGGTTGCCCCACGGATCGAGGAAGGTGAGGCCGCGACTGCCGACGACCTCCAGGCCCTCGCGTTCGACCGCCGTCCGCGCGCACCTCGATGTCGTCCACGACGAGGCCGAAGTGCCGGTCGGCGTCCGGTCGGGCGACTCCCGCTCGGAGAGCGCCAGGAACTGATCGCCCATGTCGAGGAAGGCCATGCCGGGCGCCGCCCACGCAGCTCGAACTCGAACAGCCGGCCGTAGAGATCGAGCGCCTCGTCGAGGTCGCCGACCTCGAGCGCAACGTGGTTGATGCCGATGAGCTTCGCGCGATCGCTCACGCGATTGAGGCTAGCGCAGCGGGTCCCTTCGCGGCGGGCGGTAACTCCATCGACGCACGCTCGCTGACGAGTGCGGTGTCTGGCACCTTGATGAGGCCTCGGTGGGGGCGGTCGAGGTCGAAGGTGACGAGCAGCAGGAAGCTGACCGAGCACGGCTGCGATGAGCGCCGGGGCCACGCCGCGACCCAGGATCGCGAGGTAGGTGGCGAGGAGGCCGAGCGCGACGGCGGCGCCGAGGACCTCGAGCAGGAGAACCGCGTCGGGGACGCGGTTCGAGAGCCCCGCGATGCGAGTCGCGCGCTGGTCGATCATCTCGTTCAGCGTCTCGACGTAGAGCCGCGGCGCGCTGTCAACCGGAGCCCGGTCGAGCGCCTCTCCGGCCGCCCGCCACAGCCCGCGCTCGAGTTCCTCGCCCTCGGCCACAGCGGCGTCCGCCTCGGCGCTGCCGGGCACCGAGTCCGTGAGCCCAATGGCGTGTGTCCACGTAGAGCCTGAGATCTCGGATGGAGAGGCTGCGCATCGGCTCCTCCAGCGTCTGCGAGCGCAGGTAGGTCGTCCCGATCGTGTTCGCCTCGTCGACGACCGCTTCGCGGCGGTTCTCGTAGCGGCTGACGGCGAGCGAGAGCCCGAACGCCAGCACCAGCCCGACGATTCCCAGGAGCGCCCCCTGCAGCACCGCGAACGGCTCCTTGAGGTCGTCGGAGAGGTGGCGCAGCCGGCGCCCGACGAAGGCCCCCAGCAATGTCGTCCCGATGACGACCCCGAAGAGCAGCGCGGCGAGCGCCGCTGAGCTGAGCTCGAAGAAGACCATCTCCGCCGCCCGACGCTAGAGGCGCAGGCGGACGGCGCCGTCTCAGGCTGCGGGTGCCGAAGCAACCGGCGTGAGGTCGTCGAACTGCGTGCTCAGGCGCAGCCCGCGGCGACGCACGAGTCATCGGACGCCGAGCGAACCCCGTCCGACTCGACCGAGCGTCCACGGCGCAGCGATCAGTCCCTCCGATTCAGAACGGCGACCTACGAAGGAATCGGGCGAACGCCGTTCCTTCCGAGCCACGTTGGCGAGTTCGATCCCTGCAAACTCGCCACGGGCGAGCGCTCGCCACCCTCGCCGTCCTCGCCGCGGCCGGAGCCATCGCTCCTGCGGCGACGATCGAACAGCTCCCCCACCCAGCCCAAGACGACCACTCAGCGAGAGCCAGACCGCTGAGCAGCCCGCCAGACCCCGACCTACGCCCGCCCCCGTGCCCGCCTGAGCTCTCGCAACTGCCGAGCGGGCCTCCGGCACGATCGCCTACGTCGAGCGGGTGGATCCCGACGGCGACGGCGACGCCCACTTCGTGCTGCTGAGCGACGAGAGCATCACGGCGCCCGGCGTGAGCGATCATCGACGTCCGCCGGGACCTACGGCCGCACCCGCTGCCCGGGGCCGGGCGAGCAGCTGGCCGCCGCGGGCCCGGTGTTCCCGGGCTCCCACGACCAGCTTCAGATTCAGGCGGAGGCGGTCAGGACCCGGTCATGCCCTGACCGCGGCCGGCTCAGACCATCTGCCCGAGCTTGCGGATCTGGAAGGCGCGGACGATGTCGATCACGCCCTGCATCAGCGCCCAGATGCCGGCGAAGACGAGCAGCACGTAGGCCTTCTCGACGAAGAACTGCCCGGCGGTCCAGAACGCCAGGATCACCATCAGGATCCCCGCGAGCAGGCCCAGCCACCACAGCTCGTTCACGTCCTTGGTGCCGAGGGCCTGGATGATCCAGAAGGCGCCGACGATCAGGAACAGGAACCCGAGCACGTCGGCGAGCGCGTTGAACGTGTCGCCCGGCGACATGAGTGCCACGACCCCGGCGACCGTGAAGAGCGCGCCGAACAGGTAGAAGAGCCAGCTGCCCCGGTCGACCAGCCTGCCGATCGTGAACTGCTGGAACCCGGTCGCGAGGAACATGAGCCCCACGATGATTCCGATCGTGTTGACCGAGGCCTCGTCGAACTGCAGGATCGTCAGCCCGACGATCGTCCAGACCAGCCCGATAGACCAGCCAGAGCCACCACATCCGCGCGATGCCCTCGAGGACCGCTTGCCCTGGTCCTCACCGAGCTCTCCATGTGCTCCCCTCTCGGTCTCGCCGCGCGTCCTGGCGCGGCGTCAGTCGGGCAAATCTAGGGTCTCGCCCGGTCGGAGAACGCGCACGTCCACGTCGGGGGCCAGGCGCTGCCGCGTCCGCCACGAGCGTCTCGGGCTGTTCGGACAGCAGCTCGGGGTGGCGGTCGATCAGGTCCATGCGCAGGTACGTGCCGAAGTGGATCGGGACCACGTAGCGCGGCTTGATCATCGCCGCCGCCTCCGCCGCGCTGTGGCCGTTGAGATGGCCCTCCCCCACCTTCGGGCCCCAGCCGGAGATCGGCAGCAGGGCCACATCGACCTTTCCGGCGAGGTCGGCCATGCCGTCGTAGAGGTCCGTGTCTCCCGCGAAGTACACCGTGTGCGCGGGTCCATGGAGGAGGTAGCCCAGAGCCTCGACGTGCGGGCCGACCGGCCAGCGGCGCCCCTCGTGGAGTGCGTCCGTGACGGTCACCTCGATCGGGCCGAGCGAGATCTTCTCGTCCGGATCCACCTCGGTGATGTCGCGGAACCCGCGCCGGCGGAGGACCCGGCCGCCGCCGGTCGAGACGACGACCGGCGTCTTGCGGTCCAGGCCTCGGATCGACGGAAAGTGAAGGTGATCCATGTGAAGGTGGGACACGAGGAGCGCGTCGACGTCGTCGAGAAGGCCCGGCGCGGGCGGGGGCACCACCCGGCGTGCATGCAGGAACCTCCGGCGCAGCAACGGGTCGGTCAGGATCCGGAATCCCCCGAGCTCGATCAGCACGGTGGAATGGCCAACGAAGGTGACGGCGTCCGAACCCATCGCCCTGGATTCTCGCCCGAGCGCGCACCATTCAGGATGTGTCAGTGCGAGCGCGAGCAGTCAGGTCGAGCCATGAGGAGGCGGATCCGGGGACGGCTGAGGCGCGACGAGAGCGCGAGGCCGGCGCGCTCCCGCTGCGGACGAGTACTTCGAGATCGATCCCGCGCGAGCTGAGCGGCGTCTTCGCCGCGCCCGAGCATGGCTGCGCGACGTCGGCTTCACCGCGTGGCTGCTCGTGGGCGTGGCCGTCTTCCTGGTGGGCGCCGTCTGGCTGATGGCGCTGACGCAGATGATCGTGCTGCCCGTGATCACCGCCGCGGTCGTCGGCCGCGGTCGCCTCGCCGCTGGTCGGCAAGATGAACGATCGCGGCGTCCCGCGGTGCGGTCGGCGCGATCATCGTCATGCTCGGCTCATCGTCGCCGTGGGCATCGGGATGTTCGTGGTCGATCCTGGCCGGGATCACGAACGAGCTCGGCTCGATCACCTCCCAGCTCTCCGACGCCAAGGACAAGATCGCGGGCTGGCTCCAGGACATCGGCGTGGACCCGAACACCGCCACGAACGCCAAGGACGAGGCGAGCCGCTCGGTCAACGACGCCGGCTCGGCGCTCCTCACGGGCCTCGGCGAAGGTATCAAGGCGCTGTCGGGCCTCGCGTTCTTCCTGGCGCTGACAGCGCTCAGCCTGTTCTTCCTGCTCGAAGGACGGGCCCAAGATCCGCGGCGTGGGGCGAGCGCCACCTGGGCGTGCCGCTGCGACGTCGCCAAGTGATCGGCGGGCGCACTGCTGGGCGCACTGCGCGGCTACTTCCTGGGCGTCACGATCGTGGCGGCGTTCAACGCCGTGGTCGTCACGGTTGGCGCGCTGATCCTCGGCGTGCCCGCTCGTCGGCACGATCGCCGCGGTCACCTTCATCGGCGGCTACATCCCCTACCTCGGGGCCTGGGCCGCCGCCACCTTCTCCGTCCTGCTGGCCCTCGGCGGGGCCGGGCCGGAGGCCGCCGCCGGGATGATCGTCGTCCAGTTCCTCGCCAACGGTGTCCTCCAGCAGGCGGTCCAGCCGTTCGCCATGGGTGCCGCGCTCGGGCATCCACCCGCTGGCGGTGCTGATCGTCACGATCGCCGGCGGCGCCCTGTTCGGGACCGTCGGCCTGGTCCTGGCCGCGCCCCTCGTCTCCGCGGGTGTGCGAATCTCCGATGACCTCGACGCGAGCGAGGGACAACGAACAAGCGGGGGCCGAAGAGCCTCCGCCCGAGGAGGAGAACGATGGCGACGACCCCTGATAACGGCGAGAGGCGCCCGAGGCGCGCCGTTCCGATCATCCTGATCGTCCTCGCGACGGTGATCGGCATCGTGTCGGTGTTCGCGCTCTGGGCCAAGCGCCAGCTGCTCGAGACCGAGACCTGGACCACGACCAGCGAGCAGCTGATCCAGGACGCCGACATCCAGTCGGCCCTCAACACCTTCATCGTCACCGCGATCTTCGACAACGTCGACGTCGAGGCACGGCTCGCCGATCGGCTTCCCCCGCAGCTCGCGCCGCTCGCTGGCCCGATCTCCGGAGCGGTTCGCAGCGGCGCCGACGACCTCGTCGCCAAGGCGCTCTCCGAGCCAAAAGTTCAGCAGCTCTTCGTCGACGCGAGTGCAGCGGCGCAAAGCAAGCTGATCGCGCTGATCGACGACGAGGGCAAGTTCGTCTCGACCACCAGCGGGGTGGTGACGCTCGACCTCACCTCGGTGGTCGCGTCGGTGACCGCGGAACTCGGGTTGCCGGACGTGGCCGCGAAGCTGCCACCGGAGGCGAGCTCGATCGAGATCATGAAGTCGAGCGAGCTCGACGCCGCCCAGAAGGGCCTCAACCTCTTGCAGACGGTCGGCTACGTGCTCACCGCGCTCGTCCTGCTCCTCTACGCGGCCGCGATCGCGCTCGCCGGCGCTCGCCGCCGCGAAACCCTGCGCGCCGTCGGCTTCTCTTTCATCTTCGTCGGCATCGTCGTCCTCTTTGCCCGCGGTGCGGCCGGCAACCTCGTCGTCGGCTCGCTGAGCGAGGTCGCATCGTCCGATGCGGCGGTCAGCTCCACCTACCAGATCGGCACCTCGCTGATCCTCGAGACGGGCCAGTCGATCGTCCTCTACGGGATCGTGCTCGTGCTCGCCGCCTGGCTCGCCGGCCCGACCGGTGTGGCGACCTCGATCCGCCGCGGGCTCACCCCCTATCTGCGCCAGCCGGGCTACGCCTACGGCGGGCTCGCCACGCTGTTGCTGTTGCTGTTCTGGTGGGACCCCGTGATCGCTACGCACAGGCTGGTCCCCTCGCTGCTGTTGGTCATCCTCGCGGTGCTCGGGACAGAGATGCTTCGACGCCAGGTGATCCGGGAGTTCCCGGATCACGTCACGACCGGGTCACCTGCGGGGATCGCCCACGGGATCGCCGAGCGGATGCGCGAGTCGCGCGAGCGGCGTGTCTCGGCACCAGCCGCTGCCGCCCCTGGGGACGCGAGGGTCGCCGAGCTCGAGAAGCTGGCCAGCCTGAAGCGAGTCCGGCGTCCTCACCGACGAGGAGCTGGCGGCCGAGAAGAAGCGGATCCTCGGCGGAACCTAGGCCGGGGCCGGGTTCACGCCCGACTGCTCCCCCGGCTGCACCTTGGGGATCCCCCTGGTGAATACCAACGCGATGAGCGACAGGATGGCCAGGAGCGACATCGCGACGCGCAATCCGTCGATCCGGCTCTGCTCGTTGGTCTCCACGATCGCGTCGGCCGTCGAAGCGGGCACGTCTGCATCGGAGAGCGCGGCCTCCAGAGTATCGTCGGAGACGAACTCGACGCCCCCTGCCAGCTCGATCTCCGCCTGCGCGGCGACGCTCTCCGGAACGGCTGGGTTCTCCTGGATGCCGGTGAAGAACGAGGCGGTCAGCGCCGAGATCAGCACGGCGCCCGCGAGCGCGGTGCCGATCGCAGCGCCGAGCTGGGTGCCCGTGTTCTGAAGCCCGCCGACCTCGCCGCTCTGCTCGTCGGGAACCGACGAGACGGTCACGCTTCCGAGCTGTGACGCCATCGCGCCGAGGCCGGCGCCGGCCAGAAGCAGCGGCCAGGTGATTATCTCCGGGCCCGCCCCGACGTCCAGCAGGGCGACCAGCAGCACCAGGCCGGCGAACAGGGAGACGAATCCAAGGCGGACCACCCGCTGCGGAGAGACGTGCGGCCACAGCTTCGGGATCCCCGCGGCGAAGAGCAGCAACGAGAGCGAGAGCGGCAGCAGGCGCACTCCGGTTTCGATCGCCGACAGCCCGAGGGCGACCGACAGGAACAGGGGAACGGCGAAGAACATGCCCCGCCTGGACCATGAACATGAACAGGAACGACATGACGCCGTTTCGCAGCTGGAGGTTGCGCAGCATCGCCGGGTCGATCAGCGCGCCCTGACCCCGCTCGATGCGCCGGTTCTCCCAGAGCAGGAACAGGGCCAGCGCGACACCGCCTCCCAGGATCATCCAGATCACAGGCGAGAGCCCGAGCAGCTCCGGGGCGTCGGGCTTGGGCTGGACGAAGCCCCACGTGCCCGACCTGCAGGATGCCCAGGACGATCAGGCCGAGGCCCAGCGCCGAAAGCACCGTGCCGCCGAGGTCCAGGCGCACGCCCTCCTCGGCCGGCGTGTCGTTCATCCGCCGCGCCAGGACGAGGATCCCCAGGATGATCACCACCTCGCCCGCGAACACCCAGCGCCAGGAGGCATAGGTCGTGAACGCACCGCCGATCACCGGGCCGAGGGCAGCGGCCATCGCGGCGGCGGCGGCCACGAGCCCATAGGCGCGCGGACGCTCGGAGCGCCCGAAGTTCGACGCGACCAGGCCGACGATCGCCGGCATGATCAGCACCGCGCCGAGGCCCTCGAGAAACGACCAGCCGATCATCAGCACGGTCAGGTTGGGCGCCAGCGAGGTCGTCAGCGAGCCGCAGGCGTAGATCACGCAGCCGATCGAAAACGCGCGCTTCCGGCCCAGGATCGCACCGAGCTTTCCGCCGGTGATCATCAGCGAGGCCATCACCAGCGCGTAGAGGGTGATCGCCGTCTGGATGCCGGTCACCGTGGAGTCGACGTCGTCGGCGACGGTCGCGATGGCCGTGTTCATCACGGTGGTGTCCAGGGCCATCACGAACTGCCCAGAGGCCAGCGTGGCCAGGATGATCCCGGTGGCGGCGGCGCGACCCCGGCCGTGCTCTCCCTCGCTCACCATCGAGCCCGCAGCACTAGGGCCGCGGTCCTGCCGCCGGAGCCCGACGGCGCTCTCGATCTCGTCGAGGCGGCCGCTGATCTCGTCGAGCTTCTCCATGACGGCCGCGTCGGCGCCCTCGGCGTCCGGCTCGCCTGGCGCTCGACGTCGCCGCAACTGATCGATCAGCGACGCGGTGACGGCGGCGGTGATCACCGTCAGGAACGCGATCCCGTTGATCATCACGATCGTTGCGATCAGCTTCCCCGCGCGTGCTGGCCGGCACGATGTCGCCGTAACCGACCGTCGTCAGCGTCTGGATCGCCCACCACAGGCCAGACCCGATGGTCGGGAAGCTGTCGGGGTCGGCGACTCGGATCAGGAGTCCGCCCGCCAGGGTGAGGACGATCGTCACGACGCTGATCACGGCGGCCGCCCGCCGAGCGGTGAGCTGCCGACGACCCAGCCTGCCCTCGACCAGTGCGAAGGTCTTGCCCGGATCCGGCGCGTCGGAACTCATCTGCGCGGATCCCGAGCTCCGCCTAGACGAGGCTGTTCAGCGTGATGAGGATGAACAGCCCGATCACGACCTCGCCGACGATCCAGGAGTTGTTGTTCATCCAGTCGCGGGCCTTGGGCAGGAAGGCCTGAGCGCGGCTCGCCGAACGCGAGGATCAGGAGCATCGGCAGCGCGAGGAGGAACAGGGTGAGCCCGATGAAGGGCAGCACATGCCACCACGCGTCGCCGTGGTTCCCGGCGTACGAGCCGACCGCCACCGAGGTGAGGATGTCCGTCGGGAACACCCCGAGCAGGAGGAAGCCGAGCTTGAACGAGAACGATGGCGACGCGTCCTGGAGCTTCCCCATCCACTTCGGCGGCTCCGATTCCTTGCGCCCGAGATAGGTATGGATCGCCGCGAGCACGAGCAGCACGAGGATGACCCCGTAGATCGCGTTGCTCGGCCCGCTGTCCTCCTGGCGGTGTGGATGAGGAGGTACGCGAGGGTGACGATCGCCGTGATCGAAAGCGACGCACCGGCCACATAGGCGAGCGAGTTGCGCCTCCAGTTGCTCCGTCGTCGCGAGGAAGATCGCGCTCAGGATCTGCGGTCCGGCGATCATCACGAACGCCATCGGAAGGAGCTTTGCGAAGGTCATTGGGACACCACCGTATCCCGGTATGAGTCGTGGCCGAGGTCGGCGAGCCACCGCCGCAGATACCGGTGCATCTCCTCGGCCCCGACGACGGGCTCGGCCGGCATCGCCCAGTCGCTGGGGGCGAGTGCGAACGGATAGGACTGCTCGCCGCCCATCCCGCCGTGCGAGCCGACCAGCTCCTCGAAGGCCGCGACCTCGTCGGTCTCCTCCCAGTAGGTGCTGTTGAGGACGATGTCGGGGCAGTGCTCGAAGCCGTCGGTCCGGCGGACGTGGTGGGCCGCGTTCGGGCCGAACGGGGCGAGCGGGTCCTCGCCCTCGATCTCGCCCGAGTCCAGGTCGGTGGACGCCCTCGCGCGCCGAGCGCGACCGCGCCGTGCGCGCTCGGAGCGGACGAGCGCGAAGCCGATGCCCGGGATGCTCGAGCAGCGCCGGCATCAGCGCCGGGTAGAGCTCCTCGATCCGCTCGAGGCTGACCCGGCCGGGCTCCCGCGGGAACGTGATCAGCCCGAGGCAGCCGGAGGCCATCACCGACAGCTCCGGCAGCTCGTCGCCGTCGTCGCCTCGGGCTGGCGGCCCCTCGTCGCCGAGGTGGACCTCGCCGTCGACGCGCTTGCCGCGGGTCACGGCCCGGACCCCGCGGCCCGAGCATGCCCTCCGAGCCGCCCGCCTCGGTCAGGCCGGCCCCGAGGTAGCTGAGCGACTCGTCGCTGTGGGCGTCCTGGGCCTCGACCGACTCGGCGCTGCACGCCGCGCGAGACGAGGTCCTCGAGGCTCTCGCCGTAGCGGTCCAGGAAGGTCTCGCCCTGCGACTGGCCGTGGTCGGAGAGCACGACCAGGTGGTACGGGCGCTCCGCGTCCGCCGCGGCCGCGGCGATCCGCGCGATCTGCCTGTCGACGCGGCGCAGCGTCGCCAGCGCGTCGACGCGCTCGACCCCGGAGTGGTGCGCGACCTCGTCGTAGGCGAGGAAGGTCGTGTAGCCGACGGGCCGGCCCGCGTAGAGGTCGCCGATCACGGCGGCGACCTGGAGGTCGCGCTGGATGACCGTCCCCCAGGCGCGCACGAGCGCGTAGGAGAACGTTCCGCTTGATCCGCGGCCGGATGTCGCGCCGGCGCTGCTGGGCGGCGAAGTAGAGCTCCTGGGCGATGTCGCCGATCATCAGCATGATCGTGCGGGTGACGCTGTAGGGGTTGGCGAAGTAGGCGTAGTAGTCCTGCCCGATGCGGCCCGGCCGATCGCGGTCGAGTCACGGTGCTCATCGTCAGCAGCGTGTGCGGGGCGTCGCCGGAGAGGATGTTCGCGCGGCTCGCGCCGTCCTCGTGCAGCAGGCCCTTGCCCGTCGGAGTGGCGGCGCTCGATCTCGGCGGCGTCCTTCGGGTGGTTGGTGACGATCGGCTTGCCGCGGTCCTTCTCCCACCAGCGGAAGGCCGGCATGTCCTCGTTCGACCCGTGCAGCAGCCCCGCCTGGCAGGCGCCGGTCTGCGAGGACCAGTCGGTCTCCCACCGAAGCAGCGTGTGCGCCCCCGTCGCGGATCCAGCTCGCGAGCGTCGGCAGGTGCCCGTCGCGAATCGCGCGCTGAACGACCGCGTGGGCGAGCCCGTCGATCTCGAGGAAGTAGACGCCGGGCACGTCGGTCTCGCCCGCGGGCGCCCCGTGGCGGCGCGCCTGGCGCTTGAGGACGTTGCGGTAGTAGAAGTCGTCGTCGTCGATCGCCAGCAGCGACGTCGCCAGCGTGTTGACGACGGTGATCCCGATCGCGACCGCTATCCCCGCCCCGACGCTGTTCACGTGCATCCCGGGCTCGAGCAGTGAGATCCCGTACACGACGAGGCCGTTCAGGGCGAGGACCCCCAGGCCCAGAGTCAGCACCGTGAACGGCAGCGCGATGCGGATCACGAGCGGCCAGACCAGGGCGTTCACGAGGCCGATCGCGGCCGCGGCGAGCAGGGCGCTGCCCTCCCCCTCGATCACGAAGCCCGGGAGGATGGCGCTCATCAGGTGGAGCGCGGCCGCCGTCAGCAGCCAGACCACGATTACCCTCAGGACCGTGGACAGGCCACTCGTGCGTCCTGACGGCTGGCTCCCCGCGGTCATCGCCGCCAATCGTATGCGGCCGCGCGCGGCTGGGTAGGTGGGCGCGGCGGATCCGCCCTCCCGGCTGGATCTGAATAGGATCGAGCTCCACACCAATCTTCGGAGGAGCGCCCATGAACATGGAAGAACTCGACGAGATGGGCCCGATCGACTACCTGTTGGTCGAATGGCCCGGCCGCCAGCCGACCGGAGAGGCAGTCCCGTACCTGGTGGACCTGGTCGATCGCGGTCTGATCCGCGTCCTCGACATGGCCTTCATCACCAAGGACGAGGACGGCAACGTCGCGGGCCTCGAGATCGCCGACGTCGGCGAGGAGGTGCCGGAGATGAAGGTCTTCGAGGGCGCGTCCTCGGGGCTGCTCGGCGACGACGACATCGAGGAGGCCGCGACGGCGCTCGAGCCCGGAACCTCGGCCGCCGTGCTCGTCTACGAGAACAGCTGGGCGGGCCCGTTCGCGAGCGCCGTTCGCCGCTCGGGCGGCCAGCTGGTCGCCAGTGGGCGGATCCCTGTCCAGGCCATCCTCGCCGCGCTCGAGGAAGCCGAAGGCGCCGGCACGGCGTCCTGAATTGGAGAGAGAAGGAGTAGCTCATGCCAGGTTTGCTCAGAGGCGTCGCCCGCACGGCAGTGATCGCCGGCACCGCGACGCACGTAAGCAACAACGTCTCCCGCCGCCAGGCATCCAAGTGGGCCGAGCAGAATCCGCAGCAGCAGTACGAAGAGGCGCCTGCCGCGGCGGCCGCTCCGGCACCCGACCCGATCGCTCAGCTCAAGGACCTCGCCGAGCTGCACGACAGCGGCGCGCTGACGGACGAGGAGTTCGCCGCCCAGAAGGCGAAGCTGCTCGGCTGAGCAGCGGCGACTGACGAGAAGGAGAGGCGGCGTGGAAGGTTCCGAGGAGGACCTACTCAGCGGCGTTCACCGGCACCGTTTCCTGCTCGAGGAGGTCCCGGACAACGAGTTCCCCGACGTCGCCTCGCCGCCGCTGGAGGCGATGCGGCTGATCCTCGAAGAGATCGTGCTGGACGGGATCCCGGAACGCAATCTCGCCACCTTCGTCACCACATGGATGGAGCCCGAGGTTCAGCAGATCATCGCCGAGAACCTCCACCGCAACTTCATCGACCACGCGGAGTACCCACGCACGGCCGAGATCGAGCAGCGCTGCATCCGAATGCTCGCCGACCTCTACCACGCGCCCGGCGAGACCACCGGGGCCCGAACCCAGGGCTCCTCCGAGGCGATCATGCTCGGCGCCTTGTCGCTGAAGTGGCGCTGGCGCCAGCGCCGCGAAGCCGCCGGCAAGGACACGGCCAACCCCAACCTCGTCTTCGGCGGCGACGTTCACGTTGTCTGGGAGAAGTTCTGCCGCTACTTCGACGTCGAGCCGCGCATCGTTCCGCTCCAGCCCGACAAGTTCACGATCGGGCCGGAGGACGTGCACCCGCACGTCGACGAGAACACGATCGGCGTCGCGGCCGTTCTCGGCACCACGTTCACGGGTCATGCCGACGACATCGTCGGCATCAACGACATGCTCATCGAGATGCGTGACACGCAGGGTCTCGACGTCCCCCTGCATGTGGACGCCGCCTCGGGCGGCTTCGTATGGCCGTTCCTCTTCCCGCACTCGGAGTGGGACTTCCGGCTCGAGCAGGTGCGCTCGATCAACGTATCCGGCCACAAGTTCGGCCTCGTCTATCCCGGTATCGGCTGGCTGATCTTCCGCGGCGAGGAGGACCTGCCCGACGACCTCGTCTTCCTCGAGAACTACCTCGGCAAGGTCGACAAGACGTTCACACTGAACTTCTCGACGGGCTCGGCGATGGTGCTGGCCCAGTACTACAACTTCATCCGTTTCGGCCGCCGCGGCTACACATACCTCATGGACACCATGCAGAAGAACGCCGGGAGGCTGGCGGACCGAATCGCCGACATCGGCCCCTTCGAGATCGTGGGCGCCGGCGAAGAGCAGCTGCCGCTGATCGCCTTCAAGCTCGCCGACGAGCGCCCCTACGATGAGTTCGACGTCGCCTGGCAGCTCTCCGCCGAGCGCGGCTGGATGCTGCCCGCGTACACCATGCCGCCGAATGCCGAGCACGTGAACATGCTGCGCGCGCTCGTCAAGCTCAACCTCATCCGCTCCCAGGTCGAGACCCTTGCGGACGACATCGCCGAGGCGGTGGCGACGCTGGAGAAGAAGGGCGGCGTGTCCGAGGCCGAGCGTGCCAAGGTCAAGACGGGCGTCGGCTACTAGCCCGGGGGCACGCACGCTCAGGCTCATCGATCCATTTCACCCGCACTGGGTGATGACGCCTGACGATGGAGGCGTAGGGTTGGATCCGCATATGTGGCCTCTAGCCGTTATCCAGCGCGTGCGTGGTCAGCCGGGCCAGGATGGTCCCGGCGAGGGCGCCGACGAGGACGTCGCCGGGGTAGTGCACCCCGGTGTGCACGCGCGAGTACCCGACCAGCGCGGCGAGCCCCTGGAGCGGGATCGAGATCACCGGCAGCACGTGACCCACTCCGGTCGCGAAGGCGAAGGCGGCGGCGGTGTGGCCGGAGGGGAACGAGGTCGAGCCCGGCATCCTCGTCTGCCGCGCGAGCGGGACGTGCTCGGCCACGCGGTCCGGGCGCCGGCGGCCCCCGAGCGGCTTCAGCGCGAGGTTCGCCACGGCCGCGGTGACCCCGACCGAGACGAGGCCGTCCCTTGCGGCACGCCGTCCACGCCGTCCACCGAGGGCGGCGAGCATCCCGGCTGCCGCGAGCGACAGTTTCGAGTAGTCCGCCGCGGCGTGAGGCGGGACATCGCAGTGTCGAGCGCCGGCGTCGGCGTCTGTGCGATCGCGGCGTAGACGGCGAGGTCGACGCGCTCGGCATCGCGGAGCCAGGCGGGCTGCGGCGGTGGCTCGGGGGCGGCGTCGGCGGAGTTCATGGAGGCTGATGATCCTATGACCGGCAGACGGCTCGCGGCAGCCGGCAGCGCTGCTGTTCCTGTTCGCCGCCCTGGCCCTCGCGCTGATCGTGGTCGTCCAGGAGTTCCCGCAGGGCCTGGCGGTCCTCGGCCTGGTGTGCGTTGCGGTGCTGGCCGGCTGGTACGGAATCCTGCGGCGCGGCGCGGCCCGAATCGCCGGCCTCGCGCTGGGGGCGGTCGCGCTCGCCGCGGCGGTCCTGCTCGTCGTGAACGACCGCGCGATCGAGGTCGCGCTGATCGTCGGCGGGGTCCTGGCGGCCGGCGCCTGCGCACGGGCCGCGGTGAGCCAGCGCACACAGCTGGCGTCCGTGTCGGCGCCCGAGCACCCGGTCCTGATCTTCAACCCGAAGTCCGGCGGCGGCAAGGCCGAGAGGTTCAACGTCGCGGACGAGGCGCGGGCGCGCGGGATCGAGGCGATCGAGCTGACCCTCGGCCACGACCTCGAGACGATCGCCAGGGATGCCGTCGCCCGCGGCGCGGACGCGCCTCGCGATGGCCGGCGGCGACGGGTCGCAGGCGATCGTCGCCGCGGTCGCCTCGGAGCTCGACCTTCCGTACGCATGCATTCCGTCCGGGACGCGAAACCACTTCGCCCTCGACCTGGGGGTGGATCGCGACGACGTCGTCGGCGCGCTCGATGCGTTCGTGGCGGGAGGCGAGCGCCGCGTCGATCTCGCCGAGGTGAACGGGCAGGTCTTCGTCAACAACGTCTCGCTCGGCCTCTACGCCGAGGCCGTGCAGCGCGAGGGCTACCGCGACGCCAAGATCCGCACGCTGATCGACACGGTGCCGGACGCCCTCGGCCCCTCCGGGCCGGGGCTCGACCTGCGCTGGACGGGCCCCGACGGCCATGAGCATCACTCCGGCGCCATGATCCTGGTCTCGAACAACCGCTACCGGCTCGGGCGCCAGGTCGGCTCCGGAACCCGGCCGAAGATCGACGACGGCCTGCTGGGGATCACGGTCGCCGGGGCGCCCAGGGGCCAAGGAGAGGGCGGGCGGCTGCCGCAGCAACCGGTGCGGGCGTGGAGCGCACAGACCTTCGAGGTCGATGCCGACGCCCCGGTTCCGGCCGGGATCGACGGCGAAGCGGTCGAGCTCGAGCCTCCCCTTCGCTTCACCATCCGCCCGGGCGTCCTGCGGGTGCGAATCGCGCCGCAGCATCCCGGTGCCTCGCCGTCGGCGTATCTGCCCGAGGGCTTCGGCGACGGCCTGCGCGCGCTCGCGCGGATCGCATTCAAACCACAACAGAAGGAGACCTGATGGACATCGTCGAGATCGAGCAGAAGGAGAAGGTCAGCCGCGCCGAGGTCGTGAGCCGGCTGCGGAAGCTCGCGACCATGCTCGCCAAGGGCAACGACGTCAAGTTCGAGCAGGGCGGGATGTCGATGACCGTCTACGTCCCGGACGAGGTCGAGCTCAAGGTGGAGCTCGAGGTGGACTCCGACGAGCGCGAGCTCGAGATCGAACTGAAGTGGTGATGGCCACCGCGACCACGCCACCCCCCACCGACCTCCCCCGGACCTCTCGCCGAGCGAGCGCGCAGCGGCCGGCAAGGCGGCACGAGAGCTGGCGCCGCGCTCCAGCCACGGCGAATGGACCCCGGCTGCCGATCGCCCCGACCCGGTCGATGTGCTGGAGGGCCAGGCGGCGGATCGCGTCGCCGAGCTCGTCCCCCTGCGGTACGGCCGCATGCTCGTCTCCGCGTTCACCTTCTACCGGGGCGCCGCGGCGATCATGGCCGCCGACCTGGCGGCCACGCCGAGCTCGGGCCTCTGGGTCCAGGCGTGCGGAGACGCCCATCTCTCGAACATCGGCGGCTATGCGTCGCCCGATCGTGGCCTGGTCGTCGACATCAACGACTTCGACGAGACCCTCCCCGGTCCGTGGGAGTGGGACCTCAAGCGGCTCGCCGCCAGCTTCGAGATCGCGGGCCGCGACCGTGGCTTCTCCGGCTCCGTGCGGCGCAAGATCGTGCTCACCGCTGATCGAGGACTATCGGGACAACATGCGTCGCCTCGCCGAGTTCAGCAATCTCGACGTCTGGTACCGGCGGGTGGACGTAGACCAGATCCGCCAGCACTTCCAGGGAGGAGTCAGCAGCAAGGACATCAAGCGGTTCGAGCGCAACGTCGCCAAGGCCCGTCGCAAGGATCGAATGCGCGCGTTCTCGAAGCTCACAGAGCGGGTTGACGGCGAGCTGCGGATCCGAAGCGATCCTCCCGTGCTCGTCCCGCTGGAGGAGATGGCCTCGGGTAAGGAGCTCGATGCTGCCGTAAGCAACCTCGGCGCCATCGTCGAGGGGTATCGCGACAGTCTGATCGCGGACCGCCGGCATCTCTTGGACCGTTACCGCCTGGTCCACGTCGCGCGAAAGGTCGTGGGGGTCGGCAGCGTCGGGACCCGGGCGTGGATAGCGCTCCTGCTCGGACGTGACGAAAACGACCCGCTGTTCCTTCAGATCAAGGAGGCGCAGCCATCCGTGCTCGAGCCCTACACGGCGCCGACCGTGTACGCCGAGCAGGGCCAGCGCGTGGTCGAGGGCCAGCGACTGACCCAGGCCGCAAGCGACATCTTCCTCGGCTGGCTGAGGGCGACCGGGCCGGACGGCAAGAAGCGAGATTTCTACGTACGCCAGCTCTGGGACCAGAAAGCCTCGGCGCAGGTCGAGCTGATGTCGCCCGCTGCGCTGAACGCCTACGCGCAGATCTGCGGGGCGATCCTCGCGCGTGCCCACGCGCGCACCGGCGACCGGATCGCGATCGCCTCGTACCTCGGCGGCGGGAGCCGTTTCGATGAGGCGATGGCGGACTTCGCCGACGCCTACGCGAATCAGAACGAGGACGACTACCAGGCCCTGCTGCAGGCCGCCGAGGACGGTCGCATCCCGATCGAAACGGAAGCGGAGTAGGCGGCCTGCAGGCGGTGGGTTAGGTCCCGCGCATGGGGTGGTCTCTGGCGATCCTGGCGCTGGTGCTCATCGGCGTTGCCGCCATCTCCAAGCGCATATCCGGATCGCCGATCACGCCGGCGATCCTGTTCGTGTCGTTCGGGCTGCTGATCGGCCCGGAGGTCCTTGACGCGGTCGACATCTCGAGCACCGGCGCAACCGTGAGAACGCTGGCGGAGGCAACGCTGGCACTCGTGCTGTTCTCCGACGCCTCGCGGATCGACTTCGGCGGCCTGCGGCGCGAGATCTCGGTGCCCCTCCGCCTGCTCGGGATCGGCTTGCCGCTCACGATCGGCCTCGGGGCGGTAGCGGCCGCGCTGATCTTCGATCAGATCACGGCAGGCGAGGCGCTGATCCTGGCGGTGATCCTGGCGCCGACCGACGCCGCCCTGGGCCAGGCGGTCGTCACCGAGCCCCGTGTGCCGGAACGTATCCGGCAGGGATTGAACGTCGAGAGCGGGCTGAACGACGGGATCTGCGTGCCGCTGCTCTTCGCCGCCGTTGCGGTCGCGGATGTGGAATCCGAGATCGCTGAGGGCCGGAGTGCCGGGACGCTCCTGCTCGAGGAGATCGGCTTCGGGATCATCGGCGGGGTGGCCGCGGGGCTGCTTGTGGCGTCCGTCCTCATCTACGCCGGCCGGAGGGACCTGATCACCGGCACCTGGCATCAGGTGATCCCGGCAGCCGGTGCCGCGCTGGCCTACGGCATCGCCAGCGGGCTCGGCGGATCCGGGTTCATCGCCGCGTTCGTGGCGGGGATGGTGTTTCGCCTCGCGCTCCAGCGCGATCCCGAGGAGGACAACCGGCTCACGGAGGAGGTGTCAGGGGTGCTGAACGGGGTCACCTTCGTCCTCTTCGGGGCGATCCTGCTGGGCCCCGCGCTGGGGGAGCTGAGCTGGGAGCTCGCCCTCTACGCCATGCTCAGCCTGACGGTGCTGCGAATGGTTCCGGTCGCGATCGGAATGCTGGGCTCGCACGCGCGAATCCCGACGGTCGGGTTCCTCGGCTGGTTCGGGCCCCGCGGCCTCGCGTCGATCGTCTTCGCCGTGATCCTGATCGAGGAGTCCCAGCTTCCACACGAGCACCTGATCGTTCAGGCGACCTACATCACCGTGGGACTCTCCGTCTTCGCCCACGGCCTCACCGCCGCCCCGCTCGCCGACCGTTATGCAGATTGGTTCCAGCGCCAACCGCGCGCCACGGCGGCGCCGATGGAGCGAGAACCTACGGAGGTGACCCGCACCCCGCGTGTCGCTCTAGCCGTGCTGCCCCTGGGCAGCGGCATCGATCTCACGCCTGAGCTCATCGGCGTCGGCATCGAGCTGCTCCTCGATGAGCTTGTTGGCGCGCGTCATCGCCTTCTCGAGCTCCTCCTCGACCTGGACAAGGTCGGCGTCGTGGTCAGGGGACACAGTCTCCGCGTAGCCCTCACGCGGCCGCGCGGGCCAGCTTCCTGCGGTGGAGCGCGTAGGCGCCGAAACCGACCGGCAGCGGCAGCCAGTAGGAGAACAGGCGATAGGCCAGGGTCGCGAGCACGGCGTTCCCCGCCCCCACTCCGGCCAGCGCGAGCGTGGCGGTGAGACCGGCCTCGACGAAGCCCAGGCCGCCGGGCGTGACGGGCACCTGCGCCAGGACCTGGGCGGCGCAGAATGCCAGCAGGACCAGTGCCGGCTTGGGAGTCGAGCCGACGGCCGCGAGCGCGGCCAGCAACGTCAGATAGTCGAAGGCCCAGCGCCCCACCGTGGCGGCCAGCGCCAGCTTCCAGCGCGGGCCGAGCGTCGCCAGCAGCCGGTCGCGCTCACGACGGAGGCGATCCGGAAGATGGCGGATCGGCTCCGAGCTTCGCCGCAGCCGGTTGCGGATCGCCTGGACCCTGCCCCCGACCCAGCACAGCGGCCGGTCGAAGGCGAGCAGTGCGATCGAGACCGCCAGCAGCACGACGAACACGACCACCCCGATCAGGGTGGCCTCCACGAGGCCGCGGTCGACCGCGCCGCGCAGGAACGTCGGAATGGCCAGAACCGGCAGGGCGAGGACGACGGCGAACGTGAGCAGGTTCACAGCGGTCACCCCGGTCGCCGCTCGCGCCCGGTCCACCCCGCGCTCCACCAGCATCCGGTACTGCAGGGCGCCGCCGACAGCCCCGCCCGCGGGGGCGATCTTGGAGAGGGCATTGCCGGCAAGCTGGGACTCGGCGACCGGGGACCACGGAGGGTCCGCGAGCGCGATCCGCTGCACCTCCCACAGGCAGACGAGCGAGAGAACCTGGAGCACGGCCATCGCGGCGAACCAAAGTGGCTGGATCGTGCCCAGCTCGTCGGCCGACCCGAGGACGTCGATCAGCCCCGGGGCGACGAGGTAGAGCGAGATCCCGGTCACGGCCAGCCAGAAGACCGTTCGGCGCAGGCTCGGCTGCGGTGCGCCCGGCTCCTCCTGGCTTCGCTCGAGCTCGAGCTCGCGCTCGATGTCGAAGCGGTCCTCCAGCTCCCGCTCGACGCGGTCGCCCAGCGAGACCCGCTGCGACGGTGCGCTCACCCGACCGATGCTACCCACGCTGGGATTAGGCTTGAGCTGCGATGACGGCGGCGGAGATCTGAGGTGGGCGCTGCACTGGGTTGGGGCGCGCTGGCGGCCTCGTCGTTGGTGATCGGCGTGGGGCTGGCATTCGTGCGCAACTGGGAGCCGCGTCCGATCGGCCTCATCCTGGCCTTCGGCGCCGGTGCTCTGATCAGCGCGGTGAGCCTCGAGCTCGCCGAGGAGGGGCTCAGGCTTGGCAGCGCGGGGGCAGTCGCGACCGGGCTCGCGCTTGGCGCGCTGACCTACTTCACCTTCGATGGCATACTCGAGCGCCGCGACAAGCGCGCGCCTGGCGCGGCGGGTGGCGACTCCGGAACGAGCCTTGCGCTCGGGGCCTTTCTCGACGGTGTCCCTGAGCAGGCGGTCCTGGGCATCGGCCTCGCCGGAGGGGAACCGATCAGCGTGGCTCTGTTGGTGGCGATCTTCGTCTCCAACCTGCCGGAGGGCATCGGCGCAGGAAGCGACATGGAGGCAGCAGGCATGACACGCGCCACAATCTTCAGGCTGTTTCTCCTGGTCGCAGTCATCTGCACCCTGGCCAGTGGCGTCGGGTACGGGATCGCCGAATCGGTCTCCCCGGATTTCCAGGCCGGGATCAACGGCTTCGCTGCCGGCGCGTTGCTGGTGATGCTGACCGACTCGATGATCCCTGAGGCAAGGGAAAAGGGAGGCCGTCCGGCCGGGCTCATCGCGGTCGTGGGCTTTGCCGTTGGAACCGCGTTGTCGAGTCTTTAGGCCTCCCTCCCCGCGACCTCCTTCCCGGCCGCGCATCTAGGCTGCATCCATCGCCCCTCCTTCGCTGCCGCGACTGCCGTTCGTCTCCGATCCCCTGCGCCGGATCAGGATCCCCGACGACCTCGAGGCGGTCACGACCGTTGGCGAGGAGGCCGATCCGGGCGACGCGGGCATGGGCGCCGACGCCGTCGAGCGGATCTGGAAGGACGCCGTCTCCTGGTACCGCAGCGGGGCCCACCCCGCGCTCCAGGTCTGCGTCCGCCGCGAGGGGAAGGTGGTGCTCGACCGTGCCATCGGCCACGCGCGAGGCAACGGCCCGAAGGACTCAGACGACGCCGAGAAGGAGCCCGCGACGCCCGCGACGCCGTTCACGATCTACTCGGGTGCGAAGGCGATAACCGCGTTCGTGACCCACCTCTGCCACGAGCGCGGGCTGCTGGACATCGAGCTGCCGGTCTCCGAGTACATCCCGGGCTACGAGCGCAACGGCAAGGGGGAATCACGATCGCGCACGTGCTCGCGCACCGGGCGGGGGTCCCGAACCTTCCCAGCGAAGCGCTGGACCTCGACCGCGCCACCGACCGTGAGTTCCTGGTCGAGCTGCTCTGCGACGCGAAGCCATTCGCGAAGGCCGGACAGCAGCTCGCCTACCACGCCGTCTCGGGCGGCTACATCCTGGGTGAGGTCATCCACCGGACGTCCCGGCAAGGACATCCGCACGGTGCTGGCCGAGGAGATCCTCGACCCCCTCGGCTTCCGCTGGACCAACTACGGGGTCGCGCCCGAGGACACGGGCGCGGTGGCGCTGAACTACATCACCGGGCCGCCGACCTTGCCGCCTCTGTCGAACCTGCTGACCCGGGCGTTCGGGAAGCCGCTCGACGATCTCGTGGCCTCGACGAACGACGATCGGTTCATGACGGCGATCGTCCCGGCCGCGAACGTGGTCACGACCGCGAACGAGCTGTCGCGCTTCTACGAGCTCATGCGCTGCGGCGGCGAACTGGACGGCGTCCGGGTGATGAAGCCGCAGACGATCCGCGCACGCGCTCACGGAACAGTCGCACTTGGAGTTCGACTTCTCGCTCGGCTTCCCCACCCGCTTCTCGTACGGGCTGATGCTCGGCGCATCCCGGATCAGCCTCTACGGCAACGACACCCAGCACGCGTTCGGACACCTGGGCTTCACCAACATCCTCTCCTGGGCGGATCCCGAGCGCGCACTGTCGGTCGCCGTGATCAACAACGGCAAGCCGATCGTCTATCCCGGAGCTCCACCCGCTTCCGCGGGCTGATGCAGCGAATCACGAACGAAGTCGCCGAAGGCCGACCCCTCGACGTTCGCCTTCTGATGTGGCGCGGGGCGCCTGCCGGATGGCGGGCGCCCCGCGACGTTCTCAGACTCGGGTGTTTCGGGTGTCCTCGTCCTCGCCGAAGATGATGATCCCGTGGACCACGTACACGCACAGGGCGAATACCGCGAGTGACCACCACGGGTTCGCCCCGCCCATCGACACCAGCGCGCTAAGCGCACCGAGACTGCCTCCGAGGATGCCGAGTACCCGACCGTAAACGTTCCCGGCCAGGAGCGAGAAACCACCGCTGAGCTGGATTACCCCAAGGATGATCAGCACCCAGCCGTACGTGTTCAGGTCATCGAACACGAGCCTCGTGTCGCCGACAAAGACATTCGCGTTGTCGATGGCGCCGATGCCGTAGATGATGTTGACACTGCCCACAAACAACAGTAGGACGGCCGCAAAGACCATCCGTCCAGCACCTCTCATGACACCACTTCTCTTTCCCCACTCGGCCCCACTCGTTGCGACCGAGAGCGCCCGGCGACTCGCCAGCGCTAGGTACGAGAACGCTACATCGGGCCTCGGCTGGAACTTAAGGGGCCTGCCTCGCTCACGGCGGGCAACCTACAGGGTGGCGGATAGGTTTCCCGTGTGAGCACCTCTCTGTTGACCGGCTTCCCCGGATTCATCGGCAGCCGCCTGGCCGCCCGCCTGCTCGAGTCGGACGCGAAGGCCCGGCTCGTGGCCCTGGTCGAGCCACGGATGGCGCAGACGGCCACCGAGGCAGCCGCGGAGCTCGACGGCGAGCGCCTCGAGGTGGTCGCCGGCGACATCGGCGAGCCCGGCCTCGGCCTCTCCGACGCCGACCACGAGCGCCTCGCCGCCGAGGTCACGACGGTCTTCCACCTCGCCGCGATCTACGACCTCGCGGTGCCGCTCGAGATCGCCCAGCGCGTGAACGTGGATGGCACCGGCAACGTCCTCGACTTCTGCGAAGCGGCCAAGTCGCTCGACCGGCTCCTCTACGTGAGCACCGCGTACGTCTCGGGGACGCGGACGGGGGTCGTCTACGAGCACGAGCTGGTGATGGGCCAGCAGTTCAAGAACCACTACGAGTCGACCAAGTTCCAGGCGGAGGTCTGGGCGCGCGAGATGATGGACCGAGTGCCGACCACGATCGTGCGGCCCGCGATCGTCGTCGGCGACAGCGTCACCGGCGAGACTCGTAAGTTCGACGGCCCCTACTTCATCCTGCGCACGATCGCGGAGGCCGAGCGCGCCGGACGCCCGGTGGTTCAGTTCGGTCGCGCGGGCGCCTCGTTCAACGCGGTGCCGGTGGACTTCATCGTCGACTCGATCGCCGCTGCAGCGGCCTCGACCGAGGCGGAGGGCCAGACGCTCCATCTCGTGGACCCGGACCCGCTGAGCGCGAGGGAGCTGACCGAGACGCTGTCGATGGAGTACGCCGGGCGTGAGCCGAGGGGGCGCATCTCGCCCCGCCTCGCCGCGACCTCGCTTCGCGTGCCGGCGATTCGCAACCGGCTTGGCGGCACGCCGCCGGAGTCGCTCGTCTACCTGAACCACCCGGTCCGCTTCGACACCAGGCGTGCCACTCGGATCCTCGAGCCGCTGGGCATAAGCGCCCCGAACTTCCGCGACTACGCTGCCGCCATGGTGCGCTTCTTCAAGGAGCACGAGGACGACCCCGCGATGATCCCCGGCTACAAGGCCTGATGGCGGCGAAGCGGAAGCTGAGCGTCGCCGTCACCGGGCCGACCGGGGAGATCGGCCGAGCCTTCATCCGCGCATTGGAGCGTTCCCGGGACGTCGGCGAGATTCGCGGCATGGCCCGCAGCCCGTTCGACCCGGAGGCCTACGGCTGGCGCAAGACCGACTACGTGCAGGGCGACATCCTCGACGCCCAGACGGTCCAGAGCTTCATCGCCGGGGCCGATGTCGCCGTCCACCTGGCGTTCATCATCTTCGGGGACCGCGACGAGACGCGGTCGATCAACCTCGAGGGGTCGCGGAACGTGTTCGAGGCGACGGTCGCCTCCGGGTGCGAGCGACTGGTCTACACGTCGTCGGTCGCCGCCTACGGCTTCCACGAGGAGAACCCGCTGCCGCTCACCGAGGACGTCGAGCCGCGCGGGACGGAGGGCTTCTACTACTCGGCGCAGAAGGCCGAGCTGGAGCGCACCCTGGACGAGGTGCTCGAGGGCAGCGATACGCAGGCCTGGATCTTTCGCCCGTCGATCGTCGGCGGCCCCGACTCACCGATGCTCGTCACGAGCATGCCCTACCTGCAGGCGGCGGCGATCCTCCCGTCCCCGCTGAAGACCGCCCTCGACGCCCTCCCCACCCCCTCGCCGGTACTGCCCGACTTCGGCACCCCCCTTCAGCTCGTCCACGCCGACGACGTCGCCACCGCCCTGCGCGCGGCAGTGGTGGGCCGCGGCGAGCCCGGCGTCTACAACCTCGCGGCGAAGGGCGAGCTGAGAATCGGCGACGTGGCCTCGGCGCTCGGCTGGCGCAGCGTGAAGGTGCCGAAGGCGGCGATCGACGCGACGGCACAGTTGCTGGACCGGATGCCCCTCGCGCCGGCCCGGGCCGAGTGGCTTCACGCGCTGCGCATCCCGGTGATCATGGACACGGCCAAGGCGCGACGCGAGCTGAGCTGGCGGCCCAAGCACGACGCAGCGGCGACGCTCAGCCAGACGGTCGAGGGCGCTCGCGACTCGGGCGCGATCTAGCCGGTTCGGCCCGTCGGCAACCGGGTAGCAGTGCGTGGCATGGATGGCACGGCCTCGGGGACCGGGGATTCCGGGGGCAACCCGGATGAGAGCGACAAGGAGCGGCTCGATCGCAACCTGCACGAGCTGCTCGAGGGCCTGCGGGTGGCGCTTCCCGGCGTCCAGGTGCTCTTCGCGTTCCTGCTGACGATCCCGTTCTCAATGGGATTCGAGAGCGTGACCTCGTTTCAGCGCGACGTCTACTTCGCGACGCTGATTTCGACGACGCTGGCGTCGATCTGCCTCATCGGCCCCTCGGCGCGCCACCGAGCGCGATTCCGGGAGGGCGACAAGAAGTGGATCGTGCGGACTGGCAACAACCTGGCTCAGGCGGGGCTCATCTTTCTGAGCCTGGCGATCTTCGGCGCCATCCTCCTTATCTCCGACGTGCTCTTCAGTCTCGAGGCCGCGATCCTGACCGTCGCCGTCATCGCGATCGTGCTCGGATGGGTCTGGTTCGCCGCGCCTTGGATCCGCGAAGCGCGTGACCTGAACGACGACCCGGGCTGAGAACCGCATTCATCGCTGTTTCATCGAGCACACGTACAACCGCCCCATCGAAAACGAAACCGCGCGAACGGAGGCGGAATGACAAACAGGAAGAAGGCACTCATCGGCGGCATCGCGGCACTGGCGATCGCCGGCGGCGGAACCGCGGTGGCGGTCGCCGGCGGCTCGGACGACGCCGAGGCGCCGATCCAGGGGGCTGACCTCGACAAGGCGAGCGCCGCGGCCCTGGCTCACACCGGCGGCGGCACGGTCACCGAGACCGAGGTCGGCGACGAGGAGAGCCGCTACGAGGTGGAGGTCACCCTCGACGACGGCAGCCAGGTCGACGTGCAGCTCGACGGCAACTTCGACGTCGTCGGAGACGAGACCGACGCTGCCGGCGAGGACGAGGGCGCGGACGAGAACGAGTAGCCCTCCCGCCCGCTCACCGGCCCATGTGCAATCGTGGGCCGGTGAGCGGCGGCGAACAATCCGGGGAGCCCATCACCCCCGAGGGCATCGAGGCACTGCGCGCAGAGGTCGAGGAGCTCGAGGGCCCCGCACGCTTCGAGATGGCCGCGCGCATCAAGTCGGCACGCGAGCTCGGCGACCTCTCCGAGAACGCCGACTACCACATCGCCAAGGAGGACCAGGCGCACCTGGAGACGAAGATCAAGCGCCTGCGCGCCCGCCTGCAGAACGCGGTGGTGGTCGATCCCGAGGCCGAGGCCAAGGATGCGGCCTTCACCTTCGGCCGTACCGCCGAGGTCGTCGAGGAGGCCAGCGGAAAGGTCAACAGGTGGACGCTGGTTGGCTCGACCGAGGCGAACCTGGCGGAGGGCCGGCTGTCCGCCGAGTCGCCAATCGGCCGCGGCGCTGCGGGACGCGAAGGTGGGAGCGACGGTGACCGTGGAAACGCCGGGGGGCAAGAAGAAGTTCAAGGTCCAGGCGCTCGTCTAGGCGTCGGCCGTGAGCATCTTCATCACCGGCCCCACCGAGCCGGGCGACGGTGTCCGGCTCGCGGTCAAGGACCTGTTCGACACCGCCGGGACGCGCACGACCTACGGCTCCGCCGTCTACGCCGACCACGTGCCGTCGCAGACGGCGGCGGCTGTCGAGCGCCTCGAGGCGGCGGGATACGCGACCGTGGGCAAGGCGAACCTCCACGAGTTCGCCTACGGCATCACCAGCCACAACCCGCACTTCGGCGACGTGCCGAATCCGCTGTATCCCGGGCGCACCGCCGGGGGATCGAGCTCAGGCTCGGCCGCTGCGCTGGCCGCTGGGCTCGCCGACGCCGCACTCGGCACCGACTCGGGCGGCTCGATCCGCATCCCGGCGGCGTGCTGCGGCGTCGTCGGGTTCAAGCCAACGCACGGCCTCGTTCCGATGGATGGGTGTTTCCCCCTCGCGCCGACCTACGACCACGCCGGGCCGATGGCGCGCGCCGTGGCCGGTTGCGTCCGGATGCTCGGGGCACTCGCTCCGGAGTTCGAGCCAGTGGTTCTGGAGTCCCTCGAGGAGCTGAAGGTGGGAGTTGCCTGGCTCGAGCACGCCAACCCGCTCGTACGGGCCCGTGTGGAGGAGGCGGCCGCGGCGTTCCCACAGCGGCGCAACGTGGACTTCCCCTTCCCCGAGGGAGTCGGCCCGGTGTTCATGCGCGAGGTGGCGGTCTCCCACGAAGGGCTCTACCCGGACAAGGCCGAGCTCTACGGGCCCAATCTGCGGGAGAAGATGGAATGGTCGCTCGCGGTCACAGACGGTCAGTACGAGCAGGCGTTGCGCCGGCGCGAGGAGTACCGCACGCGGGCGGCCGAGGCGCTCGCCGGGCTCGACCTGTTGATCACGCCCACGCTCGCCTTCGTCGCGCCACCCGCGACGCTCACGGACCTGGAGATCCGCGAATCGGTCCTTCGCTTCACCTACCCCTTCAACGCGCTCGGCTGGCCGGCACTCGCCCTCCCGTGCGGCCCGGCCGAGCATGGCCTCCCGGCCTCGGTCCAGCTGGTCGCACCGGCGGGTGGGGACGGGCTCGTCCTGGCGGCCGGCACGGTGCTGGATCGACGCCCCTCCACACATGGGATCGACCCACTGGCCGAGCGAACGTCCCGCTGACGGCAATCCCGAGCGGTCCCATGTCAAAGGTGGCGCGCCGAGCGCGCCCGGGGTTACTCCTTCGTCTCGTACTTGAAGGAAACGCCCAACCGCACGCGGAACCCGGAGATCTTCCCGTCCTCGATCGTCACGTCCTCGCGAACGACCTCCGCGACGCGCAGGTCGCGCACCGACGCGCCAACGGTCTCAACGGCGTTCTTCGCGGCCTGCTCCCAAGAATCCGCGCTGACACCGACGACTTCGGTTACGCGGTAAACGCTCTCTGACATCTGTTCCTCCTGAGGTTGGGACTGTTGACCCCAACCATGTCACGACTCAGAGCCAGGTGATTCCGAACTCCTCGGATGCGGCGGCGTACGCCGCCTCTCCGAGCGTCCCGTTCGCGTCCGCCTCCGCGAGGCGGCGGAAGAATCCCTCGAAGCCGCCAGGCGAGCAGACGTAGAGCATCCTCCCCACGCCCGGTTCGATTCGCCGTTGCGCGTGCGGCACGCCTCGCGGGGCGAAGACGCCCTGGCCCGGCCCGATCCGATGCTCCGTGTCGCCGACGAAGATCGCGTGCTCGCCCTCGATGGCGTGGAAGTACTCGTCCTCGTTAGCGTGGACGTGCGCCGGCGTGTCGGCCAGGGGCGCGAGTTCCTCGAAGACGGAGAACGCCCCGCCCGTGGCCTCGGCGGGAGCGCGCACCGCCACGGTGATCCCGCCGAAGGTGAGGATGTCCTCGGTCACGCCCTCCACGGAGCCCGAGGGTATCGCGGGGACCTACGCCTTGAGCTTCACGCTCAGGGACTCGGTGAGGTGGTTGTCCGCGCCGTCGGTGAGCTCGACCTCGAGCTTCGCCGTTGCCGTCTTCCCGTCGGCGAGGACGTCGGCGATCTCACCGGCATCGTTTGCCTTCGCCGGCTTCAGCGTGAGGGCCGTCGAGTCGCCGGCCGAGAGGTCCCTGTTCACCGGCTTGAGCTTGAAGGAGTCGTTACCGGCCTTGACCTTGCCGGTCGCCTTCGCGGTCACGTCCTCGGTGCAGCTCGCCGTCGTCTTGATGGCGATCGTGTTCCCGTGCTGCTTCTGGGTCCCCTTGGCCGCAACCGAGGCGTCGACCCTCGTGTCGGGGCCGGGCGGCCCACAGCGGACGGTGCCCGCGCGGAGGGCGTGCGCACCGGTGTTGGCGTCGTCGGACCAGAACGCCGGCTTCAGGCCGTCATCGCACTCCGCCTGCGGGGCGATGGCGAAGCCCTCGTTGTTCAGGTTCGGCATCTCGGGTGGGCGCGCGTACGTGTTCGTGACGACGAACTCTCCGTCGTTCGGACCGGCCTGGGCGATGTCGAGCGTGTTGTGCTCGCCGTCGCAGGTGTCATCGCAGACCGCCCACAGGTGGGTGCTTTCGGGCTCGTACTCGAGGTCCATGACGCCCGGGAATCCGCTCGCGATCGTCGCGACGCGCGTGAAGCCGTCGGTCGCGCCGTTGAGCGCGTAGGCGATGATCTCGCCGGTCTGTTCGACGCCGATGAAGAACAGGCCGGCGCCATGGTTCGCGTAGGTCGCGGGGTTGTACGCGGCGGCCGTGGCCTGGTCCAAGAAACCCTGCGCGACGAGGAAGTCATCCGGCACCCAGCTGATCGCCTCCGGGCCGGCGTTGCGGTCGAGGCCGGGGAGGTTCGCGGTCAGATTGAAGTCATCGGTTGCGTTGAGGGTGGCGCCCCCGGATGAGACGTCGTAGCGCAGGACGGCTGGTCGGCTGACGTCGGAGCCGTTGTCGTTCTGCTCCGTTGCGACGTAGACCGCGTTCGGGTCGCCACCGGCGATCACAACGCCCTCGGCGTCCGGCGCGCCGGTCCCGTCGGCATAGAACAGCCGCTTGCCGGCACTCCAGCCGTTCGCGGTGTCGGGCTTCCATTTCGTGCCGTCGTAGACCAGTCGAAAAAGGGCCGAGGGACGGTTGCGCACCGCCCAGAGGACCCCGGGCGCGCTCGAACCGGACGGTTGGTAGGCGAGCCCGCTGAGATTCTTGCCGAAGACGTCCGAACCGTCCGCAACGGAGATCGCGCTGCCGCCCGGCCATACCAACGTGGTACCCGCCGCCGCTCGCGCGGCAGGGAGCAGCGAGAGAGCAAGGACGAGCGCAGCGACGAACTTCGTCCGCGATGTAGGCCTTGCCAACTTCAACTCGCCTCCCTCCGTCGCCAGTCCCGGGCACAGCTTTTAGCAGTGCGCGGGCCCCACCGTGAATTCATGATCCGCGAGAGACCGGGGCGACTGGATTTGTACCAGCGACCTTTCAGGCTCCCGCGTCCTCAGACGGCGATACTCCAAGCGAGGTTCGTGGGTCTGCGTGAGGGAAAAGACCTGATCAGTACCGACTATCTGGTCGTCGGATCAGGGGCGAGTGGCCTCGCCTTCGCCGACGCGCTGGTCGCGGAAGAGCCCGATATCGAGCTTACGCTGGTCGACCGCCGGCCCGGGCCTGGTGGCCACTGGCTTGACGCGTACCCCTTCGTTCGCCTTCACACCCCCTCGGCCTACTACGGGGTCAACTCCCTGCCGCTCGGCGAGGACCGGATCGACCAGTCGGGCGAGAACGCAGGCTTCTACGAACGAGCCACGGGCGCGGAGGTCCGCGACTACTTCGCCGCAGCGGCGTCTCGCCTGACGCAAACCGGGCGGGTACGCATCCGGACCGAGCACGAGCACGTGGGCCGGGGCGAGCGTGGAGAGCGGGTCCGTGACCTCAGCACCGGCGCGGTGCACGATGTCGTCGTCCGCCGCAAGCTAGTCGACGCGCGCTATCTCGAAGCCTCGATCCCGGCCACGCACGAACCGTCCTTCAATGTTGCGCCGGGTGCCCACGTCATGCCGGTCAACGACCTGCCGGCCGCCGCGCAGCCGGGGACCCGATACGTCGTGCTCGGGTCCGGCAAGACGGCGGTCGACGCCTGCATTTGGCTTCTGGACAACGACGTGGCGCCGGACCGAATCCGCTGGATTCGCCCACGGGACCACTGGTTTCACCACCGGCGCCACTTTCAGCCCCTGGATCTGGTCGGCGAGAACATGGAAGCCATCTCGCTCGATGCCAAGGCGGGTGCGGAGGCGACGGACATCGAGGATCTGTTCGATCGACTGGAAGCCTCCGGGCGTTTGGTTCGCATCGATTCGTTGGCTCGCGCGACGATGTACCGCATCACGATGCTCAGTCCCGGTGAGATCGACGCCCTGGTCCAGATCGAAGATGTGGTCAGGCTCGGTCACGTCCGACGGATCGAGACCGACCGGATCGTCCTCACGCACGGCGAGGCCGATACCGACCGCGGCGTACTTCATGTCGACTGCACGGCTCACGGGCTGCGAAACGCGCCCGCGGTCCCGATCTTTGGAGACGGGAGGATCGTGCTCCAGCAGATCAGGCAGAACTCGCCGACGTTCAACGCGGCGCTCATCGCCTTCGTCGAGGCCCACCGCGACGAGGACGCCGAGAAGAACCGGCTCTGCCCGCCCAATCCCTACCCGAGCAGCATCGAGGACTGGCCCGGCATGAGCCGTCGCACGTGGCAGGTCGAACAGCAATGGCTGCGCGAGCCTGATATCTCGGCCTGGGTGGCAGAGAGCCGGCTCAACCTTCTCCGGGGCCTGCCCGACCATGCGAACGAGCCACCCGTCAAGGCGGCGATCAAACGATTCCTCACCCATGTCGGGGCCGCCATCGAGCGGTTGGGCGAGCTCGATGGGCAGGCCCGTAACCGACCGTCCAGGCCGAGCGGCCGTTGATCTCACGGATCCCAACCGGCGGCGGGCGAAGGCTTTTACCCGCGGATGCGCTGCGTCCATGTGAGCGGACGAGACGGACGCACAGACGATGCGCTGGGTACCAAGGCCGTACCAGGGAAATCCGCCGATTTGGGTGTAGCTTCTTGCTCGTGGAACTCGAGCGTCACGCACGGTGGCCGCGGATAGCTTGCACCGCGGTCGCCGCCCTGTCGCTCGGAGTTTCACCCGCGGCCCTGGGGGCGACCTTCACCCCCACTCGCTTCGACGACCCGCCGCCCAACAAGTGCAAGCCCGGCGACTGCTCGCTGCGGGAGGCCCTCCGCGCGGCGGGGAATGCAAACGGCCGCGATCAGGTGGTCCTCAAGAAGGGCGTCTATGAGCTCGAGATCCCCGATACCCAGGGACTCGGGATCGAAGTCGGCGATCTGAACATCTTCGGGCCGCTCACCGTCGTCGGCAAGGGTTCGCGGGACACGAAGATCGACGGCAACGGGCTCGACCGGGTGTTCACCGTGAGCGGGAACGATGTTCGCCTCAAGCGGTTCGCGATCAAGGGTGGTGACTCGGGGGCGAACCCCGGGCACACCGACGTCGGTGGCGCGATCACTGCGATCGGCGGGGACCTGCAGCTCAGGAAGCTCTTCATCACGAAAAACCAGGCAGAGTTCGGCGGCGGCATTTTCTCGACGGCGACAGAGCTCTCGATCAGGGGCACCACCTTCGAGCTCAACAGGGCCACGGAGGGCGCCGGGCTGGACCTCCAGCCGGGCTTCACGGAGGTGCCGGTCACAGCCATCCGCAGCTCGACCTTGTATTTGAACATCGCGACCCTCAAGGGGGCCGGCGTGCTCGCCGACGGTATCTCCGCCATCGGCAGCGGCGCCTCCATGAAGCCCGACGTCACCCTCCTCAACTCCACCATCGTTGGAAACGTCTCCGTCGGGGACGCCGGCCCGCAGGCGGGAGGCATCATGGCCGACAACGGGGCCACGGCGACACTCGACAACTCGACGGTCGCGGGAAACCGGGCCGGGGACGTGGTCGAAGACGGAACCGCAGGCGGGATCTACCAGCACTCGGGCGCGACCTTCGCTGTCGGCGACTCCGTGATCGCCGCGAACTCCGTCGGCTTTAACGGGATGGTCACAACGAACGCGAGCGGAGCCGAGTGCGTCGGCTCGTTCGGTGGGCTTGGCGGGGTCCTGATCCAGTTCCAGCCCGGGACCGCCTGCACGATTCCGGGGGCTACCGGCACGAACAACGCCGGGCTCGGCGATCTCGACGACAACGGAGGGCCCACGAAGACGATCGCGCTCGAATCCGGGAGCCCCGCGATCGGCCTTGCCGAGTCCTGCCCGCCGACGGACCAGCGCGGCGTCCCGCGGCCCGGGACCGACTGCGATTCCGGCGCATTCGAGACCGACCTGCCCTGAACGTTTTGGCTCAGGAAACCCGGATTTCCTGAGGCGGAGGACTCGCGGGAGGGTCGCCGGAGGCCGCCTCCACTTCACCGCGTCCGGCAGCCTCCGCGGCGGCGCCGAAGCGCAGGACGCGGCCGCCGAAGGCGATCGCGCAGGCGGCGAACCAGGCCCACCCGAGCGCAAGGCCGCCGAAAACGTCAGTCAGCCAGTGGACGTCGAGCAAGACGCGGCTTAGTGCCACCCCGACCGCGATGCCGACCGCGGCGCCGGCGAGCGCCGGCCAGGCGCGGGGACCCCACCAGCGTCCGGCGACGAGCGCGAAGGCCGCGAAGGAAGCGGCCGCGGTCGAGGTGTGGCCGCTGGGAAAAGATGGTCCGAGCGTCGCGGCAACGGGCTCGAGCGCCGGGCGGGCGCGATCCACAAGCTGCTTGATCGTCTCCGTGAGGATCTTGTCGCCCAGGATCACGGCCACTAGGAACGGCACGACCCAGCGGTTACGTGTCCGCGTGAAGTCCACGATCGCGACGATCACCGCGATCACGATCACGGTGACCGTCTCACCCAGATACGTGACGAGCGTCAGGGCGTCGTGCGTCCAGGGACTCGCGTGGCGGTTGCCCCACTCGGCCGCGCTGGTATCGATGCCGGCCAGCACGTCGGTGCTGCGGACGACGACGGCCAGCAGGGCGAGCGCCATGCCGCCCACTACGACCGTCAGGAGCGCCAGCGTGAGCGCGAGCCCCGTGGCCGTCTTGGGCTCGAGGCGGGCCGCCCGCGCGGCGCGGTGTCCCGGGGAGCCGGGCGCCCGCCGCCCGGCCTCGAACGCCGTCTCGACAACCGGCGGTGCGACCGCGCCGCGTCGATAGAGCCGCGTCAGCGCGGCGGCGGCGAGTCCCGCCAGGGTGGCGATCAGCAAAAGCACAAGAAGCGGCATCGCTTTGCTTAATGTGCCCCCGAGCGGGGCACTATTAACGGCATGTCCGTCGATCAGGCGTTGGACGCAACTTCAGCGCCGCTAGCGAAACGGCGACCCGAGGGCAAGCTCCCGGTGTTCGCCGCCCGCCCCGGCGGAGCCGCAGAGCGGTTCGCCGACGCGCTGGGGTCGCGCCATCCCGCGCTCGTCTTCATCGCCGCGCTGCTCGGCGGCTTCCTCTTGCTGCTGGTCGCCTCGATCCTGCTCGGCCTGCTGATCGTGCACGTCCTGGCCAGCGGAAGCGGGCTCGGCCTGGCCGGCGAGGAGCAGAGCTTCATTGAGGAGCTCGTCGACGAGCGCAGCGGCACGCTGACCACGGTGTCCGAGGTCGCCTCGCAGGTGGGCGGAGCCCCGGTCCTGCCGATCATCGTCGGCATCATCGGCTGCTACTGCGCCTTCACCCGCCGCTGGCTCCTTGCGGCATTCGCAGTCTTCGTCCTGCTTGCCGAATCGGCCACCTACCACTTCACCTCGATCGTAGTCCCACGTGACCGCCCCTCAGTGAACCGCCTCGAGGATCTGCCGGTCGACGCCAGCTACCCCTCGGGCCACACCGCCGCCTCGGTTGCCGTCTACTCCGGCCTTGTGCTGCTGCTCACGGCCAGCATCACCGGCAGCGTCAAGAAGGCGCTGGCCTGGACCTGCGCGATCCTGCTGACCACGTTCGTCGCGTTGTCGCGCATGTACCGCGGCATGCACCATCCGCTCGACGTGGCCGGCGGTGTGCTCGTCGGCATCGGAGCGATCCTGCTGCTGCTGTTCGCCTGTCGCGCCGCCAGCTCGGCCGCCGAGAGGCGCGCGCGCTCATGAAGCTGGCGGTCGTCGCACATTCCGGCAAGACGTTCGGCGGCGGGCTTCCCGAGCTGCGGCGCACGCTCGCCCACGCGGGCATCTCGTCGCCGCTCTGGTTCGAGGTACCGAAGAGCAAGCGGGCGCCGGGGGCGGTCGAGCAGGCCCTCGAGGAGGGCGCCGAGCTGATAGTCGCCTGGGGCGGTGACGGGCTCGTCCGGCGTTGCGTCAACGCGCTCGGGAACACGCAGATTCCGCTCGCGGTCTGCCCCGCCGGGACGTCGAACCTTTTTGCGACGAACCTCGGCATCGAGCGCGACATCGGAAAAGCCGTCGAGACGGCGCTCCACGGCGATCGCCGCCGGCTCGACGTCGGCCGCTTCAACGGCGAGCGCTTCGCCGTGATGGCCGGAGCCGGACTCGACGCGGCGATGATCAAGAGCGCCGACGATCTCAAGGAACCTCTCGGCCGCGCGGCCTACGTGCTGGCGGGGGCCGCGAACCTGAACGCCACGAGCTTCGAGGCAAAGGTCAAGGTCGACGGGAGGCGCTGGTACAAGGGAGTCGCGACCTGCATCCTGGTCGGGAACGTGGGCGACCTGTTCGGCGGGATCGAAGTCTTCGCCGACGCGCAGCCCGACGACGGCATGCTCGACGTCGGCGTGCTCACCTCCGACGGTCCGGTGCAGTCGCTGCGCGCGGTCTCCCGCACGGCCTTGGGAAGCGCCGAGAAGTCGCCATTCGTCCGCGTCACCCAGGGGCGCTCGCTGAAAGTGAAGCTCGACCGCAAGGTCCGCTATGAGCTCGACGGTGGCGATCGCAAGAAGGTCAAGTCATTCAAGGTCGAGATCGAAGCGGGCGCGATCACGGTCTGCCTCCCGCGCGCGGCCCCAGGAGGAGACGAATCAGATGACAACTAACGTAAGCGGTGAATCCGAGGACCTCGGCGACAAGGCGAAACGTCAAGGCGACCAGCTGGCGGGCGCGAAGCCACTCGGCTGGCTGGCGAGAGCGGGCTTCATCGGCCGCGGCGTCATCTACGGGATCATCGGCATCCTGGCGCTGAAGCTCGCGCTCGGCGACGGCGGCGAAGCGACCGACCAGCAGGGCGCGCTGACGACGATCGCCCAGCAGTCGTTCGGAGAAGTGCTCCTGATCCTGGTCGCGGTCGCGCTCGCGGGCTACGCCCTTTGGAGGCTGGTCCGCGCGGCTGTCGGCCACGGCGCCGAGCAGCGTGACGACGGCACCGACCGCCTCGCGGCAGTCGCCAGTGGGATCGCCTACGCGATCCTCTGCGTGACGGCAGTCCAGATCCTGATCGGCTCCGGTTCGAGCTCGGGAAGCACGAAGCAGACGACCGGCGGCGTCCTGGACTGGACCGGCGGCCCTGTGCTCGTCGCGATCGCCGGAGCGATCCTGATCGGCGTCGCCGCATACCAGGCGTACAAGGGCCTCGCGAAGAAATTCCTCGAGGACGCCAAGACTCAGGAGATGGGCTCCACGGTCCGTAAGGGCTATACCTGGGTCGGCGTATTCGGGCTCGTCGCGCGGGCCGTCATCTTTGCGCTCGTCGGCTACGGCCTGATCAAAGCCGCAATCGACTATGACCCGGACGAGGCGGTCGGGCTCGACGGCGCACTCCTGACGCTGACCCAGGCGAAGTACGGGCCCTTGCTGCTCGGCATCGTCGCCGCCGGGCTGGCCGGATTCGGGATTTACTCGTTCGCCGACGCGCGGTATCGGAAGGTGTGAGGCGCTGACCGTCGCGAGAGCAATGGACGAGGCGGCGTCACGGCCGGCGCGAGTCCCCTCGTACAACGGGCTCTGCCTATATCGGGCGTGCATGACGATTCCAGGTACTAGTGACTTCTCACTAGTCAGTTCTCAGGAGTCGCCCTCCGGCTGAGGTTGAACCGTCAGGGTGACGCTGTCGTTGGTGTAGTTTTCCTGGCGCGTTCCGATGTCCAGAGCGGGGACAGAAGGGATGGGGAAGATGAGGCCAAGGCCGATCAGTGGGGCGAACTCGGCGCGTGCGCGTGCAGCCGGCGCCCGGATAAGAACGAACGCGCTCTTTTGCATCGAGCGACGACGAGCACGGTTGCTGAGCGGCGCCGGGCGCTTCCAGCGCCCGAGGAGTCGCTATGAGGATCTGTGGTTGGCGGTGGCCCTGGGAGAGGCCGAGCGGCGCTGCCTGGCGTCCACGGAGCCCCGGCGACTCCCCGAGATCGATCGCGCGATCATCGCAGGGGTGGAGCTTCGGATCGCGGAGGGGAAGCTGTCATTGGAGAGGGCTGCGAGGTGGCTTTCCCCATCGGCCAGATGTAGAGCAAACGAGCGGGGAAAGCGGCGCCTTCAGGAGATCGCCGTTGCGGTGAAGGCGGAGATTGCAACCGGGGAGCTGGACCCCCGGGCTGCGCCTGTTGCCGGCGAAATGACGGCCGAATGCTGCACTTCCCTCACAAGGGAGGGATCTCGCTGCAAGAATCGTGCGGGCGCGGATGGACTCTGCGCGGTTCACACCCGCATCGCAGAGAAGGTCACGACCTCCGTATTCGTCGAGCCGGGCATCCCGGCCTTCGCCGGTCGTCACGGGCCGACGCCCGGAGCGCGGCTGGTCGCGATGCTCACCCCACCAGGGCCGCCCCGCACCGAGCCTCGCATCAGCTTCACATCGGCCGGCGTCCGCGCCTCGCTGGGCCGATTCGGCACGCGCTTGCGTCAAACCGCCGACGCCGGGGTGCGCCGCGGCGGTCAGGCCTTTAGCGGGGCGCTCCGTCGCGGAGCAGTGGCTTGGAAACGCCGCCCCCGCTTGGAGCGCGCCGGCGCATCGACGAGATGGGCCTCCGCAGCGTCCGTGACCCTGATCGGCGCGGCTGCCCTGATCTGGAGTGGCCTGTCCGTCGAAACCGGGCAGGGGCCGCTCGGCGTCGTTGTCCCGCCTGATGCTGCGTCCGGCTGGCCGGGCACCGCGGACGGCGAGGGCCAGGCCTCGAAGACACCACAACCACGATCAGGGTCCCCCGGGGAGGATCCGGGCACGGGCGAAGCGGAGTCCGCCGGGAGGCTGGCGGCCGCAGGGACATCGGGGAGCCCAGCGCTCGACCGGGAGCCGACATCGACCCCCGTCCCCCCGCCTGCCCCAGCTCCCACCCCGGAGCCTCCGGCTCCCGCGCCGCCCGCCCCGAATCCCGAGCCCGCGCCGGCGGACCCCAATCCGGCACCGCCCGGGGGCTTGCCGGACACAGTGGGCGGCCTGATCGAGGATGTCGCGACTGCCGCGGACGAAGTGCTTCCTGGAGCCCGATAGAGCTCTGCCCCGCAGCTTCGAAGGCATGGCGGCTTCCCTGCGAATCCGGGAGGTCTTCCCACCAGCCCCACCTGCGGCTCGATTGCGGGGCTGTCGCCGGTCGCGCTGCGGCGCCCATGGCAGCGGACCACCCGCCTCGCCTGCCTGCTCTGGTGCGTCCTTACACGTGACACTGGTTCCTCCCGTTGCGGTGACTTCATCCACATCACACGTCCAGGAAGCGGAAGTAAGGACCTATCTGACGATTTCTCCGCCTCGGCCGTGAACGGCCGGGCGCGGGCTACCGAAGTCGCTCGCGCCGCGGATGAAACGGGTGCTTGGGTGAGGATGGGGCCCCGCCCCGGGTTCGGCCACGGGCTGCACTCGGGCCGCGGGTGGCGTCCTGCCTCCCGTCCCTCTTCGGTCAGGAACCGCGCAACCCGCCTGACCAGGGCCATCTTCGAGAGCAGTTCGCCGGCGAGCTTGCGGGAATCGATCGCGTACTCGCCTGCAGCGATCCGTCGCTTTAGTTCCTCCAAGGAGGCGTCCGGCATCCTTCCTCCAGTCTACTCCCGCATATACCCAATTTCCAGTACTCATGAACCCGCAAAATCGGGCATCTTGAATGCCGGTCGGGGCAGGCGCTACTCGAGCGAGGCCCAGCGATTTTTGCCCAAGCAGGCTCACGCTGTTTGCCGAGGACCGAGTCGGCGATTTTGGCGGGTTCACGTCGCCGCCCGCCTGGACATCGGCGATGGCGCGGTCGAGGTCCTCAGGCGCGAGGCCGCCGCGTGCGGCGATCCGGCGTCCGACGTCCTCGAGCCGCTCCCGCCATGGGCAAGCCGCGGGCGCCCACAGGCGCCGGCGCCGGCGCTCGCACGTCATCGGGCGCCGCCGTTCTGCTCGGCCTGCTGCGCCGCTCGCTCGGCCTTGTCGAGGGCGTCTAGATGCCGCCCGTTTACTCGGGCGTGCGAGTGGGGAGTGGGACGGGCCAGCGAAACGCCAGCCCGTCCCGTTCCCGTTCGAGGATGAGAGCGTCTCCCCGGATGTGTACTTCGTCACCGCTCTCACGTCGATTGTAAGTACACTAGAGCGTGCATATGTTACAAACGAGGACGGGAAACGCATATCGCCGAAGGATCCGCCGGCACCCAGGCTCATGTCGTCGCGCCGGTCGGATAGAACTGCGGGCATGAAGGCCGAGGAGGTTGCGCGTCCCCTACTCCCCTGGCTGGGGCGCGCCTGTCGCCAGGCGCGAGAGGAACGCAACGTCGTTCAGGTCAAGATCGCGGCCGCGATCGAGGTAAACCAGGCGACGATCGCGCGCTTCGAGGACGGCATCGCGTGGCCGCGGCAGCCCGAGGCGCTTCTGATGGCCTACTCGAGCGAGCTCGATCTGGACGTGCGGCTGCTCTGGCTTCACGCCTTCGTCCTGTGGCTCGAGCACGAGCCGGTCCTGGACGAGGAGCAGTCAGGAGCAGGTTCGGGCGGCGCTCAAGCGCCTCAAGATCTAGGGCGGCGCACCGCGCTCGCCCGCCCAGATAGCGGGGGCCCGATCTGTCTCTCGCTACTACCCGCGGATCGTGGAGCGAGTACGTCTAAAGGCGGCGTGAGCGGGACTACCCGTTCTCCATCCAAGGCGCAACTTTCGTCAGGCGATCCGAACGCGGCATGTGACGTCGTCAGACCGCGGGATCGTGCCACTCGCAGGTAAGCGTCGCCCGCCGTCGAGCGCAATACTCCCGCAAACGATGACCGAGGAGTCCGCGCCACCCGACCCGGTTGAACTTACGCGCCGTGCCTTCGAGGCGGTGAATCAGCGTGACATCGAGGCGGTAATGAGCTTCTTCGCTCCCGATGCGGTCTTTCGACGGGCGGGAGTGGAACCTTTACGAAGGCCGAGCGGCAATTCGTGGCTTCTTGGACGACTGGTTCGGCTCCTACGTTGAGCTTCGCATGGAGGCCGAAGAGTTCGTCGTCCTCGACGACGGGGTCGTGCTTGCGGTGGTCAACCAAGAGGGTCGTCCGGTCGGCGTCGATGGTCAAGTCCATGTGCGGGAGGGATGGGTCATCTGCTGGTCGGCCGATGGCCTCCTCGTGCGATTGACGACTCACGCCGACGTCGACGAGGCCCGTGCTGCCGCCGAACGGCTCGCAAAGTCGAGTAGGTAGGCGTGGCGAGTTGGCTAGCCGTTTCGCTCGACCCTGCTAGGCGACACTCGGCCACGGGGCGCCGAAGCGCGCGCTTTTCCATGCAAAGCGAAAGTCCGGCCACGCCTGAGTTCGTGCGTCGCAGGTAAATCCGATCGGTGGCCCGATTCGTTTCTCGCTACCACCCACGGATAATCGAGCGAGTACGCTTGGCGGCGTAGCGAGTTAGTCCCTTCTCGTCCTAAGCGAACAAACCCCTCTACCAGGACGAGGCCACCCGTGGGGGCAGCCTCGCCGGTGGTCCTACCTGTAGATAGGTAGCCAGTCTCTACCCGGCCGGGGTCTGGCTATCCACCTCGGTGCCCAGAGGCCCGGCGTCTCGGGCCTGCGGAGCCAAGATCACAACCTCGACCGCGTAGTCGGGATTCGGCGAGTGGTCGCTCAGCATGCATAGTGCGGAGCGCTTGGTCTCCTTCTCGACGAGCGCGAGGATGTCCTCTCGCATCGCATCCTGGAACTCCCGGCGAATACCGCGAACCGTGCCCGGGCGTTCAATCTCGCTGAGCCGAAGCTCGGCCTTGGTGAGACTGTCCTCGAGGACTGTGACGACAAGATCCTCGCTGATCGACGTCTTGGCTCGAGTGGGTCCCCGCCCCAGGTATTCCTTGTAGAGGCCGACTATCCCGCGCGAGATCTCCCGTGTGGGAGACCCGGCATCGTCGGTCTGCGCGTCCCCGCCGACCGGTCCAATCTCCATGTTGTTCTTCCTCGCGTCCCTTCACGGCGTCTGCTCGGTGGATCGAAGGGAGCGATGGATCACCCAGAGGCAGTTGCTGGACCTCATTCTACAACGGGCTTGACCCTCGCGATACTCTGTAAGTCAAGGCCAGCCTGCTTATCAAGGCGCGCTGGTAATTGGATAGAGCGAGCACCGCCCCCGACTTCCATCCGGCGGCTGGCGGGACTCCCGGTCATTACGGGGACCGAAGGAGGAGCATGTATTCGCACTGTCCCCGTTGTCGCTTCACCAGGCGTCTCTATGCGCGCTTGACTGGAGCCGACTGTCCTCGTTGCCTGGCTCGCGATGGCGCGCGAATCGCGCTGCTCGAGCTCGATACCAGGCCGCTTTTCACATCACCGCTGCGCTCGTCTGGGTTCGCGGCCAAGGTTGGAGAAGAGATTCACCGCACCTCTTTAGGGCAGTAAAGAGGTGGCGGCACGGATGCCGCCCGGCGGCTAAGCGGCCCCCTTTCCCCGAGGGGGTCGCTTGCGTTCTGCGACCTTCGCGTTGGTCGCTTTCCATGCAACGCGTCCATCTTCCACTTCGCCACCGATGGCGTCGAGTCAGCGCTCAAGAAAGGCCAAGGAGGCGGTGGGCAACAGAAACAGTGCGTCTGGGCGGCGGCGCCGACGTCACTCAGCAGTACCTCCGGGCTGACTATTGCGATATCGTTTTCCCAAGATCAGTCGCCTTGCAATCGGGCGCTGGTTTCAAGACAGATGCGAGCACCGGCCGGCTTGCACCAGGCCGCGGCGGGACTCCCGGTCATTCGGAGACCTAAGGAGGAGAGCTTTGTACTCGCCTTGTCCACGTTTCCGTCTTACGAGACGGATCGAAACGAGCGTGGTACCTGGCAGTTGGCCTCATTGTCTAGCTGACCGCGGAGTGCGGGTGGGGCTGGTCGAGCTCGACGCGCGACCGACTTTCACCTCCCCACTCCGCCCTAGCGCGTCCGCGACGCATGTTCGCTAAGACGCCACAGGGCATCGAGGAGGCCGAAGTAGTGGAGAAGGACCTGGCAACGCTTGAGCTTCGTCGGGAGCGCGACGTTGTCATCCTCGCCATCTCGGGCGAGTTCGACCTCTCATGCTCCGACAGTCTTGATGAGATGCGAGAGGAAGCCTTGGCAACCGGCCTTCCCGTCGTGATCGACCTCACGCGCTGCGAATTCATTGATTCCCACGGCCTAGCGGGAATCATCCGGGCTTTCAACCAAAGCACCGACGCCGGTCTCCCGTTCGCCCTCGCTGGGTCAGGGCCGCAGGTTAGGCGCGTTCTGGAGGTGGCCGGCCTGACTGTTGTCCTGCCGTATTTCCGCGAACTCGAGGACGCTGTCCAGCACGTCCGCTCGACCCCGCGAGGCCCCTTACGCGACCACGGCGCGGCGGCTCACCCTCTTACTGATCACAGCTGAATCGCATCGTCACGCAGACGCCACCGCCGTCTCCACTCGTCGAGTAGCTGGCAGTTAATGCCATTGAGGCGATGAGAGTCGAGCCGAAGCCCAGACCCTCCGAGTTCAGATTCGGCTTCATGCCAACTCCCTCATCAGCGACTGTGACAACGAGGTCTGACCCATCTCGCCGCGCCTCGATCAGCACGTCGCCGGTGGGCAGTCCCTCACGGTAGGCGTGCTGCACTACATTGCTGACCGCCTCGGTTACCGCCGTGGCAATGTCGATCGGCTCGGCGCGGCAGTCCTTGGCGAACGCGACGATGGCATGCCGGGCGTGAGGAATGCTCCCCCTTACCGCCGGCAGGCTCAGTCGGAATTCCTCTTGCGCGTCACCGCCCATCTGTCCCGGAATCACCACCACACTGCACCCCGTACCCCCCAGGATCGACGACCAAGCGCGGCAGCTTTTGGCTTGCTGTAGGACGCGTTAGGGGCTGGACCTACGGCAGCTTGCGCAAGGCGCGGAGACCGGCCCGGCCGTTACACAAGCGGGAGACCGGCCGGGGGTGCTACCTCTTAGGACGAAAAGCGGCTGGCCCGGGGGGCAGATAAGCGATCATCCAGGCTCTGGAGTGCGGTACAGGACCGTCGGTAGCCCGTAGTGGGCCAGCTCCCGATCGGCGGCCATCTCGAGCTTTTCGGCGACCCGCCGGGAGGCGTGATTCTCCGAATGGATCATTGCCACAAGGCTGGATAGGCCGAAGCGGTCCAGCCCCAGTCGCATCGACGCTCGAGCGGCTTCCGTGCCGAGGCCTCGGTTCCACTCCGTTTTTCGCAGGTGCCATGCCAGCTCAGTCTCGGGCTGGTCTTCAATCTGCAACGGCCGGATCCCGCAGTAGCCGATGAATCGACTGTCGACTCGCGATTCCACGCACCATGTGCCGAAGCCGTGCTCCTTATAGAGCCCGAGATTCCAGCTGAGCCAGTCTTCGACCTCTGACCTCGACTTCGGCTGGCCGTAGAAGCGCATCTGCTCCGGGTCCGAGATCATTGCCACAACGTCGTCGATGTCGCTCAGGCGAAACCGTCGAAGGCGCAGGCGTTCATTCTCATAGACGTACCCATCGGGTTGTGCACGAGCGATGCGTGGAGCATCGCGCGTAGCCGCTTTCCATGCAAAGCGCACATCTCGACCACGCCTAATTCCTGCGTCGCAGCGGCAGACGTATACCTGGCCCGATTCGTCTCTCGCTACGACGCACGGATAGTCGAGCGAGTCTGGGCAGCGTGACACGGACGTTGCCCGACTGACGGCGGACCGCCCATCCGCCGCTCAGTGGGTCTGCGGTTACTTCTTGCGGGCCCCCGCGCGGCTGGCAGCCGACTTGCCGGCCGACTTCGCCGCACCGCCGGCCGACTTCGCCGCCTTCTTCACGCCGCCGACAGCCGAGCCGGCCGCGCGCTTGGCCTGGCCGGCAGCCGCGCGGCCCTGCCGCGTCGAAGCCGCCTTCTTGCCCCTCGATTGCGACTGAGCCTTGGCCTTGTTGCGCTGCCGCGTGGCGGCGCCCTTCTTCGCCGCCGCCTGGCGGTCGGCCTTCGTCTGTGCCATGGGGTCGATCCTTTCCGTTGCCTACGCGGGCGAAGGGCTCGCCCGCACCCCTGGACCTTCCCCGCGGCCTCGGGGGCTAATCCGAACCTGGCCCGCGACGCAGCGTGACGATCACTCGGCGGCTCGGTGGCGATCCATACCGTCGTCGAGGCCGCGGTGAACCCTGCGCCTCTCGGGCGTCCCGCGTAGCGCGGGCCGGCCTCAGCCAGAAGCCGGTTCTCTGTGTTCCTCACCCGACAGGATCGGAGAAGGCCTGAACCCCTTGACGATCAGGTAGATCGCAAACGAGAGCTCGAAGGCTGCCTCCGGGAGGGCGAAGAGTGCGGCGCCGCTCTCGGTCTGGTCGTAGGCGCCGAACAGCACGGCGATCGATGACGCGAAGATCAAGGGCCCACCGACGATGCCCAGCATCGCGAGGCGCGGAGGCATCAGGCCGGAGCGGTACATCAGCCAGCCCAACAGGATGCCGTTGACCCCGACACAGAACCCGGGTCCGATCAGGAACGTGAAGTCGTGGAACGCGACCAGGGTTTGGCCGGCGACGTCGAGTGACGTTCCATCCGCGCCCGCGAGGTCGTCGCGCAGCGTCAGAACCGACAGAAGACTGACGACGCCCATCGTGATCGCCGCTGATTCGATGGTGCGGGACGCGACGTAGCCGAGCGCGAGGCGTTCGCTCTGCCGCCTGAGGATCGGGAACATCACAACAGCAACTCCGATCCCGGAGATGGCCAGGAGGACCTCGAGAAAGGCGCCGACCTGGATCTGGGTCTCGCTGCCCGCTCCCAGAATGAAGTCTGTGTCGTTGAGGACCGGGTCATAGAGAAGGAGGGCCGGAATGGACGTGATGAACGTGATGGCCATGAACCAGCCGGCGATGCGCGCGGCCCGATTCTCTGCGGGCGTAGCCACAGCCGAGGGCGATGACATATCGACTCCTTTGGACGTTGGGGGTACGGCGGTCGTTAGGAGGCGAGTTGCAGTGCTGGCCTGTAGCGCCGCCGCTATCTCCGCCCGCCGTGTCCCCAAGGCGAGGCAAATCCGATCCTAGTACGCGGGTGGGTTGGAAGGCAGCCGTAGCCGCTTGCATGGAAAGCGCCTAGTCCGATCGAGTGAAGGACAGGGCTCATATAGGCACTCAACCCTTCACTAACCGACCGCTGAACGAGCTAGACGCTTCTCGTCCAAAGCGACTGCTTGCTAGCTGGCTCCTACCCCGTTGGCTTGGCGTGTTGCAGAGCCGAAGGAGTGTTTCTCCCGACGATCGCTGGAGCCTCCCGGATGAGGTCGTCGTTCGTCAAGGCATCGACCATGAAGAGGGCGAAGTCGACGCGCCGTGTCTTGTTGCTTCCGAGTATCGGATCGCCCACATGTCGGCTCCATACGGGCAGCCCTTCGCTCTCGCCCTCCTCCAGATCGCTGCCGCGAACCACAGTCCAGCGGCTGTCGCTCGCGAAGATCCGATCACAGGCTTTCACCTGATCGTCGAGATCCGCAAATCGGAGGAGCCGGGCAATCGGCCCGAATAGCTTGACCTGCAGACGCAGAGCCAACGGGTAGACGTCCTTCCCGTCGCGCGTGATGTGCCAGCCGCACGAGAACACGAGCCGCGCCAGTGGCTCCGCATGGTCAAGGACAGCCTGGGCCGTGCCAGTCGAATAGCCGTGGACGCCCCTGGGAACAAGCACGACAAGTACGCCCTCGCAACCAGCGACAGCGTTGGCGATCACCTTGGGGTCGTCGGTGGCGCCCGGCACCACCTTGATCCGGTCCTGGAAGTCGCTGAGTTTGTCGACGCTCTCCTCGCGACAAACGCCGACCACCTCGTAGCCGCGGTCCAGCGAGTGCTGGATCATGTATCGCCCGAGCTTTCCGGACGCGCCGACGACGCAGACCCTCATGGCTAGAGTCTTCCATTCGTTGCGCTTTCCATGCAAAGCGACTATGTGCCGAAACTGATGGCTGGGGACGGCGGGGACGCGTGGGACGCGTCTCAGCAATCGGGGCGACTGGATTTGAACCAGCGACCTTTCGACCCCCAGTCGAATGCGCTACCAGACTGCGCCACGCCCCGGCGCGGGGCCGATTCTAGGCGAGGGGGCGCAAGACGGGAAAAGCGGGCGACGGGGCTCGAACCCGCTACCTCGACCTTGGAAGGGTCACGTGCAACCAGTTACACCTCGCCCGCGAGTCGCGGCGATTATAGGTTTCCCCTGTGAGCTGGCTCGTGCGTTTCCTGGCGGTGGTCGCCCTCGTGGGTGCGGTCACGTTCGTGATCTCCGGCGCGGATGCAAGCGACGACGGGGCCAAGCGCCGCGCCAGTCATCGGCTTGGAAGCGAGTGGCGGCCGGACTTCCAGGCGGCGAAGCGCTACGCGAACGGGCGCTCCGGCCAGGTGCGGTTCATGATCGTCGACCCGTTCGGGCGCTCGCATCGCCTCCATCACACGGGCACGGCGCCGATGGCGAGTCTGTTCAAGGCGCTCCTGCTGGCGACCTACCTGAGCGAGCCGAACGTGCGCCACCGGTCGCTGCGCGATTGGGAGCGCGATTTGCTCGGGCCGATGATCAAGCGCTCGGACGACGAGGCGGCGACGCGAGTCCGCGACATCGTCGGAGCCGGCTCGGTCAAGGGGACTGCGCGACAGGCCGACATGCAGGACTTCAAGTACGACCCCATCTGGGGGCTTAGCCGCAGCAGCCCGCGCGACCAGGCCCACTTCTTCCTGCGCCTCGAACGGTTCATCCCCGAGCGCCACGAGGGCTACGCGAAGCGCCTGCTCGCGGGCATCGTCCGTTCGCAGCGGTGGGGAGTCGGCCGGGTCCATCCCGACGGTTGGAAGCTCTACTTCAAGGGCGGCTGGGGCGACGCGAGCGGTCGCGTGGACCACCAGACCGCGCTGTACGTGCGGGGCGGATGCCGGGTGGCGCTCTCGATCATGACCGAGCACAACCCCAACCACCACTACGGCACCGAGACGCTCGAGGGCGTGGCGCAGCGGCTGATGCGGGGGTTCGGGGGCGTCGAGTGCTCAGCGCACAGGATCCGGCGCCGGGCGCACGCGCCCGGCCTGCAGGTCGTCCCCGTCCCCTGAGCTAGCCGCGGCGCAGGCCGAAGTCGATGGTGTAGAAGCCCTTGTCGCCGCGGTTCTGGAAGCCGGCGCCCATCTCCTTGAACGTGCCGCTCAGGATGGCCGAGCGATGCGGCGGGGAGTTCATCCAGGCGTCGACCGTCTCCTTGGGCGTTCCTCGGCCGTCCGCGCCGTAGGCGATGTTCTCGCCGTAGGCCCAGCGGCTGAGCCCGCCCCCGATGTAGCCGACGCTCTGGAGCCGGCCGAGGAGGTCGCGCTCGCCTCGGCACTGGTGGGAGAAGCAGTTCTTGCGCGCCATCACGCCCGAGTGCCTGACGGCGGCCTCGACGAGACGGCTGTCGCTGGAGTAGTCGCCCTTGCCCCTGTGGTTCCGCTCCTCGTTGATGAGGCAGTTGACGACCTGGCGCGCTTCCTTCTTCCCGATTTCATCGGGTTGGATGTTCTGGGACTTGCAGAATGCCTCGGCGCCGGCCGGGGAAACCGCCGCGAAGACCGCGAGGAGCCCAGCCACGATCAGCAGCGAAACGATGTTCGTCTTGGTTGTGGGCATCGCCACCCTGCATCGGCGCCCTCCCGGCCCCCCGTTAGGGGGAGTGGACAAACGTCCAGAGTGGCGTGCCTACGGCGTGCGGCGGGCGAAGACCGCCGTGAAGGTGATCTCGGTGCCCTCCACGCAGTCGGACTCCGGGACCTGATCGCGAGCCGCGGCCACACCGAGGTCGCGGAACCGCGGATTGCGGATGCTCTTCCGCGTGAAGCCGTGCTGGCGCCAGGTGCTCAGCATCGCGCGCGGCGTGTCGGCGCAGCCGAAGGTCTCGGCGAAGCTCCAGCGCTTCGCGCCGTTCAGGTATCCGGTGTTGCGAATCCGCCGCTCGAGGTTGGGCTCGCCGGCACAATCGTGCGCCCAGCAGTTCTCATCGAGCATGGTCTTGTTGTGCTTCGCCGCAGCCTCGCGCAGCTTCGGGTCGTCGCTCAGGCGGTGGAGGTCGCGGGCGCCGCGGTCGTCATTGACGAGACAGCGCAGCGCCTTGGCGAGCTGCCCCGCATTCGCGTCGTCCGTGCCGGAGTTGGCGTTTGGACACGGCGCAGCGGCGGCCGACTCGACGCCCGGGCCGATCCAGAACGCGCAAAGCATCAACGACGCCGCAACGGCGCCGGCAATACGGCGCGCGTCCGCTGCATTCATGATCCCGCCAGATCTCAAGAACATCCTGCCTTTAGCAACACGAAACGTCGGGTGAGGTTACGGCCTGAGCGGGGGAGCCGGGATTTGAACCCGGATTATCGGTTTTGGAGACCGACCTCATAGCCATTAGATCACTCCCCCTGAAGGGCGGACCATGGTAGATGCCCGGCTCGCCTCCCTACCGCTTCGGCCCGACGAATTCATCGAGCGTTGCAGTGCACGCCTTGCGGTAGACGGCGATATCGAACTCCGACGGCTGCGTCCAATGGATGCCGAGCGCATCAAGGCTTGAGCAGTAGATCCTCCTGATGTCCTCGGAGTGGTTCTTGAAGTGGTAACGCAGGCTGGCCACGCCCCGGTCGTTCGCAACCACCCTGCAACCGTCGCTGTGAATCAGGCCACGCACGAGGGACCGGTGATGTCGCGACACGAGGTCCGACTGCCACGGTGCGAGGTAAATGGGCCGCAGGTGCTTGCGCCCCGATCCGTGCTGTGGAAACAAGCATGGCCAATGGTTCCAATACATGACAACACTGACCGCGCGGGACTGGGTCTTGCCGATCCATGCGCGCTTGGGGCAGCAGACCGCCTCCATGGCTCGCGCGCACTCCGCGACGATCTCGGGGTATGCGCCGTCGAGCGTCAGTCTGAGCGCGTAGGTCCTGGCGCCGGCCGAAATGCATCCGTCGCCCAGATACATCCCCAGCAGATACGCGTACGGTTCACCCAGGTCGCTGTAGCCCAGGCCCGAGCAGATCCGGCACTCAGCGCTCTGACGCCTCCCAGGTGTCCTGCTTCCCGGCGTATGCCCTGACCCCCAGCCTTGGATCGTGCTCCGCGGGATCCCGAGCCTTCGGGACACCTCGCAGTGGGTGTGGCCCTCAGCCAGCAGGCCTACTGCAGCCTCGACCTCACCCGGTGTACGCGTCATGGGAACATATGTTCCCATCGGGCCCGGACGGCTGCGAAGCCTAGAATCTGCCGCCAAGCGGGCGTGGTGCAACTGGTTGACACGCCGTCTTTAGGTGGCGGTGCTCGAGAGAGCATGGGGGTTCGAGTCCCCCCGCCCGCACTGGAGCGGACCGAGGAACCGTCGCGCGCTGCCAGCCGAGGTCTTAGACTCCCGAATCGATGGAAGCAACTGCCGTGCGCGACGGTTACGAGCTCTGGCGGCCGAACCGGGAGAAGGCGTCATCGAAGTCGATGAAGGCCATCGTGGCCCTCGTGCTGCTCGTCTCCGCGGCCCTGATCATCATCGTCACCGTCGGCGGCTGGGAGCGTCTGCAGAGCTCGAGCGTGGCGATGATGTCCCTCGTCTACGCCCTCCTCTACATCGTGTTCGCGATCCTGATCATGGGCTGGAACCGCGGCCTGCTGCCCGTCGCGGCCTCGCTGGCGATCATCCTCGCGATCTTCGCGGCGATCGCCGCACCCGCCTGGTTCGAGCGTTCCAAGGACGGGCTGTCCTCGCCGGCGCTGCCCGAGGACCTGCTCGGCCTGCTGACGCTCATCCTCGTCCCGGTCCAGCTGCTCCTGATCGTCGTCTCGCTGGTCGCGTTCAACCAGGAGTGGCACGTCGAGGAGGAGCGCCCGATCGGCGGCACCCCGCTCGCCGGCGAGGACACGCGCCCCGCCGCCTCCCGCGCAGACGGCTCCCCCGCCCCACCCCGCCTAGAACAGGCTCTTCTGCTCCTCGCGGGGCTCGATCAGGTGCGGGCCGTCCTCGCGCACGTTGTTGACGAAGTCGCCTACCTCGCGCGCGACGAGCAACTCCTCAGGCGCCGGCACGAGCAGGCCGCGTAGGTCGTCCGGCTCGGCTGCGGGATCGAGCCACGCGTCCTCCGAGTCCGCGGCGAGCACGACCGGCATCCGGTCGTGGATCGGCCGGATCAGCTCGTTCGGCTGGGTCGTGAGGATCGTGCAGGAGTGAAGGACGCCGTCGCCCGCGCGATCGGGCAGGTCAGCCCACAGGCCGGCGAACGCGAACAGCCCGCCGTCGGCGAGGCTGAACCACACCGGTCGCTTGCCGCGCTCGTCGCTCAGCCACTCGTAGAAGCCGTCGGCCGGGATCAGGCAGCGCCGCTCGGCGAACGACTCGCGGAACGCGGGCTGGCTCTCCACCGTCTCCGCCCGCGCGTTGATCAGCGGCCGCCCGCCCTTCTCCGCCCAGCGCCCGGGCACCAGGCCCCAGCGAAGCCGGCCCAGCTCGTTGCCCTCCGTCGCCGCGGCGAACGGCCAGGACCGGGTCGGTGGGCGCGATGTTGAAGCGCGGCTCGTCGTCGACCTCCACGCTCTCGCGCAGGTTGAATCGCCGGCTCAGGAGGTCCGCGTCAGGGCTCGAGAGGCTGTAGCGCCCGCACATGAGTGCCGGAGGTGGGATTCGAACCCACACGCCCCGAAGGGCACGGCATTTTGAGTGCCGCGAGTCTGCCGTTCCTCCACTCCGGCGGAGTGGGCGCAACGATAGCCCGCCTCGACCCCCGATAATCCGCGGATGGACGTCGCCGCGCGGATGGAGGTGATCGAGGAGCTCTGCTCGTTCGAGGGCAGGCTCGCCGGAACCGACGCCGAGCGCCGGGCCGCGAACCGGCTCGCGGAGCGCCTGCGCGAGACGGGGCGGCGCGTCGACGTCGAGCCCACCTACGTCCATCCCCAGTACGCGCTCGTGCACGCCGCGCACTGCGCCCTCGGCGTCGCCGGCAGCCTGGTCGCGATCGCCGTCCCCGCGCTCGGGCTTCGGCCTGGTGCTGGCGACCGCGACGTCGATGTACCTCGACCTGAACTACCGCTTCTACCTCCTCCGCCGCCTCTTCTTCCGCCGCGCCTCCCAGAACGTCGTCTCGCCCGGCAAGCGACCCGGCCTTCCGGCGCGGGTGATCATCACCGCCCACATCGATGCCGCGAAGACCGGCCTCGTCTTCTCCGAGAAGCGGGCCCGCCGCAACGCGAAGCTCGCCTCGCGCCACTCCTGGTTCGGCCCCTTCCGGCTCCTCTTCTGGTCGCTCGCGTTCCTGCTGCCGGCGCTCGGCGCGCGCATGGCGGGCGTGGACTCCGACCGGGATCGCGCGTCGTCCAGGTCATCCCCACGCTGATCCTGCTGGTGGGCATCTTCGCCCTCATCGACATCGAGCTCTCGGAGGTCGTCCCGGGCGCCAACGACAACGCCTCGGGCGTCGCGACGGCGCTCGGCGGCGGCCGCCGAGCTGGACGCCGACCCGCCCGAGCACCTCGACGTCTGGGTCGTCCTCCCCGGCGCCGAGGAGTGCCTGCAGGAGGGGATGCGCTCGTTCGTCCGCGGCCACCGCAAACGCCTGGCGCAGAAGCCCACCTACTTCCTGAACCTCGACACCGTCGGCAGCGGCGAGGTGCGCTTCAACCCCGGCGGCGGCTGGGTCGTCACCTACCCGCCAGACCAGCTGCCTGTTCGAGCTGGCCTCGGCGATCGCCGAGGCCGACGCCGAGGGCGAGCAACGCTACGGCGCGAAGCCGCTCGCGCTCGGCGCTCGCCGGCGACGAGATGCCGCCGCGCCTCGCCAGGTTCGCCTCGCTCTCGATCGCCTGCACCGACGAGGACGGCTACGCGCCCGGCTACCACCTGCCGACCGACACGCCGAGCGCCATCGAACCCGAGGCGCTCGAGCGCGCCCTCGGATTCACCCTCGAGCTGGTCCGCCAGCTCGACCGCGACGTCGGCCGCCGCCAGCGCACGGGCACCGAAGGCTAGGCTCCGCGACATGAGCGCCGAGAAGCTCTGGGAGCCCAGCCGCCGAGCGCGATCGAGCGCTCGAACATGACGCGCTACATGCGCTGGCTCGAGCGCGAGCGCGGCCTCGCGTTCGGCTCCTACGCGGAGCTCTGGGAGTGGTCGGTCGAGGCGGTCGAGGACTTCTGGGCATCGATCTGGGACTTCTTCGAGGTCCGCTCCGACCCCGTACGAGCAGGTCCTCGCCGAGCGCGTGATGCCCGGCGCCCGCTGGTTCGAGGGCGCCGAGCTGAACTACGCCGAGCACGTCTTCCGCGACCGCGACCCCGACTCGCTCGCCGTGCAGCACGCCTCCGAGCTGCACGAGCTCGCCGAGCTGACCTGGGGCGAGCTCGAAGCGCGCGTCGCGGCCGCCGCTGCGGGCCTGCGCGACCTCGGCGTCGGCCGCGGCGACCGGGTGGTCGCCTACCTGCCGAACGGACCCGAGGCGCTGATCGCCTTCCTCGCCACCGCCTCGATCGGCGCCGTGTGGTCGAGCTGCTCGCCCGATTTCGGCGCCAGCTCGGTGGTCGACCGCTTCGCCCAGATCGAGCCCAAGGTCCTGCTGGCCGTCGACGGCTACCGCTACGGCGGCAAGGACTTCGACCGGCTGGACGTCGTGGCCGGCCTCCAGGCGCAGATGCCCGAGCCTCGAGCGCACCGTGCTCATCCCCTACCTCGACCCGCGAGGCGGACCCGGCCGGCCTCGACGCGGCGATCAGCTTGCAGGACCTCCAGGAGCGGGGCGCCGGCGCCGAGCTCGACGTTCGAGCGCGTGCCGTTCGACCACCCGCTCTGGGTCCTCTACTCCTCCGGCACCACGGGGCTGCCGAAGGCGATCGTCCAGGGCCAGGGCGGGATCCTGCTCGAGCACCTGAAGAAGCTCAACCTCCACGTCGACGCGCAGGAGGGCGACCGGATCTTCTGGTTCACCACGACGGGCTGGATGATGTGGAACTTCCTGGTCTCGGCGTTGCTCTCCCCCGCGTCGATCGTGCTGTACGACGGCAACCCCGGCCACCCGGACATGGGCGTCCTCTGGGATCTGGCCGAGCGGGCCGAGGTGACCTGCTTCGGCACCTCGGCCAGCTACATCGCGGCCTGCATGAAGGCCGGCCTCGAGCCGGGCGACGGGCGCGACCTGTCGCGCCTGCACGCGATCGGCTCCACCGGCTCCCCGCTCTCGCCGGAAGGGTTCGAGTGGGTCTACGAGCACGTCGGCGAGGACACCTGGCTCTTCTCGACCTCCGGCGGCACCGACGTCTGCACCGCCTTCGTCGGCGGCGTTCCCGCTTCTGCCCGTCTACCGCGGCGAGCTCCAGGGCCGCGCCCTCGGGCGCCAGGGTCGAGTCGTGGGACGAGGAGGGCAACTCGCTGATCGGCGAGGTCGGCGAGCTGGTGATCACGGAGCCAATGCCCTCGATGCCGATCTACTTCTGGGGAGACGAGGACGGCTCGCGCCTGCGCGAGGCCTACTTCGAGCACTACCCGGGCGTCTGGCGCCACGGCGACTGGATCGAGATCACCGACCGCGGCACCGCGATCATCTACGGGCGCTCGGACTCGACGATCAACCGCCAGGGCGTGCGGATGGGGACGAGCGAGATCTACCGCGCGGTGCAGGCCGTCCCGCAGGTGCTCGACGCCCTCGTCGTCGATATCCCGCGGCCGGGGACCGAGGGCTGGATGCCCCTGTTCGTGGTGCTCCGCGAGGGCGAGGAGCTGAGCGACGAGCTCGTCGCGGCGATCAAGCGGTCGATCCGCGAGAACTGCTCGCCGCGCCACGTGCCCGACGAGGTGTTCGCGATCGCCGAGGTGCCCCGGACCCTGTCGGGCAAGGTGCTCGAGGTGCCGGTCAAGCGCATCCTCACCGGCACGCCCGCCGAGCAGGCGGCGAGCCGCGACTCGCTCGCGAACCCGGCGGCCCTGGACTGGTTCGTCGAGCTTCGCCGATCGCGCCGGCTGACCGGCTCCGCGGCTACTCGCGTTCGAACGCGCCGATGTCGCCGGGTTCCGAGCGGGAGACGCCCCGCTGATCCGTGTTCGGGGCGCCGGCCGCAACGTCGATCGCCGGGCTGTCCTGCTTGAGCTTCACGGTCTCGGTGGGTCCGCCGTTGTCGGCGAGCACCCCGATCAGGGGCTCGTCCTCGACGATGTCCTCGGCGTCGTCGAAGAACGGGCAGTCCTGCTCCGTGGTCACGAGGTTGTCGCCGGAGGTGATGATCCCGACCGGCGCCGGCGCGTCGCAGTCCTGGAAGGTCCCGCCCGTGGTGCGGTTGCGCGCGAGCAGCGTGCCGAGGGCGACGACCACGTCGTCGCCGCCGTCGGCGAAGATCCCGCCGCCCTCGTGCGGCCCGGTGTCGTCGGCGTCGGCGCGGTTGCGCGCGATGGTCACGAACTCGAGCCCTGCGAGCCGAGTCCGGGGCGGCGTAGAGGCCGCCACCAGAGCCGTCGGCCGTGTTGTCGGCGATCGTGGAGTTCGTGACGAAGAGGTTGCCGCCGTTCCAGAGGCCCCCGCCCTCCTCGGTCGACGTGTTCCCGGAGACGGTTGATGTCGACGAGGGTGCTCGTCTCCTCCTCGGATTGAGCTGAACAGCCCGCCGCCGTCGTCGCCCTCGTTCCCGGCCAGGGTGCTCTTCGCGATCTCGAATCGTGCGTCTCATCGACGAAGATCCCGCCGCCCTCTCCGCTCGCGTCGTTGCCGCGGACCGTGCTGCGACGCATGACCAGCCGTGCCATCGGTGATGAAGATCCCGCCGCCAACGTCGGCCGCGTGGCTGCCTGCGATGCGCGAGCGCACGAGCGTGACGTTGCCGTCCACGAACAGGGCGCCACCTGCCTCGCCGGTGGAGTTCGCCTCGCCATCGCGGAGCTTGATGCGCTTCAACGTTGCCGGCCCCGACCAGCTCGATCGCCCGGTCCTCGGCGCCGGTGGCGTCGATCGTGGCAAGGCCCTGACCCGGATGCGCGACCGTGATCAGATTGCCCAGCCCGGAGTCGATGTCGAGATCGCCGTCGGAGGCCTCGTCGGGGCCGACGCCGAGCTCACGAGTGAGGTTGTAGGGCTTGCGGCTGGGCAGCTTGACGCGGTCGTCGCCCGGGAGGGCGTTGGCCGCGATCACAGCCTCACGCACCGTGCAGTCGCCGTTGGTGCACGCCCCAGGGGCGTGATCGCCACGCTTGGTCACGTCGAACACGTCGCCCGACGCCAATGCGGGGCTCAGGAGCGCCACCGCCACGGCCAGCCCCGTGATCGTGGATGTCAGGCGGCTTCGCATGCGGCCGACGGTACTCCTGTCCGGCCCGGCGCCGGACGCCACCAAGGGCTGAATCGGGCGCCACCTCGGCGCCCGGCTACTCCGCCATCGAGACCCGGCGTACGCCTGCTGTCCTGCGCTGCTCCTGGCGCTCGGGTGTGATCCGCACGACGTTCGTCGCGAGGCCGACCTTCTCGAGCCCGCCGATCACGATGCCGCTGATGTCGACCTCCCACCAGCGCAGGCCGTGGTTGGCGCGCGCGCGGGAACGCGTGGTGGTTGTGGTGCCACGACTCGCCCAGCGAGAGGATCGACAGCCAGAAGACGTTGCGCGACTCGTCGTCGGTGACGAACCGTCGCGTGCCCATGAAGTGACAGATGGAGTTGATGCTCCAGGTGACGTGGTGGACGAAGAAGATCCGGACGAGTCCTCCCCACAGCAGCGCCGTGAGCGCCGCCGGCGAGGGTGCCGGTGAGCAGCAGCCCGCGCGGCGAACGGGAGCAGCAGGCCGAGGCCCACCAGCGCCGGGAAGGCGCGGTTGATCCGGCGCATGCCCGGGATCCTCCATCAGATCCGGGCGCGTAGCGGTACCAGTCGGCGCGCCCGTGACCGTCGATCAGCCAGCCGACGTGCGCGTGCCAGAGGCCCTTCGAGGACGCCGGACGCGCCGCCGCCGTGGCCGTGCGGGGAGTGGGGATCGCCGTCCTCGTCGGAGAAGGCGTGATGCTTGCGGTGATCGGCGACCCAGGCGATGACCGAGCCCTGAACGGCCATCGAGCCCATGATCGCGAAGGCGTAGCGCATCGGGCCTGCGGCGTCTCGAAGGCCCGGTGGGTGAGCAGGCGGTGGTAGCCGATGGTGATCCCGAAGGCGGTGATCAGGTACATCGCCGACGAGGATCGCCAGGTCGGCCGCGCTCACCAGCTGGTTCCACAGCAGCGGGATCGCGACGATCGTGGCGGCGAAGGGCAGCGCGACGGCGAGCACGTTCGCGTTCTTCTCGGTTCTCGTCATCTCATGCATGTACTTGAGGCTACGGATAATTTCTCAGGCGTTCTATGCTTGCAGAGCACGAGTTCGATGCCAGAAACTGAGCAATCACACAAAGAATCCCTCCGCCCCGCCTGGCAGGACCTCGAGCCGGCGCTCGCGCGGGCGCTCGAGCCCGCGCTGCCCGGCCCTCGTCGACGAGGTGATCGCGCGCGGTGGAGGCGCGCCGTCCCCGACTACAGCTCGGGCGTCGAGGAGAACGTGCGCCTGGGCGTGCGCCAGGCGCTCGACGGCTTCGTCGAGCTGGTGCTGACCGGCTCGGACGCGCGGCCTTCCCGAGCGGCAGATCTACGTGGAGTTCGGCGCGCGGCGAGTACCGCGTGGGCCGCACCCTGGACGCGCTGCTTCGGGCATACCGCGCCGGCGCCCAGGTCGCCTGGCGGGGGCTCGCGGACGCGGGCGACCGAGCGGACATCGATCCCCGCGCCCTCTACACGCTGGCCGAGGCGATCTTCGCCTACATCGACGAGATCTCGGCCGCATCCGCCGAGGGTTTTGCCCGCGAGCAGTCGCAGGCGGTCTCCGAGCTGCAGGCGCGCCGCCACCGGCTGGTCGACCTCCTCCTCCGCGAGCCGGCCGGCGGAGGCGGCGGCGATCGAGTCGGCCGCCGCCGACGCGGAGTGGAAGCTGCCGGACCGCCTCGCCGTGCTCGCCTTCGACGCGGACGCGCCTGGTTCGGTGGCTTCGCGGCTGCCTGTCGGGCAGTCTGGCTTGGCGAGATGGACGGGGTCTCGTCGCGGTCATCCCGGACCCTGAGGGCCCCGCGCCGGCGAGCCGCGGTCGTCAAGGCGATGAGCGACACCCGCGGCGGACTTGGGCACGCGGTCGCGTTCCAGCGACGCGCCCGAGTCGGCGCGGCGCGCGCGACTCGCGCTCGGCCTCGCCGACGCGATGGCTTCGTTGACTCAGGTGCGCGGCTGGTGGACATCCTGCTCGCAGGGGACGCGCGGCCTGGCGCGCGACCTCTCGGAGCGACGCGCTGGCGCCCCTGGCCGAGCCTGCCGCCCAACCGCCGCGCGCGCCTGCTGGAGACGCTGGCGCGCGTGGCTCGACGCCCATGGCGACGTTCGCGCGGCGTCCGAGGCGCTTCACGTCCATACCCAGACGGTGCGCTACCGCCTCAACCAGCTCCGCGAGCTGTTCGGCGACGCGCTGGAGGACCCAGCCGCGAGGCTGGAGCTGGCGCTCGCCCTGCGCGTGACGACGCTCCGACCTACGCCAATCCCAGGCCCTCGGCGCGCTCTCGCGTACGCGCCACGACCTCGTCGGCACCCTCGATCACCCCGCCGCGCATGAGCGCCCTGCCCGGCGACGACCGTGGTGTCGACGACCGAGCCCGAGGCCGCGTAGACGAGGTTCGGGATCAGCTCGCCGGGCGCGAGCTCGGGGGCGTCTGCGCGCACGAGCAGGAAGTCGGCGGGCGCGCCCTCCTCGAGCTCCGCCGCCCGCCAAGAGCTCCGAGCGGCGGCCGGTGGCGATCTCGAACGTCTCCTCCGCGGTCACAGCAGCCGGATCGCCGGCCACGTGCTTTTGGATGAGCGCGAACGCCTTCGCGTCGGAGAGGAGGTCGAGCGAGTTGTTGGAGCCGGGGCCGTCGGTGCCCAGGCCGAGCGCCACGTTTCGCTCGCGCGCGCGCCAGGTAGGGGAAGACGCCGCCCGACGGCCAGCTTCATGTTCGCCACCGGGTTCGTGACGACCGTCGCACCACGCTCGGCGATCAACTCCAGCTCGGCGTCGTCGAGCCAGACACCGTGGGCCAGGATGGTTCCGGGGCCCAAGCAGCCCGCACTGGTCGAGCCAGGCGGCCGGACGCACGCCGTGCTTGGCGATGCAGGCCTCCACCTCCCCCTCCGTCTCGGAGAGGTGGATCTGGACGGGTATCTCCCGCTCGGACGCCGTCTGCGCCACCCAGCGGAGCGATCGCTCGGAGACTGTGTAGGGAGCGTGAGGGGCGAAGCCGGGACGGGCAAGCGCGCCGCCGTGCTCGGCGATCTGATCGATGCTGCGCTCGGCGTCCGCGCACGCCCGCTCGGACTTGGCCTCGTCGTCGTCGTCGATCAGCGGCGCGGCGGTCACCGCTCGGATCCCCGGCGTCCTCCACGGCGCGCGCCGCCGCGTGCGCGTGCCAGTACATGTCCCAGAACGAGGTCGTGCCCGAGCGGATCATCTCCACGCAGGCGAGGCGCGTGCCCCAGTAGACGTCGTCGTCGCTCATGCGCTTTTCGACCGGCCAGATGTTGCCCTCCAGCCACTCCATCAACGGCAGGTCGTCGGCGTAGCCGCGAAACAGCGTCATGCCCGCGTGGGTGTGACCGTTGACCAGCCCAGGCACGAGCGCAAGGCCCGCGCCCTCGATCACCTCGTCGTCCGCGGCGGGCTCCACGTCCGGCCCGAGCGCCGAGATGGAGCCGTTGTCGCAGCGCAGCCCGACCTTCGCTCCGTCAAGGGTCGCATCACGGACGGCCAGTCCCATGACATGCAGCGTATGCGAGGCTCCGCCGGTGAGCGAGGATGAGACCCGGGAAGACCTGGCGGAGGTGATCGAACGCAGGCGGCGGACGACCGACGAGGCGCGTCCCGAAGCGGTCGAGCGCCGGCGCGCGGCCGGACGGCGAACCGCCCGCGAGAACCTCGAGGATCTGCTCGACCCGGGCTCGTTCGTGGAGTACGGGCGCTTCGCGATCGCGGCCCAGCGCGCCCGGCGCGAGATCGAGGAGCTGATCGAGCGAACGCCGGCAGACGGCCTGATCGCCGGGACCGGCCGGATCAACGGCGAGATCTTCGGCGACGCCGCGGCCTGCGCGGTCCTCTCCTACGACTACACGGTGCTGGCCGGGACCCAGGGAGCCACCGGCCATCGCAAGAAGGACCGCCTGTTCGAACTGATCGAGCGAATGCGCCTCCCCACCGTCTTCTTCGCGGAGGGCGGCGGCGGCCGTCCCGGGGACACCGACTACGCGGTCGTGTCGGCGCTCGACACGCGCGCCTTCGCGCTGTGGGGCCGCCTCTCCGGCGTGGTGCCCCGAATCGCGATCGTCACGGGTCGGTGCTTCGCGGGGAACGCCGTGATCGCAGGCGCATCCGATCTCATCGTCTCCGCGGGCGAGATCGCTCTCGGCATGGGCGGCCCGGCAATGGTCGAGGGCGGCGGCCTGGGCACGTTCGAGCCCGAGGCGATCGGCCCGCTCGACGTGCAGAAGCGAAACGGCGTCGTGGACGTCTCCGCGGCGGACGAGGCAGAAGCGGTGGCCGTCACGAAGCGCCTAGTCGGTTACTTCCAGGGCACACTCCCGCGCGTGGGGTCTGACCCCACGTCGGCCGGCGAGGGGTCTGACCCCACAGTCGACCGTGAGAAAACCCTCCGGACCCTCATCCCCGAGCGCAGGCGACGGGCGTACGACGTGCGAAAGGTGGTCGAGGCGATCGCCGACCCGGGCTCGGCGACATTCCTTCGCGATCAGTTCGCGCCTGAGATGGTCGTCGCATTCGCCCGGCTCGACGGCCGAGCGATCGGCGTCATCGCCAACAACCCCATGCACCTCGCCGGCGCGATCACCTCGGATGGCGCCGACAAGGCCGCGCGGCACATGCAGCTCTGCGACGCCTTCGGCCTGCCGATCCTCTCGCTGATCGACACGCCCGGGATGATGGTCGGGCCGGAGGCCGAGGAGACCGCGCTCGTGCGTCACTGCTCCCGCCTGTTCGTCGTCGGTGGATCCCTGCGCGTGCCGTTCGTCGCCCTGATCCTGCGCAAGGCCTACGGCCTGGGCGCGCAGGCCATGGCCGCGGGGAGCATGCACGAGCCCCTGCTGACGATCGGGTGGCCGACCGCCGAGCTGGGAGCGATGGGTCTGGAGGGCGCCGTGAAACTCGGCTTCAAGCGCGAGCTCGACGCGATCGAGGATCCCGACGAGCGCGCGAAGCGCCTCGAGGAGATGGTCGCCCACGCGCACGATCATGCGAAGGCCATAAACGCCGCGACCCTGTTCGAGCTGGACGACGTGATCGACCCCGCCGAGACCCGGTCGGTGATCGCATCCACGTTCGCGGCGGCCGCCGGAGCACCGCCCGCGCCTCATCCCCGTTTCGTCGACACCTGGTAGCCGTCGGCCGTGGACCCGCTCGAGGCCGTAGCAATCGCCGCCGCGGGAGTTGGCGCCGGTGCGATCAACGCGGTCGTGGGGAGCGGGACGCTGATCACCTTTCCCGTTTTGATCGCCCTCGGCTACCAGCCGCTCATCGCCAACGTGTCCAACAACATCGGGCTCGTGCCCGGCGCCATCGCCGGCGTACACGGATACCGCCGTGAGCTCTCGGGCCAGCGGCAACGCGTCATCGGCCTCGGCGCCTTCTCACTGGTGGGCGGGGTGGCCGGGGCGACTCTGCTGCTGACCCTCCCCTCCTCTGCGTTCGACGCGATCGTCCCCGCCCTGATCGTCGTCGCACTCGTGCTCGTGGTGGCCCAGCCCGCGATCGATCGCAGGCTGGCCGACCGGCCGCAGCGCGACGAGAACGGGCTCATCCTGAGAGGCGCGATCACCGCGAGCGGCGTCTACGGGGGCTACTTCGGAGCGGGCCAGGGCATCCTGCTGATGGGCATTCTCGGGATCGGGCTGCGCGACTCGCTGCAGCGGCTGAACGGGCTCAAGAACGTGCTCGCGGGCCTCGTGAACCTCACCGCCGGCCTGATCTTCGTCTTCGCCACCGAGGTGGACTGGGCCGTGGCGGCCCTGATCGCGGCGGGCTCGATCGTCGGTGGCACCGTCGGCGCCAGGTACGGACGGCGGCTTGACCCGACCGTCCTGCGAGCGCTGATCGTGGTCGTGGGCCTGACCGCGGTCGCCAATCTGACGATCCTCTAGGCCAGCGCGGGAAGCACAGCGTCGAGGACGTCGTCGAGCTGCGCCCGAGTCGCCTCCTCGCCGGCGCGCAGCTCGTCGAGGCTCAGCTCCTCGTCACCCACGCCGTTCGCGTAGTTCACGACTGCGCAGATCGCCGCGTAGGACATGCCCAGCTCGGCGGCGACCACGCATTCAGAGCCGATCGTCATCCCGATCACGTCGGCGTCGCGGGAGATGTGGCGGATCTCGGCGGCCGTCTCGAGCCGAGGACCGACGGCCTGCCAGTAAACGCCCCCATCGACCAGGGGAGGTTCCGCCACTTCCTTCCACGCCTCGACGACCTCCGCTCGCCAGTCGGCGTCGAAACCCACCACCGCGTGCGCGTCCCGCCCGGCTCTGGTCGTGATCGTCGAATCGAGGGAGATGAAATCGTCAGGGCACAGGAAGACGCCCGGGCCGTACTGAGGATGCAGCCCCCCGACCGACCCGATGCCGAGAACGCGATCGCACCCGGCATCCACCAGGCGACGCAGGTTGGCCTCGTGGTCGATCGCATGCGGAAGCGTGTAGTCCTCGCCGTGGCGGTCGAGCGCCACCCAGCCGGCGCCCTCGATATCGATGCCCCGGGTGGCGTTGCCCCCGATGACGCCGAGCGATGCCACGGTCCCTAGGCCGGCGTGACCGGGTTGCGGCGCTCGGTGAAGCTGCGGTCCTTCGACTCCGCGAAGGCGAGGCGGCGGATGATCTCGGCGCGCAGGTCGTCGGGCTCGATCACGGCGTCGACGACGAGCTCGGACGCCAGGTGGAGGATGTCGATGTCGGCCGAGTACTCCTCGCGCTTCGTGCGGATGAACTCCTCGCGCTCGGCCTCGTCGTCGATCGCCTGGATCTGGTTGAGAAACACCGCGTTGACGGCCGCCTCCGGGCCCATGACCGCGATCGATGCGGTCGGGAGGGCGATGCAGCAGTCCGGGTCGAACGCGGGCCCCGCCATCGCGTAGAGGCCGGCTCCGTAGGCCTTGCGCACGATCACCGAGAGCTTCGGCACCGTTGCCTCGGAGACGGCCGAGATCATCTTCGCCCCGTGGCGGATGATCCCCTGGCGCTCGACGTCGGTGCCGATCATGAAGCCGGGCACGTCGGCGAGGAACACCAGCGGGATGTTGAAGGCGTTGCAGGTGAGGATGAAGCGGGCCGCCTTGTCGGCCGAGTCGACGAAGAGGACGCCGCCCTTGAACTTCGGCTGGTTCGCGACGATGCCGACCACGCGCCCGTCGATCCGGGCGTAGCCGACGACGAGCTCCTTCGCCCAGCGGGCGTGAATCTCGCAGAAGGAGCCCTCGTCGCAGAGCGCGTCGATCAGCTCCTTCACGTCGAACGGGGTCTTCTCGTCGGCTGGGACGATCTCCGAGACCTTGCGCTCCGCGCCGGGCTCGCCGGGCGGGGCCGCCGGGGGCGTCTCCCGCCAGCTCTCCGGCATGTAGGACAGGTAGCGCTTGGCGACGTCGATGGCGTCGGAGTCCGTCTTTGCCAGGAAGTGACCGCAGCCGGAGACGCCGGTGTGCATCTTGGCGCCGCCCATCTCCTCCAGGGTGACCTTCTCGCCGATCACCATCTCGGCCATGCGGGGTGAGCCCAGGTACATCGACGCGTTGCCCTCGCGCATGATCACCACGTCGCAGAACGCCGGGATGTACGCGCCGCCCGCGGCCGAGGGCCCGAAGAGCACGCACACCTGCGGCACGCGCCCGGACATCCGCACCTCGTTGTGAAAGATCCGCCCCGCCCCGCGCCGGCCCGGGAACATCCGCACCTGGTCGGTGATCCGAGCGCCCGCGGAATCGACCATGTAGACCATCGGGACCTCGAGCTGGAGCGCCCGCTCCTGGATCCGGAGGATCTTCTCGACCGTCTTCGGGCCCCACGAACCGGCCTTGACGGTCGGGTCGTTGGCCATCAGCGCGACCTTGCGCCCGCCGATCAGCGCGAGACCCGTGACGACACCGTCGGCCCCGAGCCCCTCCTGCTCCCAGTTGGCCAGCAGCGCCTCCTCGGCGAACGACTCTGGGTCGACCAGCCGGGCGACGCGCTCGCGCACGGGCAGCTTGCCCTGCTCGGCCGTCTTTGAGTGATGGCGCTCCGGGCCGCCGGAGAGCGCGGCCTCGATCGCGCCCGAGATCCCCGCGGCGTCGGTTGTCTCGCTCATGCCCGAAGCCTAGGGGCCGGAGCCACGCTTCAGCGCTGCTCGGCGTCCTCGAGCTCGGCGTCCTCGAGCTCGTCCTCGTCGAACTTTGTGTCCTCGTCGGCGAGCGCGGAGAACTCCTGCGTCTCGCCCACCGGCTCGGCCCCGGGAAGCTCGCCGTCCTCATGCTCTGTCGCCGTCCCGACGAGCTGGCTGGAGAGTCGCTGCATGTCGCTCAGCACGGCCTTGCGGCGCTCGGCGAGGTCGTCGATGAGCTTCTCGATCTCGCCCTTGCGCCTGGTGGCATCCTCAGTCATCTGGTGGGCCGTGGCCTCGGCAACCCTGATGCTCTCGGCAGCGTCCTCGTCGGCGTGGGCGCGGGTGGACTCGGCGTAGGCGTCGGCGTCCTCCCGCGTGGTCGCAGCCTCGGCGTTCGCCTCGTTCTTGACGCGGGCTGCGTATGAATCGGCCTCGCCGCGGGCCTCGGTCGCGTACTCGTCCGCCTCGATGTGAGTGCGCTCGGAGTAGGCGTCGGCCTCGGCACGCAGCCCGCTCGAGTACCGCTGGGCCTCGTCGCGCTCCTGCTGGAGGTCCTCCTCCGCGCTGGCCCGGAGGGCCTCGGAGGCGTCGTGCGCTGCGAGCAGGATGCCGCCGGTCTGCTCGCCGATCCGCTCCAGCTCGGTCCTTACGACCTCGCTGCGGGCGTCGTCGCCGCCGCCGGTCTCGAGCCAGTCGGCGAGCTGCTCGAGGAAGCGATCGACCTGCCGCTTGTCATAGCCGCGACGGGCGACCCCGAAGGTCGCTGTCCTGATGCGCTCGATCGAATCCTTGTCCATGTGGCGTTCGCCTCCTTGGTGCGCCCCGATGGTTTACCGGATTGGTGTCCCGGCCGATGGGCGATCCCACCCGGCCACTACCCATCTAGGGGTCCGTCGGCTCCGGCTTGTCCCCTGAGTAGTCGTAGAACCCGCGGCCGGACTTGCGCCCGAAATCGCCCGCCTCGACGAGCTTCGTGAGGGTCGCCGGAGCGGAGAACCGCTCCTCGCCATAGGCCGCGTGCATGACCGACGCGATCGACGCGAGCGTGTCCAGCCCGACGAAGTCGGCCAGCGTCAGCGGCCCCATCGGGTGGCTCGCCCCGGCCATCATGCCCCTGTCGATGTCCGCCACGGATCCGACGCCGTCCTCGTAGGCGACGATGGCGTCCAGCATGTAGGGCACCAGCAGGCGGTTGACGATGAAGCCGCGGTTGTCCCCGGCGGCGACGGTTGTCTTTCCGAGGGTGTCGCCGAGGTCGAACCCGAGCTGCACGGCGTCGTCGGCGGAGTCCTCAGCGCGGACGACCTCGAGCAGCGGCATCACCTGCGCCGGGTTGAAGAAGTGCAGGCCCAGGAACCGATCGGGCCGCGAGGTCGCGGCCGCCTGCTCGGCGACCGACAGCGAGGAGGTATTCGTCGCGAACGTCGCCTCGGGCTTCACGATCGAGTCGACCTCGCGCCACATCTCGAGCTTCGCGTCGAGGTCCTCGGTGATCGCCTCGATCACCAGGTCGCACTCGGCGAGGTCGGCGTAGTCCAGCGTGCCCTCCAAGCGGCCCCGGATGGCGTCGGCGTCGGCCTGCTCGATCTTGCCCTTGTCCACGGCGCGGCCGAGCTGCTTGTCGATCTTGGCGAGCCCCGCGTCGAGCCTGTCCTGGTCGACCTCGCGCACCACCACGGTCCAGCCGGCCTGCGCGCAGATCTGCGCGATCCCATGGCCCATCAGGCCGCAGCCGAGGACGCCAACCTTTTCGATCTCCATCGTTTCCCTTCGTCGTAAGTGCGAACGCGGCGGCGCACCCTAGCGGCTGTGGGTACTGTCGGGTGATGGCCAGCTCGACGAAGCTGTCTAAGCGAACCGGCGAACGCACCCTCGGGAGGTTGCTCGCGGAGCGAGCGCAGGCCGATCCGGACGCGCCGGCGATCGTCTCCCCGGAGGGCGAGAGCTTGCCGGCGGCCGAACTCCTGCGGCGGGTGGAGGCCGTCCACCGGGCGCTCAGCGAGAACGGCGTCGGCCGATCCGACCGCGTCGCGGTCGTAGCCGGACTCGGCCCGGACGCGGCGGTCGCGGTGCTTGGCGCCGCAAGCTGGGGGACGTGCGTCCCCGTCAGTCCGTCCGCGACCGCCGAGCTGGGCGCGCTGCTCGCGGAGACCCGGGCACGTGCCGTCCTGACGCCGCACGGAGCGAGTGCGGCGGAGCAAGCGGCCGCCGAGGCCCGCGGCGCTTCGCTCCTCGACCGCTCGGACATCGCGGCGGCCGCCGACGCCCGGATGGCGCCCGCGAGGGTCGACGACTTGCCCGCCCCGAACGACGACTCGCTCCTGATCCGGACATCCGGAAGCACCGGCAGGGCCAAGCTCGTTCCGGCCACGCACCGCCAGCTGTTCGCTCGCGCGGACGCGGCCCAACGCGTGATGCGGCTTGGCACACAGGACCGATGCCTGAACCCGATGCCGCTCTGCTACGGGCACGGCATCTACACGGGACTGCTGTTCCCGCTCCTCACCGGTGGGAGCACGATCCTCCCCGTAGGGCTTCGACGAGGAGAGCTTCCTGGGGTGGCTCGACGCGCTCTCCCCCACCTGGTACACCGCCGGCCCCGCCCACCAGCAGGCCATCCTGGGCTGGTTGAGGCAGCGGCCGGGCAACACCGCCGCCCACAGCCTGAGCTTCGCCCGCTGCGCCAATGCGTCGCTCCCACCTGAGGTGCGCGAGGAGCTCGAGGCGCTGCTGGGCGTGCCGGTCCTGGAGACCTATGGCACCAGCGAGGCCGGGATGATCACCAGCCCCGACCCGTTCGGGCCCCGCAAGGATGGGACGGTGGGGGCCGCGGCCGGGGTGGAGGTCGCCGTGCTCGACGAGAGCGGCGCCGCGCTCCCGCCGAACGCCTCGGGTGAGATCGTCGTGCGAGGCCCCACCGTGTTCTCGGGCTACGAGGGCGACGCTGAGCTCAGCCAACGGTCGCTCAGGGATGGGTGGCTCCGGACCGGCGATCTCGGGTCGCTGGACGAGGATGGCTTCCTGTCGCTGGAGGGCCGGGTCGACGATGTCATCAACCGAGGCGGCGAGAAGGTCTCCCCCCAGGAGGTGGAGGAGCTGCTGCGAGCCCACCCCGACGTCGCCGAGGCGGTCGTCTTCGGGGTACCCCACCCGACGCTGGGGCAGGAGGTCGGGGCCGCGGTCACCCTCCTGCCGGACCATGGAGTGGCGGAGGACGCCCTACGGGCCTACCTCGGGGACCGTGTCGCGACGTTCAAGGTGCCGCGGCGCCTCGTGGTGCTGAGCGAGCTGCCCGCCGGGCCCACGGGGAAGCCGCTCCGCGCCGGGATGGCCGAGCGCCTCGGACTGAATCTGAAGCCGGCGGATGGGGAAGGCACAGAGCCCCCGTCGGGCCCCATGGAAACCATCCTCGCCCGCGCCTGGGGCGAGGTTCTGGAGCGTGGCGACATCGGGCCCGACGACGACTTCTTCGAGCAGGGTGGTGACTCGCTGGCGGCGGTCGAGCTGTTCGCCGTCATCGACGAGGAGATACGGGTCGAGCTCTCCCTGGAGGATCTGGTCGAGGCCCCCACCCCGCGTTTGCTCGCACGCCGCATGCTCCGCGGCGCCTATCTCGACGGCTACGAGCCGGCGGCGGGGCGCGACATCGTCGCCGTCAACGCTTCGGGCTCAAAACCGCCGCTCTTCGCGGTGGGCGGGCGCCCCGGCCACGCGCTGCGGGTCCTGCTCGTCGGGCGTGCGCTGGGGCCCGACCAGCCGGTCTACGGCCTGCAACCGCCTGGGATGGACTGGCACGCCTCCGGCCTGCAGCGCCTGACGCAGATGGCCGCGCACCATGTCTCGAACGTCAGGAAGGCCCAGCCACAGGGCCCGTACAGGCTCCTCGGAAGCAGCTTCGGCGGGCTGGTGGTCTTCGAGATGGCGCTGCAGCTCGAGCGCGCAGGAGAGGAGGTCGAGTTCCTGGGCTTGGTGGACAGCGAGCCGCCCGGCCTCAGTTGGATGCCGGAGGCCGACCCACTGCCGCACGCGTTGGAGGATCTCGATGCACCGTCCGGCCCGTCGATCGATCGGGGCGGGAGCATCGTCACAAGCGGATCCCGCGTGAGTCTCGCCCACATCGACGCTCGGCGCACTTACGTCACCACGGATCGACTCCGGTGCCCTCTCACCCTTTTCCTCTGCGCCGCAGAGGGGGTCCCGCCCGGAGGCGACCGGCGCCGGCTGTGGGCTGAGACGACCACCGGCGGTCTCCGGTTGGTGGAGCTTCCGGGCCTGCACGCCGCCTTCGACCGCGAGCCCCAGTTCTCCGCCCTGAGGGACGCTCTGCGCTCGCTCCTGGCCGGGGAGCCGCCGCTGGAGCTCGACCCGGAGCTGGTCTTCGACCGTACGTATACGCTCGAGTCGGGCTCCGAGGGAGAGGTCATCCGAGGTAACGACGGCTCCTCGTTCCGGGTCGAGGAGGGAGCAATGCGAGGTCGCGCCCGTGCGGTCAAGGCGCGACGGGGGAAGCTGCTGGTACGCGGCTGGGCGAGCGATCCGGAGCGCCGGCGTTCCGGCGAGACGGTCGTCGCCTTCCTGGGCGGGCGCTACGCGGGCTACTCCACGTGCGGCGCGCCGACCGAGCGGCTCGAGAGGCGACATTCGGCGCCCGGGCTCAGATACGCGGGGTTCCGGCTCCGGCTCGACCTGCCAGCCGATGGCCCCCTCTCCGAGGAACCTCGCCTGTTCGCGCTTGACCAGCACGGCAGGGCGTCGGAGCTGCGGGTGACCGCCTAGGTGTAGATCGCCTGCCAGCGGGTGTGGAACTCCGCGTCTCCCTCGCCGTGCTCGGGCGGGCCCAGGCCGGAGACACCGAATCCCCCGAAGGGCAGCGACGCGCCGGCGCCGGCCGTGGACCGGTTGAGCTTCAGGACGCCGGCACGGGCGCCGCGGGCGAACTCGTCGACCGCCTCTTGTGAGCGGGTGTGGATCGCGGCCACGAGCCCCTGCGGGACGTCGTTGCAGCGCTTGATCGCCTCAGCGACGCTGTCGACGCGCGACAGGACCAGGATGGGGCCGAAGGACTCCTCCCTCACGACCTCCGAGTCCCAATCCGCCTCCTCCACGACGGCCGGCGCGACGAACGGAAGATCCTCGTTCTCTCCGGCCGAGAGCAGACCGGCCCAGCGCGGGCGCCAGACCCGGCCCCCACCCGCACGTGCGCGATCGATCAGGCCCTCGAGCCGGGCGGCGGCACCGGCGGAGATGACGGGTGGGAAGGTGGTCTCGGCAGCGAGCGGGCTCCCGGCTCGCAGGCTCTCGACTCGCTCCTTCACCGCTGCGGCCACGGGCTCGTAGACGCCGCGCAGGACGATCGCCCGGCGGGTGGCGGTACACCGCTGCCCGGCGAAGCCGAAAGCGCCAGCGACGAGCGCGTCGGCGACCTCGCCGATCTCCACGTCATCGCAGACGATGGCCGCGTTGTTGCCGCCCAACTCGGCCTGGAGCGGGAGGAACTCGGCGGCGCAGAGGTCCTGGACCGCGCGGCCGGCCTGCAGGGAGCCCGAGATGCTGACCGCGCGAATCCGGCCGCCGCGTGCCAACGCCGCGACCTCGGAGGGACCGCCCTCAACGCGCTCCAGGACCCCGTCGGGCAGGTCCAGGCGGCCGATCAACTCGCTCAGCTCGTCGCTGACCGGCGCCGAATGCGGGGATGGCGCCCAGACAACGGTGTTCCCGTGGGCCAGCGCCGGGACGATCTTGCCCACCGGGATGCCGACGGGGTTGTTCCACGGGGTGATCACGAGCACGGGGCCGTGTGGAGTGCGCCGCGCCACGCCGTCGGGAGTTCGAAGCTCCCGGGCGGGCCCGCTGGCCGCGGCCCGATCGGCCAGCTCGGCCGCGAAGCTGACCTCGGCCAGCCCTTCGCCCACCGGCTTGTGGATGGCGCCTGCCATCGCCTCCGCGAGCCGCCCGGACTCGTCGCGTAACAAGGCCCCGAGCGGCTCCAGCAGGCCCACGCGACGCGCCATCTCCAGACGAGACCACGGGCCGAAGGCTGCCGCCGACCGGCGTCCCACGGCTTCGGTTTCGGCGGTGGCGCCGTTGACCGCACCGCCGCCCTCGTCCCATTCTCGAAGCTCGACAAGGCGGAACCCGCGCTCGCCCAACCACCGGCCGGTCGCGGCCGCATGCGGGGGATCGTTGCTTGCGGTTGCGTCCCGGCCGATGATCACGTCGAACCCGGCGGCGGAGGCGTCCAGCGCGGTGCTGCGAACACACCCGTGGAGATGGACGCCGACCACGACCACCTGCTCGACGTCGCCGTCCCGCAGCAGGTCCGACAGCCTCCCCGATTCGAACCCGCTGTAGTGAACCTTGTCGACGATCGGCTCATGCTCGCGAGGCGTGGCCTCCGGGGCGAACCGCCAGCCGGCGCTCTGTGGCGCGAAGTCGCGGCGGCGTGCCTCGTCCCAGTGGGGAAGGGCGGCCCCGACCTTGGGATCTACGGTCGTGCGAACGTGGACGATCGGCAGGCCGCGCTGGCGGAACAGGTTCAGCCAGGACGAGGCACCCGCGAGAACCCGAGCCGCCGCCGGCTCGAGGCGACGATCATCGAGGAATGCGACCTGCAGGTCGACGGCGATCAGGCAGGACCGCACGCAAGCTGCTCGGTCAGGTTCTCCAGGCTCGCACGCATGCCGATCAGCGGTGTCATCTGGCGGTCGAGCTCCTGCTCCATCAGTTGGATGTCAGGCTACTGCCCATGACGCGCAGCAGCGGCCAGGCACCCGCGGTGCCCAGGCCACGCTCGAACCGGTCACGGGCGGCACGATCCACGCCATTCTGGAGGCTCGGGCGGAGTCCGATCCGGATGCGGCGGCGATCCTCGCCCCGGATCGAACCCCGCTCTCGGCCGGAGCGCTGTCGGAGCAGCTCAACTCGATCCGCAGGTTCCTGAACGAGCGTGGCCTCGGGCGCGGTGACCGCGTCGCGGTGCTCGCCGGGCTGGGCCCCGAGGCGGCGGTGGCGGCGCTCGGCATCGCCGGCGGCGCCATCTGCATCCCCATCAACCCGATGGCCACGCCGGAGCTCGAGTCGGCGCTGGCTGAGACACGCGCGGACGCGCTTCTGGCCCCGACGGGAGCCGAGGCCCCGGTGCGGGAGGCGGTTGCGCGCCATGGGATTCCGCTCCTGGAGGGGACGGTCTCGCCCGGCGCCGACGCGGGCCTGTTCGATCTCGAAGGGGGCACCGCCGGGACCGCTGCGCGCCCGGGCCCGGCCGAAGAGGACGACGTGGCGCTGGTGCTCCGCACCTCCGGCACGACCAGCACGCCCAAGCTGGTGCCCAGCACCCATGGCCAGCTCCTCGCCCGAGCCGCCAAGACCAGCCACCTGCTCGGAGTAACCGCCGACGACCGCAGCCTCTGCCCGATGCCGCTCTGCTACGCGCACGGGCTCTACTCGGGGCTCACCACCGGCGCTCGCGGCGGGCGGCAGCTCCATCCTGCCGCCGCGGTTCGACGAGCAGACGTTCATGCGCTGCCTGGAGCAACTCGCGCCCACCTGGCTAACGGCCGGCGCCACCCACCACCAGGCGATACTCGGCTGGCTCAGGAAAGGGGACGCCGATGTCGGCCACCGCCTTCGGTTCGCGCGCTCCGGTGCCGCGTCGCTACCGCGCGCCACTCTGCGAAGAGCTGGAGGCGCTGCTCGGCGTGCCGGTGGTCGAGGCCTACAGCAGCAGCGAGACGGGCATCATCACCGCGAACCCGCCGCATGGCCGGCGCAAGCCCGGGAGCGTCGGCCTGCCGAGCGAGCGCGGACGTTGAGGTTCGCGACGAACAGGGTTCGGTTGCGCCGCCCGGGGTGTCCGGGGAGATAGTGGTTCGCGGCCCGGGTGTGTTCTCCGGCTACGAGCGCAACGAGGAGTTGAACCGCCGGTCGTTCATCGGCGACTGGTTTCGCATCGGGGATCTGGGGGTCGTCGACGAGGACGGGTACCTCACCCTTGGCGGCCGCATCGACGACGTCATCAACCGTGGCGGTGAGAAGGTGTCGCCGGCGGAGGTCGAGCGGGCGCTGCTGGAGCACCCCCAGGTGGCGGAGGCCGTCGCGTTCGCGATGCCGCACCCCACCCTGGGTGCGGACTTGGCTGCCGCCGTAAGGCTCGAGCCGGGAGGCGCCGCCGGCGAGGCCGAGCTGCGCGGATTTGCGGCCGGGCGCCTGGCGCCTTTCAAGGTGCCCCGGCGCGTCGTCGCGGTGCCCGAGCTTCCCACCGGCCCGACCGGCAAGCCCGTGCGCGAGAAACTGGCCGAGCAACTCGGCCTGCTCTCGGAGCCGGCGGGCGGCGTTCCGGAGCCCGCGCGAGCCGGGCCGCTGGAGGAGATGCTGACCGGGTTCTGGGGCGGGGCCCTCGAGCGCGACGACATCGGTCCCGACGACGATTTCTTCCACCTCGGCGGCGACTCGCTCTCGGCCGTGGAACTGTTGGCCGCGCTGGAGGAGGAGCTGCATGTTGGCCTGGATCTGAACGACCTGATCGAGGCGCCCACGCCCCGGCGGCTCGCGCGCAGCCTTGCCCGCGGCTCCTACCTCGACGCGCACCGGCCTGAGGCCGGCCGTGAGGCCATCGGGGTCAACACGACCGGTACCAGGCCTCCGCTGTTCGCCGTCGGCGGCAGGCCGGGTTACGCGCTCCGGACACTGCTCGTGGGCCGGGAGGTCCACCCCGACCAGCCGGTCTACGGGCTGCAGCCGCCCGGAATGGACTGGACGTCGGCGGGCATTCGCACCATCCCCCAGATAGCCGAGCACTACCTCGGGCTGGTGAGAGCCGTGCAGCCTCGCGGCCCCTACAGGCTGCTGGGCATCAGCTTCGGAGGGCTGGTCGTCTTCGAGATGGCCGTGCAGCTCGAGCGCGCCGGCGAGGAGGTCGAGTTCCTGGGCTTGGTCGACACGGAGCCCGCGAGCTGCAGCCTGGAGGGGCATGTGGACGTGGCCCCGGCGCCGAGGCCGCCAACCGACGCTGCGACGCCCGACGCTACGCGCGGCCCGATCGTCGCGGCGGGCACGCGCGTCGCAGCCGTTCATGTGGACGCCCGCCACTCGTATGTGATCGAGAGTCGAGTCCGGAGCGACCTGACCTTCTTCCGCTGCACGGGCGAGGGGGTGATCGCCCAACGGGACCGGCGGCGGCTCTGGGCCGAGGCGACAAGCGGGCACTTCCGATTGCTGGGCGTCCCGGGGCTTCACGCGAAGGTCGACCGTGAGCCCCAGTTCTCAGCGCTCAGGGACGCCCTGCGCTCCTGCCTGGACGAGGCGCCGTTCCCCGGGCTCGACCCGGCCGACGTCTTCGACCGCGCCTACGTCCTCGAGGGCGAGTCCGGGAGCGAGACCATTCGCGACGGCGCCGGATCAGCGTTCCGCGTGGTGGACGGGGCCATGCACGGCCGGGTCCGGTCGATCAAGCCGGCGAGGGACAGGCTGCTGGTGCGGGGCTGGGCCAGCGACGCCGGCAGGCAGCGGGCCGGCGAGACCGTGGTCGCCTTCATCGACGGACGCTACGCCGGCTACTCGACCTGCGGTGTTCCGAGCGAGAAGCTCGAGCAACGACACTCCGCCCCCGGGCTGAGATACGCAGGGTTTCGCATGCGTCTGGAGTTGCCGCCGGAGGGCCAGGACGCACCCCTGCCCCGGGTGTTCGCGCTGGCGCCGGACGGCCGGGCGTCCGAGCTGCCGGTCAGCTCGTAGCGGGCTCGAGGCGCGCCCGCATCTCCTCGGCGAGTGCGTGCATGCCGCTCATCGGGCGGACCATCACCATCAGCTCGCGGATCCGGCCGTCGTCGGCGAAGCGCAGGATGTCGATGCCGTCCACCTCGCGACCGCCGGCATCCGCCTTGAAGACGAGCATCGCGGTGTCGCCGTCCTCGACCTGATCCGTGTAGCGAAAGTTCTGGAATACCTGGACGACGGTCGAGAGGAGGAGGCGGAGGGCATCTCGCCCCTCGTAGGGCTTGTAGACGACCGGGCTGCGAAAGACGACGTCCTCGGTGAAGAGCTCGTCGACCGCGGAGAAGTCCTTCGACTCGGCCGCGGCTCGGAAGGCGTCGCTTCGCATCCAGGGAGCCTAGACGGGGCGATGCCTGCGGGTGGCCACGGTCAACGTTGCCAGTCGACTGGCCCGGCTCGCAGAACGTGCGCCCCGAGCGGGCGGCCCAGCGCCTCCTGCGCCGCTCGGGACGCATCGATCAGCTTCGGCAGATCGATGCCGGTCGCGACTCCCATCTCCTCGAACATCGAGACGAGGTCCTCGGTGGAGATGTTCCCGGTGGAGCCCGGCGGGACCGGACAGCCGCCGAGCTCCCCGAAGGCGGACTCGAACGAGTCGATGCCGGTGTTCAGCGCCGCCAGGGCGTTGGCGAGGCCCTGGCCGCGTGTGTTGTGGAAGTGGGCGGTGAGCTCGACGCCGCCCAGGCGCTCGCGTGCTGCCGGGAAGAACTCCCCGACCTGCCTGGGGTTGGCCATGCCGGTGGTGTCACCGAAAGCGACCTCCTCGCACCCCGCGGCCGCCAGGCGCTCCGCGATCTCGAAGACGCGTTCCGGCGGCACCTCGCCCTCGTAGGGGCATCCGAAGCTGGTGGAGATCACGCCCTCGCAGCGAAGCCCCTCCCCGAGGGCCGTGGCGATCACGGCCTCGAGGCCGGCCAGCGACTCGTCGATCGAGCGGTTCACGTTCTTTCGGTTGTGGGTCTCCGAGGCCGAGAGGAACAGGTTCACCTCGTCGAAGCGATCTCGCTGCTCGAGAGCGCGCTCGAGCCCCCGCTCGTTCGGGATCAGCACCGAGTACGCAATCCCGTCGCGCTTTTCGTACGTAGCCAGAACCTCGCTGGCGTCGGCGAGCTGCGGGATCACATCGGGGCGCACGAACGAGGTCACCTCGATGCGCTGAAGGCCCGCCTCGCCGAGCAGGCCGATCAGGCGGACCTTCTCGGCCGTAGCGATCACCTCGGGCTCGTTCTGGAATCCGTCGCGGGGCCCGACCTCGCGGATGCGGACGCTCTCCGGAATCGCCATGTGGCGAGCTTAGAGGCGCTAGCCCAACTGGCCGACGGAGATCAGCCGACGCTCGTGCGTGCCGACTCCGATGGTCCGCTCGCCCTCGGTCACCTCGACGTCGAAGCGCAGCTTGCGATCGTCCACCACCTCGCGGAGCTCGGCGTGAACCGTGCACGTCTGGCCCTCAGCCGCGGCGGCGACGTGCTTGACGCAGACCTCGAAGCCGACGGTCGCGCTCCCCTCCGGAAGGGCCTCGAAGGAAAGAACCGCGCAGGTGCGCTCCATCATCCCGATCATGCCCGGGGTCGAGAGGACGCTCGAGCCGATCGTTCCACCCACGTCCGTGAGGAGCTGGCCCTCGACGACGAAGTCATCCTCACGCCTGGCGCCGGTCTCGATCTCCATCAGATGATCAGTCCCATTCACACCATCCCGAGGCCGCCGGAGACGCCGAGGGTCTCGCCCGTCACGTAGGTGGCGTCGTCGGAGGCCAGGAAGGCAACGGCGGCGGCGATCTCGTCAGGCGTACCGAGCCGGCGGAGCTGCGTGCTCGCCTTCATCGTCTCGATGATCCGGTCGCCCATGTCGCCGAACTCCTTCGCCGCCATCAGAAGCGGGGTCTCGATCGGGCCCGGCGCGATCGCGTTCGCCGTGATCGAGTAGCGGCCGTTCTCGCGAGCGATCACCTTGGTGAACGCGATGACCCCGCCCTTGGCCGCGGAGTAGACGGCGGAGCCCTTCGAGCCGACCCGGCCGGCCTCGGAGGCGATGTTGACGATGCGCCCGTACCCGGCCTCCTGCATCGCCGGCAGGACGGCCTGGGTGCAGGCGAAGACACCCTCGAGGTTGATCGCCAGCAGGCGGCGCCAACGCTCCGGCGTGATGTCCGTGAAGAACGCGAAGTCGTCCGTGCCGGCGTTGTTGACGAGGATCGCGAACGGCCCGTGCTCGGCCACGACCGACTGCGCGGCCTCCGGGTCGGTCACGTCCAGCGCCGCTGCGTCGGCCCCGATCTCCGCTGCAACGGCCGCCGCCCCCTCCGAGTTGACGTCGGAGACGACCACGTCCGCGCCCTCGGCGGCCAGGCGCCGCGAGATCGCGGCGCCGATCCCCTGCGCGCCGCCGGTGACAAGCGCCTTTCTCCCCTCGAGTCGCATCGGCGCGGGAGTCTATGGAGGCGCAGACGTAGACTCCGCCGCCGTGAGCGAGCCAGCAGTTGAGCCGATCCCGATCGTCGGTGGCACCGGGGCGCTGGGCTTCGGCCTCGCCATGCGTTGGGCACGCGCGGGCCAGCCGGTGATCCTCGGCTCGCGGAGCGCGGAACGCGCCACGGAGGCCGCCCGAGAGGCTGACGGAGGCCGTGCCCGATGCCGCGGTCGAGGGACTGGAGAACGCCGAGGCGGCGCGCCGGGGTCCGGTCGTCTTGCTGACGGTCCCGTTTCGCAACCAGTCGGAGAACCTCACCAACCTGCGGGACGTCCTCGAGCCCGGTCAGATCCTCGTCGACTGCACCGGTGCCGCTGGCCGCAGCGGTCTCCGGGAAGGCCACGCGATCGCTCGGCGTCTGGCAGGGCTCGGCCGCGCAGCAGGCCCAGGAGATGGCCCCGGACGGGGTGACGGTCGTCGCCGCGCTCCACACCGTCAGCGCCCCGATGCTGGACGACCCCGAGGCGGCGCTCTCCGAGGACGTCCTGCATCTGCGGCGACCGCAAGGCCGACAAGGCGCGAGTCGCCACGCCTGATCGAGGCGATCGACGGGTCTGCGCGCCGTGAACGCCGGGCGCCCTGGAGATGGCGCGCATCGTCGAGCAGCTAACCCCGATGCTGATCTCCGTGAACACTCGGTACAAGACCCACGCCGGGCATCCGGATCACGGGGCTGCCGGACGCCGATCACTGGGCGTGAACGGAAGGTCGCCCTTCTCGCCGGCGGCACGGGCGGCGCCAAGCTGGCGGCCGGGCGTCCAGGCAGGTCCTCGGAGAAGACCTGGCGGTCATCGTCAACACCGCCGACGACGTCGAGGTCCACGGCGTGCACGTCTCGCCGGACCCGGACCTCGTCACCTACTGGCTCGCGGGCGAGATCGACGAGGAGCGCGGCTGGGGCATCCGCGACGACACCTCGGTCGTCTCGGAACGACTCGAGCGCGCTGGGCGCTCCCAGCTGGTTCGAGCTGACCGACCGCGACCTCGCCACCTGCCTGTACCGCACGCGCTTCGTCGCCGAGGGCGGCACCCTGACGGCGGCCCAGGAGCAGATCGCGCCGGCGCTGGGAGTCAGCGCGCGGGTGCTGCCGATGAGCGAGGACCGGGTGCGCACGCGTGTGCGGACGCCGGCAGGGTGGCGCGGACTCCAGGAGTTTCTGATCCTCGACCACGGCGCGGCGCCGATCGAGGGCGTCGAGATCGAGGGCATCGCGCAGGCGACCCCCGCGCCGGAGGTGCTCGAGGCGCTCGGGGACGGCCGACGCGATCGTGATCGGCCCGTCCAACCCCGTGATCTCGATCGGCCCGATCCTCTCGCTCCCAGGCATCCGTGGGGCGATCGCCGGCTCGCCCGCACCCGTCGTCGCGGTGAGCCCATTCGTCGCGGGCCGTGCGATCAAGGGCCCGACGGAGGCCTTCATGGCCGCCATCGGGCGCCCGGTGACGCGCCGCGGGCGTCGCCTCGCTATACGAGGGCCTGCTCGACGCGATCGTCGTCGACTCCGGTGACCCCGACCCGCCGCCGGACGGCATCGAGGTCCTCTCCTGTCCGACGCTGATGGAGGGCGAGGGCGGCCGCCGTGCACTCGCCGAGCGCGTGCTCGACCCTGGCGACGCAGTGAAGACCACCGCGATCGTCCCCGTCAAGCGGTTTCGCGCCGCGAAGCAGCGACTGGTCGAGGCAGTCGGCCCGCAGGGCCGGGCGGCGCTGGCGAAGGCCATGCTTGCCGACGTGCTGAGCCAGGTGACCTCCGCGGAGTTGATCGAGCGGGTGATCGTCGTCACCGGCGAGGGACGCGCCGAGAAGGTCGCCATGCATCGTGCGCAGCGCGCGAAGACCCCGATCGAGGTCTTTCGTGACCCGGACGACCGAGGGCACTCCGAGGCGGCGACCCTCGGGATCATCCGGGCCAAGGCGCTGGGTGCGCGCGCCGTCGCGCTGCTGCCGGGGGACTGTCCGCTGCTGGCGGCCGGCGAGCTCGACGCCGCCCTGGCTCGCCTCGCCCCCGACACCGTCGCGGTCGTGCCCGATCGCCACGGCACCGGAACCAATGCGCTGCTGATGTGCCCGCCCGGATGCCATCGCCCCGGGCTTCGGGCCCGACAGTCGCGACCGCCACGTCGAGCGCGCGCGCCGGCGCGAGCTCGAGGCCGTGGTCGAAGAACTGCCGTCGCTGGCCCTGGATCTGGACACCGCCGCCGACCTCGAGGCGCTGGCGGCGGCTCTCGATGGCCGCAGCGAGCTGGCTCCGCAGACGGCCAAGGCCCTCGCCGGCCTCGAGATCGAGGGCTGATGGAGGTCCTCGCCGTCACGGGCGTGGGCGAGGTCGCCGAGGGAGACCGGCTGGGGGCCCTGCTCGCGGCGGCCGCGCCATCGCTGGAGGACCGGGACGTCGTCGTCGTCTCGCACAAGGTCGTGTCCAAGGCCGAGGGGCGTCTGAGGCCGCTGTCGGACGTCGAGCCCACCGATCGCGCGACGGGCCTCGCCGGCGCGCTCGACAAGGACCCGCGGTTCGTGCAGCTCGTCCTCGACGAGAGCCGCAGCGTGATCCGCGCCGAGCGCGGGGTCTTGATCGTCGAGACCCGGCAGGGATGGATCTGCGCCAACGCGGGGATCGACACCTCCAACGTTCCCGGCCACGAGACCGTGGTCCTGTTGCCTGAGGACGCCGACGCTTCCGCGCGGCGGATTCGCCGGGAGATCTCGGAGGAGTGCGGCGTCAGCGCCGGCGGTCGTCGTCGCCGACAGCTTCGGCCGCGCGTGGAGGGTCGGGCAGGTCGACGTCGCCATCGGCTGCGCGGGGCTCGAGCCGCTGGACGACTGGCGGGGGCGCGAGCGACGCCGTGGGGCGCGAGCTGGAGGCCACCGTCGTCGCCGTTGCCGACGAGGTTGCCGGCGCCGCCGACCTGGTCCGCGCGAAGGACGCGGGACGTGCCCGCCGCGATCGTTCGCGGGCTGAGCGCCACGTCACCGCCGGGGACGGGCCCGGCGCCGCGCCGCTTCGCCGCGCCGAGTCCGAGGACCTGTTCCGCTAGGAGCGCGAGCGGGTCCGGCTCGCCCTCGTTGGTGAACTCCAAGCGGGTCGAACGCCTTGCCGGGGGTTCCGCCGAGGGCGAGGATGCGCGCGCCCTCGTCGCCGGTAACGATCTTGCGCTTCTCGGCGGGCCCGACGCGCGCCCATACGCCGGGCTCGAGCCGGTGCTCCTCGTCGCCGACGGTGAGGGTGGCGGCTGCCCTCCAGCGTGACGTAGACCTCCTCCTGGCCGTCATGGGCGTGGTCGTGCTCCGGGTAGCGGTCCTCGTTGGGCGGCAGGTTCATCAACTGCATCCCGAACGACTCGACCCCGAGCCCGGAGCGCACCTTGCTCATCGCCCCGAGGAAGTAGGTCTCGAACTCGTCCGTTCGCTTCACGGTCACGTCGGCCATTGGCACATCCCCTATTCGATCTCGAGTACGGCGGCGCCGCGCAGCCTACCCTCGCGCAGCCGCTCGAGGGCGGTGGCGGCGCGGGCGAGCGGGAACGTCTCGATCCGGGCCTGCACGCCGGCCCGCGGGGCCAGTTCCATGAACTCGTGCCCGTCGGCGCGGGTCAGGTTCGCGACGGAGCGGAGCGTCCGTTCGCCCCAGAGGTCGGCGTAGGCGAACGACGGGATGTCGGTCATGTGGATCCCCGCGCACACCACCGTCCCGCCCGGGCCGACGGCGCGAAGGGCGACCGGCACCAGGGTGCCCACCGGGGCGAACACGATCGCGGCGTCGAGCGGCTCGGGCGGGCCCTTCACCGAGTCCCCGGCCCACTCCGCACCGAGCTCCAGCGCGAACTCCTGCCCTTCACGTCGCCCGCCCGTGTCAGCGCGAACACGCGCCTGCCCTCGTGCGCGGCGAGCTGGCAGACGATGTGCGCCGAGGCGCCGAAGCCGTAGAGCCCCACGGTCGCGGGGTCGCCGCACGCACGTAGCGCGCGGTAGCCGATCAGCCCGGCGCAGAGCAGCGGGGCCACCTCGGCATCGCCGTATTGCGCCGGCAGCGGCAGGCAGAAGCGCTCGTCCGCGACGGTCGACTCGGCGTAGCCTCCGTCGCGCTGGTAGCCGGTGAACTGAGCGCGCTCGCAGAGGTTCTCGCGGCCCTCGCGGCAATACCGGCACTCGCCGCAGGCCCAGCCCAGCCACGGCACGCCGACGCGGTCACCCTCCGCGAAGCGCTCGGACGCCTCGCCGGATGCGACGACCTCGCCGGCGACCTGGTGGCCGAGGACGAGCGGCAGCTTGCGGCCTCGGGAGGTCGCCGTCGATGACGTGCAGGTCGGTCCGGCACACCCCGCAGGCGTGCACCCGCACCACCACCTCGCCCGGGCCCGGCTCCGGAGCCGCCAGCTCACGCTCGGCGAGCCGCCCTCCGGGCCGGTCGAGGACGATCGCGCGCACTGGATCCGCTCAGTACGTCTCGACGATCTCGTAGAGCGTGGTGCGCTGCGCGGGGGTCCGGCCCGCGGCGCGGGCCGCGCCGATCAGGTCCTCGGGCTCGAGGCGCGTCCCGTGGTGCGAGCCCGCCATCCGGGAGATGTTCTCCTCCATCAGCGTGCCGCCGAGGTCATTGACCCCCCAGCGCAGGCTCTCGGTCGCGGCGTCGAGGCCCATCTTCACCCAGCTCGCCTGCAGGTTCGTGATCGTCTTCCCGAGCGCGAGGCGGAAGGCGGCGGTGTGCTTGAGGTTCTCCTCGGCGGAGATCTCCTCGATCCCGTGGGTGCGCCCGAGCAGCGTCTGGAACGGGATGAAGCTCAGCGGGACGAACTCGGTGATTCCCCCGGTGCGCTCCTGGAGCGCGCGGATGACGCGCATGTGGCGGGCGAGCTCGCGGGGCTCCTCGATGTGGCCGAACATCACGGTCGAGGTCGAGCGTAGGCCGGAGCGGTGCGCGGCCTCGATGATCTCCACCCAGCGTCCGGCAGGCAGCTTGTTGGGCGAGATCCGCTGGCGGACCCCGTCGTCGAGCACCTCGGCGGCGGTGCCCGGCGTCGATCCCAGGCCGCACTCGCGCAGGTACTCGAACACCGCGTCGGGCTCTTGCCCGAGCGCTCGCACATGAAGTGGACCTCCATCGGCGAGTAGGCGTGCAGGTGGAGCTGGGGCGCCACCTCCTTGGCCAGCGGAAGCCAGCGCCCGTAGTGCTCCAGCGTGTAGTCGGGGTGGATCCCGCCCTGCATGCAGATCTCGGTCGCGCCGAACTCGACCGCCTCGTCGATCCGCGCGGCGAAGTCGTCCTCGGTGACCGTGTGGGCGTCGGGCGAGCGCTTGCCCTGGCCGAACCCGCAGAAGGCGCAGCCGACGACGCAGACGTTGGTGAAGTTGATGTTGCGGTTGACGACGAACGTCGCGGTCGTCGCCCGCGAGCTCGGCGCGCAGCTCGTCGGCGGCGGCGCGCATCTCCTCGATCACCTCGGGGCGCGTCTCGGCGAACAGCGCCTCCAGCTCGTCCTCGGTCAGCGCCATCGCCCTCCCGCCCGCGCTCGATCGCCGCCGGCGCCAGCTCCGGGTCGACGACCCGGTCGGTGCGCCGCCCCGAGCCCCGTGCGCGGGATGAAGCTCCAGTACTTGAGCTTCACGGCGTCGAGGACGCCCTGCTCCATCCACTCCGGGTCGAGGTACTGCGGGTAGACGCAGAGGCGCTCGGTCAGAGCGAAGCCCTGCGGCGCGAGGCGCTTTCGGACCTGATGCGGGCTCGGGAAGGCGTGCTCGGGCGAGATGTGGTCGCCGTTGGCCGACAGGCCGCCGAGGTCGGTCGCGCCGGCGGCGACGAGCTCGTCCCACCAGTCGGCCAGGTTGGGTGGGATCTGGATCCCGACGTCGGGCATCAGCCGCTTCGTCTCGGCGACCAGCCGCTTCATCTCGTCGAGGGTGACTTCGCTCGCCCAGGACGGCATCGGCTCCTCGTTGCCCAGCGGCGAGCCGTCGCCGTGCCCAGCGCTCGCGTGGCCGCCGCGTCGGCGATGTCGGCGACCTCGCGCCCGTAGTAGCGGGGGTGCGGGACGAAGTTCTGGAGGATCACCTCCTGGATGTGGCCGTGGCGCGCGTGCGAGGCGGCGATCGCCTCGAGCGACGCCACCCGCTCGTCCTCGGTCTCGCCGATGCCCGACCAGGATCCCGCTGGTGAACGGGATCCGCAGCTCGCCCGCGGCGTCGATCGTCTCGAGGCGGCGAGCGGGGTGCTTGGTCGGCGAGCCGGCGTGGACCGTCTCCATCAGCCGCTCGGAGGCCGACTCGAGCATCAGGCCCTGCGAGGCGGTCACCTCGCGCAGCCGCGCCAGGTCGTCGCGGCTCGAGGACGCCGAGGTTGGTGTGCGGGAGCAGGCCGCGCTCGAGCGCCCGCTCGCAGGCCCAGACGACGTAGGCGACGAAGTCGTCGTGGCCGTAGGAGCGCAGGCGCTCGGCGACCTCGGCGTTCACCTCGGGCCGCTCGCCGGTGAGAACGAGGAGCTCCTTGGCGTTGCGGCGAACGGCCTGCTCGAGGCGCTCCTCCACCTCCTCGGGCGAGTAGAGGTGCGCCCTGTGCGTGGCGAACGCGCAGTACTTGCAGTAGCACTGACACGTGCGCGACAGCGAGAGCGTGTAGTTGCGGGAGAAGGTGACGCGCCGCACGCGCGCAAGCTAGCGCAGGCGGGCCGTCGGCCCGCCTGCTGAGGTCCGGCTAGGTGGGCCTAGCCCTCCTTGGCGCGGGTCTCGACGTCCTTGACCACCTGCGCCGCCGCGCGTGCGTCGGTCGTGGGTGGCTCGGCGCCGAGCGCGTACTGCGGGCCGGCGATGACGAACCGGTAGACCGCGGCCGCCAGCAGGGCAGCCGATGAGCGGGCCGAGCAGGTAGGGCCAGGTGCCGCCGAACTCGTCGCCGATCAGGGCGGGGCCGAACCAGCGGGCCGGGTTGAACGAGCCGCCGGTGAGCGGGCCCATGAACATCACGGCGATACCCAGCGTGGTGCCGATCGCCAGCGGCGCCCACTCCTGGCGGGCCCGCGGGTTGAAGGCGACCGCGCAGATCACGAGGACCAGGAGGAAGGTGCCGATCGCCTCGATCAGCATGCCGTCGAAGTCGCCGCCGAGCAGCGGGCTGACGGTCGCCGCGCCGTAGTGGCGAGAGCCGGCCCTCGTCGAGCAGGAAGCCCTTGACCGGCAGGGCGCCGAGGACGCCGCCGGAGAGCTGGGCGAGGATGTACACGACCGCGTCGAGCGGGTCGATCCGCCGCAAGGCTCGCGGCGGCGATCGTGACGGCCGGGTTGAAGTGCCCGCCGCTGGCAGCGCCGAAGGTGAGGATCAGCCCGAACAGGACGAATGCGTGAACGAGGCCGACCACGGCGAAGTCGGAGCCCTGTGCTGCGTCGGGCGTGGTGGCGACGAACAGCGTCACAACGACTGCCGACGGTGAACACCAGGAAGAACGTGCCGAGAAGCTCGGCGATGTAGGCCGCTAGGCCGCGATCCTGCACAGGGAAACCCTCCTAAAGGTCAAGTTGGTACCGGCGCGGCAGTCTAGCCACCCGTCCGGCCGGGGCGCGCTACCCCTCGCCCTGTTCCTTTAGATGAAGCGCCTTGGCGTCGGCGATCACCTCGAGCGCGCGCTCGCGCCGCGAGTGCCAGCCCTTGATCTCGACCGGCTTGTTGTCGAGCTGCTTGTAGACCGAGAAGAAGTGGGCGACCTCGAGCTGGAACTGCTCCGCCGAGGTCGTCCAGATCCTCGAGCGTGTTCCAGCCGGGATCGTGCAGCGGCACGCAGATGATCTTGTCGTCCTGGCCCTTCTCGTCGCGCATGTCGAAGCAGCGCGATCGGCTTCACCGGGATCACGCAGCCGGGGAACGTCGGCTCGGAGACGCAGACGAGGACGTCCAGCGGGTCGCCGTCGCGGCCGCGATGGTCGATCAGGTAGCCGTAGTCGGTCGGGTACACGGTCGAGGAGGAGAGGAACCGGTCGAGGATGATCCTGGTCGATCCCCTCGTCGTACTCGTACTTGTTCCGGCTCCCCTTCGGGATCTCGATGAGGGCGAGCAGCTCTTCGTCGAGCCCGTGATCGGCCACGGCGCAAGGCTATCCTGCCGCCGCACATGTCACGAGTGGTCGCGTCGCTGGCGGCCGTCGCGCTCGCTCTCGGCCTTTCGGCCTGCGGCGGCGACGGTGCTGAACCGGGCGCCTCGAAGGAGGCGACCCTCGTGCTCGATTTCGTGCCCAACGCCGTCCATGCCGGCATCTACTGCGGCTCAGGCGCAGGGCTACTACGCCGACGAGGGCGTCGACCTGGAGATCCGCGAGCCCGGGGCCTCGACGGACGCCCCGAAGCTGCTGGAGGCCGGGCCGAGCCGACTTCGCGGTCATGGACATCCACGACGTGGGGCTCGCGCGCGAGCGCGGTGCTCGACCTGCGGCATCGTCGCGCCGATCGTCGCAGCGCCCGCTCGCGGCGGTGATCGCCGGCGCGGAGCGCGATCACGGCGACCGCGCGACCTCGCGGGCAAGACCGTCGGCGTCACCGGCCTGCCCTCCGACGACGCCGTCCTCGACGCCGGTCGTCGAGGCGGACGGGCGTCGACCCCGACTCGGTCGAGCGGGTGACGATCGGCTTCGATTCGGTCGCCGCGCTTGTCGGCCGGACGCGTGGATGCCGCGACGGCGTTCTGGAACGCGGAGGGGGTCGCTCTGCGAACGGCGGGCGTCGAGACGCGGGAGTTCCGCGTCGACGACTTCGGCGCGCCGCGGTATCCCGAGCTCGTCCTGGTCGACCACGCCGGAGACCGCTGCCGAGCCGATCACCAGGAGCTGGTCGCGGCGTCGACGAGGCGCGGCTACGAGGGCGGTTGATCGCGGACCCCGATGGCGGCTCTGACGACCTGCTGGAGGCGAACCCTGAGCTGGACCCGGCCGAGCAGGCAGGCTCAGCTGGACGCGCTCGCTGGCGGCCGACGCGTTCAGCCCGCCGGGCGTGATCGACCCGGCCCGGCTGCGGGACGTGGGCCGACTGGGATCTGGACCACGGGCTCCTCGACCGAGCCGGTCGAGCCGGCCGAGCTCGTCGCCGGCTAGAGCGAGCGGCGGTCGCGGAACTCGCGACGGACGGACTCCGGGCGGCCCCACATCTGGACGACCTCGGCGCGGCCCTCGCGGTAGTCGCGCAGGATCAGCTCGCCCTCGATCCCCTCCTCGTCGAGCATCCGCAGCGTGCCCAGGACGGTCTCGGCGGCGGCGGCGTGCCCGAAGCTGTGGGCGACGTTGATCCGCCAGTGCCAATCGGCCTTGGAGTACGGCTGGGCGTTGACCTGCGCGAGCAGCACCGCGGCGTCGACGTACTGGTCCTCGTCGCCGAGCCGCAGGTCGCAGACGACGTCGGTCCAGTCCGCCGGGAAGCGAGTCGAGGACCTGCTGGAAGTCGGCGGCCAGGGCCACGGGCCGAAGCCTACTCGCGGCCTAGCGGACCTCGACCAGCATCCGCTCCGCCAGCTCGCCGCCGATCGCGTGCTCGGCGCCCGCGATGCCGACGGTCAGCGGGCCGCCGAACGGCTGGCGCTCGCGAACCTCCAGCGCGGCGCCGGGGCAGGATGCCCCGCTCGGAGAGGTAGCGCAGCATCTCCGGGTCGGAGTCCGAGACCCGCGTGAAGGTGCCCGCGGGCGCCGGGCTCGAGCCGGGCCAGCGGGCGTCCCGCCGGAGGCCTCGAGGTCGAGCTCGCGGCTGGGGATCGGGTCGCCGTGCGGGTCGAAGGACGGGTTCCCGAGCGCCGCCGCCATCCGCTCCTCGAGCTCCTCGGAGATGTAGTGCTCGAGCACCTCCGCCTCGTCGTGGACGCGGTCCCAGGGCATCCCCAGGGCCTCGGCCAGATAGGCCTCCAGCAGCCGGTGATGGCGGATCACCTCGAGCGCGACGCGCTCGCCGCTGTCGGTGAGGCGTCACGCCGTGGTAGGGCTCGTGCTCCACCAGGCCCATCTCGCCCATCCGCTTGAGCATCGCCGTGACCGAGCCCGGGGAGACGCCGAGGCGCTCGGCGAGCGCGGAGTTCGAGACCGCCTCGTCGTCGCGCTCGGAGAGGGCGTGGATCGCCTTCGCGTAGTCCTCGACCGCCTCCGTGTTGGCGGCGGCGGGGTCGCGGCGGAAGCCGGAGTGGGCGGTCGGGGTCATCGCTACCCGGCCACCAAGAGGCTCGTCAGGTACATCAGGCCGATGCCCGCGAGGAGGCCGCCGACGCGCCGCGGGATGGAACAGCCGCCCCTTCGTCGTCGCGCATCGAGCGGCGAGAGCTGGACGATCACCTGCGCGATCGCGCCGACGCCGACGCCGAACAGCAGCGCCGCCGCGCTGGGGTTGAAGGCGGCGGCGCCGATCCACGCGCCGAGGATCGCCGGGGCGCCCGCGATCAGCGCCGAGCAGGAGCAGGCCGCCCGAGCGTCGGGCGGGTGGTCGCGAGCGGCGAGACGATCGCGAGCCCCTCGGTCGTGTTGTGGATCGCGAAGCCGACCACCAGGAAGGTGCCCGAGGGCCAGCGCGCCGGCGGCGTAGGCGGAGCCGATCGCGAGCCCCTCGCCGAGGTTGTGCAGGCCGATCCCGATCGCGACCAGTAGCGCCAGGTAGGGGGCGGCGGACACAGCTCCCCCGGACGCGTCCCTGCGCTTGCTCGCGCCGACGCGACAGGTAGCCGTCAACGCCGGAGAGCGCCAGGTAGGCGACCAGAGCCCCAAGGTAGACCAGCGCGCTGCCCGCCGAAGGCCCCCGGGCCATCGTCGGCGATCTCGAGGCCCTCGAGGCCGGCGTCGACCGCGAGGAACGCGAGGAGCCCGATGGTGAACGCGATCAGCACGCGCAGCCACTCGGCGGAGACGCGGCGCACGAACGGCAGCCAGAGCATGCCGAGGCTGACCGGGATCACCCCCACGTAGAGGCCGAGGAGCGCCATCAGGCCGTAGAAGTCGGCGTCGGCGTCGGGCGTCTCGACCGCGACCGGGATCTCGTGCTCGAGGGTCCCGCCGGTGGACGTGAAGATCCCGATCGCCGTAGCCCTCGCCCTCCACCCACGGGTAGGGGATCGTCAGCGTGGTCGACGCCCAGGCGCCCGACCTCGGTCGAGTGCGCCTCGAACGGGACGAACGCGTCGTTCACCGTCACCTGAGCGACGTCGACGGCGTCGGGGCCGTCGTTGCGGATCGTGAGCTCGATCTCGCCCGGGGTGAAGCTCGGTCCGCTCGACGGCGAGCTCCTCCACCGGCGGGCCCGGGCGCTCGCCCAGGCCGGGGCCGCCGAGCGCGCGAACAGCCCGATCGCGATCGACGATCAGGGCGAGCGGGATCGCGCCGAGCAGCCAGGCGGGCACCCCGCCGGAGGTGCGCTCGGTTGCGCCGGCGGCCTCCATCACTCGGTCACCTCGAAGAAGCCAAGCCAGCCGAGCTCGGCGAACTCGGTCTTGTGCGCGTGGAACATGAAGTCCCCGGCGTAGGGGAAGCGGAGCTCGAGGATCCCGCGCTGGCCCTGTCCCTGGATGACCGTGTCGGTGAAGTCCGTCGGCTGCAGCCGGGTGCCGGTCGGGTAGTAGTCGAAGAAGTTCGCGTGGACGTGGAACGAGTTGATCTGGTCGAACTCGAGCAGGTTCACCAGGTAGATCCGCACCAGCTCGCCGCGCTTGACCTTGATCGGCTCGTGGACGTAGTGGAACGGGATCGTGTTGACCGCGTAGATCTCGTTGGCGCCGTCGAAGTTGGTGTCGAAGCCGTTCATCACCATGATCAGCTCGTCGGCCTCCTCGCGCGGCTCCTTCGGGTCGATGATCATCGCCCCGTAGAGGCCCTTGGCGATGTGGGCCGCCAGCGGCATCACGTGGCAGTGGTAGAGGTGAAGCCCGAACGGCTCGGCGTCGAACTCGTAGACGAACGTCTCGCCGGTATCGATCATGCCCCCGCCGCGCTCCTCGCCGATCCCCGGCATCCCGTCCATGAAGTCGGGATGGAAGCCGTGGAAGTGGATGGTGTGCGGGTGCTGTGAGCCGTTGATGAAGCGGATCCGCATCCGGTCGCCCTCGGTGGCCCGGAACGTGGGGCCCGGGATGCGGCCGTTGTAGGTCCAGGCCGGGAAGGTGATCCCCGGCGCGAGCTCGACGTCCTTGTCCTGCGCGACCACCGTCCACTCGCGGAGGGTGCGGCCGTCGGGGAGCTTGCTCGTCGTCCCGTAGTCGAAGTCGCGAACGATCTCGCTGGGGTCGAAGCCGTTCGCGGCGTGGATCGACGGCCCCGCCGCCGAATCCGTCGTGCATTGCCCAAGCCCGAGCCGGCACATGTGGCCCATGTGCGATGACTCGGCGGCGCTCGCGTGCTGATCGCCGCCGAGCGCGTCGTGCAGCCCCTGATGCGGGATCACCTCGTGCAGCGCCGCGATCGCGGGCGCTGCCACGGCGCTCGCGCCGATCAGGCGCCGCCTCGTCATCTTTCTATCGGACACAACGGAGATTTTGACACATCAAAAAGACAGCGGGCCCGATCCTGCCGCCGCCTACAATCGAGGCGTGGAGATGACGCCGACGATCGAGCTGGACGGCCAGTACCGCGCGCTTCGCGAGGAGGCCGGGTTCGTCCGCCCGCGGAGGGCCGCGCCTTCATCGCTGCTCACCGGCCCCGAGGCCGCGGACTACCTACAGGGCCAGCTCACCAACGACGTCGAGGCGCTCGAGCCGGGTGCGGGCTGCTACTCCGCGCTGCTCGACCGCAAGGGGCACATGCAGGGGGACATGCGCGTGCTGCGCATCGACCCCGACACCTTTCTGCTCGACCTCGAGCCCGAGCGCCCTGGCGGCGGTCGCTGCGACACCTCTCGATGTACAAGATCGGGCGCGACGTCGAGGTCGACGGACGCATCGGCCGCGCATTGCGCTGATCTCCGTGATCGGGCCCGGCGCCGCCCGCCTGACCGGCGCGCCCCCGCTGGGTCGCGAGGATGCCCACGCGACCGTGAGCATCGACGGCGTTCCCTGCCGCGCTGTCGCGACCGACGTCGGCCTCGACCTGATCTGCGACGCCGGCCGCGCCGGTGAGCTCGCCGCCGCTCTCGCGGCCGCAGGCATCGCGGAGGTGAGCCCGGAGGCCGCCGAGATCGTCCGCGTCGAGCACGGCCGGCCCGCGATTCGGGCACGAGATGACGACCGAGACGATTCCGCAGGAGGCGGGCATCAACGAGCGGGCCGTCTCCTTCACCAAGGGCTGTTACATCGGCCAGGAGACGGTCGCCCGCCTGCACTACAAGGGGAAGCCAAACCGCCATCTTCGGGGCCTGCGCTCCGAGGCCCCGCTTGCCGAAGGCGAGGAGGTCCACGTCGGCGAGAAGGCGGTGGGCCGGGTCGGGACCGCGGTCCTCTCCCCCGCCCTCGGCCCCGTCGCGCTCGCGATCCTTCGCCGCGAGGCCGAGCCCGGGAGCACCGTGCTCGTCGGCGGAAGCACGACCGCCGAGGTGGTCGAGCTGCCGTTCGAGACTGGAGCATCCGGCGCGATGCACTCGGCTTTTAGGGTTGCGCTCGAATGGGCGCGTGGGAGGAGTACCGCTCGGTCCGGCACCGCACGGCGGCGATCGCCTGTTGCGCGGCGGCCACGATCACGGTCGTCGGCTGCGGCGGCGATGACGACTTCGCCAACGATCCGCGCCCGCCCGCTCCCGATCCTCGTCACCGCCAAGGTCGACGACCAGAAGGTCGTGATCTCACCGAAGGAATTCGGCGCCGGGCTCGTGACGTTCGCGATCTCCAATCAGTCCGACGATCCGGTGAGCCTGACCCTGGTGGGGCCTGCTCCCGAGGACAACGAGGCCTCGACCGAGATCCCGCCCGCCGGCGTCGACGAGTTCAAGGCCGAGATGGCCGAGGGCGACTACGAGATCAACGGCGGGGAGCGCTCCGACGCGAAGCCCGCTCAGATCGCTGTCGGTCCCGAGCGCGAGAGCTCGAAGGACCAACTCCTGCTGCCGTAGGGCTAGGCGGCGTCGTCGGCTTCGGCGACGAGTGAATCGATGCGCTCGAGCTTCGCGGCCAGGGTGGCCTCCATCTCGTCGAGGCCGGAGCGAGCACGGTCCGAGGACGTCTTGATCCCCGTGAGCGCCGACCGAATCGCCTGCGCCTGCTTGAGGCAGGACAGAGCCTCCTCGGTGACGGCGCGAACCTCGGCGGCGTCAACGGTCAGCTCCCGGTCCCGCGCCATCGTCACGCGAGCTGCCGCGAGCCGGTAGGCGACCTCGAGCGCCAGCCCGTCCGGCTCCTCGCGATCGACCGCGACGATCAGCTTGTTGCCCTCGTACTCGTGGAGCTGCTCGCGACCGGACGGAACTCGATCCTCACCGGCGACCACCAGCACCCCGAAGGACGCCGCGCGCGCGGCCATGCCCTCGTTCAGCTCGGCCCAGGCCTCGTTCTTCGAGAGCTTCTTGTCCTTGGCCTCGAAGACGATGCGCCCGCAGCCGGGCCCCTCGGCGGCGCCGAGCTCGACCAGCGTGTCGCCCTTCTTGCCGCCGCCCTCTGCCTGCTCGCCCCCGGTGTGGCTCGAGCGCATCGCCGCGCGGTCCAGCGATCCGCTCCAGCGCCTGGTGGACGCGCTCCTCGAAGGTGCGCCCCTTGGCGGTCCCACGCTCCGCCTCCTCGGCAACCCGCCGGTCGGCATCCTCGCCCTCGCGCAGTTCGATGATCTGCCGGGTGAGCTCCTCGATCCGCTTCCTGTTTGCCTCACCCTCCGCCTGCTGGCGGGTGCCGAGGTCCTTGTAGACCTTGACCATCGCGTCCTTGAAGTCGAACAGCGGATTGCGTCCGTCCTGCGCGGTGAAGAGCTTGAGCAGCGCGTCGCGCTGGGCGTCGAGTGCCTCCCTCATCCCCTCCTCGATGTCCTTCTGCACTGAGCCATCGCGCTCGCCGTCGAAGCTCTGGCCGATGCGCTCGGCGAGCTGCTGGTCGCCGGCCTCCAGCGTCTTGGTCAGCCGCTCGGCGAGCGAGGCGCTCTGCCGCTCGAGCTCGGCGCGAACGTAGTCCACGTTGACCGCGGTCTCCTCCGAGTCGAGCACCCGGGCGCCGATCTCGATCGCCTTGGCAACCGTGTCGGGGCCGGCCTGCCCAGCTTCCGCGCGCTCCCGAACAACGCGGGCGGCGCGCTCATCGTTGACGGTGAGGTGCTCGACGACGAGCCGGTCGTCGATGGCGCGGACGACGCCGTCGGCTCCGCCGCCGCCGCGGCCATGGTCAAGAGGTAGCTGTGGGTTCTCAGACGCTTCCATGTGGACTCACGAAGGTAGTCGCGGGCCCGGACAGGAATCTGACGCGACGCCTACGTCCCTGGGAGCGGCTGCGTGGACGGCGCGCTGGCGCGCTGGCGCCCCGGAAGCGTCGCGGCCAGCCCGAAGGCCACCAGAAGGGCGACGCCGGACATCGCGAAGGCGGTCTGAAAGCTCGACTCGGCCGGGAGACCCGTGGCGGAGATCAGGCTGCCCGCCACGATCGCCGCGGCGACCTGACCCCCGAGGGAGCCTCCGATGGTGCGCATGATCGTGTTGATACCCGTGGCGACTCCGACCTGGGTCTGATCGACCGCCTCGACGACGAGGTTGGCCATGGCGGCGAAGGAGAATCCGATGCCCAGGCCCATCAGCAGGCTGCCGACGTAGATCTCCCAGGCCTCGCTGTGCTCGAGCGCGAGCCAGAAGAAGCTCGTCGACGCGAGCACCGTCCCGGCCAGCAACGGAACCTTCGGGCCCAGTCGGGTGGCCAGCCAGCCGGACATCGGGCCGGCGAAGAGCATCACTGCGGCCGAGGGCAGGAGGAACAGACCCGCCTCCGTCACCGTCGCGCCGAACCCGAATCCGGTCGACTCGGGGAGCTGCACGAGTTGCGGGATGAGGATGAACGAGCCGAACATGCCGAAGCCGACCAGGAGCGCCGTCAGGTTCGCGCTGAGAACGGTGCGGTCGCGCATCATCGCCATGTCCACGAGCGGGTCCTTGGTGCGCCGCTCGAGGCGAACCCAGACCACGAAGATCACCACGGCCGAGGCGAAGAGACCAATGATTCGGAGCGAGTCCCAGCCCCACGAGTTCCCCTCGCTGACGCCGATCAGAAGGCTGACCAGACCGGCTGCCAGGAGCAAGGCCCCCTTCCAGTCGATCCGCGCCGGGGTCTTCACCGGCGACTCGGGCACCCAGAGGAAGGTGGCGACGATCGCGATGGCGACGACGATCAGGCCGAGCCAGAAGATCCACTCGTAGGCCAAGTGGTCGACGATGACGCCGCTCAGCACCAGGCCGACGCCGCCGCCGATCCCGAAGGTGGCGCTCAGCAGCCCGATCCCGGTCATCACACGCGCGGGCGGGAACTCGTCGCGGATGATCCCGAACGCGAGCGGGAACACCGCGCCCGCCACGCCCTGGATCGCCCGGCCTGCGATGAGGCCGAAGATCGAGTGGGTCAGTGCGGCGATCAGCGAGCCCAGCGCGAACGTGATCAGGGTGATCACGAGCATCCGCTCCTTGCCGAACATGTCGCCGAGGCGGCCGACGATGGGCGTCGCCACCGAGGCGGTAAGCAGGAACGCGGTGAAGACGAACGAGACGGTCGTCGTGGAAACGTCGAGGTCCTCGGCGATCGCGGGCAGCGCCGGCGCCACCATCGTCTGCGACAGCGCGAACGCGAGCGCGGCGAGGATCAGCACCGCCAGCGTGAGGTTGTAGGGAGGGCGCCCCTCCTCGCGGGCCATCAGCGCGTTCATCACAGTGCCTCGATCGCCTCTGCGAGGCTGCGAAACAGCTCGGGGGCCTGTTCGCGCTGCGAGGGCTCCAGCGCCTCGTAGACGGAGCTAAGCCGCTTCGCGACGTGCTTGCGCTTGCGCTCCAGCAGCTTCCGGCCCTCGCCCGTGAGCTTCACGGTCACGGCTCGCCGGTCCTCGGCTGAGGCCGTCCGCTCGACGATTCCAGCGCGCTCGAGCCCGTCGAGCATGCGCGTGGCCGTCGGGGCGGCGATCCCGGCAGCATCGGCGACCTCACCGACCCGGAGCTCGCCGCGGTCCGCCAGCGCCAGCAGGACGTCGTGCTGGGACAGGCTGAGCTCGGAGGCCTCGCGGACGACCCGCCCTCGCGCCGCGCGGACGGCGCCAAGAAACGAGCGCAGCGAGGCGATGAACTCCTCCTCGCCCGTTCGAGACTCGTGCGTCTGCTTGGCGGTCGCGCTGCTCATGGCAATTACTTTAGCAAGCTAACTATTAGCTCCCTACCCTAGTCCTCGCCCGCTCCTGCGTCCGGCACCGGCGACCCAGCCGGCGACCCGCCGCTACGATCCCGCCGCTCGTTCCACCGACCTGGGAGTTGATCGAAAAAGTGGCCGTTGACGTATCCGATGTCTCGAAGCTCGACGTCGAGCCCGGGACCCTGCCCGACACGATGGCCGCCTGGGTGATCCGCGAGGAGCGCGAGGGCGAGCCCAAGGACGCCTTCCAGGTCGAGGAGATCGAGGTGCCGGAGCCCGGCGCCTTCGAGGTGATCGTCCGCGTGATGGCGGCCGGCGTCAACTTCAACAACGTCTGGGCTGCCCTCGGCAAGCCCGTCTCGGTCTTCGGCTACGGCGACCACCCCGAGTACGGGCACCACATCGGCGGCTCCGATGCCTCGGGCGTCGTCTGGAAGGTCGGCGAAGGGCGTGACGCGCTGGGAGCCCGGCGACGAGGTCGTCGTCCACTGCAACCAGGCCTCCTACGAGGACGTCGAGGTCCACGGCCTCGACCCCATGGCGGCGCCCAGTCAGGAGATCTGGGGCTACGAGACGACCTGGGGCTCGTTCGCCCAGTTCACGAAGGTGCAGGCGCAGCAGCTGCTGCCGAAGCCGCGCAACCTTTCCTGGGTCGAGTCGTCCGCCTACGGCCTCACCTACTTCACCGCCTACCGCATGCTCTTCAACCGCTGCGAGATCCAGGCCGGTCACAACGTCCTCATCTGGGGCGCGGCCGGCGGACTCGGCGTCTTCGCATGCCAGCTCGCCAAGGCGGCCGGCGCCAACGCGGTCGGCGTCGTCTCCTCCGACGAGAAGGGCGAGCTGGTCAAGCAGCTCGGGGCCGTCGACTACATCAACCGCAGCGAGTTCGGCGAGATGATGCGGACCGACGCCAACCACCCGGCCGCCGACCCCGCCGCCGACAAGGAGCGCTTCAAGGCCTCGCGCGGGTTCGCGAAGCGGGTCAAGGAGATCCTCGGCGACGCGCCCGACATCGTCTTCGAGCACGTCGGCCAGGCCACCTTCCCGACCTCGGTCTTCACCGTTAAGCCGTTCGGCAAGGTCGTGATCTGCGGCGCCACGTCCGGCTACAACCTCGACTTCGACGTCCGCTACCTGTGGATGAAGCAGAAGGAGATCCTGGGCTCGCACTTCGCGAACGCGTACGAGTGCACCCGCGCCAACCAGCTCATGGCCGAGGGCAAGGTCCGGCCGGTCCTGTCCGAGGTGATGGGATTCGAGGGCGTCCCCGAGGCGCACCAGATGCTCCACGAGAACCGCCACTCGGGCAAGATCGCGATCCGAGTCGGGGCCACCGACGACACCGAGGGCAAGCACGAGGACGGCGAGGGCGCGATCTGGGCGGAGGTGGGCGCGTGAGGCTCGCGCTCCTCACCTCCGCCGCCGCGCTGCTGTTCGCGCCGGCCGCGGCGAGCGCGAACCACGCTCCCGGCGGCCTCTACAACGGCACGTGACGACGGGCCAAGGCGGGACCGTGGGGCTGACCGTCGACGCCGCGGGCGAGAACGTCACGTTCTCCTTCAACGGCCTCGGCAACGTGGCGGGCACCTGCACGGGCGTCGGTTTCGGCGAGACGGTCCCGATCACGAACCACGCATTCACCTACTCCGCCAACATGGGTCAGCTCACCGCGAACGGGACGTTCGGCCCCTCCTTCGTGACCGGCTCGGCACAGGTACTCACAAACCCCTGCACTACCGGATCCAGTCGTGGATCATCGCCGGCCCCGACGGCTACCTCGAGACGACCCCGGGGGAATTCCTCGGCGCCAACGTCCTCAACGACACGGGGCGAGGATCAGACGCAGCAGCTGACGGCCAAGCGCGGTCAGTCCACGACGTTCGACGTCGGCGTCGTGAACCAGGGAGAGACGACCTCCGACTTCCTGGTGAAGGGCTGCAAGTCGTCGAAGGGCTTCAAGGTCACCTGGTCGGACGACAGTGGAAACGTCACGCAGCAGATCGGCGACGGCACGTATGAGACGGCCCAGCTGGCTTCGACCCAGGTCGGGAACGACCCTCAGGAGCTGAAGCTGAAGATCAAGGCGCTGAGCTCCGCGAAGGTCGGCAAGACGAAGACCTGCAAGGCCGTCCCAAGCGGGGACTTCCTCGTCGACGTCGTCAAGGCGAAGCTGAAGGTCAAGGCCGCTAGGCCGGCCCTCCCGCTCGCGGCGCTTGCGCCAGTAGCGATCGAGGCCCAGCCAGAGCTGCTCGGGCGGCATCGCCTGGCGCAGGCGCACGGCGACGTCGTCGCTCCTCGGTCGCGAGCAGCGCGGCGAGCCAGCCCGCGAACTCGCCGGCGGTCGCCGCCCGAGCTCACCTCCGCCGCCTCGCGCAGGTAGGCCTCCATCCCGTCGAGCTGCGCGGCCGGATCGTCGGCCTCCCCGAAGTGGGTCATGCAGATTCGCTGCGGGGCGAGCTCACGCAGCATGGCGATCGAGGCAAGCCAGGCCTCGACGTCGATCTCCGGTGGCGGCGTGGGGGCCATCACGAGGCTGCGACGGTGGGATCCGAACGCCGGCCACGTCGCCGGTGAAGGCCGTCGCTCGAGGCCCGGTCGAAGTAGACGACGTGGCTGCCGGCGTGGCCGGGCGCGTGGTGGACCTCCAGACCCTCAGCCTCATCTCCCCCGGAGAGGCGTCACGAGCGCTCCGGCGGGAACCGGCGCGACCTCGCCCCACAGCCGCTCCATCGCGTCGCCGTAGAGGCGCCCGGCGCTGGCGAGAAGGCGCGACGGATCGAGCAGGTGCGGCGCGCCCGCCTCGTGGACGTAGACGCGCAGGCCCGCGGAAGCGCCGCGCCAAGCACGCCCGACGCGCCCGCATGGTCGAGGTGGATATGGGTGAGGAGCAGGGCCCGCGGCTCGGCCTCAAGCCCGGCGAGCAGCGTCTCGACGCACGTGGCTGGGCCCGGGATCGACGATCACGCCCGGCGACGACCTCCCAGGCGCCGATCACGCGGTCGCGCCCCAGGTGCATGCAGTCGACGAGCCTCGCCACGGCGCCGCACTCTACGAGGCGGCCGGAGCGCCGCCTGCCGATAGGATCACGCCCGATGCACGTCAACTACATCGAGTGGCGCGTTCACCCGTTCCGCCGGGACCGGTGGATCGACGCATGGAGCCCCGCGGTCGAGCGCGCGGCCGCCTTCGGCGCGAGCGCGTGCTACCTCACCCGCAACATCGACGATCCGCTGCATTTCCGTCAGGTGAGCATCTGGGCCGACAGGGCCGACTTCGACCGCTACTGGGCGTCGGACGAGATCGCGGGCCTGCGCGAGGACGCGATGAACTACTACAACAAGCCGATCGTGTGGGTCTGGCACGCCATGGTGGGCGAGGCCGTCCCCGGTGCCGCGGAGGCGCCGGCGGCCGAGGTCGCAGACTGAGGCGTCTGGCGATCGCGCTTGCCGCGGTGGCCCTTCTCGCGGGCTGCGAGGGCGACGAGGGCTCACCGGACACAGAGCCCGCGAAGCGAGCCGGGCCGCCCCCGGAGGAGCCGAACCTGATCGTCGTCATGACCGACGATCAGACCGTGGGGAGCTTCGGCCCGCGGGCGATGCCGTACACATGGAGGCTCTTCCACGACGAGCGGAGCGCGATCTTCGAGGACGCGCTGGCGGTCCCGCCGCTTTGTTGCCCCGCCCGCGCCGGGTTCATCACCGGGCAGTACCCGCACAACCACGGGGTGTTCACCAACAACCCCGGCTACGCGCTCCTCACCGATAAGGACAACGTCCTGCCCGCCTGGCTCCAGCGCGCCGGGTACCGGACGGCGATGGTCGGCAAGTTCCTGAACTTCTACGGCTACGACGAGGACCTCCAACTCGAGCCCGACGCGGCCGAGCCGGCGCCCGGGTGGGATAGCTGGCTTGCGTTCCTCGATGAGCCCGGCTACTACGACTACGCGCTGGGCTCCGACGGCGAGAGGGTCTTCCACGGAACGGATCGCGACGAGTACTCGACGGACGTCTTCACCGCGCGCGCCGTGGACGAGATCGCCGACCCCGGGCGCACCGACCCCCTCTTCATGTGGCTGGCCTACGCCGCCCCCCACGACGACACGTCCACCATCTCACCCTGCGAGGGAGAGTTCGCGACCCCGCCGACGTCCGAGGCGTTCGAGGAGTTCGCGTCGGCCCCCCTCCCCCGCGACCCCTCATTCGACGAGGACGACCGCTCCGACAAGCTCCGCGCCATCGCCGACGGGCCCCCGATCAACAGCGAGACCATCGCCGAGATGGAGCTCCGCTGGCGGTGCACGCTAGCCGCGCTCCGCTCGGCCGACGATGGCGTGCGAGATGTGGTGGACGCTCTGGAGGAGCGCGGGGAACTGGAGAACACCGTGCTGGTCTTCGTCTCCGACAACGGCTTCTTCTTCGGCGAGCACGCGCTCGCGAAGGACAAGCGTCTGCCCTACCGGGCGTCGGCCCAGATCCCAATGGCCATCCGCGTGGGCGCCGGCGTAGATGACGATGCCCCGCCGGCCGAGATCGATGAGCTCGCCGGCACCTTCGACCTCGCCCCCACCCTCCTCGACTATGCGGATGCCGAGCCCTGCATCGGCGGCGATGACTGCCGCACCCTGGACTCCGTCTCGCTGCGCCCGCTGCTCGAGGACCGCAGCGACGACTACCCCGCCGACCGCGCGATCCTGCTCGAGCTGAAGGATGGCTACACCTACGAGGCGCTTCGCACGAAGCGCTACCTCTACCTCCGGCTCGACGCCGATCACGCCGGGACGCTCCCGGGCGGACCGGGCGCGGAGCTCTACGACCTCTCGAGCGACCCGTATGAGCTCGACAATCTCCTCGAGGTTGACCCCGACGGCACCGCGCAGCTGCGCGACGAGCTCGACGCCAGGCTCGACCGCCTCGCGGCCTGCTCAGGGGAGAGTTGCGCCAACGGCTAGGCGACGGCGTGCAGCTTGCCGGCCTGGAAGCGCTCCGCGACCTCAGCGAGCACGTCCAGCATCGCCTCGGTGGCGGGCGCACGCGAGCCCTCGGCCAGGGTGGTCGCCCAGACGCGCCGCATCGGCGCCTTCGGGGTGACCGGACGCAGCTCCAGCTCGGTGTGGCGGCCCGCGAGCGCCAGCTCGGGCAGCAACGTCACGCCCATGCCAGCCGCGACCAGCCCTTGAAGCGTGTTGTAGTCGTCGCTCTCGAACGAGATCTTGGGATCGAAGCCGGCTACCTGGCAGAGCTCGATCAGGTGGGTTCGGCAGGAGCCCACGGACACGCCGGTCAGCCACTCCTCATCGCAGAACTCGTCGAGGCGGACCGCCTTCTTGCGGGTGAGCGGGTGGCTCGAGGGCATCGCGACCTGCATCTCCTCCTCGAGCAGCAGGCGCCGCTCTGTATCGCGATCGTCCTCGTCCGGGTTGATCTCGAAGTCGTAGGTGAGGGCGACGTCGTATTCGCCGGCCTTGAGCGCCGGAAGCGATACCTCCGGCTCGGCCTCGGCGAGGAGGAGCTCCACGCTTGGGAAGCGGTCGCGGAAGCTCGATACCGCCCGCGTGACCAGCGTGGCGCTGGCGGTCGGAAAGCCCACCAGGCGGATGCGCCCGCCCTCGAGCCCCGCGATCGCCGCCAGCTCGCGTTCGGCCTCCTCGAGGCGACAGATCACAGCGTCGGCGTGCGTCACGAGAGCCTGGCCGGCATCGGTGAGCTTGGGGCCAGCGCTCGTCCGCTCGAGCAGCGACATGCCGACCTCGCGCTCGAGCGTCGCCACCTGCTGGCTGACGGCCGACTGGGAGAGGTAGAGCTCCTCGGCCGCAGCCGAGAACGAACCGCGCCCTCGCGACCTCTCTGAGGATCCTCAACCGCTTCACGTCAAGCATAAGTTCACCTTATCAGCTGCACCAGAGATCCATGTTGCGCTTATCGCTTGGGCGCGCGATCCTACGTCCAGGCTCGATCTCACAGAAGGGGAGCCGGACCCGTTTAGAGGCTGGAGGCAAGAAATGCGAAGCAACACCTCGAACATCACCATCCGTCAGCTCACCGTCACAGACTCGACCGCCGTCGAGCGCCTGGCCCAGCTCGAGGCGGGAGCCGCCCCAGCCGCGCCACTGCTCGGGCGCCGAGGTGGAGGGCAAGCTGCTCGCCGCGATCTCCGTCGAGACGGGCGAGGTCGTCGCCGACCCGTTCAGCCGCACCGCGGAGCTGCGTGACCTCCTCGTGCTGAGGGCCGCCCAAATGCGCGGGCGCCAGCAGCGCGTTCGGGCCGGATGCTTCGGCGCGGCAGCGCATCGGCCCCCGCGCCGGCGGGCCAGCTCATGGGGCTTCACCCCCGGGCCTCCTGAGCCCCGACCGGTCAGTGCTGCTCGAGCGGCGCCATGGTCAGGCCCGGCGCCCTCGAGCTGTTCCCAGTAGAGCTCGGCGGGCTCACGCGGGACCGGACCAGACGATCGCCTGGCCGCTCTTGTGGATGCGGTCGGCGAACCGGTAGCCCGCGTCGACGTTGACCCCCGGCACGACGTTCGCGAGCGTCTTCGCCACGTGGTCGAAGGTGTTGTGGTCGTCGTTCAGGACGATCACCTGCCAGCTACCGCCGGGGCCGGAGCCGGGGCCGGAACGTGCGAGGGCGCTCGATCGTCTCCGTCGCCAGGCGGCCCGTGGCTACGGCGTGGGGATCGAGAGCTTCAACTTGTCGAACATGGCGATGCGTCGGCTGCTTCGTGTTCTTGAGGCTGCCGACGCCGAACTCCACCTTCGCCCCGCGGAGCTCCCCAGGTGACGGATCGTTTACATCCGCGAGCTGGGTTCCGTTCACGAAGGCGCGCACGCGCGCCCCGTCCACCTGCAGGCGCATCCGGTTCGCCTCGCCGATCGGCTTGATCGGCGTTGTTCGAGCCGGCTGAGGGGAACATGGCGCCGGGGGGCTTGCGGCGCAATCTCGTAGTCGCGGTCCTTCGGGAAGACGCGCAGCTCGTAGCGCTCGCCACCGCCCACGCGGATGGACATCGAGATGTACGCGTCGGGGCGGAGATGCGAGGGCGGTCTTGGTCAGGATCCGCCCCACGGCGTCGAAGCGCTGGTTGGGCTGTGGGGCCGATGCCCTGGGCCGTTCGGCTTGAAGCGGCAGTGGCGGGGGCCGTCGGTCGTCATGATCTCCATCGGCCTTGCGCGACTCCTTGAACTTGCGCTTGCAGTGGTTGCCGGAGGTGACGGTCTTCACCGACCGATACTGCGGCTTGTTGTTGAAGTTGTTGCTGTAGACGCTGGACGAAGCCGTAGGGCCGAAGCGGCGACGCGCGCAGCACGCGACGGCGCCGAACGTGGCGAGCAAAAGCACCTTTGACGTTCCCTGCGGGTACTCATGGCCTGCCAGGGTAACCGGTGAACCAGCTCGAAAGTCCCTCGATTCGCGGGCTTCGCACGCGCTTAACCGGCCCCGGCAGGCACGTAGATCCTGTATGGCCGAGCACCGCCTGCCCGAGCCCGACCGTCCCTGGGTGATGCGCACCTACGCCGGGCACTCGGACGCCCGGCGCTCAAACGAGCTCTACCGGCGGAACATCGCCAAGGGCCAGACCGGCCTCTCGGTTGCCTTCGACCTGCCGACGCAGACCGGGTACGACCCGGATCACATCCTCGCGCGCGGCGAGGTCGGGAAGGTCGGCGTCTCGATCGTCGACAAGGGCGACATGCACGCGCTCCTCGACGGGATCCCGCTCGACGAGATGAACACGTCGATGACGATCAACGCCACCGCCGCCTGGCTGCTGGCCCTGTACGTGACCGTCGCCGAGGAGAACGGCGTCGAGCGCACGGCGCTCACGGGCACGACCCAGAACGACATCATCAAGGAGTACCTCTCGCGTGGGACCTACGCGTTCCCGCCCGGGCCGTCGATGCGCCTCATCGCCGACACGGTCGCGTTCGCGGTCAACGAGATCCCCAGCTGGAACCCGACCAACATCTGCTCGTACCACCTCCAGGAGGCCGGCGCGACGCCCGTGCAGGAGATCGCCTACGCCCTCTCCACCGGCATCGCGGTGCTCGACGAGGTGAAGGCGCGTGGCCAGGTCGATGAGGCCGACTTCCCGAAGGTCTTCGGGCGCATCTCCTTCTTCGTCAACGCCGGGGTCCGGTTCGTCGAGGAGCACGCGAAGCTTCGCGCCATGTCCGAGCTATGGGAGGGGATCGGACGCGAGCGCTACGGCGTCACCGACCCCAAGTTCCTGCGCATGCGCTACGGCGTCCAGGTCAACTCCCTCGGGCTCACCGAGGCGCAGCCGGAGAACAACGTCCAGCGCATCGTCCTCGAGGCCCTCGCCGTGACGATGGGACGCAACGCCCGCGCCCGCGCGATCCAGCTGCCGGCCTGGAACGAGGCGCTCGGCCTCCCCCGCCCCTGGGACCAGCAGTGGAGCCTTCGCATCCAGCAGGTGCTGGCGTTCGAGACCGACCTGCTCGAGTACCCCGACATCTTCGATGGTTCCAAGGTCATGGATGGACTGGTCGCCGAGCTCACCGAGGGCGCCCGCGAGGAGATGAAGGTCGTGGCCGATCAGGGTGGCGCCGTCGAGGCCGTGCCGTACATGAAGGCGCGGCTCGTCGAGTCACATCGCGAGCGCGTCGGGCGGATCGAGCGCGAGGAGATGACCGTCGTGGGACAGAACCGCTTCACCGAGACCGAGGACTCGCCGCTCACGGCCGGTGCCGACGGGGGCATCCTCACGCCCGATCCCGAGGTCGAGCGCGAGCGGGTGGAGGCGCTCGAAGCGTGGCGCGCCGAACGCGACGATGAGGCGGTCAAGCGCGCGCTCGAGGAGTTGGCCACGGCGGCTAACGACGAGTCCGCGAACGTGATGCCGGCGACGATCGCCGCCGCGAAGGCGGGCGCGACGACCGGCGAATGGGCGCAGACGCTGCGAGACGTGTTCGGCGACTACCGCGCGCCGACCGGCGTCTCCTCCAGCGCCTCGGCCGGGAACGGCGACATGCTCGCCGCCACTCGCGCGCGGGTCGACGCCCTAGCCGACGCGTTGGGGCACCGCCCGCGGATCCTGGTTGGCAAGCCCGGGCTCGACGGGCACTCCAACGGCGCCGAGCAGATCGCAGTGCGGGCGCGAGACGTCGGCATGGAGGTCATCTACCAGGGCATCCGCCTCACCCCTGAACAGATCGTCGCCTCGGCGATCCAGGAAGACGTGGACGTCGTCGGCCTATCGATCCTGTCGGGCTCTCACCGCGAGCTGGTGCCGGAGACCGTCCGGCTGCTCGCCGAGCAGGGCTCCGATGTGCCCGTCGTCGTCGGCGGGATCATTCCCGCGGCCGACGCCGCGTACCTCCGCGAGGGCGGCGTCGCCGGCGTCTACACGCCCGAAGGACTTCGACCTGAATCGGATCATGAGCGAGATCGTCGACCTCGTCGCCGAGCGCAACGGCGTCGAGGCTCCGGCTCCCGCTCCGGCCTAGCCTTTCGTGAGTCAATCTGGGCGCCCGATCGAGTTCCCCGTCGAGGGACTCACCGAGGACGGGATTCGCCTGCGCCTGCTGGCGGAGGCCGATCTGCCTGCGGTGATCGAGGCGTGCCGGGACCCGGAGATCCCCCGCTGGACCCGGGTTCCCTACGACTACGACGAGCCGCAGGCCCGCGAGTGGCTGGAGCTGTCGGGGAACCAGCAGGCGGCTGGCGAAGGACTCGGCCTGCTCGTCGTTGATGCCGATACTGGCGAGTTGCTGGGCTCGGTGGGCCTGGTCGAGGTCAACTTCGACGAGCGGCGGGCCGAGATCGGCTACTGGCTCGTCGCCGCTCACCGGGGACGAGGAGTGATGACGAAGGCTGTGCGCGTGCTCTCGGCATGGGCGTTCGAGGCGCTCGGGATCGAGCGGCTCTCGATCAGCGCCGAGCCCGAGAACACCGGGTCCCGCCGCGTCGCCGAGCGGGCCGGCTTTACCTATGAGGGCGTCCTGCGCGCCTGGCACCTGAACAAAGGCACCCGTCGGGACTGCGCGATGTATTCGCTGTTGCCCGGCGAGCTACCCTGATTGCTCATGGAGAGCATGAACGGTGATCGCAGCGCCTGGCTTCGCTGCTACCGGTGCTGGTCCCAGAGGCTCGAGGCGCAGGTCCACTACGACGCGATCCTGAAGCTCGACCCCGATTCTGGTGAGGCGGCCGACCGCCTCGAGGAGATCCAGGAGGCCGTCGTGCAATGCATGGACTGCATGCACGACCAACCGCACCTCACCATCGACGAGGGCCGGGTCGTGCCGATCGAGGACCGCTGGGAGCGGATGGTGGCGGGAACACCCTGGGTCGCCTCGTGCACCGTCAACGTCGACCAGGACCTCGTCGAGACCTGCTCGGGCCCTGAGGCCGCCGACGCCCTGACCTATGCCGCGTTCGGCGAGCAGGGAACGCGGGAGTTCTTCACGCACGTCCGCTTCCACAAGCATGAGGAGGAGCGGATCGTCATCCACCTGCTCGTCGAGCTCTACGCACGGGACTCCCAGGAGGCGAACGAGGTGCTGGAGGTCGCATCCCGCGGCGTGCTCGAGCTGACGTCGCTGGCCGAGGAGTCTCGCCCGCCGGCACACGCCGCCGACGAGGCGCACTGAGCTAGCCGGCTTCCCGGCCTCCCAGCAGACGCCGATCAGGTGCCAGCCGCGTCCTGGCCAGCGGCCCATTTGCCCAAACGCCGGTGTCGGTGTGCGAAGAAGCGGGCGATCATCCAGGCGGCGAAACGGGCCGCGCCCGGGATGGCCGCGGGCACGCGGCGCAACTCGAAATGCAGCCGGTCGGTGACACGGGCCGCGTCGTTGCCGTCGGGCTCGACGACCCGCTCGTGCTGCCAGAGGCTCATCGACAGCATCTGCGAGCGCTCGAGGAACCGGCGCCCGGGCTCGAGCTCGGCGAGGCAGAGGTCGTCGTAGTCCACGGGGATCAGGCCCAGCGCCAGAATCCAGCTGCGCCCCAGTGGCTCGCCGACACGGACGTCGTCGATGGTCGCCCCGCGCAGGCCCTGCGGCATCGTCATCCGCAGCCAAGGGCGCATCTCGTCGTTGATGCCCTCCTCCGTGATCACCCGCTCCCAGACGTCGGATGCCGGAGCGGGGACAACGCTCACCTGTTCGACATCGGTTGCCACGGCGCGGATCTAACCAAGTAAGTTGCGGCGCCTGATGGCCGGCATCGGCGCCTTCATCTCACCGGGCAAGGCCCTGGACAAGGGGCTCGAGCGCGTTCGCCTCGCCGAGAGCCTGGGCTTCGACTCCGTCTACACGACCCACATCGCCCAGCGGGACTCGCTGGCCGTCCTCTCGGCGTACGCGGCCGTGACCGAACGGGTGCGACTTGGCACCGGCGTGCTGCCCATCTTCTCCCGGACGCCCGTCTCGACAGCACAGACGGCGGCGACCATCGACGAACAGTCGGGCGGCCGCATGGTCCTAGGGCTCGGCGTCTCCCACAAGGTGACGGTCGAGAACTGGTTCGACTCGGAGATCACCAAGCCGGTGACGCAGATGCGCGAGTACGCGAGCATCGTCCGGGCGATCCTCGACGGCGAGACGCCGCCGGCGGGCGAGTTCTTCAACACCCGCTTCGCGTTCATGGGCTATGGCCCGTTCCCGGACCTCCCGATCTACATCGCCGCGCTGTCGCCGAACATGCTGAAGCTGGCGGGCGAGTTGGGCGACGGCGTGATGCTGTGGCTCTGCAACCCCGACTACATCCGCGACGTCGTGATGCCGGCGGTGGCCGAGGGACGCGAGCGCGCGGGCAAGACCATGGACGGGCTTCGACGTGGTCGCGGCCGTCCCGGTTGCGGTCGCCGACGACCGCGAGGGGGCGCTGGCGCGGATGCGCCAGGACCTGATCCCCTACGCCTCCCTCCCCTTCTACCGCTCGATGCTCGAGCGCTCGGGCTTCGAGGCCGACATCGCTGCCTTCGACGAGGGCATGGCCGCGGGCGACCCCGAGCAGGCCAAGGCAGGGCTCTCGGATGCGCTCCTGGACTCCCTGGCCGGGATCGGCGACGCCGGCCAGGTCAAGGACGCGGTCGAGCGCTACCGAGAGGCCGGCGCCATCAGCCCGTGCGTGGGCGGCATCCCGGGCACCGACTACGACGGCGCCCTCGAGGCGGTCGCCGAGCTGATCTAGGCGATCAGCGCGGCGATCTCGGCGCGGACGCGCGGGCACGATCGCGGCGTGCTCGTAGACCCGGTCCGCGCGGGTGTAGAGCAGCCGCGGCATGAGCAGGCCGTCCTCCGGCGGCTCGATGCCGGGCACCGACGCAGCGACCTCATAGCCGAAATCGGGGTCGGTCTCCCACGAGACCGTTCCAGCCAACGCCGCGTCCAGCACCGTGGCCACGAACTGCTCGCCGATCCCCATCGACCCGCGCTCGTCCTCGCCACCACCGACGCGCCCCGCCTTCAGCAGATACCTCTCCCCACTCAGCCGCGCAACGGCGGGCAGCACGCCCTCCCCACGAGCGAAGACCGCGTCGATCCCGCGCTCGGCCGCCAACGCGGCCCAGGGATGAGGTTGCTCAGTCGACGTCGCCCTCGGCCTGCGGCGTCTCGCCGTTCGGCTTGCGCGGGACCAGCACGGCGCGCTTGAACTCTGCGACCAGCTCGCCCGTCTGCTTGTAGACGCGCGTGTGGACCTTCACGACGCCGCGGTCGGGCTTGGACTGCGAGGGGCGCACCTCGAGGACCTCGGACTCGCAGAACAGCGTGTCGCCGTGGAACACCGGGTTCGGGTGGCTGAGCTCGTCGGTCGCGAGGTTCGCGATCGCCTTGCCCGAGACGTCGCCGACGGTCATGCCGACCGCGAGCGAGTAGACGAGCGGACCGACCACGACGTTCTGGCCCTGTTGGGACTGCGCCGCGTAGTGGTCGTTGATGTGAAGCGGGTGATGGTTCATCGTGATCAGGCAGAACATGTGGTCGTCGGCCTCGGTCACGGTCTTCGCCGGCCAGTGCTTGTAGACGGCGCCCTCCTCGAACTCCTCGAGGTAGCGGCCGTACTGCCGCGCGCCGGTGGCCTCGCGGCCGGCCTGGTCGGTGATCAGCTCGTTTGAGTCGCTCATCGGGTTTGGTTCAGCTCCTTGGGTCGATGACCCTCTCCCCCTTGCGGCGGGGCATCGTAAAGGAGCGGCTTGACCGTCAGCGCTGGGCGCCGCCGGTGTCCTCGCACTCCGAAGCGTTGTCGGGGTCCGGGTTGCCGCCCGGCTTCCCGCCCTTGCAGACGTCGTGAGAGCCGCCGCCGCGAAGCCGGTCGGCTGCTCCCCCGCCCTTGAGCACGTCGGAGCCGCTTTCGCCCCACAGGTCGTCCCTGCCGTCGCCTCCCTTGACCGTGTCCTTGCCCTTGTAGGCGCAGATCACGTCGTTGCCGCCTCGCCCGTAGATCACGTTGTTCGCCTCGTTCGCCTGGATCGTCTCGGCGGCCGGGGTTCCGGTGTACGTGATCTCCGTGATCGTGGTCGCGTCCTCGTTCGCGCGGCACGGCGGAAAGTCGCCACGCGCCCCACTACCGGCCGCCAGCACGAGCCCGAGAGCCGCCCCGGCGACCCCGCCGCCGGCTAGCGCGACGCAGCGCGCGCGTGAGATTCCCTTCCGTGGGCTCACGGTCCGATCCTACTCCGGGATCAGTTCTAGCGCGCCTTCTTCAGATGCGAGCGCGCCTCGGCCTGCCCGATCACCTTGCCGAGCAGCTTCTGCACGTTGGGGTCGCCCTCGACCTTGATGTGGCCCTCCTCGTAGGCCTCGTGCCAGTGCTTGACGTGGCCGTCGGCCGCCAGCTCGTTGAAGTGCGAGCGCGGGATCGAGACGTGCAGGCGCTCGTCGTCGCCGAAGCTCTTCTTGATCTCGGGGCCCGGGATCGCGACCCGGAAGTGCTGGATGTCGCCCGCGGCCCCGGAGCTCGAGGCCGATCACGAGCTTCAGCTTCCCCAGCGCCGGGACCTCGTCCTGAAGGCGGTTGACGGCCTGCTCGATCAGCTCTGCGTGGATGCCAAGGGATGGCAGCCTAGATCGGGTTCCGCTCGAGGAGCTTCTTGCCGATCACCATCTTCTGGATCTCCGATGTCCCCTCGCCGATCAGGAGCAGCGGCGCGTCGCGGTAGATGCGCTCGATCTCGTACTCCTTCGAGTAGCCGTAGCCGCCGTGGATGCGAAGCGCCTCCTCCGCGTTGGCATGGGCTGCCTCCGCAGCGAAGAGCTTCGCCATGCCGGCCTCCATGTCCGAGCGCTCGCCGGCGTCCTTCATCCGCGCGGCCTTCATCGTCAGCAGCCGGGCGGCCTCCAGGCGCGTGCCCATCTCGGCGAGCTTGAACGTGATCGCCTGGTGCTGGGCGATCGGCTTGCCGAAGGTCTTTCGCTCCTGGCTGTAGCGGAGCGCCAGCTCGAGCGAGCGCTGCGCGACGCCGACGCCCCGGGCGGCGACGTTCACGCGGCCGAGCTCGAGCGCGTCCATCATCTGGCCGAAGCCCTTGCCGACGCCGTCGGGGCCGCCGAGGACGTGGTCGTCGGTGACCTTGAAGCCGTCGAAGACGAGCTCGGTGGACTCGACGCCCTTGTAGCCCATCTTCTTGATCTGCGGCGGGATCTTGAGGCCCGGCACCTCGTCGGCGCCCGGCTCCTTCTCGCAGATGAAGCAGGTCATGCCCTTGTAGGGCGGGTCGGCCTTCGGGTCGGTCTTGACGAGCACGAAGACGAGGCCCGGAGCGCAGGCCGTTCGTGACCCACATCTTCTGGCCGTTGATCTCCCAGCCGCCGTCGACCTGCTTCGCGGTCGACTTGATCCCCTGGACGTCCGAGCCCACCTCGGGCTCAGACAGCGAGAAGGCGCCCCGGGTCTCCCCGGTGGCCATGTCGGGCAGGTACTTCTGCTTCTGATCGTCCGTGCCGAACTTCATCAGCAGGTAGGAGCCGATGAAGTGGGTGTTGATGACGCCCGAGATCGAGATCCAGCCCCGCGAGAGCTCCTCGACGATCATCGCGTAGGTGGTGAGGTCCAGCCCCATCCCGCCGTACTCCTCGGGGATCGTGACGCCGAACAGTCCGAGCTCCTTCATCTGCTCGACGATCGGCTCGGGGAACTTGTCCTCGTGGTCGTACTCCTCGGCGTGCGGGATGATCTCGTTGTCGGCGAACTGGCGGACCATCTCGGTGATCGCCTGCTGCTCGTCGGTCAGGTCGGTGGGGGCGGTGGCTACTGCCATGGCTCCTCGGATTCGGTTTCTCGGGGGCGTGAAGGATAGATTGGCCTCGCCGTGGGTGAAGCCAGCGAGATGCTCAGCGGATCCGCGCCGGGTTCTCACTGGAGGCGGTGTTCGGCGACGAGCTCGCCAGCGCGGCGATCGTCGACGGCTTCGTCGCCGCGCTCGGCCCGCACGTGTCCGACGACTTCGTCTGCGTGATGGACGGCGGTCCGATGACCACCAGCTACGAGGGGATCGAGGGGCTGCGGCGCGGCTGGGAGGACTTCCTCGGCGCCTTCGAGGCGCTCGAGATCGAGCCCGTGGACGCCATGGAGGGGGCCGACGGGACATGCGTCGTCGAGTTCGTCCACCTCAAGGGGCGGCCGCGCGGGCTCGACGCGACGATCGAGGAGGACGCGGCCGCCGTCTGGCGCCTGCGAGACGGCAGGGTGAGTTCGGTCGAGTTCTACATGGACAGGCGCCGCGCCCTTGCGGCGGGCGGACTCGAGCCCTGATCAATCCTCCGCGAGGATCGAGTAGAGCTTCTTCCTCGTCTCTGCGAGGACGCCCACCGCGCGGGTGAGCTGCTCCTCGGTTCCCGCCTGGCTCACCTGACGGACCGCCGCGGCCACCTGGAAGGCAACCGATCGCAGGTCGCCGTGCGGTGACTCCGCGTCGTCGCCCTGCCATGGCGGCTTCTCGCCGCGCTCGTCAGCCGCCTTGCGGCCCTCGTCGGTCAGCTTGAACACACGCCGGCCATCCAATTCCTCTGGACTCACGAGCCCCTCGTCCTCGAGCAGCTGAAGCGTCGGGTAGATCGAGCCGGCGCTGGGGCGCCAGCGACCGCCGGTGCGCTCCTCGAGGCGCTGGATCATCTCGTAGCCGTGCATCGGCTCCTCGGCGAGGAGCGCGAGAATCGCGCCGCGGACATCGCCGCGGCGGGCGCGGTGGGGGCGGCGGTGCGGGCCTGCGTGCGACCACCCGCGGTAGCTCACGCGACACCCGCCGAAGTGCGAGCGCGGCGCGCTTGTTGAACGGTGCATACCTTCCTCCTGTTGCGAACAGTCTTCATGTATCGCGATATATCGTAACAGTTCGCGTAGCTCACTCCCCGGTCGCGGGCCGCACCTGCTCAGAGCTCCCAGGCGAACTGGCGCGAGGTCCACGCCGGGCCCTCGCGCTCGTAGAAGCGGTGCGCGTCGTGGCGGGCGTCGCCCGAGTCGAGCTCGAGGTGCGTCGCCCCGCGCTCGCGCGCCCAGTCCTTGGCCGCGTCGAGGAGGGCCTTGCCGATGCCCTCGGAGCGCCGATCGGGATCGACCGCGAGGTCCTCGACCCAGGCGCGGTAGCCGTACCGCACCGAGTGGAGGTCCATGTAGCCGGTGCAGAGGCCGACCAGCTCGCCGTCGTCGTCGGCGACGAGCACCACGGCGTCGTGGGAGTCGATCGCTCCCTCGAGCGCGACCGCCGCGCCGCTTCGGTCCCACTGCGCCGGGCGCACGCCCGGAGGGGCGAACAGCCACTCGTAGGGGCCGAGCAACCGCTCGGATCTCGTCGGTGCGTTGCGGCGCGGACTTCGAAGGCCACCTCTATAGATTGGCGCACATGCGCAACCCAAGAGACTTCGCCAAGCCCGCTCGCCATCGGCGCCCCGCGAGCCGATGCTCGAGATTCCCGCTGAAGCCCTCGCGGATGATCCACTTCCTCGACTTCTCGAACGAGAAGATGGTCGCCAAGGCGCCCGACATCGCCAAGCAGACCGACATCCTGCTCGGAAACCTCGAGGACGCCATCCCGGTCGACCGCAAGGAGGCGGCCCGCGCGGGCCTGATCAAGGCCGCGACCGAGTCCGACCTGGGCGACACCGCCCTGTGGACGCGGGTGAACTCGCTGGAGAGCCCGTGGGTCCTCGACGACCTCACCCAGCTCGTCGCCGAGATCGGCGACAAGCTCGAGGTGATCATGGTCCCGAAGGTCGAGGGCGCCTGGGACATCCACTACGTGGACCGCCTGCTCGCGCAGCTCGAGGCGAAGGCCAAGCTCGACCGGCCGATCCTGGTCCACGCGATCCTCGAGACCGCGCTGGGCGTGGTGAACGTCGAGGAGATCGCGACCGCCAGCCCGCGCATGCAGGGGATGAGCTTCGGGCCGGCCGACCTCGCCGCCTCGCGGCGGATGAAGACGACCCGCGTCGGCGGCGGGCATCCCGGCTACCGCGTGATCGACGACCCCGACCCGGACGACCCCGACGCGCCGCGGGCGAGCGCCCAGCAGGACCCGTGGCACTACTCGATCGCCCGCATGGTCGACGCCTGCGCCTCGGCCGGGATCCTGCCCTTCTACGGCCCGTTCGGCGACATCAAGGACACCGACGGCTGCGAGACCCAGTTCCGGGCCGCGTTCCTGCTGGGCTGCGTCGGCGCCTGGTCGCTGCACCCGGCGCAGATCGAGATCGCGAAGAAGGTCTTCAGCCCGCCGGTCGACGAGGTCCTGTTCGCCAAGAAGGTGATCGAGGCGATCCCCGACGGCGCCGGCGTCCACATGATCGACGGCAAGATGCAGGACGACGCGACCTGGAAGCAGTGCAAGGTGATGGTGAACCTCGCCGAGATGCTCGCCGAGAAGGACCCGGAGCTGAAAGAGGCGTACGAGCTCTGAGGCGCGGCGCATGAGCCCGGCCTTCCGCCACCCCCTCCGGGTCCGCTTCCACGAGTGCGACCCGCAGGGCGCCGTCTTCAACGCCAACTACCTCGCCTACTTCGACATCGCGATCACCGAGCTGTGGCGCGAGGCGTTCGGCGGCTGGGACGAGGCGATGGCGGACATGGGTCTCGACGCGGTCGTCGCCGAGGCCCGCTGCCGCTACCTCGCCCCGCTGCGCTTCGACGAGGAGATCGAGGTCGTCGCCACTCGTCACGCGGCTGGGCGACACCTCGATGACCACGACCTTCACGGTCGAGCGCTCTGGCGAGGCGGTCGCCGAGGGCGAGCTGCGCCACGTCTTCGTCGACGGGACGACGCGCGAGAAGCAACAATCCCGGACACGATCCGCGTGCGGCCTCGCGCGCTACACCTGATCCGCCTTCGACTCCTCGTCGGTAATTGCGATATATGTCATCAGCAGATCCGATCCTTCAGGCGGTCGGCCGCGCGCTCAGGGCTGATCAGGCTGATCGACCGACGCGACCGGGATGACTCAGCCCTCATCCCCGCTCGAACCGTGGCGGCCTCCCGCAACTCCTCGTAAGACCGGATCCCCCACGCCTCCGAGGATGTCGAAGCGCCGCCACGGGACTGTCGAAGGTGAAGTTGGCGCCGTTCTCCAAGGTCCTGGCATCAACCTGAAACGGGACTCAGGTGGCGCGTTGGCGAGCTTGACGTCCAAGGCCACGAGCACAACCGCCAGGCGCTGCAGGTTCGAGGTGTCGCGCGGCATAGGCGACATCGAGGTCGAAGCCTGGATAGGACGACCCGCGTGCCATCCCCGCCAACCCACCCACCACGCGTAGTCGACCCCACCCTCATTGAGCGCCCGCAGGAGCGACCCGGCGATCTAGCGGAAGCATCTCGTCGCGCACCGCCATCCTCAGGCCGCGGGTCTTGCCGGCGACGCCCTGATTCCGCCGTCACCATTTCGGCGAAAGCCAGAGCGCGCGCCACCCGCTCCGGCGGCGTGAACTCGAGGGTGGTTCGGATCAGGTCCCGATCGATCCCACTCTCTCGTGGGACTGCGCTCAGCTCAAGCTCCTCGCCGAGGAGAAGCAGCAACCGGGAGAGCGTTTCCACCGTCGGCGAGACGTGGTCCTTCTCGATTCGCGAAATCGCGGACTGTGTGGTCCCGGCGCGGATCGCGCGACGCTTCTGGGCTTATACGTCCGGCGCTCATCGACGACCTCCCGCATGGAGCGCTCCAGGCGTCGTTTCCATGACCACGGAGCATAGCGAACTGAGGCGATCAATCGCCTTTTAGCTAGCCCAGGCGCTGCTTCAGCGAGTCGAGCTGGCTCGAGACCTCGTCCGGCAGCGTGTCGCCGAACTTGGCCAGGAACTCCTCGACCTGCGGGAGCTGGGCGCGCAGGGCGTCCTCGTCGACGGTGGTCAGCTCGCGCATCTCCTCGTCGGAGATCGAGAGGCCCTCGGTGTTGATCTCGCCCTCGGCCGGCACGTAGCCGATCGGGGTCTCGACGGTCTCGCCCTCCCCCGCGCAGCGGCGGAAGACCCACTCGAGCACGCGGCTGTTCTCGCCGAAGCCCGGCCAGATGAACTTGCCCTCGGCGTCCTTGCGGAACCAGTTGACGACGAAGATCCGCGGCATCTCGTCCGGGTGCTCGCGGGCCATCGTCAGCCAGTGCTCGAAGTAGTCGGCCATGTTGTAGCCGCAGAACGGCAGCATCGCCATCGGGTCGAACCGCAGCTCGCCGACGGCGCCGGCGGCCGCCGCGGTCGTCTCCGAGGACATCGTTGCGCCGCAGAACACGCCGTGCTCCCAGTCGATGGACTCGGTCACCAGCGGCTGTACCGTCGCCCGGCGACCGCCGAAGAGGAAGGCGTCGATCGGCACGCCGTCGGGGTTCTCCCACTCGGGCGCGATCGACGGGCACTGCGCGGCCGGCGTCGTGAAGCGCGCGTTCGGGTGCGCCGCCGGCTCCTGGCGGTCGGGCGTCCACTCGTTGCCCTTCCAGTCGATGGCGTGGTCGGGCTCCTCGCCCGTCATGCCCTCCCACCAGATGTCGCCGTCGTCGGTGAGCGCGCAGTTGGTGAAGATCGAGTTGCGCTCGATCGTCCCCATCGCGTTCGGGTTGGTCTTGTGCGAGGTGTTGGGCGCGACGCCGAAGAATCCGGCCTCGGGGTTGACCGCGTAGAGGCGGCCGTCGTCGCCGAACTTCATCCAGGCGATGTCGTCGCCGACGGTCTCGACCTCCCAGCCGGGGAGGGTCGGGATCAGCATCGCGAGGTTGGTCTTGCCGCAGGCCGACGGGAAGGCGCCGGTGACGTACTTGACCTCGCCCTCGGGGTTGGTCAGCTTCAGGATCAGCATGTGCTCGGCGAGCCAGCGCTCGTCGCGCGCCATCGCCGAGGCGATCCGCAGCGCGAAGCACTTCTTGCCGAGCAGGGCGTTGCCGCCGTAGCCCGAGCCGTAGGACCAGATCTCGCGGGACTCCGTGAAGTGAACGATGTACTTGTTCTCGGCGTCGCACGGCCACGGGACATCGGCCTGGCCGTCGGCAAGCGGCATCCCGACGGAGTGCAGGCACGGGACGAACGCAGCCGTCCTCGCCCAGCACGTCGAGGGCGCCCTGGCCCATGCGGGTCATGATCCGCATCGAGACCGCCACGTACGGCGAGTCGGTCAGCTGGACGCCGATGTGGGCGATGTGCGAGCCCAGCGGGCCCATCGAGAACGGGACCACGTACATCGTGCGGCCCTTCATCGATCCGCGGAAGAGGTCCTCCAGCTTCTCGCGCATCTCGGCCGGGTCGGCCCAGTTGTTGGTCGGCCCCGCCTCGTCCTCGGTCGGGCTGCAGATGAAGGTGCGGTCCTCGACCCGAGCGACGTCGCCGGGGTCGGAGCGGGCGAGGTAGGAGTTGGGGCGCTTGGCGTCGGAGAGCTTCTCGAAGGTGCCGTTCTCCACCAGCTCCATGGCACAGCGCGTCGTACTCCTCCGCCGAGCCGTCGCACCAGTGGATCGAGTCGGGCTCGGTCAGCTCCGCGACCTGGCTGACCCATTCGGTCAGCTTGCGGTTCTTGGTCGGGGCGTCGGTGATGGCGGTGCTCAACGGTGGTGCGCTCCTCTTGATCGCGGCTTGAAAGGCAGAAAGCCCGCGGCGACTGCCCCGGGCGTGCCAGTCCATTGTTGACGAACCCGGCAGTCGGAGGGGCGCCACGAACAAGTTGCGATACGCTCGATCGGCTTCCATGGAGGGAAGGTGGGCCGCAAAGAGCAGGAGCGTTTACGTCGTCGCGACGACGCTGACCGCTGCCGCACTTGCGCTCCCGGCCTCCGCAGGCGCCGTGGTCGAGCCCGAGGTGATTCCGGGAGCAAACGCACCGGGTCCCGAGGAGTACGACCAGGTCTACGTCTCGAAGTTCGGGCCCTCCGACGCCGGCCGGGTCCTGGTTCTGATGCCCGGGACATCCGGCGGATCCGGCGATTTCACGTTGCTTGCAGAGGACCTGGTCGCCGAGGTCCCCGACCTTCAGGTCTGGTCGGTCGACCGGCGTGAGCAGGCGCTGGAGGACACCTCGATGTTCGAGGCGGTGGTGGACGGGACGGCGACTCCACAGGAGGCGTTCGACTACTACCTGGGCTGGATCCTGAGCCCGGTGATGCCGCACTACCAGCCGTTGAGCATGTCCGATTACCGGTTCACGGAGCGCTGGGGACTGCGCGTGGCGCTGCGGGACGTCCGCGAGGTGGTCAAGCAGGCGCGGGAGGTGGGCGACCAGGTGTTCCTGGGCGGCCACTCCCTCGGCGCCTCGGCGGCTGTCGCCTACGCCGCCTGGAGCTTCAACGGGCGCCCCGGCTACCGCGACCTCGACGGCTTGGTCCTGATGGACGGCGGGCTCCTGGGAACGTTCAACGGCTTTAACGTCGAGCAGGCAGAGGCCGAGTTGGTGGGGCTCCGGGACAACCAGTGGGCCGACCTGCTGGGCGTCGGGCTCCCGTGGGCTTCCGGTGCCTTCGCCGAGTCCGGTGCACTCTTCGCGCTGGATGATCCGACGGGCGAGTCCGTGATTCAGGACTTCCCCCTCCTCCCCTCGGTCTTCAAGCCGGCCGACGATGTCACCAACCGTGCGATGCTCGGCTACGCCTTCGATGAGACCACCTCGCCGGCGGCTCTCTCGCTCATCCACGTGCGGGCAGGAGAGCTGGGTCCGCTGCCGGAGCCGCGCGACTGGCAGGACGGCGAGGTCACTCCGATCCAACGCCTGGCCGAGACCTTCGGTCAGGAGCCGGCCAACGGGATCGAGTGGTACTTCCCACGCCGTCTGACGATCGACGTCAACGGCGCCGACAAGCTGCGCCACAACGCGGTCGCGCAGCTGCTGCACCTCCCGCTCACGCACGGGGCGGAGATCGACCTGCCGGTGATGGCGCTCCAGACCGACCTCACCGACGGAAACGTCCTCAAGGGCGCGCGCGAGCTGATCCGGACCTCGCGCGCACCGAAGTCGAAGTCCGTCCTGATCAACGCCGAGGACTCGATGAGCCACCTCGACCCCCTAGCGGCCGCCCCTGAGCACAACCCGCTCGTTCTCGAGCTGGGCGGCTTCCTCGACGGCGCCGAATAGCGCCTGCAGAAAACTACGCACTCGGGTGCCTGACCCCGTCCGTATGAGCCTGTGCGGCGTAGCCTGAGGATGTCATGGGAGGCAAGCGCTCAAGCCGCCGGCGGGCGTTGGCCGCGGCGATGGCCATCGTCGCCGCCGGGACGATGGTGGGAGCTGCCGGCGCGAGCGCCGGCCCGCTCAGCCAGGACGGGATGTGGATCTGGTACGTCAGCGAGTCCGGCGGCTCGGCCGGCGCCATCGCCAAGAAGGCCAAGAACCACGGGATGCGGCTCGTGCTGATCAAGAGCGCCGACGGGCGCAGCGACTGGTCGCAGTTCACGCCTGACCTCGTGCGCGGTCTTCACCGTCGTGGGATGAAGGTGTGCGCCTGGCAGTTCGTCTACGGCACCTACCCGCTGGGCGAGGCGCGCCGGGGGGCGGAGGCCGAGCGAATCGGCGCCGACTGCCTCGTGATCGACGCGGAAGCGAACTACGAGGGGCGGTACGCCGCGGCGGACCGATATGTCGGCGCGCTGCGAAAGCGGGTCGGGCCCGACTACCCGGTCGGTTTCACGAGCTTTCCCTGGGTCGACTACCACCCCTCCCTCCCGTACTCCGTGTTCCTGGGCACGGGCGGCGCCTCGTTCAACCTCCCACAGATCTACTGGAAGACGATCGGCACGTCCGTCGACGCCGGCCTCGCCCACACGTACCTGTGGAACCTGCCCTACGACCGCCCGATCCTGCCGCTGGGCCAGACCTACGCGAACCCGCCCGGCGACGACCTCCGCCGGTTCCGCAGGCTCAGCGCCGGCTACGGCGCCGCCGGGGTGAGCTGGTGGTCATGGCAGGAGACGAACTCGCGAGAGTGGCACCGCATCGACGGCAACGTCCACCGCCCGTACCCGGACCCGGATCGCAACTTCGCGAAGCTCGCCCGCGGCTCGCGGGGCGACACCGTCGTACTCCTCCAGGAGCTGCTGCGGTCGGCCGGCAAGGACGTGAACATCAACGGCTCGTTCGGCGAGGGCACGTACCACGCGCTCAAGCGGTTCCAGCGCAGCCAGGGCCTGTCGCGGACGGGAATCGCCGACGAGCCCACGTGGCGGGCCCTGCGCGACTTCCGCCCGGCACGGGTGCGCTGGTCGCAACGGGGCAACCCCGGCTTCCTCAAGTCCTCCTCGTTGCACCTCGAGCTCCCCTCGGCGCTCGAGGTCCCGTCGACGCCCGGTCGCCCGTAACTGGGCGTATATGCTCATGGCATGACGCTCGCGGGGGCGGCAAGCAGGCTGAGCGGGGGCACCGCGACGTGCCTCCTGGCGCTCGTCGTGATGGGCGCAGATGCCGAGGCGACCTCCTACAAGGTCACGACCACCGCCGACCACGCGCCCGGGAAATGCACCAAGGGCGACTGCACTCTCCGCGAGGCGACGATTCGCGCGAATGCCCACGACGGCTCGGACAGGGTTCGTCTGCCGGGCTCGGACCGGCCGTACCGCCTTACCCGCCCCGGCGCCGACGAGGACGCAGGCAGAAAAGGGGACCTCGACCTGGGTGACTCCATGTTGATCCAGGGGAAGAGCGTGAGCAGGACCGTGATCGTGCAGAGGACGGATGACCGGGTCTTCCACGTCGACTCCAGCGCCATCTTCGGCTCCTCGGCGGAGCGGTTGACGATCAAGGGCGGGCTCGTGGAGGATGGGTCGGGCGGCGGTGTTCTCGCGGAGGGCGAATTCTTCCTCGGGAAGACGAGGATCGTCGGCAACGAGGCCCGCAACGGCGGCGGCGCGGCGGCGGTCGGGGGCGACGGGCGCCTGAATGTCGTCGAGTCCACGGTCAGCGGCAATCGAGCGGAGCTTCACGGTGGCGGCGTCTTCGTGTCGGGGACGAACGGGGACGACACCGGGATCTTCAAGAGCCTCGTTGAGGGAAACCGCGCCCCACAGGGCGGCGGGGTCTACCACCTCCCAGGTGCGGCGGGGCTGAACGTCGGGGCCTCGACGATCACCGCCAACCAGTCCCTCGGGGAGCCCACCGCGAACGGCGGCGGCCTGTTCGTCGAGAGCCTGTTCGCGGGATCCGGGTCGACCAAGATGGGGGCGGTCACGATCGCCTCGAACGAGGCTCCAAGCGGCGCCGGATCGAACATCCACGACGAGCTCGCGACGCAGCTCGAGAACACCCTCATCGGGCCGGACCTCGGCGGCGGCGACAGCTGCGACCTCGACATCGACTCGGCCGGCCACAACCTCGACCAGGGCACGACCTGCGGCCTCGACCAGGGCACGGACCTTGAGGACGCCGAGGGAGAGCTCAAGGAGCTAGCCGACAACGGCGGGCCGACCCGCACTCGCGCTCTCAAGGGTTCCTCTGACGCGATCGAGGAGGGCACCTGCCCAGGAACGATCATCCAGTCGGGCATCGACCAGCGCGGCGCGGGCAGGCCGAGCGTGGTCCTGGGCCTCTCGTGCGACATCGGGGCCTTCGAGCGCAACCCGACCTCCCCGCCGGACGGAGCCGACCGCTAGGGTTCCGCGCCGCGCCTCGGGCGCGGTGTGCATGCGCTTCTACGAATACGAGTCAAGACGCCTGGTCGAACGGGCCGGGATTCCCGTCACCAAATACGGCTTCTGCACCTCCCGCGAGGAGGCGAAGGCCGCCGCGGAGGAGATCGGCGGGCCGACGGTCATCAAGTCGCAGGTGCTGACCGGCGGGCGGATGAAGGCCGGCGGCGTCAAGTTCGCCGACTCGCCCGAGGAGGCCGCCGCCCACGCCGAGGAGATCCTGCAGCTCGAGATCGGCGGTCACATGCCGGTCGGCGTTCTCGTCGACCCCAAGGCCGAGGTGGAGCACGAGTACTACGCCGCCGTGCTGTGGGACGGGCGCGCGAAGCGGCCGATGATGCTCTTCTCCGACATGGGCGGCATCGACATCGAGCAGGTCGCCGAGGAGCACCCCGACCACGTGGGGCGCGGACACCTCTCCAACCTCCACCCCATCTCCGACTTCAAGGCCAAGGAGGTCGTCGCCCGTGTGGGGATGACCGGCTCGGACCTCAACCGCGCCACGGCGGTCCTGGCCAAGCTCGCCCGCCTGCAGCGCGAGAACGACATGACCCTGGCGGAGATCAACCCGCTGGCGAAACTCGCCGACGGCTCGTTCGTCGCGCTCGATGCCCACATGGAGATGGAGGACGAGGCGGTCGGCCGCCACAAGGCGCTGCTGACCGAGATCGGCGTCGACCTCGACGAGCCCCGCGAGCTGTACGAGCCGTCCGACTTCGAGCGCAACGTGAAGGCGATCGACGCCGCCGATCACCGCGGCGTCATCCAGGGCAAGGACCACGGCTTCGAGGGGAACCTGGGCCTGGTGATCGGCGCCGGCGGCGGGTCGCTGACGCTCACCGACGCGGTCCGCTCCCAGGGCGGAAAGCCCGCCAACTACGCCGAGATCGGCGGCAACCCCTCCGTGGCGAAGTCCAAGGGGCTTGCGATGGAGGTCCTGAAAAAGGAGGGCGTCGAGAAGATCGCGGTGATGATGTCGATCGTCTCCAACACCCGGGTCGACATCGTCGCCCGCGGCGTGATCAAGGCCTGCCTCGAGCTCGGCAAGGACCCGGCGGAGACGATCGCCGTCTTCCGCATCCCCGGGGCCTGGGAGGAGGAGGGCGCGAAGATCCTCTCCAAGTACGGAATCGAGTTCCGCGACCGCGGCACATCGATGTGGGAGGCGGCCGGCGAGGCCGTAGCGAAGATCAAATGAGCATCCTGCTCTCAGCGGACTTCACGTTCATCGTCCAGGGCATCACCGGCCGCGAGGCGGTCAACCTCACCCGTGAGTGCCTGGACTACGGCTCCAAGGTCGTCGGCGGGGTAACCCCCGGCCGCAAGGGCCGCGAGGTCCACGGGGTCCCCGTGTTCGACACCGTCGAGCAGGCGGTCGAGCACCACGGTTCGCCGATCGACGGCGCCGTCGTCACCGTCCCCCCCGCCTTCACCAAGGACGCCGTCATGGAGGCGATCGAGAACGGCGTGAAGCTGATCGTGGTCGTCACCGAGCGGATCCCCCGGCGCGACGTCGCCGAGATGGTCGAGCTAGCGGACCTTCACGGCGCCAGGATCATCGGTCCCAACTGCCTGGGCCTGATCGTCCCCGGGGTCTGCAAGATGGGCGGGATCGGCGGCCCGGCGAAGGACGCGGCGAAGGCCTACTCCCCCGGTCCCGTCGGCGTGATGTCGCGCTCGGGCGGGATGACGACCGAGATCTCCTCCTCGCTCACCGCCGCCGGCCTGGGCGTCTCCACCGCGGTCTCCATCGGCGGCGACGCGATCATCGGCTCAACCTACGCCGAGCTGATGCCCTACTTCGAGGAGGACCCCCAAACCGAGGCGATCGTGATCTACACCGAGCCCGGCGGGCGCATGGAGGCCGAGCTGGTGGACTGGCGCGACGAGGCCGGATCGGAGATCCCGATCGTCGCCTTCATGGCGGGCAAGTTCATGGACGACGAGGAGATGCAGGGCATGAGCTTCGGCCACGCCGGCACCATCGTCGAGGGCAAGGAGGACTCGGCGACCGAGAAGATCGCCCGCCTCGAGGCCGCCGGCATCCCGGTGGTCGAGCGGATCGACGAGATCCCGACCGCGTCAAGGAGAAGCTTGGGGTGAGCGCCTGATGGCCGAGGAGCACGGACTCTTCATCGAGGTCGAGGTCGACGATTCCGTCGCCGGCGACCCGGAGCTCGCCAAGAAGCTCGAGGAGGCCTGCCCGGTCGACATCTTCGGCGCGGGCGGCTCCGGCGTCCAGATCGTCCGCGAGAACCTCGACGAGTGCGTTCTCTGCGAGCTCTGCCTCGACGCCGCACCCGACGGCACCGTCACCGTCAAGAAGCTCTACGACGGCACCGAGCTCAAGCGCTAGCTAGTCGTCGCCCTCGCCCTCGAAGATCCCGAAGACCGCGCCCTGCGGGTCGCGAATCACGGCGAATCGGCCGGCGGGAAGGTCGAGCGGGCCGAACAGGTTCGTGCCGCCCGATGCCTCCGCCGTGGCGATCGCCTCGTCCACTGAGCCGCTCACCGTGAAGTAGGGCATCCAGTTCGAGGGAACGCCCTCGTCCTGGTGCTCCTGCGGCAGCTCGCGCATCCCACCGTTGCGCCCGCCGGCGCCACCGTCGTGACCGATCGACCAGTACGGCGGGAAGTCGCCGGTGTCGATCTCCTCGACGTTCCAGCCGAACAGCGTCTCGTAGAACTCGATGGCCTTCGGAACGTCTGTTGAGGAGAGCTCGTTCCAGGTCAGCGAGCCCGGATCGTTGACGAGCGTGGCGCCGATGCTCTCCCCCGCCTGCCAGATGCCGAACGCGGCGCCGGTCGGATCCATGACGACGGCCATCCGTCCCGCGTCCATGACGTCGAACGGATCGACGTGCACCGTGGCTCCGGCCTCCTTGGCCTTCGCGGCGGCATCGTCTGCGTTCGCGACGGTGACGTAGTTGAACCAGAACGGGGGCAGTCCCTGCTGCTGCTCGGGCTGCTTCTGGATCGCCGCGACGTTCTCGCCGCCGACCTGCATCATCGAGTAGACGCCGCCGTCCGGCAGTTCCTGATCGTCCGCATCCCAGCCGAGGAGCTCGCCGTAGAACGCCTTCGCGGCGTCGGGATCGGTCGTCGAGAGCTCCACCCAGGAGAAGGTTCCGGGCTCGTACTCGGTGCGCTTGGTCATTGTGCCTCCAGTCGATCGGTGCCCCGTTCGGCAGACTACGCCGCCGTGAACTTCGTCCGCGACCTCGTCGACTCCCGGCCGGCCTCGAAGCCGGCGCTTGTCGCGATCTCCGCGAACGGTGAGCGGCGCGTCTGGCATCTGGGCGAGCTTGGGGCCCGCGCCGCGGGGCTCTCCGGTGCGTTCGCGGCGCGTGGCGTCCGCCGCGGCGATGTGGTGATGACGCTCGTCGGCAACCGCGTCGAATGGGTGCTCGCGATGCTGGCCTGCTGGCGGATGGGGGCGATCGCCCTGCCGTGCAACACGATGCTGCGTCGCGGAGATCTCGAGCACCGGATCGCGATCGCGAACCCGTCGCTGTGCCTGGGCGTCGAGGAGCTGCTCGGCGAGATGCCCGGCGGAGTGGAGTGCATGACGATGGCCGACGTCGCCGCCGCGCTGGACGAGGACGCACCGCAGGAGACGCCCGCCGACTTCGCCGAGCTCGCCCCCGCCGACCCGGCCCTCATGGTCTTCACGTCGGGGACGACCGGCGAGCCGCAGGCCGCCCTCCACACCGCGAGCTACCTGCCGGCGCAGCGCGGACAGGCCGAGCACTGGGTCGGGGCGCGGGAGGACGATCTCGTGTGGGTGACCACCGCGACGGGCTGGTCGAAGTCGGCGCGGAACGTGTTCGTCGCCCCGTGGCTCATGGGCGCGGCGGCGCTGATCTGCGACGCGCGCTTCGACCCGGCCGGCCGCCTGGAGGTGTGTGAGCGCGAGGGCGTGACGATCCTCTGCCAGGCCCCGACCGAGTACCGGATGCTCGCCCGGTCCGGGTCGCTGCGCCCGCTCAAGGACCTACGCCGGGCGATCTCGGCCGGGGAGCCGCTGGGCGCCGACATGGTCGAGACCTACCGGGAGGCCTGGGGCCTTGAGATCGCCGACGGCTACGGGCAGACCGAGACCGGCCACATCAGCGGCAACCACGTCGAGTTCGACGTTCGCCCGGGCTCGATGGGCAAGCCGCTGCCGGGCGTCGAGACCAGGATCACCGAGGGCGAGCTTCAGGTGCGGGCCGCGACGCTGCCGACCTTCTTCGCCGGCTACGTGGGCGCCGACGGCGCTCCGGACCTCGTCGATGGAGAGTGGTGGGCGACCGGCGACCTGGTGCGCTCCGACGAGGACGGCTACCTCTTCCACGAGGGCCGAGCCGACGACATGATCACGTCGTCCGGCTACCGGATCGGCCCGGGCGAGGTGGAGTCGGCGCTCCTCAGCCATCCGGCGGTGGCCGAGGCGGCCGCGGTCGCCGCCCCGGATCCGGAGCGCGGGTCGGTGGTGAAGGCGGTGATCGTCACCTCCGGCCGCGAGCCCTCTGACGAGCTCGCAAGGGAGCTCCAGGAGCACGTCAAGTCCGTGACGGCCCCGTACAAGTTCCCCCGCATCGTCGAGTTCACGGACGAGCTACCGCGGACCGCGAGCGGCAAGCTGCGCCGGGCCGCCCTGCGCTAGGCGTCGTCGCTCGAGCGCTGCTTGACGATCTCGTCGAGCTTCGAGACGACGTCGGGGTCGCGCAGCGTCGTGACGTCGCCCAGCTCGCGGCCCTCACCGATGTCGCGCAGCAGGCGGCGCATGATCTTGCCGGAGCGGGTCTTCGGCAGGTCGTAGGCCCAGATGATCCGCTTCGGGCGGGCGAGCTTGCCGATCTTCTGCGCCACGTGCTCGCGGATCTCGGCCTCGAGCTCCTCGGAGCCGTCGTCGTCTTCGCCCTGGAGGGTCACGAAGGCGCAGACCGCCTGGCCGGTGTCCTCGTCGGTCTGGCCGATCACGGCGGCCTCGGCGACCTTGGGATGCGAGACGATCGCGGATTCGACCTCCGCCGTCGAGAGGAGGTGGCCGGAGACGTTGATCGCGTCGTCGCTGCGGCCGATCACCCAGAAGTAGCCGTCCGAGTCCACCCGGGCGGCGTCGCCGACCAGGTAGCGCTCCTTGCCGAACCGCTCGAAGTAGGTCTCGACGAAACGCTCTGGCTCCTTGTAGAGCGTGCGCAGCATCCCCGGCCACGGCTTCTTGATGACCAGGATGCCCTTGTCGTCGGTGACTTCGTTCCCGTCCTCGTCGACCACCGCGGCGTCGATCCCGGCAGCGGTTTGCCGGCCGAGCCAGGCTTCATCGCCTGAGCGCCCGGGAGCGTCGTGATCATGATGTGGCCGGTCTCGGTCTGCCACCAGGTGTCCACGATCGGGGTCTTGCCGCCGCCGATGACCTGTCGGTACCAAAGCCACGCCTTGGGGTTGATCGGCTCGCCGACCGTGCCGAGCAGCCTGAGCTTCGAGAGGTCGTGCTCCGCGGGATGCTCGGCCCCCCACTTCATACAGGCGCGGATCGCGGTCGGCGCCGTGTAGAAGAACGTCACCCCGTAGCGCTCGCACAGCTCCCACCAGATCCCCTTGTGCGGATAGTCGGGGGCACCCTCGTACATGACCGATGTCGCGCCGTTGAGCAGCGGCCCGTAGACGATGTAGGAGTGGCCGGTAACCCAGCCGACGTCGGCCGAGCACCAGTAGACGTCCTCGTCGGGCTTCAGGTCGAACACCATCTCCGTCGTCGCCTTGACGCCGGTGAGGTAGCCACCGGTGGTGTGCAGGACGCCCTTCGGCTTCGCGGTCGATCCTGACGTGTAGAGGATGAAGAGCGGGTGCTCCGCGTCCAGCGGCTCCGCCTCGCATTCGGCGTCGGCCGCCTCGAGCGCCTCGTCGTAGTACACGTCGCGGCCCTCGGTCATCTCGACGTCGCTGCCCGTATTGCGGACGACGACGACGGTCTCGATCGACGGCACCTCGCTCGAGGAACTCGTCAACCCCGGGCTTGACCTCGGCGGTCTTGCCCTTGCGCCTTGCGCCGTCGGCGGTGATCAGCGCCTTCGCCTCCGAGAACTGCATCCGGTCGCGTCACCGAGCCGGGCGAGAACCCGCCGAAGACCACGTTGTGGGGCGCTCCGATCCGCGCGCAGGCCAGCATCGCCACGGCGACCTCGGGGATCATCGGCAGGTAGATCCCGACGACGTCGCCCTTTTCGATCCCACGATCCTTCAGCGCGTTCGCCAGGCGCTGGACGTCGCGATGGAGATCGGCGTAGGTGACGTCGCGCTCCTCGCCCTCCTCCCCGCGCCAGTGGAACGCGACGCGGTCGCCCAGCCCGTTTTCGACATGCCGGTCCAGGCAGTTGTGAGAGGCGTTCAGCTTGCCGCCCACGAACCACTTGTAGAACGGCGGGTCGGAGTCGTCGAGGGCCGTATCCCAGCGCTCGAACCAGTCGAGGTCGCCGGCCTTCTCCTCCCAGTAGCCGATCGGATCTGCCGCGGCGTCGGAAGCGATCCCGTCATCCGTGATGGAGGCCGCAGCGGCGAAGTCCTCGGCGGGTCGAAGACCTCCGTGTCGAGGAGCTCCTCGAGCTCGCGCTCGAGCTCCTCGCCTGTCCGTGCGTCGGTTGCGGCCTCCATCGCTCTCCTCTCCGGGCTGGCTATCTCTCGACGATATCGCCGGGGCCTGGCTCAGCGCACCCCGACGGGCTCGCGCTCGCGAGCCGGGGCCTCGGGCGCCGGTCCGGGCTCCGGCGCGCGCTCGCGCAGGCCCGCTCCGTCGATTGGGAGCTCCGCACCCAGGCCGGTCTCCGCGCGGACATGGAGCTCATCGAAGCCGTGCTCGGCCTTGGCCTCGGGCTTCGAGAGCATCGTGCCCAGGAAGCAGGCCAGGAATCCGAGCGGCACCAAGATGATCGCCGGCTGGCTCAGCTCGATCAGCGGGTTCGAGCGGACGTCGGGCCCGACGAGCACCAGGCCCACCGAGCTGACGACGCCTACGAGCACGCCGG
>CAVSOA010000020.1:0-74083 GCA_963729505.1 uncultured Solirubrobacterales bacterium
GGTCGTCGATCTGGTTGATGAAGAACACGTGCAGTCCCTTCTCGCGGTTCTCGGCGAGCAGCACGCAGCGCGAGGGAGGCCGTCACGCCCCGCTCGACCGGCCTCTTGGTAGTGGCCTCCAGCGACCCGGGAATGGTCTCGTGAATGACCGTTCGGACGTCGGCCTTGTCAATGCCCATCCCGAACGCGTTTGTGGCGACCACGCCGGCGTCTCGCCCGACATGAACCCGCGCTGGGCCTCGGCGCGCGGCTCGCGGTCCATGCCCGCGTGATAGGGCGGCAGCGGTTGCGCCGAGCTCGCGCGAGAGCCGCGCGCCGTCTCGTCGGTCTTCTTGCACGTGCCCGCGTAGACGATCGCCGGCATTGCACATGCTCGCGCAGCAGCGCCATCGTCGCCGCCTGCTTCGCGCGCGCCGAGCTGACCGCGACGACTCGTAGGGAGGTTCGGCCGGTCGAAGCCGGTGGTGATCCGAACCGGGTCCCGCAGCCCCAGCCGCTGGATGACCTCGCTCGCGACCCGCGGCGTCGCGGTGGCCGTCGCGGCGAAGATAGAGCGCAGCGCCGAGCCTCGCGCGCACATCCCCCAGGCGGAAGTAATCGGGCCGGAAGTCGTGGCCCCAGTGGCTGAAGCAGTGGGCCTCGTCGACGACGAACAGGCCGAGCTCGCGCCTCGCGCAGGCGGATGACGAACTCCGGCGTCCAGAACCGCTCCGGCGCGACGTAGAGCAGCTCGACGTCGCCGGCCAGGGCCCGCTCGAGCGCCTGCCGGTTCGTCGGGCCGGGTCGCGCTGGGCGTTGATCAGCTCGGCGCGTCCGCCGAGGCTGTGCACCTGGTCGACCATCAGCGAGACGAGCGGCGAGACGACGACGGCGAGCATGGCGTCCAGCAGCGCCGGGAGCTGGTAGCCGGCGGCTTGCCGGCGCCCTGGGCATGACCAGCAGCACGTCCCGGCTCGCGGTCGCCGCCTCGGCCGCCTCCCGCTGCCCGGGGCGGAAGCCGGCATGGCCGAGCTGCTGGAGGGCGTCGGTACCGGGCCGGTGCCATCGACTCCGTGATGGCCGACCCGGCGCCGATCGCCGGGCTAGCCGCGGGGCTGCGACCGGCAGCTCTTCGGGCGAACTTGCCGTCGCCCTCGCCGCGTCGCCGAGCGGGTAGTCGCCGGAGAAGCAGGCGTCGCAGTGCTGCTCGCGCGGGGTGCCGACCGCCTCGTAGACGCCGTCGAGCAGAGGTAGGCCAGCGAGTCGGCCCCGACCTCGGCGGCCACCTCGTGCTCCTCGCGGCCGTGGGCGATCATCTCCTCGCTCCTGGACATGTCCACCCCGTAGTGGCAGGGGTCGCGGATCGGCGGCGCCGAGATCCGCAGGTGGACCTCCTTGGCCCCGGCGTCGCGGAGCATGCCCGACGATCTGGCGGGTCGTGTTGCCGCGAACGATCGAGTCGTCGACGACGACGACACGCTTGCCGGAGACGATCTCGGGCAGCGGGTTGAACTTCATCCGCAGGCCGTGCTTTCGCAGCTCCTGGCCGGGCTGGATGAAGGTTCGCTGGACGTAGCGGTTCTTGATCAGGCCGTCGTCCTTCGGCAGCCCGGACTCGCGGGCGAACCCGTTGGCCGCGGGGTTGCCCGAGTCCGGCACCGCGATCACCAGGTCGGCGTCGAGCGGCGCCTCTCGCGCAGGATCTCGCCCATCCTGCCCGGACCTCCTGGAGCACCCGGCCCTCGAGCCGGCTGTCGGGCCGGGAGAAGTAGATGTGCTCGAAGACGCAGTGCGCCGGCTGCTCGGACGGGAAGACCTGCCGGGACTCGATCCCGCCCTCGCCGAGCGAGATCATCTCGCCGGGTGGACCTCGCGCAGCAGCTCGGCGCCGATGATGTCGAAGGCGCAGCTCTCCGAGGCGACGCAGTAGCGGTCGCCCAGCTTGCCCAGCGACAGCGGCCTGACCCCGTAGGGATCGCGGAACGCCACGACGGCCCGCTTCGTCATCACCACCGTCGAGTAGGCGCCTCGCAGGCGGGGCATGACGGCCTCGACAGCGTTCTCGATCGGCCGTGCCTCCTCGACGGACAGCAGCGCGGCCATGATCTCCGAGTCCGAGGTGCCGCGGAAGCGGATGCCCTTCTCGGTGCAGCTCGTTGTAGAGCTCGACGGCGTTGGTCAGGTTGCCGTTGTGGGCGAGCGCGACCTCGCGCCCGTCGTCACGCCAGACGGGCTGGCTGTTCTCCCAGGAGCCGCCGCCGGTCGTGGAGTAGCGGACGTGGCCGATGGCCATATCGCCGTCGAGCGCCCGCAGCTTCTGCTCGTCGAAGACCTGGGAGACGAGCCCGGTGTCGCGCAGGGTCGTGATGTGGCCGCCCTCGCAGGTCGCGATCCCGGCCGACTCCTGGCCGCGATGCTGGAGCGCGTACAGCGCGAAATAGGCGAGCCGGGCGACCTCGCTGCCCGGGCGCGTAGACGCCAAAGACCCCGCATTCGTCGCGGGGGCCATCGCGATCGGGAACGCCGATCTCGTCGGACGCCGGAGCGGGCCGCTTATCTGAGGTCATTTGGCTCTTCGGTGCGCGATCGAAGGGCTAAGGCAGGCGGTGGTCCCGCCTGCAACGCAAGGCTAGCAGCGGGCACGGATCGGCTCTCGCTGTAGTGTCGGTCACCTGGATCGTCAACGGCAGCAGGTGCAGGGAGTTCGGGTGCGGTGGTCGCTGATCGGCGGCTTCGTGCTCGCCGTGGTGCTCTGGTCCGCGCCGTCGCCGGCCCTTGCGGGGGTGCCGGGTTTCGAGCGCGAGGACCTGCCCATCGCAGGCAGGGAGCTGTTCGACCTCGGGGTGGCCGATGTGGACGACGACACCGACCTCGACCTGTTCACAACCAACCACCTGAGCCCCCAGTCCCTCCTGGTGAACGATGGCAGCGGCCAGTTCACCGAGCGCCTCTACGAGTTCGGGCTCGCCCACACCCGCGAGTTTCCCGGCTGGGAGGAGGCCGCAGGGGCCGGGGCAGATCCCGGGCTTCACCTCTACCACCGACGCTCTGCGCTTCATCTGCGGATGGTCGGGGAAGGCACCGCGCGCGGGTCGGTCAGCTTCCTCCTGCCCACGAGGGCCGGCTCGCGAGGTCCGGCGCATGCGGTGGTCCGCCACCGTCCTCGCCCGGCCCAGACGCCTACGTCGCGGCGTTTCGCCTGGGTCCCGACTCCCACGTGCGCCTCGACCCCAGCCGGATGGCGCAGCCGTTCACGGTGCGGATCGAGCGAGCCCTTCCCGCTTGATCAGGCGTTCGTCGGCGCCTCGCCGAACCACCCCAGCGACCGGCGGTTCGTGCTGCAGCTTCGAGACCGCCACGCGATGGCGTGGGCCGACATCGGAGGCGACTCGAGCACGGACGTGTTCGTCGTGCGCGGCGGCCTTCAGGGGGACCTCTCCGATCTCGTCGGCGAGATCGAGGACGAGCTCCTGATCGGCCGTGACGGTGGACTCGATCCCGTTCCAAGGAAGCGGGCTCCTCGGAAGGGTGCTTGTCGCGGGCGCGCCGCGGGTGCGGTGGACTTCAGCGGGGACGGCCGGCTCGATCTCTTCGCTACCTGCCGGGGTTCGGAGGCCCGGCTCTACCGTCGCACCGAGACCGGCTTCGCGCGTTACCCCAGGGGTCAGCTCGACGCGGAAGCGATGCGATGGCTCGACCTCGACGGGGACACGGAGCTCGAGGCGCTCGGCGCCTACGCCAGCAACTTCGCCGTGTTCGACACGCGCCGGGGACTTCTGCGCGAGACCCAGTCGGTTCCAGGGCGCCAACGAAGGTTGAAGGGCACCGCCTTCGCGGTGGCCGACTACGACAACGACGGCGACCAGGACGTCTACGCCTCGGCGGCGACCGGCAGCACGCTGCTGCGCTGGGCCGGGGGCCGCTTGCGGTCGACCCGCCCCGGGGCCGCCGGGCTGCCCGGCTCAGCCCTGGCGGCGGCCTGGTGCGACTACGACAACGACGGCCTGCAGGATCTGCTCACCGTGCCGGGCGGACTCTTCCGCCAGTCGGCGCCGGGCGCTTTCGAGCCTGTGGGCGAGCTCCCGGTGGTCGACGCTCCCCGGGAGGCGAGACTCTCCTGCGCGGATCTCGACTCGAACGGCGCCCGCGACGCGATCGTGGCCGCCCGGTCGAAGGAGACGCGCCGGGACTGGAAGACGGTCGCCTACCTTGGCGACGATCCGGCCAGCCACTGGCTCGAGGTCGTCGCTGACAGGGCCTTCGGGGAACCGCCAGGCGATCGGCGCCCGGGTGAGCGTTCGATCCGGGGGCCTGACCCAGACCCAGTGGGTGGGGCAGAACGAGACGTCGCTCTACTCCCAGGGCCACTACCGCCTGTACTTCGGTCTGGGCCTCCAGACGAGCGTGGACCTGACGGTCCGCTGGCCCGATGGGAAGGTCGCCCACCTGACGGATGTCGCGGCCGACCAGCTGCTCCCGGTCGAGCGCTAGCGCGCTACTCGCAGTAGGCCCGCCCGGCCGGCGGGGCCGGGTCGCGCCCGGCGATCCCGGTGCAGCGCCGCAGCGCGTCGATGCGGGCCTCCATTGCGGCGAGCTCAGCCGCGAAGGGCGGGTCGCCCGCGCGGTTGTCGAGCTCGTACGGATCGGCTTCCAGGTCGTAGAGCTCCTCCTCGGAGTCCGGCCAGCCGCACACCCCGCCTGGGTTGTATCTGACGAGCACGGAAAGGATCAACCTCACACCCTCGTAGCGGCACGTGCCGCGTGATTGCTCGAACTCCTTGCCTCCGCCGTATTCCAGGAGCACGCCTCGGTCCGCCGGCCAGTCGCCCGTCTCGCCCTCGAGCAGCGGGCGCAGTGAGCGCCCGTCCATCCGCCGGCAATGCCCGCGGACGCAGGGGTTCCGGTGCGCGTAGTCGAGGAGCGTGGGAGCGATGTCGACGTTCGCGGTCACCTCCGGGACGGAATTGGGAGCACCCGAATCCCGCAGCCTGGGCGGGAGCCTGATCGCCATCGGGACCACGGACGACTCCTGATACGGCAGCACCTTGCCGACATTGATGCGGTGCTCGCCTGCGAAGAAGCCGTTGTCGGAGAGGAAGACCACCACCGTGTTACGCGCCTCGCCCGTCCGCTTGAGCTCGTCCCAGACCTTTTGGACGCTGCGATCCACGCCCCTCAGCGACGCCAGGCGGCAGCGGTAGAACGTCCGGCTCCGCTGAAGGTCGGCGCCCGTGACCTTGTCGCGCCGGCTTATCCACAGGCGCTTGTCGGACACGTCGTCCTCGTTGAAGCTCGGGGGATGGGGCAGCGGTGCGTGCCGGTAGCGATGCTCGTCCCGGGGGTCCGGCACCGCCGCATCCGGACACGCCACCGAGCCGCTCTTCGACTGGTGCGGGGCGAAGTGATCGAGCGCGAGGTAGAAGGGCTGGTCCCCTCGCGAGTACCGATCGATCAGCGCGACCGCACGCCGGGTCAGCTCCCGGGTCAGGTAGTCCCTCGGGGAGAAGCCCAACCTCCTGACCTCACCGTCGAACGACATCCTGTAGCCGTAGTACGCGTAGCTCAGTAGCGTCACCCAGTCGTCCCACCCCGGGGCGGCGCGCTCGTGCCCGTCGTCCCCGTTCAGCCACTTCCCAACGTGGCCCGTCCGGTACCCGGCCGCCCCGAGCCACGCCGGGAGCGTGCTCGCCTTGTCCCGCAGCGCCTCGTATCCGCGATCGTTCGAGAGCACGCCGGTGTTGTGCGCGTACTGGCCCGTCAGCAGGCCGGCGCGCGACGGGCAGCAGCTGGGCGTCGAGGCCAGGTAGGTGGTGAACGGCACGCCGCCCTTCGCCATCAGCCGGTAGGTCCTCGGCATGTAGCGGGGCGTGAACGAGGACAGGGTCTGGTCGTCGGTCTGGATGACGACGAAGTTCGGCCTGCCCTGCGCGGCGTGGGAGTCCTGCGCGCTCGCGCCGGCCGAGCAAGCCAGGGAGGCGAAGAGGGCCCAGCTCACGAGGAGTTGGAAGAAGACGCGGCGTTTCATTCGCAGTAGCTTGCCCCCTCCGGCGGAGCCGGATCGCGCCCGGAGATGCCGACGCAGTTCTCGAGGCGTCCGAGTCGCTGCAGCAGGGGCCTCGGGATGTCCGACTCGCTCGTGGCGAGGTTCCGAAGCTGGTACGGATCCTCGTCGAGCAGATAGCGCTCGTAGACGTCGGCGGGCTCGCACCCACGTTTGGAGCCCGAAAGCGGCACCGTCGTGTAGTGGACGACGACCTCATCGTCGGCGATGACGCCGGTCCAGTCGCACTTGCGCATCTCGATCCCGCGCGCGCGGTCCTTGGGCCACTCGTCCGACTCCCCGCGCAGCAGCGGGACGAGGGAGCGCCCGTCCATCACCGTGCAGGCGTCGGGCGCGCGGCAGGGCGGCACGTTCGCGAGCTCGAGCAGCGTGGGGGCAAGGTCGATATTGGCAACCGGCTGCGCGACCCTCTCCACGACCTCCCCGTCCGCCACCGATGCCGGGACGCGCCACAGGAACGGGACGTCGAGCGCCTCCACGTAGGGCAGGCGCTTGCCGTCGTCGAGCCGGTGCTGCCCGTGGTAGAGGCCGTTGTCGCTGGAGAGCACCAGGATGGTGTCGTCCAGCTCGTCTTCGGCTCGCAGCTCGTGGGCGATGTCCGCGACGCCCCGATCCACCTCGCGCAGGGAGGCGAGACGGCATTGGTAGTGGTGCCTGATCAGGTCCGTCTCCTTGGCGTCCAGCCTGGGCAGTGCCTGGACGTACGCGGGCTTGTCGGAGACGTCGCGCTCGTTGAACGACGGCGGCATCGGCTGCTCAGCGCCGCGGAACTTGGCGAGGTCGCCGGGCGCGGGCACGGCCCTGCCCTCGCAGGGCCCTCCGCTCTTTCCCTGCTCGTCGTGTGGAGCGTGGGGCGCCAGCCAGATGAAGAACGGGGGCTTCTCGGGCGCCCACTTCTCGATGAGCTTCACCGTCTCCCGGTTCAGGTAGGTGGTGGAGTAGTCGCGGGGCCGCGATCCCTTGTGGACCTTCTCCCCGTTGACGGCGACGTCGTAGTCGTAGTAGGTGAGGGGCTCGATCAGCATCCGCCACTGGTCCCAGCCCGGTGCCGGGGTTGTCTCAGTCGGAGCGAACTTCTCGTACTGGTTCAGGTACTTCCCGATCAGGGCCGTGCGGTAGCCGGCGAAGTCCAGCCACGTCGCGAGGTTGTCCTTGCGCCGATCGAAATCCTTGTAGCTGGTGAACGCGCCGTTGTTGTGTACGTACTCGCCGGTCAAGAAGCTCGCGCGGGCCGGGCAGCAGAAGGGGGTGGTGACGATCGCGTCGGTGAACGACGTGCCGCCCTCCTCCAGGGCGCGATGGGTGTAGGGCATGCTGCGCGCGCTGAGCTGCTCAAACGTCTGATCGTCGGTGATGACGACGACGATGTTCGGCTTGGCCGGGTGGGTCACCGAGTCGTCCTCGGTGCAGCCGCTCAGTAGGCATGCCGCGGCCAGCACGCCGAAACCGAGGCGCACCGTGCTCGCCGAGCCCAAGGTCCGGAGGAGTCCCGCCATTAGGCGGCCACTATGGCGGAATCGTGGACGGATCGAACGGCCCGGCGTTACGCGGCGACCGGCTCGCCCATGCGCTCGGCGAGCGAGCGCCAGGCGCGCGCGGCGTCGGCGATCGGCAGGGAAAGCTCCGCCTCGGCCGCCGAGATCTCGAGTCGCTCGCCGCCGGCGTTGCCGAGCTCGATCGCGTCCACGCCGGCCTTCGCGGCGGCGGCGAGGATCGCGGCCAGCGCCTCGGGCGCGGCGGCGACGACGAAGCCGGCGGGCCCCTCGCCGAAGAGCGCGGTCTCGCCGGAGCAGCCGCGCGCTTCGATCAGCGCGTCGAGGTCCACGTCGAGCCCCACCTCGCCCGCGATCGCGATCTCGGCCAGCGCCGTGGCGAGGCCACCCTCGGCCACGTCGCGTGATCGCCGTTGCGTCGCCGCCTCGTGCGATCTCACGGACGAATGCCAGCGCCGCGGAGGCGGTCCCGAGGTCCGTTCCGGGCAGCCCCGGGACCGAGCTCGCCGCGGAGCTTCGCCAGCTCGGAGCCGGCGAGCGAGGGGGCGAAGGGGCCGATCAGGGCCAGCCGGTCACCCGCCGCCGGGGCGAGCCCGGGGACGGCGGCCGGATCCGGCAGTTCACCGACGAGCCCGACGACCGGCGTGGGGTAGATCGGGCCGTCCTCGGTCTCGTTGTAGAGCGAGACGTTGCCGCCTACGACCGGGATCCCGAGGGCCTCGCAGGCGTCCGCGAGCCCCTGGGTGGAGCGATCGAGCTGCCAGGCGACCGTGGGCTTCTCGGGATTACCGAAGTTCAGGCAGTTGGTCAGCCCCAGCGGCTCGGCGCCGACGCAGGCGAGGTTCGCCGCGCACTCGAGGACCGCCTCGATCGTCCCGCGGTATGGGTCGCAGGCGACCCGTCGGCCGTTGCCGTCGATCGAAGTCGCGATCGCCGTCCCCGCCTCGGGGATCTGGAGCACCGCCGCCGCGGCGTCCTCGGGGCGGCGGACGGTCCGCGAACCGACGATGGAGTCGTATTGCTCGAAGGCCCAGCGCTTGCTTGCGATCGTGGGCGCCCCGAGCAGCGCCAGCAAGCACCTCATCGGCACCGGCGCCGCCGTCGAGCGTCGCGGCGTTGCCGTAGATCCACTCGGCGGGCTCGGCGGGGTCGAGGTCGTAGAGCGGGCACTCGTCGACGAGCGCTGACACCGGCACGTCGCCAACCTGCTCGTCGCCGCTGAAGATCCGCAGGGCGCCCGTGTCGGTCACCTCGCCGATCGCGGCCGCGCCCGTCTGCCAGCGCTCGCAGACGGCGAGCACCTCGTCCACGCGAGCGGGATCCACGACGGCGAGCATCCGCTCCTGCGATTCGGAGACCATGATCTCGAAGGGCTCCATGTCGTCCTCGCGCAGCGGCACCCGCGCGACGTCGATGTCGATCCCGACGCCGCCAGCCGACGCCATCTCGCCCGCCGAGGAGGTCAGGCCGGCCGCGCCGAGGTCCTGAAGCGAGACCAGCAGCTCGCGGTCGAGCAGCTCGAGGCAGCACTCCAGCAGCTTCGACTCCTCGAACGGATCGCCGATCTGGACGCTCGGACGCTTGGATTCGTCGTCCTCGGAGAGCTCGGCCGAGGCGAGCACCGACGCGCCGCCGATGCCGTCGCGTCCGGTCGAGGCGCCCATCAAGACGATCGTGTTCCCGACGCCCGCCGCCGCCGCGCGGACCATCCGGTCGGCGCGGGCGAGGCCGACGCACATCGCGTTGACCAGGCAGTTCTGCTCGTACGGCGCCTCGAAGGCGACCTCGCCGCCGACGGTGGGGACCCCGATCGAGTTGCCGTAGTGGCCGATGCCCGCGACCACGCGGTCGAAGAGGTAGCGCGAGCGCTCCGAGTCCAGCTCGCCGAAGCGCAGGGAGTCGAGGACCGCGATCGGGCGCGCTCCCAGCGCGAAGACGTCTCGCAGGATGCCGCCGACGCCCGTGGCCGCACCCTGGAAGGGCTCGACCGCGCTGGGGTGGTTGTGCGACTCGACCTTGAACGCCACCGCCCAGCCCTCGCCGACGGAGACCGCGCCGGCGTTCTCGCCCGGGCCCATCAGGACGCGTTCGCCCTCGGTCGGCAGGCGCCGCAGCAGCTTGCGCGAGTGCTTGTAGGCGCAGTGCTCGGACCACAGCAGCGAGAACATCGCCAGCTCGACGCCGTTCGGCTCGCGCCCGAGCAGCTCGACGATCCGCTCGTACTCGGCATCCGTCAGCCCCAGCTCGCGGTGGCGGGCATCCTCGGTGGCCGGCGTCGTCACCAGGCCAATCTAGCGAGCCGCCCAGCGTCCCTCGCGCCCTACTCGCAGTAGGAGATCCCCTCGGGGGGCTCGGGATCGCGCCCCTCGATCCCCTGGCAATCGTGGAGCTCCTCCAGGACCTCGGCCTGCTCGGAGGCGAGCGTCTCTGCCGCCGGGTCCCCGCCGCCGGGGGGCAGGAGGTTCTCGAGCTCGTACGGGTCCTCGGCGAGGTCGTACATCTCCCGGTCGTCGACTTGGACGCATTCGCCCGTCTCGACGTCCTGCGCGATCTCGTATTCGAGGTAGAAGAGCTCACCGTCGATCATGCCCCGGTACTTGCAGGGACCGACGAGCTTCTCCGGCTTCGCCTGCTCGTCGATCTCGATCAGCCGAACGCGTCCCGGATCGAGCGGCTCGGAGCCGGAGAGGGCCGGGACCAGCGATCGGCCGTCCATGACCCTGCAGTCCCCGTCCGCGCTGGCATGACTCCGCGCCGGCGAGGTCGAGGAAGGTCGGCGCGAGGTCGATGTTGGCCGCGGCACCTTGAGCACGCCCGGCGCGCGCTCGCCGTCGAGGAGCTCCGGGGGGACGCGCAGGGCGATCGGGACACGGAGCGTCTCCTGGTAGGCGATGTGCTTGCCGCCGCCGATCCGGTGGTGGCCGCGCACGACGCCGTTGTCGGACATGTACGCGATCGCAGTGTCGTCCAGCTCGCCCGCTTCGTCCAGGGCGCGGACGATCGCCGCGATCCCGCGGTCGAGCGATCGCATCGAGGCCATCGTGGCATCCGAACCGGCGATCGATCCGGCTCGATGGCCTCGGGGTCGAGGCGGCTGGCGTTGCATGAACGGCGGCTTGTCGGAGACGTCCTCCTCGTTGAAGGAAGGCGGGCGCGGCGCCTTCGGATCCACGAAGAGGTCGGCGTCGCGCGGGTCCGGGAGGGCGGCGTCGCCGCAGCGCGGATCGTCGGAGGGGTCGGGGTGGGGCTCGTAGTAGTCGGCCTGGAGGAAGAGCGGGCGCTCCCCCTGGCTGGCGTCCTCGATCGCTCCCACGGCACGGTTCGTGATCACGCGGGCGAGGTAGTCGTCGGGCTTGTAGCCGTACTTGCGCGAGCTCGTCCGCGACGAACATCTCGTAGTCGTAGTAGCTCGCGCCGATGACGGTCGCCCACCCGTCCCAGCCCGGCGCCGGCCCCACGCCCGGCGCGGCCTTGTCGTAGTTGTTCAGGTACTTGCCGACGTGCACTGTCGTGTAGCCGGCGTCACGCAGCCACACGGGCAGGGTGTTGTCGGGCTCCTTCAGGTTCTCGTAGTGGTTGGCGAGCACGCCGTTGTTGTGGCCGTACTCGCCGGTGAGGAGGCTCGCCCGCGAGGGGCAGCAGTACGGCGTCGTGACGACGAAGTTCTCCGGGACCGTCCCCTGGTCGACGAGGTACTTGAAGGTCTTGCGGCATCACCTTCGCGTTGAACGAGTCGAGGGCCTGGTCGTCGGCCGTGATCAGGACGATGTTCGGCCCGTCGGAGACCGGCCGCGGCTCGCCCGCCTCGTCACCGCCGCACGCGCCCAGCGCCGCGGCTGCTCGCGAGGACTGCCCCCGCGAGGAGCGCCCGCGCGAGCGGGCCACGCCATACTCAATCGGCCCGCCCGCGCTCGTAGCCCAGCTCGTCGAGCAGCGCTCCGGCGACCTGCTCGAACGCGCTCACGTCGGCTGCGGGCATCTCGGTCCGCCAGCGTGCGGCCCGGTCGGACTGCAGCGGCTTGGAGACGTTCGCCTGATGGGCGGCGCGCACATCGGCGGTCACCGGGTCGCCCTCGGCTCGGTCGAAGTCACGGACGATCTCGGCGATCCGCTCTGGAGCCTGCTCCTGGTAGTCGGAGCATCGCGTCGTCCCACTCGAGCTCGGTCGCATCGCAGATGCGGCGCAGGACGGGCTCCGGATCGGCGATCAGCTCCTCGTAGCGGACCTCGAGGTAGTGGGGGAGCTTCGGCCCCTGCCGGCGCGCCTTCGTGATCTCGGCGCGCCACTTCTCGGCCGCCGCCTCGACCGTGCTCGGCCCGAAGTGGACCGCAACCTGCGAGAGGGCGACGTCGCGCCCGTCGCGGATCAGGTGCACGAACCGCGCCTCCGGCAGGGTCCGCGAGATCGGCTTCATCTTGCGGATGTAGTTGGTGGACTTGTCCCCCCAGCGCGACTTCGAGTGCCGTGATGCGTACAGGCCGTAGAACTCACGCAGGGCGTCGGTCGGCCGTCAGCGGCCGGTGGCCCCAGAAGCGCTCGCGCAGCTCGGAGGCATCCAGCCCGAAGTCGGGCCAGCGGCGATGGCCGGTGATCACCGCGAGCGGGTCCGAGCCCTCCTGCACGGCGGTGATGACCTTCGGGATGAAGTGCGTCTCGGGCGGGATCGCGAGCCGCGGGTGGGCGTCGAGCATCAGGCGCAGCAGCGTGGTCCCCGAGCGAGCGACGCCGACGATGAAGATCGCGGGCGCGGCTCCGCGCGGCGGCGCGTTCGGGTCCCCGCCCCAGTCCCAGACCACGCATCGGAATACTGTGCCAGCTTCGCCCGCGCGGGCGGGCCACGATGCTCGGACGGACTCGCAAAGACGAAGGCACCACCCAAGAGGCTGAGCTTCCTCGATGGGCTCGGCCATTGCGAGGTTCCCGCATGCCCCGAGGGCTGGTCGACGGGACCTCCGGACTTCGTCGGGGTCGGCGCGCAGCGCTCGGGGACGTCGTGGTGGTACCGCGGAATCGAGGAGCACCCCGGCGTTGCGGTCGTGGAGGGGCAGGCCAAGGAGCTCCACTACTTCAACCGCTTCTGGCAGGAGGCTCCCCCCGCCGGGTTCGCCGATGAGTACGCGAGCCTCTTCCCGCGGCCCGACGGCGCGCTCGCGGGGGAGTGGACGCCCCGGTACATGCTCGACTTCTGGACCCCGCCGCTGCTGCGCGAGGCGGCGCCCGCCGCCAAGCTCCTGGTGATCCTCCGCGATCCGGTCGAGCGCTACCGCTCGGGCGTCGAACGGGCGGTACGGCGCTCGAAGGGCGGCGCCCCGATCGACCTCGGGCGCGTCTCCGATGCACTGAACCGAAGCCTCTATGGCGCCCAGCTCCGCCGTGTTCTCGACCACTTCCCCCGCGAGCAGGTGCTCGTCCTCCAGTTCGAACGCTGCCGCGACGAGACGCTCGCGGAGCTGGGCCGGACGTTCGAGTTCCTGGGGCTCGATCCCCTGGGCGAGGTGCCGGCGTCGATGCTGGAGCGCAAGGCGGGGCGCGAGAAGCCCGAGCTGCCGGACCGCTGGCGCGCCGAGCTCGTCGCCCGCCTCGCCGACGACGTCCGGGACCTCGCCGAACTCGTGGGCGACGACATCGACCTCGCCCGCTGGCCAAACTTCGCGGCGGTCTAACCCCCCGGCTGCGTCAGTCCAGCGCGGCCTGGGCGACCGATTCGTGGTCGTAGCTCGTCGAGTTCCCCATGGCCAAGACCCCCACCCGTTGCTCGGGGTAGATCCTCATCATGTTCCAGAAGCCTCCGCCTCCCCCAAGGTGCTCCAGGTAGGCCGGGTCACGAGACCCATCCCTGCCACGGCGGAACCATCCGAAACCGACCTCGATCTTCCGCCCGGACGCCTGGATCCTCTGCATGGCTCGCACGCTTTCCGACGACAACAGCCGCCCACTCTCGAACTCCCCCTGATTGAGATGGATCGCCATGAACCGCCCCGCATCCTCCGCTGAACCGACGAGGCCGCCGTAGGCCGGGCCGTCGACGAGGAAGCGGTTGAAGGCGACGAATCGCCCCTGCTTTCTCCCGACGATTCCCTTCGGCAGCATCAGACGAAAGAGTGGCGTCATGGGGTGAAGCCGTCGCTGGTAGCCCGTCGCGACATCCGTTCCCAGCGTGCCGTAGCCGAATCCAGTGCGATCCATCTAGAGCGGCGCCAGGATCTCGCTCATGACGTAGTCCTCGTACGGCTGCCCGGAGGCCGCGCCGATGAGCTCGCCGAGGGCGATGTAGCCAAGGTTCGTGTAAACGGCCTTCGAGCCGGCGGGAAAGCGGAGCCTGCTGTGCCTTCGGAGCAGGTCCTGGGCGAACTCGCGAGGGTCCTGCCGGGCCTCTCCGGCCGGATGCACCCAACGCACGGGGATGGGATTGGCAAGGCCGGAACTGTGGCTCAACAGGTGGCGGACCCTCACCTCGGGCCACCCCGCGCGAGGCTTCGGGAAATTCTCCACGAACGCAGCGACCGGATCGTCGAGCCCCAGAGCCCCCCGCTCGGCCAGCTGCATGACGGCGGTCGCGGTGACGATCTTCGTCATCGAGAACCACAGGTGAACCGTGTTGGTGCTGGTGGCGAGCCCGCTGGCGAGATCGGCCTTGCCGGCGCTCGCCCTGCGCTCGACCTCGCTTCCGCTCAGCTTGACGACCGCGATCCCCGGTACTTCGCGGTTGGTCACCCGCTCGAGGACGTCGTCCAATCTCGATGCGTGGTTCGCCAAGCCGTCGAGTCTGACGGACGCTGTGTTGAGCGCGCCTTCCTGGCGTACCCTGCCCTCATGCCGTACAGGCTCGTCTTCCGGTGCGACGTCTGTGATGCGGAACCCGACCAGGTGACGCAGGTCAGCCTGGAGCGCCAGCTCCTGCACTACCGCTTCGGGCAGTACGTCGATGCCGGACCCGGCGGCTGGCTGATCTGGCACGGCCGCGGGCCCTATGGGCGCAACCTCTACGCCTGCGGGCGAACACCGGGCCGAGCTGCGCGCCTACGTGCGCAAGCACTACGCCGGGCCGCACGCGAACTCGAAGGTCACCCACCCGAGCCTGCCGCCCGAGGACCTGGCGGCCGCACGTCGCCGCGCCCGCTACCAGGGCTGGGCCAGCCCGATCCCACTCCGGCGCCCGAAGGGCGGCGGCGGGACTCAGTCCGAAGCCAGCTCGTAGCCCAGTTCGGCGAGCAGGTCGCCGGCGACCCGCTCGTACTCGGCCACGTCGGCCTCGCTCATCTCGCGGCGCCAGCGACCGATGCGGTCGGTTCGCGGGCGCCTCTGAGGCGAGAGCGTGGCTGGAGATCCGGGCCTCCGCCGGCTGCGTGCGCCCGCCCTCCTTCGGCAGGTCGCGCGCCTTCTCGGCGAGCCGCTCGCCCGCACGCTCGTGGTAGCGAGCATCGCGGCGTCGAAGGACAGGTCGAGGAACTCGCACGACTCGCCGCAGCGTCGCCTCGGTGTCGGCGATCAGCTCCTCGTAGGTGACCTCGGTGTAGTGGTTCGCGCTCCGCTTCTGCTTGCGGCCCGTGCTGACGCGCTTCACCCACAGCTCGGCCGCCTCCGTGACGGTCGAGGGACCGAAGTTGAGCGGCATCAGCGAGAGCGCGACGTCGCGGCCGTCGCGGATCATGTGGATGAACCGCGCCTCGGGCAGGACGCGCTGAATCGGCTGGGTCTTGCGGATGTAGCCCGGCGTCTTGTCGCCCCACCGCGCCTTGCCCTGGCCCTCCGCGTAGAGCCGGTAGAAGGCGCGGATCGCCTCGGCGGCCGTCAGCGGCTCGAGCGCTCGCACGCGCGCGGCGTACTCGCCGGCGTCGAGCCCGAAGTCGCCCCAACGCGGGTGGCCGGTCGCCAGCGCGGCGAGCTCGTCGGCATCCACCGGGCCGTCGACGCAGCGGGAGATCATGTCCGGGACGAAGTGCGTCTCGGACGGGATCGCCAGCTCGGGGTGGGCGTCCAGCATCAGCCGCAGCAGCGTCGTGCCCGAGCGGGTGGCGCCGCCGATGAAGGGCGCGGGCGGATCCGGGGCCCCGCCGTAGAGGCGGTCCGCCGCGCGGCGCAGTCGCCGCCGGCGGCGCGCGTGGCTCAGCTTGCGCCCGACGTAGCCTCGGGCGCTGGGCCCGTCACTCACCGACATCACCGGCGGCGGCTTCGCCGCCTGACATGCCCGTTTCGGTGCCAAAGCACCTCACGGAACATCCTGCCCTTCGATCAAGGCGCCGATTCCCGCGACGGTGTGGCTCCACGCTCGCTCGCCGTCGCGGAGCTCGCAGCTGCTCGTCGGCGAGGCGCTCGCGCAGCGCGTCGTCCGCGAGGCGCTCGATCGCCGCCGTCAGCTCGGCGACGTCGGGCGCGTGCCACGGGAATGCCCGACCGGGTCGTGCGCTCCATCGTGGTCGAGCTCACCAGCAGTCCGTTGACGTCGTCGGCGACGGCCTCGTTCAGCGGCGGGATGTCGTTGATGACACGGGCATCCCGAACGCCATCGACTCATACAGGGGGAGGCCCAGGCCCTCCCAGCGGGCGGGGGCGATGCAGATGTCGTTCGCCGCGAAGCGCTGCAGGTGGTCGGCCGTCGCCTCGTCCTCGACCAGGACCTCGATCGCGAGTCGATCCTCGGCCGCCGCCTCGAGGACGGGCTGCAGCTGCTTGCGCTCGACCTGCGTCTTCACCAGCAGGCGCAGGCGCTCGTCGGTGGTGCGCGAGAACGCCTCGATGCACCTGCTCGACCGGCTTGCGGTGGTCCGAGGAAGCCGCCGGGGAAGACGGCCCGCACGAGCCCGTCCTCCGAGGGGCGCCGCTCGTCGCCGACGGCGACGAGCTCCGGGTGGCAGCCCCAGGTGACGTAGGGGCTGTCGATCCCCATCTCGGCGTAGCGCGCCTGCTCGGCGCGGGTGAACGAGTAGACGACGTCGTACGCGCGACTTCGCGCCCTCGACGTGCTCGGCCGAGAAGTGCTCCCAGACGAACCGGCCAACGGTCCGGATCCCCCGCTCGCGCAGCCGGCGGATCTCGTCGAACTGGTAGTTCTGGTCGCAGAGGACGACCTCGATCCCGTTCGCCTCGGCCCAGGCCTCGTACTCGGCCATCGGGATGTCGTAGGCGGAGCCCTCCGTGACCCCGGGCTGGTCCCAGACGTCGTCGCTCGAGAGCGCGCCCGGCATCGGGCCGCGTCGCGCTTGGGCCGGGCGAGGATGAAGCTCTCGTGGCCGAGCTCGTCCAGCGGCCGAGCGCAGGTAGCGGCCCGACCACCGGCTGCCCGCGGTTGAACCACTTGGTGACGACGCCCACCTTCACGGCCGCGCCTCATCCGCTTCGCCCGGGCACCGGGATAGCCCCAAGCTCCTCGAGCAGCTCGCCGGCCTCGGCCTCGAAGGCGACGCGTTCGGCATCGCTCATCTCCTTGCGCCAAGCCTGGATCTTGGCCTCCTGCGGCGGCGCCGCGGTGAGCGCGTGCTTGGCCTGGCGGTGCTCGGCCTCGCGCGCCCCCTTGCCCTCCGCGGCCGGTAGCGAGCGGTCGAGCTCCGCCAAGTCGCTCGCCCGCGCGCTCGTGGTAGTCGAGCATCTCGGGGCGGAAGTCCAGCTCGAGCTGAACTCGCAGACCCGGCGCAGCGCGGGCTCGGTGTCGGTGACGAGGTCCTCGTAGCGGACCTCGAGGTAGTGCTCGACGTCGCGTGACTGCCTGCGCGGCGGTCTCGATCCACCGCCGCCACTGCGCCGCCCAGGCCTCCACCGGGCGATCCTTCGCCGCCGGCTCGCCCCCGCCAGCGCCGGCGGGAGGCGGCGACGTCGCGCCCGTCGCGGATCAGGTGGATGAACCGCGCCTCGGGCAGGGTCCGCGCCGATGCGACGGATCGTAGCAGCAGGTAGTCGGGCGTCTTGTCGCCCCAGCGCGGCTTGCCCTGCGACTCGGCGTAGAGCTCGTAGAAGGCACGGATCGCCGCCTTCGAGCCCGACTCGCCGCGGCGGCCCGACATGCGCTCCGCCAGCTCGTCGCGATCGAGGTGGAAGTCCTCCCAGCGGCGGCTGACGGCGATCGCGTCGGCGAGCTCCTCGCCGGTCGGCTTGCGGTCGTTGGCCCTGCGGATCTCGCGCGCCGTCTCGATCAGCTCGGGGACGAAGTGGGTCTCGGGCGGGATCGCGAGGTCGGGGTGCGCGTCGAGCATCATCCGCAGCAGCGTCGTACCCGAGCCGGGGTTGGCGACGATGAACGGGGCCGGAGCAGGCTCCGTGGACATCAGTCCTCCGCAGCCGAGGTTGCGGCCGCGACCGCCCCGGCGCCGACCGGGTAGCCCAGGTCGTCGAGCAGCCTTCCCGCCACGGCCTCGAACTCGGCGCGGTCCTCGTCGCTCATGTCGCGGCGCCAGGCGAAGATTCGGTCGCGCTCGGGCGGCTTGGTCGCCATCTCGTGCTTCGCCAGCCGCTGCGAGCCGTCCAGCTCGACGCGGTCGTCCGTGCCGGGCAGGGTCCGGTCGATCTCCGACATCCGCTCCGAGGCGTGCTCGTGGTAGGCGAGCATCGCCGGGTCGTAGTCGAGCTCGGCGAAGTCGCAGATCCGACGCAGGGTCGCGCTCGGGCTCGGCCACCAGATCCTCGTAGCGAACCTCGAGGTAGTGGTCGACCCGCCGCGCCTGCTCGCGGGCCACGGTGATCGCCTCCCTCCAGCGCCGCGCCATCCTCCGCACCGGTGGGGTCTCGCCCGCTCCGCTCCTGCCGCCACCGGATCCGCGAGAGGGCGACGTCCCGGCCGTCGCGGATGACGTGGACGAAGCGAGCTTCGCCGACGGCGCGGGCGATGGGCCGCATGTACTCGACGTACTCGGGCGTCTTGTCGCCCCACCGCGGCTTGCCCTGCGTCTCCGCGTAGAGGACGAAGAAGCTGCGCACGGCGTCGCCCGCGCGTCAGGTCCTCGTGGGAGCGAAGGCGATCGAGGAGGGCGTCGCGGTCGAGCCCGAAGTCCCCCCAGCGGCGGTGCTCGGCCATGACCGCGAGCGCCCCCTCGGGGCCGCCGCCCTCGTCGACGGCCGCGATCAGCGCGGGCACGAAGTGGGTCTCGAAGGGCACCGCCATCTCCGGGTGGGCGTCGAGCATCATCCGCAGCAGGGTCGTTCCCGATCGCGGGCTCGCGACGACGAATGGGGCCGGCGGCCCGCCCGGGCCGGCCGCCGCGCGCCGGAACAGCGGGCTCACGCCGCGCTCCCGGCCTCGTACCCCAACGCACGCAGCATCTCGCCGCCCTCGGCCTCGAACTCAGCGACCTCGTCCGGCGTCATCTCGGTCCGCCAGACGCCGATCCGATCGCCGCGTCGGCGGCTCGGCCGCGAGCGCGTGCGGGGCGAGGCGGCCCTCGGCGGACTGCGCCGGGAGCTCGTCGCGGGCCGCGAGGTCCCGGTTCATCTCCTGCAGGCGCTCGTCGGCGCCCGAGTGGAACTCCAGCATCGACTCGGTGAAGGGCAACTCGATCAGCTCGCACACGCTGCGAAGCGCTTCCTCGGGCTCGCGCACCAGGTCCTCGTAGCGGAGCTCGATGTAGTGGGGGAGGCGCTCCGCCTGCTCGCGCGCGCGCTCGATCCGCCGGCTCCAGCGCTTCGCGACCAGGCCGAAGCTGTCCGGGCGTCGCAGCGGGCGGTCCACCTCGGGCATCCGCAGCACCGACAGGGCGACGTCGCGTCCGTCGCGGATCAGGTGGACGAACCGGGCCTCCGGCAGGGCGTCGTGGATCTCGGCCGATGTTGGTGAGGTAGGCGGGGGTCTTGTCGCCCCAGCGCGGCTTGCCGCGGCCCTGCGGCGTAGAGCTCGAACGCGACCCGCACCGCGTCGCCGCCCGTGGGCTTGCCGAGTCGTTCGAGGCGCCGGCGAAGCTCCGCCTCCTCGATCCCCAGATCGCCCCAGCGCCGATGCCCGACGAGGACGTTGGCGAGCTGCTCGGGGCCCGCCCCGCCGTCGCCGGCCTCGATCAGGTTCGTCACGAAATAGGTCTCCGGGGGGATCGCCATGTCGGGGTGCGCGTCCAGCATCAGCCGCAGCATGGTCGTGCCCGAGCGGGGCACACCGACGATGAACGGGCACGGGCTGGCGGGACTCCGTGCTCACTTCTCGGATCCCCCGATCTGCCGCAGGGGCGCGCGCAGCTTGCCGAGCCGGCGTCCGCGCCACCGCGAGCGCCTGCGCCCAGGTATGGGCAGGGGCGCCTTGATCGCGGGCTCCAGCGGCAGCTCCCCGTCGAGCCACCGGTACTGCTCCGTGTCCGGGTCGAGGGGCGGCTGGAGATCGCGCAGGACGTTACGGCGGTTGAACCACTGGTGGTAGTGGACGTGGACGAGGTCGGGCAGGTCCACCGCGTCCATGCCGCCGCTGTAGAAGGGGCGACGGTGCAGGTTGTAGTTGTAGGTGCGCTCGAGGCTGACGAACCGATCGGGCCGCCGCGCCACCGCGGCCGAGATCGCGACCTGGTCGGTGACCATCATCTTGTCGTCTGGAAAGTGCTCCTCCGCGAGCAGCCGCTGCCACAGCTCGAGCCACTCCGCGCAGTATCCGGACGAGCGGCGGGCCGCCAGGATGCCGGCGTTGAAGTAGCAGCGGATCCGCTTCTCGCGTTCCGAGGTCTCGACGTATGGGGGCTCGCCCTGTACGCCGGCGAGCTCCCACACCCGGTCCCAGTAGGCCTCCATGCGGTGGCCGGGGCCGGTGCTCGCCTTGTTGACGTGAAAGGCCGGGGCGACCGCGACGTCGATGCCCTCGGCCAGCTCCAGCGCGTCCGGCGGCGAGGTGAACACCGTGTCGGAGTCGCTGAAGACGATCACGTCCTCGGCCAGGTCGCGCTCCGCGGCCGCGGCCGCGTAGATCTTGTTCGCGAACGGATAGAAGTCGTGCTCGGCGTTCAGGACCTCGGTGTGGACGGTGACCCCCTCCGCCTCGAGCGCGGCGGTCGTCTCCGCCGACGGGTTCCGGCCCTCCCGGGGGGCGTAGGCGTGGATCGCGCAGCCGGCGAAGCGCCCGCCGAAGCGCCGAAGCGAGCGGGCGAAGAGGACCCCCTGCTGCTCGAGCTGGCCCTCCTCGACGCAGACGAGGAACGCGACGCTCGGCGTCTCGGGAAGGGGATAGCCGAGGCTGGCCAGCGTGCCTCCCGCGACGCGCTCGAAGCTCGAGCGGTCCTCCGCGCTCATCTCCTGCGCGCCAGCGCGTCGCCCGGCTGGCGTCGGGCGGGGCGGTGGTCCGGCGGTGGGTCTCCATCCGGCGCTCGACCGATAGCTCCGCGGAGGATCCTTCGCCCGGGAGCTCGCGGCGCATCTCCTCCAGGCGCTCGCCCGAGCGCTCGTGGTAGTCCAGCATCGTCTCGTCGAAGTCCAGCTCGATGAACTCGCAGATCTCCTCAAGCACCGGCCGCGGGTCCGCGACCAGCGCCTCGTAGCGGACCTCGAGATAGTGCTCAAGGGCGGGCGCGTCGGCGCGGGCTCGCTCGATCTTGCGCTGCCAGCGGCGGGCCACCTCGGCGGCGTCGAGGTCCTTGACGGTCCGGTCGAGCACCGACAGCGCGACGTCGCGGCCGTCGCGGATCACGTGGACGAAGCGTGCCTCGGGCAGAGCCGCCTGGATCTGGGGCATCTTCAGCACGTAGCGCGGCGTCTTCTCGCCCCATCGCGGCTTGCCGGCGCGCGCGGCGTAGGCCTCGTAGAACGCGCGGAGCGCCGGGCCCGGCTCCAGGCGCGGGATGGCCTCCAGCCAGGCGAGCGCGTCGGAGTCGGTGAACGAGAAGTCCTCCCACTCGCGGTGCGACTTCATCGCGGCGAGCGCGTCGGCCGGCTTGGCGCCGCGCTTCTTGGTCGCCTTGATCAGGTCGGGCACGAAGTGCGTCTCGGGCGGGATCACGAGCTGCGGGATGGGCGTCGAGCATCATCCGCAGCAGGGTCGTGCCGGAGCGGTTCATGCCGACCACGAACGGGGCCGGGGCGGGATCGACGACGCGAGCGCTCATGCGACGCCCGAAGTCTGACCGCTTCCGACCTCGTAGCCCAGCTCCGCGAGCAGGTCGCCGGCCACCCTCTCGAAGGCGGCGCGGTCCGAGGCGCTCATGCGCTCACGCCACGTGGCGATCCGGTCGGCCTTCGGCGGCTCGGCGGCGAGGGCGTGTGCGGCCATCCGCTCGTCGCCGGAGCGGGAGAGCTTCTTCCCGGTGGCGGGCAGATCCCGCGCCATCTCGGCGAGGCGCTCGGGCGCACGCTCGTAATACGTGAGCATCGCGTCATCCCATGGCAGCTCGATCAGCTCGGCCACGCGGCGGAGGGTGGACTCCGTGTCGGTCACCAGGTCCTCGTAGCGGATCTCGACGTAATGCTGAACGCGCTCCGCGTCCTCTCGCGCGCGGAGGATCCGGTTGCGCCACATCTCCGCGACCCGCGCCGGGCCGGGAGCTTCGCCCTCCGCGAGGCGTCGCTTGCCGCGCGAGAGCGACACGTCGCGCCCGTCGCGGATCACGTGGACGAAGCGGGCCTCGGGGAGGGCCCGCTCGATCATCGGCATCTTCTTGACGTAGGCGGGGGTCTTCTCGCCCCAGCGCGGCTTGCCCTGGCCTTCGGCGTAGAGCCCGTAGAAGGCGCGCAGGGCGGAGCTGCCGTCGAGCTTCCGCGCGGCGGCGAGGCGGCGCTCCAGCTCGGCCTCGTCCACGTGGTGATCGCCCCAGCTGCGCTGCTCGCGCAGGAGGGCCATCATCTCGGCCGGGGTGAGGGGGTTGCGCCCCGCGCGGATCACGGTCGGCACGAAACCCGTCTCGGGCGGCATCGCCAGATCCGGGTGTGCGTCCAGCATCAGGCGCAGGAGCGTCGTGCCGGAGCGCCCGACGCCCACCACGAAGGGCGAGGGAGGTCCCGGCGCCGAGCGCCGGGGCCGAAGGGCGCGAGGGCAGTCGCATCAGCGGTCCTGGCCGGGCCGGCTGAGCATTCGCGCGACGTTGCGCAGGCGGCTGCCGCCGCGATCCGTCGATTGGGCGGCGAGCTTCGCGTCCTTTCGGTCCAAGCGCTTTCGCAGCGTCTCGCGCTGGCGCATGAGGACCTGTTGGGAGCGGGTCAGCGAGCGCATGCCCTCGAAGGCCACGTCGGCCCGCTCGGCCTCGACCTCCCCGGGCTCGAGGACCGCGACCGCCGCGCCGTCGCCGTCGGCGTAGCTGGGCAGCACGCGCTTCAGCCGCTCGTCGAAAACGAGCGTGCCGTCGGCGACGCCCGCCTCGGCCGCTTCGTCGTCCACGGCGAGCTCGGCGTACATCTCGTCCAGGCCGCCCTCGTCGTATGCCTGCTGGAGCTGGTCACGAGTGTTGTCCTCGAAGCCGCCGGAGAGCATCACCTCCACGCGCCGCCGGTACTGCTCGAAGCTCCGCAGCGGCACGTGCAGCACACGCGCGGGAAATGCCGGCGCGTAGACCAGACGGCCGTCGTCGTGGCGCAGGCGCTCGCGGATGCCGCGCAGGACGGGCCGGCCCGCCCGCGCCAGCTCGTCGGCGTCGAAGTCCACGTCGTGGGCGCCTCGTCGCAGGCGCAGGTCGGGCTCCGGGCGGTGTGCGATCTTCGGCCGCAGGGCGGTGCGCGTCTCGCGGACGGTCAGGCGCTCCCACCACGGCTCCGGCGCCGTCGGGGCGAGCCACGAACTCCGACCTCGGCCCAATCACCGCGCCGTACGCCTCTCCGACCGCGCCGAAGCTGTGCTTCAGGTCGCCGTCAACCGGCCACCAGAATTCGTCCGCATCCGCGTGCAGCACCCAGTCGGCGCCCAGCTCGGCGCCCATGCGCCCCATGCGGGTCACCCACCAATGCCCCTGGTCGCGGAAGCCGTCCGCGCTCGGCTCGCTGATCAGGCGCAGGCAGCCACGATCGCGCCAGCGCTCGAGCACCTCGAGCGTGCCGTCGGTCGAGCCGTTGTCGGTGACGATGAACTCGTCAACGCCCTGCGCGTGGTGGTAGCGCAGGTTCAACTCGATGATGTCCGCCTCGTCGCGGACCTTCATGGCCATTGCAAGCCGCATGGACGCAGGAGTGTAGGTACGGCGTAGCGGGCTCAGCGAGCGGGAGCGCCCACGCTGGGCCACAGCGAGAGCTCGATCTCGGGGCACAGCTCCGCCGTGAGGTGGGCGTCCTCCGAGAGGCGCCCGGCGAGCTCGACCTTGAGCTGCGCGGCGAGCGGGGCCTTGACGCGCGACCTGCCGACCTGGCGGTCGAGATCGTCGGGCATCCCGCTCCAACGGCTCGAGGCCGAGGAACTCTTGCGTCCGGCGCATCTGGCCGAGCGGGTCGGCAAGGCAGCGCTCGTATTGGAGCACCAGGACCCGGTCCCGCGGATACAGCTCGAACAGGCGCCGGAGCTGGGGCGAGTAGAGGCTGCGGTAGACGGCGTCGCCGACGATCGCGATCTCGAGCGGCTCCCCTGCCTTCTCCGCGATCTCCTGCTCGCGCGCGATGCCGGAGCGGTAGCGGGCGACCGGGTCCCGCAGCATCACGAGGATCCGCGCCTCGGGCGCGGCGGCCTTCAGCAGCGGGAGCGCCCAGTAGTCATGCATGTAGCGGGGCGTCCACTCGCCGGTGAGCTTGCCCTCCGGGCGGGGGAACTGGCGGGCGTAGGCTCCCGGGAGGTCGGCCGGAACCTCCCGCCCGTCCCAGAAGCGGTCGAAGAAGTGGAGCTCCTTGCCCGGCTTTACGTCGCGCGCAAACCCCGGGTGCGAGCGGATAGCGCCGCGCCACCACCAGGTCGTCCCGGCGCGCTGGGCGCCGATCCCGACGAGGTCGGGCGGGCCCGTGATCTGGCCATCCGGGATCTCCGGATCCTCGATCGAAAGCAGGTAGCGCTGTCGAGGGCGCTTCGGCATGAGCGCTACACCGCTGTGGGCACGGCGGCCAGCGAGGCGAACAAGACGCAGGCCGTCGGCCGAGCCGGTCAAAGGATCGACCGCGTGCTCGGGGTGCGGCATCAGGCCCATCACGTTCCCCGCGTCGTTGAGGACGCCGGCGATGTCGCGTACGGACCCGTTCGGGTTCTGGCCGGGCGCGTAGCGCAGCACGACCTGCCCGTTCGCCTCCAGCTCGTCCAGCATCTCGGGCGGCGCGAAGTAGCGGCCCGACATGTGCTTGACCGGGATCGAGAGGCTCTGGCCGACCTCGCACCCGCGGGTGAACGGAGTCTCGGCGTTCTCCACGACGAGGTCGACCTGGCGGCAGAGGAAGCGCACGCTCTCGTTGGGAAGCAGCGCGCCGGGCAGGAGCCCCGCCTCGCACAGGACCTGGAAGCCGTTGCAGATCCCGAGCACCGGGCCGCCGGCAGCGGCGAACTCCGCGACGGCGCCCATCGCGGGGGAGAAGCGGGCGATCGCCCCGGCGCGCAGGTAGTCGCCGTAGGAGAAGCCGCCGGGGACGACCACCGCGTCGATGCCCGGAGAGGTCGGTGTCCTCGTGCCAGACCATCCGCGCCTCGCCGGCCCGCTCGCAGGCTCCGAGCGCGTCGCGCTCGTCGCAGGAGCCGGGGAACTGGAGTACCCCGAACCTCATTCGACGATTTCGTAGTCCTCGATCAGGGGGTTCGCGAGGAGCTTCTCGCACAGCGAGGGAAGGTCGTCCGCGTTCTCGACCTCGAGCTCGACCATGCGGCCGACGCGCACGCCGTGAGACGCCGGAGAAGCCAAGGGCCGGCAGTGCGCGCTCGACCGCCTTGCCCTGCGGGTCGAGGATGCCCTCCTTGGGCCGGATCAGGACCGTCGCCTTCACCGGCTCAGCGTACCGGCGAGGTCCGCGGAATAGCCGGCGTCGGCCAGCAGGCCGTCGCCGATGCCGGCACGGCGCGAGCTCCTCGGCCCAGCGCGGGTCGTCCGCCGCGTAGACGGGCTCGGGCGCGCGCACGTTCGCGCCGGCCCATGCGCGACACCTCGGCCGGCACCTCGCGCCCGAGCGCGGCGTAGACCGAGGCCGAGGGCGGCGGACGGGATCGCTTCGCAGGTCCTCGTTGCGGACCAGCAGGTAGCGGTCACCGAACAGTCGCTTGCCCTCGGTGAGCGTCCGCTCGAAGGTGAGCTTCCAGACCAAGCAGGACCCGCAGGACGTTCGACGGGTCCTCGAGCGCGGCCTCGTCGGCGCCGGTCGGCGAGGCCCTTGCGGATCAGCCGCCGCGAGATCGGCCGGCACGACCACAGCTTGCGCTCGCGAGCGGTCGGCGAAGAAGGCGTCGGCGTCGGGGAGCATCTCCGCCTGCCGGCGTCCGCGGCCGAGCACGATCGAGGCCGCCACGGCCCGCGGGTCGCGCACGACGTGGACCAGCGCCGCGCTGGGAGTCGAGCTCCGCCAGCTCCGGCACCTTCGAGTAGAAGCGCGTCTCCTTGATCGCCACCGCCGGCGCCAGCTCCAGCAGGTGGCGCAGCCACTCCAGCGCGTGGTCGCGGCAGGCCCGGGCTCCACCTCCAGGCGGCGGCTTGCGCGGCCCGCCCCAGTTGAACTCGGAGATGTCCAGCTCGGGATAGCGCTCGCGCCGGAACTCCTCGCGCAGCGCCCCGGTCTCGCCGAACGCGTCCTCGGAGCGGGCGCCGCTGCCGCCGCCCGACCGACACCTTCTGCTCGCGCAGCGGCTCGTAGAACGAGCGGAGCTCGCGATCCTCGAGCAGCGCGTCGTAGAGGATCGTCGTGCCCGAGCGGCGCATGCCCTGGACGAACAGGTTCACGGCGCGGAGCTTAGGGGCGCACGGCATACCATCGGTCGCGTGCTCCGCGAGTTGACCGCGCTTCGGTCCATGCCCGTCCTGAGTGGCGAGCGGGTGACCCTGCGCGGGCTCTCCTTCGACGACGCCCCGCAGCTCTTCGCCGTTTTCTCCGATCCGGTGGCCATGCGCTACTGGAGCGATCCGCCGCAGACCGCCCTCGTCCAGACCGAGGAGATGATCGCGAGCGTCCACAAGGGATTCGAGGACCGCTCGGCGCTGCAGTGGGGGATCACCCGCAACGAGGACGGGCTGGTGCTGGGGACGGTCACGCTTGCCACCGCCAAGGAGCAGCCTCGGGCCGAGCTCGGCTACATCCTCGGCAGCGCGCACTGGCGCCAGGGATTCGGGGGCGAGGCCCAGCGCCTGGCGCTCGAGTTCGCCTTCGACGAGCTGCATCTGCATCGCGTGGAGGCGGACACGCACCCGCGGAACGTGGCCTCCGTCCACTCACTGGAGCGGCTGGGCTTTCGGATCGAGGGCCTGCTGCGCGAACGCTGGCTGGTTTCGGGCGAGCGCTCCGACTCGCTGATGCTGGGCCTGCTCGCGAGCGAGTGGCGAAGGGCGGGCGACCTGAGCTAGAGCGAGCGGCCGGTGATGCGCTCGTAGGCCTCGACGTACTTGGCGCGCGTGCGCTCCACGACGTCGTCGGGCAGCTCGGGGCCGGGCGGGGTGTGGTCCCAGCCGGACTCGTCCAGCCAATCGCGGACGTACTGCTTGTCGAAGGACTCCTGGCCGCGGCCGGGCTCGTAGTCGTCGGCCGGCCAGAAGCGCGAGGAGTCCGGCGTCAGCACCTCGTCGCCCAGCACGATCTCGGCACCCGGGCTCGAGCCGAACTCGAACTTGGTGTCGGCGATGATGATCCCGCGCTCCAGCGCGTGCTCGGCGGCGTGCGTGTAGAGCTCGATGGACAGTCGCCGGAGGTCCTCCATCAGCGGCCGGTCGCCGACGATCTCGACCGCGCGATCGAACGAGACGTTCTCGTCGTGGTCGCCCACCTCGGCCTTCGTGGCCGGGGTGAAGATCGGCTCGGGGAGCTTGTCGGACTCCTGCAGGCCCTCGGGGAGCTCGATTCCGCAGACCGAGCCGGACTGCTTGTACTCGCGCCAGCCGGAGCCGGTGATGTAGCCGCGCACCACGCACTCGACCGGGTACATCTCGAGCCGCTTCACTCGCAGCCCGCGCCCCTCGGCCTCGGGCGGGACGTCCTGGGAGATGAAGTGGTTGGGGACGATGGAGGAGGTCGTCTCGAACCAGAAGACGGACATCTGGCTCAGCACCCGGCCCTTGTCGGGGATCGGCGTAGGCAGGATCACGTCGTAGGCGGAGATCCGGTCGGAGGCGACCATGACGATGTCGTCCTCGAGGGCGTACATCTCGCGGACCTTGCCGCTGGCGATCAGGCTTGAGGTCGGAAAGGGCGGTGCTCATCTCGGCCTCGATGCTAGTAGCAGCGCCGCGAGCCTTCGCGCGGCTTTCCCGCAAGCTGCGGCTTTGGCCGCCTATCCTCGCCCGGCCCATGTCCACGGCCTTCCTCCTCTGCGTCGAGCGCGGTTCGCTCGAAGCCCAGTCGCTGCTGTGCGTCGAATCCCTTCGCGCGTTCGGTGGCGCTCTGGCGGGGGCTCCGGTGTACGCGTTCGCGCCGCGGCCCGGATCCGAGCCCGCGGCGGAGACGATCGCGGCCCTGCGCGACCTGGGGGCCTCCTACGTCGACGAGCCGCTGAACGAGCGGGATGGGAAAGCAGCCGCACACCAACAAGGTCTTCGTGGCCGCCTGGGCCGAGGCCAACCTCGAACACGACGTGCTCGCGTTCACCGACTCGGACACGGTCTTCCTCGCCGAGCCGGCGGAGCTCGGGGCGGGCGATTGGCAGGCGGCCGTGCGGCCGGTGGGGTCGGTCAACAAGGGCTCGACCGGCGAGGGCCACGAGAACGAGGAGGCCTGGCAGACGCTGTATGAGGTGCTCGGGGTGAGCGCGCGCCCGTTCGTCGAGACGGTGGTCGAGCGCGACCGGATCCGCGCCTACTTCAACGCGGGGCTGGTCGCACTGCGCCGCGACAGCGGCCTGGGGACGGCCTGGCGCGACGCGACGCTGGAGCTGCGAGCCTCGGCCGTCGGCGAGCGCCCGCATTACCGCCGCCAGATCGACCAGCTCTCGCTCGCCGGCGTCCTGGCCGACCGGATGGACCGGGTGAAGCTCCTGCCGGACACCTATGGCTATCCGCTGCCGAAGCGGATCAAGCTGCCGGCCGAGATGCAGGCGCTGGACCTGGCCGACCTCGTTCATGTGCACGGCCATCGCTGGCTGCACCTGCCGGGCCTGCTGCGCGAGGTGGACCCGCCGCTCGATGAGACGACCGAGGCCTACCGGTGGCTGGATGAGCGGCTGCCGCTCGAGCCGACGATCGAGGGCCCGTTCCGCTTCCCCCGCGATGGCGAGGAGGAGCTAGAGCCCGAGCCTCGTGGCGGTGTCGGCGGTGATGTCGGTGACCGCGGCGCTCTGTCCGGCCGTGAACGGCTCGAGGCGGTCGCTGGCGCGCTCGGCGCCGGCGAGGTCGAGGCCGCCGGTTCGCTTGTAGACCCGGTTCGCCGACTCCAGGGGACCGCCCGTGAGGTACTCCTCGTCGAGGGCGGAGAGCTCGGGGAAGTCCATGGGCGGCGACCTCACCGGCAGTCGCCTTCGCGATCGTCCGCACCACGGCGTCGGGGCGATCGCACAGGTGGTGGTAGTGGACCAGCAGGTCGAGCTCGGGCGCGTCGGCGGCGAGCTTCGCGTTCACCGCGGCCCACTGGCGGGCGCACTGCTCGACCTTGTCGGCGCTCACAAGCTCGCTCCAGCCAGCCGGCTTGATGCCCCACCAGCCCTCCTCGGGCCCGCGGTGGACGTGCGGGTTCTCCGCGTGCTTCTTGACCAGCGAGAAGACGTTCGGGAGCGGCCGGCGGATCACCGCGACGATGTACGCGTTCGGTAGCGCGGCGCGGAGCCAGGGGACGCGAACGGTGTTGTAGGGGTTCTTCAACACCAGGACCTTGCCCGGCTTGGCGTAGCCGGCGAGACCGTCGCGCAGGTGAGCGACGACCTCCTCGGTCGCCTCGGCAGCACCCAGCTCGTGGCCCCGCTCGCCGCCGTCGCGCTGGTAGAGCGTGCCGGCGGGGAAGGCTTCGGGCGCGAACGGCGGGTCGTCTCCCCACAGCTCCTTGCCCTCGAACTTCACCGGGTTGCGAAAAGCGGGTGTGCCGGAGAGCAGGCGCAGCAGGAGGCTGGTCCCGGACTTCTGGAGCCCGAGGACGAGGACGACGGGGTCGGTGCTCATGGCCCCTCCGCCGCGAGCTCGTAGCCCAGCTCGGTCAGCGTCGACCCCGCCTCGCGCTCGAAGGCGGCCAGGTCCTCCGGGCTGAGCTCCTCGCGCCAGCGGTCGATCCGGGCGGGGTCCAGCGGCTTCGTCGTCTGCTGGTGGAGCGCCATGCGGCTCTCGGCCGAGCGCGGCAGCTTCTTGCCCCAGGCAGGGATATCGCGGTCGAGCTCCGCGAGGCGCTCCTCCGAGCGCCGGTGGTAGTCGAGCATGCCGGGGTCCCACGGGAGCTGGATGAAGTCGGCGACCTCCCGCAGCGTCGCCTCGGGCTCGCGGACCAGGGTCTCGTAGCGGATCTCGATGTAGTGGTCGAGCGTCCGGCCCTTCTCGCGCGCCTTGCGCAAGCGCTTGGCCCAGCGCCGTGCCACGTTCGAGATCTCCGTCGGCCGCAGCGCCAGCGTCCGCATCCGCGAGAGGGCGACAGCCCGCCCGTCGCGGATGACGTGGACGAAGTGGGCCTCGGGAAGCGTGGTCGAGATCGGCCCCATGTGCATCGTGTACCCGGGCGTCTTATCGCCCCAGCGGGGCTTGTCCTGGTGCTGGGCGTAGAGCTCGTAGAAGGAGCGGACGGCAGCGCGCGGCGTCAGGCGGTCGAGCGCGCGCCAGCGCTCCATCAGCTCGTCCTCGGACATCGGGAAGTCGCCCCACTTGCGGTGGCCGGTGACCGCCGCGAGCGCGTCGGAGGGCGTCGCGCCCGGCGGCTTCGCGGCCGCGATCAGGTCCGGCACGAAGCCCGTCTCCGGCGGCATCGCCAGGTCGGGATGGGCGTCCAGCATCAGCCGCAGCAGCGTCGTGCCCGACCGCCCCACGCCGACGACGAAGGGCGCAGGGGTGAGGTTGCGGTGTCTGTCGAGGAACGGGATTCGCATCGGAAACGGCTCGCGATGATGGCAGGCCCTATACCCCTACCCGGTATAGTGGCCGACATGGAGGCCAGCCAGCAGACCGTCGGGTACCTGGAGAACCGCGAGGCGATCCTCAACCGCCTCGCCCGGATCGAGGGCCAGGTCCGGGGTCTCGGGCGAATGGTCTCGGAGGACGCCTACTGCGTCGACGTGCTCACCCAGCTCGCTGCGGTCTCGAAGGCGCTCGACCGGGTGGGCTTCGAGGTTCTGAGCGACCACACGAACCACTGCGTGCGCGACGCCGTCGAGCGCGGAGGCCCGGAGGCCACCGAGCGCGTCAACGAGCTGCTCGAGGCCGTCGAGCGCTTCGCGCGCACCCGCTGAGGGGCCGCCAGTCCGGACGGTCGATTGAGGGGTTTGGGGGTCCATAGCCCCCCGAGGTGCGCAATCGATGCCGGATCTAGTCCAGCTCGTCGAGGCGCGCCAGCGCCTCGGGCACGTGCTCGAGGTATGCGCCGTAGTCGAAGACCGCGTCGAGGTCCAGGTCCGGGGCCGTCGCGGCGAGCAGGTCGCGGAAGTGGGTGCCGGTGTCCCATGCCTGCTGGGCTGCCTCCTGGACGATCCGGTACGCGTCGTCGCGGGTCATGCCGGACTCGACGAGGGCGGTGAGGGCCCGCTGGCTGAACAGCGCGCCGTGGGTGAGCTCGAGGTTCTCCTTCATGCGCTCAGGGCGGATGGTCATCTCGGCGGCGACCCGCGCGGCGAGGTGCTGCATGTAGTCGAGGGCGATCGTCGCGTCGGGCAGTACGACCCGCTCGGCCCCGGAGTGGGAGATGTCGCGCTCGTGCCACAGCGCGACGTTCTCGAAGCCGACCTGCGCGTAGCCCCGAAGCACGCGGGCGAGGCCCGTGATGCGCTCCGTGAGGATCGGGTTGCGCTTGTGCGGCATCGCCGAGGAGCCCTTCTGGCCCGAGCCGAATGGCTCCTCGACCTCGCGGACCTCGGTGCGCTGGAGGTGGCGGATCTCCGTGGCGAAGCGCTCCAGCCCGCCGCCGGCGAGCGCGGTGCAGCTGAGGACGACGGCGTGGCGGTCGCGGGGAACGACCTGCGTTGCGATGTCCTCGCGGCGAAGGCCGAGCGTCTCCATCACCCGTGCCTCGACCGCGGGCGGCACCGAGGCGTAGGTGCCGACGGCGCCGGAGAGCTTGCCGACCGCCGCATGCTCGAAGGCGCCCGTGAGCCGGTCGAGGTTGCGCTGCGCTTCCATCGCGAAGCCCGCCAGCCGCAGGCCGAACGTGGTCGGCTCGGCGTGGATGCCGTGCGTGCGCCCGACGCACAGGGTCTCCGCGTGTTCACGGGCCCGCGCGACCAGCGCGTCGCGGTACGCCCGCGCGCCGGGGACGATGACCGCCCCCGCCTCGCGCAGCTGGAGGCCCATCGCCGTGTCGAGCACGTCCGAGGAGGTGAGCCCGTAGTGGATCCACCGCCCGTGCTCGCCGATCGAGGCCGAGACGACGTCGACGAACGCGGCCACGTCGTGGCCGGTGGTGCGCTCGCGCTCCCTGACCTCCTCCACCGTGAAGGTCGCGCGCTCGCGGCAGGCGGCTGCGGCCTCCGCCGGGACAACGCCCTCGGCGGCCCAGGCGTCGGTGGCGGCGAGCTCGACCTCGAGCCAGGCGCTCATCCGGCGCTCGTCGGTCCAGACGGCGCCGATCTCCTCCCGCGTATATCGCTGGATCACTAGGAGTTGATTATCCGCGCGGCCAGGACGCCGGCGTTCTTGGCGCCGTCGATCGCGACGCAGGCGACCGGGATCCCGGGCGGCATCTGGACGGCGGAGAGCAGCGCGTCCAGGCCCCCAAGCGACTTGCCCATGATCGGGACCCCGATCACCGGTAGGTCCGTGTGGGCGGAGGCGACGCCCGGCAGCGCCGCCGACATCCCGGCGCCGGCGATCAGCACCCTCAGCCCCCTCATGCGCGCGTTGTGGCAGTACTCGCGCACCTTCTCGGGGTCGCGGTGCGCGCTCATCACGCGGACCTCGTAGCGGATGCCCGCGTCCTGGAGCGCCTGGCCGGCGGGCTGCATCTTGGGCTTGTCGTTCTTCGAGCCCATGATGATCCCCACGCGCGGCGCGTCGACCTCGATCTCCTCGAACGCCGCCTCGACCTCAGGCATCGTGTCCGGCGGCACCGGGGTCGGTTCCTCGGTGGCGGTCTCGGTCTCGGTGCTGGGCCTCTCGTTGGGCTCTTCGACTTCCATGGCGGCGATTCTTCCAGTCAGCGAACGGCCGTGCGTTCAACCGCTCGGGCGGCGATGTCGGAGCGCATCTGCATCCCGTCGAAGGAGATCAGCCGCGCCGCCTCGTAGGCACGATCGCGGGCCGCCGCGGCGTCGCCGCCCAGCGCGGTCACGTTCAGCACGCGTCCGCCGGCCGTGACGACCTCCCCGTCGTCGAATGCGGTCCCGGCGTGGGTGACCTCCACGTCGTCCAGCGCGGCGGCCTCGTCCAGCCCGGAGATCACATCCCCTTTCGACGAGCTCTCGGGGTAGCCGGCGGAGGCGAGCACGACCGTCACGGCCCACCTCTCGTCGAAATCGGCACTCACGCCCTCCAGCCCGCCCGGCTCGCGGGCTGCGACGAACAGCTCGGCGAGGTCGGAGCGAAGCCGGGGCAGCACGGCCTGCGTCTCGGGGTCGCCGAAGCGGCAGTTGTACTCGAGGACGCGCGGTCCGGCCGCGGTCATCATCAGCCCGGCGTAGAGCACGCCGTGGAAGGGCGTGCCGTTGCGGGCGAGCAGGTCGACCACGGGCCGGTGGACCTCGTCCGCCAGTCCCTCGACCGTCGCCGGGTCGATCTCCGGCACCGGGGAGTAGCTCCCCATCCCGCCGGTGTTCGGCCCCTCGTCGCCGTCGAAGATCCGCTTGTAGTCCTGCGCGGGGGCCAGGGGGAGCACGTTGCGGCCATCGCAGAGGGCGAGCAGCGACAGCTCCTCCCCGTCGAGGTGCTCCTCGAGCACCACCTCGGTCGCGCCGAAGCGCTGCTCGACGAAGAACAGCTCGACCGCCTCGCGTGCCTCTGCCTCGGAGGCGGCGATGATCACGCCCTTGCCGGCCGCCAGCCCGTCGGCCTTCAGCACCACCGGGTAGTCGGTGTCCGCGAGGCCGGCCGAGCGCCTCGTCGCGGTCGCGCAGAACCACGTGCGAGGCCGTCGGCACGCCCGCCTCCGCCATGACCTCCTTCGCGTGGACCTTCGATCCCTCGAGCCGCGCCGCGGCGGCGCTGGGCCCGAAGGCGGGAACCCCCGCGGCCTCGAGGGCGTCGACCAGCCCCGCCACAAGCGGCGCCTCGGGGCCGACGACGACCAGCCCGACGTCCTCGGCGACCGCGGCGTCGACGAGGCCGCGCACATCGTCGGCGCCGATGTCGAGGCCGCGCGCGTCGGCGGCGATGCCGGCGTTGCCGGGCGCGCACAGAAGCTCGCCCGCGGTGGGCGCGCGATCCGAGCGCGCGGACGATCGCGTGCTCGCGCCCGCCGCCGCCGACGACAAGGATCCGCATTCGAGTCAGGCCGGTTGCGCTAGAGGGACTTGGTGAAGGTCTCCGCGTCGATCGCGGTCAGCGTCTGGTTCATGACGGTCCCCCGGGAGCCCAACTCGATGGACAGCTTCGCCATCGTCATCTCGTCGGGTGCCTCGACCACCGACACGAAGTCGAACTCGCCGAGCGTCGCCCACTGGCTGACCACATTGACGCCCATCTGCTCGACCTCCTTGTTCACCTCGTGAACTCGGGACGGGTTGTCCTTGATCGTCTTGACGCCGTCGGAAGTGAGGCGGGTGAGCATGATGTAGGTGGGCATTGGATCTCCTCCTTGGGGGTTCGCACTCCTCTTTCTTTCACGTCGGCGAGATCCGTGCAAGCTCGGCCGCGATCCGGCACGATGCCGACGTGGTCAGGCACCCCCTTTTCGCCGCGCTCTATGACCGGCTGTTCGAGGCCCCGGAAAGGGCTGGGCTGCGCGAGATGCGCGGCGAGTTCCTGGCCGCCGCGGCGGGACGGACGCTGGAGCTGGGCGCGGGCACCGGGCTCGACCTGCCCCACTATGGGCCGGGCGTCACCGAGCTGGTCCTGAGCGAGCCCGATCCTCACATGGCCAAGCGGCTGCGCGACGCCGTGGCCGAGGCCGACCTGCCCGCTCCGGCCGAGGTGGTCGAGGCTCCGGCGGAGGCCCTGCCGTTCGGCGCTGCCTCGTTTGACACGGTGGTCTGTGGCCTGGTCCTGTGCACCGTCGATGATCCGGACGCTGCCATCCGGGAGATCGCACGGGTGCTGCGCCCCGGCGGCAAGTTCCTCTTCCTGGAGCATGTACGAGCGCAGGAGGGGTCTTCCAGGGCACGATGGCAGGACCGCCTGGAGCGGCCGTGGGGCTTCTTCGCGGGCGGCTGCCATCCCAACCGCCGCACGATCGCGGCGCTGGAGTCGTCCCCACTCAAGCTGGAGCGCATGGAGATGCGGGAGTTCCCAACGCCCAGCGCGGCACTCATTCGCCCGCTGGCGATGGGCGTCGCGGTTCGCGCTAGCTGACCAGCTCGATCAGCCGCGCGTAACCGTCGATCGTGTGGCGCCAGTCGAGGCGCTCGCGCTCACGCAGCGCACCCGCCCGCAGCTCGGCGCGCAGACTCGGTTCGCGCATGCGGTCGATCGCCTTTCGCAGGCTCCGCACGCTGGGATCGACCGAGGGGATGCCCGACTTCGCCTCGCCCTTGCGCTTGCTCTTGACCAGGAGACCGTTGACTCCGTCCTTGACGATCTCGTTCATCGGCGGGTCGTCGTTGGTGATCACGGGCATGCCGAACGCGGTGGCCTCATACAGATGCAGGCCGAGGCCCTCCCAGCGGCTCGGCGCCAGGCACACGTCGGCCGCGGCGAAGCGCCGCAGGTGCTCGTCGGTCGGCAGGTCCTCGAAGCTGAACGAGATGCGCGGGTCCGACTCGGCGGCTTCGGTCAGGCGGCGCTGCTGGCGCTCCACCTGGGCCTTCACCGTGAGGCGCAGCTCGTCGCCGTCGACGGCCTTGAACGCTCGCAGGATCTGGCGCAGCGGCTTCCGCCTCGACAGGAAGCCGGCCGGATACAGGTAGTGCACGAGCTCGCCAGGCGTCCGCTCGCCGGGGTCGTAGGCGAGCAGGTCGGGGTGGACGCCCCACTGCAAGTACGGGCTCTCGATCCCGAACCCGGCGTAGCGCTCCTGCTCGCAGTGCGTGAGCGAGTAGAGGACATCGAGCGCCTCCTTCGCGGGCTCCACGTGCTCCGGCGAGAACTGCTCCCAGACGAAGCGGCCAACGGTGCGCACCCCCGAACGGCGCAGTGCCGTGATTCCCTCGAAGCCGTAGTTCTGGTCGAAGAACGCGATGTCGAGTTGCCGCTCCGCTCCCCAGTCGAGGTATTCCTGGACCGGGATCTCATACGCAGATGCCTCGGTGATGCCGGGCTGGTCCCAGACGTCGCTGCGGTCGACGAACGCCGGAGCGGATGTTCGACTCCCGCGTGGGGCGGGCGAGCACGTAGGTCTCGTGCCCGAGCCCGTCGAGCACGGTCCTGATCTGGCGGGCGACAACGCCCTGCCCGCGGTTGAACCAGTACGCGCAAATGCCGACTCTCATGGGCGGGGAAGCCTAGGCGACCCCGCAGGGCTTGCGGGCGTGGTGCGAAGCGGCGATGATTGGCCGATGGATGGGAACGAGGGGGCTCGGAAGGGTTCCGCAAGCAGGTGACAGCGGTGTTCGCCGACGTCGTCGGCTCCACCGCCCTCGCCGAGCGCTTCGATCCTGAGACGTTCCGGGAGCTGATGCTCGCCTTCCTGGAGCGGATGGCGGGCGTCGTTGAGCGGCACGGGGGCGTTATCGAGCATCTGGCCGGAGACGGGGTCATGGGTGTGTTCGGGACCGAGGTCGCGCAGACCGACGACGCCCTGCGCGCGGTTCGCGCGGCCAGCGCGATGTTCGAGGAGCTGCAGGCGCTGAACGCGGAGATCGAGCCGCGCTTGGACACACGCCTCGAGATGCGGGTGGGGGTCAACACCGGCACGGTCGTAGTCGGGCGCGAGGTCGCCGGCCGGATGGTGAGCCTGGGCGACACGATGAACGTCGCCGCCCGGCTTCAGTCCTGGGCGCCGGCAGGGGGTCTGGTGATTGGAGAGGAGACCTACGCCCTGGTCCGGCGCGACATCGAGGCCGAGCCCGCCGGCGAGCTCGATCTGCGCGGCCGCCGCGAGCCGATCACCGCCTTCCGGGTCCTGGGCGCGAGCGCCCGCGACGCCGGCGTGCCGCTGGCCGACAGGCCACTCGTCGGCCGCAGCCGTGAGCTCTCGCTGCTCACCGTCGCCTTCGAGCGCAGCGTGGCGCGCGGCTCCCCTGAGTTCCTGACCCTGCTGGGGGACGCCGGCACGGGCAAGACACGGCTGCTGGCTGAGGTGGTCGAGCGCTATCAGGGCCGCGCGCTGGTGCTGGTCGGCCGCTGCCTTTCCTACGGCGAGGGGATCACGTGGTGGGCCGTCGCGGAGATCGTCCGCCAAGCCGCCGGCATCACGGATTCCGACGACTCCTCATCGGCGCGCGCGAAGATCGCCGCATCGCTTGACGGCACCGATGCGGCGGACGCCGCAACGTCCGAGCTGGCCCAGCTGATCGGCGTCGAGGCGGCGGCCGAGTCGGGCGACCAGATCCTCTGGGCGCTGCGTTTGCTGCTCAGCTCCCGGGCGGCCCACAGCCCGGTGGTCGTCGTGCTCGAGGACCTCCAGTGGGCCGAGGAACCGCTTCTCGATCTCATCGAGGCCCTGGTGGGCCAGCTCGACGCCCCCGTGTTGCTGGCCTGCACGGCCCGGTTCGAGCTACTCGCGCGCCGCCCGGGCTGGTCGGATGCCTGCCCCACCACGATTCCCGTGGGGCCAATGCCGGAGGGTGACATCGACGCGCTGGTCGGCGAGCTTGTGGGCGGCGCCCTCCCGGAGTCGACGAGGGTCCGGCTGGTCGAGCTGGCGGCGGGGAACCCGCTGTTCGTGGAGCAGGTGCTCCACATGCTGATCGACGACGGACGGCTCGTGCGCTCGGACTCCGGGTGGGCCGCGGCGGGTGATCTGGACGCCGTGGAGGTCCCACCCTCCATCGAGGCCACCCTCGCGTCGCGGGTCGATCAACTCGACGAGCGCGAGCGTGCCTGCGCCGAGTTCGCGGCCGTCGTGGGGATGGAGTTCTGGGCGAGCTCGCTCGGGCGGATGAGCGGCGAGGACGTCGCCGAGCCGCTCGCGGGGCTCTCGCGGAAGCTGGTGATCGAACCGGTGCGCCGGCGCGCGGCGGCCGAGGACCTGATGCGCTTTCGCCACCTGTTGCTCCGCGATGCCGTCTACGAGGCGATCCCGAAGGCCAGACGGGCCGTTCTCCACGAGACCGTCGGCGACTGGATGCTCGAGTGGAACGGGGACCGCCGGGGAGAGGCGGAGGAGATCGTCGGTTACCACTTCGAGGCGGCAGCCCGCTACCACGCGGAGCTCCTGGGCCGGGCGGGCGACGCCGAGCGCGTCGCGGCGAAGGCGGCCGAGCACCTCATGCAGGCCGGGAATCGTGCCGGCGCCCGCCAGGACGACGTGACCGCAGCCCAGTTCTTCGCGAGGGTCGTGGCCCTGCATCGGCGAGGAGGACTCGGCCCGCCTGGAGCCCCTGCTGGCCCTGGGGACCGCGCTGGTGCGCGGCGGCGAGACCTCTCGTGCGGCGGAGGCGCTCGCCGAGCTGCGCCGGCGCGCCGCTCGCGGCGACGACCCCCGGACCGATGCCGAGGTCCGCATCCTCGAGCTAAGCCTGCGTCGCCTGACCGACCCGGTGTGGTGGGCGGAGAACGGGCGCTCCGGCGCCTCCGAGTTGACGGGCGTCTTCCAGGACCTGGGCGACAACCTCGGCGCGGCGAAGGCCTGGCACCTCCTCGGTAAGGCGCACTCCGACCGCGGCGAACAGGCCGCGGCCCAGGAGGCGTTCGAGCACGCCCTCGAGTTCGCCCGCGAGGCTGGCGACGAGGGGGTCGAGGCGTGGATCCGCTACTGGTTGCTCCAGGTGGCGGTCTTCGGCCCCGCCCCATGCGACCGCGTAGTCGCCAGGGCCCGGGAGGATCTCGACTGGGCGCGAGCACGCGGGAACCGCTCGCTTGAGGGCTCGACGCTGGCGCGGATGGGGGAGATGCTGTCGCGCTCCGGGCAGGCCGAGGAGGCCGAGGCCGCCTTCGAGTCCGCCCACCTGATCTTCGACGACCTGGGCCAGCCTGCGCATCTGGCCTACCTCCCGATCTCGACCGCCGCCGTCGAGCCGCTCTACTCCGATCCGGCGACGGCGGAGGCGGAGCTCTCCAGCGCGCTCGCGCATTTCGACTCGATCGGCGCCAAGCACATCGCCGCCACCGTCGCCCCGATGCTGGCGAGCGCGATCGTTCGCCAGGGCCGCACCGACGAAGCCCTCGCGCTCACCCGCCGCGCCGAGGAGATCGCCGCTCCCGACGATCTCGACGCTCAGGTCAAGTGGCGGCTGGCGCGGGTGGAGGTTCTTCTGGTTACCGACCAGCTGGCGGAGGCCGAGCAGCTCGCCAGGGAGGCGATCGCCGAGGCCGAGCCCAGCGACACGATCATCCTGCTCGCCGACTCGCTCGCCGCCCTCGGCTCGGTAATGCGAGCGGCTCGCGCGCCAGCCGAGGCGATCCCGCCGATCAATCGCGCGATCGAGCTCTACGAGGCGAAGGGCGACGTCGTCTCGGCAGGGCGCCAGCACGCGGCGCTGCGGGTCATCTCCGGCGCCGAGCGCCCGCTCTAGTCGAGCCCGGCGGCGGCGCGGGCCTCGCCGCCGTCCATGTACGCCTGCATGCTCGAGAAGAGCCCGTCGCGCAGGTGCCAAACGTGATGGATCTCCAGCTCGAGCGCGTGCGCGCTGGCGCGGCCCCGGCCGCGCAGGATCACCCGGGTGTAAAGGAGGTCGCTGTTCTCGACCGTCTCGCGGACGTCGAAGCTGAACTCGTCCCAGAGCTGGTCGAACCCGCGCAGGTACCGGGCGAATTCGGCCCTCGTGCCCGCCGCCTTCGGCCCCGGGATCTCCGGGGCCTCGTGCCAAGAGAAGTCCTCCGTCATCCTGGCCAGGAGCGAGTCGAAGTCCTGGGCATTGAAGTCCTCGTAGCCCGCGAGGGCATTGTCTGTCGCAACTCCCAACGAGAACCATTATCGCCAGCAAGGCTGCTCTACGCTTTCTCCGCCATGGGGGCCGGCAAGTGGCATCGCAGGGAAGCCGCGGCTGCGGCAGCCGCATTCGTTGCGCTGGGCGCGTTCGGCACCGCCGCGGGCGGCGCCCGCCAGGCGTCGTTCACGACCTCCGACGCGCCCCTCCCGAAACGCATCTACGACCTGGGCGTCGCCTACGTCGGGGCGGACTCCGACCCCGATCTGTTCACCACCGCGCACAACAACCGGCAGGTGGTGTTGATCGGCGACGGGGGAGGCGGATTCGACAATGAGATCTCCGCGCTCGATCTCGATCACACGCCGGCGTTCCCCGGCCTGGAGGCGATCGACCAGGCACCGACGCTTGACGACCCTGGGCTCTATCTCTTCTATCGCCACGACGGTCTGCGGCTCATCGCGCACGGCGTGACCGCGACCGGGACGCTTCGCTCGCGCGCGTTCAGGCGGGCTGAGGCGAGGGACGGCGCAACCGCCGTCCTCGAGGCACACGGGAACGGCGACCTGCCGAGTACTCGCGTCGATTACACGATGCCGCCGGGCAGTCGCGTCGACGTAAAGATGGTTCCCGTCGCCCTCCCGGTCCGCGTTCACCGGACGTCGGCGAGCCCGGTGTTCGTTGGCTCGCAGGGGACGGTCGCCGGCAAGGAGCGGTTCTCGATCCAGGTGCGCGATCGCCATGGCATGGCGTGGACGGACGCGGACGCCGACGGCGACACCGACGTCTTCATCGCCCGCGGCGGGCTCGCGGGGCGGATCAAGGGCCATCGCAACCTCGTCCAGGACGAGTTGATGCTCCAATCCGCGGGCACGTTCGACGACTTCGCCGAGCAGCGCCACCTCCGCAAGGGCCGCTGCCGCGCGAGGGAGGCAATCCCGCTCGACGCCGATGGCGACGGGCGCACCGACCTTTCGACATCGTGCGAGGAGGGGGTCGTTCGCCTATTCCTGCGGCGCGGTCCCCGCTACGCCAACGCGTCTGGGCAGCTCAAGCGCGCGGGCGCGAGGGGTTCGGCCATCGAGTGGGTGGACCTGCGCGGTGGCCTGACGCCCGAGGTGGTCACCTTCGATGACGGGGGCCTGCGGGTCTTCGAGCGCGGCCACGACGGCTCGTGGGCATTGCGCCAGCGGATCACCGGGCTGCCCAGGGGGGAGGTGGTGAGCATCGCATCGGCCGACTTCGACAACGACGGAGACGCCGACGTGCTCGCCTCCGCCCGGGCGGGCCTCACGCTGCTGCGGAACCGGCACGGCGAGCTGGTCGCGCGGACCCCGCCCAGGATCGGCCTGCCGGCGCGGGCAGAGGGCCCGGTCGTCTGGATCGACTACCAGAACGACGGCCTGTTGGACCTCTACGCGCCGCCGGGCGGCATCTACGAGCAGCAGCCGCAGGGCGGATTCGCCGCATCCGGCCTCCTCGCCACGGGCAACCTGACGCAGGCACGCTCGGTCTGGATGGACGTGGACGGCGACGGGGATCGCGACGGCGTGCTCACCGCTCGGGATGACGGTAAGCGCTTCAGCTCACTGTTCAAGAACGAACTGACCGGGGACCACTGGCTCGAGGTGGAGGTCGAGGGCAGGGGAGGCGCCCGGGACGCTCCGGGCGCCCGCGTTCGTATCGACGTCGAGGGCGCGAAGCAGACCGGTTGGGTGGGCCAGAGCGACAGCTCGCGCTTCTCCGCGGGCGACCACCGCCTGTACTTCGGCCTCGGCGACGAAAACAGCGTGGATCTCGTCACCGTCCGCTGGACCGACGGCGAGACCAGGACCCTCACGAACGTCGCGGACAACCAGCTGCTGCGCGTCGAGCGCCCCTGATCGACCCCTCACGGCGCTCCTCCTCCGCGACGAAGCGGACGTGGCCTACGGGCTGGCGGTCTCGCGCTCGCCGGCCTTCGAGAAGGCGAGCTCGCCGTTTGAGACGTCGACGTCGACCACGTCGCCCTCGCCGAACTCCCCCTCGAGTAGCGCAAGCGCGAGGCGGTCGACGAGCTGCTTCTGGATCACGCGCTTCAGCGGGCGGGCGCCGTAGGTGGGGTCGTAGCCCAGGTTCCCCAGCAGGGTGCGGGCGTCGTCGCTGAGCTCGATCTCGATGCCCCGCTCTTCCAGGCGGCGGGTGAGGAGCTCGACCTGGAGGTCGACGATCCGGCTGATGTCCTCGCGCGAGAGGCGGTGGAAGATCACCACGTCGTCGATCCGGTTGAGGAACTCGGGCTTGAAGGTGGTCTCCAGGACCTCCTCGACGCGCTCGCGCATGCGCTCGTCGACCGCCTCGGCGGCGATCTTGTCTGAGCCGACATTGGAGGTCATGATCAGGATCGTGTTGGTGAAGTCGACGCTGCGGCCCTGGCCGTCCGTCAGGCGCCCGTCGTCCATGAGCTGGAGCAGCACGTTGAAGACGTCGGGGTGCGCCTTCTCGATCTCGTCGAGGAGCAGCACGGCGTAGGGCCGGCGGCGCACGGCCTCGGTCAGCTGGCCACCCTCCTCGAAGCCGACATAGCCGGGCGGTGCGCCGATCAGCCGGGCGACGGAGTGCTTCTCCATGTACTCGGACATGTCCACCCGGACGATCGCCTGCTCGGAGTCGAACATGAACTCCGCGAGGGCCTTCGCCAGCTCGGTCTTGCCGACCCCCGTGGGGCCGAGGAACAGGAACGAGCCGATCGGCCGGTGCGGGTCGGAGAGCCCGGCGCGCGAACGGCGGAGCGCGTTCGAGACCGCCTCGACGGCTTCGTCCTGGCCGACGACGCGCTCGTGCAGCCGCGCCTCCATGTGGATGAGCTTCTCGACCTCGCCCTCCAGCAGGCGCGAGACCGGGATACCGGTCCAGCGCGCGACGACCTGGGCGACGTCCTCCTCGGTGACCTCCTCGGTCAGCATCGAGCCGCCCTTCTCGTGGAGCTCGCGCAGGCGCTCCTCCTGCTCGGCGAGGGTCGTCTCCAGCTGCGGGATCGTGCCGTACCGCAGCTCGGCGGCGCGCTCGAGGTCCTGCTCGCGCTCGACGCGCTCGGCCTCCCGGCCGGCCTCCTCCAGCTCGGACTTGGCCGCCTTGATCGCCTCGATCGCCGCCTTCTCCGCCTGCCAGCGCGCCTTCATCTCCGCCGCGTTCTCGTTCAGCTCGGCCAGCTCTCCCTCGATGGCCTCACGGCGGGCCTTCGAGGCCGCGTCCTTCTCCTTGGAGAGCGCCTGCTTCTCGATCTCGAGCTGCTGGATGCGGCGGTCCACCTCGTCGATCTCGACGGGGGAGGACTCGATCTCCATCTTCAGCCGCGACGCGGCCTCGTCGATCAGGTCGATCGCCTTGTCGGGCAGGAAGCGGTCGGCGATGTAGCGCTCGGAGAGGGTCGCGGCCGCGACGATCGCGGGGTCGGTGATGCGCACGCCGTGATGGACCTCGTAGCGCTCCTTGAGGCCGCGCAGGATCGCGATCGTGTCGTTGATGTCGGGCTCGCCGACCAGCACGGGCTGGAAGCGACGCTCGAGCGCGGCGTCCTTCTCGATGTGCTTGCGGTACTCATCGAGGGTGGTCGCCCCGACGGCGCGTAGCTCGCCGCGGGCGAGCATCGGCTTCAGGAGGTTGGCGGCGTCGACGGCGCCCTCGGCGGCGCCGGCGCCAACGATCGTGTGCAGCTCGTCGAGGAAGAGCACGATCTGACCCTCGGCCGCCTGGACCTCGCCGAGCACGGCCTTCAGGCGCTCCTCGAACTCGCCGCGGTACTTGGAGCCGGCGAGCAGGGCGCCGATGTCGAGCGCGATCACGCGGCGGTCGCGCAGCGACTCGGGGACGTCACCCTCGACGATGCGCTGGGCGAGCCCCTCGACGATCGCGGTCTTGCCGACGCCGGGATCGCCGATCAGGACCGGGTTGTTCTTCGTGCGGCGCGAGAGCACCTGGATCACCCGGCGGATCTCCTCGTCGCGCCCGATGACGGGGTCGAGCTTGCCGGCGCGCGCGTCGGCGGTGAGGTCACGCCCGTAGCGCTCGAGCGCCTCGGCCATCTCCTCGGCGTTCGGCGACGTGACCCGGCTGGGGCCCTGGGTCTCCGCAACGGCCCGCGCAAGGGACTCGCGGTCCGGGAGCAGGCCCGCGGTCGAGGCCGACGGGTCGGCCAATGCGAGCAGGAGGTGCCCGGCCGAGATGTACTCGTCGCCGAGCGCGCTCATCTCGCGCTCCGCGCGGCGCAGGACGTTGGTCAGGGCCTCGGAGGGCCGGGGCTCGGCGTTCTCGCCGACGGTCGGCAGCTCGGCAATGGCGGCGCGGGTGCGCTCGGCGATCGCGACGACGTCGGCGGAGAGCTTGCGCAGGGCCGCGGGGGCGAAGCCGTCCTCCTGCTCGAGCAGGGCCGCCAGGAGGTGCGGAGGGGCCACCTCGGGGTTGCGCGCGGAGACCGCCAGGCGCTGGGCGCCGGCGACCGCCTCCTGAGCCTTGATCGTGAACTTGTCAGCCTGCATTTCAGGCACGATTCTAGCAGAAATCTAAGTCAGATATGACTTAGATCATGCGTAGCGGGCTAGACTCGGCCCTCCGACGAGAGGCACGGATGCAGATCGATGAGAGCGCGCCGGCGATCGCGCGAGGCCAGACCCAGATCGCCGCCACGCCGCAGGCTGTCTGGGATCTGTTGACGGACTTCGAGCGGTGGCCCGAGTGGCAGCCGAAGGTTCGGTCGCTGACCCTCGACGGCCCGGTCGCGCCAGGGACGGTCTTTCGCTGGAAGCCGGGGATGGCGACGATCACGTCCACGCATCGAGCAGCGTGGACCCCCCCGGCGAGATCGGCCTGGTCGGGCACGGCAACCGGCATCCAGGCGGTCCACGTCTGGCGTCTGAAGGCCGCCGAGGGCGGGACCGCGGTCGCCACGGAGGAGTCGTGGGACGGATGGCTGGTCCGGGCGCTGAAGGGGCCCATGGGAAAGACGCTCCAGAAGGAGATCGACGCCGTGCTCGCGCACCTCAAGGCTGCCGCCGAGGATCGGTAGCTCAGCGCCGCTGGCTGCGAGCGAGCAGCACGCCGGCGATCGTTGCCGGGGCGGCCGCCGCGACGCCGCGCAGGCCCGCGCGGCGATTCCCGGCGGCGAGCAGGAGGCCGAAGGCAAGCGTGTCGCCGGCATCGCACGCCGCGGCCGCGGCCGTAGCGAGGGCGAGCTCATCGCGATCATCGATCGAACGAAGCTGCCACGCGCCGATCAGCATGTCGCGCGTCCCTGCGACCCGTGCGATCGCCAGCGTCTCCGGCCCGGGCCGGCCGAAACCAAGCACGCGCATGGCGAAGCCCGGCGCTGCCCACAACCCGACGCCGATCGCGATCCGCCCGGCGCCCAGGGCGAAAGCGAACCGTGCGCTCGATATCGCTGACCCTCTCCGCCTCGATCGGCGCAGTATCCGGCACCGCGGCGCCTGGTGGATTCACAGCTCGTTCGCGCGCCGATCACCGCATCGTCATAAGGTGACTCCTTGGTGAATCCGAAGAGCGGCACGGACCGAGGCCCGACACGGCCGGGTGCCCGTGACGCGCCGCAGGTGGTTGCGGTCCCCGAGACCGAGCTCGACGCGGAGCTCGCCGCCCTCGCGGGCCGCTCGGGTGAGGCCGCCACCCGCTCGGCCGAGCGCAGGGCGGAGCTCCGGCGCCGCAGCCGACGGCGCGTGCTGCGGCGAGGGGCGATCGTGCTGCTCGGTCTCGCATCGGCCGCCGCGGGCGTCGCGGTGGCGCGGCATGACGAGGACGCGGCGGCGATACAGGAACCGGCGGCCTTCACGCCGTTTGAGGCAACCGCTCTGCGCACGTTGCCGGCGGCGGAGGAGCGGCGTGACCCCCGGCCGTTGCCGCCGCGCTCCCGAATCGCCTCCGCGCGCGAGTACGCGGCGGCGCGACTCGGGGTGGTTTCGTTCGCGCTGGTGGACTCCCGGGGCCGGGCTTTCGACATGCGAGGGGGCCACAGCTTTGTCTCGGCGAGCGTCGTGAAGGCGATGCTGCTGGTGGCCGAGCTCGATCGGCTCGCCGCCTCCGGGTCGACGCTGGACCCCGCAACCCGGGGCCTCCTCGACGCGATGATTACCTACAGCGACAACGCCGCCGCCGACGCGATCTACGCGCGGGTAGGCGACGAAGGGCTCGAGGCGGTGGCCCGGGATGCGGGGCTCAAGAGCTTCACCGTCTCCGGCTACTGGGCGAACGCACAACTGACCGCATCGGACATGGCCCAGCTCATGTCCCGCCTCGACGAGCTCCTCGGCGGCCCGCACTTCGAGTACGGGTCGGACGTGCTCGCCCGGATCGTGGCGGCACAGCGTTGGGGGATCCCGGCCGCCGTGGCCGGCCAGGGGTGGGGAGTGCGGTTCAAGGGCGGCTGGAGAGGGACAGACTCCGGACAGCTGGTCCACCAGATCGCCCGCCTCCGTCGCGGCGAGACCACGGTTTCGCTGGCGGTCCTAACCGACGGGAACCCGACCATGGCGTACGGGGTGGAAACGATCCGCGGCGTGGCGGAGCGCCTGTTCAGTCAGCGGCGGGACGGCTCGGCGCCGGCCGGCGCCCCGTGATGCCCTTCGCCTCGTAGGCCCCGAACGGGACGATCTCCGCTCGCATGGAGCGGCGCACGCGCTCCACCTCCTCGAGCAGCTCCTGCTCGAGCCTGGCCGTCCGCTCCCGCATCTTCGCCAGCTCGCCGCGCGCACGCTCGAGCTGTGCCTCCAGCTCGAGCACGGTCTCGACGCCGGCGAGGTTGAGGCCCTCATCGGCCGTCATCTGCTGGATCCGCCGCAGGCGCTCGACGTCCTGCTGGGAGTACAGGCGCGTGTTCTTGGGCGAGCGCTTCGGCGTGATCAGCCCACGCGCCTCGTACATGCGCAGCGTCTGCGGGTGCATCTCGGCGAGCTCGGCGGCGACCGAGATCATGAACACGCCGCGCTCGGTGTCGAACGACGCGGTGGCGGTGGTCCGCGTCCGGCGCCGCGGCTTCGGGGTCCTTTCGGCGTGGGCGCTCATGCTTCGGCTCCCACATTCGCGGACGGCGCGGACGCATCGCGCAGGAGCGCGGCGCGCGGGTCGCGGTCGTTCATCGTCTTGGCGAACTCGTCGAGCGCGCGGCGCTGCTCGGCGTTCAGCTGATCCGGGACGTCGATCTCCATCCGGTAGCGGATGTCGCCCCGGCTGGCGCCGCCCGCGCGCGGCGGCCCCTCGCCGCGCAGGCGCTGGACGGTTCCGTGCTGGGTCCCGGCGGGGATCCTGATCCGCTTCGTCCCATTGAGGGTGGGAACCACTACCTCGGCCCCCTGGCTCGCCTCCGCGAAGGTGATCGGCACCGTGACCTCGAGGTTGCCGTCAGGGCGCTGGGCGAAGACCGGGGACGCCTGGACGCGGGTGACCACGTAGAGATCGCCCGGCGGGCCGCCGAGCGGGCCGTCCTCTCCCTTGCCGGCGACGCGGATGCGGGTGCCGTCGCGCACCCCGGCGGGGATCCGGACGCGATAGCGCTTGCGCTGGGGGGTCGTGCCCGAGCCGGAGCAGGTGGGGCACGGGTCCTCGATCACCTCGCCGCGTCCCCCACACTGGGGACAGGGCTGGCTGATCGAGAAGAAGCCCTGGCTCTCCGAGTCGATGCCCCGGCCGCCGCAGCGAGGACAAACCTTCGGCGCGGTGCCGGGCTTGGCGCCCGAGCCACCGCACGTCGCACAGGTCGCCTGCTTCGGGACGGTGACCGAGACCTCGGTGCCACGCATCGCCTGGTCGAAGCTCAGCCTGACCTCCGTCTCGAGGTCCCGGCCTCGGATCTCCTGCTGGCCGGGCGGGCCGCCGCCACGGCTGAAGATCGTGGAGAAGATGTCGCCGATGTCGGAGGGGAACCCCCCTCCGCCGCCGCCGAAGTTCGCGAATCGGCCGCCCGCGTCGTGCTCGCGCCGCTTCTCGGGATCGGAGAGCGTGTCGTATGCGCCCTGGACGTCCTTGAAGCGCTCCTCGGCGTTCTCGTCGCCCGGGTTGCGGTCGGGGTGGTAGTCGCGGGCCAGCTTTCGGTAGGCCTTCTTGATCTCGTCGTCCGTGGCCTTCTTACCGACGCCCAGGACCTCGTATGGGTCGCGAGTGGCCATCCCGACCTACTCCGCCACGATCACGCGCGGGGCGCGCAGCACCTGATCGTCGAGCCGGTAGCCCTTGTCGAGCGTCTCGACGATGGTGCCGGCGGCCGTGCCGTTGCCGGGGCGGCTGCCGACTGCCTCGTGGACGGCGGGGTCGAATGCCTCACCCGCGGGGTCGAACGCTTCGACCCCCGACCTCGCGAGGGCGCCGCGGAGGTCGCGGTAGACGAGTTCGACGCCGCGGGCGAGCGCGTCGTGAGCCGAGACCTCCTCGGACTGCGGCTCGGCATCGCCCTCGCCGCCGCCCGCCGGGTCGATGCCGGCGGCGAGCAGCGCCCGCTCGAGGTTGTCGAGCGTGGGGACCAGATCCTTGGCGATCGCCGCGCGACCGCGGCGCTCCGCGTCGCGCGATTCGGCCGCCGCTCGCTTCCGGTAGTTCTCGAAGTCGGCGCGGGCACGCTGCGCCAGGTCGAGGTACTCATCGCGCTCGCGCTTGGTGTCGGCCAGGAGCCCGTCGAGGTCAGCCTCGAGCGACTGCTCGGGCGTCTCGGAGACGACCTCGGCCTCCTGGACCTGCTCCTCGGTCTCCTCGACCGTGTCGCGATCCTCCATCACGAGCGGTCTTCGTCGACCACCTCGGCGTCGACGACCTCCTCCTCGTCGTCGGAGGCGGTGGCGCCGTCGCCGTTGCCGGACGGGGCCTGATCGGCCGCGGCGGCCTGGTACATCTGCTCGGAGACCTTGTGGAAGGCCGCCTGCAGGGCGTCGGTCTTCGCCGTGATCTCGGCGGCGTCGGTGGACTCGAGCGCGCCGCGCACCTCGGCGATCGCGGCCTCGATCTCGGTCTTGGAGGACGAATCGACCTTGTCGCCCAGCTCCTCGAGCTGCTTCTCGGCCTGGAACGCCGCGTTCTCGGCGGTGTTCCGCGCCTCGACCAGCTCGCGCTGCGCGCGGTCCTCGTCGGCGTGCGTCTCCGCGTCCTTGACCATGCGCTCGACCTCGGCGTCGTCGAGGGCGCCGCCGGCCTTGATCTCAATCGTCTGCTCCTTGCCCGTGCCCAGATCCTTGGCGGACACGTTGAGGATGCCGTTGGCGTCGATGTCGAACCCGACCTCGATCTGCGGCGTCCCGCGCGGTGCGGGCGGGATGCCGGTCAGCTGGAACTTGCCCAGCGACTTGTTGCCGGTGGCCATCTCGCGCTCACCCTGGAGCACGTGGACCTCGACCGAGGGCTGGTTGTCCTCCGCCGTCGAGAAGATCTCCGACTTGCGGGTCGGGATCGTCGTGTTGCGCTCGATCAGCTTGGTCATCACGCCGCCCTTGGTCTCGATCCCGAGGGTGAGCGGGGTGACGTCGAGCAGCAGCACGTCCTTGACGTCGCCGGCGAGCACGCCGGCCTGGATCGCGGCGCCGATCGCCACGACCTCGTCGGGGTTCACTCCCTGGTGGGGCTCCTTGCCGACCAGCTCCTTGACCTTGTCCTGGACGGCCGGCATGCGAGTCATGCCGCCGACGAGGATCACGTGGTCGATCTCGGGGGCGCTGGCGTCGGCCAGTGCCTGCTTGACCGGCCCGACCACGCGCTCGAGCAGATCGGCGGTGAGGTCGGTCAGCTTGGCCCGGGTCAGCTTCACGTCGAGGTGCTTGGGCTCGTTGTTGATCGCGGTCAGGAACGGCACGCTGATCTGCGTCTCCTGCTGGGAGGAGAGCTCGATCTTGGCCTTCTCCGCGGCCTCGTAGAGGCGCTGGAGGGCTCGCTTGTCGTTGGAGACGTCGACGCCCTGGTCCTTGTTGAACTCGGCGATCAGGTGGTCGACGATCGCCTTGTCCCAGTTGTCGCCACCGAGATGGTTGTCACCGGCGGTGGACCGGACCTCGAAGACGGCGGGCTGATCCGGGTCCGTGTCGTCGATCTCCAGCACCGACACGTCGAACGTGCCGCCGCCGAGGTCGAACACCAGGACCGTCTGATCCGTCCCGTCCTTGTCGAGCCCGTAGGCGAGCGCGGCCGCGGTGGGCTCGTTGATGATGCGCTGGACCTCGAGGCCCGCGATCTTGCCCGCGTCCTTGGTCGCCTGGCGCTGGTCGTCGTTGAAGTAGGCCGGGACGGTGATCACGGCCGCGTCGACGGTGCCGCCGAGCTTGGCCTCGGCGTCGGACTTCAGCTTCTGGAGGATCATCGCCGAGATCTCCTGCGGCGAGTACTGCTTGTCCTCGCGCCTTCACGCGGACGTCGCCGCCGGTCCCGCCCTCGATCTCGTAGGGGACCATCTTGGACTCCTCGGAGACCTCGGAGATCTTGCGGCCCATGAAGCGCTTGATCGAGAAGATCGTGTTCTCGGGGTTCAGCACCGCCTGGCGCTTCGCGGCCGTGCCGACGAGCCGCTCGCCGGTGTCGGTGAACGCGACCACCGACGGAGTTGTGCGGTTGCCCTCGGCGTTCTCGAGCACGGAGGGCTCGCCGCCCTCCATGACCGCTACGCACGAGTTGGTCGTCCCGAGGTCGATTCCGATCGTCTTCGCCATGTCTCAACTGCTCCTTGTATTCAGGTTCCTAAGTAAATCTGAGTCGGAGCGTAGCAGATATACGCACCCACGCCAAGGGGTCAGACCCGCCCGGCCGACCCAAGGGGTCAGACCCCTCAGGCCGTCTCAGGCACGGAAGTCACACTTTCGTGCGCGGGGTCTGACCCCGTCGCGCGTGCGCGGGGTCTGACCCCGCGGGGGGCTGCTATCCGGAGGCTTCGACGGCGGGCTCGCCCGCGTCTTCGCCGGACTGCGGACACGGCTGCGGAGCCGGGGTCTCGCGCTCGTCGGCGGGCACCAGCGGGCCCTGGTCCTCGCCGAGCTGGCCGGCGTAGGAGGCGACGAAGCCGGCGACCTCCTCCGCGTCTGAGTCCTGGAGGATCCCGGCGGGCATGCGCCCCCCGAGGCCGCAGACGACCGCGGTGAGCACCCGGCCGTAGACGCCCTCGTAGGCCTGCAGGTTCGCATCGGCGATCTCCTCGGGCGAGCCCGACGGGCGGCGCCACCTGGGTCGGGAGGATCTCGTCGAGGTTGGGGCCGACCACGCCGTCGGTGCCGGCGGCGGCGAGGGTGTGGCAGGCGCCGCAGTTGGTGGCGAACATCTCCTCCGCCTGCTTGTCGTCGGAGTCGACCGGCACGGCGACGGCCTCGTCGCTGCCCTCCTTGGAGAAGGCGAGCCAGGCGATCGCCCCGACGAGGGCGAGGAGTGCGCCGAAGATGAGGAAGGGGCGTTTGCTCATGGATGGGCCGCCGCGGCCCGTCGCCGCGGCGGCCCGGATACTAATGCGACCCGTACTTAGGGGGTCGGGAACTGCAGGACGCTGACCACGCCCAGGTGGTCGGACGCCCAGCGGCCGAACCGGCTGAACTCGGCCGGGATCGTTGCCGGTCTGGAACGAGTTGACCAACTCGACGTCGTTCTGTTCGGATCGTTGCCGTCGCCGTGGTCGTCGTCGGAGACCATGACGTGATCGACCGTGTGGTCGATGTCGTCGAGGGCCGTCGCCGGCGCCTCGTTGATCAGCTCCGCGCCGAAGCAGCACGAGAACAGTTCGTCGTTGCCGTCGGTGTTCAGGCCGTCGTAGCTGCGCTCCTCGAGCCCCTTGGCGACGATCGCTGCGTACGGCAGCTCGTCGGCCTGGTGCTGCGGGGTGTCGCCCTCGGTCTCGACGATCTCGTCGTCGGAGTTGAGGTCGCCGACGAGCACGACGGGCGTGTCGACTCCGCCCGGGTTGGCGGGGCCGATCTCGTCCTGCGTGCCGGCGCCGACATCGCCGATGCCCGCGACCAGCTCCTCGAGCCTGAGCCAGCTTCGCGGTGTTGTCGAACGCCTCGAGGTGCGTGTTCACGAACCGGAACTCGGTGCCGCGGACGTTGGCGTCCATCGCGACAAACCCGCGCCACACGGTGACGTCCAACGGCGTCCCGCCGATGTTCTCGATGATCAGGCTGTGGTCCTTGCGAAAGCGCTGGCTGAAGTCGTGGCTGGGTCGAGACGCCGGCGTCCCTGCGCATCAGCACGACGTCCCGCATGGTCAGGCGCCCGTCGCCCGGGTTGGTCGACGAGAAGCCACCGGAGAGCGGGATCTCGGCGTCGAACTCCTTCTGACTGGCGCACGACCTTGTACTTGGCGCCCTGCTTCTTGAGCTCGTCCATCAGCGCCTGGAGGAAGTCGAACTCGACCACCGTCGCCGGGGTGACCGGCCCGTCCCTGGTCCGTTTGCGTCCTCGTCGGTGAAGTCGCCGCGCCAGAGCGCGACCTCCTGGAGGCCGACGAGGTCGGGCTTGGCCTCGGCGATCTCCTTCGCCTGGAGCTTGGCGCGCTTCAGCGGCAGCGTGGAGTGGACGTCGTTCCAGATCTCCTGCGCCGCGATCGCGAGCTCGATCGGGGTGCCGGCGTCGATCGCCTGGGTCAGGTCGGCGCCGAGGTAGATGTTGCGTGACATGACCTTGACCTGGCCCTCGGGCTTGGCGGCCTGGGCGACGGTCGGCGCGGCGAACGCCGCCAGGCCGGCGGCGATCAGCGCGACCGTGGCGGCGCGCGGGTGGAAAAGCTTGCGGTGGTTCAACGGGTCTCCTCTCGAGTGAATGCGTACGTCTGTCTCCCTGCAACAGGCGATCCCCTGATTCTGCGCGGTCGGAGTCACTTCCACAACGCGGGGAGCCCGCCGAGGTGTTGCGGGAAACTACGGACGCGAGCCCGCGCGGAGTGCCCGGCCGTAGGGGCACATCCGCAGCAGGGGGCAGCTCATCGCAGCGCGGCCGCTGCGCCTTGCAGACCGCCCTGCCGTGGCGGATCAGGTTGATGTGGAACTCGTAGGCGTCCTCGGGATCCACCATCTTCAGGATCTCGTCGTGGGCCTCGTCGAAGGAGGCGCCGGGGCGGAACAGGCCGAGCCGGGTCCCGACCCGGTAGACGTGGGTGTCGACGGGGATCTCGGGCCGGTCGAAGGTGAAGATCATCACGCAGGCGGCCGTCTTGCGCCCGACGCCCGGGCAGGTCCGCGAGGAAGACGAGCGCCTCCTCCCGGGGGGCGTCCTCGAGCCAGTCCAGGTCCGGGTGCTCGTCCCAGCTCGCGAGAGGATCGCCTGGATCCGCGGGGCCTTGGTGTTGGCAAGACCGCCGGGCCGCAGCGCCTCGATGACGTCGTCAACCGGCGCGTCGCGGACCTCCTCCCAGGTCGGGAAGCGCTCGCGCAGCCGGTCGTAGGCGCGGTCGCGGTTGCCGTCGCTGGTGTTCTGCGAGAGCACGGTCCGCACGAGCTCGGCGATCGGGTGCCCGTGCGGTTGGTTCACCGGCCGCCCGTAGGTCTCCCGGAGGCGGTCCCGGATCGCGCGGACGCGGGCGCGCCGGGGCCGCGTCCAGCCCGTTCGCGCTCAAGCGACGGCCTCCCAGCGCTCGCACGCCGCGGCGCCCGCGGCCGCCGCGGTCTCGAGGCCGGCGACGACCGCATCCGGCGTCCAGCCGCCCCGCGCGGCCTCGGCGGCGAGCGCTCCGAAGAAAGCATCGCCGGCGCCGAGCGGGGAGACCACCTCCACCGCGGGGGCGGCTGCCTCGCCGCTGCCGCACCGCGGGCCACGACCCCGCCGGCGCCCATGGTCACCACGGCGACCGTCGCATCGAGCTCGCTGAGCGCCTCGGCGCAGTCGGCCGCGGACGCGTCGGCGCCAAGCCCCGTGATGCCGCGCGCCTCGTCGAGGTTGGCGCGGACCACGAAGCATCCCGCTGCGGCCTCGCGGCAGAGCTCCCATGCCGCCTCGATGTTGCCCCAGCGGTTGGAGCGAAGGTTCGGGTCGAACAGGACCGGGAGCCCGGCCTCGAGCGGCGAGGTCGCGTGCCCGCAGGGTGAGCTCCCGCTCGGGCTCGCCGACGAGCGTGTTGGAGCCGAAGACCAGCGCCGACGCCGCGCCGATCGCGTCGGTGAGCGCCGGCGCCACCGCGTGGATCCCGGCGCGGATGCCGTCGCCGTAGACGGAGAACGACGGCTCGCGCGAGGGGCCGAAGGTGACGAAGGCCACCGGCGTCTGCAGGTCGGGGACCTGGGAGAACCACCGCAGGTCCACGCCCTCCTCCTCAAGGCGCCGGTGAAGCCAGGCGCCCCAGGCGTCGTCGCCGACGCCGCCGGCGAGCGCGGCGGGCGCGCCGTGGCGTGCGGCGGAGACCGCGACGTTGGCGAGCGCGCCGCCGAAGTGCGGCCTGAACGCCGTGGCGTCGCCCAGGGCGGCCGGCTCCTCCTCGCAGATCAGGTCCACGATCGCCTCGCCCAGGCAGAGGATCGGGCGGCTCGGGTCGCTCATCGGCTCGGAGCATAGGCCGGGCCCTAGAATCGATCGTCCCTTGCGCCGGAGCACCTCCGCAATCTCCGCCCGCCTTCCGCGCGGCTGGCGCGATCTGGCACTGCAGGTCGTGCTCTTCCTGGTCGTCTACCAGGGCTATCAACTCGTGCGCGGCTTCGCCGATGGCAGGTCCGGGCTGGCCTTCGCGAACGCCGAGCGCGTGATCGACCTCGAGCGCTCGCTCGGAACGTTCTTCGAGCCCGGCTTGCAGCAGGCGGTGCTGGATCAGCGCTGGCTGATCGACCTCGTGCAACTGGGCCTACTTCAACAGCCACTTCATCGTCACCGCCGCCGTCCTGACGTGGCTCTACCTCAGCCACAACGGCCATTTCTACTTCGTGCGCAACATGTTCATGGTGGCGATGGTCCTGGCGCTGGTCGGCTACGCGGTGTTCCCGACCGCGCCGCCGCGGATGTTCGGCGAGCTGGGGTTCACCGACACGATCTCGACCTTCACCGGGATCGAGCAGGACACCTCCAGCGCCAGCTTCCTCGTCAACCCCTACGCGGCTGTGCCGAGCATGCACATCGCGTTCTCGCTGATGCTCGCGGCGCCCGCCGTCGCGCTCGTCTCCAGCTCGGCCGCGCGCGCCGTGTGGTCGGCCTACCCGTTGTTCGTCTTCTTCGTCGTCATCGTCACGGCCAACCACTACTGGTTCGACGCGGCCGTGGGCGCCGCGGTCGCGTGCACAGCGACGATCGCGGCACATCAGCTCGCCCGCCTCCGGCCGGAGCACTGGTCGTGGCGCGGCGCCACGGCGAAGCGGTCGCCTAGAGATGGAGGGGACGCCAAGGAACACGGGGCCTCGTGCCCGCTCAGGTCAGGACCTGCGCGTCTACGCGCGAGACCGCCTGATCGAGTCGCGGCTGACGCCGAACGCGATCTCGATGACCGGGCTCGTGCTGAATCTGGCCGCGGCCGCGCTGGTGCTGGCGCGAGCACTTCGTGCTCGGCGGGGTGGCGTTCATCGTCGGCTCGATCATGGACACGCTCGACGGGCGCTACTCGCGGATGTCCGGCAAGGGCACGCCTGTTCGGCGCCTTCCTCGACTCCACGCTGGACCGGATCGAGGAGGGCATCGTGCTCGCCGCGGTGGCCTACTACTTCGCCGAGCACGGCGATTCCGTCGCCGCCGCGGCCTGCGTGGTAACCGTGCTGGGCTCGCTGATGGTCTCCTACACGCGCGCCCGGGCCGAGGCCCTCGGGGTCGAGTGCAAGGTCGGCGCTGGCGACCCGCCCGGTGCGGGTAGTGATCCTCTCGATCGGGCTCGTGTTCGGCGCCGAGCGAGCTGATCGACGGCGTCGAGCTGCTCGAGCCGGCGGTCTACGCTGATGGCCGCGCTGACCGCTTTCACCGTCGGCCAGCGCGTCTGGCACGTGCGCGGCGAGCTCAAGGCGCGCGAGGCCGAATGAGGCCGCTAGGCGGTCCACGCCTGGGTGTAACTGGGTACTGGGTCAGGCATAGTTACCTCTCCACCCGCCGCGAGGAGGACTTCGTTCGCATGAGTACAAACGGGGCCAGCAGCAACGGCCACAAGCACGACGACGGCAAGGTCCGAGTCGCCATCGTCGGCGTCGGCAACTGCGCCAACAGCTTCATCCAGGGCGTCCAGTACTACAAGGACGCCGATCCCGCCGAGCAGGTTCCGGGCCTGATGCACGTGGACCTCGGCGGCTACCACGTCCGCGACATCGAGTTCGTCGCCGCGTTCGACATCGACTCCGAGAAGGTCGGCAAGGACCTCTCCGAGGCGATCTGGTCGGGCCAGAACGACACGATCAAGTTCGCCGACGTCCCCGAGATGGGCGTCGAAGGTCCACCGCGGCATGACCCACGACGGCCTCGGCAAGTACCTCAAGCAGAAGATCACGAAGGCTCCGGGCGAGACCGCCGACATCGTCGGCATCCTCAAGGAGACCAAGGCCGACGTCCTCGTCTGTTACCTGCCGGTGGGCTCCGAGGACGCGACCAAGTGGTACGTCGAGCAGGCGCTGGCGGCCGGCGTCGGGTTCGTCAACTGCCTGCCGGTGTTCATCGCCCGCGAGGACTACTGGGACAAGCGCTTCGACGAGGCCGGGCTGCCGATCATCGGCGACGACATCAAGTCGCAGGTCGGCGCCACGATCGTCCACCGCCAGCTCGCCCGCCTCTTCCACGAGCGCGGCGTCGAGCTCCAGCACACGTCGCAGCTGAACGTCGGCGGCAACATGGACTTCTTCAACATGCTCGAGCGCGAGCGCCTCGACTCGAAGAAGATCTCGAAGACCAACGCCGTCACCTCCGTGATGGGCACCGAGCTGCCCGAGGACGACGTCCACGTCGGCCCGTCCGACTACGTGCCGTGGCTGACCGACCGCAAGTGGGCGCACATCCGCCTCGAGGGCAAGTCCTTCGGCGACGTGCCGCTCAACCTGGAGCTGAAGCTCGAGGTCTGGGACTCGCCGAACTCGGCCGGCGTCGTGATCGACGCGGTGCGGCTGATCAAGCTGGCGCTGAACAACGGCATCGCCGGCCAGCTCGACGGCCCGTCCAGCTACCTCATGAAGTCGCCGCACACGCAGCGACCCGACGACCGAGGCGCGCCTGCTGACACGAGGAGTTCATCGCCGAGAACGCGCGTACCCCCGAGGCCGCCCAGGCGGCCGAAGCGGTCAAGGAGAAGCATCGAGACCGAGGCCTAAGCCGCCCCGGGGCCATATCCTGCGGCGGTGCCGCGCGGAGCCCCTCTCGATCGCCCAGGTCTCGCCGTACTCCGTGGGAGGTGCGCCACGAGGTCAACGAGTTCGCCGGCAGCGTGGCCGCCGAGCTGGCCGAGCGCGGGCACCGCGTTCTGATCGCCGCGCCCTCGGAGTCGCGGACGGCCGTCCGCGAGTCGAAGAAGCTGATCCGCGCCGCGCGCGACCGGCCCGCGACCGCCTTCGGCTCCGAGCTGGAAGGGCACGCGCCTCGGCGGCGACGGCCCGCCCGTGCTCGCGCTGGGCTCGGGGCTTCCGATGCTTTCGCTCGGGCCGCGGCCGCGCGTCGCACCGGTCCCGCTCGACATCAACCGACGACCGAGCGGCTGCTCGAGGCGGTGGAGCTCGACATCGTCCACGTGCACGACCCGTTCATGCCGTCGGCCGCCTCGACGGCCCTGCGCCACTCGCATTCGCTGAACGTCGGGACCTTCCACGAGCCGACCGAGCGGGCGCTCTCGACGCAGGTGGCGCGGCCGCTGGTGGAGATCTTCTTCGGGCGGCTCGACGCCCGCAACGTCACGAGCCGCGCGACGGAGGCGCTGATGGAGCGCTTCTTCCCGGGCCGCTGGGAGCTGCTGGAGCCGGGAGCCGCCACCGCCGAGGCGTGGTGGCCCGGCGGCGGAGCCCAGCGATGGCACCGTGCGCATCGCCTACTGCGCGGTGGAGGAGCGCGGCGGGCGTGCGGACCTTCCTGCGAGCGCTGCGGCGCCTTCCGACCGAGACCGACTGGGAGGCAGCGGTCCTGGTGCCCGACCGTCGCGAGCTGCGGATCCCGGCTGCGCTGCGCGAGCGCGGTCACGCGGTCGCGCGCCCGGCGACGCCGACGCCGGAGCAGCTCGTGGCCGGCGCCGACATCGTCTGCGCCACGACCGGCGGCGCCTACGCGGCGCCCTGGCTGGTGCGCTCGGCCCTGGCGTCGGGAACGGTCCCGGTGTGCTCGCACGTCGCCATCTACGAGGAGCTCACCGGCGACGGGGACCGCGGGCCTGCTGTTCGGGCCCGGCGACGTGATCACTCTCGCCGGCCAGCTCGAGCGGCTGGTCGCGAACCCCCGGCTTCGAGCCGGGCTCGCGCGCACGGCCGGGGATCCAGCCGGAGCTGGTCCGACGTCGGCCGACGAGGTCGAGGAGACCTACGCGCCGCCTTGCCGCCCGCCGGCATGACGCCCGACGGCGACGCCGGAGTTGCGGCGGCGCCTCGCTGCGCCGGCGGCACCATCCACGTCGACCTCCACATGCACACCGACCACTCGCCGGACTGCGCGACGCCGCCGCTGGCGCTGCTGGAGGCGGCGAAGGCCGCCGGCCTCGGCGCGATCGCGATCACCGACCACAACGAGGTCTCGGGGGCGTTCGCGGCCCAGCGAGCTGGCGGAGGAGATCGGCGGGATCAAGGTGATCGTCGCCGAGGAGGTCAAGACCGCCGAGCAGGGTGAGGTGATCGGCCTCTTCCTGAAGGAGCGGATCGAGCGCGGGATGACGATGGCCGAGACGATCGCCGAGATCCGCCGCCAGGGCGGCCTGGTGTACGTGCCGCATCCGTTCGACCGGCTGCACTCGGTGCCCGACTACGAGCACCTGCTGGACATGGTCGACGAGATCGACATCCTCGAGGTGTTCAACCCGCGGGTCACGCTGACCGCCTTCAACGAGGAGGCCGTGCGGTTCGCGGCCAAGTACCGGATCGTGCCGGGGGCCGGGATCGGACAGCCACGTCGCCCAGGGGCTGGGCAGCGTGATGATCCGCCTGCACGACTTCGACGGGCCCGAGGAGTTCCTGGAGGCGATGCGCAGCGCGGACATCGTCCGCAAGCACAAGAACCTGATCTACGTCCAGGCGCTCAAGTTCCTGCAGACCTCCGGAGGCCGCGGCGGGCTCAGGCAAGGCCTGATGCAGGCGGGCGACGCCGGCAGGAGCACAGGGCGCTCCGTCAAAGAAGGAGGCGGCCGGGCGTCGACCCCGGGGATGCGATGCCTACTACCGACGACGAGATCCAGGAGAAGTACCTGGAGCGCGCGATACGTGAGCTGAACTCGCTCACCCAGCGCCTCCAGGAGTGCTCCCATTGCCCGCGCGGGAACCTGATGCCGGTGCTCGGCTCCGGCCATCCCGCAGGCCGACATCATGCTGCTCAAGTTCGCGCCGACCGCCGCGGAGATCGAGGAGGGCGTCGCGTTCTACGGGCGCGCCGGGCAACGCGCTGATGAAGAGCTTCACCCGCCTCGGGATCGACCCCCTCGCCGTGTACGGGACGCTGTTGCGTCAAGTGCCCGGTCTCGGATCCGTCGCTGGCCGGGGCCGAGTGCATCGACCGCGTGGTCGAGGAGATCGCGATCGTGCAGCCGCGGATCATCGTCCTCATGGGCGAGCGGACGCTGAGCGGCGCTGAACCAGCTCGACGTGCCGCTGGCGGCGGAGCTCTAGGAGCGCCCAGGGCGAGATCCAGTCCTACACGCCGACGATCGACGCGCTGCTGGTGCCCGACATCGACGAGTCGCTGGACTCCGAGGACTCCAAGCGCGACTTCTGGGCCGCGTTCCGCAGCCTCGGCGACTGGTACGCCGACCTGCCGCCCTACTAGCCCTGCCACACACGGTCGGTACGCAGGCAGTTGCCGGGCTACGGGGCGGCGGCCTCGGCGACGGCGATCATCGCCTCGGCGTTCGCCGACGCCAGGCCGCGCACGACCGTGACGTCGAGGGCCTCGTAGCGCGGCCAGGGCCGATCTGTGCGTCCGTCGCGGTCCGCTGCGGCGACGCCGACCGTGCCCTCGGGCTCGCCGAGGCGGTCGAAGTGGTTGCGGTAGCCGGCGTGGAGGTCGCGGTAGAAGGCCTCCTCCTTGGCGAGGCGCTGCGCCGGCGTCGCTCGCCGACGGCGGTCCGCACGTAGCCCAGGACCGGCGGTGGCTCGCGGCCGGCGTCGGCGGCGCCGGCGAGTGACGTGCTCCCGCGCCGAGGCGGCGAATGCGGGCGTCATCCAGTTGAAGAAGACGCCGTCGAACTCCGCGCCGGCGAACGCGCACATCTTCGGGCCCATCGCGGCGAGCACCAGCCTCACGCCGGGCAGCGCGTCGCGCAGGGCCGGGAAGCGCCTCGCTGCATCGCCGTCAGCGGCTTCTGCGAGAAGCCGGCGCCGACGCCCAGCCAGAGCCGGTCGCGATCGAGGCCGAGGCGCTCGATGTGCGCCGGCGATCCCGCGGGCTCGTGGCGGTCCAGCGCCATCACGGCGACGCCGAGGTCGAGCCCGGGCGCGGCCTTCGCGAAGACGCGCGAGCGTCTCCAGGCCGAGGCGCGCCGGGATGGTCGTTCGACCACATCGACGCGTAGCCCAGCTCGGCGCAGCGGGCCGGCAAGCGGCCGTCGCCACGTCCGGGTCGAGCCCGGCGGCGACTCCGAAGCCTCGTTCGCATGCCGGCGCACCCTACCCGCGCTCGAGCAGCGCCACGCACTCGACGTGCGGCGTCTGCGGGAACATGTCGACCGGCCTGACGCGCTTCAGCGCGTAGCCCGCCTCGGCGAGCTGGGCGGCGTTCGGGGCGAGCGTCGTGGGGTTGCATGAGACGTAGACGATCCGCTTCGCCTCGCACTCGATCAGCCGGCGCACGATCTTCTTGGAGAGCCCGGCGCGCGGCGGGTCGACGACGACGACGTCGGGCTTGCCGGCCTCCTCGAGCAGCGGCCGGACGCCCGAGGCGGGCGTCCGGCGGCCAGGAAGCGGGCGTTCGAGATGTCGTTGCGACGCGCGTTGTGCTCGGCGTCGGCGACCGCGTCGGCGCACGATCTCGATGCCCCAGACCTCGCCTGCGTGCGGGGCGAGGCAGAGGCTGATCGTGCCGATGCCGCAGAAGAGGTCGAAGACGCGTTCGCTGCCGCTCAGCCCGGCGGCCTCGATCGCGATCCCGTAGAGCGTCTCGGCCATCTCGGTGTTGGTCTGCAGGAACGCCGGGTGCGCGACCCGGAAGCGCAGGCCGCGGATGACCTCCTCGAGGTGCTCCTCGCCGAGCACCCCGGTCGGGCCCGTCGGTCCCGGAGCCCGGGCCCTCGATGACGGTGTGGAGGTCGACCGGGGGGCGGGCGAAGCGGGCCGGCGACGTGACGAGCCGGGTCTGCACCTGGCCGCTGCGCGCGGAGTCGCGGACGACGAGGTTGCGCAGGACGCCGGTGCGCGAGCGGCGGGTCCCAGGCGTTGAGGCCCTCGTCCCGCGCCCACGAGCGCACGGCGTTGCGCGCGTCGTTCGAGGCGGTCGGACGCGAGGTGGCAGTCGTCCACGTCGACGACGTCCTCCCAGCTGCCGCGGCGGTGGAATCCGAGCAGCGTCTGCCGTCGTCGCCCTCGCCGAACGAGTACTCGAGCTTGTTGCGGTAGCGCCAGTGCGCCTCGGCGGCCACGATCGGGCTCGAGGTCGAAGCCGTCGAGGTCGGCCGATCCGCCGCAGGGCCTCGTCCACCTGCCGCTGCTTCTCGGCTCACCTGGCGCTTCGTAGGGGAGCCCCTGCCACGGCGGCGCCGGGGCAGGGCTCGCCCTCGTGGACGCAGGTGTCGCGATCGCGGTCGGGCGAGGGGCGCAGGAGCTCGACGGCGGTTGCCTCGGCGTGGCTTCGCTTCGCCTTCCCGACCCGGGCGCGGACGCGGTCGCCCGGGAGGCCGCCCGACGACGAACACGACGTAGCCGTCGCGCCGCGCGACGCCACGTCCGCCCTGGGCGAGGGAGTCGATCTCCAGCTCCAGCTCCTCGCCGCGATGCGGCCTGGCGGCGCGCGGGCGTTGTGCGGTGTCGGCGTGCGCGCTCACGTCATTAGGGTGACAACGGCGCGAATGCCGCTCGACCTCGACACCTACCGCCAGGGCGCGGAGACCTTCCTCGCGGAGATCGACCTCGAGTACTACCGGCACCTCGCGGGGCACAAGGCCGAGCTCGAGATCGAGCCGATCTACGACCGTCACGCCGGGCCTGTTCGACCGCTCGATGGTCGCCGCGATCCGCGAGGCGGCAGCGCGGCGCCGGCCGGACACGGACGAGGCCCGCCGGTTGCGCTACCTCCTCGCGCTTCGCCCTCGACGGGCTGCTGGGCCGCGAGACGCGAGGCCGAGGCGGAGGAGGTCGGCGCGCCTGGAGGCGACGCTGCGAGGTCGAGACCGAGACCGGCGAGACGCCGTACCGGCAGGTCGCCGATCGAGCAGGCGAACGAGCCCGACCCGCGCGCCGGCGGGCGAGCTGGAGCGGGCCCGCGACGAGCTGCTGGCGGAGCAGCTGAATCCACTGCACCGCAGCCGCGCTCGAGCGATCGCACGCGATCTGCCGCGGAGCTTGGATGGAGGAGCTACGCGGAGGCGTACGCGGAGGTGCGCGGCGATCGACCTCGAGCGGCTCGCGTCGCAGACGCGCCGCGTTCCTCGAGGCGACCGACGGACGTCTACGCCGACGCTCGTGGATCCGAGGCTGGACGGCGGCCGGGCTGCCGCCACTTGGGCGAGCTGCGCGCGCTCGGACCTGGCCAGGTTCTTTCGCTCGACCGAGCTCGACGCCGTTGTTCCCGGCCGATCGGCTGGTGGATTCGCTCGACGTCACCCTCGCCGGTCTGGGCGTCGACCTGCGCTCGCAGTCGAACGTCCACCTCGACACCGAGCCGCGGCCCGACGAAGTCGCCGCGGGCGTTCTGCTCGCCGGTGCGGGTGCCCGAGGAGGTCTACCTCGTGATCGCTCCGGTCGGCGGGCGCGACGACTACGCCGCGCTCTTTCACGAGGCGGGGCATACCGAGCACTACGCGAACATCAACGGCCGGCTACCCGTTCGAGTTCCGCCACCTCGGGGACAACTCGGTCACGGAGTCGTTCGCGTTCCTCATGGAGCACCTCACCGAGGATCCGCGTCTGGCTCGCCGACGTGCTCGGGATCGCCGACGCCTCGCGCGGCGATCGCGCAGGCGCGCGCCTCCCGGTTGGTGTTGCTGCGCCGGTACGCGGCGAAGATCGCCTACGAGCTGGAGCTGCACAGCGCCGAGCCCGGACCTGAACTCGATGCCCGGCGCGCTACGCCGAGACGCTCGGCTCGGCGACCCGCATCACCTGGCCCGAGCGCGCGTTCCTCTCCGATGTCGACTCGGGCTTCTACGTCGCTTGCTATCTGCGGGCCTGGGCGCTCGAGACGCATTGGCGCCGCGCGCTGCGCGAGCGCTTCGGCGAGCGCTGGTACCGCTCGCCGGAGGCCGGGGCGCTGGCTCCTGGGGCTCTGGGCGCACGGGCAGCGCCTGGACGCCGACGAGCTGCTCGCCGAGGAGCTGGGCGTGGAGCTGGACTTCGCGGCGTCGCCGCCGAGGTGGGCGAATGGGCCGCCGGCACGGGCTCCTCGGGCAGCGGCAGCGGCGACACCGCCGCCTAACGCCTACTTCAGAGCCGCTTCTCGATATCCGCAAGGATGGTCTTGCGCGCCTTGCCGGCCTTCTCCTGCGTGCGGACCTTCCGCAGGTCGGCCTTGGAGAGGTCGCCGAGCCGCGCCTTGACCTGCGCGGCGGTAAGCGAGTCGTAGGCGGTGATCGGATCGCCCGGCCCGCCGGCGCGGCGGCGGAGCCGGTCGGCGCGCGCCAGCGCGGGCTCGGCGGCGTCGCGACGGTCTTCGATGCTCGCGGCACGCGGTCTTGCTCGCCTGCTTGCGCACGGGCGCTGACGCGGGTCTCGACCTCCTTGCGGGCCTGCTCGATCAGCTTCTCGAGGTCGCTTGATCAGGTCGTCGCTCGCCTGCCGTCCGCGTGAGACCAGGCTGGAGACCAGCTCGTTGGCGTCGGCGCGGGTCATCCGGCCGCGCTCGACGGCGTCGTCGAAGACCTCCTGGAGGCGCTCGCGGGAGAGCGTGACGCTGCGGTCGAGCGCGTCGCGGTAGGCCTGGACGCTCTTGTCGGTCCGCGCGAGGCCGCGCTGGACGCCGGCGCCTTGCGCGTCCTCGCCTTGGGCTTCGCGCCCGAAGTCTTCTTGCTCGCACTTCGCCTTGGCCTTCGCCATCGGATCTCCTTCGCTTGCAGGGGCTTTCCGCTGGGGACTATCTCACTGCCCGCGCCCGGCGCGGCGAGCAGGCCTCCACCGGCGCGTGGTCGGACAGCCGGATGGCGAGGCCGTCCTCCTGCGCCTCGCGCGCCTCGGGCGGCCAGCGCGCGGGCTGGCTCGAGCGTTTCGAGGCCTCGGGCGAGGATGTGGTCGATCGCTTCGGGCTCAGCGGGCGCGGAGAGGCCGAACCGCTCGGCCGAGCTCGGCGAACACGTCGTTCTGGTCGGGGCGGACGTTGAAGTCGCCGGCGAGGACGACGGGCGCCTCGCCCGCCCATTCCATCGCCTCGGCGGCGAGGTGGAGCAGTTCCTCCGCGGCGAGGGCATCGGCGGTGCTCGCGTGGACGTTGGCGACGCACGGTTCCGGACTTCAGCCTGGTCAGGGCAGCGGTACGGCGCTCCGGTTTGCGGCGCAGCTCCAGCTGCGCCCGCTCGGCAACGCGGGCCCGCCTGCGGCCGCACGAGGGTCAGGTTCGAGCCGCCCTCGTTCGAGGCGATCAGGTCCGGGTTCGCCGCGGCGAGCAGCGCGCGGACGGCGCCGAGCGAGTTCCGGGAGGTGAGCACCAGGTGTGCCTCCGATGCCGTCGCCTGCGCGAGCGGAGTGGCCCATCTCGGCGGGCACTCCTGCAGCGCGGCGACGTCCCAGTCTGCGCCGGCGAGCACCCGGGAGAACTCCGCCCGCAGGTCGCGGTTCACCTGAAGGTGGGTCTCGTTGCGCTCGTCGATGCGGAGGATCCGCGAGCGCCAGGTGCTGCAGGGAGGGGTCCGGCGGGAAGTCCCGGCCGTGGAAGAGATTCCAGCTCAGCACCCGAAGCTGCATGCGCGAAGTATCGGGTGCGCCGCCCCCGGCCGGGGCGTACCATGCCCGCCCTCCATGGCCCGGCACCTGCTCACCGGCTCAGAGCTCGAGGCGAACGAGATCGCCTCACTCTTGGCGCGGGCCGAGGAACTGAAGGCAGGGCCGGGCCGCCGGTGAGGGCCGTGGCGTCGCTGGCGGGCGACCGTCGCCCTGCTCTTCGAGCGGCCGTCGACGCGCACGCGGATCTCGTTCCAGGTGGGCGTGGCGGAGCTCGGTGGCAACGCGCTTCCGCTGCGCGCCGACGAGCTCCAGCTCGGCCGCGGCGAGTCGATCGCCGATACGGCCCGGGTCCTGTCGCGATACCTGCACGCGATCGTGATCCGCGCGGACTCCGACGAGACGGTCGCCGAGCTGGCAGTCGGCGCCGATGTGCCGGTGATCAACGGGCTGACGCCGCTCCACCATCCGTGCCAGGCGCTGGCGGACCTGCAGACGCTCCAGCAGCGCTTCGGGCGGGTCGAGGGGCTGAAGGTTGCGTACGTGGGTGACGGCAACAACGTCGCGCGGTCGCTGGCGATCGTCGGCGGGGCGGTCGGCGTCGAGGTGCGCGTCGCGAGCCCGTCCGGATACGAGCTCGAGCCGGGCCTCGCCGCGCTGGCCACGAACGACCCGCGCGAGGCCGCCGCCGGCGCCGACGCCGTCTACACCGATGTCTGGGTCTCGATGGGCGACGACGCGGAGGCGGCCCAGCGCCGGGCCGACCTGGCCCCGTACCAGCTGAACGCAGAGCTCCTCGCCGGCGCGGCGCCCCACGCGATCGTCATGCACTGCCTGCCGGCCCATCCCGGCGAGGAGATCACCGAGGAACTGCTCTACGGCGAACGCTCGGCGGTCTGGGACCAGGCGGAGAACCGCCTGCACTCCCAGAAGGCCCTGCTCGAGCTGCTCTACGGTTGGCGCGCCCTGACGGGCGTGCCTAGACTGCTGCCGAACCGGCCCCGTGGTGTAACGGTTAGCACGCCAGGTTTTCAACCTGGAAGCGCGAGGTTCGACTCCCGCCGGGGCTATCCACTGCAAGCAGGTTCGATAAGCGGTCAGATGCAACCCGAACTAGACATCGGACCCCTCACCCTGCAGACCTTCGGGCTCTGCTTCGCCGCCGCGTTCGTGGCGGCCGGCGCGGTCGTCTGGCGGCGGCTCGTCGAGTGGGGCAAGCCCGGCGACTGGGCCTACGAGATGGTCTTCTGCCGCTCTGGTCGGCGGGATCGTCGGCTCGCGCCTCGACTTCATCATCGAGAACTACGACGAGGTCAAGGACGACCTGCTCGGCAACCTCTTCTCCGGCTCCGGTCTCATCTGGTACGGCGGGCTGATCGGCGGCACGATCGGCGTCTGCCTGTGGGCGCGCTATCGCGGCCTGCTCGACCTCCGCCTGCTCGACCTGGCGGCGGTGCCGCTCGCGCTGGGTTACGCGATCGGCCGGATCGGCTGCCAGCTCTCCGGCGACGGCGACTACGGGCAGCCCTGGGACGGCCCGTGGGCGATGGCCTACCCCGACGGAACGGTCGCGACCGACGTGCCGGTGCACCCCACGCCGATCTACGAGACGCTGACGATGGGTCTCGTCGCCTACGCCCTCTGGCGCCTGCGCGACCGCTACCGAACAGGGATCCTCTTCGCCCTCTACCTCGTGCTCGCCGGCGCCGAGCGCTTCCTCGTCGAATTCATCCGCCGCAACGAGGACGTCGCACTCGGCCTCACCCAGGCGCAGCTCATCAGCGTCGGCGATGATGCTCGCCGGCGGGATCTGGATCGCGCGCATCGCCCGCCGCGGGCGAGCTCTTCGCGAGGACGCGCCGCGGCCGAGCCCGTGCAGCTCAGACGTGAGCGATCCGCGAGATCGCGAACACGAAGACGAAGCCCAGCACCGTCAGCCCCACGCGCGCCCACGAGCCGTGCTCGTGATGCGCCTCGGGCAGTAGGTCGGTCCCGCCCAGGTAGAGGAAGAAGCCCGCGTAGAGCGCCAGGATGTGGCCCAGCGCCACGTCGGAGATCGAGACCGCGCTACCCACGATCGCCCCCAGCACCGGGCGCGACGGCATCGATCCGCAGCCAGCGCACGGCCTGCTTGCGGTCACCCGACTGGCTGAGCACGAACGAGACGGTGTTGAGCCCGTCCGCGAAGTCGTGCGCGACGACGGCGAGGAAGACGAGCAGGCCCGTCTCCGTGTTCGACCCCGAACGCCAGGCCGATCCCGAGCCCGTCGATGAAGCTGTGCGCGGAGAGCCCCAGCGCGCCCGCCACGCCCACGTGATGGTGCGAGCGCGCCTGCTCGGCGTCGTCGCGGTGGTGCAGGACGAGCACCCGCTCGAGCAGGAAGAAGCCGAGGAAGCCCAGGCCGATCAGCAGAGCCGCCTCGTGCGGCGTCGCCCGTCAGCTCGACCGACTCGGGCATCACGTCGAAGATCGCGACCGCGACGACGATGCCGCCGCTGAGCGCGAGCACCGTCGGGAGCGAGTCGGCGAAGCGCAGCCCGAGCCAGCCGCCGGCCAGCGTGCCGGCCATCACGACCAGCGCCGAGGGGGATGGCGATCCACTCCATATCGAGGATTAGACAGAAGCTGTCAAGCGGATCACACGGATCGGAGCATCCCGCCGTCCAGCGGGACGACCGTTCCGGTCAGGAACGCCGCCCGCTCCGAGCTGAGGAACGCCACCAGGTCGCCGAACTCCTCGGGCTGTCCGAGCCTGCCCGCCGGCACCCCCTCCGCCGCGCCGCGCTCCATCTCCTCCCACGAGCCCCAGTTGGACGCGAGCCGGTCGGTGGCGAAGCGCCCGGTCGCGACCGTGTTGACCGTGATCCCGTCGGCGGCCACCTCGCTCGCCAGCGTCTTCAGGAATCCGACCGCCGCCATCCGGTGCGCGTTCGAGAGCGTCAGATGCGGGATCGGCTCCCGGATCGAGCTCGACGCCACGTTGGTGATCCGCCCCCAGCCGCGCTCGCGCATCGCGGGCAAGCGCCGCCTCGATCACCGCGCGTGGCGAGAGCACCAGCTCGCGGTAGGCCTGCTCCCACTCCTCCCGCGGGTTGTCGAGCGCCCCGCCGAGCGGCGGCCCGCCCGTGTTGAGCACCAGGATCTCGACCGGCCCCAGCCGCTCGGCCACCTCGCCGGGCAGCGCGGCCATCCGCTCGAGGTCGAGCGAGTCCGCCTCGAAGCCGACCGTTTCGCCGTCGATCTCGGCCGCGGCGGCGTCGATCCGCTCCTGCGAGCGGCTCGCCATCGCCACCCTGGCGCCCTCGCGCGCCAGTGCCGCGGCGATGCCCCGGCCGATGCCCTTGCTGGCGCCGAGCACCAGCGCGACCCGTCCGTCGATGCCCAGGTCCACGCCCGCAAGCTATAGGTTGCGCAGATGGCCGAGGGGACGAGGGTGCCGCAGGGCGGTGAGCTCCACCGGCAGCTGGTCGCGGCGATGAGCGACCTGTCGGGCGGGCCGCACGAGGGCCGGCGCACCGTGCACGCCAAGGGCGTCTGGGCGGAGGGCACGTTCACCGGCGACCCCCGAGGCCACTGCGCTCTGTCGAGCGCCGTCGCAGCTGACCGGCGACGCCGTGCCGGCGCTGATCCGATTCTCGAAGGCCAGCGGCAAGCCCGAGTCGCACGACGCCGCCCGCGACGGCGGCGGGATGGCGGTGAAGCTGCGGACACCGAGTCGGACGAGTGGGACATCGTCGCCGCCGGCCCGCCCGTGTTCGTCGCTCGCACGCCCGAGGACTTCCTCGAGCTGCTGCGCCTGCGAAAGCCCGACCCGGAGACCGGGCAGCCCGACATGGAGGCGCTCGGGGAGTTCCTCGGGCGCCACCCGGAGGCACAGCTCGCGATCCAGTCCACCCTCGGCGCCGAGCCGCCCGCCAGCTTCGTCACGGTGCCGTACTTCAGCCCGCACGCCTTCGCGCTCGATCGACGCCGACGGCGAACGAGACCTGGGTGCGCTGGAGCTGGCGCCCCGTCGCCGGCGAGGAGCGCCTCCCCGACGACGAGGCGCGCGAGCGCGGGCCGCAACTACCTGCGCGAGGAGCTGGAGGCCCGGCTCGCCGCCGGGCCGGCGGCCATGGAGCTGATCTTCCAGCTCGCCGGGCGAGGACGACTCGCTGACGGATCCCACCGAGCTCTGGCCCGACGAGCGCGAGACCGTTCGTCGCCGGCCCGGCTCGAGATCACGGCGCGTCGTCGAGGACCCCGAGGGCGACGGGCACATCGAGGTCTTCGACCCGACCCGTCTCCCGGACGGGATCGAGCCGTCCGACGACCCGATCCTCCACGCCCGGCCGCAGGCGTACTCCGTCTCGGCGTACCGCCGCCTCGGCCAAGACGACTAACCCGCCATGGAGAACCCGACCCTCGAGATCTCGTTGATCCTGGTCTCGGCGGTGGCGCGCGCAGCTGCTCGCCGCGCAGTTCCGCATCCCGGCGATCGTCCCGCTGCTGATCGTCGGGCGTCGCTGCTCGGGCCCTACGTCATCGACGTCGTCGATCCCGACGAGCTCCTCGGCGACCTGCTCGACCCGATCGTCGCGCTCGCCGTGGGCGCGATCCTCTTCGACGGCGCGCTGTCGCTCCACCGCAAGCAGCTCGAGCACGGGGCCGGTCCGCGTCGTCCTCAGGCTGACGACCTTCGGAGTCGCGATCACCTGGGGCCTCGGCGGCGCCGGCGCGGCGCTCATCCTCGGCCTCGACCACCGGATAGCGATCATCCTGGGCGCCGTCCTGACGCTGTCGGGCCCGACCGTGGTCCTGCCGCTCCTCGACTTCGTCCGCGCCAAGCCCAGGCCCGACGCCGTGCTGCGCTGGGAGGGGATCCTGGTCGACCCGATCGGCGCGATCCTCGCCGTGCTCGTCTTCCACGCGGTCGTCAGCGGCGACGGCCAATTCGACCTGGGCGAGTTCGTCGACGACCGATCGGCGTCGGGCTGGCCGCAGGGCTGGTGGGCGCGGGGCTGCTGACGCTCCTCCTGCGGAAGCGCCGCTTCGACGCCGCGCTCGAGGCGAGCGCCACCCTCGCCATCGTCCTGCTTCGCCGTCGCCGGCGGCCAGCGAGATCCGCGAGGACGCCGGCCTGGTGACGGCGATCGTCATGGGCGTGGTCATGGCCCACCGACAGCGCGAGATCGTCGAGCGGGCGCCCGCCTTCGGCGCAGATCCTCGTCAACCTGCTGCTCGGGACGCTGTTCGTGATCCTGTCCGCGCGAGTCGACCCGCAGTTGGTCATCGACCTGGGCGTGGAGGGGCTCGCGTTCGTCGCGCTGCTCGTCCTGGTAGCCCGCCCGCTCAGCGTCGCGATCAGCAGCGCCCGATCGGAGCTTGCCGCGCAACGAGCGCGCGCCTGATCGCCTGGATGATGCCGCGCGGGATCGTCGCGGCGGCGACGGTCTCCAGCTTCGAGGCGGACCTGATCGAGGCGCACGTGCCGGACGCGCGACCTCCTCGTCCCGGTCACCTTCCTGGTGATCGCGGCGACCGTCGTCCTCTACGGCCTGACCGCGCGGCCCCTGGCGCTACGCCTCGGGGAGCCGGTGGCGCCGAGCGACCCGCATAATCCCGCGGGCGGTTAGCTCAGTTGGGAGAGCGGCACCTTTACACGGTGTAGGTCGCCGGTTCGAGCCCGGCACCGCCCATAAAACCTGTGGAGAGCCAGCAGAACAACCGCGCCCGGGCGCTGATCGCGATTGGCGCGATGGCCGCCCTCGGCGTCCTCATCGGCGTGATCCTGCTCGACCGGCGGCGAGGCCGAGCGCGACGTTCGACCCGGCGCCGGACGAGTGCGTCGACGGCGTGGAACGCGACGAGATCCACACGCGGTCAGCACCGGCGTCCACAACTCAACTCACACGGCTACGCCAGCGTGCAGGTGGCCTACGCGAGCCAGGACGGCGAGGAGGTCAGCTCTCGACCCGTCGAGCGGCGGCGGCTGCATCGTCGTCTTCGCCGCGCAGGCGCTCGACCCCGAGCCCGTGGCGGCGGCCGAGATCAACCTCGGCGAGACGCTGGGTGCCGATGAGCACCGAGGCCGACGTCGACCGGCTGGCCGAGCTTCAGAGCGACGCGCTCGGCGACGCCAACGCTCAGCTGGCCGACGGACGGCCAGCTCGACCCCGCTGGATCCGTGGAGGCCTGAGGCCTAGCCCCAGGCGACCATCGACTGCGGGTCGTCCGGGTCGACCTTGACGGTGATCTCCTGGCCGATCTTCTGCTGAGAAGGCGTCGACGGAGCCCTGGATCAGGTCCTGCTTGAACGTGCAGCTGTAGGGCGCGCCGCCGACCGGCTGGACCTCGACCACCAGGGTGTGCTCGATGCCGCCGCCGAGCGAGGTCTTGCCGGTGGGCGTCATCGCCGTGAGGATCGCCTTCTGCTCGACGCCGGACGTCGCGAGCTTGTTCATCTTCGCCGCGGTCGCGGCGGTGTCGGGCGACATGCCCTCGCTCATCGCCTGGCCGCCGGCCTTGGCCGCGTCGGCGGCCTGCGCGGCCGCGTCCTTCATCTTGTCCATGAAACCCATCTGCGCTCTCCTTTCAGCCGGGCAGGCCCGGCGATCAGCTTCCAGATTCGGGGCGCGACTCTACTCCCGAAGGCCCGCCCGCGCTCGTCTCGAGGATCAGCTTCGCGACGCCCTCCGGATCGTCCCAGGTGGGCGTATGGCCCCAGTCCGGGCAGCGGTGAAGAACCGCGCGCCCGGGAGGCTGCCGGGTGCTGCTGGGCGGGCCGACAGCAGCCGGTCCTTCTCGCCCCACACCAGCGTCACCGGAACGTCGATCAGGCCCTCGTGCTCGAAAACGGCGCCGCGCGCATCGCCGGCGTTCGCCGCGGCGTAGCCCGGCGCGTCGACGTAGTTCATCACCACGTCCCGCGCCTCGTCCGGCGGGACGAGGTCGGGCCTGCGCCATCGTGCTGCCGCAGCAGCCGATCCCGCCCGGCCTCGGTCCGCAGGAGAATGCCAGATCAGCGGGCGCAGGCGCCGGCCCAGCCCCTGGCTGTCCACGCTGCGCGGCCCCAGCGGCGTTCCGCCAGAGGCCGGCCGGCGAGATGCCCAGCACCGAGGCGACCTGGTCGCGCTTGGCCATCTCCAGCGCGACCCAGGCGCCCAGCGAGTTGCCGGCGACGTGCGGCTCTCAGGACGCCCAGCTCGTCGCAGAGCGCCTTCACCGGGCTCGGCGAGCTCCGCCGCGCGTCGCCGGGGTGCCGTTCGGCAAGCGGCGCCGAGCCGCCGAAGCCGGGCAGGTCGGGCACGATGACGTCACGTGGCCCTCGAGCCGCTCGACCACGGGCCGCCACAGCCCGGCGTAGCCGCCGAGGCCGTGGAGCAGCAGGACCGGCGTGCCCGATCCCGAGCGCTCGTAGCTCAGCGTCATCCAGCGCGGAAGCGAAACAGGTTCGCCCGGCGCGCGCTGTCACGGGTGAAAGGACGTGCGACGACGAGCGGGCCTCCGAAGACCAGCCTGGGCCGGCAGCCAGCTTCCGTAGCCTCCCCGCCCGATGAGGCTCCCGCGCCACGCGCCGGCGGCGATCGCCCTTGCCGCCCTGTCGCTCTCGATCCCGGCTCCGGCCGGTGCGAAGGAGCTCTCCGCCTGCGCGGCGGAGGAGCTACCGGCCGGCGGAGCAACCCCCCTTCGGCGGGGTGCCGGTGCCGCCGCTCGAACCCGCGGGAGCCGGCCGTCCCGCCGGCTTCGAGCTGAGCGCCGGCGAGGCACGGGCGATCGCGATCTACTCCGCGGCTGTGAAGGAGGAGCTCGGCGAGGGGGAGGAGCGGGGTCCCTCGGTCTTCACCCGCGGTGACTGCCTATGGCAGGTGAGCTTCTACGCGGGCGACGACGAGGTCGCTCGCGTCCTGATCGACGACGGGACCGGGGAGGTGCTCGAGGCCTGGGACGACGAGCAGGTCGGCGCCGAGCTGGCCCGCGGCTACGAGGGCGCCGTGGCCCAGGCGGTCAACTCACCGTGGGTCTGGATCCCGCTGTGCCTCCTCTTCGTGGCGCCGTTCTTCGACTTCCGCCGCCCGTTCCGGCTCCTCCACCTCGACCTGCTGGCCATCGTCGGCCTGAGCGCGTCGCTCTTCTTCTTCAACCGCGCGGAGATCGAGGCGTCGGTGGCGCTCACCTACCCGGTGCTGGGCTATGTCCTGCTGCGCATGCTCTACGCGGGCTTCCGGCCGGCTGAGCGTCACGGGCCCCTTGCTCGGCTGGGCTCCGGTGCGCTGGCTGGCGATCGCCGCGGTGCTGCTCGGAGCGGGACGTATCGCGCTGAACGTCGCCGACTCCCGCGTGATCGACGTGGGCGTCGCCGGAGTGATCGGCGCGGACCGCATCACCGACGGCGAAGCGCTCTACGACGGTGAGTTCTCGCCCGGCATCGACCTTCGCGGCGACGTCTACGGGCCGGCGAACTACCTGGCCTACGTCCCGTTCGAGGCTGCCTTTCCCTGGGACGGCGAGTGGGACGACGTGCCGGCGGCCCACGCCGCCTCGATCGCGTTCGACTCTCCTGGTCGTCCTGGGACTGTTCGCCCTCGGCAGGCGGATGCGCGACGGGGAGGACGGGCAGAGCGCTCGGCGTCGCGCTGGCGTTCGCGTGGCTGGCCTGCCCGTGGACGCTCTACGCCATGAACGCGAACGTGAACGACGGGCTGGTCGCCGCCAGCCTCGTCTGGGCGCTCGTCGCTCCTGCGATCCGCCCCGGGCCGCGGCGTGGCGCTGGCGATCGGCGCGGCGGCGAAGTTCGGGACCGCGGCGCTGGCGCCCCTGTTCGCCACCGCGCAGCACGGCCTGCGCGACCGGCGAGGGATCGCGCTCTTCTGCGTCGCGTTCGGCCTGACCGCTGCTCATCCTCTTCGCGCCGTTCCTGCCCGACGGCGGGCCCAGCGAGCTGTACGACCGCACCTTCGGCTACCAGGCGAATCGCGGCTCGCCGTTCAGCCTCTGGGGCCAGGCGCCGTCCCTCGGCTGGCTCCAGGACCTGACCCGGATCGGCTCGATCGCGCTGGCGCTGGCCCTCGCGTTCGTCCCGCGCACCAAGACGGTGCTCCAGGTGGCCGCGCTCGCCGCCGCAATCGTCGTCGCGGTCCAGCTCGGCGCGACGCACTGGTTCTACTTCTACGTGGTCTGGTTCCTGCCCGCCTACCTGGCGGTCGCCCTGGGCGAGGTCGGCGGTCAGCCGATCAGCGTCCGAAGCTCGCCCAGCGTCGGCGAGCTGATCACGACCTCGTCGCCCGGCTTCAGCCACACGCGCGGCTTCCGCGTCGAGCCGACGCCGGCGGGCGTCCCGGTGGCCA